>NZ_KK211338.1:0-122338 GCF_000621745.1 Clostridium beijerinckii HUN142 | reverse complement strand
CTTTCACCTTTTTCATCATTTTTTATAATAATAAATTGTCCAGGCTTTGCAGATTTTGCTACTCTTGGAGCTTCTATATCCATTGAGAATATATTATTTGTAAGCTCCTTTTTGTTCACTATTTTATACATTTACGTTCCTCCTAATTTAACCAAGTAAACTTGATTCAGATGATTTTTTCTATTCATCTGAATCTTAGTATAATTTTTGTTCTTGCGAGAATATACTTTATCTATAAGTACTATTTAATATCTTTATTGCTAATTGCAAATTCTATATAGATTAAGATTTAGATACAAGTTCTTTGTCTGGCGATACTAATATCTTAACATGTTTCTTCTTTTCTGGACCTGTTAATGCTCCAAACCCTTCTTCAACTATATCATCTAAATGTATTTTCTTTGTTACATATCCTTCTGCTTTTATTCTTCCATCTTTCATTTGAGCCATAGTTGCTGGGAATTCATGTCTGTATGCTAATGTTCCAATGATTTTCTTCTCAGTAAATACTAATACATTAGGATTAAATTTAACATCATTTTCCCATATGCTAGTTACAACTAAAGTTCCTTCAAACTTTAAGCTATCTATACCTGTATCAAAGCCTATTTGAGCTCCTGTAGTTTCAAACGCCACGTCAACTCCCAATCCGTTAGTAAGCTTCTTAACTTCCTCTGCTATATTTACTTCATTAGGATCTAATACTACATCTGCCCCTGCTCTTTTAGCATACTCTTGTCTTATAGATTTTCTTTGTAATACTACTATTAATTTTGCCCCAGCTGCTTTTAAGCACTCAATAGTTGCAAGTCCTATTGGACCAGATCCTAGCACTAACGCAGTATCACCTGTTCTAAAATTACCAATTCTAATAGAATGTAATGCTACTGCCATTGGCTCAACTAAAGCAGCTTGTTCGTATGACATTTCATCTGGTATCTTATGTACGAATTCTTCTGGGAAAACTGTATATTCAGCAAGTCCTCCACCACTTCCGCAAAGTCCATGGAAACCTAATGATGAACATAAATTATATTTTCCTTCTAAGCACGCTGGACATTTTCCACATGCAACTATAGGTTCAACTATTACTCTATCTCCTGGTTTAAAATTCTTTACATTAGGACCAACTTCAACGACATCTCCCGAAAATTCATGTCCTAGAACTACTGGAGCTGTTGTCCCACTTAATGGGTGAGGTTGTCCTACTGGTATAAATATAGGTCCCCCTAAATATTCATGTAAGTCTGATCCACATATTCCACACCATTTTACTTTAATCTTTACACCATTAACTGTAACTTTAGGTTCTTCAATTTCCTCTACTCTAACATCTTTCTTTGCATACCATAATGCTGCTTTCATCTTAAAACTCCTCCTTGGATAAATTGTTAATTAATTCACATATATTTTATTAAGCAATTTCCATGCCAAGTTATGACTAAGATTATATTTTTTTGAGTTATTTAGGTTATTTGCTTGATATAATTTTATTTTACCTATTATTTATAGTATGATTTTATATAAAAACTATTAACTATAAAAGAAAAATGTATCAAAACGATACATTTTATTTTCTCATTTTGATACACAGATTTTTATTTTCTCATTTTGATACATCTATATGATATTTTTTTATCTTTCTATATAAAGTTGCTCTTCCTATACTTAGCAATTTAGATGTTAGTTGAAGATTTCCATCACATTTTTTTATAGCATCCCTTATAGCATTCTCTTCTAATACATCAAGAGGAACTATTTTAATCTCCTCTTGGTTTAGAGGTTCCTCCTTCAAAGTCTGTGTCATATTATTATAATCTAAATTATTTATATCTATATTCATTATTTCATCTTCGCTTAAGTAATAATCCCGCTCAACAACATTCTTAAGTTCTCTTATATTTCCGTCCCAATCATATTTCTTTAACTTATCAATGTATTCCTTACTTACAGTTATAATCTTATTTTTGTTTTTTATGTTTAGCCTTTGAACAAAATCATTTACAAGTACATCTATATCATCTTTTCTTTCTCGTAATGGAATGGTCTTTATTTCCATTACACTTAATCTATAATATAAATCCTCTCTAAAGTTTTTCCTTCTTATTTCATTTTTCAATATCCTATTAGTAGCACCAATAACTCTAACATTTAGTTGTTTCTCATAAGTCCCACCGACTCTAACGATCTTTCCGTTATCTAAAACCCTAAGAAGCTTACTTTGAATATCTAATGGTAGCTCACCAATTTCATCAAGGAAAATTGTCCCCCCATCTGCTAATTCAAACTTACCTGGATGTCCTTCTTTTGACGCTCCAGTAAAAGCACCCTTTTCATACCCAAATAATTCACTTTCAACTAATTCGCTAGGTATTGATGCACAATTTACAGCGACAAAGGGTCCTCTAGCCCTATCACTATAATTGTGTATTGACTGAGAAATCAGCTCTTTACCAGTACCGCTTTCTCCCTGTATTAGTATATTGCAGTCACTTTTTGAAGCCTTTTTAGCGAAAGCTATCATATTTTCCATTTCTTTGCTTGTTGTTATAATATCTTTAAATTCATATTGAGCTTTATACCCTACAAACTTATTTACTAGCTTATGCACAATTTTAACTTCTGTAAAAGTTATTACCATACCACTGCTCTTGCCATTTTTATTTAATGGTAAGACATTTATAACACATTTTATTATGTCATTATTTATGGAAAAATCCCATTCTATATTATTTAAAGATTTATTTTTTTCTTGCAATAATTTGTGAAAGTCGACGCCATTTAGTACTTCATTAATATTCATATTCATTGCTTCTTCCAATGATATATTTAGAATTTTTAAGGCTCGTCCGTTTATTCTTTTAACTTTCATATACTCATTAATAACTATCATACCTTCTGATATGGAATCAAATGTCACATTAAGTAACTTATATGAAATAGCCAATGCCATCTGCTTCTGTATTGATTGCGCCGCAGCAGTTACTATACCTAATGTATGAGAATGTGCATTATAATAATTTCCAGACATATTTATACATCCAATTAAATTATCATCTTCATCATAAATAGGAGATGCAGAACAGGTCCATGAGTGCTGATTTACCCCATAGTGTTCTGCTCCTATAGTCTGCACTGGTTTACCAAGATATAAAGCCGTCCCTATAGCATTAGTTCCAACTACATTTTCTGACCATAATTCACCCTTCAGAAAATTTAATTCCTCAATTCTCTTCATTATATCGTTATCGCCTATTACGTCTATTATATATCCATCTTTATCTGTTAAAAATAATGCAAATCCTGATCCTCGAACCATGCTATAAATACTTTCCATAACAGGCCTAGCTACAGATATAAGTTCATTATTTTTATTAATTAATTCATTTATATTAGAATGTCTAACATGGCCCTTACCATCATAAGGATCAACGCCATAGTTCATGCATCTTATCCATGAATCACCAATTTCACTTCTCACCTTAGGATTGACATTTCCCGTAGAAATAAAGTCTTCCCAAGCTTTATTAATAAAATCCACATAATTCTCCATATATTTCTCCTATGCCTACACAAAGATAAATTTATCATTTATTATATCTTATATAATAAACTTATTAAATATATATGTCGAAATTAATAATATTTAAATTTGATGTTAGTTTTTGAATAATATAAATATATCACTCTCAAAGTACTCTAAAATTTGAAAATTATTTAATATCCATCCATAATTCTAATCCAAAATAACGCTTATGTTCATCATCAATAAATTTTAAAGGTCCATTATAAAGTATTGTTCCTGCATATTTTCCCTTTGTTATAACAATAAAATTTTTCAGATTATGGTCTGATGATCTTAAATTAAATTGAAATTCCCTAAGTTCTTTTTGGATAGCTTTGGTATCCAATTTCATCACCCCAAGTTCTGTAATTTCCTCATCTGATAACTTTTTATCGTTATCCATATCTCCAATTTTAATTAAAGCTGCCGCTAAGTCTGTTCTAATTTCACTAGCAGCAACTATTTTACCATCAGACCCAAAATGATTTATTTCAAGGTTCTCATTTGATGTTTTTTCTGTCTCAAGAATATTTACCGTTTCACTAAGCATACTTATATCAGTTTTAAAATCATCAACTGTGAGGCTACTACTACTGATACATTTTAAAAAATTATAAAGACTTACTATACTTGTTAAAAAAATAATCAACACTAACAGGAGAGAAAGCATTTTTATTAGATTAATTTTTCTTATAATTACGGTATCTATATTAGACTTGCTATTATAAGACAGTAAATTTCTAGTATACATTCTTTCACCTATCCTTTAAAATCTATTTATTTACATTATTAAGTGTATTACTTCATTATTAATTAACACTTATTTCCGTGTAAAAAACGTGTTAAAATTCTTCTCATTTTTACTCACTCATAATTTTTTAGTTTATTATATAAAGTTGCAAATAATAAGGCTTTGAAATGTTACTCAATAACATTTCAAAGCCTTATTTTAAAACAAATAATTTCACTAAATCTATCCTTAATAATTTAACTTGTATTTTTATTTATGTACTTTTACCACTTTGTATTCTATTTAGCTGATTTTTTATTCTTTTTTACTGTGTCTTTGCTATATTTCTTATGTTCTCCATTATTATCATCACTATCTATCTTAATTTTCGCCTCTTTGGTTTCAGAAGCTTCTACTTTATCATTAGTATCTATATCTTCTTGGCGTAATTTTATTTTATCATTATCTTTAACCTTTAAAGCACCGCACTTATTATCTTTTTTAGCCTTTACATCTTCGCTATCGATTATCTCTATTACTGAATCCTCAAGTATACGAGTTTGGCATGCCAATCTGTAGCCATCATCAATTTTTTCTTTCCCTAGAACTTTTAATTCTTCTTTAGTTGGTTCAGAAAGTCTTCCCTCTATAACCCTAATAACACACTTTCCACACTTTCCTTTTCCTTCACATGAATCATTAATTTTTATCCTAGCATTTTTAGCAGCTTTTAAAACCTTCTTCTCATCTTTAACTTCCACTTCACTTATAAACTTAACCTTTACCGACATTCTTTCTCTCTCCTTTAAATCTTATATTAACAATTTGAAATTGACAGTTGTAACTCTATTTTAGAGAAATTAATTATAACTTTAATTACACTATATTAATTCACTTTTCCTAATACAGTCTTATTTTAACTTCACTTCTTATTTAAGGGCTAATTATGTAACCCTATCTCCTAAAAATTTAATGCATTATTTATATCTACAACTTCCCAATTAAAACCCAACTCAACAATTATTGCTCTAAATACTTATCTTTATTAAAATTATATACTTTAAATCATGATACTATACAAAACGTACCAGGTTCGATATACCTGCTCCATGATATTACTATTTTTTTATTTCACCCTTCAATCTATACTTTTTAACACTAACCATGGATAAATACAGAAAAAAAATTTAGGTATTCTAAATACACTATAAGTTACGCGGTAAATAATAAATAAAGCTACCTATTGCTGGCAACTTTATTTATTATCCAATCCATATCTTAGATGTACATTTAAATTATCACCATCTACTTCCTCCAACTCTAACACTCCAGTTCCTCATTTTCTTTGCAGTTTGTTCACTCTGATAAGCTTTAATTTCATCTTCAGCTTTCTTTCTTCTTTTAATTATATCCTTGACTGTTTTTTGAGTTAGTTCTTTTGGAGTCATAGCATTCCACCATCCTTTTACTTTTGAAATTAAATTTCATTATTACATAAAGTTAATGGTAAATATATTGAGTTTGTACACATTAATTGTTGTTATAGTATTAAAATTACATCAAACTATTCTATCCAAGGTTGTACTTAAAATTTATTTATCTTTTACTGTAATTATACCTCTTATTTCTATCTTTTTATATAATGCCATAATAGTTATACTAAATATAATTATTTATTTAACTACATTCTTTTAAATACAACCTTTCTAATCTATATATTCATATAATAAAATAAAATTGTTAAGTTTCTGCATATAAAATCTTAAAGAAATGTTAAAAAGAAGTTAAACTTATCACTATAATAAATGAACATTACTTTACTATTAATAAAAATAACACAACATTAACACAGCTTTAATGTTATTTTAGCTTTTTATTAATATACTATATCTATGAAGAATTTAATCATTCTTTACTTCCTCAAAGTAGTTTTATTTTATTATTGTATGCATGAATATTCCCTACTAACTATTGCTTTCGTGAGACTTAATTAAATTACTTAAGTAAAATGATATTTAATTCTAATTGCATAGTCTAATAAATAATTCTTATTCTTAGAATAACCTTATGGAAGTCTTTTAATCTTAATAATTAATAAAGGAGATATAAATAAAATGAATACTTTAAATATCTGTATTGATATCGACGGAACGATAACCAATGCTTATGACTGGCTAGATATGGCGAATGAATATTTTAATAAGAATATAACCGAGGATCAAGTGACAGAATATGAAATTCATGAAGTTATGGGTATAAAAAGGCAGGAATATGATGATTTCTATGATAAAAATAAGTTTAAAATCCACTCAAGCCAAGAACTAAGAGATGGAGCTAAGATTGTTATAACTGCATTGCATCAATTTCATAATATATATTTTGTGACAGCTAGAGATTTAGAGCTAAAAACGCTAACTCATCTATTTTTAAGAAACAATGAAATACCTTATGATAACTTATTTGTTTTGGGTAGCCACTACAAGGTTGACAAAGCAAACGAATTAGATTGTAATATTTTTATTGAAGATAACTACAATAATGCAATTCAGTTATCAGAGGCAGGGTTCAACGTTCTTCTTATGGATACAAATTATAACAGGAAACCTTTAAATAATAAAATAACTAGGGTTAATAACTGGAATGAAATATTCTTAATAATAACTGAATTGTCTTCACAAATTAAAGTAGTTTAAAACATGAAACTCATTTCTTCTAAATAATTAGAGATTTTTTTCTAATTATTATTTTCTAATATAATATCTTGTAATCTAATCTTAATTCTCAAATGCCTATATTCCTAAAATCTTTAGTACTAGACTGCAAAAAAAACAAAAGCTTCTCCCCAAAAAAAATTAGGATAAGCTTTTATCTTCATAACTAATCATCTATCAGCCTGTATCCAACACCAACTTCTGTATAAATATATTGTGGCTGTGCTGGATTCTTTTCTATTTTTCTTCTAAGACTTGCCATAAAAACCCTAAGCGATTGAGTTTCATTGCCTAAAGCTGCTCCCCAAATTTCATTAATAATGAAATTATGAGTTAATACTTTCCCTGCATATTTACAGAGCAGTGCCATTATTTTATATTCTATAGGAGTTAGATGTATGTCCTCATCATCTATATTAACTTTTCTTCTATTAAAATCAATAACTAATCCTTTAACCTTAAATATTTCTGTATTTTTATTTTCAGAGGTATTTATTATGCTGTGCCTTAAAGATACTCTAATCCTTGCTAATAATTCTCCAATTCCAAAAGGCTTCGTCAAATAGTCATCTGCCCCTTTATCTAAAGCTTCAATTTTCTGCCTTTCATTTTCTCTTGCCGAAACTATTATTATAGGTATCTTAGACCACTCTCTTACTTTTGTAATAACATTGATTCCATCAATATCCGGAAGCCCTAAATCCAATATTATTAAATCCGGTTTATGAGACATAGAAAGCGCGATAGCTTCAATTCCCTTCTCTGTTTCTATATAATTAAATCCTTGTGCTTTTAATGATGCTGTTATGAAATTTCTTATCGGTCTATCATCTTCTACTACAAGAATATATGGCTTATTATCCATCTACCTTCCCCTCCTTTGGAATATTAAATCTAAAAATTGCTCCTCCTTCATCTTTGTTCCATGCACTGATTTTTCCCCCATGCCCTTCAACTATAGATTTACAAATTGCAAGCCCGAGTCCAACACCTCTTCTTGAATCAGATATTTTATCCCCATTTGTAAAAAATCTATCAAATATATGTGGTAATATTTCTTCTGATATTCCTATCCCACTATCCATCACCTCAAATATAACATTTTCTACTTCCTCATATACTTTGACCTCAATTAAAGCCTCCTCAGGTGTAAACTTAATAGCATTATCAAAAAGATTTATAAGAACTTGCTCAATTAAATTCCCATCCATAGGTACCATTATAACCTCTTCTGGAACTGTTACCTTTATCTCATGATCCTTCAATCGTTTTGAAGTTCTTTGAACTGCTTCATATACAACTTCTTCTACGAGTTCCAGATTCCTTTTAATTTTCATGTTTCCGCCTTCAAATCGAGTCATGCTAAGTAAATTTTCTACCAGCCTTATAAGCCATTCAGTATCATCATAAATACCTCGAAAAAGTTCATCTTTAGTATCTTTAGATAAAAGTTCTCCTGTTTCAATGATAGTGCTTATTGCTCCTTTTATCCCTGCAAGGGGGCTTCTTAAATCATGAGAAATTGATCTTAAAAGATTGCTTCTTAATCTCTCACTTTCAATTTCTAACTTTGAATTCTTCTGAGTTTCAGCAAGAATCTCTCTATCTAAAGCAATATATATTTGGCTGGCTACAGTTTCAAAAATAAATTTTTGTTCTGGCTTTAAGTTTCCATTAATACAAGAAACCCCTAACACACCCAATACTTTATTATGACTTTTCAGAGGCATATAATATCCCTTTGCTCCATAGAAAGTATTAGTTCCCGCACCTGACTCTTTATCATTTAATAATGTCCAATATGCAACAGCTTCTTCCTCTTTATTTAGCAATGTCCGATCTTTCTCACCTTTAGTAGCAGTGTAAATAAAAGGTGCTGTTAATTTATTTTCTTGAACTAAGTAACAAATAACTGTTCTTTCTAATAATCTAGATAAATATTTTATCCCTATTCCCACTACATCTGCCGTTCCTGTTGCACTTAGTAATTTTCTACTTACTCTATATAAAATTTGTGTTGTGTTCTCCCTCGATAAGGAATTTTGTGCTTCCCTTTGTATCTTACTTGTAAGAGTACCAATTGTGAATGTTACTATTAACATTATTGGAAAGGTTGCTAAGTAGCTTTTATCATAAACTTCAAGAGAATATCTTGGATCTGTAAAAAGAAAATTAAATAAAAATATACTTATAATTGAACATATAAACCCTAAAAGATATCCCCTTGTTTTCATATTCACTATAATTACACCCAAAATAAAAATCATGATTATATTTGCTTCTCTGAAACCTATATAGTCTATGAATAATGAGATTATTGTGGCTATAATCATTATTAAACTAGCTGTTAATATTTCTTTCCACGAAATATTAAACCTTACTCTTTTTCTTTTTACGGTCTTTTCTTTTTCTTTATTAAATGTTGAATTAGGTATAACATAAACGTCTATATATGAATTAGACTCCATCAATCTATCAACTATATCTCTAGCATAAATATGAAAAAAATTATTTGGTTTTTTATGATTTTTTCCTATTATAATCTTTGTAACATTTCTAAACTTTGCATATTGAATTATTTGTTCAACTATATTATCGCTATATACAGTTACTATTTCTCCATCTAGCTCTTCTGCCAGACTAAAATTTGCGCTTAAACTTTCCTTATCCTTTTTGCTTAAATTTTTTGATTTCGTTGTTTCTACATAAAATGCTATCCATTTTGAATGATGTGCTTCAGCCATTCTTCTTGCTGTTCTTATAACTCTTGAAGAAGATGGTGATGAAGAAATGCAAGCAAGTATTGCATCAGCTGTTGGCATTACGGTTATTTGGCCTTTTGACAGCCTTACACTTTCCACCTCATAATTTACTCTATCAGCAGTTCTCCTTAATGCAATTTCCCTAAGTGCAAATAAATTATTTTTAGTAAAAAAGTTATTCACTGCTTTTGTTGTTTGTTCCTTATTATAGACTTTCCCATCACTAAATCTTTTCAAAAGCTCATCTGGTTCAATATCAATTAATTCTACTTTATCGGCCTCATCAAATATTTTATCTGGAATTCTTTCTCTAACGGAAATATTAGTTATGCTCCCAACTATATCATTTAAGCTTTCTATATGCTGAACATTTAAAGTCGTATAAACATTTATTCCTGCTTCTAAAAGTTCCTCTATATCCTGCCATCTTTTTCTGTGCCTTTGTTCACCAGCATTGGTATGCGCTAGTTCGTCTACTAGTATGATTTCAGGTTTTCGAATAAGAGCCCTATCAAGATCAAATTCTTTTAAGGTTATCCCTTTGTACTCAATGATTCTATTTCCTATATTCTCAATTCCATTTAGCAAGGTCATAGTTTCTGGTCTTGCATGTGGTTCTATATAACCTATTACTACATCGTAGCCTAATTTCTTCATATCATGCGCTTCCATCAGCATAGCATAGCTCTTACCAACCCCTGCTGCATAACCAAAAAATATTTTTAATTTTCCTCTTGAATACTCATTCTCTTCTTTTTTTACTTGATTTAAAAGATACTGTGGATCTGGTCTTTCATTTATATCTATTTAAATCACTCCTAACATCTCTTTAATTTTACCTTAGGCACATGAAAGAAAATAATAGACAAGCATATTGGTTTATTATTTTTTTGATTGTGCCTTCTGCCTAATGAAATTATATATTATCCAATAACAATATAAAAGTGAAATGAGCTCAAAGCTCAAATTACTTTGTACTTAAAAGTGAAGCCATTTCGATATTGACTTTTAGTACATTTACTCTCGGCTCACCAAATATTCCAAGTGTCCTACCTTCAGTACACTTATCAACTATTTTTTGAAGATCTATTTCACTTATTCCAGATGCCTTTGAAACTGCCGGTATTTGAATTCTTGCTGCTTCAGGACTTATACTAGGATCTAATCCTGAACCTGAGCTTGTAAGTAAATCTGTTGGGATATCTTCTTTCTTAACTCCAGGATTAGCTGCTAAAAAATCATCCATATCTTTCTGAACTCTTTCTTTAAGCGCATTACTCGATGGAGCTAAATTTTGAGAGCCTGATCCTACTCCGCTGTATGCTGCTTTTCCACTTTCATCTGGCACAGTATCTGCCTCTGTATAAGTGTTGTAATTTACAGCTGAAACTCTTCCTCTAAAGAATCTTGGATCTGTAAAGTTTTGTCCTATAAATTCTGATCCAACTTCTTTACCATCTAAGCTTACCATACTACCATTAGCTTTGTTATTAAATAGTAACTGGCTTATTCCTGTCATAAATAGAGGATATATAAGCCCACAAAGTACCATAAACGTAATACTTATAAGAATAGATTTTTTAATTATTTTCATATAAAAATCTCCTTTTATCTTGAAATACATACTGTATATTATTATAATTAGTTATTTACTACAGGATAACCTAAAGACATGAACTACAAATTATTTAAACTAACCAATATTAAGAATTCTAACTAACGGAGTAATAATCATATCAATCACCTTAATTCCTATGAACGGAACAAGTACTCCTCCACCTCCGAAAATAAGCATATTTCTAAGAAGCATAGTTTCTACCTTCATCGGTTTGTACTTTACCCCTTTCATTGCTATTGGTATAAGTAATGGTATTATTATTGCATTAAATATAAGCGCTGATAGTATAGCACTATATGGTGTCGAAAGTCCCATTACATTCATAACCTGCATTTCAGGTATAGCTACAGTAAAAATAGCTGGAATAATTGCAAAGTATTTAGCTACGTCATTAGCTATACTAAAAGTTGTTAACGCTCCTCTTGTAATTAAAAGCTGCTTTCCAATTTCAACCACTTCAAGAATTTTTGTTGGATCTGAATCCAAATCAACCATATTAGCTGCTTCCTTAGCTGCTGTAGTTCCACTATTCATTGCAAGTCCTACATCTGCCTGTGCTAGGGCTGGTGCATCATTAGTTCCATCGCCTGTCATTGCTACGAGTTTACCTTGATCTTGTTCTTTTTTAATTGCAGCGATCTTATCCTCTGGTTTACATTCAGCAATAAATTCATCAACGCCAGCTTCTTTAGCAATAGTTGCAGCAGTTAAAGGATTATCTCCAGTACACATAACTGTCTTTATTCCAATTTCTCTAAGTCTTTGAAATCTTTCAACAAGACCAGGTTTAACAGTATCTTTAAGGTATATGACCCCATATATTTTGTCATCTACACAAACTACTAACGGCGTTCCTCCAAGTTTTGAAACGCCATTTACTGCATCCTCTAAATCTTTGGGAATATTTCCGCCCATCTCTTTTATTCTATTTTTTATGGCATCAGAAGCTCCTTTTCTTACCTTGGAGCCATTTTGCAAGTTTATTCCACTCATCCTTGTTTGAGCTGTAAACTCAATAAATTCTAAAGCTTCATATTCTTCTGCCTTAACAGTAGAGGCCAGTTTCTTTCCAAGGTCAACAATTGATTTTCCTTCTGGAGTGTCATCTTTTAAAGAACATATCACAGAATAATTTATCAAGTCCATCTTATCGGCTTTTCCAACTGGTATGAATTCTGCTGCAAGTCTGTTACCAAAAGTGATAGTTCCAGTCTTATCAAGAAGCATTGTATCAACATCTCCACAGGCTTCTACTGCTTTTCCCGACATTGCGATAACATTAAATTTTGTTACCCTATCCATACCTGCAATACCTATAGCTGATAATAACCCTCCAATGGTTGTAGGTATTAAACATACAAGAAGTGCAATTAATGTAGAAATATAAATTGCAACTCCAGAATAATGAGCCATTGGATAAAGTGCAACTATTACTACAAGAAATATAATTGTTAAACTTACGAGTATAGTGTTAAGAGCAATTTCATTTGGAGTCTTCTGCCTTGAGGCTCCTTCAACAAGGGAAATCATTTTATCTAAGAATGATTCACCAGGAGTCGCTGTTATCTCAATTTTTAGCCAGTCACTTACAACCTTTGTTCCACCTGTAACTGATGCAAAGTCTCCTCCACGTTCCTTCATAACAGGCGCTGATTCACCTGTTATAGCTGATTCATCCACAGAAGCTATACCATCAACAACTTCACCATCATTTGGAATTATATCCCCATTTTCAACTAAAACTACATCTCCTCTTTTTAACTCATTAGCATTTATAATTTTAGTGGTTCCATCTGGGTTTAAAAGTTTTGCCACAGTATCTTTTTTCATTTTCTTTAAATTTTCAGCCTGAGCTTTTCCTCGTCCTTCTGCTACTGCTTCAGCAAAATTTGCAAAAAGTACTGTTATAAAAAGTATCACTGATACTATAAAATTATAGACTACAAGGTTATTACCTTTATCTCCAAATAATCCTGGTACAATGGTAAGAACTAAAGTTATGACAAAACCTACCTCAACCACAAACATAACAGGATTTTTTATCATATATTGGGGATTCAACTTCTTAAAAGATTCTATTATTGCTTCATTCAATATCTCTTTCGTAATAAATTTAGATTCCTTTTTATTATCATTCATATTATTTTCTCCCTGCCTTCTAATTTCATAATAATTAATGCCACAAGGTTAAATGTTCTGCTACCGGTCCAAGAGCTATAGCTGGTAAAAATGTTAAAGCTCCAATTATTAAAACAATAGCAATTAACATTACTGTAAACATTATATTATCAGTTCTAAAAGTTCCTGCTGTCGCCGGTATACTTCTTTTAGCTGCCAGAGATCCCGCTACTGAAAGAAGAATTATAATTGATAAATATCTTCCATAAAACATAACTATTCCTGCCGTAGTATTCCAAAATATAGTATTATCCCCTAGACCTTCAAAGCCAGAGCCATTATTAGCTGCAGATGAGGCAAATTGATAAACTATTTGAGACAATCCATGGAAGCCAGGATTTGATATTCCTGAAAGTCCTTGCGGCATAATTAAAGCGAGCGCTGAAAACATCAATATTAACAATGGATGAATTATTATAGCCAGAGCTATAAGCTTAATTTCCTTTCCTTCAAGCTTCTTTGATAAAAATTCCGGTGTTCTTCCTACCATAAGTCCACATAAGAAGACTGTAAGTATTGCATACATTATCATGTTCATAAATCCTACACCTTTACCACCAAATATAACATTAAGCATCATATTCATAAGAGCAACAGCTCCGCCTATTGGCGTTAATGAATCATGCATATTGTTTACAGTTCCTGTTGTAAAAGCTGTAGTTACTGTAGTAAACAAGGAAGACTGGCCTATTCCAAATCTAACTTCTTTACCTTCCATGTTACCCATAGCCTGGCTCAATCCTATATGTGCCAAAGCTGGATTTCCTGCCTTTTCTGCAAAGTAGCATATCGGAAGTGCTATAATAAATAACCCTGCCATTGCACCGAATATTGCCCATCCTTGTTTTTTATTTTTTAACATTAAACCAAAAGTGAAAACCAGAGCTCCTGGAAGCATCATCATAGATAATAACTCTATTAAATTTGTTAACGGCGTAGGATTTTCAAAAGGATGTGCTGAATTTGCTCCAAAGAAGCCTCCACCATTGGTTCCTATATGCTTTATTGCTTCAAGTGCTGCCACAGGTCCAATTGCTATATCTTGCATTTTTCCTTCTATTGTAGTAACAGTTTTAGTTCCTGATAAAGCTTGTGGTACTCCTTGAGATACTAATAAAATTCCTATTATTATTGAAAAAGGTAATAACACTCTTGTTGTAATTCTTGTTAAATCTACAAAAAAGTTTCCCATTGATCCTTTTCCAATTATTCCTCTCATGAAAGCAAGAGCTGCTGCAAATCCTGTTGCTGCTGATGTGAACATCATAAATATAATAACTACCATTTGACTTAAATGAGAAAGTCCAGATTCTCCACTATAATCTTGAAGATTTGTGTTCGTCATAAAACTTATAATAGTGTTAAACGATAAACTCTGCTCCATTCCATCTATACCATTTGGGTTTAAAAACAGAAGTCCCTGAACTCTAAGTATTATATATCCTATAAATACCATAACAGCATTTACTGCTATAATAGAAAATACGTATTCTTTCCACTTCATTTCCTCATCTTTACTTATTCCACATATCTTATAAATAAGATTATCAATTCTATTAAATAGCTTGTCTCCAATCATTTTATTACCAGTGCTAACATAATATAAGTACTTTCCAGTTGGCACTATTATTGCCATGAAAAGCAGTAAAGTTATTATTATTTGTAACCAATCCATAAATTATTCCTCCTAATTTTACTACCAATAATTCTAAAATTTTTCTGGATTGAATAGTGCATAACTCAAATATCCAAAAAGAAAAATTATAATTACAGCTAAAATTAACATATATATTCCCCCATTTATTTTCTTTTACTTGTTAGTTTGTTTTTCACACCAATTAGCAAATAGTATGATAGAAAAAAATCCCGCAAATAAAGATGTTATAAAAATAAAATCCAACACCATTCTTCTCCTTTCATTATTCATATCTCATATATGAATAATACTCCCCATAATATAAAGATTGGATTAAGACTTTTTTCCTCCGTATAAAGATTGTATAAAGATTTTATTCATACTTTTTCCAAGCTCTAATACTGCTGAATATCATTACGTTACAGTATTGCTAATTTTGCTTATATTTCCGCTTGATTAGTTATTACATAAAATTAAAAACAATTTTTATACAACCTAACGGACTTTTTCTGCTACGTTTTAATAAAACTTATTGCTAAATAAAGCATATGGCTTATCAGAAATATGTATACTTTTCCTCAATTTTCAAATAATAAATGAGATAACTAAATTATGATTTTCTATAAAAATAGAAGAGGAGGACTAGTCTAATGCAAAAAGTCACAAAAACAATGGACGGAAACCAAGCCGCAGCATATGCTTCCTATAATTTTACTGAGGTAGCTGCAATATATCCAATAACTCCTTCTACGCCTATGGCAGAGGGGGTTGATGAATGGTCAGCCCATGGAAAGAAAAATATGTTTAATCAACCAGTTAAAGTAGCTGAAATGCAATCTGAAGCCGGAGCAGCTGGTGCAGTACATGGATCACTTCAAGGCGGAGCATTAACTACAACTTATACAGCTTCACAAGGATTGCTTCTTATGATTCCAAATATGTATAAGATAGCCGGTGAGCTTTTACCAGCAGTATTTCATGTAACTGCTCGTGCAATCGCAACTCATGCTCTATCAATATTTGGAGACCACCAAGATGTTATGGCTACTAGACAAACTGGATTTGCCATGCTTGCATCAAGTAGTGTTCAAGAGGTAATGGATTTAGCTTGCATTGCTCATTTAAGTGCAATTAAAGGAAGAGTTCCATTTACTCATTTCTTTGATGGTTTTAGAACATCACATGAATACCAAAAAATTGAGGTACCTGATTTTGGCGAAGTAACCAAACTCGTAGATAAAGCTGCCTTAAAAGCTTTTAGAGACAGAGCTTTAAATCCAGAACATCCAGTAGCTAGAGGTACAGCGCAAAATCCTGATATATACTTCCAAGGTAGAGAAGCACAAAACCCTTTCTTTAATGCAGTGCCTGATATAGTAGAAAATTACATGAAAGAATTAAAGAATATTACCGGAAGAGAATATCATCCATTTGATTACTACGGAGATCCTGAAGCTGAAAGAATTATCGTAGCTATAGGTTCAGTATGTGATACTATAAGTGAGGTTGTAGACTATTTAAGAGAAAAAGGCGAAAAAGTAGGTATGATAAAAGTTCATTTATACAGACCATTCTGTGATAAATACTTCTTCAATGTTTTACCTAAATCCGTTAAGAAAATAGCTGTTTTAGATAGAACAAAAGAACCAGGAGCACCTGCTGAGCCATTATATTTAGATGTCACTAAGCTTTTCTATAATAATGATAACAAACCAGTTATAGTTGGTGGAAGATATGGTTTGGCATCTAAGGATACAAGACCATCTCAAATTATATCTGTTTTTGGTAATTTAAATTCAGATGCTCCAAAGGATAATTTTACTATAGGAATAGTTGATGATATTACTAATACTTCTCTAGATGAAGGAGAAATAATTGATACTACACCACAAGGTACTATAAGTTGTAAATTCTGGGGATTAGGATCTGATGGTACAGTTGGAGCAAATAAGAGTGCTATTAAAATCATAGGAGACAATACAGACTTATATGCTCAAGCATATTTTTCTTATGACAGTAAAAAATCCGGTGGTACCACTGTATCCCATTTAAGATTCGGAAAGAGTCCTATAAAGTCTCCTTATTTAGTTTACAATTCAGATTATGTAGCTTGTCATAATAAGTCTTTCATTTACAACTTTGATGTGTTAAAAGGTTTAAAGAATAATGGAATCTTTGTTCTTAACTGTGCATGGGATAAAGATGAAATTGAAGATAAGTTACCTGCATCGTACAAGAGATATATTTCTAAAAATAACATTAAATTCTACACTATCGATGCAATCGCTATTGCTGGTGAAATAGGCTTAGGAAACAGAATTAATATGATAATGCAATCTGCATTTTTCAAATTAGCAAATGTTATTCCTGTAGAAGATGCGGTTAAATATTTGAAAGACTCAATTTCACACTTATATGGTAAAAAAGGTGATAAGATAGTTAAAATGAATCATGATGCTGTGGATAGAGGAATAGATTCATTAAACGAAATTAGTATACCTGATTCTTGGGCTAATGCACAGGAAAGCGATAAGCCTATTAAGGATGAACCAGATTTCGTTAAAAATATTCAACGTCCTCTTGCAAGACTTGAAGGAGACGAATTACCAACAAGTGCATTTGTGGGTATGGAAGATGGTACTTTTCCACTTGGTACTACTGCTTACGAAAAGCGTGGTATAGCTGTAAATGTTCCTGAATGGCAAACAGATAAGTGTATACAATGTGGCCAATGTGCATTTATATGTCCTCATGCTACAGTACGTCAATTCTTAGTTGATGAGAACGAAAAGAAAAATGCTCCTGAAGACTTTATTACAAAGAAAGCTTCCGGAAAAGGCCTAGAAGACTATGGATATAGAATACAAATTGCTCCATTAGACTGCACAGGCTGCGGTAACTGTGCAGATGTATGTCCTGCTCCTGGTAAAGCTCTTATAATGAAGCCAGCAGAGGAGCAAATATTAGAACAGGCTGAAAATTGGGAATATGCAATGACGCTTACTCCTAAGGAAGACTTAATTGATAGAAATACCTTAAAGGGCAGCCAATTAGTTAGACCTCTTTTAGAATTTAACGGTGCTTGTCCTGGATGTGGAGAAACACCATATATAAGACTATTAACACAACTTTTTGGAGAAAGAATGATAATTGCAAATGCAACTGGATGTTCATCTATTTGGGGTGCAAGTGCTCCTTCTATTGCTTATACCACAAATGCTGAAGGAAAAGGTCCAGCTTGGGCAAATTCACTATTTGAAGACAATGCTGAATTTGGATATGGTATTTTCCTTGGTGTTAAACAAATTAGAGAAAAACTTGCAGATTTAATGAATGAAGGCTTAGAATCACCTGATTTTAGTGATGATATTAAGAGTGCATTCCGTGAATGGCTTGATAACTTTAATGATGGAAACGGATCAAAAACATCCTCTGCTAAAATTTTAGAAGTTTTAAAGGGTTCTAATAATGAAATTGCAAAAGAAATATTGGAAAGAAAAGACTACTTAATTAAGAAATCCCACTGGATACTTGGTGGAGACGGCTGGGCTTACGATATAGGTTATGGCGGAGTTGACCAAGTGCTTGCTATGGGTGACGATGTTAATATATTTGTAATGGATACTGAAATTTACTCTAACACTGGAGGTCAGGCTTCAAAATCAACCCAAACTGCTCAAGTCGCTAAATTCGCAGCAGCAGGTAAAAAAACTAGAAAGAAAGATTTAGGACTTATGGCTATGAGTTACGGTTATGTGTATGTTGCTCAAATAGCTATGGGCGCAAACATGAATCATGCAATCAAAGTAATTGCTGAAGCAGAAAAATATCCAGGTCCATCAATAATCATAGCTTATGCTCCATGTATCAGCCATGGTATAAAAGTTGGTATGGGTAACAGTATAAAAGAAGAAAAGAAGGCTGTAGACTCTGGATACTGGCACCTATATAGATATAATCCATTATTAAAAGATGAAGGCAAGAATCCATTCTTACTTGAATCTAAGGAACCTTCTGCTCCATATAAAGACTTCTTACATGGTGAGATACGTTACTCATCCTTAATGAACGTATTCCCTGAAATAGCAGATAAATTATTTGATGAAGCAGAGAAAAATGCAAAAGAAAGATATGATCACTATAAGCGCTTAGCTGATATGCAATATTAGTAAGAAAAGGCTCCAAATAGCCTAAATGCAAATAATAATAAAAAATCCCCGATTTTCCGGGGATTTTTCTATAGATAATTTGAAAATCAAAAGTTTTATATTCCACTAGAAATAAGAAGTATGTTTTGTGAACTGTTTCATTGGAATTTTGATGGTTATGATTCTTATTTCAGCGATGGACATATACTTACTTTTGATTTGTATCTACATATTCTTTTGCATTTCTTACTTGTATTTCGCTAGGAATATTTACGTTAGATACAGGTTGTGCATCTTCCATATTAGCCCATGCAGCCGCATCATGTTTTTCTATTGGCATACCAACGAACTTTTCTTTAAATTTATTTGTCATATATAAACCTCCTTTTACTATTCAAAACCATCCTACTAAATTCAGATCAGTAATAGTATTTGCGTAAAACCAAAAAGTATAACCCAAGTTCGTTTACAACATGACAATTATTTTAATATTTCAATATTAATTTTTGGAAGTCTTATAAATAGCTTCCTTACACTATATTCAATATAGTTTTTTCCCATACTGACTTCATCATTTTCTTTTAATCCTAAATCCATTCTATAGCTTCTGCTAATAATATTAAATGTACCAAGTAAATCAAAAAATCCATATCCTATTTCCCTATTAGGGTATCTATATGTCGAGTTACTTCTATCGGCACCTAAAATCAAATATGCTATAACTTTCGCTGAAAACATAGTTTTGTCATTTCCATTAACAATTCCCCACTGCAACAAAAGTGCACAAGCCCCAGAAATTATTGCAGTAGCCACCGAACTACCAGAAACAGTTGTAGTTCCCCCTCCTACTTTTGTGGTTAATACATCCATCCCTAAAGTCGCTAAATCAGGTTTATTTACATCCACATTAACATTAGGACCTTTTCCAGACGCTGCGACCAAGGCATTATCATTTCCATAATAAGCTATTGTAGCTACTCTCCTGGCTGTAGATGGTATTGTTAACGTAGTAAATGGGTCTGCTTGAAGAAATCTTGTATTCTCTGGTAGTGTTTTTTGTGGCGGCAGCCAAATGTGATATCTTCCATCAGTTATATAATCTCCTCGTAACTGCAATGTCCATATTCCAGCCTTTATACTATCAAAATTTATGGATATTGCTTCATGACCTGTAAAATATTCCGGCACATAATATCTCACAATCATTCGAGTCTTAAAAAATACAAAATTAACATTTTGTATTTCATTGGCTTTCGCTTTAATGAATTTAGATGATTCTCCATTAGGCGAAATTACATTTATGGATGCTCTATTAGGTTTTATTACCCAAATTGTAAAGGAAAAATATTTCATTTCCTTTGATATTCTTAATTCGATAGAAACTATATCCCCTGTTTGCTTTATAATTCCAGAGGCATGACCTTCCGAAGCTCCTTCATTCCCAACACCAGCAACTGTAATTAGTCCTCTAAGCCTTCCTAGAGATGATATATACCTTGAAATTAAGTTATTACCATCATGACTACCTTCTGTTGTTCCAACTCCAATATATATGACCATTGGTCTATTAAGGCTTACTGAAGTATTTTTTAAATAATCTATTGCTGCTAAAATCTCTGAATCATTATATACTGGTGTATATGGAATACCATTTGCTATGAGCTCTTCCCTGAATTCCATGGACTCATAAAGCTTTACAATCACAAACTCGCATCCAGAAGCTATCCCTTGAACATCGGCATTATACCCCCTTGCTCCAACGATACCGGCCATTTGAGTTCCATGCCCAACTTCATCTCTTGAAGGTACAATTAAATATGGATCCTGTTTATTTCTATAAGCTTTGACTGCATTAGTAATCTCTTCATTATTAAAGGTTTTTCCTATGTAAACTGGGGTATCATCAGAATCAGGAATAGTTTGATCCCAAAGACTTATTATTCTTGAAGTATCATCTTCCCTTATAAATTCTTCATTTAAATAATCTATTCCAGTGTCAACCATGCCTATAAGTACACCTCTACCATTTAAGTCCAAGTAAGGATTAATTTTAATTGCATTTATATTATCTACACTTGACGGAGATATATCTTGTAATACGTACTTACTTCTAGGATCTATGTAAAGAATCGATGGTACATCCTTAGCTAATCTAACTAAATCTTCTGGTGAAGCAGATATAACCGCGATAGTATCAGTAATTACATCTCCACACGCATAAGATACTTTGTCTATTTGACCTCTAAAATCTCCTCTATATTGAACTAAATAATTAGGCATTCCTCCATAATATAAACTACATTTCTTAAAACTAGGCACAGCAAACTCCTTAGTATTACTTATATTTAATAGTATTTAGCTAAAGTACAAATTATTCATTATGAAAATATAAATATGATCAAATGGCCTTACCATATTTATAAATTTAGGACCCATACCGATATTTATAAATATTGGTATGGGTCCTAAATTTATTAAAAGTATATATGTTAATTAACTAGATTACCATCATCTCTAAATAAAAACTTTATATTAAGTATTTTATTAATTCTATTTAATCCAAGCACCATTAAATCCTAATCTATACCCACCAATAGTGGTATTGTATGCCATAGCTCCATTACTATATAAGTAATAATACTTTCCAGACACATCCCTAATCCACCCTGTTTGCATTCTCCCTTCCGAATCCATATAGTACCAAATACCATTAATTAACTGCCATCCTGCTTTTTTTGCTCCGTCGCCACCCAAATAATACCATGCACCCACATAGTTTAACCACCCTGTGGCCATGTTTCCATCTGATTGTAAGTAGTAATTACTTATCCAATTATTCTTTACTGGATTACCCATAGAATCGTTGTATTGCCATCTTCCATTGACCTGTACCCATTGATTTGTCTTAATATTCTTAGTTGGCAATGGTGTATCACTGCTATTAGAGTTATTTCCACTTCCACCTCTATAAATGTTCAATGTGTATGTTCTCTTATCACCATCATTTTTAACAGTTATATTTATATCATTCTTTCCTTTATTTAAAGATACTGTTCTTCTAAATTTATCACTTTCATCAACAATACTTCCATCTATTTTCACTTCATAATCGTCATACTCATCACTATCACAATCTGGCTTTGCGGTTATTTTAATTTCATCAACAGATCCAGAAACATTTACACTATAATCAGAAGTATTTTTAGAAAAACTCAAATTCCCTTCACTAAGTGAAATGCTCTTCAAATACACATCGTTATTATCATCTTCATCATCACTAGAAGAACTTGCTGTACACTTCACTCTAATAGTGTATTGACTAGAATATGAATCATCACTGTATTTGACCGTTCCTGGATCAGTGCTATATGTTCTTATCGTAAGAACTGTTGTTGATCCTTTAGATAATTCAATAGTACTGCCTGTTTTTACACCTTTAGTAGAACTTGTTCTTCCTTTAAAGATTCTAACATTACTTGAGTCAGCACCATTTACACTTATTTTTATTTTACTAGATGAAGTCTTAGCGTAATAAGTTTCATTATTTTTGAACTCATCGTCATCAACTTCATTTTTACTTTTATATTTATCGTCACTATAAGTCTTTATTGTGCTTCCGCCTGATGTTTTTAATTTAATGCTTGATAAATCGCCTGTTGACGCATAAGCTGTTGTAGTTAAAGTTAAACTTGTTTGCGGTGCAATAGCACCAAAGGCCGTTGCTGCAATTGTTAATGCAACTATTCTTTTAATATTTCTATTCATATTATCTCCCCCTAAATTACTGTATTCACAACAAGTAATTATACTCACTATATAATACAATACCCAATACCTTTTATAGTACCTTTTATTTGAGATAATAGAATTATTTTCTTAATATTACATATTTTTATAAATTGTAATTATATTGTATCCTAAAATTACATTCTGCATTTAAGAATTCATTTACAAGATTATAATCAATAGCTATAATCTAAGTTGCTTAAATATATATTTACTTAATACAATTTCATTAATCTACTATAATTATACAAAATACAATCCATATTCTTGTACTTTTTGAAGAATATTTATGTAAATGCATAAATAACTGAATGTATATCTACTCAAAAATTGGATTTACTTTCAATATACAATTCCAAGCAAAAACAAGATTTGCTTTTTCATTTATATCTCTTTAGGAATTCTTATAAATAATGCTTTTACACTGTATTCAATATACTTATCCCCTATTTTCAAATCTACCCTTGATTTATTTTCTATACCTAAGTCCATTCTATAACTTCTACTAATTATATTAAAAGTACCTAGTAAATCAAAAAATCCATATCCTATTTCTCTAGTAGGATATCTATAAGCCAAATTACTCCTATCTGCGCCTAGTATCAAATATGCTATAATTTTTGCTGCAAACATAGTTCTATCATTTCCATTAACAATCCCCCATTGCAATAAAAGTGCACAAGCCCCTGCTATTATAGCAGCAGCAGCTGAACTACCAGAAACAGTAGTAGTCTTGCCACCTATATTCGTTGCTAATATATCTGCACCTAAAGTAGCTATATCTGGGTTTTCTACATATGTATTAACATTAGGCCCCTTTCCAGATGCTGCAACCAAAGCATTGTCATTTCCATAATACGCTGTTGTGACTACACTTCGAGCTGTAGATGGTATTGTCAATGTAGTAAATGGATCTGCTTGAAGAAATCTCGTATTTTCTGGCAATGTTTTTTGTGGAGGAAGCCATATATGATACCTACCATCTGTTATATAATCTCCTCTTAACTGAAACGTCCATATTCCTGCTTTTATACTATCAAAGCTAATCGCTATAGCTTCGTGCCCAGTGAAATGCTCAGGAACATAATATTTTACAGTCATTTGAGTTTTAAAAAATACAAAATTGACATTCTGTACTTCATTTGCCTTTGCTTTAATAAACTTTGACGACTCTCCGTTAGGTGAAATTACATTTATAGATGCCCTATTAGGTTTTATTACCCAAATTGTGAAAGAAAAATATTTCATCTCTCTAGGTATTCTCAATTCAATAGAAACTATATCACCTGTTTGTTTTATAATTCCAGAAACATGACCTTCTGATGCTCCTTCATTTCCAACGCCTGTAACAGTAACAATGCCTCTAAGTTTTCCAATTGAAGTTAGATACCTGGAAAGCAGATTATTACCATCATGGCTGCCTTCTGTTGTACCTACTCCAAGATATATAACCATAGGCCGATTTAGTCTTACTGCAATATCTTTTAAATAATACACTGCTGCTAAAACTTCTGAGTCATTATATACTGGTGTATAAGGAATACCATTTGCCTGAAGCTCATTTCTAAAATTGATAGATTCAAAAAGCTTAACAATTGCAAATTCACATCCTGATGCAACCCCTTGAACATCCGAATTATATCCTCTTGCGCCAATAATCCCAGCCATCTGTGTCCCATGTCCCACTTCATCTCTTGATGATACGATTAGATATGGGTCTTGGTTATTTCTATAAGCTTTGATTGCATTAGTAATTTCTTCATTATTAAAAGTTCTTCCAATATAAACTGACGTATCAGTAGAATCTGGTACTGTCTGATCCCATAGACTTATTATTCTTGAAGTATCATCTTCTCTTATAAATTCTTCGTTTAAATAATCTATTCCAGTGTCAACCATACCTATAAGTACCCCTCTTCCACTTAGATCCAAGTATGGGTTAATTTTGATTGCATTGATATTATCTACACTTGATGGCGAAACCTCTTGTAGTACATATCTGCTTCTAGGATTTATATAAAGAATTGATGGAACATCCTTCATTAAACGGTTTAAATTTTCTGGCGCTATAGTGATTACCGCAATTGTATCAGTAATTTTATCGCCACAGGCATATGATATATTATCAATTTGTCCTTGAAAATCACCCCTATATTGCACTAAATAATTAGGAAATCCTGCATAATATAAATTGCATTTTTTAAAACTAGGCACATTAAACTCCTTAGTATTGCTATATTTAATAATATTTCTATAAAATATTATTTATTCATTATAATGCGTTAATAAAACACCAGTAGATGCATAATAATTTGTAATTTTATTACATAATTAAATTTATTGTACTTTCACAAATAAAGTAATCTGGATCATTTATACTATATAATTGATTGACTAATGTTTATATTTGCATAATAATACACATTGACTTATACATATATTGACTCAAATATTTAAAAATGATATGTTTATATATAGGATATTAATAATTACAAAATTATATATGTAACGCTTAATCACTTTGAACGGGAGAACCATTTTTTGGGGTGAATCTTATTACACGATAATAAGTAGGGTTAATTTTCTTCAATCCGAATCCGTCAGCTAATCTCGTAAGCGTAGAAGAGAAGTTTTGGTATACTTTGTTTTTATGTATGCCTATAAATATTATTGCTTTATAAGCTATAGAGACTTCTCTATAGCTTATTATTTTTTTATAATTATAAACTTAAACTTAGGACAAACTTTTGAGGCTGGAAAAATATCTTATAGTTAAGAAACTTTTTCCTAACTTCAAGTAATACATTATGATAAAAGGAGAAAGCAATTTAATGAGAGCTAGTAGATGTGAATTAAATAATACTTTTTACGCAAAAATAGATCGAACTAAAATATTAGTAGATTTACCTAACAAGCGAATAAAAATAATTGACTTAAATGCTATATCAATGCAGAACTTAAAAAGAATAATTTACTTTGCATCAAAACAACATTTAAGCAAGATTATTTGTAATTGTGACACTAAATCCTTTGAAACTTTTATTAATGCCGGATTCAATTCCGAAGGCAAGATTAATGGATATTTTAAAGGTAACGATGCTTTTTGTATGTCATATTTTATTAGCAGTGATAGAAAAGTTTGCAGCAATTTTGCAAGAAAAGAACTTCTAATAAAAGAATGTCATAATGTTAGGAACACATATGCACATCAAAAAAACAATTTAGGATACCTTATTCGAAATGCAACTAAAAATGATATAAAAGAAATGATAGATTTGTTTTCCACTGTTTTTTTAACTTATCCATCACCTATCTATGATGAAGAATATTTAAAACAAACTATGAATGATAAAGTTCTATACAAAGTTGCCATATATAATGGAAAAATAATCGGTATAGCCTCAGCAGACATGAATAAAGAAAATTTGAATGCTGAAATAACTGATTGTGCTACTCACCCATCGTATAGAGGTAAAGGCATATTATCAAACATTATCTATTCTTTAGAATGCGACTTAAAAACTAAAGGTTTTCTCTGTTTATATAGTTTATCTAGATCAATAAATCCTAGCATTAACTTGGTATTAAGTAAACATAATTACAACTTTGCTGGTAGATTAGTAAACAATTGTAATATATGTGGTACTTTTGAAGACATGAACCTTTGGGTAAAAAATATAAATAGTACCCTTTTAACTTAGTTTTATTATAATAAAAAATATTATTTATTTGCATGAGGCAAATAAACAATATTTTTTAATTCCCTCTTTTGTTATGCTATTTTGCATATTCATTCAAAATATTATAAGCATATTCTATAATCTCATCACAAGTTATACCTTTCTTTTTAAGTTCAATACACTCGAGAGTACCATATTTCTCTTTAACCTTATTTATAATCTCTTTAGTTAAAACTCTTGAATTATTTTTTTCCTCACTACTATTTCTTCCTTTTAATGCACCTACTGCCATTAAAGTTCCAGTGATTGCTCCACATGTACTTCCAATAGTCATGCCTCCGCCAAAAGGGCTTGCGATTGCAATTGGAATCTCAGATCCTGTATCTTCATTAAATGCTTTAAGTATAGATTCTGCACAGTTATAACCTTCTTTATGGAATTCGATAACTTTCTTCATGTTATATCCCCTCAATCCAATAAAATAATTTTTATTTACAAAATGATAATATAAAAACTTACCGTTATGTAGTTTATTTTCTTTTGTTTCCTACATATGATCCCATTCCGCCTGCAACATTTATAACCGTGAAGCCTTGATTTCTTAAATTGCTGCACGCTCTTGCACTTCTTCCCCCAGACTGGCACATTATATAATATTCTTTACTTTCATTTAAGTATTTTTCTGGTTCACCTAAAAGCTTATCCATAGGGATGTTTTTTGCACTTTTTATACTTCCACCTTCATACTCATATTCTTCTCTTATATCAATCAATTCAACTTTTCCTATTAAATCATCAATTTCATTTACATTAATAACTTTTCCATCATCTTTTTTGAAAAATTCAAACACTATAACTTCCTCCTTAAATATTTCCCTAGTTTATCATCCTTAATTATTTTTTAATATTTTATTTAAATCTTTAAGTATAATTATTTTACCTCTTTCTAATTTTATATACCCCAGCTTTTCAAAATTCTTAAGCTTTCTACTTATAACTTCGCGAACCGAATCAATTTCAAAAGCCAATTCACTGTGAGTTGCATAAATTATTTTGCTTTTCTTACTTATTAATAATTTTATAAGCCTTGTTTCCAGAGATTCATGAATAATTTCTTCTTTATTTCCTATAATAGTATTAAACTTATTATACAGATCTTTATAAATGTATAATAAGAAGTTATTATCACTAATAAAATATTTTTTAACCACTTCAAAAGGAATTATACATACCTTAGAATCTTGAATTGCCTTACCTGTTATATTTAATGATTCCAAATCTGATAAACAGCTTAAAGCTTCATGACAAAATTCACCTTGGCTTATATTATAAAGATTAGTTTCTTCACCATTCTTATTAATTTTTTGTATTCTTATTACACCTTTTATGACAAATAATATCCCCTTACATGCTTTATCTGTAGCTTCTACATATTCATCAGCATATAAAGTTTTAAATTTTGCTTGTTCGTTTACTACTTGATCATTCTTTTTATTAATGTCATATAGCACTGGATATACATTATATAGAGATTTCATATCTTCCAAACTATTCCCATTTAATATTTCAATACGATTATTCACTTCATCCCTCCTTTATTTTATTATTATATTCTTTTTTTTAGTAAATTTGTGTGACTTAGTCACATATCTAAAATATCTTTATACTTAAAAAGTGTAGTCATATAAATATTATGACTACACTAATTTATAATTATATATTTTCTACTTTCATGGCTCTCATAGCATTTAGAACTGCAATCAATGCAACTCCAACATCACCAAATACTGCTTCCCACATTGTTCCCACACCTACAGCTACAAGAACTAGTATTATTAATTTGATACCTAGTGCAAAAACTATATTTTGCATTACTATAGTCCTAGTTTTTTTTGCGATCTTTATAGCAGATGCTATTTTTGATGGTTCATCTGTCATTATAACCACATCAGCCGCTTCAATTGCGGCATCTGAGCCAACGCCACCCATTGCTATACCAATATCAGCTCTAGCTAGAACAGGCGCATCATTTATCCCATCTCCAACAAACACTATCTTGCCTCTAGGTGATTTTTCTTTAAATAATAACTCTAGCTGTTCTACTTTTTGATCTGGTAATAATTCAGCATGAACTTCATCCAAGCCTAATTCTTTAGCAATTTTACTTCCAACAGTTTTATTATCACCTGTAAGCATTACTGTTTTCTTAATACCTATTGCTTTTAAAGCTTTGATAGCCTTTAGAGAATCTTCTTTTACTTCATCAGAAATAACAATATAACCTGCGTATTTCTTTTCTATAGCAATATGGACTACAGTTCCTATTGTATCTATTTTATCGTAAGGGATATTCTCCTTATCCATTAACTTGTGGTTTCCAGCAAATACCTCTTTTCCATCAAGAACAACTTTTACGCCATGCCCTGATATTTCTTCATAACCTTTTATCTTATCTTTAACTATCTCTTCGCCATAGGCTCTTAATATAGAAGTTGCTATTGGATGATTTGAGTAATTCTCTGCGTAAGCTGCACAAGCTATTAGTTCATCCTCTGAAATATTATTTTCTGGTCTTATTTCTGTCACCTTAAATATTCCTTTTGTAAGAGTTCCTGTTTTGTCAAATACAACTGTTTCAACATTATTTAATGCTTCAAGGTAGTTCCCACCTTTAACAAGTATTCCATTCTTTGATGCTCCACCTATTCCTCCAAAAAATCCAAGAGGTATAGATACAACCAATGCACATGGACAAGATACAACTAAAAATGCTAGGGCTCTATAAATCCATTGTGAAAATGTTGCTCCATCAATAACAAGAGGTGGAATTACAGCTAGCGCTAAAGCTGCAAAAACAACAGCAGGAGTATAATATCTAGCAAACTTTGTTATAAAATTTTCTGTTGGAGCCTTTTTACCACTTGCATTTTGAACTAAATCCAATATCTTAGCAACAGTAGAATCTCCAAATTCTTTTTCTACCTCAATTGTTAAAAGTCCATTTTTATTAATGACTCCGCTTAAAATGCTGTCTCCTATACCTACTTCTCTAGGAACAGATTCACCTGTTAATGCAGCAGTATCAATCATAGAATTTCCTTCAATTATTTTTCCATCTAAAGGTACCTTTTCCCCTGGTTTAACTAATATTATATCCCCTAGTCTAACTTCTTCTGGGTCTACTTTCTTAAAATCATTATTTACTTTTAAATTAGCAAAGTCAGGTCTGATATCCATAAGTGCTGTGATAGATTTCCTAGAACGATTGACAGCCATATCTTGGAACATCTCTCCTATTTGATAGAAAAGCATAACTGCAACACCTTCTGGATATTCGCCTATTGCAAAAGCACCAATAGTTGCTATAGTCATCAAGAAATTTTCATCAAATACTTGACCTTTAGTTATATTTTTTAGAGCTCTTAAGACCACTTCTCCACCTACAAGAATATAACTTATTAAATATAGCAATAATTCTATAGAATTTGAAAATTTTGAAATAGTAGCTATTCCAAAAATTAAAGCACCAATAGCTAATCTAATAATTTCACTCTTATCATTGTCATTTTCAACTTTTTCACTTTTACTCATAGCACTTTTATTTATACCATCAATTACAACAACATTAACATCTGGTTCTATTCTTTTGACAATTCGTTTAACATTATCAATAATAGCATTTTCCTTTGCTGAGTCTTCTATCTCTATAATAAGCTTTGTTGATATAAAGTCCACTAGCGCAGATTTCACACCATCAATATTATTTGATTCCCTTTCAATTTTTGCAGCACAGTTACCGCAACATAATCCTTCAAGTAAAATTTCTTTCTTTAAAATTTTCTCTGTTATCTTTTCTACAACTTTAACATGAGATTCAATATTAGTTACAATGTTAGTTACTGTTCCTATCAATTCTTCTAATTTATTTGCTTCCTTTGCTTCTAATATTAAAGTTTTAGTGAGAAAATTTACATTGGCAAAATTAATTCCATCTAATTCATTTATTTTTTGCTCCATTTTAGCTGCACAATTTGCACATCCAAGTCCTTCTAATATAAATTCTTTCTTTACTTTTTTTATATTATCTTTCTTTGATAATTTCGCATTAACAGGACCACTAGCTATTTTTATATTGCTTGCCATAATGTTTCCCCCAATCTAAAACTTATTTTTTCTCAGATATATGAATCAACCCTTGATCAAAAATACTTTTAACATGTTCATCATCTAGTGAATAGTAAACTACCTTACCATTTCTTTTATATTTTACTAATCTTGCTTGTTTTAAAACTCTTAGCTGATGTGAAATAGCGGACTGAGTCATTCCAAGTAATGCTGCTATATCGCAAACACACATCTCAGCTTCAAATAATGCACATAATACTTTTATTCTTGTTGAATCCCCAAGTACTTTAAATAAATCTGCTAAATCATAAAGAGTTTCTTCTTCTGGTATAGATTCCTTAACTTTATTAATTATATCTTCATGAATTATAGTACAATTACAAACTTCAATATTATTATTTTCCATACTTATCACCTCTTCGTTTGAACATATGAATACTTATTCATATATTCATTATATTCAACATTACTTTATTTTGTCAATAGAAATGAGAACTATTTTCAACTTTTCCAGAAAAAAAACTCAGGTGACTTCGGATCTGGAGATTTGTTCACACCGATGAGTTTTTTTACGCATATATGAAAAAATACGGTAAGCAAGATTTTCTCTTTTAGCACGCAATCTTCTGAATCATCCTTTTCACGATTTATATACTCAATGGGCACAAGGTCCACAAATTTGACTTGATTATAATTTCCTAAAGAATAAAAAAACAATAAGCTTAATACTTATTGTTTACATACTATCCGAAGTTATATAAAATTATATACTCATATATAGACTATTAAAAATTAAATTTATCATTAACAAAAGAACTCATTATTAAATTAATGATTGTGCCTTTTAATTAAAATTTATATATTAAAAATCATAAGGTGCACTGAGAATAAACTCAGCGCACCTACTTTTATCTATCTTCTATAGTCCTTGTTCGTAGCTTTCTATCATTCTTTTTACCATTTCTCCACCAACGCTACCATTTTGTCTTGAAGAAAGGTTTCCTTTATCAATGCTCTCATAATTGCTTAATCCAATTTCTGAAGCAACCTCTGTTTTTAATCTGTTTAATCCTTGTTTTGCCTCTGGTACTAATGTTCTGTTTGTTCCACTATTGTTTGAAGCCATATGAATCTACCTCCCTTAATTTATAATTTGTTTGGCAGTAATATCTTAACCACTATCGTAAAATATAACCTATAAAAATCTTAACAGAACTAGTACAGATAGCTTGTATTAATAAACTTTAGCTATTCTTCCTTTATTGCTATAATTTTAGCAAAATAAGTTTTAATTTTTCATAAAATTTATTTTGCATTTATTTTTCACTTTTAAATTTTATTATTTTAAATATTACAGCTCCAAATGCAGCAGATAGAATAGAGGCTATTATAATACTTATTTTAGCCATAGATAAAACATTTTCCTCTGTAAATGATAAAGATGAAACAAAAAGTGACATAGTAAATCCAATTCCACCAAGTACGCTTGCTCCATATAAATGTCTCTTGGTTACTTTAGAAGGCAATTTTGCAAATTTTAATTTCACTAAAATATACGAAGCTCCAAAAATGCCTATTTGTTTTCCAATAAATAATCCAAAAATTATACCTAGACTGACTGGGCTTATTATTGCTGTTGATAAACTATTAATATCTATAGTTATGCCTGAATTTGCTAATGCAAATATTGGCATAATTATAAATGAAGATAATGGCGTTAAAACATGCTCAAATTTATACAAAGTTGATGTTCTAAATTCCTCCATATTTTTTCCGATGGGTAATCCCATTCCAAGTAATACTCCAGCAATTGTCGCATGCACTCCAGATTTTAAGAAACAAATCCATAATATAATTCCAAGAAGAATATATAACCAGGTATTCTTAACATTGAATTTATTAGCCAACATAATCACTACAAAAATAATCAACCCTAGGATTAATGCAATCCATGATATTCCACTTGTATAAAAGATAGCAATCACTATAATAGCTCCCAGATCATCAACTATAGCTAGTGCTGTAAGAAAAATTATTATTCCTTTTGGAGCCTTTTTACCAACCAAAGAAAGTATTCCTAATGCAAATGCTATATCTGTAGCCATTGGAATTCCCCATCCTATTATAGTTGGTTGATTAAAATTAAATAGCACATAAATTATAGCTGGTACAATCATTCCACCTATAGCTGCTGATACAGGCAATATAGTTTTCCTAAAAGATTTAAGTTCTCCAAATACTATTTCTCTTTTTATTTCCATTCCAACTACCAAAAAAAATATGGCCATTAGTCCATCATTAATCCAGTGCAAAACTGACATTGATAAAGAAAAATCCTTATATCCAATAGTTATATAAGTATGAATCATATCATTATACACGCTAGAAAAATTTGAATTTGCAATTATTATTGCAATAATTGCACAAAGCAACAGCACTATACCACTCGAAGATTCATTATTAAAGAATTGCAAAAATGGATTTAAAATTTTATTTTGAATTTTGTTTTTCATACTCTACTCTCCTTCATATAATTATTTATTCCCAAAAACTCAGCATAAATAAGAGATTAATTAGATTTTATATTTAATCATTAATTTATCAAAAATCTATATAAAAAAGAGGTGGGAATACTCAAAAAAGAGTTTCCCACCCCAGAAACTAAAATTGCTTGAAAGCAAATTATCAAATTTGCCCAACCGTACAACTTAATATATTCATTTATTTTTTCATTAATAATTATATTATATATTACTATAATACTCAAGAGTAGCAGCTAAAATTCACATTTTCTTACTTTAACTAAATTATACCAAGATAAACTTTTAATCTGTTACTTAGAAAATGCACCCTTAATTGAACTTAAAAAATCAGAAAACATTTTTTCTAACTTATTAAAAAAACCTTGTGCCTCTTTGCTAGTTAATTTATCTTTTAATTGGTTCGTTACATCGTCCATCTGCGCTTTTAAATTATTATAGTTAAGGTCTAATGAATTTATTTTACTCATTACATCTTTAATTTTAGCAATGTCATCATCTGATAAATTGCTTTTATAATCTTTAACAGCCTTATCGACTATCTTATTTAATTCTTCATCTGTTTTTGGTTTTTCCTTTACTACATCTTTTTTTATGTCATTCATTAAATTACTAGCATCATTTTGCCCTATCTTTTCTGCGATATCTCCTGTAGTAACCAATTCTTCATTTGCTGCTTCTTTTTTATTTTCATCAATCTTTTTTCCTGTGCTACTATTTTCAAAGCCTTTTAATATTCCTGTAAGTGCAGCAGTTCCTGATACTTTAAATGGTGCAGATGCTTTTACATTGGCATTTTCTACTCCTGCTGTAATCAACGCATTTTTTATCATGCCGTCATTAACCCAAGTAAGATTGTTTGTAGTAACATTTATTCCTCCTTTTTCAGTCGGTTCTACATAAGAACATGATATTGCTTTGTTACCAAGTTGAGCTTCTGTTGCAACTTTGCCTAGATATGAATGTTCTTCTTTTGATGTTACCTCTAATACGTTAGCATCACTTTTTGTTACTTCAAAATATTTTAACATTTCTGCCTTCTGAGCATCGCTTAAATCAGCTCCTAACGTAACAGATTTAAACGAATCTGCAAACGCCTGTCCTCCTGTAACTGAAGTAAAAAATACACTCAAAGCTAAAGATGAAATAATTGCTTTTGATATAAATGATTTAAATTTCATATTTCTTATTCTCCTTATATTATTATGCTATAAATTATGTCCAAAAATTTAACTTCCTTTATTCCCGTTCATTATAGCACAAAAATAATTAAGTTTTGTTTATTATTATATTACTTTTATATTAATATTTTAGTATGTACTATATTAATATAATTCATAAGTATTACCTAAAAATAAGATAAAAAGTGGATAAGCTATAAATCAAGTTTATTTTCCCGGTTTAATGTTTTTCTCATACGCATATGACATACCTAAATCTTTATAGAGTCAGATATTCATCTTCAAAAAGTCTATAATTTCTTACATAATAAAGAATTCTCCCCAGATCTTCTGGAGAGAATTCTATCATATTTCTTCAATATTATACAGTAAGTATATTAGCCTTACTAAACTTCAAGAACAAGTACTTGATATCCTTGTAATATGATTTTATCCTCATCTTTCTTTATTTCTTCACAATTATTGATTAATACTTTAACGTATTGTTTATCTAACTCAATAGTCTGCTCTTCCTTTTTATAATTTGCAAGTATCATTAATTTCCTAGATTCTCCTTGTCTATAAAAAGCAACTAAGTTATCATATTCCTCTAATGTAGGTGCAAATTCTCCATATACCATGGCATCTTTAAATTCTTCTGATTTTCTTAAATTTATGAGTTTCCTATAAAAATTAAATACAGATTCCTGATCTTCAATTTGTGAATTTGCATTAATCACTTTATAATTTTCATTAACTTTAAGCCAAGGTCTGCCAGTTGTAAAGCCTGCATTTTCACTTCCATCCCATTGGAATGGTGTTCTAGCATTGTCTCTGCTAAATATATTTATAATTTTTAGCGCTTCTTCATTACTATATCCTTTTTCAATAGCCACATTATATTGATCTATTGTTGCAATATCATCAAATTCTTTTATCGAATTGAATTTGTTATTTGTCATTCCAATCTCTTGTCCCTGATAAATAAACGGTATCCCTCTAAGCATAAGGGATATTGCCCCAAGCATTTTTTTGCTTCTATCATTTAGATCTTGTTCAGGAATGTATCTACTCACTCCTCTAGGCTCATCATGATTTTCAATGATATTAGCCTTAAAGCCTACTCCAATAGTCTCTAATTGACTGTTAAAAATAGCTTTTCTTAACTCATTAATTGAAAAAGGTTTATTATCATACCAACCAAACTCACTTTTCCCCAACACTTCCATTTCAAAATCGAAGATAGAAGAGAAGTATCCGTCCTCACCTATAAATTTACCAAGTTCTCCTTCTTTTCTATTGAAAACTTCTCCAACTGTAAATGCATCAAATTTTTCGAAGGTTTTCTCTTTTAACTCATTTAACATGTCTCCTACACCTTCTGCTGCTTCTAGCATTCTATCTATACTGCAAAGTCCATCTTCTCTATCAGCTGGAAAGTCTTGAAATCTCAAATCTTTTTTTATGTTAATAATTGCATCAATTCTGAAACCTGCTAATCCTTTTTCAAGCCACCAATTTACCATCTTAAATATTTCATTTTTTAGTTTTGGATTTTCCCAATTTAAGTCAGGTTGCTCTTTTGCAAATAAATGAAGATAATATTTATTGGTATTAGGTATCTTTTCCCATGCACTTCCGCCAAAGTAAGAACGCCAATTACAAGGCGGATTATCACCTTTACCTTCACGAATATAAAAATAATCTGCATATTCTCCTTCTGGATCATCCAATGCTTTCTTAAACCACTCATGCTTGTCTGAGCAATGGTTGACTACTAAATCCATTAATATATACATATTTCTTTTTTTTGCTTGTTTTAGCAGTTCATCCATATCCTCCATGGTTCCAAATCTTGGATCAATATTATAATAATCAGATATATCATAACCTTGATCCACTAAAGGCGAACAATAAATTGGTGATAGCCAAATTATATCTACTCCCAAGTCTTTTAAATAATCAAGCTTACTAATAATTCCTTTTAAATCACCTATTCCATCTCCATTTGAATCACAAAAGCTTTTTGGATATATTTGATATGCTATCTTGTCGTGCCACCATTTCTTCATAACGTAAAACCTCCTAAATTAGTATTGAATATATTTATCTTGCTGGATTAGCTATACATACCTTACCATTTATAACTTCCACTGTTTCTCCATTTATAATTAAATCTTTCTTATTTAAATTGTGAACGATAAATTCTATATTTTCATATTTGTCGTCATATCTATAATTTATCAAGTCAATTTTTATTTCAACTTTCTTATTATTGACTACTTTAATCTTATAATTATTAAATTCTCCTAACTCATATTTAAAACTTTCCCCATCATCAGCATAGTGATTATATTCGGTATCTGAGTTATCATTAGATAGATAAACTTCTATAGTTAATGCATTAGACTGCTTTTCACCAATATAGTTTTGTACTTGTCCTACCGGAACCAATGTTCCTCCTTTAATAAATATTGGACATAGATCTAACGGAGTTTCTTTAATTATATATTGTCCTCCTTTATATTCTTCTTTTGTCCAATAATCTATCCAAGTTTCTTCTTTAGGAAGATATATGATTCTGGCTTTTAGCCCCTGCTCAACAACCGGTGCAACTAGAATATTATCTCCACAAAGGAACTCATCATTAATTTCATAAGTATTTTTATCACTCTGATAATTAAATAGAAGTGGCCTTATAAGTGGTGCTCCATTCTTACTACACTCCCACATCATGTCGTATATATATGGAATCAGCTTATATCTTAATTTTATATACTTCTTATTGATTTCCTCCGTATTTTCATCAAATGCCCAAGGTTCCTGATCCCTTGTTCCCATAGAAGAATGATTTCTAAAAAGTGGAGTAAATGTTCCTACTTGAACCCATCGCCTTAATAATTCCCCAGTACAATCGTAACCAAAGCCACCTACATCAGTCCCACAAAAAGCCATTCCGCTAAGTCCTAGATTCATAAGCATTGGAATCGACATTCTTAAATGCTCCCATGTACTTTGATTATCTCCTGTCCACACAGTTGAGTATTTCTGAGTTCCTGCATAACACGCTCTTGTTACTACAAAAGGTCTCTTTCCAGTTGCTTTCTTCACTCCATCATAAGTAGCCTTAGCCATCATATGGCCATATATATTATGAGCTTCTTTATGATTAACTGTAATTCCATCATTATTAAACATGACATCATCTGGTAATGGACCTCTAAAACTTGCTGGTTCATTCATGTCATTCCAGATTCCACTCACCCCTGAATCTATCATTATCTTTTGATTTCCTGACCACCATTCTCTAACCTCTGAATTTAAAAAATCAGGATAAACAGCATCTCCTGGCCAAACTTCATTTACATATGTTATACCTGCCTTATCAGTTGCAAAATACCCTTTTCTAAGTCCTTCATCATAAATCTTATATCCTTTATCAACTTTGACTCCTGGGTCTATTATAGTTACTACCTTAAATCCCATGTCATTTAATTTTTTAATCATTGCTTCTGGGTTCTGAAACCTTTCGTTATCCCATGTAAATACTCTATAGCCATCCATATAATCTATATCTAAATATAATGTATCGCACGGTATCTCCTTCTCTCTAAGAGTGCTTGCGATTTCCATGAGTCTTTCTTCTGAATCATAAGACCATCTGCATTGCTGATAACCAAGAGTCCATATTTGTGGCAAAGGCATATTCCCAGTAATTTCAGTATATCCTTTAATAACATTTTTAACTGATGGACCATAAATAAAATAATAATCTAAATTCCCATCAACTGCAGCGAAATAATAATATTCAGAATTATCTTTTCCCATGTCAAAATGAGTCTCAAAATGGTTGTCAAAAAATATTCCAAATGCATTATCTTTACTCAATCCAATAAAAAATGGAATTGACTTATAAAGCCTATCAAATGTTTCTCCATGGGGCTTTGGATTATCTGTATTCCAATTTACATAATGATATCCCTTCTTATTTAAATGTCCTGTCTTCTCTCCGAAACCATAGAAATACATTTCTTCTTCCATTCTTTTCGAAACATATACCTTGTAATTAGATTCTTCCCTAAGAGAATGCCCTTCTGATTCTGCAAGCATGTAATCACCATATCTTCTTTTAAAAGGTTTACTTTCACCTCTATAATCCGCACACAGCAATGTTCCTTTCTTATCATAAATATCTACTTTAAATTCATCATAAATCTTGCAAACTAATTTTTCTGTGGTTACCTGAATTCCATTTGTTATATTTTCAACCTGAAAATCATAATAATCATCTTTTAAATTTTCAACCGCTTTAGAATTTCTTTCCTTCCTATGTAAAGGCACAAAGAAATTAATTATATACGAATTCAATACTTTTATAAAAACAGCTTTCTCTTGAAATCTAATATTGATTACATTATTTTCGATTTTATGACTTAGCATTTTACCAAATTTCATTTTTTCTTCCTGACATTTTCCCATACACTAGTACCTCCATTATTTCAACATTTTCTGAAAATGCTTTTATTCAAAAAACACTTAAGATTTTTATTAATAATATCTTTTACTTCAACTATCTATTATTTTATAAATTTATTACTTATTTAATTGCACCATCTACTATGCCTTTAATTATCTGCTTTTGAGCAAATAAGAATAAGATGATAATTGGTATCATTGCTAAAAATGCAGCTGAAAGAATTAAATCCCATTGCTTTACATATGATCCTACAAAAGCACTTACTGCTACTGGAAGAGTTTTGATTTTTCCATTTAACCCCAACATTAACGATGGTAATAGATAATCATTCCATATCCAAATACCATTTAGAATCAAAATTGTCATTTGAACTGGCTTTAATAGAGGAAAAATGATTCTAAAGAAAGTTCCTTCTGGGCTACAGCCATCAATCCATGCTGCTTCTTCTAATTCACGTGGAATTCCTTTTATAAAACCATGAAGTATAAATACGGACATGCTTCCACCAAATCCTAGGTAAGCAAATATGACACCTTGATAACTTTGCAGCATTTGAATTCCCAGAAAATTAGATATATTTCTGAATGTGGAAAGTAAAGGGAGCATAACAACTTGGAAAGGTATAACCATAGCTGCCACAAGAAGCATAAAAATAAATCCAGACCATTTTCTCTTATTTCGGCAAAGTACCCATGCTGTCATGGATGAAAAAAGAGACAATAGAGCCAACGAAACGATTGTAATAAATAATGAACTAAAAAAAGATTTCCAATAATTAAAGCTATCGTTGTGTATTACATTTTTAAAGTTTGTTAACATCTGTCCCCATTTATTAGGAACAGAAAGAGGGCTGATTACAATATCTGCACTTGTTTTAGCTGAATTTAAAATCACTAAAATAAATGGGGACAGAATTATAAGAGCAAGTATAATTCCAATAATTTCTCCAATCATACTTCTTGTTTTTATCGACTTCATTATACTTCTACCTCCTTCTTCTTACTTATATATACCTGAGTTAATGATACAACTGCCAATATAATAAAGAATATAACCGCCTTAGTTTGTCCAAGCGCATATTGATTTTTACCAATTGCAGTATTATAAATATTAAGAGCTAAAAACTCCGTTGATTGTACAATATCTCCATTTAAAATTCTGCTAGGAGCACCATTAGTTATTGCTAGATTTAAATCAAACTGTTTGAACGAATTAACTAATGTTAGAAATATACAAACTGTAAATGTATTAGCAATCATTGGAATCTTAATTTTAAATAATGTAACCCAGCCACTTGCACCATCTACACTAGATGCTTCAAGAATATCTTGAGGGACATTTTGCAATCCTGTAACATAAATCATCATGATATACCCTGCATATTGCCAAGTGCTAACTATTAAAATTGCCATTAATGCTAAATTAGGGTTTGTAAGCATAGATGCACTACCATTTATAACAACTGTGAATACCTTGTTGAAGATAAATTGCCATACATAACCTAGTACAATTCCTCCAATTAAATTTGGTATAAAGAAAGCTGCACGATAAAAATTCTTTCCTTTTACTTTTGATGTGCAAAATAATGCTAATGCAAACGCTGCCGAATTTACTAAAATCATATTAATAACTGTAAAAATAAAAGTTACTATAAATGAATATACGTAGTCCTCAGATTTAAACATGCTGATATAATTACCTAATCCAACAAACTCCGTAAACTTAATTCCATTCCAGTTAGTAAAAGAATAAAAAACACCGCATACAAATGGTATTAACACAGTTACAAAAAATGCAAATAACAATGGAAATAAAAATAAGATATTAATTATGATTCTATGCTTCTTAGTTGGAAAACTATATAGGCCTAAAATCACTAATAAAACGCCTACAATTAATATAGTTCCACGCATTGTGCTTTTACTACCTATAATATCTAAATATAGTGCAAAAGCCATAGCTAAAATGCCAGCCAACATTACTCCGATCGAAAGCAATCTTTTTATATTTGTATTCATGCTTTTTCCTCCTAAACTTGAATGTTCCTTATAATCATTATTATAATTGCTCATACTTTGCGCTTATGCTTTCCCCCCTTTTTAATATTTTGCATGTGCTGTAAATATAATTAATATAGGCTACTTTATTTATAAGTAACCTATATAATTTATACTACATTTATTATTTTGCCATATAATCGGCAACTGCTTTCTTCATTGCTTTTGTAAATCCATCCTTATCTAATTGGCCTTTAGCATATAATTCAAAAACAGGTCCTGTAGAATTCATTGCAATACCATCTTTCATATGTGTCCAATCCCATGCATAAGTTTGATTATTTTTAATATAATTGCTCTCGCTCTTTGCTAAAGGTAAGTCTGGTTCAATGGTGCTTGTCTTAAATGGTGAAACCATTCCACTATCCTTTATCAAACATTTTTGACCTTCTTCTGTAGATACAAAAGCTTTAAGAAATTCTTTGCATGCATCTATTTTCTTACTGTCTTTATAAATTCCCCAATAAGCTGGTGCATCTGCTAAAATACCTGGTGTATCTTTTGCAGTAAATGCTGGTGGCGCAATTCCACAATCAAACTTCACATCATATGTTGCTAAAGAAGGATCTATCCAATTTCCCTGAGTAATAAAAGCTGTTTTTCCCTTTGCCCATAATGCTAACTGATCATCGTAAGTACCTGATATTAAAACATTCTTGTCTGCATAATCAAATAATAATTTTACATAATCAGCAAATTCTCCAAAACGTTCGTCATCTAATTGTCCCTTATTCAACATATCAATATATTTTTTATCTTTTCTATCTAGTCCTTCTGATAAATAAGCACCCATGATATGATTACCAGTTGACCAATACATTTGTCCTGATTCTGCTGCTACTGATGCAACCGCTTGAATACCGAGCTGATCTTTCATTCCATCAATTTTTTTGAAAGCTTCTTTATAAGCATTGATGTTTGTTAAAGTCTTTGGATCAATTCCAGCCTTCTTCAATATGTCTGCATTATACACTAAACCAATACCTTCAATGGCAAATGGGAATCCATATACCTTACCATCATCACCTTTAAAGGCAAAATCGGTATCTTTTACCCACCCTTGATCGCTTAAATCTGTTAAATAATCCTTAAATGAAACATAGGAATCTGGCCCAAACGCATAAATATCTGGCATATTTCCTGCAGCTAAATAATTCTTTAACTGTCCATTAACATCCACTCCACCGCCAAGAGATTCAATATCTACCTCTTGTCCAGTTTTTTCTTGATATTTTTTTGCAAATTCCTTTAATGGTTTGTCAATTTCAATTTTCGTGTTTACGAAACGAATTGCTTCACTATTTCCAGTTGATGTTTTAGAATCAGAACTAGCTTGACTCGAGCTACTTCCACAGCCTGATAAAGAACCTATTACCATAGTACTTGCAAGTAATGCTGCTAACACTTTTTTCCTCATATTTTTTCACCTCATATACATTTATTTAGATTAATATGATTTATACTTATATTATTATGCCTATCTTCGAGTCATTATGTTTAGCGCTAAACTATATCATAAGATTAACATTGTTTCTTTTTTCTGTCAATCGTTTTCATAACCATTTTTACCTCAATTATCTACATTTTTTATTTTGCTATTATATATAGCAAAATTAATAACTCAAGAAATCTTAACTCTTTTCTTTTGCCTATTTAAATATTTATTAACTAGTAAACCTAGTGCTTAAACCTACTCTAAATACTTTACTTTTCTTATGCATTAAGATCATAAAACATCTTTTTTATACGTTAATTCTTACAATTAATGCATATGCTCTCATTGCAATAATATGTAATATATATTAATATTATCTATATACACTTATCTTCATAATAGTATATCGGTAAACTAGGAGGCAATTATGGTTACACTAAAAGATATAGCAGCTGAAGCTGGTGTCAGTATAATGACAGTATCAAATGTAATAAATGGAAATCATTCAAAAGTATCAAAAAAGACTATAGAAAAAGTAGAAAAAATAATACAAAAGTATAATTATGTTCCTAACTTAACTGCACGAAGCTTAACAGCTAAATCCTCTAAAATTATAGGAGTTATAGTTCCCATTAAGGGTTCGTTTAATAATCTATTTAAAGATCCTTATATTAGTGAATTATTTGGTATTATACAAAATGTAGTTCGTGAAAACGGATACTATTTAATGATTCGTTCAGTTAAGGATGTTTCAGATATATCTGCATTGCTTAAAAATTGGAATATGGATGGTGCTATATTTTTAATGCCTGACTATGACAATCTTATCTATTCAATATTGAAGGAAAATAAACTTCCGATGGTATTTCTAGATAGTTATTCAAAAATTGATAACATAATAAGTGTAGGCATAAATGATTATAAAGGCGGCTATATAGCTACTCGCTATCTTATAAATAATGGACACAGAAAAATTTTATTTGCAGGACCATGTCATAAAGATGATGTTCCAATTCCTCAGATTATCAAAAGACTTGAAGGATATAAAGATGCTTTATTAGAATCTAATATCGAGTTTAACGAAAATCTCATAGTCGATGTAGAACCAAACTACGAAATTGGTATGAATTTAGGCCGGTCTATATGTAATAAAGAATTTGATGTTACTGCTGTATTTGCAACTGCTGATATTATGGGAATCGGCATAATTGAAGGAGCTAAGTTGAACGGAAAAATTGTTCCTAATGATTTGTCAGTTATTGGTTTTGACAATCTTCTGCCATCCGTTTATGTTACACCAAAACTCACTACTATTTCTCAGGATATAGAGTCCAAAGCAACAAAAGCTGTAAATCTCCTCATAGAGTATATAGAAAAAGGTTATGTATCTAACAATAAAATCACTTTAGATGTAGAACTAGTCGAACGTCAATCTGTAGGACAATTATCTAATTTAGAATATCAGGCAAACTCAGAAAGCATCAAATAGTTCACGTTAAACTAATCAAATTTCATAAGGTTTATTTTCCCTGTTTCATAAATAAATCTTACGGCTGTAACAACGCTTTGCAAACACAACCGTTTATAAAGTCTTTCAATATAGCTATTAGTACAAATGGCAATTGTTCTTATTAAACAATTGCCTCAACAATATTATAATAAATACACTTGTTCCTAACAAGATTGCATATTTAATCTATTAGACTTTTTCTTTAAGTATATCTCTAATAAGGATAGTATGGGTAAGGATAATACGGATAAGGTACTGGTGGAGCGATGTAAGGCAATAAAGCAATTTCCGCTAAAGCAGCAAGTGGAAAATTTCTACGCCTGTAACGTCTGAATCTAGGCTTATAGCCGTATCCTCCATATTGACGCTGCTGATTAGAATTTTCTTCATTTTCTTTCTCTGTTACATCCTCACCCATTAATACCGAAACATTATCCCCATCTACATTTTCAATAATTCCATCAAATGTACTTCCATCTGTCATTATTAAAGTTGCTCGGTAATACATGTATTTTTTGCAATTATCATATAGGCCTTTTAAATCTCTGTAGGTATCTTTTTCTACATCCATTCTTTAAACCATCTCCTTCCAAATATTATTTTATTCAAAACTAAGAAGAATTGTGATAATTTAAAGAATAAAATTATAATATTTCGTCTATATTGACTTTTCTATAGTTTAAATCCTTCCATTCAAATATATAATCCTGATCGTATATATGATTGGAATCATGTTTTATATTTCTATTAATATCTTGCATTCCATTATTCATTATCATATTTTCTTGACTAGTATTCCTAATCCTAGTAGGCATTTTATTCATTATATCTTTCATATTTCCCATTTTTTCATTGTCCATGTTCATCATATATTGGTCAATTGAAAGCATTCCTTCGATCATTTTTTGTGCTTTATAGCTTATATTTGAAACATCACCTAAAATAAATCCATGCATAAATGGGGGCCTTGGCATTCCTTTTTGCTGTATAGGTTTAATTAAATTAATATACCTCTTTACCACTTCTGGTATTTTATCTTTTTCAATTAAAAGAAGCGGAGTATGTTTTCCCATATGAGCAAATACTACACTGGCTATTATTTTCATTGGTTCATTAAGTTGTCCAAATGTAAAAGCATGACCTCCTCTATAATTCCGCCCCCATCCAAAATCAGTTTTTGCATCATTGTATCTAGAAAAATTGACTGCTATTTCGTAGGGATTTTCACCATCAATTCTGTCTATTTTCTTAACATTCTCTAATGCTGCTAAATAATATTCAACATCTTTTGATATTACTTTAGTTGAACCAATTATATAAATATTAATATCATTCATTTTCTTAATAATCTCAATAGTGCAATTAGGAATTCTGTTTCGTTGTACAAATAAAATAGGATCTCCATGATGTGCAGACCAATAACCTGCAACAATTCCTTCAGAATAATCTTCCCCTGAAATTATAAGAATATTATTAAATTCTTTTCGTATCCTGGATATTATACACGCAGTCTCATAGTAGTTACGACCTGATATATGTTGTGTTCTATATCCATGATCGTTTAGTGTAGAAGATACATTTTTCGAAATATTACCAACTAAAATTACTTGTACTCCATTGTATCCCTTAGGAGATAATCGTTCAATTTCTTCTAATGTTTTTTCGCTTAAACTATTACCATCAGTAAATAAAAGTGATGCATCAATTGGAAAATGGACTAAAGATGTTGCTGCAATTCCATCAAAAACTTCATCTTTATTAACTAAAATAACCGCATTTGGTTTCATATTATTAAAACCAATTTTAGATATTTCTATGGAAGTATCTAATTCATTATCAGCACAAACCCTAGTGGTATTTAGTGTAAAAGGACAACTTTTCGAAATAGCATTCATTAATTTTTCTCCTAAAACTTTTTAATACATAGTATGATCACAAGTTATATTTTGTCATGAAACAAAAAGAAGTTAATCATTATATAAATTATTGATTAACTTCTTTAAATATAATTTACCTATGAAAGATGTAAGCTACTCTATTGTTTTAGGATTATTGTCAACTTCTTTATTTCTACTACAGCACTTTTCATTTTTACCACCTTTAAACATCATAATCATCATCAATGCCATCATTATAGGGCATATAAAAGGTGCTATTCCTCCTATAATACTTTTAAGTCCTGCTCCAATATTCATAATAGGAACCACTGCTGCAATTATGAAAGGAAGTCCGCAACAAAATACCATCATTAACATGTGTTTAATTGGATTGTGTTTTTTGTTTTCGCCACTATTATTTCCATGACAATTCATATTAAATTCCTCCTAATATTTTAATTAAGTATAGTCTTAAAATCTATTAATCATACACCTATCTTAAACAAATATTATGAAGATTTAATGAAGATGAAGCTAAAAATCAACTTCATCTATATTACTTTTCTAATTGTTTCACTTTTTTGATAGCATTATAAGCATCTATAAGTCCATATCCTGATTGCTTATCCTTACCTTTGGACATAATATCCTTAGCAGTACTATCTAAAACATCTTCAATCTGACTTGGAGATAAATTTGGATCCTCTGCTTTAACCATAGCTGCTATTCCTGTTACTACTGGTGCTGCCATACTTGTTCCATCCCATGCTTCGTAGCCACCTGGAACTGTGCTTAATATTTCTACTCCTGGCGCTGAAACTTTTATACAATTACCATAATCAGAAAACGAGGCCTTTTTATAATTATAACTCATTGCGGCTACTGTAAAAGCGCCATCTCCAGCCGGACTGATATTATCACTATCTTCATTATCATTACCAGCCGCAGCTACGACAAATGTTCCCTTACTCTTAGCATAGCTTATTGCCTCTGCAATTGATTTACTCTTCTCATTAGCTCCAAAACTCAAATTAATTATATCAGCTCCGTTATCCGCAGCATACTTAATGCCCTTAACTATGTCATTTACCTCACCTTCCCCATTGCTATCTAATACTTTTACCGGAATTATTTTTACATCTAATGTTCCGTCAATTCCCGCTATACCAATATTGTCATTAGTATTTGCAGCTATTATTCCTGATACATGAGTACCATGACCATTGTCATCCATCGTATCAGAATTATTATCTACAAAATTATATCCCTTGCTCTTTAATACTCTATTTTTTAAATCTGGATGAGTGTAATCTACTCCTGTATCTAAAACCGCTACTTTAATTTCTCTCTTTTGTTTTATTAGAGGCCATGCTTTATCTGCCTCTGTATAACTTATATCCCACTCATACTTATATCCGGGGTCATTTACATCTTTATTAGTATTTTCACTTATTTCTCCTAACTTAAAATCATTTTTTACCGGTGTCTTCTGTATTGGTTTTATTATTTTTATAATTTTAGGCTCATTGATTATTTCAACCCCTTTTACATTACCAATCTCAGCCAAAATGTATTGTTCTAGATCTCTTGGTGACACTAAGTTATATTTATTATTATTTTTATCAACACTTATTATATCTTTCACGCTACTCAGAAGGTTATTTAAATCAGCACTTCTTAGTGATTTCACAAAATTACTTACACTATTACTCCTACTATTAATGCTATTACTTCTAGGTGAATAACCCGAAATAGAAACTAATGCAAATATTGAAGCTGCAATTATTATAAATTTAGCTAACTTACTTCTCATAAAAAACCTCCTTAAATCATAGTTACTTACTAATATCTTTAATTATGAACAATAATACCTTTTATAAACTTCATTTATCTAATTGTTAAATAATAATACATTATAATTGTGTCGATTTTGTGAAATTCTTTATTTTTTATTATATTATCTGATTATAATGAATATCTTTAATACATGTCTTAACTAAACGAAAAAAGACTGATATATATTAATTTGCTATATACCAGCCTTAATTCTCATTTATTCTTTATTCATTTATAAGTTTCTTACGAACCTCGTCTAAATTTACAGTTTTTAATGAATCTGTAACTTCTATTCCCATTGCAACTACATTATCTTTAACAATTAGATATGTTCCACTCTTGTCTATATTAAATTCCACATTTACTATATCTTTTCTACCTGTAAAAGTAGTCACTTCATCTCCACTATCTGCATTATATATTATGAAAACTCCATCAGCCTTATCAAAGGAATTAAGATCTACAGAAAGCTTAGTCTTTATGCCTTTTTGCAGAACTGCTACAAGTGGTTCGAATTCATAACCAGTTCCCTTTATACTTAGATTTTGAGTGTCTCCTGAAATATTAGCTTTTTTAATTAACCTATCAGTAGAAACTTTGCTTAAGTCATTACCATATATACTCGGAGTTTGAGGGGTGTTACTTGCTGAAGTTCCTGTACAACAGCTCATTCCACTACTAGGAGCCGGAATTGATGAATCTGCTTTTGATGTATCAACTGAATCAAGATTATCTGTAACTTTAATTATCCCTCTTATCATTCCCATCCAACAGCTAAAGTTTATATCCCCATCTTTAGGTGTAAATTCTATAACATTTTCTCCGGATTTTAATGTTTTTTGGATGTTAAGAGATGGCACTACCACTGCATTATTACAAGAATTTATTTGATTTCCTGTAATTATCCACTTAACAGGCATATCTTTTTGTACGTAAAATGCATTAGGAGTATATCCATTATTATCTGCTGTCATTCTAATTACCTGAACTCCATTTTCTATCGTAGCCTTACCTATATTGGCTTGCGCGGCTTGAGCTCCATCTCCAGAAAGATTTTGCGCCAGCGTACTAGCATTTGGAATTCCAACTCCAGCAAGAGCTAATCCCCTATTACCCATTATCAATCCAAGTACTACCACTAAAATCCCACTAAATTTCAAAAGTTGTTTCGTATATCCCTTGCTTAACAAACCTGATGCAGCACCAAATATAAGCATTAAAGGAACTGTCCCTAAAGAAAATAAAAACATTGCTATTGCTCCATTTATGGCACTACCAGTACCTAATGCATAAAGCTGCATTGTCTGAAGTGGACCGCATGGCATTAACCCATTTAGCATCCCAACTAAAAACGGCGCCTTAGGTTTATTTTTAATTTTGCAAGAGGACCATGGCAACTTAATATTAAGTTTTCTAAGCAGAGAAAAACCTGTCATATTTAATCCCATTATTACCATAAATAATCCTGCAAATATTTGCAATCCAGCTTTTACATTAAGTGATAATGATAAAACAGAGCCTAATGCACCTACAATACCGCCTACAATTGTATATGAGGTTACTCTTCCAGCATTATATAAAATTGAAGGCTTTAAAGCTTTAAATTTATTCTCTTTTTCATTTATAATACTATTTTTAGATAAACTTTGTGTAAGCATTATTCCACCACACATGCCAACACAATGTATAGATGTAAGTATTCCAACAATAAATAGCACTACATAAGACGCATTATTTAACTTAGCACTCATATCAAATCCTGATGTTGAATTGCCAAGAAGCAAGACTGCTGCTGCTATAATTAAAAGACCTGCAAATTTTAAGCTAACCGAATTTTTTGTACTATAACCGGCTTTGTTAATAGCTTCTTTTAGTTGTTCCATACTGCAAAGCTTGCTATCATATTCAACTGTTACCTGCTGTGCACTATAGCTAGCCATGGCATTTAAAACTCCATCAATCTTCATTAAAGCTCTTTCCACTCTATTTTCGCAAGATGTACAGGTCATATCATAAACTTTAATATTCTCCCTCTTAATACTCATAATCTCCTCCTAATAAGTCACTGCTTGTTATAAACAGTGATGCATTTAAAATCATAACTCAAATTATATATATAGATTATAATATAAAGTTATGAAGATTTTATGAGGATATAAAAAAAGCACAGAAATCTTTCTGTGCACTTTTATAAACATATATTTTTCACATGTTATAGTTCTAATTAATCACTTAGCTTGCTAGAATTCTAAATACAAATTTATTACTTAGTAATTTTATATTTCTTTAATTCATTATGTAATTTCGCTATTTTTATTTATGCATACTGTAAATTTTGTCCCTTTATTTTCTTTACTTTCCACATCAATAGTTCCAGAATGCATCATTAGTATTTTTTTTGCAAGGGTAAGACCAATTCCACTTCCCTCTATTCTTTGTCTACTTCTATCACCACGATACATTCTCTCAAATATAAAAGGTAAATCTTCCTTCATAATGCCAATACCATTATCTTTAATTTCAACAATCACCTGATTCATATTACTGCTAAGATTAATCCATACAGTTCCGTTATTATTAGTAAATTTAATTCCATTGGATATAAGATTTATAAATACTTGTTTTAATTTATCATAATCTCCCAGTACCACAAAATTCTTTCCTTCTTCTTTATTCATAATCAATTTTATGTCCTTCTCATCAGCTGCAATATAAAAATCACTAATTACAGATGAAAGAAGATCTCCTATATTAACTAATCCAAGTCTAAGCGCTATTTCATCTGATTCTATTTGTTTCAGCGAATTTAGATTATTTAGAAGTTTGCCAAACCTTATTACCTCATCATTCAAACTATTTAGTTTATTAGGTGTTACGGGTATAATTCCATCTATCATTGCTTCTAAATTATTTTGAAGCACATTTAAAGGGGTTCTTATTTCATGAGATATATCTGAAACTAGGCGCTTTCGAAGTAAATCTTGGCTATTCAACTTGATTCCCAGTGAATTTATACTTTCTGTTAAACTTCTTATTTCCTCAATATTGCTTTTTATATTTGATCTTGATTCATAGCTTCCTTTTGAAAGACTTACAGAAGTTTTCGAAACTTCTTTTATAGGTTCAGAAAATTGCCTTGATAAAATCAAACTTATTCCAGATACTATTATCAATGTTAATATACCACTAAACATAATACTTTTATTAACTTGTGCTTTAAAACTTATATCTTCCTGAGAAAGCAACACTGGAGAATACTGGCCTACTAAAATATATCCTACTGTTTTTCCATTTACATTTATATCAAAGCTGGTACTAGTATAAACCCCTGTCTCCTCATTACCATTTAGCATAATATGATTCTTATACTTTATATCATTATGATCCATTTCCCAAACAACTTTTCTATTTTCATCTAAAAGTGTTAAACAGTAATTACTCATATATGCTTCATGTTTCATTTCTTCTCCTGAAGTTGAATTCCAACCGCCATCACTTTTATAAACTTGCTCAAAATATTCTACTAATCGTGTATTTCTCTTAGTTTGTATATCTTCCATATATTTATTAAAAGTATTAGTTATTGTTATATTTACTATTAAAGCAGATAAAAGAACTGCAACAACGGCACAAAATATTATTATCAAACTTAACCTTCCTCTTATACTTTGCTTCATAATTTTTCTCCAAACTTATATCCAACTTTTGTAACAGTAATTATATATCTCGGCGCCCTAGTATCTTCTTCAATTTTTTTACGCAAATTTTTAATATGAACGTCCACAATTCTATCTGAACCATCAAAATCAATACCAAAAACCCGCTCTATTATTGATTCTCTTGTAAATATCTTTCCACTATTTGAAGCTAGAACATATAATATATCGAACTCGTTTGGAGTTAAACTCACCTCTTCTCCATTTAGTTTAACTAATCTCTTATCACTATTTATTATTAACTTATCATTATCAAAATGAATGACATTATCGTTACCTACTCCAATTCTCCTAAATAGTGCATTTACACGTGCAGTAAGTTCTCTCGGACTTAAAGGCTTAGTTAAATACTCATCAGCACCAATATTTAATCCTTCGATTTTATCACTTAGAGTACTTTTAGCTGTCAGCATAAAAATATATACATCTGAGATTCTTCTGAGAACCTTACAGACTTCTTCTCCATCAATGTCTGGTAACATTAAATCTAATACTACAAGATCAATCTTTTCCTTTCTAAATATCTCTATTCCTTCCAAACCACCTTCAGTACAATAAACTCCATATCCTTCTCTTTCCAAATATGCCTTCAAAACTTCTGATACACTTTTTTCATCTTCAATTACTAAAATATTATACATAATTTTCACCCCATATAATTTCTCGCTAATATTACATTATCATATACTTAATAAATTAACATAAACTTATGAATTTTATGTGTAAAAAACAACGTTCCATCTCATAACTTTATTAAGACAAATTTCCAATATACCTATTAACTTCATAGTATTAACTACATAATTAAGGACATATTAAGATTATAAAGAAATTAGCAGTTAAGCATTAAAATGTATTCAAAAATGAATATATACTCTCAATATAGGGTCAAAAGACTTAACTTGAGAAATAAAGATGCAATCCTATAATTAGAGTTTTCTATAATTGATTGGTTATTGTAGGGTTACGCGAAAATTGCAATTGTGTTAGTTTGGTTTGTTGCAATAAGGTTTGATTGCTATTCTCTTTATTTAAGGACTATAGATAAACTTGTTTTATGATAGGTTTATCTATGGTTTTTTGTCTTTATGAATGTTTAAAGAATATTTTATGATACGATCCATTTACCTAATGCTTAAAAATATTTAATCTATCGAAATTATTTTAAATATTAAAAGTTCATTATTAGAAAACAATGTAATAATGAACTTTTAACTTAAATGTATTCCTTTAACCCTTCTTCATCTAAAACTATTATATTTTTCGTTCCTGCTATCTTTATCAGATTCTCATCCTCAAATTTTTTCAATTTTCTACTTATAGTCTCTCTAGTTACACCAATATAATTAGCTATCTCCTCTCTTGATAAAGGTAATTTAATAGAAATATTTCCACCTACATTTTCTCCATACTTTTCTATTAAATCAGTTATTAAATAAGCCATTCTCGAATCGACGTCATTAGTTGCTAAATTTTGAACAAGATTTTCTACTTTTGACAGTCTTTCCCCAACCGCTTCTAATACCTTTATTCCAATTTCAGGATTCCCCATAATTATATCTCTCATTTCATCCTTAGTGAGAGTACATATCTTTGCACCAACTATAGCTTTAGAATTAAATCCATATTTTGAAGGTTTTATAAGTTCTAATTCCCCAAAAAAATCCCCTTCTGAAAGTATATGTAGTATTTGCTCCTTACCATCCTTTGTATATTTATATAATTTTATTTTACCTTCATTTATAAAATAAAGTGTATTTGCTATGCTGCCTTCTGTAAAAATAATATCGCCTTTATGATATTCCTTGTGATTAATTTTCTTCACGATCCTTAACAATTCTTCATTATTCAAATTCTCAAAAATTGGCACTTTACTTGCACAAAACTGCCCTCTACAATTATTGCAACAATTTCCACAATGACTATTCATAACCTATTCTCCTCTATAAGATAGTTTCAAAACAAAATTAAAAACTCATTCTTGATTAAAAATAATTTTACTAATATTTTTTTCTCACTGTATATTATTTTTTCTGATGTTTTTTTCTAATTCCATCAGAATATTCATTCACTCTATTATTTAGCCCTCTCTAATCTCTAAACCCTGATGTTTCCTATAAATATTTATATATTTTCCTATTTATATAGTAAAATATATAAATAGGAATATTTAAAACTATTTTTATTTTAATATATTTTCATATTTTTATGTAAACCTATTAATATATAAATATAGGAATATATATTTATATTTTAACTTTTCCCTATTGCTGAAAATTAATTACTAAATATCTACATTGTTTCTAAAAAAGATCTTAAAAGTTAGAATGAACTTTAAAAAAGTATTTTATTTAAAATAAATCCTAGCTGCAATTTTGCCGCTAGGATTCTATATTTTAAATAATATTGTAGATTATTAAATAGGGTGTTTCTTTATTTGCTTGAATTTATTTTATTTGTTATTTAATTAATATATTATTTTTAAGCTTCCATAAACATCTTCATATCATCTTCTACATTAGTGATTCCACCAATTCCAAAGTTATCTACTAATACCTTAGCAACATTTGGTGAAAGGAAAGCTGGAAGTGTTGGCCCTAAGTGAATGTTCTTAACACCTAAGTGTAATAATGATAATAATACTATTACAGCTTTTTGTTCATACCAAGCTATGTTATATGAAATAGGTAATTCATTTACACTCTTTAATCCAAATACTTCTTGAAGTTTAAGTGCTATAACAACTAATGAATATGAATCATTACATTGTCCTGCATCTAATACTCTTGGAATTCCTCCAATATCACCTAAGTTTAATTTGTTGTATTTATATTTTGCACAACCTGCAGTTAATATAACTGTGTCCTTTGGTAACTTTTCTGCAAATTCTGTGTAGTAATTTCTTGATTTAGCTCTTCCATCGCAACCAGCCATTACAAAGAATCTCTTTATAGCTCCAGTTTTAACAGCATCTACAACTTTATCAGCAAGTGCTAAAACTTGGTTATGAGCAAATCCACCAACAATTTGTCCTTTTTCTATTTCTGTAGGAGCTTTACATTTCTTAGCCATTTCTATTACTTTAGAAAAATCCTTTGTTCCATCAGCCTTAGCTTCTATATGAGCACATCCAGGCATTCCTGTTGCACCAGTTGTAAATAATCTATTCTTATAAGAATCCTTTGGAATAACTATACAGTTAGTAGTCATAAGGATTACTCCATTAAACTTTTCAAATTCTTCTTTTTGTTTCCACCAAGCATTACCATAATTTCCTGCGAAGTGACTATATTTCTTAAATTTTGGATAGTATTGTCCAGCAAGCATTTCTCCGTGAGTATAGACATCTACTCCAGTTCCTTCTGTTTGCTCAAGTAACATTTCTAAATCTCTTAAATCATGTCCTGAAATTAAGATTCCAGGATTATTTCTAACTCCGATATCTACAGTTGTTATTTCTGGATGTCCATAGCTTTCAGTATTAGCTTTATCAAGTAATGCCATACCGTCTACACCAAATTTGCCTGCTTCAAGTGCTAGTCCTACATAATCATCAACTGTTAAACTATCATCAATTGTAGCTGCTAATGCTTTTGCCATAAATGCGTGAACTTCTTCATTGTTGTATTTTAAGTTCATAGCATGCTTCATGTAAGCAGATAATCCTTTTAATCCATAAGTTATAAGTTCTCTTAAGCTTCTGATATCTTCATTTTCAGTTGAAAGAACTCCAACCTTTTCTGCTTTTGCATCAAATTCTATTGTATTGTCAGCAGTCCAAGTAGCAGCTTCTGGCATAATCATTTCAGTAGTTTGCATTCCAAATACTTTTTTGAAAAAACCACCAGTTACTTTTACTTCACCAACAACTCCACCAGCTTTAATTACTTTAGCTTTTAATTCTTCTCTTATTTTTAAAGTTTCTTTCACTCTATCTAAAATAGAATCTCTATCGAAGTTTGCATTTGTAATTGTTGTAAATAAGTTTTCTGTTATATATTTATCAACTTTAGCTTCAGTAACTCCAACTTTTCTTCCTTCGTTACTTACTATAGCTAATCCTTTAGTTACATATATTAATAAGTCTTGAGCTTTTGCTACATACTCATCCTTACCGCATATCCCTACTTTAGTACAGCCTTTACATCCTGCTGTTTCTTGACATTGATAACAAAACATTGACATATTATGTCCTCCTATTTCCTATTTTTCTTTTTATATAAATAATTAATAATTTCTTGTTAATTTCTCTTAACTTTGACAATTTAGAGTTTACTACATTGCCAATATCATTTCTGTAACATACGTTACTAAAACAAAATTAATATTTTTTAAATTTCTGTATTAGCTCTGTGCTACGGTTATATATTACTAAAATACTCTATTTAAATCTGTAACGATGGTTACGTAATTTAAAAAATAAAAAGACAGCTAGTCCGCTGTCTTCTATATTCTTATATGCAGATATTATATAGATAACCAATTTTAAGATTTGACTTACCTAGATAAACATATTTATAATTTAGGTAAATTCCCACATAAGAATTACTCTTAGTTATCTATTAGAAATTATGATTCTGGTGTAAAGCTACAATATCCGATTTCATCACATCGTGCCTTCATATCATTCCATACATCCTTGTCATTTATAGCTTCCACTGCTGTAGGATATAATATATAATTTTCTTTAAAAATATGATCCCTTAGATTGAATATGATATATTTTGCAGTTTCATCGACTTTTTCTTTAAATTCAGTAAATTCTAATTGAGACACTTCTATTGCTATCTGCTTCAAAAATCTTTTCTTTGCTCTTAAATCATCATGTTCCATTCTCATAATTCTTGTTGGCCCTGTAATTTTTCTATCTTCCATCTCAGCAAAAAGCACTTCTTCCTCTCTTTTATGATGATTTTCTGCGTCTAATATATTATCAACAACCTTTATTAATTCTTGAAATTCAATTAAATTACTATCATAGCTTTCTAATTTTTGAATCTTTGAATTAATTTCTTCAAGTTCTGTTAAAAATCCAAGAATTTTATCATGTTCTTCAATAAATGTATATACAACATGCCCTGGTTCAATTTTAGTCTTTATCTTATCAAGTTCACCTCTTAAAACTTCCATATGAATATCACAAAGATGTCTTAAGTCCTGTGGATTCATTCCTTCTTCTATTAGGTTTTGCTCCGCTATTGAAAGCTCAATTGGATTTATATCTGACACAATTTCTAATGCTTCTCTTCTTAACGTTTCTGTTATTCCATCTTTATTTAATTTTTGTAAAACTTCAGTCAAACTTTGTATTTTTGTATTATTCATCTCTAAATCCTCCTATGGACATGTGAATTTATATATTCAATATCTCTATGACCTAATTCTACTTAAATTTTTATTATAATAATGTGATTTAAATCAAAATTTCGAATATTTAAGTTATAAAAGAATTACCATTAGAATATCGGACATTAAATTTAAAACAAAAGGGTTATATTTAAGAATAAACTAATTTGTTTCTTAAATATAACCCTTATCTTATTTTAGCTTAATACATGGTCCATGACCCGTAGCGATAAACTTAGGTTTTAACTTCTTCAAAGTTTCTTGTAAATTTTCAAGCTTCTTATTATCTGGTATTTGCTCTGGCTTAATATTATTTACTTCTGTATTCCAATCAGATTCTTTTACTGTACCTATTTCTTTTCCCATAGCAAACATCAAATCACTGCTAAAAAATATTCTACGTCTATTTTCTACAATTAACAATCCATCCCAAAGGTGCATTTCTGAAGGATAATTGATGAACTCTAATTCATAATTATCAGTATTTAAAGTTTCTTCTGCTTTTTTAGTAATAATCTCTGCTTTTATTCCAAAACCATTTAACTGACGTGCTGTAACTTCAGAGCAAATTGTTTTAGCTTTAGGAAAGTGTTCTAATATTAATGATAATCCTCCACATTCATCTGCTTCAAAATGTGAAATAAAAATATACTTTAACTCTTTACCATTAAGTGCTACTTTTAAATCTGGTAATAACGCTTCTGCCTGCATCACATTCCCTGTATGAATTAATAATGGTTCATCACCTAATAACAAATATTGATGAAATGTAAGGTTAATCGGTTCAACGTAGCTATTAAATTGGTATAAATCTTCACTTATAATTGGCATAATATAAACAACTCCTTTTCTCTTAAGGTATAAAGATTATAACTTCATCTTTTAATCTCATTTCTTTGTAATACCTATTCTCCATATTTCAGGCCCCTGCTCTAAATATTTCCACTCAAAGCCCTCTGGAAAGTTAACTACAAACTGCTGATAAAGTGGACGTGGATCATGATCATTTATAAGTTCCATTGTTTCACCTTGCGCAAGCTCTTCAAAAGCTTTAAATATAATCCCCTTTTTATGACCTCTTTCATAAATTCTAACATCTATACTAACAGCAAAACTTGGCATAATTAATTCCTCCTTTAATATTATCATCTAAACTTCTTTTTAGATGATAATATTATAACCATTATGCTGAATTTTTAGCGTGATTTATATCACAGTGTTAGTAGCTTTTTCTTTTATATTCATTTATTTCAATTACTTTAGAATCTTCTTATTCTAAAGTAATCTAATATTAACTACGCTTATAATTTTTAATAAACAATATGTATAATATCTTAATCCTCTATTAAAAATATTATTGAAAAAATTTAATAATATTTTACTGTATGAAAAAGACAACAAATTAATGAGCTTAATACCCCTTTAGTTTGTTGTCTTTCTAAATTCAATTTTATAATATCTTGCTCTATTTAATTACTTTCATTCCACCCATATATGGTTGCAAAGCAGTTGGAATATTTATTGAACCATCTTCATTTAAATTATTTTCTAGGAAAGCAATAAGCATTCTTGGTGGTGCCACTACTGTGTTGTTTAATGTATGAGCAAAGTATTTACCATCTTTGCTATCTACACGGATCTTTAAACGACGAGCTTGTGCGTCTCCTAAGTTAGAGCAACTTCCTACTTCGAAGTATTTCTTTTGTCTTGGAGACCAAGCTTCTACATCTACTGATTTTACTTTTAAATCTGCTAAATCACCTGAGCAGCATTCTAAAGTTCTTACTGGTATATCTAAAGAACGGAATAAATCAACCGTATCTTTCCACATTTTATCATACCACTTCATGCTATCTTCTGGTTTACATACAACAATCATTTCTTGCTTTTCGAATTGGTGGATTCTATATACTCCTCTTTCCTCTATACCATGAGCTCCTTTTTCTTTTCTAAAGCAAGGAGAATAGCTAGTTAAAGTTTGAGGAAGTGAAGTTTCAGGTAATATTGTATCTATAAATTTACCAATCATAGAATGTTCACTTGTTCCGATTAAGTATAAATCTTCACCTTCAATTTTATACATCATAGCATCCATTTCAGCGAAACTCATAACACCAGTTACAACTTGACTACGAATCATGAAAGGTGGAATGCAATATGTAAAGCCTCTATCTATCATAAAATCTCTAGCATAAGAAATTACTGCTGAATGTAGTCTAGCTATATTTCCCATTAAGTAATAGAATCCATTACCAGCTACTTTTCTAGCACTATCTAAATCAATTCCGCTTAATTTTTCCATAATATCTGTATGATATGGAATTTCGAAATCTGGAACAACTGGTTCACCAAACTTTTCTACTTCTACATTTTGGCTATCATCTTTACCAATTGGAACACTTGGGTCTATTATGTTCGGAATAGTCATCATGATAGTCTTAACTTTTTCTTCTAATTCCTTTTCTTTAACGTCTAACTCAGCCATTCTTTCTGAATCAGCATTGACTTTTTTCTTAATTTCTTCAGCTTCTTCTTTTTTACCTTGAGCCATTAAGCCCCCAATTTGTTTTGATAACTTATTTCTATCAGCTCTTAAAGCTTCTACTTCTTGCTTAACTTTTCTAAGTTCAATATCTAAAGCTAAAACTTCATCTACTAACCCTAACTTATTATCTTGAAACTTATTTTTTATGTTTTGTTTAACAATTTCTGGATTTTCCCTTACGAATTTAATGTCTAACATTTTTTTCCCTCCTGATTAAATATATATATTATTATTTCAAAAAATAAAAAAACCATCCCAATATATAATTGGGACGGAATAATCCGCGTTGCCACCCAAATTGCTGGTAAATAGTACAACCAGCCCCTCGACACTAGTATTATATAGGTTACTAACCTTTGCATTTATCACGCACAGCTCCAAAAGTGGAAAAATTTAACCTTTCACCGATTCGCACCACCCATCGGCTCTCTGAAGAAATTTATAAATCGTAGTTTTTATCATCGCTGTTTTTTTATAACTATTAATTTATTGCTATATATATTATATATATATTTATGTTAATTTTCAAGTATATGTTTATATTTAACTTAATAACTAGTTTTGGAATTATATTGACCACTATAAATTTCTTATTAAAGTCTACTAAAAAAATTAAGGTGAGAAGATTTATATAAAAATTCTTCTCACCTTAAATAAATATTATAAATATACCCTTAAAAATTTTACGATAATATATAATTACACTATCGTAAAATTTTTCACTTACTTTGAATTACTATAGCATATGTATATATATAACTAGATATGCCTTTTTGCTCCAATATCTTCGTTTATCAGTTAAAATCAATTCTACTAGAATTCTAAAAGATAGTTATACATTCTTTAACAAACTTTAACCCTTCTTTTATATTCCTATGCTTTAGCACCTTTATATCAAATCCAAATACTTTATAAATTAACTGTACGCAATATCCGATTCCAATGGCAGTGACTAACGTTCCAATTCCGACAAACCCGCCTAGAATCCATCCAATAATTAGGGCTCCTGCTTCTATAAATAGCCTTATTACTCCAATTGGTTTACCTGTACGCTTAACTAATGCAATCATAAGACCATCTCTAGGACCACATCCCATTTCACATCCAATATACAAATAGCTTCCTAAAGCTGTAACAAATAAGCTTCCAATTAACATTATTATGCCTGTATATATGTTATTACAAACTGGAATGATTTTAGAATGTATTATTAAATCAATAAAACATCCAATTACTATCATATTCGCTATAGTTCCCATCCCAACTTTAAGCCCTAAAATACTTGTGATTGCTACTATTATTATTCCAACCATAATGCTTGCCTGCCCAATAGTTAAACTAGTTACATTGGTTAATCCTTGGTGAAATACGTCCCACGGACTTAATCCTAAATTCGAATTAAGAGCCAACACAGTTCCTAGTGCGCATAATAAAAATCCGAATGTCATTCTAATTATAAGTGCTAATAATTTCTTCATACTTCTCCTTTAATTTTTAAAATTTTTTTTGGAATTATAGGCCAAATTACTTGCAATAATTCCGTTAGCTTAAATAATAGTTTCACGTGTGCATAGCTGATTATAAGCTAATCTTTCAACTAATAGTCAAGTTTACATCAATTTAATAAAATATTCAATTCATTTTTTAATTTAAATCATAATTATTATCGAATTTTTTTATAGTTCATCTTATTTTTTCACAATTTATTTATATCATTTATAGATTCTCACTATTAATATTGTTGCTCTAATAGTACATAGCTGTGTCTAGCTTAAATTTTGTAAAAAAAGAATAACCTAGTTATAACCTACCTAAAGTAGTTCTATTAGAAGTTTATAGAACTACTTTTTAAGCTAATATAACAGATTATCCTTTTAATATGATATATTGGTATTCTTATTACATCTATAAATTTTTTCTATTTTTCATCTCCCAATTTAAGAGTAAATGATAGGCAAAGACCTATTATAACAAATATTACTGCAACTAAAGTTCCTGATTGAAACCCAGTTGCTATAGCAGCTTGCTCTGGAACTGAATTACTTAAAGCCTTTAATTCCGAAGCTGACATAATACCTATAAATAGTGATGAACCAATTGCAGCAGATATCTGTTGAAGCGTATTTAATATAGCTACCCCATGAGGATAATATTCCTTTGGCAACTGATTTAGTGAGCTTGTCTGACAAGGTGACATTGTAAAACCTACTCCAATGCATACTAATACATAAAGAACGATAATTCTTATAACAGATGTATCACTGTTTGATCGAGATAACATGAATAATGATATTAAGGTTATAGTTAATGCTATTGGTACTAAAATCTTTATTCCAAATTTATCATATATTTTTCCGCCTATAGGCGTTACAAAACCATTAGCAAGTGCTGCTGGAAGTAATGCCATTGCAGCTATAAAAGTCGTTGTCTTAAGTGCTCCTTCAAGGAACATTGGCAACATAACATTCATAGTGAACATTGTCATCATTGAGATCATAACAATTAATACACCTATTGAAAATACCGGATATTTAAATGTACGTATGTCCAGCATGGGTTCGTTTAAATATAGCTGACGTAATCCAAATAAAATTAACGATATTATTCCAATCCCAAAAATTGCGCCAATGATCCTTAGATCTCCATCTCCACTAATACTACTAATTCCATATATCGTCCCTCCAAACCCTAAACTTGAAAGTACAATTGATGTAAAATCTATTTTGGGTTTAGTAAGTTCTCCTGCTGTAATTAGATAAATCGAACCTAAAAACATAGCTAAAACTATAATTGGAATTAGTATTATAAATAAAAAATGCCAGCTATAAAATTGAAGTATAATTCCAGAAACTGTCGGTCCTAATGCTGGTCCAAGAGAAATTGCACATCCGCATATCCCCATTGCTGAACCATGCTTCTCAGGTGGTGTCACAAGTAAAACTGTATTCATCATAATAGGAATCATCATTCCAGTCCCTGATGCCTGCAGCATTCTCGAGATAAGCAACATTGCAAATGATCCTGAGCAAGCTGCACAAATTGTACCAATTAAAAGTAAAGTCATAGCTCCCAAATATAATTGCTTTGTTTCAAATGTTTGAATTAAGAATGCTGTAACTGGAACTAGAATTGCTACCACTATCATATATGCTGTAATTATCCATTGCATAGTTCCCGCTGTAACATTCATTTCATCCATTAAAGGAGATAATGCCACGTTTAGTATAGTTTCATTAAATACTGAAATAAATGCGCTGAATACTAACACTGCTACAATTGCTTTTGTATTAATATTGATTTTAGATTTTGTTGTTTTCGTTACTTCCATTAAAATTCTTTCCTCCTTTTTAGACCAGTCTACATAATTAGTGATCAAAAAGAAAACTATCTCAAAGTAAATTAAATTACACTTAATTCTAAATAAAGAATTTTGAGACAGTCATCTCCGTTGTTGGTAATTATATACATTATTACAAGCTCACTAGATACTTATTAAATTAGGTATCTGCTTCGCAATTAATCTAAGTGGATTTCCATTTTTTTTTGTTAATGATAATGTGATTCCGCCTTCCATCATAGCGCCAATTACACAACCTAATTCATATGCCTTTTCTTTTTTCATTCCAGCCTGAATTAACCTTTCAGAATACATATTCTCCAAGGTTATAAATACGTCCTCACAAGCGCCTCTTAATACTTCGCTTGTCAAATATGTTTCTAATGCTAATAGACTTATAGACATATCCCTGGTTTTTTGTTCATTATCAATTACTTCTGCCAAATGCTCCATATTAAATATAATAGCTTCTACCGGATCTTTAATACTTTCCAAGTTCTTTTGTAAATTAGATTTTATTTTCTCTCCTGCCAGATTTATAGATTCTAAAGCAAGCTGCTCTTTCCCTTTAGGAAAATGATAATACAGCGATCCCTTTGGTGCACCGCTCTCTGCCAGAATTTCATTTAATCCAGTTGCATTGTATCCTTTAAGTTCAAAGAGTCTTGATGCAGTTTCTATAAATTTCTCCTTTGTATTTACCTTATTACTCATATCTATGATATACCTCTCAAAAATTATAGTGACTGGTCTATATTTTATAATATCTAATGCCATTAAAAATGTCAATACAGGAATCTACAAGTTATCTATGTTTATTTTTACGTAATCCTGTGTTATTATTTGGTTAGTTCATAGTGATTATCCTCAGCTTATTTTTTCTTTAGGGATTAAATCATAACACAGAATAATCTACTATGGATTTTTTTTAGTTCAATTTCATTTTGCAACAGGTCATTAAAATAAGTTTTATTAAGGCTCATGTTTAGCAACTTTAGGCAATTTAAATAATTTTATCTTTATTTTTTCTTTATATTAGATTAAAATTATTATTAAGCAAAAATAACAATATAGTTAAGAGGGAATACTAGTTAAAATAAATGTTCTTTTCTTAATTTAAATACACTTATAAGTGAGGTAAGACTATGTCAAACGAAATAAATTCTTCTAATTTTATACGAAATATCGTTGTAGAAGATCTAGAAAGCGGAAAGCATAAAGAGATAATTACTCGTTTTCCACCAGAACCTAACGGTTACTTACATATAGGCCACGCTAAATCAATTCTTTTAAATTTTGGTTTAGCTGATGAGTTTAAAGGAAAAACTCATTTAAGATTTGATGATACTAATCCTGTTAAAGAAGATACAGAATATGTTGAATCAATTAAAGAAGATGTACAATGGCTTGGTGGTCATTGGGATGAGCTTTTCTTTGCATCTAATTATTTTGATGAAATGTATAACAAAGCTATTCTACTAATAAAAAAGGGTAACGCTTATGTTTGCGACTTAACAGCTGAAGAAGCTAAAGAATATAAAGGTACGCTAACACAACCTGGTAAAGACAGCCCTTACAGAAATAGATCTGTTGAAGAAAACATAGATTTATTTGAAAGAATGAAAAAGGGTGAATTTGCTGATGGCGAAAAAGTTCTTAGAGCCAAAATAGATATGGCATCACCAAATATAAATATGAGAGATCCTGTTATATATAGAATATCTCATTCTACTCATCACAATACTGGTGATAAATGGTGCATATATCCAATGTATGATTTTGCTCATCCATTAGAAGATGCTATTGAGCATGTTACACATTCTATCTGTACTTTAGAGTTTGAAGATCACAGGCCACTTTATGACTGGGTAGTAAAAGAATGTGAAATGGAAGCTACTCCAAGGCAAATAGAATTTGCAAGATTAAATATGACTAATACTGTTATGAGTAAAAGAAAATTAAAACAATTAGTTGATGAAAAAGTTGTTGATGGTTGGGATGATCCTAGAATGCCTACTATTTCCGGACTTAGAAGAAAAGGATGTACTCCTGATGCGCTAAGAAATTTCTGCAGCGCTATTGGTGTTGCTAAAGCTAATTCTGTTGTTGATTCCCAAATGCTAGATTATTTTATAAGAGAGGATTTACAACTTAAGGCGCCATTGTCTATGGCTGTGTTGAATCCTTTAAAGCTTGTAATAACTAATTATCCTGAAAATGAGACAGAAATGCTTTCAATAGAGAATAATGCAAAAGATGAAACTCAAGGTACAAGACTTGTTCCATTCTCTAGAGAATTATATATTGAAAAAGAAGACTTTATGGAAAATCCACCAAAGAAATACTTCAGGTTATTCCCTGGTAATGAAGTTAGACTAAAAGGAGCCTACTTTGTTAAATGTAACGAAGTAATTAAGGATGAAAATGGTGAAGTAGTAGAAATTCATTGTACTTACGATCCAGAAACAAAGAGTGGTTCTGGCTTTACTGGCAGAAAAGTTAAAGGAACAATTCATTGGGTAGACGCAAAAACTTGTCTTCCTGCCGAATTCAGGTTATATGAACCTTTAATTTTAGATGATGCGCCAGAAAATGAAGGGAAGCATTTCCTTGAACAAATTAACCCAAACTCATTAGAAATATTGCAAGGTTTTATTGAACCAACTGCATTTAAAGATGCTAAACCTCAAGATAAATTCCAGATGGTTAGAAATGGTTTCTTTAATGTAGATACTAAATATACAACTGCTGATAAGTTAGTATTTAATAGAATTGTTCCATTAAAATCATCATTTAAATTAAGCTAATAATACAAATTGAAAAGGCAGAGAAATCTAATGTATAAGATTTCTCTGCCTTAATTTATTTTTAACCTCCTAATCCAGATAATTTTATATAAAACTATTTGATTAAAATTTTTTATACCACTTAAAAATTCTTCATCATTTTCATTATAACTAAATCATAAATTCCACCTAATTTTCTATATTTCGCTAAAAGCCAACATTTACTATTAAGTTGATAAATTACATTTCGATAATAGAGTAAGTTTATATATTAGGGGGAATGCAAATGATTACAAAATCTACAAAAAAGACAAAAGGCTTACCTATAAAAACAAAACTCATTTTAGTAATGATCTTATTACTGAGTATACCTGTACTTGTACTCGGATTAGTAAGTTATTATGTAGCAAGAGCTGAACTTGAAAACAGCGGGAAGGTTTTATTAAAAAATAGTGTAGAAATGACATTACAAGTGATTGATTCAAATCAAAAGCTTGTAGATCAAGGAAAACTATCTCTTGATGACGCTCAAGAAAGAGTTAGAGAATATATGCTTAGCGAAAAACAAGCGGATGGTACAAGAAAAATCAATCAAAATTTAAGCTTAGGTAAAAGTGGTTATTTGTTAGCTTATACTCAAGATGGAGTTGAAGCAGTTCATCCAAGTTTAGAAGGCAAAAGCGTGCTAGATTATAAAGATAAAAAGACTGGTGCATTATTTGTTAAAGATCAAATTAAAGTAGCCAATGATGGCGGGGGGTATCTAACTTATTGGTGGACACTTCCTAATTCAGATAAGATTTCAGACAAAATAACTTATCAAAAGACTGATCCGCATTGGGGATGGGTAATTTGTGCCGGTACTTATATGAATGATTTTAATATTGGTTCAAATAATATTCTTATTACTACTCTTATTATATTATTATCAGTAATTATTTTAGGTTCTGCAGTAATTATGATATTTGCAAAACACATATCTACTCCAATTAAAGAAATTAGTAACGCTGTAGATACTGTAGCTTCAGGTAACTTGAATATTAAAGCCATCAAAATCAAAAATAGAGATGAAATTGGTAATCTAAATAATTCCTTTAATATAATGGTTAGAAATGTTAACGATTTTATAAGCTCAGTTAAAGATTCAATTAATGTTGTTTTTGATTCTTCCAAGTTGTTAGATGAAATTGTTGCTGAAAATACAGCTTCTATTAATGAAGTATCCGATTCCGTTGAAGAGATTGCTAAAGGTTCAAATGAACAGGCTAAAGAAACAGAAAATGGAGTTATAAGGGTTAAAAATTTATCAGAAAAGATAGATTTAGTTACAAGACTAACGATAGAAACTAACGATATTGCAGTTAAAACAACTAATATAAGCAACAGAGGTTTAGAAGCAATTGATTTACTTTCAAAAAAATCAATTGAAAATAGCAAAGCCACTGAAAAAACTAGTGCCATAATAATGGAAGTAGATAAAACTTCTATTGAAATTGGATCTATTACTGAGGCAATAAGCCAAATTTCAGAACAAACAAATTTATTATCTTTAAATGCTGCTATAGAAGCTGCAAGAGCTGGTGAGCAAGGAAAAGGCTTTGCTGTAGTTGCTGAAGAAGTTAGAAAATTGGCTTCTCAATCTTCAATGTCTGCTTCAAAAGTTAAAGAATTAATCAATGGAATCCAAGATAAATCAAAAGCTGCTGTAAAAGCCATTGAAGACGGAAAGTTAATAGCTAAGGAACAAAATAATTCTGTAATAGACGCTAAGGATATATTTGTTGAAATATTAAAATCTGTAGAAAAGATTACAAACGATATGAAAAACCTAAAAACTTATAGCCTTGAAATGGAAAACGAGAAAAATGAAATAGTTGAAGTTTTAGAGACTCTTTCTGCTTCAACTGAAGAAAGCTCTGCTGCCACTGAACAAATTTCTGCTACAACTGAGCAGCAACTAGCAAATGTAAATCAAATAGCTAAACATACTCAAGACTTAAATAAACTTGCAGAAAAGCTTAGAGACGCAGTTAATGCATTTCAAGTTTAAATGAATTAAGTTCAAACTTTCCAATAAAATTAAAAAGGCATAGTGTTTGGAGTACATCCAACCTATACCTTTGGCTTATGGTTTATATATTTAAAAATTTATCAAATCTGTTTCTTGTATTTTCTTCACCTATAATTTGCATTATAGTATAAATGTCAGGTGAATTAGTTCTATGAGTTAGTGCTGCTCTAACTGATCCTGCAACATCCGAAATCATGCCTTTATATTGATCTGGATTTGCCTTAAATTCTTTTCTATTAGCGCAATAGCCAAGCCTAATTCCTATTTCCTTTAAGTCATCAAACCAAGCTTCTTGACTTTCTACATCAAATTTAAATTCTTTCTTGTAAGTTTCTACTACTTCTTTTGCTGCTTCTAATGTAACTCCCTTTGGAAGTTCAATTTGTTCTGCTGATTCCTTATAAAATAGTTTATCAAAGAAGTAGAAAATCTTATCTTTTACTTCATCCCATTTTGCAAAATCTTTTCTTGGCTTTGGACCTTCTTTATCTATATTGAAGATTTCTTTTGCCATGGTTTCATTTTCTATAACTAATTTATACATTTCTGCATCAAATTCTTTAGCCCATGCTGTATAGTAGTCATAAACATCAGTAGCTTTCATAGCAGCAATTCTATCTTTTGATACATCGTTTAATTTAACTAAATCAAATAATGCTCCACTCTTACCCATCTTTTCTAAATGAACTTCGAATTCATGGTAGTCAGCCTTAGGATTTTCAGCTCTCCATTCTTCATAAGTAGAGTTTACTATATTAAGTAAATATTCAATTACAGTTACTACCGGGAATCCAACTTCTTTATAGTAAGAAACAGCTGCTTCTGCATCTTTTCTCTTTGAAAGCTTTCTTTTTGATCCACCATCTTGCTTCATTATTGTTGGAATATGAGCATATCTTGGTGCTTCAAAACCTAAAACTTCAAACAACTGAACGTGTATAGGAAGTGATGATAACCATTCTTCCCCTCTTATTACATCTGTTGTTCTCATTAAATAATCATCGATTGCATGAGCAAAATGATATGTTGGAAGCCCATCCCCTTTAATAAGTACTATATCTTGATTATTTTCTGGGAATGATATATCTCCTTTTATTAAATCGTGGAATTCAACTCTCTTTTCAGGATCTCCTGGAGATTTCAATCTTATAATATATTTTTCTCCGTTTTCAATTCTCTTTATTGCTTCATCCTCAGTTATATTTCTAAATTTAGCATATTCTCCGTAATATCCTGGAGTTATTTTGTTTGCTATTTGTCTTTCTCTAAGTTCAGCCAATTCTTCTGGAGTACAGAAATCTGGGTAAGCTAAACCTTTTATAAGTAAATCTTTTGCAAATGTATTATATATTTCAGCTCTTTGGCTTTGTCTATATGGTCCATATTCACCTTTAGACGTATCCTCTCCTGTCATTCCTTCACTAAAGTCCATACCAAAGTTATGCATTGTAGCTATAGTATCTTCTATTGCACCTTCAACTTCCCTTTTTTGATCAGTATCTTCAATTCTTAAATAGAAAACACCTTCACTTTGGCTTGCTAATCTTTCATTTATTAATGCAGCAAAAACTCCACCTATATGTTGGAAGCCAGTTGGACTTGGCGCATACCTTGTAACTCTGGCACCTTCTTTAAGATTTCTCTTTGGATATTTTTCAATGTAATATTCAGGTGTATGTTCAACATTTCCAAATATTATATCTGCTAACTTTTCAAAACTCATTCTATGTATCTCTCCTTTAAATATCTTGTTTACAAGGCATTATGAGCCCCTTGTCATGGCAATTTATATAAAACCACATCAATTAAAATGTAGTTTAAAATCAAAAAAACTTATCCTTAATCTCTAATTAATTTTCACATATGTTTATCTCGCTTGACCTAATCAATTTAATATCAATCATTTAAATCAATATTTTTAATTTAAGATTCCTTGGCTTTTGCTAACTCATCAAGTTTATTCATAGTTCTCCAATTACGAACTGTCACTTGAACACCTAACCTATTAAGTTTGTTAGCGAGTTTAGAATCTCTAATGCTGTTATGAAATAATAGAAAAACTTCCTGCCCTATAACTTTATATTCATCATTTTGGCTCTTAAAAGGCTCCAGCTTCATAATATTTTCTTCTAAAGGAATATCACTTAATATACCTACGTATAAACTTTCTGATTTTGATGTAGATTGTGCTTCTAGTATTTCTTTTTCGGAAAATGGACAATTCTTTATAATTTGCTCTATTTCTTTATTTGTTCTTAAAATAACATCAACTGAAAATCCAAAAGTTTTCTCAATCTCATGTTTGATTTTTTCTAGTAAAATCATTTTTTCTTCGCTTGATTTAAATAAAACATTACCGCTTTGAATGTAAGTTTCAACTTCATTTAGCCCAATTAATTCCAATATTCTTTTTAAGTCATTCATCTTAATAATATTCTTACCACCCACATTAATGCCTCTTAGCAACGCTATATAAATAGTCATTAAAGTTCCTCCCTGCTCTCCTCTGTTAGCTGCAAAATGATTTAATTATATTTTATAATTAATCACATTATAGGTTTTTATAAATATAAAAAACCCTTCATCCTAAAAACATTAGGACGAAAGGCTGACTTCCGCGTTACCACCTAAATTGATTAAATTTTATTTATAAAATAGACTCTAAAAATACGATATCTCTATTGCATTAGATAAAATTTCATATTCTAAAATTAATCCACTCAATTATCTTTAAGGGAATAACCCCATAAATATACTACGCCAAAAGGCTTTCCATTTATTACTCCAAAGCTTCCTTCAATAGTTTTAAATTCTAGGATTGCACCTTCCCTAGATCTCTTAAAGTTAAAATACTACTTACTCTTCTTCTTCAACGTACTTAAGCATCTTCAATTATATTTTTAATTATAGTATTTACAAAATACAAATCAATTATACATTTTGAAAATGCTAATGTAAAGACAATTTATATTATTATAACAAAAAATGCAATTGTCTAACTTACTGCATCCTTTTTACATTCCAGGCATTTGCGACATATTTGGCATACTATTTATTATTTCAGGATTCACCATTCCAAATATCATCGCAATATGAGCAACAACTAGAAATCCTCCAATAAGAATAAAATGTATTTTTGCTTTTTCTCTTGATGTTTTATTCTTAAAGATTAGTCCTAGCTCCATTAAAGCTATAGGTAAAAGAAAAATAACGCCGCTTAAGTAGAAACCTACTGCCAATACGTCAACCCAAGTATGCCATCCACCAGTATTTGTTAAAGGAATCACAGCATTTACTAATAGGTAAATAAATATTCCTGTAAAGTAAACCCCATCGAATATACCGACAACCTTATTTAAAGTTCTTAACCCACCCTTTTGTACATTGTTGAAAATAATAAAAAATTCAGTAATTGTAAGTGTTTCTGCACAGATAACTGGTATTGCCATGAAAATAATTAAATTCCAAGGTTGATTATCTGCTAATAGTGACATGTAATGTGTCATATTCATAATTTTTTCCTCCACATAATTTATCTAACTTTCATAACCTATATTACGAAATTAATATGAAGATTTTATGAAGATACCTGAAACAAATTTATAGAAATGTAGAATTCTAAATAGTTTCAGCATATAATATCTAAAGTAATTAATTAAAGTGATAAGATGAGATACATTTTAGATGTTAAAGAGTGTAAATTTTTAGGAAAGGGTAAGGAAGGTGCTGTTTATTTAACTCCAGAAGGATATGCCTTAAAAATATTTTATAATAAAAAGAAGGCTCAAAACGAAGCTGACCTTCTTGAAAAAGTTAACGAAAGCAGGTTCTTTCCAAAAGTGTTGTTTATTGCTAACAATATGATTTTAAGAGATTATGTTGAAGGCGACAATCTAAGTTCTTATATAAAAAACAATGGATTATCTTTTAATCTATCCACTGAAATAGTAAATCTTGTAGAAGAATTTAAAACTTTAAAGTTCACAAGACTTGATATAAGAGATGCTCATATATTCGTTAACAAAAATGAGCAAATTCAAGTTATAGATCCAAGAAAGGTTTTTGTTAAAAAAACTCCCTATCCTAAGGAGATTATTAAAGTTTTAGTAAAGTTAAATGTTTTTGAGGATTTCTTAAAGCATGTTCTAAGTTATAAACCTAAACTTATTAAATACTGGATTGATGGATATAATTACTTTAAATATACGTCTAAAAAAGTAATACACATTAATATGTTTGCTTCTTAAAATCTTAATTTGAATAAACCTCCCGATAATTCTATTAAGTATATTATAGCTCGAAATTTATTCGTTTTATAATATACTTAATTTCTGACTTTAATTTAAATTCCTAACTTTTTTTCTTTTAATATATACTATAATCACTATTCCTAATAACATTCCAACAATACTTATTAGTTGTGCAATTCTTATATTACCAAGCATTAGGCTATCTGTTCTTAGACCTTCTATAAATACTCTTCCTAAAGAATACAAAGCTATATAACTTGCTGCAACAATTCCATCCTCATTATTTTTCTTTCTATAAAGAATTACTAATAGCGCAAGACAAACCAGAAGGTTCCAAATTGACTCATATAAAAATGTTGGATTATAGTAACTACCTTCAATATACATGCCTCTTTGTATAAAACTTGGGAAATGACTTATAAATGAATATGAAACATTTCCACCATGTGCTTCCCCATTCATAAAATTCCCCCATCTTCCAATTGCTTGAGCCAAAATAATTGATGGTACTGCTAAATCTAAGTATTTTAACATATTTAATTTCTTTATTTTAAAGAATATGTAGGTAGCTATAAGACCACCAATTAATCCTCCATGAATAGCTAAGCCGCCTTTTCTAATATTAAAAATATCTATCAAATTGTTTTTATAATTTTCAAACTCAAATATTACATAATATGCTCTTGCACCAATAATTGCAGTAGGAAAGGCAATAAAAAAGCAGTCTAATATTATGTCAAAGTCTATTCCTTTCTTTTTACAATTATAGTTTGCTAATAATATGGCTGCTATTACCCCAAGGGCTATTAATATGCCATACCACCTAATTTCATAGCTTCCAATTTGAAATGCTACTGGATTCATAAAACACCGCCTCTTCTCTTAAATTTATATATGTTCTAAAAATCTAATTCATCAAAGCTCCCTTAAACCATCACATAATATTATGAGTTAAATAATTTCATAAAGAATAAATTTTATTATTTAGAACTTATATATTATAGCATTTATTTGAATATATAATTGTAAAATTTATGTTACTATAAAATTAATGCATACCTAGCAATTCTTAAAAGTGTTAGGTATGCATTCTTTATATTTTTCTTTATCTTCTTCCACCAAATTATCTATCATATGTTCAAGTCCAAGCTTCCAAAGATTCCTTTTAATACTTCATATCTATCCTGATTATTTTCACTACCATTGCACATAAATTTTATGTATATAGATCAAATTTAGATTTTTAAAATTTAAGAAACATTAAACCTCAATCTTCGCTATTGAAGTTTTCACTGATACACCATCAATACGGTCAAGCTGCTCTGTAAAATCATTTATTGTTTCTTCTGATTCCCCTGTAAGAGCTATAGATATAACTGATAACTCATCAGCAAAAGGTATCCCCATCCTTCCTTTTATACTTCCTCTAAATGATGCTACTACATCATTAAATTCATCTTGTACTTCCTTTGGGTGTTCTAATATTGCACTCACTACTCCTATTTTAGACATTTTCATTCCTCCATTGATTTTATGTAAAAAACAAGATCTTCCTTTTTATGAAGATCTTTTTTTCATCAATGTATAGTTTATCTATTTTTTTTTAACTTATTCATTATTCATATTATTTTATTCCAACTTATTTTTAATTAACGTATTGCCATCTCTAGAAATGATTCCTTTAGAATATGATTGAACCAATTCCCCTTTATATTTTATGTTTTTATTACTTGTCAATTCTAATACACTATTATCTGATTTACTATTAACATAAACTTTACCCGTGTAATCAATTATTATATCATTTCTGTCAGTGGGTTTTGCAAGTTTTAATTGATTCCATTTCCTCTGACTATCAGATAACACGCTGTAATATATATTCTTAATTTTGTTGTCTGCTACTTCTCCAAAATACACATTATCATTAACATCAGCTCCCAATATTTTTGCACTTTTAACATTAGGTATTGATACGCTTCCTTTTGTATTTAATATAGTTATATTGCTATTTTCCTCCATTATCGCATTAGTACTAGTTGTTGGCACTACAACATTTCCTATAACTTTTTCACTTTTAACCTTCTTCAACTGATTCATTACGTTTGCGTAATACAAATCACATTTTCCACTACTCTTCTTCACTTCTATATATAAACTATGAGTCAATGTTGAAAACACAACATTATTAATTTCATCCTTTGTACTCTCAAGCTTAATTCTAACCTTTTTAAAATCAAAGTCCGCAAGATTCCTTGATTCTCCTTTTTTAGCATCAAAAGATATAGGCTCAAAATAGTACGCACCTTTTTCCTTTATCTTTTGAATTATTATCATATTATCTTCACTATTAAGCCATCTATAGAATACAATTTCTGATCCACTATCTGTATCACATACTTTTTCCTTATCATCATTGCTATCTAATGTTTTAAGCTTACTGTCTTCTATATATGATACATATCTTGCATCTGAAGATACTTTAATTTCACTTACTCCCTTTTTTATATTAATCTCTGTTTTCTTATCAGCAACATTATCCTCATCTTTAACTTCTTCAGCTTTTATATTGAGATCAGATGCCAAATATACTTTATCAAAATATAAAAATATGCATTGCTGTAATATTAGAGCAAGCGCACACCATGCTAATCTTCTTTTAATATTTCTCATCACTTATCCTCCTTTTACTGTTCTACATAAAATGCTGTAGCAACGGTTCTTTCACCATCCCAAGCATTAGGAGAATTTATAACATTTCCTTTATAATACATAGTTGAAGAATATCCTCCATCAAGAGCACCTGCATTAACAGCACCTCTTTCCATCATTATCTCTTGAACATCATATAAACTTGCTCCTGGTGATGTTATCTTTCTGCCATCTATAACTAATAGAATTATAGTTCCATCTTGTTTCTGACCAACTGCAGTTCTAGGATTAAGCCCATCTTCCATTTTATTTTTTACTTGTCTAATCCCATTAATTACAATATTAGGTCTTCTAAAACACATAGCTTCCTGTACATTCATCTTTTTTAAATCAGCCAAACTATGATCCCCAACTACTAGTTCTCCACTTTTTGTAAATGCAATTACATTTTCAACTTTTTTCTCATCTGCACCAGACTTTGGGTAAATAACATTTCCGCCTGATATTACAAATCCACCAGGTTCAGATCCAGTACCTGCATAAGCAGTTCCATCAGTTGATTTATCAATAAATGATCCACCATTAATAGCTGCAACAGCATTATTATCTTCCGCCATCTGACTTGTCTTTTCACCCATTTTTCCTAAAAACTTAGTCATTGCAACCTTCATTTTTAATGGATTCTTCACTTCTAACACATATCCATCAAATCTCTGAGTATGTATATCATATCTATTTATTTCATTTCCAACTTTATATTTAACATTTATTTTTTTCATATCTTGAAAAACTTCTTGACTATCGCTCTCTTCATCTATTCCAAGAAGTTTATTTAAAGCTGATTGTGGAATTATATCATTTATTAAATATGCATGCCTTGTTGCTAGGACTGTTGATATAAATGTTTTTCTCGTATTATCATATGGTCCAAAGAACAATACCAATGGCGTTGTTATAGCTAAAAAGATAAACATATCCAATAATCCCTTTAAAAGTACTCTCGAATTAGATTTTCTTTTCTTTCTTTTGTGCGTTTTTTTTCTTGGCTTATGGTTTGTTTGTTTATCCATATATTCCTCCGAAATCTATATTTATTTAATATCTTCATTATTTCCTATTATATAGGAAATAATCCCCTAAGAGGTTACAAAAAAATTAAGAATTCCATATTTATACAATTCACTTTTATTTTTCTAAGTCTTTCCTTTTTAGAATAGACAGGGAGAATTCTAAAAATAGACTTCATCTTCTATTTTAAAATCCTCCCCAATTCTAAACTAAGTTTTTAAGCCATATTCTTTGCTTATATCTCCTAAACCCAAGTACAAATTTGTATACTTCTTCAAATGTAACCATTGCATATACGAAATATATCTGAAGCTCAAGTAACATTCCACCTAAATATGCAAACGGTATGCCAACTAACCATACTCCAGTAATATCTAACATTAATGCAGCTTTAGTGTCGCCACCACTTCTAAGTATACCCACAATATTTACCCAATTAAATATCTTAAATGGTAAATAGCATGAAAAAACTATTAGACATCTGCTAATATCTACTGCTACACTTTCAGTTACATTAAACAACATAATTATTGGACTTCTAATAAACAAGCATGTTGCAGACATTATTAAAGCAAAAATAAACTGTAGTATTATAAAATACTTTGCATGACTTTCTGCATCATCCAATTTATTTGCTCCTAGTTCATTCCCCAATATAACTGCAGTTGCTGCACTTATGCCCTGAAATACGACTGTCATTATTTGTTCAACAGTTTGGGTTATTGTGATTGCTGCAACAGCTCCATCTCCCATTCTACCGTATACTAAAGAATACATTGTTACCCCTAGTCCCCACATAAATTCATTAATTATAACTGGAGATACGGTTGAGGCATATAATTTTGTAAAACTCTTATTAAACGATATGAGTTCTTTAAATTTCGCAGCTGCGGGGCCTTTTTCATAATATACTATAGCTAAAATACATGTGCATTCAATTGTTCTAGCTATTATAGTTGCAATAGCTTCTCCTTGCACCCCAAGAGCTGGTACCCCAAAGTGTCCAAATATTAAAGTATAATTTAGCATTACTTTAATACAAATAGAAAACACTGTTATGAAAACAGGAGCTTTTACTTGATTTACGCCTCTTAAAAGTGCCACATAAACATTTGTGACTGCGGTTAAAGGATAACTAATTGCGGCTATAGCTAAATACGATGCGCCTATTTTTATCGTATTTTCATTTGGTGTAAAAATACTCATAACTATTTCAGGACATATTAAGCTCGGTATTACAAAAATAATTGATCCAACTAAACCAATAATCAGAGACATACCTAATACTCTTCTTATATTACTTATATCATTTTTGCCAAAATATTGAGCAGTTAAAATCGAAGACCCACTAACAACACCAAATAATAGTAATGTAAAAACAAAGAATACTTTATTTGCAAGGCCAACTGCTGCAATTGAACTTTGACCTAAACTTCCAATCATTACAGTATCCACAAGATTCAAGCTTGTATTCAACAGGGCTTGCAATGTTATTGGTACTGTAATAGATATAGCTTTTCGTATAAACTTCTTATCGTCCAAAATACTTTTTAAAGTCTTAGTAATTATCATATTTAGTACCTCATTATCTGCGCTTTCTTAATATCAAATTCTATTTTACTTTAGTTTACTCAACTGCGTCTACCATATATTTAATATTTTTTAAGATTTTATGGGTATATACAATGAAATATAATATAATATTATCTTCTTAAAAAAGCAATATGATTAAAAATTATCACTAACTTGTACTAATTTAAATCAAAAATTTCTACTAAGCTTTACTCTTTGCGATTTTTTCTAAGTTAAAAGGATTTTGGGCGTGCTTAATAAGTTCCTAATTGTGCTTCGCACTCTTTTCATATGTGAATTGATCTTATTTGCGCTTTTTTTAAGGTAAGTTCTTTCTTTAGCTTAAATGATCTTGGTTGCGCTTCGCGCTTTTTTCTAAGGTGCGTACTTTTTTATTAGTTGTTGTTATTATACATTAATGACATTTTTTTATTGATTATATGTTTTTGGTTGCGCTTCGCGCTTTTTTCTAAGGTGTATATCTTTTATATTTTTAATCTGGTATAATGATGTAATGTTTAAATTAATTATATATGTGTCATAATATATACAAAACCTTGAAAAATAACTTATTTTGTGCTATTTTTCAAATGAGATTGTCATTCACATATATTACTAAACATTAAATCATGAAAGAGGTGCTTAACCATAAATACAAATTATAAAACTCAAGAAAATAAATATACTGAAAAAGGTAATCTTACTGAAATTACTGTCTTAAAGAAAGATGGAAGTGAACTAGTTTGCAAGATAGACACATTCGATGCTAATAGAGTTAAAGAAGCCGGAATTTGGTTTGCTGAATGGCATAAAGATTTTAATAATTATCTTGTTCAAACTTTAGAATCTACTAAAGTTAACGGAAAGACAGTTTCTACTAAGAAATCAATTCAATCTGTTATTTTAGATGTTGATCCAAAAGCTCCAATAAAACACTTAAACGGAAATACTCTAGATAACAGAAAAGAAAATTTAGAATTATATAATAGAAGTTCAAAAAATGATTGTACTAAAATTGATCATGATACAATGGGTATAATTTTAAGAGATAAATTTGGAAACCATAAGGATACTGCTTTAATTTCAATGGAAGATGTAAATAAAGTAGTAAAAGACGGGTACAACTGGGTTCTTTACAAAAAAGGTTCTGAATCTATGGTTGTAGCTAATACTTCTGAGGGTAGAATTCGTTTAGACAGATTGATTATGAATCCAGACGAAACAATGAAAGTACATCACATAAATTTAAATCCTTTAGATAATAGAAGAAAAAATTTAGAAAATCAGCCTATTTAATTACTTTATTAGTTCTCTTGCTAGAATTTAAAAATTATTTTATCATTTCTCTCATATATATAAGTATAATTTAATTTCGATATAACTAATTAACATTTTTTTCAAAAAATAGTATTTTTATTTATGTCAATTGGGTGTAAACTATTAAGTGAGAGAATTTTTGTATGACTAATATGAGGTGATTAATTTGACTAACTTTAAAATACTTTTTGATGATATAACAAAAATCAAATTTGACGCTATTGTAAATGCTGCGAATGCATCATTACTTGGTGGCGGAGGAGTTGATGGTGCTATTCATAAAGCCTGTGGGGAAAAATTATTGGATGAATGCAGACAGTTAAACGGCTGTTTGACTGGTAGATCTAAATTGACGAGATCTTATAACTTGAGTGATCATGGTGTACATTGGGTAATACATACTGTAGGGCCCATTTACCGAAATAACGGTTCAGAAGAAAAATATTTAAGAAATGCTTATCGTTCTGTCTTTGAGATAGCAGCTAATTACTCCGGATTTTATTCAAAGCAGTGTAATGAAATTCTAAATAAAAATCTTTATCGTTTTAATACAGATAAACAAAAGGACTTTATAGTAAAAGAACTCGATGATTATATTAATGAACATCCAATTAAAACTATTGCTTTACCATCTATAAGCACAGGTGCCTATTCCTATCCATTAAACGAAGCTTGCAATATAGCATTAGATGAAATTTTATCGTTTATAAACAGTTCTCCAGATACCTTTGATGAAATTGCAATGGTTTGCTTAGATGAGAAAACCTATAATATGTACAAATCTTTGTATGAAGAAAGATTGCAAAAATAAAAGAGAAGATAATAACTTATCTTCTCTTTTACTTTGCTTAATTAAGCAGAATTATCACTAATTATTCAGTTAAAAATATGTGTATATTATATCTTATGATATTATGCAAAATATCTATCTAATAATCCTTTAAATGCTTTTCCATGTCTAGCTTCATCTTTGCACATTTCATGAACTGTATCATGTATTGCATCTAAGTTTAATTTCTTAGCAAGTGTTGCTAAATCCTTTTTACCTTGACATGCACCATGTTCAGCATCAACTCTAGCTTGTAAATTAGCTTTTGTATCTGCTACTACTACTTCACCAAGTAATTCAGCGAATTTAGAAGCATGTTCTGCTTCTTCAAATGCTATTCTTTTATAAGCTTCTGCAACTTCTGGATACCCTTCTCTATCAGCTTGTCTTGACATAGCTAAGTACATTCCAACTTCTGTACATTCTCCAACAAAGTTTGCTTGTAATCCATTAATTACTTCTTTATCAACACCTTTAGCAACTCCGATTATATGTTCATCTGCAAAAGCTAATTCTCCGCTTTGCTCAACAAATTTTTCTGCTCCTACTCCACACACTGGACATTTTTCTGGAGCTTTTTCTCCTTCATAAATATAACCACACACTGTACAAACGAATTTTTTCATAATCTCTTCCTCCTAAAATTTTAATTTATTATTTTATTTATATCATTTAATTTTTATCTTTTGTTTTCTACATTTGTTATTATATAATAATTATTATCCGTTGTAAAGAGTTTTTTATAAATATTTCAATTTTTCCATGAAATACTTATTGTTTATTGGTAAACTCCTATTAATCCTCTTTTAGCCACGATAACATTATATTGGACTTTGTAATAAAAAATTCCTATAAATCTAAATTAAATTTATTCCAAACCTTTCTTCTATAATAAATAAAAAAGATTATTAATTAAGCGTCTCACTATTATTTTTTTATAACGAATTAATCCTAATTCAGCTCTTAGATCACTGGAATTGTAAATGTAACCTTATTATTGCTCTAAATATATCTTGTGAGCAATATACTATCGTATAAATGTTAATATTATCTGAAAATTTTATTATGTATGTATGAACTTTATTGTTTATATGGCTAAATTTACTGTATAATTGATTTATATTTAATTTTATGAGGAGTGTTTTTTATTGTTTGGATATGTTACTCCATTAAAGGCAGAAATGAAAGTAAAGGATTTTGCCAGATTTAAATGTTATTACTGCGGATTATGTTGCCATATAAAAAAAGAATTTGGTAATATACCAAGAATGTCTTTAAATTATGATATGACTTTTCTAGGTTTACTATTAGATGCATTAAATCCAGATGAACTAGAAATTTCTCATCACAGGTGTTCTCTTCATCCTACTGAAAAAAAAATAGTAATAGCTAATAATAAAGCGTTGTCTTATGCATCTGCTATGAATATATCCCTATTTTATTATAAACTATTAGATGATGCTCATGATGATAAAAATTATAAAAGTAAATTTTTATCACTTCTTTTATTCCCTTATAAAAGAAAATTTCCTAATTCAATAATTAAAATTAATAATAACATAATGAAATGCTTAAACAAACTTTCTACTTTAGAAAATAATAAATCATTTAATTCTATAGATGAGATATGTGATCCATTTAGCGATCTAGTTGGAGTAATTTTACGTGATTATCCTTATAAATTAATCGATGATGGATTGGATTTGAGAAATACTTTATATAAATTAGGATATTCAATAGGAAAATGGATTTATCTGATAGATGCCTTAGATGATTTAAAATCTGATATGGAAAATAAAAAATTTAATCCAATAAATTTCTTGTATAACAAAAATTCTTTAACATACGATAAATTTATGGAATCCATAAAGCCTAAAATAGAATTTACAATTTTAAATTGTGGATATAGTTGTAAAGAGCATTTAGAAAAATTAAACCTAAAAAGAAATGAAGATATATTATATAATATAATTGAATTAGGTTTAATGGATAAATATATAAGCATAATTAAAAATCCAGAAAATACAAATGAGACTAAAAGGAGAGATTTATAATGAATCCATATGAAATATTAGGCGTAAAGCCTGGTGCAAGCCAAGATGAAATAAAAAGTGCTTACAGAAAACTTATTAAACAATACCATCCTGATCAGTACGGTGATAATCCGCTAAAAAATTTAGCACAAGAAAAAATGATTGAAATTAACGAAGCTTATGAAGCTCTAACAAAAAATCCTGGAAATAATAGTTACAATTCCAGTAATACATCCAACTATAGCAACGCTTCAAATAGCTCGTATGATTTTCAAGAAATAAGGAGACTTATTCAATCTGGGAATTATGCAGCCGCTGAAAGCCGTTTAAATTCTATAAATAACAAATCTGCTGAATGGCATTATTTATACGGTGCAATAATGCTTAACAAAGGCTGGTTTGATTCAGCACTTGATCATATGACTACAGCCGTTAATATGGATCCAAATAATTTTGAATATAGGCAAGGCTTAAATTCTTTAAGACAAAGAGGCAATAATTACTCAAACCCTTACTATAGAACCACAAATACTAGTAATGCTGATATGTGTAATTGCTGTATAAATCTTTGGTGTCTCGATTCTTTATGTGAATGCGCTGGCGGAGATTTAATTGGTTGCTGTTAATATAAATATACCTATACCTAATGCTTTTATTTTAGAACATATACAAGTTGCATTTATTTAGTGAGGTGAATATTTTATGAAAGCAAAATATATAGCTGAAAACGGAATAACTATAGCATTAACATTAATAATACTTTACGCTGCTTCTATACTGCCAATAAGCACTTTAACAATATTAACAGTATCTTCTTGCTTAATCCCTATATCAATAATAAGAACTTCAATAAAAAATACTATCTTGGTTTATGCAGGATCAAGTATTCTTAGCTTATTTTTGGTTCCAACTAATATTGCCATTTATTATGTATCATTTTTTGGAGTTTATGGTATAGTAAAATACTTTTCAGAAAAGATTAGAAATATTCCATTGGAATTGTTTTTTAAATTGATTGCATTTAATGCTTTACTTTCAGTAATTTATTTTATTTCCACTAATTTTTTAGGCAATCTTACTATTAACTACCCTTTGTATATGATATGGATTGCTGGTCAAATTGTATTTTTGATTTACGACTACGCATTGACTATTATAATAAGTTTCTATTTGAAACGAATACATACTAATCTATAGATGAATTAAGGGTATAAGAAACAAATCATATTTATTTCTTATACCCTTAATATATATTGGCATATATTTTTTAATGTCATCAGTTTAACTAATATCATCTCAATTACTTTCATGATTAATCAATTTATATTTCAGCTATTTTATAATAACTTAAACTTTTTTATTATATGTTTCAATAATAAATTTACATTTAAAATTCTAGTGAGATAAGTACTTAGTTAAGATAAAATGTAGAAATTCAATTTCAACATATATACTATTCATATATTAATATATTTTATAATCAAGTTATTTAGAAATTCTACTGTTCTTATAGGTGCTTTTCCTATAGACGTTTCCCCTGCCAGAAGAAATCCAGTAGCTCCAACTTTTATGAAGTTATATATACTCTCCACTTCTGAAATCGATGGCATTTTTCCGTTTTTCATGCTATTAAAGATATGCGTAGCTATAATTATATCCTTATCTTTCTCTTTCACAACTTCTTTTATTATTTTTTCTTCATAAATAGGAGTATCTTCTATGGATGTTTCTGGAATCAAATCACCTCTCCCTATCACAATTCCATCTGCTTCACTCAAAATGCTTTTTATATTATTAACTCCATTTAATGTTTCTATTTTAGCCCAAATTCTAGGCTTAAATTCATTTGATTTACTATTATCTAGAAATAATTTAACATCTTCAATATCGCTCCTATCCTCAACAAATGATTGACATATTATATCTACTTTATTGTTAATTCCCCAATTTATTGCATCCTTGTCATTTTCATTTAGTGGCAAATCTTTTCTCTCAAGATTCTTTATATTGCACCCTTTCCATTTTCTAATAATTCCTCCCCTAATTGTAATTGCCTTTATCAATCCATCCACTTTATCTATGATATCAAAAGTCATCGTATTATCCTTTATTCCTATTTGCTTATAGTCTTTTTCATTTAAGATTTTATTTTTTATATTTAATGGGATAACTTTCATTTTATTTTTACTGCTATTCTTCATCATTTCAATATATTTGTCTTCTCCACAAAAGTAAATTACTTCTCCATTATAAACTTTAAATATATATTGAAATTTACCAGAAACTCTAACCTTAGTTCCTGAAAGATCTAGTATTACCTGGATATCACTCTTTATATCTTTCGCCATTTTTAAAAATTCTAAAAATTCTACTGCACTTCCGTGTATAAAGTTAAATCGCAAAGCATTTACTCCACTCTCTATTATACCTTTAAGTATAGCCCTATCCTTTACATTAGGTCCTACCGTTCCTATTATATACATAAACTTATCTCCCAAATTATCTCTACTGTTTATTCATATTATAGAATCTTCTTAATTATCACTTATTGGCTCAATTGAAAAGTTCTAAAAAATAACATAAAGAATAAATTTAATAGTATATAACGTATTTTTAGGAGGTATACTTTTGAAAAAATTAACTTTTACTTTCACAATTTTATTTCTATGCTTCACTTTGAGCAGCTGTGCTCTTCAAAGTCCTAAATACATAAACTTTTCAGTAAAACCAAGTAATCATTATTATATTGATGAAATTAAAGCTAAGATCTTAAATAATCAAAACTTCACGCTTTATGTATTTGATACTAATCTATATAAGGAAATAGAGGTTCCGAGTGAAGAAAATCCTATAATTGAAGATTTTGTTTCAGCCTTAACAACTGCCAACTATTCTGACGAATCAGTTGATACAAAGGAACCCTTCAGAATAAAAATACTTTTTGAAGATAATAGTCAATATCTGTTCAAAATTTTTAATGATTCAACTATATCAGTTTCACCATGGGATGGAAATTATAATGAAGATATTATATCGATTAAAGATCTACCGCTAAGATACAATCCATTCGATTTTTGTAATCATATAGCTAATAAACCTTTATCAAAATAGATATTTTTATACCAAATCAAGAAACAATATTTTAATTTATATACACATAAGTTAGAAAATGTGAATATTAACTTAAGTTATAAATATCGTCACTAGCTTTTATTTTAGTGTACTTATATCAACATCTTATGATATGATTATATTATTAAAATTTGCATAACATATTTTTATATTATTCCAAATTAATCTACAATAAATTAGATAATTTTATTATTATAAACCTTAAATCAAATTGGAGGTTAAATTATATGCTTAAAGTGGACTTTCACGTTCATACATCTTCTTCAGATGGAACATTATCCCCTAAGGAAGTTGTTAAAAGGGCCCATGATAATAATGTTAAGTACTTAGCTATAACAGATCATGATACCTTAAGCGGCTTAGATGAAGCTATTGAGGAAAGCTTTAAATATGATATCACACTAATTCCAGGAATTGAATTATCAACTCAACACAATAATGAAAGTGTACATCTTTTAGGATTTTTTAAAGATGATAACTTTAAAAATAATGATTTTATGAGAGAATTAGCTACCATTAAAGATCATAGAGTGATGAGAGCTAAGCTTATGGTTGATAAGCTTAAAGATGAATTTAATATTGAAGTTAGTTTCGAAAAAATTCTAAAAGAAGCTAATGATACTATTGCAAGACCTCATATTGCTAGAGAAATAGTTAATTGCGGATATCCTTATAATCTCGAGGAAATTTTCAATAAATTTATTGGTAAAGGTTGTAAAGCATATGTCCCAACCTTAAAACTTTCTACTAGTGACGGATTGAAATTACTAAAAAAATATAATGCTCTTGTATTTCTAGCTCATCCTAAATTAATAAATAATTCTAATGTTGATGAATTATTACTAATGAATTTTGATGGGATCGAATCAATTTATTTTCAAAATGCACAAAGTGAAACTTCCAGATTCTTATCTTTAGCAAATAAAAATAGTTTATTAGTTTCCTGTGGTTCCGATTTTCACGGTGATTTAAAATCAGATGATCGTCATGGGGACATTGGCTGTATGAACTTACCTAATGAATATCTATCCAAACTTTTATTAGCTTTAGATTTACCATTAATGCAATATTAGGTAATTAATTTAATTATCAAGAAAAAAAGATATCATCAGTCATTAAACCTGATAATATCTTTTTTTCTTAATTTATTGAAATTAAGCCTCTATTAAAAAAGCTTTATATCCCTTCATTGTTTCAAATATATCAACTTTACTTGCGACTTCCCAAGGTGCATGCATATTGTGAAGTGCAACTCCACAATCTATTACTTCCATATTGTATTGAGCCAATATATATGCAATTGTTCCACCGCCACCGGCATCAACTTTACCAAGCTCAGAAGTTTGAATTGAAACATTATGCTTTTCCATTATGCGCCTAAGTTCTGCCATATATTCAGCACTAGCATCGTTAGAACCTGATTTACCTCTAGCTCCAGTATATTTATTAAATACCATACCTTTTCCAAAAAATGCTGAATTCTTCTTTTCCATTACTGATGGATAATTAGGATCAAAAGCTGCACTAACATCAGATGATAGCATTTTTGAATTAGTAAGACATCTTCTTAATTTAAGATCAGAATATCCATCAATTCTATCAATGATTTCTGCAACTATATTTTCAAAAAATCTTGATTGCATTCCTGTTGCTCCAATGCTTCCAACTTCTTCTTTGTCAACTAATAGACAGCAACAAGTTTTATCAGTCTCTTTTATTTCAAACATAGCCATTAGTGAAGTATATGAACACACTCTATCATCATGCCCATAAGCCATAACCATACTTCTATCTAAACCATAATCTCTAGCCTTTCCAGCTGGCACAATCTCAATTTCAGCAGATAGAAAGTCTTCTTCTTCAAAATCATATTTTTCTTTTAATAATTTTAAAATATTTCCCTTAACAGCATCTTTTTTGCTTCCCTTTAAAGGCATACTTCCAACTAATACATTAAGATCTTCACCCTCTACTACTTTATCAGCCTTTTTACCCATTTGCTCTCCTGCTAAATGAATTAAAAGATCAGATACTCCAACAACAGGATCTGTTTCATCTTCGCCTATGCAAATATCGATTACAGTACCATCTTTCTTTGCTACCACTCCATGTAATGCTAACGGCAATGTAACCCATTGATATTTTTTAATTCCACCGTAATAATGCGTATCAAGTAATGCTAACTCACTATCTTCATAAAGTGGATTTTGCTTCAAATCTAATCTTGGTGAATCAATATGAGCTCCTAATATCTTTAGCCCCTTTTCTATAGCTTCACTTCCTACAATAAACAATGCAACAGCTTTTCCTTTATTATTTGCAAAAATCTTGTCACCTGGTTTTAATTGTTTATTATTTTTTATTATTTCCTCTATATCTTCATAGCCTTCAGCTTTAGCTAATCTAAGTACTTCCTTAACACATTCCCTTTCAGTTTTGCATTTAGACATAAAATTCTTATATCCTTCACAAAACTCGAATACGCTTTGCACTTCTTTCTCATCATATTTATTCCATGCGTTTTTGCTTAAATCTTTCTTTTCATTTTCCATGTTCAATCCTCCTTTTGATGATAAATATATATCTCACGTCCTAGGCATTTCAAATCATTTACTTAGGACTGAGTTATGTAAAAATAGTTATATGCTCTGCTAATCATTAAGCTCATTCATTCTATTTTCTATTACATCAACCGGTGTAATTTTAGACATTAATGCGTGTCTATAATTTACTGCTGCGGCTTCTATAATAACTGCGATATTTCTACCTGGTCTAATAGGAACAGTTAATTTCTTCACGTTAATTCCTAGTATATTCATATATTCATTATCTATTCCTAGCCTATCATAATCATTATCATCTTTCCAATGTTCAAAATGCATAACCAGCCTTATTTCTTTTTCTTGAACTACTGAACTTAATCCATACAATGTTGTGACATCAATTATGCCAAGACCTCTAACTTCCAGCATTCCAACAGTTATTTTAGGTGATCTTCCTATTAATTGACCATCTATATCTTTTATATCAACTGCATCATCTGTGACAAGTCTATGTCCTCTTTTTATCAACTCTAATGCAGTTTCACTCTTTCCTATTCCACTTTCTCCAGTAATCAATATTCCTATACCAGATACATCTACTAAAACTCCATGCAATCTTGTCTCTGGTGCAAGTTTATCTGCTAGATATATTGTTGTTTTGCTTATAAACTGTGTAGTAACCAAATTACTTCTAACAAACCATATATTATGCTTTTTCGCTTCCTTTATAAACTCTGGATGTGGCTCCAATCCTCTAGTTATGATTAAGCAATTTATATCAAAGCTAAAATATTTTTTAACTCTTTTTTTCCTTAGCTCAATTTGCATATAATCTAAGAAACTCCATTCTGCTTTACCTATAACCTGAATTCTCTCTGGTGCGAAATAATTATAAAAGCCTGCAAGCTGCAACCCAGGTCTATTTATATCATTTACTGAAATTTCTACATCTTCTTTTCCCTCTACCAGCACTTCTAAGTTTAAATCATCAATTAACTTTTTAACTAAAACTCCCAATTCTCATCATCCCTTTTTCTTATTGTTAAGTTCTATACCTTCTAATTGCGCTCTAAAATTTTTCTTAACATTATCTATATATCTTTTTCTTAACCTACTTTGTAATTCTTTCTCTTCATCATTCAATTCTCTCTCTTGACTAGTTTTATATAATGAATTGATTTTCTCTACAACTTCTTCTATTTTAGAATTTTCAATATCCATCATGTTTCATCCTTTCTATCCGTATATCAATAATTTTACCATTTAAAATAATATAATCAACCCGAATTTTTTCGACACTATTTATTGTTCTTCGTAATCGTTTGTCGAACACTTCACCTGTAAAATATATACAATTTTGTTCTATGTAGGCATGAATCTACTAGAAAAATAAATTATTAACCGTTTTATTCAATATTTCTGCAAGTTATTGTCATTAATTGTATTATGAAATATTTTTACAAATTTTCTTTTCTTGTTTATAATAATCATATAGCAAGAACCAAGTCTGATAAAAAGAGGTGTTAGTATGAAAACTTGGGTAATTTTTAAACTAAAATGTAATATTGTACTTAGGAAAAACCTACTTAACTTATTATTATTGTTTTTTTCACCAAGTAAAACATTTATAGTTGATTTATCTCAAAATTTGGACAAGTACATTGTCTTATATCAAAAAGAGTTGATCTCAATATATTATAAGCAACATAACTCTAAATCTGTAAAAAACATAGCTGCTTAGAATATAACACTTAATAAATAAAATATAAAAATAACTACTTTATAAGAACTAAAATATTTAATTAGAACTTTAGTTTTATATTAATATAACTGAATACCAAGCTAAACATTAGTTTGGTATTCCCTTTTTTATTTATATTTTATTATACATAAAAAAACACCTCTAATAGAGGTGTTGAATTCAATCATAGCTCCCAACATGCCGTTCACCTATATATTCAAGTCCTGCGCCTCGCAGGTGGGTTAAACTCAATTCACTTCTGTCTTCTACTGACACAATTCTGTGCTTTTAATGAAGCCTGACATTTATGAATATATTGTAAATCCCGATAATGTAATGTAGGTTGAATATCATAAGCTTTACGCACATCTCAGGAAATCTATGATTTAATTATATCATAAGCAAATATATTTTCAATAGTATTTTAATACCAGTTTTACTCATAGTAATCGTTTAAAATATCTTCCATTTCTATATCTGTTAATTCTTCAGAAAATGCTGCTATAAACTTGAAATATCCACTATTCCCATTTTCCATTCCGAACTCTTTATATTTAGATTCTAGTTCAAACTCATCCGTTATCTCTTCCATTATTGACTCTACATTATCTACGGCAATATCTTTTAGGTAAGGAATGTAATATTCATTATACCACTCATCACTTTCTGGCTCAAAATCACTTTCTTCAGTTGAGTATGCTTTTGCAGCACTTATTTCTTCCATATCAAAATCATAATAAAACTTTATTATCACATAATTGCTTTTGTGTTTTATCTCCTCAACCTCTGCTAAGTCATTATCTTCCAAAAAATCAATTATTTCTGAACTCTTCATTCAATTTCACTCCTATTTAATACAATAATTTCTTATACTCTTTCTTTATTTCTTCAAATTCCTTATCGTCTTCCACAAGATTTAATTCTTCATTACCTTCCTCATTAATATCTATTCTAAATGCAAACATATCATCACACTTTTCATCTACTGGTGATAGTAATAAATATCCTTGTTCCTCTAAATATATCTTTGCAATAGCTTCAAAATCAACTTTATTTCCATCTTCATCTCTAAACGACATTATTTCTTTTTCTTCCAAAATGTTCACCTCATCTTATTCTAATTTGAAATTGTTTTTTAAGATTTTTAGCCAAATAACATTTAACATAGTTCTCAATTTTACAATTTTAAATTTATTCTATCCTTATTATATGATATTTAGTATTTTTGTCTATATTTTTTTTATTATTTTCTATAACCTTCCATGTATTTTAAAAACAAAATTTCAGACAAATATGCTTGATTTTTTATTTTCTTTATAAAACATAACCTTCTTAATCAGCCTTTTAATAATTTGCCCACTGATTTGGCTTCAATATACATTCCTAGATAATAAAAAAGCTAAATGCATCTAAATATATTGCATTCAGCTTTCAATATGACAATTCTATTATATTGTATAAATTATGAGCACTAATTATACTTATAAAGCTCTTTGAGTCCTGAATTCCCCAAAGACATTATAAATATTTTTCTTTCTTGCCTTTGCCATTGCCTTAACTATTGCATATGCTATTATACTGTCTGCTGAATGATGTAGTATCGCTCCGACAACAGTAATTATTAATGCAGGATAAACTGCAGCTGAAAACCCTATAAAAGGTATTGTAACTAAAGCCTCTAATATTCCATGAATTGGAGCTGTTATTACTATGGCCTTAACATAGCTTTTATTTTTCATAATTATCATTGCACCAACATATCCTACAACTATATGTGTTGCTGCTCTTGCTACTACTGGCGCTGGTGTTCCTGCTATTAAGAAACCAATTGTAGAGCCTATACCAACTACAGCTGCCACAAACGGTGATATTAACATTGATAACATCATCGGTACATGAGCCGCTAATGTCGCTGTAAAGTATGGTGGAATAACTATTCTTAAAAATCCAAACTGAATAGGAATTATTATTGCTAATGCTGTAAGTAAGCCAGCATATACCATTTGTTTAATTTTATTATTCATTATATTTTCTCCTCCTCTTGCGTCATATGTATATACACTAGTATATAGCATGTCTAATTATAAGTAAATGCATTTGACAAAATATATTTCTATTTCCATATGAAACTTAAGCTAATTCATGTAATGCTATGATGATATTGAATTTATTTCATTTAACTTTTATAATTGTAACTATGTTAAGTTTAATATTTAGTAATCTTTACTCATATTATCTTTAAAATTTTTATATTTATACAAGGAGATTTAAAATGGAAAAAATATATGTTCTCGGTACTGGTTCAGCAATGGTCACCAAATGCTATAACACATGTTTTACTTTCTCTAACGAAGAAGAACACTTTCTTATAGATGCAGGTGGTGGTAATACAATACTATCAAATCTTGAAAAGTTAAATATACCAATTAATAAAATACATAACATGTTTATATCTCATAATCATAATGATCATATACTAGGAAGCATTTGGGTTATTCGTGCTGTAGCACAAAGTATACTAAATGATAAATACTCCGAAAACTTCAACATCTATTGTCACAAAACTTCAATAGATGCTATAAAATCAATTTCTTCATTTGTACTTCAAAATAAATTTTTAAAATTATTTGATACTAGAATATTATTTAATGAAATTGAAGATAACTATACAACAACTATATTAAATAGACAAACCACTTTCTTTGATATAAAAAGCACGAAAGATCTTCAACATGGATTTACAACAACATTGGAAAACGGTAAATCTTTAACATTTTTAGGTGACGAGCCTTATAGAGAAGCTGTAAAGAAGCATTGTAACAATGTAGATTATTTATTCCACGAAGCATTTTGCCTTTATTCTCAAAAAGAAATATTTAAACCATATGAAAAGCATCATGCTACTGTAAAAGATGCTTGTAAAAATGCACAAGATCTAAATGTTAAAAATGTTATTTTATATCATACAGAAGATAAAAATCTAAAGATTAGAAAAGAATTGTACATAAATGAAGGTAAAGAGGAATTCAGCGGAAAGATATACATGCCTGATGATTTAGATATAATAGAATTATAATATTTTATAATTTAGCTTTAGTATAAATTTCTCGTAAAAAAAGGTTGTCCTATGCATTTTTAATGCATAGGACAACCTTTTAAATATTAGTTTCTCAATTTATTATTTACTATGAAAGTACTCTTCTTGCAATTTCTACTGATTCCTTTGCATCTTTGGCATAGAAGTCGGCACCTATTCTTTCAGCTGTATCTTTTGTAACCACTGCTCCACCAACAAATATTTTTCCATTGTATCCATCTTCTCTTAGTGCCTTTATTGTTTCTTCCATACTTTTAAGTGTTGTTGTCATAAGTGCACTTAATCCAATTAGAGATACATTATGTTTTTTTGCTTCCTCCACAACAGTCTTTATAGGTACATCTTTCCCTAGATCTATCATTTCATAGCCATAGTTCTCCAAGATAACTTTTACTATGTTTTTACCTATGTCATGAATATCTCCTTTTACTGTAGCTACAATTATCTTACCTTTTGATATAGTTTTGGAATTAGTTCTAGCTATTTCTTCCTTCAAAATGCTAAATGAATTTTTTACTGTTTCAGCAGCTTGAATTAGCTGTGGTAAAAAAAGTTCTCCTTTTTCATATCTTTCTCCAACCATATCTAATGCTGGAATTAAATAATCATTAACTATTTCAAGCTCCTTTTTTTCTTTTAATAATTCTACTGTAGCTTGTTTTGCCTCTTCTTTTAGGCCTTTAACAACAATATATTTTAAATCATGAACTATATTTGTACCTGAATTATTCTTTGCTAGTTCATTACCTTTAATAGTAACTTCTGTCGATAATTCTACATTGGCATAATTATCAATATAACTTTCAGCACCTTTATCATAATTATATAAAACATTATATGAATCAATAACTCTAGTCATTCCGCTTACATTAGGGTTAATTATTGGTAAATCCAAACCATTAGCAAGAGCCAGCGCCAAGAAAGTTTCATTAATTAATTCCCTATTAGGAAGACCAAATGATATATTTGAAACTCCAAGTACCGTTTTAACTCCTAATTTTTCTTTAACCATTCTTACAGCTTTTAAAGTTTCTTGAACTTCTTTCTGCTGAGCTGAAACAGTTAAAACTAAACAGTCTATAAATACATCTTCTTTTCTTATTCCGTATTCTGCTGCTTTACTTATTATTTTTCCTGCAATTTCAAATCTTTCTTCTGCTTTTGCTGGAATACCTCTTTCATCTAAAGTCAGACCTACTACACTTGCTCCATATTTTTTTACTAAAGGAAGTATTCTATCTAAAACTTCATCTTCTCCATTCACAGAATTCAAAATAGGCTTTCCATTGTAATATCTAAGCCCAGTCTCTATTGCTCTATGATCAGACGAATCTATTTGAAGTGGTGTGTCAATTATCCCTTGAATCTCTTTTATTACTTTACTCATCATATCTGCTTCGTCAATTTCAGGTAATCCAACATTAACATCTAGAATATGAGCTCCAGCTTCTATTTGGTAAACTGCTTGATTTAGTATATAATCCAAATCTCCATTTTTCAATGCCTCTTTAAATAGCTTTTTACCTGTTGGATTAATTCGCTCACCTATAATTCTAACACCATCTATTCTCACTACTTTTGATGGCGTACAAATTGCAGAATAATATTCTTTTTCACTAGATACAAGTTTCTTATTTTTTACTATTGTACTCAGTTCCTTAATATATTCTGGGGTTGTTCCACAACACCCACCTATTACCCTTACTCCTAGATCAATGAATCCGCATAAAGTATCTGAAAATTCTTCTTTAGTTACATCATATTTTGTTTCATCGCCTATCGATAGTGTTGGAAGACCCGCATTGGGTTGAACCATTACTGGAATATGTGCTAAACTGCATATTTCCTCAACAATAGGTTTTAGCTGCTTTGGTCCCAAAGAGCAATTAACTCCAAGTGCATCTACACCCAATCCTTCCAATACAAGTACCATAGCTTCTGGAGTGCATCCAGTAAATGTTCTCAAATTTTCTTCAAAGGTCATTGTGCAAAATATTGGTAAATTCGAATTTTCCTTTGCTGCAAGAACTGCTGCCTTAAGTTCATATAAATCTGTCATAGTTTCAATTAAAATTATATCAGCACCAGATTTAACTCCTTGAATTATTTGTCGTCTAAAAATTTCATATGCTCTGTCAAAACTTAGAGTGCCCATAGGTTCTAAAAGTTCTCCTATAGGACCTACATCCAAAGCTATATATGTTTCACTATTTCCTTTAGCTCTTTTGGCAATATTGACCGCTGAATCGATTGCTTCTTCAACCATTAAATCACAAAGTTTTAGTTTAAGTTCATTAGCACCAAAAGTATTAGTAGTTATTACATTAGCACCACTAGATATATATTCTTTATGAATTTCTTCTATTATGGATGGTTCTTTTAGATTCAAAATTTCAGGATTTTCGCCTAATTTCAATCCTTTCTTTTGAAGCATAGTTCCCATTGCTCCATCAAATATTAATATGTTATCTTTTATATATTCCTTAATCCCCACAAATTTCTCCCTCTCTTCTAAAACTGCAATTTTCGTAGCTAGTACATTTTTTGCAGCTCCTTTTTTTCTTTTTACTTCCACTACTTATTATACCTATTATTGCTGTAACAGATTTCCTAGGAAATAATAAATTATTTTCTGATACTGTAAGTCCAATTTTTTTCTGGGCATCTAATGCTCTTAAAAAGCTACTTTGAACATCCAACGGCAAATCTCCATAACCTGGGCTATACCTAAAAGTTATATCCATATTATTTGATATAGCTTTTTCCCTAACAATACTTTCTACATAATCGCATACTTCCTCTACTGCCGTTGTAGCGCAAGCATCTAATATAAGTGCCTTTGTTAGATTTATTTTTTCATATAATCTCGTTTTTCTTTCTACATCATTTCCTAAAGTTACTGCCATCAATACGCACTCTTTTGAATCCTTAAGATGATCTTTTATATCTTTCCCATATAAAATTAGTCTTGTATTAACAACCTCTATAGCCTCATCAAGATGTATTATATTCTTATATTCATATATAACTCTTGGGTTAATTACCTTCTTGATTTCTTTTCTACATTCCTCAATAAGATTTATAATATTTTCATCTATATCCTGTCCTTTATATCCAAGATACCTGAGTAGTTCATCTCTGTTTATCTGCAGTTTAAAATCCCCCATATATTACTCACCACCTTATTGCTAATTTCTAAGTATTATCCCGTATGTCCTATAAATATCCATTGTTACTCTTCACAACTATTTATATAATCTTTCTTTCGTAGAATTTATTTTAAGAACAAAATCTGCTTCTCAGGATATGTATTTTTGCTACCTTCACAAGTTCTCCACAGCTTTGACTTGAGTATAATTTCCTACGAAAATGAAACTATTTTCATTATACTTTGTGAACGCTTTGACTTCGCGGGCAGTTCCCAAAAAACAAAAAAAGCCTAAAGGTATTCCTTTAGGCTTAAATGCTCTTTCAATACCTTATCTACCAGCTCTTACACTGCAGGATTTAGCACCAAATATATCTTTAAAATATACCGGTTGCTGGGCTTCTTCGGGCCAGTCCCTCCACCACTCTTGATAAGTTCATATATCCTCTAATTATATATTATAATATCTTGTTTGTAAATGTTTCATTCTTAACTTTAAATAATACACTTAAAATATAAAACGTCTAACTATACTAACTCTATCTTTTAATCAACAACAATATTATAGAAACCGCACTAAAAGATAAACTTATTAACATTATGTAATTTACGACTTGTACAGTAGTAAGCCCCCTTTTCTCCAATCTAAAATGTATTTGGCTTCTATCTGCTTGATACACTGGCTTTCCTTCTAAGAATCTCTTAATAATAACAAATAAATTATCAAATATAGGTACTGCTAAAGCAAGTATTGGTATAAATAGACTTAAAATAGTTGCCTGTTTAAATGCACCCTCCAATGCTGTTATGCTTAAAATAAATCCTAAAAAATTAGCTCCAGAATCCCCCATAAAAACTTTTGCTGGGAATTTATTATAATACAGAAATCCCAAAATTGTTCCAACTAACATTATAGATACTAATGCGGAATCACTTTGATCTAATATAATTGCCGCTAAGAAAAATGTTATTGCAGATATAAGAGATAACCCACCTGCCAATCCATCCATACCATCAGACCAATTAATTACAGTTGTAACTCCAAATATCCATGTTATCGTAAGAATAAATTGAATTGTCGGATTTAATTCTATATAGGTACCTGTAAAAGGATTAGTAAATCCACCAAAAAAAATTCCTGCCTTAAACACTAAAATTGCAGATAATAGCTGAATCACTAATCTTGGAAATATAGCAAATTCTTTTCCTTTAGTCTTATACCAGTCATCTATTAAACCAATTATTATTATCATTGTTGCTGCAACAAAAACAGTTACTTGCTGCAGCAGCTTCATATCATCCCTTGGGAATATAAAATACGAAACAAAAAAACCAAAATACAATGCTAAACCTCCACACAATGGCGTTGGCACTTTATGTTGTTTTCTTTTGCTGGGCTTATCCGTGAAATGTAATTTGTTAGCTAGTTTCATAAGAAATGGCATGGTAATTAATGTAGTTATGAGTGAAATTACCATTGCTAATACATAATCCATCTTTCCTACTCCTTAGTTAAATCTACAGTAGTAAATTATATCCAAGTATTCCATCTTGGTTTACTTCCTATTTGATTATACTATTAAAGATATTTTATATCAATTACAAAATTATTACGGTCTAATTAAAAACTGTTGATTTAGCTAACGAGTCAGAATATAATACAGGTTCCCTTGTTAATCATTTCACTTCAAATGGGCCCTCTTTAACCTTAACACATCTCTTCTTTTTTCTTAAAATTCCATATTATACTTTGATTATATTTTTTTAACCTCCACATAATAAAATTAATATATCAAATTATTATAGTTGACATTATGAAAGGTGGTTTATAACATTGAAAAAATTTGCTTCTATACTCTCTATTCTTTTATTTATATCATTTAATATTAATAAAATTAATGCTACCGCTCAATCCAAAGTATATTCACAAGGTTTTTACACAATGAAGGATCTTAACCTCTATGAAGGTGCTACTTACACTGTTCAAAATTCACAACCATATGACGATGGTATGCTAATTATCATTGATTCTGAGGAAAGAATACAACTACTCCTACATATACCACCTTACTCTACCAAATACACTTTACCATCTCTAAAATCAGACTACCAATTTATAATACATAATAATGTCCGCTTAACTTTCTCTTAAATGCTGCCTTAATAGAGCTATTGTTTCTTTATTCTTCTGTAACTACTTCTTTTTCATCTTTAATTGTATTCCAAGATTAAAAACTAGAGCAATAGCCAACAAAATTAATGCAACTCACATGATATTGTGTGCCCCCTATACATAATCTGTTTCATAAGTGGCAATAAATTTTTAGGTAAATCTCCTGCGCTTGAGGAGTGACTTAATTTATTTAGTGCTTCAACAGTGACTTCTCCATGCGATTCAGCCACACCTTTGTTTAAATCATTATTTAAAATTACCCCATATATTGATGACATAAATGCTTAACTCAAAATACGCAAAAGGTATGCAAATGATGTTGCAATATAAAAAGCTATCTTATTATTAATCAGCTAGATATTGTAGAACACATTTCTATCTTTTTGTTATATATAACTTATCACTTGAAGTTAACTCCAAGTCAAGATGTTTTTTTCAGAGCTTCAATAATTATAAATATAAACAAAAAACTCTTTACACTTTTTAATTACAGTCAAGTGTAAAGATGATTGATCGTTATATTATTATATCCTCGCAATTCACTTAATTCAAAATCAAATCTTCTTAAAATAACAATAGATTTAAATTTAAATATTAAAATATGTTTATATTTAAATATTATCAAAGATATATATTTTAAAACATATATAGTTAAATATTTATATACTTTAATATTTAACTATTAAAATATATAAATATTTATAGGAAACATCAGGGGTTGGACCTATTTCAATAATTGGGATACATTTTCTAGGGTGAATTATTCTCCTTATTAGATCTTTTGATTTGCCCATTTGTTTATAAAGTTTATAGTTTCATTCCAACAATTTATATTTGCCTTTCCAAAACCATCTATATCCTCTGGATACTTATTTGAAGGATATATGGATTGATACGGTACAGTTAGCATATGTCCAGATTTTTCGTACGTGATATGTTTATATTCATGTTTAAAATGAGCTTTTCTAAGCAATTCCACGATTATTTCACAGTGAGTTTTAGAAGGCCAAATTTTATCTTTTAAAGATGAAGCCATAAGAATTGGTCCATTTATTTTTTCTACTGGAATCATAGCCTCATAAGCATTTCCCTCCTCAATGAGCTTCCTGTACATCCAAGCCATAGATCCCTTATTTCCTATCATCATTTTTACAAGTGTCCGAATCAAAATAGAGAAACTAAATTTTATATAGGGGATTTCTCTCCCTTTGTACATCCATGATGAATGTTTAGAAGTAAATTTATTAGTTTTTAAGCCTTCATAAACATAACAGCTTGGCGTATTAGCAATGACGCAACTTATGTCTTTAAATATAGATGCAGCAAGTAAAACCATTTCTCCACCTTTAGATCTACCATAAATACCAATCTTATTTTTAATCACACTAGGTTGCTTTTTCAGCCAGTCTATCGCCTTTTCAACACATTCAAGCTCTACACAGCTTAAACTTCTATTAGTTCCTTCAAGCCCAAAATAACATACAGCTAATGCTGAATATCCATGCATTGAAAAAATTTCAGCAATTGCCTGCGCTTTTTCAATCCTACCGTCACTTCCACTCAAAACAATGATCGCTGGCTTAGGTGTGTTTTCTTTTGAAGTAAAATATCTTGCCAAAAGTTTATCTTCCACTACATCTACGCTTGAAATAATTTCATCACAATAAATTCTTTTATGTTCCTTTGATGAAATAACTCTTCCACTACGCTCTACCTGAAAGGTAATTGTATAATTTCTGTTTTCTCCAATATCACTTAATCTTGTAGGTATTTTTCCTTTATAGTTTTCTTTTACACCCATGGAATAGAAAAGTCCCATTTTATCTATTTCTTTATATGTTCCCTCAATAGGCTTAGCATTTTCTAAATCTATAGTTCCATTTTCATCTGCCACAAAAACTGCATAAGATTCCCAATTTGCTTTATTCCCTACATCAAATATAGAAGTATTTATGCAATAATAATCGCTGCTTAAAGCACGAATTATTACTCTTTCATTTTTAAAAAGACCACTTATTTTTATTTTTACAGATTCATCTGCTTTTGATACTTCTGGGATAATACTTATTGTACAATTACTTTCCATTACTCTCTCCCCCATATATTAACTCTTTCTTCATAGCCAGTCCAATTGCTCCCATCATAGTTTGCCATTTTCTTTAACAAGTCCCATAAATTTTCTAGTTCCTTTTCCTCAAGGTCATTAAACATGTCTTTTAAAAATTTATTTCCTTTTTCGTAATACTCTCCCATGATTTCTCTACATTCTTTAGTTATTTTGATATTTATAGCACGTTTATCTTTTTTGTTTTTCTCTAAGAACACATAGTTCTTTTTTAGCAAACTATCAACAATGTGCTTTACGTTCTGTTTTGTACATCCCATCTTATCTGCTATTTTGCTATAGGATGCATTGTCTTCTGGTAAATGTGAAATTGTCAAAAGCACCATCCATTGACGTACAGTTATTCTTTCATCCATCTTATCCCCTTGTACTTGAATCTTGTTTGATAAATAGAAAATTGTTGAAAAAATTTGCTGTATATAATATTCGTTCACTTTTTTAATCTCCTCAATATGATTTTAGTTAACATGTTGTCTATTTAAGCATACTCTTTTTTTCCAAAAATGAAAATATATTTTGTTGATCAATATAGAAGTTAAAGCTTGATACTACTAATTATCAAGCTTTTTATAAAAATTTATTATATAATTACACAAAAGAGTAACATTCATATTATTCATATGTATGTTACTCTTTCTTATATTCAAATAATTCTTCTGTTTTTTAACTTACATAAATAAATCTAAACATTTTTTGTATTACTTATATGCACCTAATATAATCGGCTTTATCATTAAATAGGTAATAAGTATCCTCTTCTAATATTTCTCCAGTTTCAATATATTTCTCTATGTTAATTTTAAACTTTTCCAAATGATATTCTTTAAATGAATATTGTTCTTTAAGTTTTTCTTTTATACTCTTTTCTTCTTCTTTCTCCATGTCACTTCTCAAAAATTCTGGAAGACCACGTTTCTTATTAAATATTAAGTAATTAAATCTAATAATCTCTTTTAAATATTTATTGCTTTTTTGTAATACACTTTCACTATAATCTAAAAATACTTTATAGTATTCAGCATTTCCTATGTTTTTGCTAAAATAACCTTTATCTTCAAAGAACATTCCTAGACTATAGTAAAAATCAAATGGTAACTCAAATTTTCTCTCAAAATATCTAATTATATGATTAAACTTCTGAGAATTATAATATTTATCTACCATCTCTTCTACCTTTTTTAGTTTTAACAGCTCTTCATATGAAATCTTATCTGTTTTTAATATCTCATATGGCGGATATGGTGAGTATTCCATTCCATATTTGTCTGCATCTTCTCTCATAGAAGATCCCTTTAATAACTTTAAAAAACCAAGTTGTATTTCCTCTGGTTTTATTTCATACATATCATTAAAAGACTTTTTAAAAGATTCATAATCTTCTCCTGGAAGCCCTGCTATTAGATCTAAATGTTGGTCTATATTTCTTAACGCCTCAATTTCTAAGACTTTTTCTTTTATATCACTAAAATTAACAAACCTATTTATATTTCTTAGAACTTCGTCATTAGTGGTTTGAACGCCAACTTCAAATCTAAATCTTCCTTTTGGAGCCTTTGATAAAAGTTCTATTTCCTGTGGCTTTAATATATCTGCTGATATTTCAAAATGAAATTGAGTATTCGTATCTTGCTGTATTAAGAACTCCCATATTGCCATAGCAAATTTAGAATTACAGTTAAATGTACGATCAACAAATTTAACCAATCTAACTTCCTTATTTATAAAATACATTAAATCATTCAACACTCTATCAATATCTAAAAATCTAACTCCATGACTTGTAGATGAAAGACAATATTTACAGTTAAATGGGCACCCTCTTGAAGCCTCATAATATACAATTTTATTAGTCAAATCTTCATTTTCCTCATATGGAAAAGCTATTTCATCCATAGACATAAGTGGACGTTTTTCATTGGAATAAACTATATCATTAATTTTATAATGAAGCCCTCTGACATCTTCCAGTTTAACTTTCCCTAATTTATATAGAATAAAATCTCTATAAGTTTTTTCTCCTTCGCCTTCAATAACATACTCTCCTACATTATTTTTCAAAAAACTTCTTGAATCAAATGAAACTTCTGGTCCGCCATATAAAATTTCTATATTAGAATCTACTCTCTTTATCAAATTAGCCACTCTTGAGATAAGCTCAACATTCCAAATATATGTTGAAAATGCTACGATATCTGGTTTTTCTTTGATTATTTCTTCTAATATTCTCCCTTCCCTATCATTTATAGTAAATTCCTTTATTTTGCCTTCATAGTCAATATCTCTTGTGAAACTTTTTAAATATCTAACTGCTAAATTACTATGAATGAATTTAGAGTCAATCGCTGTAATTAATACCTTCATAATTAATTTTCTCCTCTACTTCAGCTTTAGTCTTCAGTTTCTTTCCCCTTATGAAGAAAACATCTTCCCATGCTTTAGTTTCTTCTATTTCAAAATATTTTTCAAGAATTTTTTTTATTTCTTCAATATTAGAACTTAAAAGTACATTTAAATTCTTAAACGTAAACTCCTTAACCTTTTCATTTTGTAATATTACTTTTATCTTATTATTAAATATTTTCCCCCTTTCTTTATTAATATCCCATATAAATATTTCACCAGATTCTTTTATATATGAACTTATTTCTCGTATTAATCTTTCCTTTTCCAAGCTAGTCCATATTTTATTTAACTCAAAGAAAAATGTACATGCATCATATTTTCTATCTTTCAGCTCCACTTTGCTGTCGCTAGATACATAATCTAATGATATCTCATCCTTTGCTTCTTTTGATATATTATATATTATACCAAGATTTTTTTCTCCTACATCCAATATATCTCCTTGAAATATAACATCCTCTAAATTAATTACTAATGTTTTTCCCATAACATCTCCTCCATTATCACTATGCCTTTTATTACATTTTAACATTTATTCCATAAATTTGAATATAAATTATTTTCTTTTATAGAATTACTTAAATAATAAAACTGTCTTAAATTGATAAAATATCACTTAAGACAGTTCAAACTCTTTTTTATTATTTTTTATATGAATGCTTAGAATAAAATTTAAATATTATTAAGCAGGTTAATATAAACAAAAATACAAATATGAATATCCAAATTGGTTTTGGAAGATTAAATTTTAAGCCAAAATCATTAGATTGTAATTTATATATACATCCCATTCCACTATCTAATATATATAAATCTCCATCTGAATATTTAATTCCTTGTATTTTGCTCTTATCTTTTAACTTTAGCAGGTCATATACAACACTTTCTGAATTTATTCCAGCTATAAGATTTTCTTTACTATTAAAATATACTCTTGCATTCTTTTCTAATATTTTTCCGCCTTTGTCTACGGCTAAATATCTTATAGCTCCAGCTTCTGAATATTGATATATTGGCGCTTGAACGATTTTATTAGGCGGATTAGCAATAAGAGGTGATACTAATTTTTCTCCTTTAAACCTTGGTGAACTTATAGGATCTCCACCACTAAAATCTGGCCAACCATACCATTTTCCTTTATCTAGTTTATACAAATAGTCAAAATCTCTATTAATAGGCCTATCACCTAAATTCTCCATTCCTCCAACAATTCCAATTAGGTTTCCTTCGCTATCTAAATCCCATCCCTTTACATTTCTTATTCCTGAAGCATATAGTGATGTCTTATCGTTATTTAGATTCACTTCAATTATACAGGAATTCGCTATGTTTTGAGCTTTTATTCTTTGCCCTCCTTCACTTGAATTTCCATATGGCATAAAAGCCCCTGTTTTCTTTTCACCATAATTGAATCCATTTAATGTTATATCTATAGAACTTTTGTCATAGGGTATTTTATCCTGAGGATATTCACCATCGTTAGATGCTATTCCTGAATTTGTAGCGCTTCCTATAGACAAAAGTAACTTTGAATCCTTTATAATTAAATTCCTATCTAAATATTTTCCCTCACTAGGTATGTTTTCTAAAATGGATTTTAGATTTTTGGATGCTAAGTCATATTCATATAAATCTGTTTTAGAAATAAAATACAATTTATTATTATAATAAAGTAAATTTTCTATTTTCAACGATTTATCTTCCAATAAAGTTTCTTCCCTGCCATCTATTTTAATAACTTTAATATAATTATTGTAAGCTATATAGGTATTTTGGTTTTCATCTTTATCAAAAGCTACAGAATCTTTACAATTCTTGTAAACAACGCTCCAGCTAACATTATTTTTTAATGTATTCATTCTATATTCATTAGACAATTTAAATACAGCAAAAGCTAGTACAACTATTATAATTGATATAATCAAAAACTTTAGAAATCTTTTCACTACACTTCCCTCCTTTACTTCTATAATTAAATTCTAAAAATACTTCTTATGTACAAATCATAATATCTATATTAAATTTATATTGTAAATTTAATAAAATAAGACCTCTCTTTAAAAATCTTATTTATTTTACATATTAAAATAGGAGTAATGATCCACACAAAATATATGAATTATTACTCCTACTGCATTTTATATGCTTTTTTATTATGTATTGATACTTATATATGTTAATTAATATTCTCTAAACTAAAGATTTTCAGCTAATTCTCCTAATTTCTTAGCTGTAGAGTTTAACTCCACTATAGATGCTGCTATTTCCTCTAATGCAGCTGATTGACTTTGTGAAACATCATTAGATTTAATCAAGCTATGATTTATGTTATTTATTGATGTTGATATATTCTTTATAACTGAATCTATCTGTTTTATTGACTCATTTGAAGAATTAGATAGTTTTCTAATTTCTTGTGCAACAACATTAAACCCTCTCCCTGCATCTCCAGCTCTGGCCGCTTCAATTGCAGCATTCAATCCCAACAAATTTGTCTGTGATGAAATTCCTTGAATGAAAGTTACTATATTATCTGTATCTTTGGTTTTTTCATTGGTTTCTTTAGTTTCTAATAATAAGTCCTCATTCATTGTCGCTAACTCTTGTACACCTTTTGCAACTTCGTTTATGCCTATCGATATTTGTGAAAGAGTTTCCGTTAAATTCCTCGTGATATCTGTAACAGCATTTTTCTTAGATAGACTTTTGGCAACTACAAAAACTCCAACAACCTTACCTTCTTCTTTTATAGGAATTGCAAATGATTTTACCTCAACACCATATACATGTTTTGGAACAAATTTAACTATATTTCTACCTGTCCTTATTACCTCAACTATAGCACCACCATCAAGTATTAGATCTCCTGCTTTTACATTAGACACTAATTCTTGGCCATATTTCGTATATAAATATTTCTCAGTGTCAGTTAATACTATAGCTATATCTTCATCAAAAAGACTTTCTATAGATGGTACTGCATTATAGAAAAAATTTATCATATCGTTATCTGAAATTTTGTTCATTATGTCTCCCCCATTTAATACAATTGTTTTTTTATAGATTTGGTCTAGATAATTATATCTTCTTAACATTTCCTTGTAAATATTTGTCTCATTTTATTTTGTTTTACATATTAAAATAGGAGCAATAACTCACATAAAATATATGTATTATTACTCCTACTAATTTCTATATTCTTTTTAACTATGTAAACACATTTATATATGTTAATAAATATTCCATAAATTAAAGATTTTCAGCTAATTCTCCTAATTTCTTAGCTGTTGAGTTTAACTCTACTATAGATGCTGCTATTTCTTCTAATGCAGCTGATTGACTTTGTGAGACATCATTAGATTTAATTAAACCATCATTTATGCTATTTATTGATGTTGATATATGTTTTATAACTGAATCTATCTGTTTTATTGACTCATTTGAAGAATTTGATAGTTTCCTAATTTCTTGGGCAACAACATTAAACCCTCTACCTGCATCACCAGCTCTAGCCGCTTCAATTGCAGCATTTAACCCTAATAAATTTGTCTGTGATGAAATTCCTTGAATAAATGTTACTATATTATCTGTATCTTTAGTCTTTTCATTAGTTTCTTTAGTGTCCAATAATAATTCTTCATTCATTGTCGCTAACTCTTGTACATCTTTTGCAACTTCGTTTATAGTTATTGATATTTGTGATAAAGTTTCCGTTAAATTTTTAGTTATACTCATCACAGCATTTTTTCTTTCTAAACTTTTTCCTACGACAAAAACACCTACAACTTTACCCTCTTCTTTAATTGGAATTGCAAATGATTTAAAAGCAGTTCCATATACATGCTCTGGTACAACTTTTATCATATTATTCCCAGTTCTCAACACTTCAATTATAGCGCCTCCTTCTGGAATTATATCTCCCTTGTTTGTGTTTAATTCCAATTTAGGGCTGTACTTTGTATATAAATATTGTTTAGTATCAGTTAATGCCATAGATACATCTTCATCAAAAAGGACTTCTATAGATGGTAATGCATTATAGAAAAAATTTATCATATCGTTATCTGAAATTTTGTTCATTATGTTTCCCCCATTTAGTACAATTGTTTTTTATAACTTAGCCACAGATAATTATATCTTTTTAGTACTTTTTTGTAAATATTTGTTTTATTTTATATCATATTACCTTTATCCCTAAAATTCTCAAATTCATATTTAGTTATCATTTTGAATATTATTTAAAGTAATTTAAAGGAGTGAATGAACTTTGGGCAAAGATAATTTTTTAAAAAATTCTTTTTTATTAGTGTCCTCTAACGTGACTACGGGTATACTCGGTTTTATATTTTCCATCTATCTTTCTAAAGTCCTAGGAGCCGAAGGAATGGGTCTCTATAATTTGGTTATGCCTATTTACAATTTATTTATATGTCTTATGACTGCAGGGATAGTTGCTTCTATATCTAAAATAACTGCTGTCTATGCACAAAAGGGGGAACATAAAAATATAGAAAAAACAATTAGAGTTGTTTCATTATTTAATATATCCTGGGCACTCTTAGTAGGCATACTAGTATTTGCATGTGCTCCACTAATTGGCAAATATGGTGTAAATGATGCTCGTACTATAAACGCAATAAAAGTTATCTGTCCAGCTATGGTATGTATAGCGATTTCAAATATACTTAAAGGTTACTTTTACGGAACTTCTAAGATTACAGTGCCAGCTATAATTGATATTTTTGAAAAAGCCATGAGAATTCTAACTGTAAGTATGCTTATCTTTTTTACTAAAGCTAATACTTTAGAAGGTATGGTAACCTTAGCTACAGTTGCATTATGCATTGGTGAATTTCAAAGCTTATTTTTTCTCTATATTTACTACAAATACTCCATTAGAAAAATGCCCATTTCTTACGAAAAGACTGAAAGCAGATTTCAGCTTCTCTTCGATGTGGTAATTATAGCAATTCCACTTTGCGCAAATGGTTTTTTAACTAATATCCTAGGGACTCTCTCAACACTAATTGTTCCTCGGCGTTTACTAGTAGCTGGTTTTACTTATACTGAATCTTTAAGTATGATAGGTAAATATACTGGGATGGCTCTTAGCATAATAACAATACCTTTAATTGTAGTCTCAACAATTAATACATTGTTAATTCCAGATCTTTCTCAAAGCCTAGTTTTAGGAAAACAATATGAAGTCTCTGTTAGAATAAGAAAAGTCCTTAAAGTTGCTTTCTTGCTTGGTATAGCAACTACAATAATTTGTAATGTTATTCCTCATAGCCTTGGCGAGATGTTTTATGGGCGAAATGATTTAGGTCTGTATATTAGATTTGCTTCACTTACTGCACCAATATTCTTTCCTGCAGTAACTATGTTTGGAATACTAAATGGGCTTAATAGGCAAGGAATAATTTTAAGAAACTCATTAATAGAAGCTATAATTGAATTGATATGTTTATACATATTTACTGCTATTCATTCAATTAATATATTTGGCTATAGTTTAACTATGCTTATAGCGTGCACAATTGGTTTTATTCTTAATATGTACGAGGTTAACAAACATGTTGAACTTAATTTAAACAAGTTTAATATAGCAATATATATATTGCTTGGGTTTTTGACTTTCTTAACTATAAACATATTCTCAAGACATATGTTCACAAATTCTATAATTATAAATAATTTTACTATAATGGGCCTTGTTTTCTTGATTTTCACGTATCTTGGTACCTTTGGAGAAAATGAATATTAATATATGTATAACTGAATTATTCATGTGGTTTAGCTTTATAAGATTTTTTGTTGCTTAAAAAGCAAATTGGGATTTAACTATAATTTTCGCCAGTGTATATTATACAATCCTATGAAGCCATCTGGCCGTATTAGATATTATAAATACACCGACTATATATTTATAGTCAAATCCCATTCTTTACTTTTGAAGTTTTCTTCTCAAGAATCTAGGTAAGTAGTTAAATATTCTAGGGGATATGCTGTCGATATCATCTTTTTTGATTCCACCTATTAACATCATTGAATATAGATAAACACAACCAGCTATAGAAATAATTAAAATCGTTGTAATTACTTTTAATATTGTATTTCCATGTGTCAATGTTAAGATAACTGATATTGGTGTCTTAAGAATAAATATTATACCAGCCATTATTGCAGAAGCAAAAAGGGGTTTAATCGCACTTCTAAAAATAGGAATCTTAACTCTAAGCGCCCTTTTTAATGCTCTTTTATTTAAGATCATTGGTATTGCAAACCATAAGAAGTTTCCTGCTACCACTCCTAAAATATTAATTTCTGGTATTCCTACTAATATGTAATTTGCGATTATTTTAGCTATTATCCCTATACCAAAAGTTCCAAGTACATAATAAAGCTTATTCATACTTTGAAGTATTATTGTCTGTATTTGCACAACCGCCATAAGAACTAACACTATTGAGCCCATTACCATTAATTCAAATCCCTGATCTGTTCCATAAAGCAATTCAAAAACCTCTTGCCCTAAACAAGAAAGTCCCACCGCTGCTGGTATTGTTATTATTAATGTTATTCTAAAAGCAAAAGTAGTTTTTCTTCTTATTTCCTTCTTGTCTTTTAATGCCATAGCTGCTGAAACAGCCGGTAATACGGTTGTCCCAAGGGCAGTAACTACTATCAGCGGAACAGACAATAAAGTCTTATATCGTCCAAGAACTCCATAAAGCACCTGAGATTGCTGTAAATTAAATCCTGCAAATGCTAATCTGCTATTTACATTCACCATATCTACTAAACTACCAAAGTTCTGAAGTCCTGAACTTAAAGTGATTGGTAAACCATATTTAATTAACTTTCTTATGATATGCTTAGTCCTTACTCTTTTAACATTTTGTTGAGCATACATAGAATCTTCTTCAAAATTCTTCTTTCCATAAACGTATACCATGTATAGACACGCAACAAAAGCACCTACAGAAGTACCTATAGTCCCCCCTGCGCTACCATATTCAACACTTATGTGTACTAGAAAATATGCACAAGCTAAACTAATTGCGATATTTATTACTTGTTCTAATACTTGTGATATCGCAATTGCAGTCATACTATTTCTTCCCTGAAAATATCCTCTATATGATGATAAAAGTGATGTAACAAATATACTTGGTGCAAGCATTAAAATTCCATAAGAAGCTGCTGGATTTCCAATCATATTTCCAATAGGAAAAGCAAACAGCATTAAAAAAATAGTTAATACTGCACCAACTAAAGATAAAAGAGTTCTTGATATTTTAAGGGTTCTTACAGCATCGTTTGGTTTTCCCAATGCTGTAAGCTCTGCAACTACCTTCGCAATAGCTGGTTGAGTACCTAAGTTTGTAACTGCATATACAAATAAAAACACTTCATAACAATTCTGATATATCCCATATCCATCTAACCCAATTATTCTTTGAAGCAGTGGTATATAAAAAACTGATATAACTTTGGTTAAAAGCCCTGCTATTGAAAGAATTAAAAAGCCTCTGCTACTATTGGCTGATTGATCTTCCATAATTACCTCCTATCTAAGTGAGAACTTAAATACATCTTGCTTGATTTTTTTAAATATTGGAGGTAAAGCTAATGCTATAGTCTTGTTTTTTAGATATTCTAACTTTCCATTAATTCTTCTAAAATTCAACTTATAAGCATATAAATACTGAAAATTCAAACCATATTTACTTTCAAAAAATGAATTTAATTTCTTATCTCCATATTTATTATCTCCAATTATAGGGTTTCCTAAATGTGCTAAATGCGCTCTAATTTGATGACTTCTTCCTGTAATTAAGTGTATTTCTAAAAGTGAATATGCGCCGTTGCTTTCCACTATACTAATTTCCATAGCTATCTTTTTTGAGTTTGCGACCTCAGTATCGTATATCTTAGATGTGTTAGTTTCAGGATTCTTTAATATGTACGCCTCATAACGTCCAGCTCTTATTTTTCCTTTTGTTAAGGCGTAATAATATTTTCTTATTTCATCTTCTCTAATAGCTTCATTTATTGCTTTCAAGCCTTCGAAGGTCTTTCCAAAGATGACCATTCCTGAAGTATTTCTGTCTAATCTATTGCATGCTGCTGGTGTAAATGTTATTTCGTTTTCTGGAATATAATCACCCTTGTCATTTAAATAAGAAAGTGCATAATCTGTAAGAGTAGGTTCTTCACTATTATTGCTATCTGAATGAACCAATACATCTGGCCATTTTTCAATTACTACGACATTTTCATCTTCATATGCAATCTTGATTCTTTTAGGATCAACTTTAATAAATTTTTCTTTTTTATCTTCTTTATTACTTTGTATGTATTTTATTTCTACTACATCGCCTTCTTGTAAGAAGTATTTCTCATTTTGTTTTTTCTCATTAACCCTTATATCTTTTTTTCTTAAAGCTTTAAAAATTGCGCTTAATGGCACATCTTTTAATAATTTTCTTAAAAATTTATCTAATCTCTGACCTGCCTCGTTTGGACCTATTTCTATTTTCAAATATAATCACTCCTAAATTTATTACCCTTAGCATTATCTAGTTTTTTAAACATATTGTCAATTTATTTTACATAAAATTGCAAAATAATACTATTACTTTGTTAAATAATTAAATGCTGCCAAAGCTTGAATAGAAACTCCAATAGGAAGACAATCCTCATCTATATTAAATAAGTTACTATGAGCTGGCTCAGTCGTGTTCTTTTCTTTATTTCCTGAACCTAAAAAGTAAAATGCGCTTGGTCTTTCATTTGCAAAATAAGCAAAACTTTCAACTCCCATTTTAGGTGCTTTTTGTTCTAAAACATTTTCTTTTCCTAAAATTTCGTTTGCACTATCACTTATTAAATCTACAAACACATCATTATTATATAAACAAGGATAACTTTCTTCTATCTTTACTTCCGCTTTAGCTCTTGACATAACTGCAATCCCATTTACAATTTCATTTAATCTTTTTATTGCAAATGCTCTGTCTTCTTTTGTCATTGTTCTAATCATTCCACTTAAAGTAGCTTCCCCTGGAATGATATTCTGAGCAGTTCCTGCATGCAATGTACCAACAGTTATAACAATAGGATTAACTGGTGATATTTCTCTACTTACTATTGTCTGAAGTGCTACTACAATATGGCTTGAAATTACAATAGGATCAATAGTAGTATGAGGTGATGCTCCATGACCTCCCTGACCTGTTATCTTTATGCTAAATGGATTTGAAGCTGCATTAACTACACCTTTTTTTATTTTTATAGTGCCACATTTTGTTTCTTCATCAACATGAAGTCCAATAACACAATCAACTCTTGGATTATCTAAAACTCCCTCATTTATCATAGGAGTAGCTCCACCAGTAGTTTCTTCAGCAGGTTCAAATAATAATTTTACTGTACCTGAAAATTTATCTTTATTGTTATTTAATAGCTTTGCCGCTCCCATGAGTATTGTTGTATGAGCATCATGCCCACAAGCGTGCATTCTTCCATCAATTTTTGATTTAAATTCGCAAGTTTTCATATCCTTAATAGGAAGTGCATCAATATCGCCTCTTAATGCTATAGTTTTATTATTTCCTTCTTTTGTGCCTTTTATAATTCCACATACACCTGTTTTTGCTACTTCAATATACGGAATACTATTAGATTCTAAAAAATCTTTGATCACTTTAGATGTTCTAACCTCTTCAAATCCAAGTTCTGGATGTTCATGTAAATCCCTTCTTATTTTTATAAGTTCATCTTTTATAAGATTAGCTTCTTTTTTAAAATCTATCATTTCTCTAATCCCTCCATATTTAATAATAATTAGATTTTTAAGCATATGTAACGAAGATAATATGTCAATGGTACAAAACACTTTAGAATTGGGACTTATTATATTTTTCAATATGCTCAAATTCAAAATATTAGCTCTAGGAATTAATAAGCTTTAATTATCACTCCAAAAAACTTCTATTATATCTCCATCTTTTATATTGGCTGTGTATGGTGCCTTTTCTCCATTTAAATTCAAGTTAATTATTCCCTTTGGAACTGTTAAATCAAAATTTATATAGTCAAATATATCCACTATTAGATATTGAACTTTTCCTTTCAATATTACATTTTCTCCATTTATATTAACTGTTATATTTCTAAGCTCTTCCCTAGCAATTGCTATTTCGATTTTATCTGAATTATTACTTTCAGTATCTTCATTGCAGCTTTCTGCATTCTCGCCTTCTATCACATCTACATGATCTTCCTTATCATTTACTTTAACAGCCTCTTCACTTCCTATATAGGAATCCATTGGTTTAATTACAATATGATCACCTTCTGAAATTTCATAGCTGTCTTCTAAGTATTCTCCACCTTTTAGTAATATTACATCTTCTTTTAATATATACTTCTTAAATTCACTAACTTTACATGGTAAGAACACTCTTATTTCATCACCGTTTTTTATTACATAATCTAACTCTTCTCTTTTCTCATTAACAAGCGTTACAGGCTCGATATTTATAATATTATTATCTAAATAAATAGAAACTGAATTTATGTTTCTTATATTTTCTGATAATTTTGGTGATGCATCTTTTCCATTCTGTGCGTATTCTAGTATTATATTGTCATTTGCTTTAACTTCTGTTTCAAGAGTTGCTTCCTCTCCATTTATTGTAATCTTCGCATTAGTTCCATATTCGCCAAAAACAATTCTTTTACATCCATTATAGCTAAACCTTACACTTTTACCATTTTTACTTATCAGCAGTGATGGATTTATCCCTGCCTGAAGCAATACATCCATTATAGTATGTTTATGGGAATTGAATAAACTAATTGGGTCATTATTTAAAATGACATCAATAAAATCATTCCCCATACTACGTATTGCTGTTAAAGCTATTCCTAGAACAGTTACACCTGATGATCCCATATCATTATCTGAAACACACTCTATAACTGCCTGCCTATCTTTAATTGCGATTCTTTGAGGAGGTAATTTTAATTTATCGGCAATAGCCTCTAAAATTCCAGGGGTATGAGCTCCGCCTCCTACTAAAAATACAGCACTTGGCGCCTTACCACCATTTAATTCAAAAACCTTTTTAGATATTTCTTCTCCAGTCTTAATAACAATAGAATCAATTAGTTTGTATACACTTTCTGATGATATTGTATTCTCCATGCCTAAAACATCAATATATTTTATTTCCTCTTCTTTTACTATAGATCGTTTTATATTTTCAGCTGTATTAAAATCTACTAAATATTCTTGAACAATAGTTTCTGTAATCTCATCTCCAGCCATTGGAACCATTCCATATGCAGATATACTTTCTTTAGAACTTATAGCTATATCCGAAGTTCCAGCTCCTATATCTACAAGAGCGATATTAAGCAGTCTTAAATTTTTGGGTATAGCAGCCTCCATAGCAGCTATAGGCTCTAAAGTCAAATTTACAACCTTTAAGTTAACCCTATTCATTACTGCATAAAGTGAATCAATTACAGATCTAGGTAAAAAAGTTGCTATAACTTCTGCACCTATATTTTCTCCCTTATGCCCTAATAAATTAGATATTAAAAATCCATTTAAGTAAAAATTTCTAACTGAATATCCAACGCAATATAGTTTTCCTTCAGTTGTAGAAGCTATCTGCTCTTCTGCTTTTTTTACAGCACTCAATTCAAGACTTCTTATGATTTCTTTATTAACTTCTTCATCATCATTAAGTTCAATATCTGCTCTTACATCAATAGTTCTTAAAAATCTACCCGCTGCTGCAATAGATACTTCATTTAGCTGTATTTCAAGTTCATCTTCGAGATAATTTTTAACTTTTTGAACAACAGAAGCCACTAAATTAATATCGTGTATTTGCCCATCCACCATAGCTCTTTCTTCATGCTCTAAATATTTCTCGCATACAACTTGAAATTTCTTATCTTTTACTATTCCTACTGTACCTATAATCGACCTTGTTCCTATATCTAAGGCAAAAATTATATCCTTTTGATTAAATCTTTTTAATTCCATATAAACACAACCAACCTTTATTGTTTTATTTATATTTTTAACTCCTGCATAAATATAATATAAATTATATATTATAAGCTAATTACATACAATGACTTAAAATATTTGTTCACATTTTTGCATAGGTTCAACTTATTTACTTATTCACTTTCCTCTGCTAAAATGGTAGAAGGTGTAATTGCCATAATTTTAATATATTAAAATTATTAACTATAGAATATAAATGTATACTAAATTAGAATTATTAACTTCTAAGAGGGGGATAACATGCAAAGTAGACCTAACATATCTTTATTAAAAAATAACTACTTAGAGACCTATCATGCTATACAAGCATGTTTGATGCAACATAACTTTAGCCTTTTACTACCAAGAAATATAGAAAATCAAGTTTTTGATATTGTATTTACAGCCCAAAATCAAAAAGTTCCAGCAAAGAAATTAGAATGTAACAAAGATTTGGATAAATTTTGTAACAAGTTAATTTATGAGTATAATTCTTCAGTATCTATTGTCCAACAGATCATCGAGGGAATATTTACTTTTTCAATACTAATCTTTTTCTTTACTTTACTAGATGTCTTATTTGAAAAAGGAGTATTAATGAGCACCTTAATTACGTGTATTCTAATATCCATAGGATATTTCATATCAAATACTATTTTAAGACATAAGAAAACATCCAGTTCTAAACTTCGCTCCTTATTGATCTTTGGAATTGTGCTAATTCCATTTATAATTATGTCTTTTCTGAAGACTAAAATTCCTTCTTTTGCTGTCACATTTCCATTTCTTGATAGTTTAATATTAACATTAATAGCTGGTGCTATCAGCTTTCTTTCGTACTCTATACTATCAAAAAAGTATGATTTATTTATATTTATAAGACGTAAATAATTTAATATTTACAAATACAACAGCTAGAAAGTATTGAACTTTCTAGCTGTTGTATTTGTATTATAAAAACTAATTATATGTAAATGTCTTCTTTCTTTTTAAAGTATCCCTTATCTATAGTTGTCATTAACTTGTCACAATAATAATTTATAATTAAAACATAAAGTAATTAATTATTATTTACCCCTTATTAAAATTATTTATTAATTGTCAAGGAATGGCTTATTACCTAGTAAGCCATTTCTTATTTTTTTAGGAATTATATTTTTATTTAAAGTGATTCTATGCCATTCAATCTTAAGAATTTAAATGAATGCAAAGATCCTATAAAGGAACTTTGTAATGTTAAAAGAAAATAAATATTAAAAGGATATTAATATTATATGAGAACATTAATCATTTAATGCCAATACTCATTGTTATAAATAAATTCTTAATAGAAAAGAATCTAAAATCTCCCCCTTAAATAAATAAGGTGGGAGATTTTATCTGAAGAGATGTTTGAAATTATATGGGTATAATATATTATGCAGATATTCTTATAATAATACTAACTTTATATACTTACTAAAGCATTATTTAAATATATCTTTTTGTTTGTAGAGCTGAAAACTAAACTTGCATATATACTACAATGCTAATAACTTCTTAATTAAAAATCCAATTTTTCTATTGAATTTCTATAACCTAAGTCTTCATTAGATCCATTTTTCTTTCTTAAACCTCTTACCTTGACAACTTTCACCAATCCATACATTACCACTGCAATTAATGCTATAGGTATCAAGGTTCTAATTCCTATTCCATTTCCACTTGCAAATCCTAATTTTGAGCAAACAACATACATCGATACCATTAAGAATAATACTATACCACAAGCTTCATAACGATATTTCCATGGCTTAATATCTACCACTTTATTATCTTCTAATACATATTCCTTTTCTCTTGGTTTTATTTTACCAATGATTAGCATAATCATACATGTGATTACAAATAAGATTCCTAATTGATGAAGAAAATGCATTTCTGGTTTTATTACTAATTGAAGTGTTCCATACGTTAACACAAAGAATATTATAGATATTTTTGCTGCAATAGCTGGTACTTTCTTTGTTACATAACCTATAAATACTATTGTGAATATAGGCACATTAAAGAAACCATTTACTGTTTGCAAGTATTGAAATAAGCCTTGTGGAGCATACATTATGAACGGTGCTATAGTCATTGAAATTATAGCTAAAACAAGTCCGAATATCTTACCCTTTGATATTATTTCTTTATCAGATTTTCCTTTTCCAAATACAGGACTATATACATTTAGCGCGAATAATGTTGATGCACTATTTAATACTCCATTAAATACACTTAATACTGATCCAAACATAGCTGCTGCAAAGAAACCAATTAAAGGTTTTGGTAATACATCATTTACTAGTCTTGAATATAGTAAATCTGGATTTTCAACACCTGATCCATATATATGAAAAGCTACTATTCCTGGTACTATAACAATTAATGGTGTTAATACTTTTAAAAGCCCTGCAAAGATTATTCCCTTCTGCCCTTCTGCTAAATTTTTAGCTGCTAATGCTCTTTGAATAATTGCCTGGTCAGTTCCCCAATAATAAAGGTTAACTAAAAGCATACCTGTAAATAAAGTTCCAAAAGGTATAGGATCTTGTGTTGTTCCTATTGCATTGAATTTATCTGAATGATTAACTAATATATTTGATAGTCCTGTAGAAAAGCTGCCATGACCAAAATATATTATTCCGCATATAGGTACCATTAATCCGCCAATAGCTAATCCTATACCATTTAATGTATCCGATACAGCAACTGCCTTTAATCCCCCAAGTATAGCATAAACAAATCCTATTATACCGATAACCCAAACCATAATCCAAATACTAGCTGTATAACTTATTCCAAAAGTTTCTTGCACATTAAATATTTGAGCTAATGCAATAGCACCTGAATAAAGAGTTATTGGAAGCAAATTAGAAACATAACCCAATAAAAATAATATTGAAACTATCTTTTTAACACCTGAATCAAAACGTTCTTCAAGAAAATCGGGTACAGTTGTAACCCCTTGTTTTAAATATCTTGGAAGTAAAAATAAAGCTACAATTACAAGAGTAATACCTGAACCTACTTCCCAACCCATAACACTCATATTACTTGAGTAAGCTTGAGCACTCATCCCTACAAAATTAGATGCACTTAGATTTGTAAGTAGTAAAGATGCCCCTATCACGCCACCTGTTAAACTACGTCCACCTAAGAAATAAGAATCCTTTGAATTATTTTTTTGCCCCTTTAGCTTACGATAGGTAATTGTTGCTACTAATGTGATACAAAATAAAAATGAGATAACGGTTAACATGCTTTTTCCTCCTTTAAAATTACGAACGTTTACATCTTACACAGAATTGCACTATTACTTTTAATAGGTGTCCTAAATATAAACTGTTCATATTTCCGTAAACTACAGTATGTTATTGTTTTCTGTAATCGTTAATCACATTATATTGAAATCGTTCCATTATAAAAATCTTAATTATTAACTTTTCTTACAAGATATTAACTTAATTAAAAATAAATTTTGTTTTTGAAATCCTATACTTCTAGTGCTATAATTTCCTAAGGTGATAATTATGAAGATTATGAATATAAAAAAGATCACAAAAATAAGTAATAGAATAACTATATATTTTTCAATTATAATACTTGGATTGACTTTAGCCGTTACGTCATCTATAAGTTCTATTTTTTCTAAAGAGATAATTAAGCAATATAATAACGTTGCTACAGAGAAAATAACTGTAATCTCTAAAATACTTAATGAAAATTTAGATTCTATAAGACATGATTCTTATATGGTTGAAAACGATAAGAATATTTATGATTATATGTCTAAAGTTAATAAAAACGACTCCATTGACTCAGCAGCTAATACTGAATTTTTTAATACTCTGTCAGAATATTGCAAATGGAGTAATTATATAATTTCTATAATTCCATTAACAACAGATAAAAAAATAATGGATCCTCTTTATTCACAATATCCATACAGTGAATTAATTTACGAAAACAAGGAATTGGACAGCTTTATCGAAAGTGGTTATTCAAATAAATTCTCCTCCCCTAATACTTTTCCTTTTAATTATGAAGATCCTGATTATGAAAAAAAGACAACTATAACTTATTTTTCTAGATATTTAGATAAAGAAAATTACTCGCTAATAGGATACCTTATGATGAACATAAAGAAAAAAAATTTATTTATGAACATTGATGACTACTGCAATGGAGTCTTTGATAGTACTTTTATTGTCGATAAAAATGGGAACCTGATTTATAAAACAGGAAATATTAATTATGACAAAACGATGTTTGAAAAAGTTAACAATGATACTGTAAAAGTTAGCAATACAAAATACATTGAATTTAATAGTATTATAGAAGCATACCCAGAATGGAGAGTTATTGGATTAATATCTTTAGATTCTTTAACCAAAAACCTTGATACTATTCAAGTCCTAATTTATTTCATTGGTATTTTCAGTATTATAGTTGTAATTTTTATCAGCCATATTACTTCAAAGAAAATAACAGATCCTATATACGATATTACAAAGGCAATGAATAAATTTGAAAATGGAGAATGGCCAGATAAGTTAGAAGCTAAAACTGAGGATGAACTCAAATATCTTATTACTAGTTTTAATAAGATGATCCATAACATGAAAAATCTAATTGAACAAATTTATAAAGAAGAGGAAGAAAACAAAAAGCTTGAAGTAGAATCCATGAAAACTCAGCTAGATTTATTGCAATCACAAATTAACCCTCACTTTATACATAATACGCTGAATACAATAAACTATTTGGCTATAAAAAATAATCAAGGAGAAATAAGAGAGCTTATTCAATCCTTTAATGGTCTGCTAAGACAAAGTATATCTACAAGTAAAAAGCTTATAACCTTAAAAGAAGAACTTACTTGCACTCAAAATTACCTAAAAATACAAAAGTATAGGTATGGAGACATAGTTAAACTAGTATGTAATATTCCTGAAAAATTGAATAATTGTTTAGTACCTAAACTTATTCTCCAACCACTTATTGAAAATTCTCTTTATCATGGAATAGTCCCAAAAGGATATGCTGGTACTATCATAATAGATATATTGCCGCAAAAAGATTTTATAAACATAAGAATTATTGATGATGGTGTTGGATTTAGTAAACAAAAAGCTACTCACAAAGGTTTTAATGGAATAAGCCTAGATAACATAAGTGAAAGACTTAGGCTATATTTTGGAAGCGAATATGATTTAAGGGTATATAGCAAAATGGGAATTGGAACTTGCATAGAATTTAATATTCCATATATTTATTAAAGCACATTCAAAAAATAACAATTCAATGTGCTTTAATTCTAAAAAAGGAGGTAAATAGCATGTATAAAGTAATGATTGTAGACGATGAAATACCAGCAAGGGAAATTCTCTCGTACATTATAAATTGGCAAGAAACTGATTTTCGAATAGTTCATAGTGCATCAAATGGCAAGGAAGCATTGAACAAATACTCTGATATAAAACCAGATCTTATTATTACAGATATACAAATGCCTATTATGGATGGTTTGGATTTAATAGAAGAAATACAAAAAATTAATAAATCTCAAAAATTTTTAATACTAAGTTGCTATGAGGATTTTACTTATGCTCAAAGAGCTATGAAAATGGGAGTAACAGATTATTTAATAAAAGATCTGATAACACCTAATGATTTATATGGAATATTAGCAAAGACTAAAACTGATCTTGATAATATAACTATAAAAAAAAGTGAAATAAGAAAAGAACATAAACTTTTAAATTTTCTAAAAGAAAATAAGGACATTGCACTAAGAAAGCTTATATTTAATGATATAAGTGAAGATGATTGTTATAACCTTATTGAAAACCTTAACCTTAATTTAAACGGAAAACTTTTTGTTTTGTTTCTCATCCAAATAGATAACTTTTTTAAATATATAGAAGATGAGGAATTTTATACAATAACTCTTAAGGAAATCATAAAAAATGTTGCTGAAGCTATAGAAGAACTCAACATTGGGGAATGCTTTTATAGCGAAAATGGAGAATTTACAGCCATTGTACGCTTAACTCCAACCATTAGTGAAGCAGATATAATAAATGAATGTTATTCTTTAGCACAAGAAATAAGACGAAGGATTTCTCTTATGCACAATATCAGCTTAACGATAAGTGTAAGCTCAACTTTTAAAAAGCCATTTAAAATAAAGAAATACTTTGACGAAGCATTTAAACTTTCTAAAATGAAGGTATTTATAGGTAATGATACTATAATTTTAAACAATACCTTTGTTAAAAATTTAGACTTAGATACTGATACTCTAACTAAGAGAATTAATGCGATCAATATAGCTATTGAACAAAATAATATCGAAAGCTTGAAATTAGAATTAACTCACCTATATGACAAAGATATACGAGGATTTATGCAGTTTAATTATCTTAATTATATAAATTCCTCTTTACTAGATTTAGTAGTAAGAACCTGTAATAGATATTCTATAGCTTATGAAGATATTTTTCCAACTTCATACATACCTATAGAAATACTATCAACCAAAGAAACAGTTGAAGAGATGAGCGGATGGTTTATTGAGATCTTTACTAAAATAATAAATATTAATTTTAATAATTCTTTTAAAAATAAATATAGTAAAAAGGTAGCTGATTCCATAGATTACATAAACAAAAATCTCTTTAATCAATCTCTTAGTCTAACAGATATAGCAGAAAACATTAATGTGCATAAGGTTTATTTATGCAGAATCTTTAAAGAAGAAACGGGGGAAAATGTTACGCACTATATTTTAAAAGCCAGAATTGAAAAATCCAAAGAAATAATTTTATCCACTAACTACAAACTTTATGAAATATCGGACAAACTTGGATTTAATAGCCCCCAACAATTTAGTATCTTGTTTAAGAAAGTTACAGGCATCACCCCAAACCAATTTAGAGACTCATATTTTAAAAATCTATAGTTGGGTTATAATTTACCGAAATCAAATACATTTTTAAAATTTTGAAAGGAATTTATATTTAAATGAATAAGAAAATACTTTTAGTTGCAATGATAATTTTATCTAGTTTTGCTTTCTCTTGTGATACTACAACTTCTAAACAGAGCTCACAAAAATCAAATTTGGTTATTGCTGTCATTTATAAAACTTTAGATGAAGCTTGGTTTCAGGAAGAAAGTGAAGCTGCTAAAAAGAAAGCTTTAGAGATGGGTGCTAAAGATGTGATTACTATAGATGCTAAAATGAATCCTGATGTGTATTTATCTGCTTTGGATAACTTAATTACGCAAAAAGTAGATGGTATATTAATATGTGTTCCTGATCAAAAGTTAAGTAAAATTACCATAGACCGGTGTAAGAAGTCAAATATTGCTGTTATAGCTTGCGATGATCCTCTTACTGATGACGAAGGCAATTATATTTCTCCATTTGTTGGAATAGATTCTAATCAAATTGGAAGGGATATGACTGGTCTCATGGTGGATTACTTAGAAAAGAACAATAAGTTAACTGATCCTAATTCTTCAGGACTCCTGCTTATGTCAATGGATTCTGTATCTAGCTGTATACCTAGAACTGAGGGACAATTAGAGACCTTTAAAAATAATTTTCCAAACTTTCCAAAAGAAAATATTTTTCAAGCCGAATATAATGGACAATCAGAAAAAAGTTTTTATTCTGCCGCTTCCACCATTACATCTAATAAAAATATAAAAAATTGGTTTGTCATGTCTGCCAATGAAGCTGGCACCATTGGTGCAATAAAAGCACTTGATCAATCAGGTCTTGCAGAAAATGCTGTTGCTGTAGGGGTAGGTGGTTATGTAGCAAAGGATGAATTTCAAAAAGAAAACTCTCCTCTTATAGCTTCTGCATACATAAGTGCTACAGAAGTTGGAGAAATTGCGTCTCAAGAGCTCATGGAGAATCTTTTGTTTAATAAAAGCATTCCTGATAAATATTTGGTAAAAGATAAAGTGATTACAAAGGCTAATTATAAAAATCTTGTGATTAAATAATTTAACAATAAAATAACTCCATTGATGTAACAATTTCCAACTGTTACATCAATGGAGTTCTAACAACTTAAATTTAATTATTATCTTTTTAATTTAACATTTCGAAATTAAATTATTGTCAACCAAAATCTTCAAAGAAAAACTCCTAAAAGTTCCATCATCAAACTTCAATTTAATCTTATCTTTGTCATTTTCATCAAATCCAGCAATTTCTCCCATACCATAAGTTCTATGGGCTACTTTATTTCCAATCTCGTATCCATAAGTATCAACAGGCATATCATTTAATTTTCCTTCAACTACAAACCTTGAAACATCCTTAAATTGGCCTTTCCTGCTTCTTGGAGAAAATAAATACAGGTTATCTATAGCACGAGTTATTCCAACATAGAAAAGCCTTCTCTCCTCTTCGATATTATCTTTTATACTATTTGAATGGGGGATTGTTTCTTCTACGCAATTTATAACATAGACATTTTTAAATTCCATTCCTTTTACGCC
>NZ_JHXK01000013.1 GCF_000621745.1 Clostridium beijerinckii HUN142 | reverse complement strand
TAGCGGATTACTCCTTTAATTGCTATGCCATGCGGCACTACAATCTTATGCGGTATTAATCTTCCTTTCGGAAGGCTATTCCCCTCTATGAGGCAGGTTACCCACGTGTTACTCACCCGTCCGCCGCTAATCCGTTCCCGAAGGAACTTCATCGCTCGACTTGCATGTGTTAAGCACGCCGCCAGCGTTCGTCCTGAGCCAGGATCAAACTCTCAATAAAAAGTTTAATCTTAGCTTACTCAAATAAAAATTGCTGGTTTACTTAAATGTATTTATGTTATTCTGTTCAATTTTCAAAGACCAATTTTTCTTTCTAAAGCCTGTTATTATAAGGCATTACAAGTTCCTGTCGTTTCTGACAGCTTACTCAGTATATCATCGCCTTCAGACTTTGTCAACAACCTTTTTTAAAAACTTTTCCAACATTCTTTGTTGTATGCTTTATTACCTTAAGTTATTGAATTTTGTGCTTTTCAGCAACGAATTACATCATACCATCGCTATTTATTCTTGTCAATAACTTTCCCAAAAGTTTTTCTATCTCAATTTCAAAGTAGTTTTGTAAAATATAGTTGTTTTAATATCTTTAACTATATATTTTCTCTTACACTATTACTATACCCAGTGACTTTAAATTTATACTATAAAATCAGATTATTTTTATATTTCATTATAATTCTATATTTATCTGATTATAGTACTTAGTTATACACTTGTATTAGGCATTTTGTATAATAATGACTTTTCTTTGATCTTACATTATAAATTGCTCCTATATTTAGTGCTTCGAACTTGCTGTATATAAAATAACCTAAAATATAATACACTATCAATTCATTCTAATTGTATTTTATTTTTTTATTAACACATAGAAGATTATAAAAATTACAGAAAAAAAATAAGTTTCCATTAATATGAAAACCTACTTGCTTTTGAAAAAATATTTTAATTATTATTCCTTGGTATAAATCCTCTTATAACTAATGTTGACCAATCACTATTCGTATTTTCAATCCACTCACATTGAATATCAAGAAACTTAAGCCAAGCATTAAGTCCATGACTTTTTTTACTAACATTTGGTGACTTTCTTCCGTGTATTTCTTTTATATCTTCTAATAATTTAACTTGTTCATCTTTTTCTAATTCTTTATTTAACAATTGCTTTAATATTTCTAAACTCTCACTATAAGCTACAGCGTCACCTATATACAATTCATCTGCATGTACTTGTCTTTCCTTATTTAACAAATCACTTATTTCATTAATTTCATCTTTATTTGATAAATATTGTTTAACCCTTCTTAAGGCCTCAATATCATTATCCAATTTGTTTATGGTTTTTTCTAAATTTTCAAATCTCATTTATTCTTCTCTCTTTACATTTATATTTTAATCATTAATTACTTAATGAAAATCAATTTATTATAACACTAATATTTATATTTTATCTATATAATTTAAATAATCTCTGATAAATTATAATTTCGAGGTAATTTTATCATAAAGATAAACTAAATACTCAACATTTACATTATTATCAGCTAACTTATCAATTCTATTTCTGGCAATCCCTAAGGTATCTCTTGCCTCTCTTAGATCTTTATCCTTTATGCAATTATTAGCATATGTTAATAAATAATCTATTTTCAGCACATCTTCAGCTAAATCTTCCCTATCAGCATTTACTAGTTCCACTAATAAGGAATAAACTTTAGGAGATGTTGTATTTTTAGTATCTTTTAATATATCTGTATTTCTGCTAGTCTTTTTTGTCATAAACTTAAACACCTCATTTCCTCAAAATTATAACATTATTACTTACAATTTACTATTGATATTCTATACACTTTAATAAAACTATTTTTAATTGATATATTTATTATATTTTGCTCCTATAAAAAATTCATATTCAGGCATTTTATAACCTTCTTTATCCTAAACTTTATTTTCAATTAAAGTATTTTATAAGATGGATTACGCAAATAGTCAACCTTGTTATTTTATCAAGTTGACAAACTATTTTTATATACTATATACTGGAATAAAAACTAGATGGAGTTATAAAAATGTTATTACTTAGACCACATCATATAAATTGTTTATTTTTTTATCAGGGACTAGGCTATAGTAAAAACTTTACAAAATGTATGGATAAATTAGTAACTTTAATTAAGGAAAATCCTTATTCCAAAGTTATGTTCAATGTAGAATGTGATATCCTATGTCATAATTGTCCTAGCAGGCAAATTAATAATCGCTGCATAACTCAAAATAAAGTTAATGAATTAGATTATAGTACTTTACAAACATACAATATCAAAGAACATGAAGTTTATACGTTTCATGAAATTATAGATACTATTTACAAAAATTTTAGTGAAACTAAATTTAATAAAATATGTAGATCATGTAACTGGTACAAAAGAGGAATATGTACTGAAAGTATAATTAGTTATCAAATTGAAAAATGGAGCTTGTAAAACAAATAACCTGTTTATACTTTTTACTCTTTCAGTCCTTTAACATCAGAATAAGAAACCCACTTTATCTTTACGATAAGGTGGGTTTAACTGAAATTATCCTGTAATAAATATGAGCTTTTTTATGGCTTATTATAATATATTTTTTATTATTTAAGACCATCGCTTAAATCTTTTACGAAATCTATTACCGCTTGTTTACTTTCTGCCATTCTCTTAACTATTGCACTACCTACAATCACTCCATCGCAATATTCTTTAACTTCTTTTACTACTTCTTTTGAAGAAATCCCAAAACCAATGCACATTGGTATATCTACGTTCTTTCTAACTTCTGCTAAATATTCATAAGTTCCAGAATCTAAAGTTTTTCTTTCCCCTGTAGTTCCATTTGTAGATACGCAATATACAAAACCTTTTGCCCCTTTTGTTATTGCCGCTATTCTATCTTTTGAAGTTCTAGCTACTAGAGGAATTAAGTATATGCCATTATCTTCACATACTTTATCAAGATCTCCCCTTTCCTCAAGAGGAACATCTGGAACTATAAGTCCATCTACACCGCTTTTGGCTGCTGTTTTCATGAAACTTTCTATTCCAGTAAAGTATACAACATTAAAATACACCATTAATACAATTGGAACTTCTGATCTTTTTCTTATTAGCTCTACACATTTAAATACATCTTTCACTTTTGTTCCATTTTGAAGTGCTTTAGTATATGCATTTTGTATTATTGGACCATCAGCCAGAGGATCTCTAAAAGGAACTCCAATTTCAACTACAGTTGCTCCTTCTTTTTCTAAAGACACTACCAAGTCAGCTGTTTCTTCAATTGTAAAATCTGCTCCACATGTTACAAAAGGTATTAAAGCTTTTCTATTTTCTTCTTTTACTTTATTAAATGATACATCTATTCTATTCATTATTTTTCACCTAGATATGCAAGCACAGCATCCATATCTTTATCTCCTCTCCCTGAAATATTAACAATTATGATTTTATCACCACCAAGTTTTGATGCTAATTTTTTAGCATATGCTACAGCATGAGATGATTCAAGTGCTGGTACTATTCCTTCTATTCTTGTTAAATACATAAATCCATCTCTTACAGCTTCTTCATCTGTTATACTTGCATATTCAGCCCTATTAGTTTCAGCTAAATATGCATGTTCAGGTCCAACTCCTGGATAATCAAGACCAGCTGATATTGAATATGCTTCAAGTACTCCACCATCATTATCCTGAAGTACATAGCTTAACATTCCATGTAAAATTCCTTTTTCCTTTTTTGTAATAGTTGCTGCATGTTCTCCAGTTTCAATGCCTTTACCTGCTGCTTCAACTCCAATAAGATTAACTTCCTTGTCTTGAATAAATGGATAAAATATTCCTATTGCATTGCTTCCGCCACCAACTGGAGCTAAAATATAATCCGGTAATCTTCCTTCAAGCTCTAAGATTTGCTTTCTCGCTTCATCACCTATTACTCTTTGAAAATTCCTAACCATAATTGGATATGGGTGAGGACCAGCAGCTGTTCCTAAAACGTAGTATGTATCTTCTACATTTGCAGCCCAATATCTAATTGCTTCAGTTACTGCATCATTTAATGTTCTTACTCCATTTAATACAGGGACAACTTCAGCGCCTAAAAGTTCCATCTTCTTAACGTTCATGGCTTGTCTCTTTATGTCTTCTTCTCCCATGAATATCTTACATTCCAAGCCAAACTTTGCTGCCACTGTAGCTGTTGCAACGCCATGTTGTCCAGCACCTGTTTCTGCTATAACCTTCTTCTTACCCATTCTTTTAGCTAAGAGTACTTGTCCTAAAGCATTATTAATTTTATGAGCACCAGTATGATTTAAATCTTCTCTTTTTAAATAAATTTTTGCCCCACCTAAATCTTTTGTCATATTTTCAGCATAATAAAGTGGACTTGGCCTTCCTGTATAATAATTTAAATAATACATGTACTCATCCATAAATTCTTTATCATCTATTACCTTATTATAAGCATCTTCAAGTTCTATCAATGCATTCATTACAGTTTCAGGAACGTATTGCCCCCCAAATTCGTTAAATTTACCTTTCATTACTTTTCCACCTTTCTTGATTCAATTAACATTAATCGCTCTTACTTTTTCAATTAAACTTCTTATCTTTTCAAAAGACTTTGTTCTAGTTCCATCTTCATTTGTAATTTCTACTCCTGATGAAACATCAATTCCAAAGGGATTTACTTTTTCTATTCTTTCAGCTGCATTTTCTGGTGTTATACCACCTGCTAAAAAGAAACTATATGGACTATTAGTTAGATCACAATTGTTTTTTTTATTAGAATCTACTTTTAATAATTTACATATATTTTCTAATGAAAAAGCTTCTCCACTACCTGGTTTATCTCCATCTATAAGGATATTATCAATTAAATCACTATACTTACTATCTGCATATTTTTTTATATTTTCAACATCGCTTATTGATAATGCTTTCCATATACTTACTGATTCACCCACGCTTGCCTTTAACGAGGACATAAAGTTTGCATCTTCTTTTCCATGAAGCTGAACGATATTTAATGGTATTGTATTAATGACCTCTAAAATTTCATCTATAGAACTATCTTTAAACACTCCAACTATTTTTATTTCTTTATCTAAATTATTAGATAACTGTTTAGCTTCTTCTGATGTTACCTGTCTTTTACTTTTTGCAAATACAAATCCTATATATTCTGGCTTTAATATATTTAAATAATCAATTTCATTTTTGTTAGTTATCCCACAAATTTTAACTTGAATCATATTAAATCCCCGCATAATCTAGTATTTTTTAGATTTAACAAATTACTTATTACTTCTAAACTCTTTATATTTAGTTTTAAATTCTGAATCGTTTATGTTTCTCATGAACAATTCTCCAATAAGAACTCCATCTGCTCCATACTTTTTAATCTTATTTAAATCCTCAATACTCAATATCCCACTTTCAGCTATAATTATCTTTTCTTTTGGGATATGCTGAATTAATTCTTTAGTAGTATCTAATGAGACATGAAAAGTTTTTAAGTCTCGATTGTTAATTCCGATAATTTCACAATCATATTTAAGTGCTAAATCTAATTCTTCTTTATTATGAACTTCTACCAACGGTTCTAAATTAAATCTTTTTGCCTCTTTATAAAACGCTCCCAAACTTTCTCCTAAAACACTAGTAATAAGCAAAATTGCATTAGCGCCTAAAACTTTTGCCTCATAAATTTGATAAAAATCAATAATAAAATCTTTACGTAATATTGGGATATGCGAAATTTTTCTAATTTCTTTTAAGTATTCATCACATCCTAAAAAGAAATCTTCTTCAGTTAAAATTGAAAACACATCTATTCCAAGGTACGTATAATAATTTAATATTTCTTTTATATTAAATTCTTCTACAATTACTCCTTTAGATGGAGATGCCTTCTTAAATTCCCCTATTACAGATAAACCTTCTTTTTTTAATGCAGTCATAAACGGATTTCTGAAATTCGACTCTTTTTCATCTTTAACTTTGCTTAATGCCTGCTTTTCTAATTCTTTTATTGGAATTTCTTTCTTTCTTTCTACTACTCTAATTTTTTTCATTTCAACAATATCATCTAAAATCAAAATTATCACCTCTTTATTATAATTTGAACTTTCACTTACAAACTAGAAAGTTCCTTATACTTTTTATAAGCTGCTCCTGAATCAATGAGTTCTGTTGCTTTTTTAATCCCTTCCTCAATGGAATCAGCTAAGTTTGCTACATATAGCGCGGCACCTGAATTCAAAACAACTATATCTCTTTGAGGTCCTTTTTCTCCTTTTAGTATTTTCATTATTATTTCTGCGTTCTCTTTTGCTTCTCCACCCTTTATATCCTCTAAGGTAGCCTTATTAAACCCTAGCTTAACCGGGTCCAGTTTGTACGTTTTAATTTCTCCGTCTTTTACTTCACATACACTTGTTAATGTAGTAGTGGTAATTTCATCTAATCCATCATCACCATGGACAACCATTGCTCTCTTTAATCCAAGATTTAGAAGAACCTCCCCAATAGTCTCTATTAAAGCCCCATCATATACTCCCATAAGTTGTCCACTAATTGGTGCTGGGTTTGCAAGTGGTCCTAATAAATTAAAAATTGTTCTTGTTCCCAGTTCCTTTCTTTCCTTTGCTACGTTTTTCATTGCACCATTATACTTTGGTGCAAATAAAAATGCCATTCCATTCTCCTCAATAATTTTTCTGCTTTGAATTTCATCAAAATCAATGTTTATTCCAAGCTCAACCAGGGCATCTGCACAACCGCTTTTACTAGAAACTGCACGGTTACCATGTTTTGCAACTTTAGCACCACCACTTGCTGCGATGATTGCAACTGCTGTAGAAATATTAAAAGTCTTTGATCTATCTCCTCCTGTACCGCAGGTATCAATTAAATGCTCAGTATTTTCTATTTCAACTTTTACTCCATTATCCCTAAGGGCTTTAACCGCTCCTAGAATATAATTTGGAGTCTCCCCATTTACTCTAAGTCCAATTAGAAAACCTCCAATCTGAGCCGAGGTCGCTTCCCCCTTCATGATTTGATTAATCACGCCTCTTACTTCATCTTCAGTCAATTCTTCTCTCGAAGCTAATTTCTTAATTGCATCATTTATAATCATTTTAATGCCCCCTTAAAATTTATAATATTGCTTATCTTAATAGCCTCTGTATTTACAATCTTTATTTAATCTAATTACTTTTTAATTAATCTTCTAATTTATCTTCACAAATGTTAATTACAAAATTTCCAATCATATGTTTGCCTTTAGGTGTATATATTGACTCAGGATGAAATTGAATTCCAAAAACATTGAATTCTTTATGTTTAATTGCCATAATATCATTACTATCAACAGTTAATGCTAAAACATCAAGACAACTTGGTAGTGAACTATTTTCGACTATAAGTGAATGATATCTCATAACATCTAATTTTCTTGGGATTCCTTCAAATATATCTTTGCCTTTAACTTGAACCTTTGAAGTTTTTCCATGGAAAATTTCATTGGCTCTGATTACCCTTCCACCATATGCTGCTGCAATACTTTGATGGCCAAGACAAATACCCAAAATAGGTATTCTATCTCCTAGCTTTTTTACCACCTCTATAGAAATCCCAGCATCTTCTGGAACTCCCGGCCCTGGTGAAATTACTATTCCTTTTGGATTTAATTTTCTAAGCTCTTCTACCGTTATCTCATCATTTCTAAAAACTTTAGTTTCTGCAAATTCACTTAAATACTGATATAAATTAAATGTAAATGAGTCATAATTATCTATTAACGCTATCATCTTAAAGCCTCCTTTAAAGCCATTAGTTTATTTTGAACTTCTTCAAATTCTTTTTCTGGAATTGAATCATATACTATTCCAGCGCCTGCTTGAAGATACGCCGTTTTATCTTTTAATATCATTGTTCTAATAGCAATTGCCGTGTCCATATTTCCACCATAAGAAAAATATCCAACAGCTCCTGAATAAACTCCTCTTTTAGAATCTTCAAGATCTTCTATAATATCCATCGCTCTTATTTTAGGAGCACCAGATACAGTCCCCGCTGGAAGACAAGCCACTAATGCATCGAATCCATCTAAATTATCTTTTATATTTCCAACAACTTTAGTCGTAATATGCATAACATGTGAAAATCTCTCAATTTTCATAAAATCACTTACATTAACTGTTCCTATTTTACTCACTTTCCCTATGTCATTTCTGCCTAGGTCAACAAGCATTACATGTTCTGCAAGTTCCTTTTTATCTTCCATAAGTTCTTTCTCAAGAGCATTATCTATCTCTGGTGTTTCACCTCTTTTTCTTGTTCCAGCTATAGGATTTGTAATAACTTTACCCTCTCTCACTGATACCAAGCTCTCTGGTGATGATCCTATAACTTGATAGTTATCATAATCTATTAGATACATGTAAGGTGAAGGATTCTCTTCTCTAAGCTTTCTATATATTTCAAGATGATTTTTTTGAGTTTCACAAGTCATTCTCTGAGATAGTACAACTTGAAAGATATCTCCTACTAATATATGTTCTTTTGCTTTTCTTACTTTTTCTTCAAAATCTTCTTTAGATGTGTGAAATTTAAAAGAAATCTCTTTCTTCTCTTCTGATGGTTCTGTTAAAATTGGCTTATAAAGTAAGCTATTTATATATTCATATTGTGATTCGATTATCTCATCATATTCTCTTATATCGTTTTTTAAGATGTTATCTATAATATAGACTTTATGGGTAAAATGATCATAACAAATATATCTGTTATAAAAGTTAAATCTTATTATAGGAAGTTTCAACTCATCTTTATTATCAAAATTAAGTTTTTTCTCATAAAACTGTATGGAATCATATCCCATATATCCTATAGCCCCGCCTTTAAACGAAAAAAGATTAGTACTATTATCAAACTTTAATCTACTTTCTTTCTTGAGTTCCTCTATTTCTTCTTTCCCATTTCCACAAATCTCCTTATAAGGATCTTCTCCCAGAAAAGAATACCTACCAAAATAATTTTCCTTAGTTCCGCTTTCGAAAATAAATTTTCTTCTGCCTTTGAATCCACCAAAAATTTTAATAGGAGTAATTTCATCTCCTCTAAATTCACTTATTAATGAAAATATATATTCAGTTTTCTTTTTTTGATTAAAACTTTCCTTTGAAATATTAATCATGATTCTCCCCCCAATTTTCGTAAATTATATATAAAAAAAGCCACTTCATCCCAACTATTGGGACGAAGTGACTCGCTATGCCACCCAAAATCAAACACAAATTAAATGGTATTTCTCATAGCTACTCTATCTTTAAATAATAATTAAATTTAATATGTACAATGACAAATACTTCGCCTTCTAATTTTCTATTTACTAGCATTAAAAGTATTTTATAAAACTAACTAACATATTAAACTTATTAAAATAAAAAAACATCTCATCCTAAAATAGGACGAAATGTATAAATTTCGCTATACCACCTAATGTATATACCTCATTCAGATACTATTATGAAATTTAGTTCGATACAAAACTTGCATAATCTATATCCTGTCATTTTAACGGCTGACTCCCCGTACATTCCTACTTTTAAAATTTCAAAATGTCACCTCAAAGACCCATTCAATAATATCTACAGTATTCGAATCTCACCAAACATCGAACTCTCTTTACACTAAGCTTTATTATCTACTATTCTTATCAAAGGTTTTAATTTATTGAAATTATAATAACATAGTATAAAAAATAATACAAGTACTTTTAAAGTAGATAATACATTTATAATATTAAACAAAAACTGTAAAAATTAATTTTATAAACTTAAATTCTTAGTATGTAATATATATTCTTTAACGGAGCTTATATATAATTCACAATATTATTTAAATTGAATATATTAACTTAGTAACTAATTATCAGTTACACTTACTAGATTCTTTATATTTCAATGAAAGGAGTTTTCGTATGGAAACAGCATATGATTTATTTAAAAAATTGCTAGTAATTATGGTCGATATAGATAGGAATTTAGACGAAAAATCTAAGGCTAGTGATTCTAAACGTATTGAAATCTTAGATAAAAAAATAGATTCCTTGGAATTAGAAATGTTTGATTTAAAAAATAAATTAAAAAGCATTAAACTAAAATAAAATAAGCCTACAGTAATAGTAGGCAGTACATATTTAGTAGCAGTACATATTTACTGCTACTAAATCATGATTAAATATAATACATATCTTCTTTATTATATTTTTTATAATCATTTACCAAATCCTCTAAAGTTATAGAATTGAAAAAATTAATTATTTTATTATTTATAACATTCCATAAATTTTCACTCATAAAATTTTCTATTTCATTCTCATCATTTTCTATATCAATTAGAAGCAAATCACCTTCTAGAACATTTAATATATCTCCAATTGTAAATTCTCTAGAACTTTTAGCCAAAAAATAACCTCCTTGAGCTCCTTTTTTAGCATTTATAATTCCTCCTTTTCTTAAAGAAGAAAATATTTGTTCCAAATATCGCTCAGATATTCCTTGTCTTTCAGAAATACTCTTTACCGTAACCATCTCTGAAACCGAGAATATACAAATATCAATTAATGCTCTTAATCCATATCTACCTTTTGTTGAAATCTTCATAAAATCACCGTTTCTTGCCTTTCTTCTATATTTAATTATATTAAGACATATTTAGAAAATCAACTATTAAAAGTTTTGTTTTATATGCGATCTTCTTTAAAACTTTCTTTATTAATATATTAAATAATATCTTTTTTCCCATAATTCTAAGTACATTGTATTCTTCTTAATTATAATTTAACACATTTTATTATTTTGTAAAACTCTTTTAATAGCAGATTGACTTTTAGTACCAGATAATTATATTATAAAGAATAGTGTTTAACATAAAGAGAAATACTTAAGTTGATACTTTATTTGTAAATTATGAAAGGTATGAAAATAATGAATTTTAAACAATTAGGTCTTAGTACCGATTTAATCAAAATACTAAATAAATCAGGAATCAGTGATCCCACACCAATCCAGAAACAAAGTATACCTCTGATAAAAGATGGTAAGGATGTTATCGCAGAAGCGGCTACAGGAACTGGAAAAACTCTTGCATTTTTACTGCCTCTTTTAGAAAATATAAATTCAGAATCTAATGAGATTCAGGCTCTTATATTAACCCCAACTCGAGAACTTGCAATACAAATAACTAATGAGGCTAGCAAACTAAAGGAATTTAATAATATAAATATTTTACCTACCTACGGGGGCAAAGATATTGCTTCACAGCTAAAAAAATTGAATAATAATATTCACTTAATTATTGCAACTCCAGGTAGACTATTAGACCATCTAGAAAGAAAAACTATCGACTTAAGTAAGTTAAAAACTTTTATTTTAGATGAAGCAGACCAAATGTTATTAATGGGATTTAAAAATGAAGTTGAATCAATTATAAGCAAGATGCCTAGAAAAAAACAAGTTCTTTGCTTTTCAGCCACAATGGACTCCTCTGTAAAAAAGCTAGCTTATAAATACATGAAAGATCCTATTGAAGTATTCATAAAACAAGACGATATAACTTTAGATGCTATTGAGCAGGATATTGTTGAAACTACCGATAGAAAAAAACGAGACGCTTTATGCAAAGTTTTAGATGAAGACAATCCATTTATGGCTATTATATTTTGTCGAACTAAAAGAAGAGTTGATGAACTTGAAGTAGTTCTACACACTCGCAAATATAATTGCGAAAAATTACATAGTGACATTCCTCAAAATAAAAGAGAGAGAATAATGAAATCTTTTAGAAATGCAGAAATTCAATACTTAATTGCTACTGACGTTGCTGCAAGAGGACTAGATATAAGTGGCATAACCCATATTTATAATTATGATATTCCTGAAAACGTGGAAAGCTATATACACCGTATTGGCAGAACTGGAAGAGCTGGTGAGAGCGGCTATACATGCATGTTTGTAGATCCTAAAAATATGAGAGACGTCAATGAAATTGAGGATATAATTGGATTTAAAATAAGAAGACGAAATGTAGAAATATAAAATTTAGAGTTTCAGTATTTTTAAAAAGCAATAAATAAAAATCCTCTGCTAAATATTATTTAAAAGTTAGCAGAGGATAACTTTCCTTTATGCGTTTTTATTAGAGAATTAATCTTTCTTGATATAATCCAATGCGTCTTTATCTCTCTTTAAATATAAATAGATACTTATATTTTTATATTTGATTGTAATTTTTATGTACCCACAAACTCAAAACACAATTTCTTCTCATTAGATGCGAATAGATCTTAAAACTAAGCAAATATTTTTAATAACCTGCTATTTATATAAATCTCCTGCTAAATACAGCAATTTATCAAAATCCCGAATGAAGTATTCCTTATTGTTTCTTTTCAAAATGCCTTCTAAGCAAAGCTTATTCAATGTTCTACTTAAATGCCTATAACTTGTTCCTAATAATTCTGCTATTTCAATATAGTTTTCTCTAAATACAATTTTTCTAGTATTCGAATTTTCAATTTCAGAGAATGCAATTATATAACTAGCAAGCCTATTCTCAAGAGGATATAATAAGTTTATTGAAGTATTAGTACTTCCATTTGTTAATTTCTCACTTAAATAGCTACATAAATTCACCAAAAACTTACAATCATTTATTAAAATTTTTCTCACAATATCAAATCTAATTCCTATACAGTAAGTGTCCTTAATTGCTTGAACACTGCAATCAGTTGGATTATTTCTCACAAATTCAGCATCTCCAATTATTGTAATGGGACTATAAAAAGATATTAATAGTGATTTACCATTTTCTAGATGCTTAGAAACTTTAGCTTTTCCCTCAACTAAAAAATACATATTTTCTAAAATCTCTTCTTCCCTACAGATATATTCATTTTTATTAAACATATATAGTTCCATATATCTTCCCATATCTTCTGAAAATAGGTTTTCTAATTTATTTTTATTTATATATTCTGAAAGCCTAATATTATCTTCTATCTTTATCAATGAAGTCAACTCCTAATAACTATTGAATAAAAAATTAATTTTAAACATGACATTTGTCCTATATAAATCTCATTATAGTAATTTACAATATAAAGAGCAACTTTCCTTTAAAAATAACTCTTAAAACTATTTATAAACAAAATAATAAATTTATTTAAGGAGATAGCACTTATGTATAATATTTTATCATTACTAATAGGCGTACTTATAACTATTATGATTGCTTTCAACGCCAAATTATCTGACGGACTTGGCAACTATTCTTCCTTAATTGTAATTCACTTTGTAGGATTGATAATTGTTATAGGAATAGTTATCTTTAAAAAGATTAAAATTACTTTTAAGAATAATTTACCATTATATCTTTATATTGCTGGGGCTATTAGTGTTTTCACCGTTATGTTTAATAACTTAAGCTATGCAGCTCTTGGAGTTTCTCTTCCTGTTGCATTAGGACTTCTAGGCCAACTATTAACTTCATTAGCTTTTGATCACTATGGATTCTTAGATGTACCAAAGTCTAGCTTTAATAAGAAGAAATTTATAGGACTCTTAATTATAACAGCTGGAATTTTTATCATGTCATTTTTTTAAAAGAAGGGAGCGATTATTAATATGTTTTTTGTTTTAATTTCGGTAGCAGCTGGCGCTATTGTAGTAATTTCAAGAATTCTAAACACTAGACTTTCTGAGAAGGTAGGGTTAGTACAATCAAGCTTTTTTAATTATATTACTGGTTTAGTTGCATCAATATTATTATTTCTTATTATAAAAGATAAATTATCACTTGAACAATTTCACACTCTTCCACTTTATGCTTATTTAGGTGGACTATTAGGAGTAATTGTTGTCATCTTATCTAGTGTTATAACACCAAAGATGTCTTCATTTTATGCTACTTTATTAATATTTATTGGACAACTTTTTACTGGAATCATTTTGGATTGTGTAATACAAAATACTATTCCATTAGCCAAAATTATCGGGGGGCTTTTAGTTGTCTTAGGTCTAGCGTACAATTTGCATATAGATGCATCTACACAAACACCTACACAAGTAGACGAAAATGTTATATAAGCTAATCTACAAACTATGTGATCATAAAAAGAGGTAACATACAAAAAAACAAAGCGTTACCTCTAGATCTACATATTATATTTCACAGTGTTATATCTTATAAATACATATTTAATCCATTTGTTTTAAGCCATTCATGTTTCGCTTTATAATCCGGCATTATTTCATGAACCCTATTCCAGAAATCCTTTGAATGATTCCTGTGGTCCATATGACACATTTCGTGTACAACAATATAATCTAACACATCAGGTCTTGCCATACTGCATCTCCAATTAAATAGAATAACATTTTTCCATGTGCAGCTTGCCCACCTTCTTTTTTGTTCCTTAACTCTTATACCTGTAACCCTGTCTCTAAAATTCTTTGAGTAATAATCTATTCTTTGTGTGACAATCTCTAAAGTTTCTTTCCTATACCACTTTTCAAATGCTGCCCTTAATTTTTCCATCTCAATTGTATTTGTGTGTATTATAAAACTTTTTTCTTTATTACTGATATCTATATCTCCTAATAGCTCTTCACCATTTCTATATACATTATTCGAATTTTCACCAAGTTGAATAGATATGTTTTTTATTTTTTCATCAAAAATCAAATTAAAAGAATACTCTTTTCCTAAATATATAAATGTGCTTCCTGGCGTAAAATCTCTCTTAATCTTTTTTAAATTTCTTTGGATCATTTCTTTCTGTTTTTCAAAAATCCAATCTGACCTTTTTTTCACAACTAACATAATATATTCTTTGTTAGTTTTTAAAGGAGCACTAACAACAACTTCTCCACTTTCTTCAATTTTAATACATATAGTTTTTCTTTTTCTCCGAATTAACTCAAATTCTATAATCTTCTTTTCAAACTCAAATTTATATTTCATTTTCTCTCCAAATTATTAAATTTGCATTATAATTATTAAAATGAGTAATTACCTAAATGCAAATTTACTATAGTAACTTATTTATGCATCAAATTCAATATGCATTTCCGCATCAGCTCTATCCCATGTGACCAAATAACCTTGACCATGCGAACAAAATACTGATGTTGACGTATATTCAATATCAGCGTTTTTATTGTATGCTTTAGTTTCTATTACTTCTTCACTATTATGGCATAAATTATATCCATCATATATCAAATTTATGCTTCCTTTCCCTCTTGTAAAAGCTATAACTTCCATACTGTAATCCATAAATGTTGAGACTGGCCCCCTCCCATTTATTATCACTTTATTTTCTAGCATCTCTATAGGTTCAAAAGTTCCACTGAGTTTTTGAATATCTGCTAAAATTCTTCCTACATGTTCATTAGAGGCTTCTATTACAAATTTATAATATGGTTCCAATAGTATATTTTTAACTTTCTCTAGTCCTTGCCTTAATGCCCTAAATGTCGCCTCTCTAAAATCCCCTCCGCAAGTATGCTTATTATGGGCTCTTCCAGTTAATAGTGTTAACTTTATATCTGTTATAGATGATCCTGTTAATATACCATGATGCTCTCTCTCAAAAATATGTGTTCTAATTAAATTCTGATTTCCTTGAGTCAAATCATCGTCATGACATTTATTTTCAAAAACAATTCCACTATTCCTTGGCAATGGTTCAAGTTTAAGATGCACTTCTGCGTAGTGTCTTAATGGCTCAAAGTGTCCACGACCTATAGATTCTTCTGCTATAGTCTCCTTATAAATAATTTGACACTTACCAAAATCAACTACTAAACTAAACCTTTCTTTAACTAACTCCTTCAATACCTCTAGCTGAATTTTCCCCATTACATGTACATGGATTTCTTGAAGAATTTCATTCCATGTAACATTTAGTGATGGGTCTTCTGATTCTAGCACCTTGAAATATCTTAAAACTTCACGAGCATTGTAATTTTTATCAAAAATCACTTTAGACATTAAGGTTGGAGTCATTTCGTATTGTGTTTTTTCTTTTAGGTCCCCAATACCATCTCCTGCTACTACCTTTGAAATACCTGTCACAGCAAATAAATCTCCAGCTTCTACAACATCCACTGCTTTAAATTTTTTCCCATTATATATTCTTATACTGCTTATTTTCTCAGTAATTTCGTTAGAATTATTTTGCACATGATCTAATTCTTTTACGAATTTACCACTATATCTTACTTCCTCTCTAATCTTTAACTTTCCTTTTAAAGCTTTAATAAAAGTTACACGATTTCCATTTTCATCATGACGAATTTTATATACACGCCCAGAAAATCTTTCGTTACTTTTATACTCTGTATATGTTAATTTATCAATAATATTTAAGAATTCTATTATTCCATCATCTTGGAGTGCAGATCCTCCAAAACATGGAAATACTTCATTTTCTTTTATGAGTGATATAAGCGTTTTTATCCAAAGATCATAATTATATTTTCCTTCAATATATTTTTCTAAAAGTTCATCATTATGCTCACTTATAAATTCCATTAAATACTCATTTAAATTGAACTCATCAATTTCTTTTTTGCTGTCATAAATAAAATCATTATCTATATAACACACATCATTAGATAAATCTCCTTTTATTTCTCTTATAACTCTATCTTTATCTGCTCCAGTTCTGTCTAATTTATTAATGAAAAATATAGTCGGTATATTATATTTTCTTAATAAATTCCACACTGTCTTTGTATGCCCCTGTACTCCTTCAACTCCGCTTATAATGATTATTGCATAATCCATAATTTCTATAGATCTTTCCATCTCTGCACTAAAGTCAATATGTCCTGGAGTATCAATCAGGTAATACGTAGAACCATTTAACTCGAAAGTCCCTTGATCAGAAAATACAGTTATCCCTCTTTCTTTTTCAATACTATGACTATCTAAAAATGAGTCTTTATGATCTACTCTGCCTCTATTTGTTATACTTTTTGTATGATAAAGCACCTGTTCTGAAAATGTAGTCTTGCCCGCATCAACATGTGCTAAAATGCCTACTGTCTTTTTCATCAAATCATCCTTATAGTTTATTTATAATAATAATTATTTATCTTTAATCTTCTACTAAAATTTACTTAAAGTATATCACATAAATTATTTGAAAGTAACATAAAACAAATGCACAATATTCAACTAAGTAATCTCATAGAAAAAATATAAATCAAATTATATCTATAATTATAATATAAAATAATTTGCTTTTTCCGATAAAATTATTTGCTAAAAATTGTGCATTAATATTAATAGTAATAATTTGATCCTAAAAATTATTAACTATTCTTTATTTTAAATTCTCTATAATTATATTTCTTATGTTCTCCGCTAAATTATACTCTTCTTCTTTTGATAAATTTTTAGTATCAATAGCTTTTCCGAATACCACTTTTATTTTTGTAGGTTTAAATTTTCTAGTATCCTCAAATGCTCTAGAAGCCCTATCTATACTTACTGGCATTATTAGAGCCTGAGATTTAGTTGCTAATTTCAAACTTCCTTTTTTGAATTGCCCTACTTTTCCTTCTTTATTTCTAGTTCCCTCTGGAAATATCACCATTGAACTTCCATTCTTAATATTTTCTATTGCTTCATTAATTGATGCAATAGCAGCTCTTGTATTACTTCTGTCTAAAGGTACACATTTGCTCTTTTTCAACCAGTAACCTAGTATTGGAGTTTTTAACAATTCTCTTTTAGCAATAAAACCCATCTTCTTATTCACTGTATAAAGTAATATTATTATATCTAATATACTTGAATGATTACCTACAAAAACGCATTGCTCTTCAGGTATATTTTCAGTACCTGTCACATCTAATTCTATTCCTATTATTTTCAAAGTGAATTTACTCCAAAGATATGCAGTTTTTCTTACATATTCCTCAGCAAATTCATCCCCCTTAGTTTTCAAAATAAATGTATGCTTAACTCCTTTTATCCTTACCCACAGCATATAAAAAACATAACATATTTTTTTAAAAAACATTTCTTGACTTCTCCTTTTTCTTTTGTCTCCCATTATTATATAATTTCTACAACATTATACTCTTTTTTTATTACATTGGCTATTTATATATGTAAAAATTATATAATTTGATTTTTCAAATACACGACTAGCTTAAATCTATATTAATTTTCTTATTATCTAGGCATAGCTTCAAAACTATATTAACATTTATACTATTATAATCAAATATTAAAATAAAAAAACATAAAACTAATATTCAAAATCAGTTCTATGTTTCTCCTGAACTAATCTCCATTAAAATTTAAAGTTGCTTTATACCTATCAAAGCCAATTATAGTTTTATCGAAAACTTCATTTGCATTACTTAAGTATTCTTCTGGTTCATTCATCGCCGTTCCAAAATGAGTTAATAAAAGTTTTTTAACATTACCTTTTAGTGCTAAATCAGCAGCCTCTCTAAAAGTCATATGTTTATTTTTAATAGCTTTAGGTAAATCTTTATCATCTCCATAAGTACCCTCACAAATAAAATAATCACTATCATTAATAAATTCTATTATATTTTCAATTGGTCTTGTATCTGTAATTATACTAACTTTTATTCCTTTTCTCTCTTCCCCCATTACCATATCATTCGTGTATAAAACACCATCTAATAAAAGATTTTTTTCATTTCTTTGTAGCCTATTCCACAGAGTTTTAGGAACTTTATTCTTTTCAGCTTTCTCTACATCAAATTTAGGCTGCCGTTTAAAATAAAAGCAATAGCCTATACATGGTGAAGAATGATCTAACTCTAGAACTGATATATCTATATCTAAATTTATACTATCATCAAATAATTTAAATGTTTCTTTAGGATTTTCTATTATATTAATTTCATAAGGCAACCAATTTGCTATTACTCTTAATTTTTCTACTGTTTCTCTTATTCCTTCCGGTCCTATAATTGTTATTGGCTCAGTTCTTCCACTATTTCCTATCGTTCCAAGAAGTCCTGGAAGTCCTACAATATGGTCGCCATGGATATGAGTGATGCAAATAATATCTATAGACTTAAATCCTGTATTCGATATTCTCATTGATACTTGAGTTCCTTCACCACAGTCAACCAAGATCTTCCTACCTCTATAATTTATCAATGTAGCTGATAGAAATCTATTGGGCATAGGCATTCCGCCTCCGCAACCTAATAAAAGTATATCAATCATCTAATTTCACCTCCTTTATGTAAAACACATTAAATTAGCTTGTCTAAAAGCAAGTAAATCCAAGATTATCTACTACCTATTATGCATATCTCTAGTAAATACTAAGTCTGTCTCATTAGATAACTCTTCATTAAATTCATAACCATCGTGATTAAATTTTCTTAATTCCTCTAAATCTTCTATTTTATTTCTTATAATAAAAGATGTCATCAGCCCTCTTGCTCTTTTCGCCATTATGGTTATTATTTTATATTCCCCGTCTCTATATTCCTTAAATATTGGTGTTATAACCTTTATATCACCTATTGTTTTAATATCTTCTATTGCTTTGAAATATTCATAAGAAGCTAAATTAACAATGGTCTTATTTTTACGTATTTCTATATCTTTCAAAATACTATTTATTAATTTATTTCCCCAATAATCATATAGATTTTTAAAATCACCAATACTTAACCTTGTTGCCATTTCTAGCCTATATAAATTTATCCCATCAAAGGGCTTTAAAACTCCATAAAGTCCGGATAAGATTCTCAAGTTATCATTTGCATAAAAATAATCCTCCATTGTATAACTCCCTACATCAAGTCCTTTAAAAACTTCACCTTTAAATGCAACTAGACATTGCCTTGCAAATTCTAAAGACTCTGACCAATTTTGAAATCTTTGAGTATTCAATTTTGCTAACTTAGGACTTATTTTCATAAGCTTTTCCAAAGAAAAATTATCATACTTTTTCAATTCCTCAATTAATTCTCTGGCCTCATTTAAGAAATACGGCTTAGTCATTGGTAATGTTTCATTAAATTTAGAAAAATCTAAAGTTTTGGCTGGGGAAATTACTATCATCATTAAGTTTCTCCGCCTTTCATTTATAATATACTCTCCTAGTTAATATGACTGTATTATTAAATACTTACTTTTCAGGCTACATCTTAAAGTTTTCCTTCGCCATACAATTTTTATTTTACCGCCCTATTACCTATCAAATAAACCTCCACCGTTACCCACTTTTACACCTTTAGAATGTTTTCCTATAACTTTTTTTGCCTTTTGATTATTCTTACTACTATTATTTTTTTGCTTCTTTTCCTCAATTATTTTTTTCATAATTTCCATGCTTTTATCGTTCATGTAAAATTCCTCCATTTATAATATATTTGTTTCTGCATTTTAATATTAATAGAACACTTTGCTTATTAGATCTTTAAATGTAGATTTATTATTGTAACATATATAATATAGTTTAATATTCACAAAATTATTTTACAACGTAGAAGTTTATGATTGCTACATAAAAATATTTTTTAATAATTTATGAATGTTTTTCTAACACTTACACGCAGAAATAATAGAATAGATAAAAAAGAGTTTGAAATGCTATATATAGCAAATAAGAGTTTATCCTAAAAGATTTACTTAGATATAGTTCTACCTATTACGAATTTCCAGATAGCAACCTAACTTATAGAAGTAATTTTAATAAATGATGTGATTTTTGAGATATTGAGTTGCATATATTTGGGTTCCTATTAATGCAAAGTAGACTAATATCATAAATATATGCTATTTTAACCTCAATATATCTAGAATTAAATTAATCATTCTTAATTAGTCTATTTAATAGCTAGACTAATTAAGAATGAATAAATGATCTTGTTATATTTAGAAGCTTTTGGCAGTTTCTTTAGCTCTATTGATAGCTTCTTCTATTATTTTATCAACATTTTCTCCTTGTACATCTAATTTTTCAGCTGAGATAGTGGTAATATCTTTAATTCCAAAAAAGCCCAGTATACTTCTTAAATAAATACCATCAAGTTCATATGGTGTTTCAGTATACGATCCACCTCTTGCTGCAATATATACAGCCTTTTTATTTTCTAAAAGTCCTACTGCTCCTTCTTGTGTGTATTTAAATGAGATCCCTACTACACTTATATAATCAACATATGCCTTTAATATCGCTGGAATACTTAAATTCCACATTGGTGCTGCTATCACATATTTATCAGCTTCTGCAAATTGATATGCATATTTAAGTGTTGGATGAGTTTTACTTTCGTCATTTTTAGGTCCGAATACTGTATCTAGATCCTTACTTCTTAGAAAATCTATATCTTCTTTATACAAATCTAATGTAATAATTTCATCATCAAGATTATTTTTTTTGTATTCATCTATGAAGTTATCTGAAATTTTAAAAGTTCTTGACTGACCTTCCGGTTTTACATTTGCTTTAATATATAATACTTTGCTCATATATCTATCTCCCTTACTACGTTATTCATATATAAGTTTGCACAGCTTTTTCATTTCTATTACTAAAAAGTGAGAGTTTTCTTTTACCTTGATTTCTCCCTATCAGTTGCTCCAATATATTTCAGAAAAAGTGCTTTTATATTATATGTTATTTAGTTTAATGACAGACATATATGAAAATATTATTTTTCGAATTTTGATTGATTAAATTATTAATATCTTTTAAAGTATTCTATATACGATTATTACTCTTATATCCTTATTCTAATAAATTGAAATTCATCATAAACTAAGAAAATTATTATCGTTTGCAAAATTTTGTTGTTATAAATCGTATTAAGTATTGGAGGGGGTAAAAATCAAATGGATGAGTTGGACAATAAAAAAGGTTACATTCATTACTTAATAGAAACGTATTCCGATATGCTGATTCGAATTTCGTATTCATATATGAAAAATTTAAGTGATGCCGAAGACATAACCCAAGAGGTTTTTATAAAATTACTTGAAAAACAACCTGATTTTAAGAACGAAACACATGAGAAATCCTGGTTAATTAGGGTTGCTATAAATTTAAGTAAAGATAAATTAAAGTCTTCTTATTTTAAAAATACTACATCATTAGAAGATGATTTTGTTGATACAACTCAGGAGGATAATGATGTAATCCAAGCAGTACTTAACCTGCCAGTAAAATATAGAAGTATCGTTTTTTTATATTATTATGAGAATTATAGTATTTCTGAAATTTCTAATATTTTAAACATAAAGGAATCTACTGTAGGTTCACAACTTAGCAGAGGACGAAAATTGCTAAAATCTATACTAAATGAGGATTTTGAATATGAATAAAATTAAGAGCTCTTTTTCCAAAATAAAAGCAAGTGAAGAATTTAAAGACAAGCTAAAAATGGAATTACTAAATGATGCTTCACAATTAAGAAAAAAAATAAATAAAAATTATTCTCCACTTGGATTAAAAGCTGCTGCTGTCTTATTAATACTTTTAGGTACCGCTAGTTTTAAGCTAATTATAAATAATACATATAAACACCAAAATATAGATGCGGGAAATACGACATATGCCTCAAAAGATGACTTAGATAAATTCACTAATGATAATTCAATTTCTTCTCCTGTTTCTAACAAAAATGATAACCATACTATTGATAATAGTAAATCAAATGTAAAAGCTGAAAACTCTGCTGATATAGAAAATAGTTCAAATTTTCATGATAATTCACCAATTACCAACAATAACAATAATAATAGCACTAATAAAGTTAAGTATTCTAAAGAGACACCTTCGGGAGATATTAACACTAATGAAAATATAGCACCAGTTTCCCAGAATTCTAATAATAATAATTTAACACCTTCAAATGATATAAATTCACCACAATATGCAACAACTTCAAACACTACTAATAATAATTCTAACAAGAATGCGGCTTTATCCCTTAATTCAACCTTGAGAAGTTTTAGTTCGAATGCAGTGTACATTCCAAAATTCCAAATACCAACTATTCAAGAAAAAACTAAATACGTAAAAATGGTTCCGTTAATTATTTACAATGGAAATGTATATATCAAATCCCCTATATCCATAGATTCAAAAAACTCAAAAAATATTTTAGGCAGAAAAATCGGTACTACAACAGGTGGATTAAATAACTTTAATCCTATGAACACCTATTCTAAAAATATCATTTCTAATATAGGAATTACTGATGTATATGCCGTAAACGGATATGACGAGGATTTTAGAATAATGACTAATGTAACTTTAAGTGATGGGACGAATTACCCCGAAATTTATGAGTGCCTTAATGGAATTACAATAACTACTGGTAATGACTTTTTCGGAAAACTTAATCTCCCGGGAAATATCGTAAATGCCAAAGTTCAAATTCAAACATTTAGTAATTCGAATAATGAAAAAGAAAACTTCTATACAACTAGTGATCCTAGTTTTCTTAATTCTTTTGTTCGAGAACTAAACAATTCAACTCCATATCTACCAGAAAATATAGAGAATTCTTTAGATGACTATAAAAATAATGATAAATGTAAAAAGATATTCTTGGATTTAAAAGATGGTAGTAAAAATGTTCCTTTTACGATATTAAGGAATGGTTATATATACTATGGAGAATCTCCTACAATCTACTTTAAAATTAGCACTAACTTTATAAATGAAATTTGGGGTACCCCCTCTATAATTAGCGCTAATTGACCTGTGAATAAAAAAATAGTAGGGTCTATCTGTTATATTCCCTACTATTTTTATAAAAGTCTTCTTACCATAACATATTTATCAATAATCTCGTTAAATAATTCTACTCTAGTGGCTTTGAATCCACAAATTCTTTAACCACTTCATCACAATTTTCAATATTTATAAAAAATATTACACTATAATAGATGTTATTTTCTTTCCAGACATAATTAACCTGAGGTACAATACCTCCTTGTGAACGTTTAAATACTTGATTGTTTTTAATTTTTAATTCTTGAATTTTTTGCTCTACATTTCCTTCTTTATTAGTTTTAGTATACTTATTTTTCATCATTTCATCATAAGCTGATGAGTTCATGGACTGATTAAATGTTATTGAACCATTTTTGTTTGAGTACGAATTACTTATTTCATAGCATGTTTTTTCTTTGTTATTATTCAAATGTCCAATTAATCTAGCAATAGAGTTAGTTATACTTATATCATTATTAATTCTAATCGGAAATTTAGGATCAAATCCAAGAGCATTTTTTGATTTTTCTATATCATCCCTATCATAAATGTTCATTTCTACATTTCCATCATTAAAATCCTTTATGCAATAATTTGAATCTTTTATTTCTTGAGGATATTTTAACGATTTCACTATATTTTTTATATCATCACTTGAAAATTCTAATGAGTTATTGCTACTCTTTTCACTTTTAGACTCTGATTTATATTCCACACTATACCATAATCCATCATCTTTCCATGAAAAATAATTATTAACAGCTTTTATTTCGCTTAATTGGTTTTCTATAGCTTTCTTTACCGGAAATGTGGTTGTTAAAATAACACTTAATCCATTTATATCTCCTACTTTCATAGGCTGCTTAGAGATTTCCACTTGAGAATTTTCTAATGCCTTAGATTTTTCACTCTCTATCGCTTTTAGTGACTCTAAAGGATCTTGTTCAGATATTTGAAGTGAACATATTCCATCTTTATTTCCATAAATTATTTCTAAAACGTTATCCTTATTGGAAAGCTTTCTAAATTGAAGGCCCTGTACTTTATAGCTCTCTGGAAAAAAATCTGGAACTTTAAATTTGAAGTCTGCTACTTGCTCCACTCTTTTTATATCATTGTAAAATTTTATAGGTGCATCAATAATAAATTTATGTTGTTCCTTCATCATATTAGTACTATCTGAACTCATTTCATAAATGCTATTTCCTTGTGCAGCTTCAACCATTATAAAATTTGTAAAAAATACTGCTGTTATTGCTATGCAGCTTAAAATAATTCTTGTCGATTTTTTATTATTGTCTATATTTCTTGACACTTTCCCCACTGTATTCCTCCTTTATATGCATTATTGTTTTCCTTTCGTTTAAAGATACTTTGTAATTATTCCAATAATTTGAGAATAAAAGAACCACTGATCCCAATTCTAAATAATTTATAGAAATCATATATAGATAAGTTTAGCTATCTCTTAATATCTAACAATATAATTATTGTAATAATTTTACAATAATTATATCATAACTTTTACTTTATTAAATTTGTTTTTATAAAACATTTTTTCTTATTTTTCAAACATTTAGTCCCTATTTTTACTTATTTTTTTATTTTTGTTATGTCTAAAAGAATAATTATATACAACTACAGATAATAGCGTCCTCTACTAGATATGCTCTTTTATAAGAATATAATTGCTCTAATGTAATAAATCACTATTTGTCTATTTATCTTAGCTATATTATAATTAGGTATAACAATACTTATTATTAAAACTTACATATCTCAATAACTAAACTACCTTTTATGGAGGATGGCAAAATAATATGATAGATTTACTTTATAAGTTATTACCCATGGTATTCTTATTAACACTAAGTCAGGCTATCTATTTAAAATTCGATGAAAAATATAAATTTACAGATATAATAAATTCAAAAATTAAAATTCAACAAAAATGGAAGCAATTTTTCTGTATACTCTTTTTAATGATTTCTTTATTATTTATTGCCGCTATTGGTATTTATGTGATTGAAATTCCTACAATTGTTTACTCCATGTTATGTGGTGTTTTAACTGGTACAAGCATTGGTATTTCGAACAAAATAAAAATTAAAAATAATTTATAATATGTATTTTCTAGAAAATTTAGTTCATCGAAACTTATCTTAATCTATCAGGCTATATAAAATAAATAATTTTATTTTATATAAATTATCTTATTGAAAACTTATATATAAATTAGGGAGCTGCCGCTAACAGATTTTAATCTGATATATCGACAACTCCCTTTGTATTTTTATTTTTAATTTGCTACTGAACTTAAATTCATCTTATCAATTTCAAACCAAAAGTTAACTCCACCTTCAGTGTTTTCCACTCCATAAGCATTACTATGAAGATCTGCTATTGCCTTTACTATAGATAAGCCCAAGCCATACCCCCCATAAGCTCTTGTCCTAGCTTTATCTACTTTATAAAAGCTATTCCATATCTTATCCAAATATTCATCTGGTATATGCTTTCCTGTATTAAATACATTTATTCTTATTTTATCTTTAACACTAATCTTAGTTATCATAATGATCTTATTATTGTCTACATGATTAATTGCATTATTAATGTAGTTTGTAAGTATTTGCTCTATACGAGTCATATCTCCGTATACAATCACGCTTTCTCCGGGTTCAAATTTGATTTCTATGCTTTTTTCTTCGAAAGTTGATTTATATCTATTAAGTACATATTCTATTAATGATACTAAATTAAATTCTGTTTTTTCTATATGAAAATAACCAGATTCAATTTGTGATAAGTTTAATAGATCTCTTACTAATTTGTTCATTTTATCAGTTTCATTCATAATAACATCACAGTAAAATTTCCTATCTTCATCACTTTCTGTAACATTGCTTATAAGACCTTCTGCATAGCCTTGTATTACTGATAGCGGAGTTCTTAACTCATGAGAAACACTTGAGATAAATTCTTTTCTCATTTCATCTATTTTTCTTTCCTTCTCTATATCTTCTTCTAATTTCTTATTCTTTACATTCAATTCGGTAATTGCCCGACTTAGCTCTCCAGATAGATAATTAACACTTTGTCCAAGCTGTCCGATTTCATCTTTTCCATTTATATTGCATTTTTTACCAAAATCGAATTTAGCCATATTCTGCGCTATGCTATTTAATTCTAGTATTGGTTTTGTAAATCTTTTTGAAAACCAAAATGCCCATAAGCTACCTAAAAGTATAATTACTCCTCCAATAATTAATATAAATCTATTTGCAATATCAACACTTTCACTTATTGAGACTAATGGAACTCTTATAGCAAGGATGTCACCATTACTTATTTTGGTTACAAGAGTTAGAAAGTCTATTTTAAGTTGAACATCTCTTCTATTTTCAAATGTATACTTGCCCTCACTATATGTATTGTTAATCTTATCATTTTGAGCATCAGAATCTGGTGGTGGCTCCACATTAGGTCTAAATTTATTTCCCATATTATCAACTATATTTTTTTCATTTGGTAGACGTCTTGAAGATTTATATATTAGCTTACCATCTTTATCTCTAATATCAATACTGCCACCTACTATATTAGCGGTCCTATCCAATTCATCTTGGATATCATTTGGATCTCCGGTGTACATATCAACTAAATGTTTTGCATTATTTTCAAGCATATTTTCTTTATTCTTAATGTAGTATTGCTGAAGATATAAGTTATTTAATATCCATAAAGCAGAGATAAAAAAAACTAACAATAAAGTTATCGATAAAAAAAGTTTTGATCTTAATGACTTATTCATACTTATTCCTCAAACCTATAACCGTAACCACGTACTGTTTGTATATAATCACTTTTTCTATCTAACTTTATTCTTAATCTATTTATATGTGTATCCACTGTCCTTAAGTCCCCATAGTAATCATATCCCCATACCTTATCTAATATTTGCTCTCTACTTAATGCTTTCCCATAATTTTCAGAAAGATAAATCAATAGTTCATATTCCTTAGGACTTAAGTCAACAACTTCACCATCTATAACAACTTGATGGGCACTATGGTCTATTGTCAATCCATTAAAATCTTTGAGCTCCTTACCTCTCTCTTCTGAATTTGCTCTCCTCAGAACAGCATTAACCCTTGCTATTAGTATATTAGGACTAAATGGTTTTGATATATATTCGTCAGCTCCAATATCTAAACCAAAAACTTCATCAAATTCCTCTCCTCTTGCCGTCAGCATAATAATCGGAACTTTAGATTTCTTTCTTATCTCTCTACATACAGTGAAACCATCATATTCTGGCAACATGACATCAAGAATTATTAAATCTATATTTTCGTCACTAGAAAACAAATTCATAGCTTTCTTTCCATCACCAGCCTCAATTGTTAAATACCCTTGTTTTTTTAGAAAATCTGTTACAAGTTTTCTTATCAATGGTTCGTCATCAACAACTAGTATCCTTTTCCCCTTCATTATATCCCTCCACAAAAATATCTAATTATTCTTATTGTAGCTGATTTTTGTTACAAACATGTCACAGATCATTCTGTTATCTCAAAATAAACAAATATTGATATATGTATTATAAATTATCTTGTCTTATTTAATATAAATAACCAACTATCCCTAACATTCAATAATTTTATTCTTAATTAGCGATAAAATATCATAAATTTCTGGATATTCAAATAACTCTCCAGATAAAAGCATATTATTAAACCCTTCAATAGAGACAAGCTTTACGTTACTAACTTCTTCATTTTGAAGAATTAACTTGGATAATTCAATATCCTTATATACAAAATATATATCCCAAATAGAATTTTGACGAAATATTCTACGAATAAAATTTAATTCATCTTTTTCAAGAGATAATCCAATCTCCTCCTTAACTTCTCTCAAAGCGCCCTCTGATGTATCCTCTCCGCTAACCATACATCCTGTAGTTAGCCCCCACATATTAGGAAGTATATCTTTAGTACTTGATCTTTGTTGAATTAATATTTGGCTGTCACTATTAATTATCCATACTTCAGTTGCCAAATAATATTCTCCATCTTCTAGATTTTCAGAACGTTCTTTTTTTAATCCAGTTTTATAGCCTTTACTATTGTATATATCTCTTAATTCCATATTACATCTCCTATTCAATTAATATAAGCCTAATACTTAAATCATATATAAGCTTTATTCATTTTCGAAATATTATAATAAATTTACTACATAAATTATAATATTATATTTCATTTAATGCGAACTTCTTCAATATAAATTACAATTTATTAATCTCAAGACCACCATGTTATTGAGTGGTTTTCCGAATGCTAAAGCATAAAATAAATATCGCATAATTCAAATGAATTTGCGATATTCTAACACCCTATTTTTATATACAATAAATCCAAACCAATTAAATTTAATTTATCAATAGTTAAATACTATTTCATAGAATCTTTTAGCTTTATTATTTCATCAACTCCAACTTTATATCCTCCTGCTTCCCTTAAAGATTCACCTATCTTCTCACTGTTAAGCCTAAAATTATCATCTGATAGTATCTCAGCTACACATTTATTTAGCGCTTCCGGCGTAATTCTATTTTTTTCTATGACAATTCCTGCGCCAAGCTCAGCCACCCTATTAGCTACAAAAGGTTGATCAACTGATTGAGGTATTAAAATTAATGGTATGTTAAAGTATAAGCCTTCATTTGTACTATTCATACCACCATGAGTGATAAATACATCTGCATATTTTAATACTTCTAATTGTGGTACATAGTTACGAACTATAAAGTTGGATGGAATATTTTTAAACATACTTATATCAATTTTCCTGCCTACAGACATAATAACTTTTACATTCATATTGCAAAAAGCTTTAAAGCAACACTCATAGAATTCAGTAGAATTATTGAATATAGTTCCTAGAGATATATAAATTACCTTCTTATCCTCATCATTTGATAAATCAAAGTCGATACTTTCTTTTCTATCTATTACTGATGACCCAATAAATTTATAACTTTCATCAAAACTTTCGCTATATGGTTGAAAGTACTTAGATGTATATACAATATTAAGCATGCCTTTCTTTCCAGATCTATCTACCATGCTAGGAAACTTTATATTATACTTCTCTTGTAATTCATTGACAAATTCCACATAATTATGACTGCTTAGAATTTCTTTAATCTTTGGCTTAGCTCCTTCCATCTTTAACTTAAATTCTTGTGAGATTGGTAGATCTAACAAACTTTTTATTATTTTTTCATTTATTGCAAAAATGCTACTAGAAGAAATTGTTGGTATATTTAATACTCTTCCCACTTCTCCACCTAATACAAACGAAGAATCGTAAATAATATAATCAAATTTTTCATCTAATTTGAAGATCTCTTCGATTATTTCTTTAAAAGTATTAAGGGCATTCAATAGTTTTTCATTAGTTTCTAAATTTAAACTACTGGTAATTAAACTAGATAAATCAAATAAATTTTTATGCCCAATAAACTTAGCACCTGTTTTTTCTATTTTATCTCTAAACTCTTCTCCTGCTATATATGTAACATCTTCTCCCCTATTTATGAGCTCCCTAACTATTCCTATAGTTGGATTAACATGTCCGTGACCTAACATATTTACAAATAAAGCTTTTGACATTTTTTTCACTCCTTTGCCCTTATATATTTATAGTGATAATCCACAAATATTTGTTTATTTGCAAGACTTTCAATTTTAATTTTATGTTATCTAATTTTTTATTTAAAAAATCCACGTATTACTAAGAAGTAATCCATGGATTTTTATTTTTAAGAAAGATTTAAAACCTCTTATTGGGTTGGATTTGATATGCTGCCATGCTTATATTTTGGCAATACTCCGCATCAAAGTCTGGTACATCCCAATCTATTTCAGATTTATGGAACACGCCTTCATTGTGACTACCTTTTTCTATATATACTTCTCCATCCTGTATTACTGTAACTGGCATCAAGCTTCCAAACTTTACAGCTACTGGACCTTGTATAGTTTCATCGCTCATTTGCATAAATTTTCTATCCTTAGGAATAAAAATTCCATCACATTGCCAATCACTAGGAATAGTTTCTCCTGAGTGGAGAACATACCACGAATTATCATAGTTTCCTCCATCTGTTTCTCTTCTTGGTCCATATACAATAATAGTTTCAGATGTTGAATTCGTTATTATAGCATTCTGATCCTTATGTTCTAACTTTTTTTTAGTCGCAATAGTCATAGTTGAACTACTCATATTTCTCCTCCTTTGATTACTTTTTATCTTACGTTACTAATATACCCAACATTAATTAACTATACTCATACTATAAATTTGTTTTTCCTAACTATTGATATATTAATTTATTTATAAAATATTTTTATACAAACGGGGAAAATTATATAAAGTTTGCATCATCTAGACAATGTATTACGTTTTAATGAATCAAATCTAGATTAACACTTCTATCTCTTAAATCTGACAAGTAAGTTATAAAATCATCCCTTAAATCATCGCGTTTTAAAGTAAATTCTATATTAGCTTGAAGGTATCCTAACTTATCACCAACATCATACCTTTTTCCTTCAAAGCAATAAGCATATACTGCTTCTTGCCTTGTTAATTCTTTTAACGCATCTGTCAATTGAATTTCTCCTGATTTTCCTGGTTTGGTACTTTCAAGTATATCAAATATATCTGGCGTTATTATATATCTACCTAAAATAGCTATGTTAGATGGTGCCTCTTCAATTTTAGGCTTTTCTACCATATCACTAACCTTATAAAGTCCATCATCAATCTCTATCCCTTTTATTATTCCATATTTCGGTATATTACATTCAGAGATTTCTTGAACGCCTAATACTGAAGTCTTATATTTATCGTAGCAATTTATCAATTGTTTTAAGCATGGAACTTCATTATCAACTATATCATCACCAAGCATTACTGCAAAAGGTTCATTTCCAACAAAATTTTTAGCATGACTTATTGCATCTCCAAGTCCTTTGGGTTCTTTTTGACGTGTATAGTAAATATCTACCATATTAGATATACTTTGTACCATCTTAAGCAACTCGTCTTTTTTACTATTCTCAAGCTCATCTTCAAGCTCTACAGATTTATCAAAATGATCTTCTATGGCCCGTTTATTTCTCCCTGTTATTATAAGTATTTCCTCAATGCCAGATTCAACTGCTTCTTCTACTATATATTGGATAGTAGGTTTATCTACTATAGGTAACATTTCTTTTGGCTGGGCTTTAGTTGCTGGCAAAAACCTAGTTCCAAGGCCAGCTGCAGGTATTACAGCTTTTCTTACGTTCATAACAATTCACTCTCCTTATTATCAATTTTCAAAGAAAATTTTTTAACAGTGTTATCTATAATAACTTTTACTAAATATAAAACTAATATTACATTAAATAATGAAGTTACTTTCAATAAAACCGCAAAAACTGATGTGTTTGTTTTGAAGAAAACCGTGGAGATGTTGATATAGCTAGTAATACTAAACCCAATAGCCATTATAAAAAATCTCCTGTCTTTTGAATATATAAATGCTAAAATTGATAATGCTACCGCTGGAAATAAGTATCTTTCGTGCATTCCAACCGAAAACGTAAATACTCCTGCAATTTGAAGTAAGGATATTGCTGAAATATACTTTCTATCATTCCCTTTTATATATATAATCCAGCCAATTAAAGTTGTTAGAATTATAAACATAATTCCAATTGTATGATAGTTAAATATAAAAAATGTAGTATTATCATTTTTATAATTTGCCCCTACTAAACCAAAAAAATTGAACGCATTTACAGAAGCATATGGATATTCTGATATTGTCTTTAAATAGAGATTAAAAATCCAAGTTGGACTTTGTTCGTTTACCGAAAAAGGAATTATAATTACAATTACAGTTGCTACCGCTGAAACTGCAGCATATATAAAATTTCTAATTTTTCTTTGTCTAACTAATTCAAAGAAAAGTACTGGAAGAAATATAATTCCCTGTGGTTTCATAAATACAGATAATGCAAACATTACTGATGAAAATACATATTTTTTTTCATATAACAGATATATCGAAATAACAATGAGTAATGTAAATAAAGAATCAACTTGTCCCCAAAATGTGGAATCTATAAAAATTGCTGGATTAAAGATGTAAAATGTGGCCAAAAAAATACTAGTTACTGCATTTAGAAACCTTTTCCCAATCCTATATATAAAATAGGCTGTCACAACATCTGCTATTATAGATGGAATTTTAAGTAATAATATATAATACAAATTAAATACTTGTATATTTGCAATTTTTCCTATGCACCCTAATATGTATATATATACAGGTGGATAATCGGCTTGTCTAGCATTAGCATAAAATTGTGTAAAACCGTTTGCCGCAGTTTCTGCCCAATTTTTAAATAAATTAATATCATTATGTCCATTTATAAGTGTGGAAGCCGAGATTCTTAAAAAGATTCCTGTAAATACTAATGTAATTATTAATAATTTTTCATCTTTATAATTAAATTCTATATTTTTTCGTTTAACTAAACAGTAAACACTACATGACACAATTAGAAATAATACTGAGTATATTGTGATACTTAAAAGATATCTATCATCAACTCCCCCTCTTTGAATATTGCCATTGAACTCTCCTTGTTTAGCATTTTTATTTTTTTCTCTCTGTTTATTTCTATTAGAGTCAAATTGATTATCCCGACTTTCATTTGATCCTATATTATCATCTTTCTGTGGTTTGTCATTCATGCCTATCTCAAATGAATCTGCATTTGGTGAAACTATTCCTTTCGAATCATATTGATTATTATCACTTTTAATATTATTATTCTGTAAATCAGGTTCACTATTATTTAAGGAAGGTATATTATCTGGTAAATTCTCACTATTTTTAATATTTAAAGTCCTTTTAAATCCACCACTTTGTTCCATAATATTATCGCTTTTATAATTTTTTATCGCATAAATGCTAGAAAACATTGATACTAATAATATAAAAGCCAACCCTATTCTAAATATATATTTTTTAAAGTTTACTTCGCTCATTACTATTGTTTCCTTTCACGATATCTAAATATATGCTGCAATTTAATTTCTACATTTTAATCCTAATCAAGCCCTTGACTTACTAAAATTTTAAATGTAATAAAAAAGGGCTTGCTTCTGCAAATATTAAACTATAAAAATCAGCTTTAAAATCGCCTTAAGAGCTAAACTCTTTAGTCTTTGTGTAGCTAAATTTTAATAACTTGCACGAATGCATGCCCTTTTTATTTGAAAAAACTTATTTTAAAATATTTGATTCATCCTTTAAATCATATAATTGTTCCGAATTATTTCCTCCTGGTCCTCCCATATCCTGCCTTACTGAATTGGTATTTTGATTTTCATTTTTGGATTTATTTTTTATGTCGTTACTGTCTTTAACATTTTGTTCATCATTTGATACAACATCCTTATATTGACTTTCCGGAACTAACGTTCCATTTTCAGCAACCCAATTTAAAATTTCACTACTTCCGCCTCTGCCCATGCCCCCAGTGAGTACATATCTTACTTCTCCATTCTTAACCATCTCTTTAAATTCGTCTAAAGAAAGAATTTTATCAGATCCTGAAAATCCACCAAGAGCCATTACTGGTTCACCAGTTTGGATTATTATACTATCAGCGCTTTGTGATGATGGTACGACAAGTGAATATTTTTCAGTTGTTATATTACTTTTTAAGAAATCAAGCAACTTCGAATTTTTACCATTGTCACTTCTTTCCTTGCCAAAACTTGCTCCGCCTCTTTCACTGTTTGAAAGAAGTTCCAATCCAGCAGTGGGAATAGTACTATTTACACTATGAGTAATTGCTGAACTTGATCCAATAAATGGTACTGTTAAAATACTAACCATAGAAATTCCTAGCAATATCTTTTTCAAGTGTATGTCCTTATTATCACTTAAATTAGTATCATTTTTTCTTCTAATAAAGCTCAATAAATTTAATATTGCTAATATTAATGAAGTTAAAAAACATAGTAACAAGGCTATTAAAATTATTTTTCTTACACTATCTGATAGGTTATTTGAAAAATAAGATAACATCATCATATTAACAAAACCTTCTATAATTAACGTTATTGGTAATAACCATGATGCCCATTTTTTTTCATTATAAAGCTTCCACATTATTACTATTCCAATTCCAGCTAATGCTGCTGCTGGCGGTGCCATCATTGTTAAATAATATGGATGGAACAAACCTGTTGTGTAGCTAAAATAGATGAATTCAGGCACTAACCATATGATCCATAATGCTAACGATATTTTTCTTTTATTATCTAACTTTAATCTTAGTTTTTCTTTTATAGCACCAGCTACAAAACCTAATAATGCAAGTGGTAAAAACCAAACTATTTGATCAGATAAACTATTTTTAGAAAATAATCTTGTTATTCCTGCTTTTGTCTGTCCTCCAAAAGAGCCTTGAAGTCCTCCTTGTCCCCCTGGGCCTCCACCTAGCATTCCTCCATTAGGCGCTTCCTTCACACTTTCATTATCTTGTCCATCTCTGTTTTGTAACTCACTTCCAATTCCATTAGAATTTCCTTTACTCACTTGTTTATTCTGATCATTACTTATCTCGATATTATTGTATGATTGCATTTGTCTATCATCTTTTTTATTATTACTAGCATTAGGTCCCTTATTTGATTTACTGCCAAGTCCAAGTCTTTCTAATCCATTGTGACCAACTATAAGTTCCATAACACTATTATCTGTACTGCTACCAATATAAGGTCTATTTTGTGCTGGCACTAGATCTACAATTAATGCCCAAGACAGTGATACTGACAAAAGAATAAATGTCCCTATAACAACATGAGTTATTCTCTTTTTTAATGTTATAGATGAAGAAAGAAGGTATGTTATATAAATTGCTGGTCCAATCATATATGCTTCTAGCATTTTTATATTAAAACCAATTCCAACAAGTATTAAACTTAGATAAAGATATTTAGCCTTTCCACTTTCAGCAGCTATTGTAAGAGCCAAACAAGCAAAGAGCAGTGTTAAGACAAGCAAGTTATCTATGGTGTTGTTTCTGCTTGCTGCTACAAAAACTGGAGTTACTGAAAGACATAATCCTGAAATAAGTCCCGCTACACTCCCAAAAGATCTTTTCACTAGAAAATATACAAGATAAACTGAAATTACTCCAGCTAATGCTTGCGGTAATAATATACTCCATCCGCTAAATCCAAGTATCTTAGCAAATAAAGCCTGTATCCAAAATCCCATTGGCGGTTTATCAATTGTAACAAAACTCCCTGGATCGAAGGATACAAAAAAGAAATTTTTAATATTCATAGTCATGCTCTTTACTCCAGCAGCATAGTAACTATTACCATATCCTTCAATTCTTATATTAGCAAAATTCAATATCGCAGATAATATTAAAATTAAAGATATACTTATATTCTCTTTAGTTAATTTTAATTTCTTCAAATTCGTTCCCCCTCTATAATGTCTTTTTCTCTAGATTAATAATATTATATTTTTTACTTGATCTATTATAATTTGTTGTACTCGAAATTATATAAATTGGCCTGCCTTTACTTTCATCAAATATTCTTCCAATATACTGCCCCATTATTCCAATACAACCTAAAACTACTCCAAACATCATCATGTTAATTCCTACCATCATTGTAATGTTCAATAAACTACTTTTATTAATTATAGACTTAATAATATCAACAAACATTAAAACTATTCCAACTAACAAAGCTAGAGCTCCAAAATGTCCTGCAATAATAAGTGGCTTATATGATAGTGATGTTATACCATCACATGCCAACTTAAACATCTTTTTTAAAGGGTATTTAGTTTCTCCTGCAAATCTTTCCTGTCTTATAAACTCAACATAAGTCTGCTTATAGCCAACCCAACTCACAAGTCCTCTTACATATCTATTTCTTTCTGGTAAAGCTATTAGCGTATTACAAACTTTCCTATCTATAAGTCTGAAATCTCCTGTATCTACCGGAACATCAACTGTTGTCATGCTTCTTAATAATCTATAATATACTCTTGCAGTAAATTTTTTAAAAAAGGTTTCCCCTTCTCTCTTTACTCTTTTTCCATAGACAACCTCATAGCCTTCTTTCCATTTTTCAATCATTTTAAGCATTACTTCTGGTGGATCTTGAAGATCAGCATCTATCACAATAATTGCATCTCCTAATGCTAAATCCATCCCTGCTGTTATCGCTGCTTGATGACCAAAATTTCTTGAAAAATTGATAAGTTTTATATTCTCATCTCTGCTACATATTTCTTCTGCTATTTCTCTTGTTCTATCTTTACTCCCATCATTTACAAATACAATTTCATAACTTTCATTTATGGAATCCATAACTTCCTTAAGTCTTTTGTAGCTTTGATTTATGACAAGTTCCTCATTATATAAAGGTACTATAATAGAATAAACTATTTTATCATTCATATTTATCACCTCAAATATTATTCATAAATTAAATGTTGAGTTGTAAACTCTCTTAAATCTATATTTATATTCTAGAAAATAATTGTCACAGTTTTGTTACATTCTAATTACAAATTATATACAATTTAAGTAAACATCATTATAAAAGATTTACTTGTAGACTTACACTAATGTAATTAGACAAGATAGATCTCTCATCAAATGAAAAAATAGTTTATAAAAAAAGATAGCACTTCATCTTGAAAGCGCTATCTTCATTTTAAATAATATAATTTTTAAATAAATTTATTAATTATAATTGCTTATACCTTAAATTGGTTTACAACTTCATTTAGCTTTTCTGCTAACAGCGCCTGCTGTTGTGCAGCTTTTGCTACCTGCTCTATTTCACTTGTTGTTTCACTTACACTATCTTTTATTGTTTCAGCATTTTCAGATGATTTCTGTGCAATTTCAGCTGTATTCTGTACCACATTAGTTATTTCATGAATTGTTGCTGTAAGTTCCTCTGACATAGAAGCTATTTCTTCAGACATATTTGCTACAAATTCAGCATCATTATAATATTGATTTCCCATATTCTTCATATCCTCAAATTTGGAATTTACATCTTCTTTTATAAAATCTAATACTTCTACGTTATTATCAGAAAGATTTCTAAACGCAGCTTGTACTTTTACTATTGTATCTTTTATAATAGTAACCGCCTGGGATGCCCCTTCCGCTAACTTCCTAACTTCTTCTGCTACCACTGCAAAACCTTTTCCATGGTCTCCTGCTCTCGCTGCTTCAATTGCCGCATTAAGAGCAAGTAAGTTTGTTTGCTCTGATATATCAGCTATAGTATCTGCCATGGCCTTTATATCTTCTACAACCTTGCCAGATTCAATTGCTTTAACCCCCTTTTCTCTCTTTTCTTCATATAATCTTCTTGCTTCCTCTAATGATGCTTTACCTTGGCTTTGTACTTCTGTGGCTCTTTCTTTTGATTTACTCGCATTATTACTTCCCTCCATTGATTTACTTGATAGCAAATTAATGTTGGAATCCACTTCCTGAATAGATGCGCTTATTTCTTCTGATGATGCACTTGTTTCTTGCAAATCATTTGATATATTTCTAATTGATGCGTCTATGCTCTCTACAGTTGTTGTTAATTCCTCCACAGTAGCAGAAAGTTCTTGACTAGAGGCGTTCATATCCTGTGATCTTTCCATTATCTCCTTCACTAAAATACTAATATCATTTTTCATTAAAAATATGGAATTAGCTAGCTCCCCCATTTCATCCTTTCTTTTTAAAAGTAGCTCAGGAACTGATACTGTAAAATCTCTCTTGGCTAAAACTCTAATGCATTCTACTGATAATTTCAATGGATTAGCAATTGTTTTAGATATAATAACTGATAAAGTAGTGGCTATCACTACGGACAAAAAACCTAATACCATAAAAATATTTCTAGAATAATTAAAACTATTGTTATTTTGAATATTTATTTCTTGTGCTTTATCAGCATTATATGTCGCCAAAGCTTTTAAGTTTTTTTGAAATTCATCTACTTTCCCAGTTATTGATTTATATTTTTCCAAAGCCTCTTCTTGCTTTCCTTCCATAGCTAATTTTATAATTTCATCTCTTGTCGCTCTATATTCTTTAAGATCATTCTCAACTAATGGTACGGTTTCTAATTCAAATTGTTCAAGCTCAGTTTCTTTATAAGCCTGCCAGTTTTTATCATATGCCTTTACTCTATCTTTAATATCATTCAATTTCTTATTTTGTTCTTCAGTATCTTTTACGTTCAAAATAATATTATATGTATCTGCTTCTATTGCTCTTGATTGGTTCCTATTATCATTTAGCCACTCTACTGGAAGCAATCTCTCTTTGTACATAGATGTTACATTATAATTTGATTGCAAATTATAATAATATCCAATTCCCCCCATAAAGATAATCAATAAAATCATTATCCCTGAAAATAAGAAAATTTTCTGTTTAACTTTTAAATTATTAATCATATTTTATCCCCCTTTAAGCATCGAAAACTTAATTTAATCGTTTAATTATTTAATATTTACTCCTACTAAAATATAATAATAGACCAATTAAAACTATTAAGTTTGAACCGGCCTTTTGTAACTTTAAGTATAAACTACTAAAGCATTTAATGAAAATAACTCATCACATTCTTCTATATTATTGCATTAAATTACATTATATGACCCCTAATCATTTCGTAACAATTGTTATTTTCTTAATATTAAAGTAATTTTATCATTTAAATAAAAAAATAACAATAAATATTATTGTTTTCCGATAATTTTTTTCATAATAAAAAGCCCTCGATAGAGAGCTTTTTATTATGAAAATCAAAATCATTGATTTATACAATCATATTGCTTTATTCTTATGTTTTTACATTTATATATAAATACTAAGTATTATAGTTCAACCTTTGTTCCATAATATGTGCATTCAAATAGTTTTTCCATTGTCGCATCATCTATTTCTCTAGGATTTGATCCTGTACATGCATCTAACACTGCGTTATGAGCAATGAATGAAAGATTTGCTTTAAAATCATCCTCTGTAACTCCATATTCTTTCATTGAATGAGGAATATTCAAGTCACTATTCATTTTATTAATCATTCCAATTAATGAATCAGTTAATTCTGTATCTGTATTTCCTTCTAATTTTAATGCTCTGGCAATATCAGCATACCTATCTTCGCATTTTGTTCTATTATATTGAATTACATATGGTAAGAATATAGCATTTGCACACCCATGAGGAATATGGAATACAGCACCAACCTTGTGAGCCATTGAATGAACTATTCCAAGTAACGCATTAGAAAATGCCATTCCTGCTAGACATTGAGCCTCATGCATTAAGTTTCTAGCTTCCTTGTCTCCTTCAAATGATTTAATTAAATTTTCTTGAACCATTTGTAAGGCTTTGATTGCCAAAGGGTCAGAAAAATTTGATCTAAGTGATGCAGTATATGCTTCTATAGCATGAGTTAGTGCATCCATTCCAGTATGAGCTGTTAATGTTTTTGGCATAGTTTGAGCTAATACTGGGTCAACTATTGCTATATCTGGAGTTATGTTAAAATCAGCCAAAGGATACTTAATCTTTTCTGTATAATTCGTTATAACTGAAAATGCTGTAACTTCTGTAGCTGTACCACTTGTTGATGGAATAGCTACAAACTTAGCTTTTTGTCTAAGCTCTGGCAATCCAAATGGAATAACTGCTTGTTCAAAAGTAAAGTCTGGGTATTCATAGAATATCCACATAGCTTTTGCGGCATCTATTGGTGAACCTCCACCCATAGCAATTATCCAATCAGGCTCGAAGTTTCTCATTGCTTCGGCACCCTTCATTACTGTTTCTACCGATGGATCTGGTTCTACTCCTTCAAACAATTCTACTTCCATTCCTGCTTCTGCTAAATAATCTTCAACTTGTTTAAGAAAACCAAATCTTTTCATTGATCCTCCACCAACAACTACAAAAGCCTTTTTACCTTTTAAGGTTTTAAGTACTTCCAGCGCCCCTTCTCCATGATATAAGTCCCTAGGTAAAGTAAAACGTGCCATAAATTTATACCTCCTAAAATTCATCTGTCATTTTTATTTGCTTTTAACCACATTAATTATGTAAAGCAATATTTATGCCAAATGTTGTATTTTATCAATTTATTATATTAGTTTATGTAATATTCTGGTATAGTTTATCGCATAATTTTTATTTCATAAGAATACAAAAAAGGATATATTTACCTAGAAATAAGGGGTCCTAATCCATAAATTTATATATATGATTTAAAATATATTAATAGAGCAATTTCTCTATTTATCAAAATTCTATAATCTAATTATTAATAATATTGCTTTTCCGTGGCAAATTTGCCGTCCTAAAAAAATACACTTTATGATTACATTGTTCAATTTTATTACATTGTAATTTTTTAGGACATATTCTTTCAATCTATACTCTTTTCTATCGGATTTATTCCTAATGATTTGGCTTTTATCTGAACTCACAATAACTAATACTGTATCTACAGCTTTTACTATTTAAACTACTAAACCTACAGACTTAATCCTGACCCACAAACTTCATTAACTGTAAATACTAAAATTCCCTATGAATAGTTATGGATTTGCAGCAGCTTGACTAGCTGAATTTTCTCCTAAACTTGCTTGAAGCACATTTCAAAAAATGACTTCAATAATTTTTAACTCTTCTTATTAATAATAAAAGGTTATATGAATTTATATTCTAAATACATATAACCTTAAAGACTTAAAATAGTACTTATAATATACGTACTGTTTTAAATTATGCGATTACAATAGTTACTAGGTTCTTATCCTAAATTATTATAGTCAATGGAAATATTCCTTTATTGAAATGTTACATTTATATTTACTATCTCACATTTACTCCCAACTCGTATAGGCGGTCCCCAGGTTCTTGTACCGCATGAAACGATTATTTGAAATTTATTCATTTTTAAATATCCATAATCAATTTTAAATACTCTTTTCGTTATTAAATTAAAAGGAAAAAACTGTCCTTTATGAGTATGACCTGATAATTGTAAATCAATTCTTTCGCTAACAGGTTCATTTAGATTATTGGGCTGATGATCCAATACTATTATAGGTAATTCTCTACCTATTTCATTTACAGTTTCTGATAGATTTTTTCGTTTTACCCTACTTATTCTTTCATAAGAGATATCTTCACGTCCTATTAAATAAAAGCTATCATGAATCTTTACATAGCTATCTCGTAGTATATTAACTCCTACTTTTTCCAAATTATTTATTCTATTTGATGAATCCCCATTATGATCATAGTCATGATTCCCTAAACATGCATAAATCCCATATTTGCTCTTTATTTTTTGAAAATCACTTTCTATTTTAGAAAAATCATAAGTTATCATATCTCTATTAGAATCTATTATATCTCCTGCAATTAAAACAATATCTGGTTGTATAGAATTAATCTTATCAATTAATTTTTCTACTCCTTTATCCATTAAATCACTTAGATGAATATCCGATAAAAGCGCTATTCGCAATTTGTTTATCTTTCCGGATTTTTTAGGCAATTTTATATTGTATGGCGTAATTATTACATTTTTAGCATTTATCGTTCCGTATAGAATTATAATTATTACAGTAAAAAGAACTATCAAAGCAAGATAAAAAGAAATATTTGAGTTAGATTTAATATCACTAGATATAATGTGTAAAGTATGACCTAAAATAAAAAAACACTCAATTGTACCAATAAGTATTGCAAAGTACACTACAGCCGCAAGCCAATATGATGCCATCAAATAAATTCCATCTTGAAGAAATTTAGGCAGATGGCGATTCCATATGACTCCGACTAAGCTTATTATAAATATAATAAAAAAAAAGCTAAAGTATATTTCACTATTTAAAAAAGGCATTATATCACACAAATTTCTCCAAAACCATATGCTAATGTAATAATTTATTCCAGAATATAAAATCAGTATAATACTTATCATTATGTATATCATTCTCATTGCTCCTTATGAATCTTACCAAAATATATTTGGGATGATTTCAAAAAATTCATTAGTAAAATAATTTTTATCTATTTATTAGATTAGTTATTTATATTTAACATTTAGTATGTTTTCACGCCTTTTATAGAACTAAATTTATTGATTAACTCATACAATTTTAATGCATTAATCTAAATGAGTTGTATCATTTAAGCTAACTAACATTGGCATCAAATCATCATTGAAAGTTATTTTATTAATACAAGTATTACCAAGTGCTATTTTATGATACATTGTCATATCCCATTCAAATATTCCTATAAGTCCGGCTTTTATTATCCCTCCATGAGCAACAATTACTATCTTCTCACCTCTATGTTTAGATACTATGTCTAAAATACACTTCTTAGCTCTACCTACTGCATTACGGATGCTAGAATCTCCACCGCAAATATAACTTTCTTTTTTATCAGTTCTCCAAGCTTTAAAAACATCAGGATATTTTTCACTAATTTGCTGAATAGTTAGTCCTTCCCACTCACCAAAATTAATTTCTCTTATCTCAGGTTCTATTATAACTTCTTTATCGGTAATTGATGCCAATATATTTGCCGTTTTAAAGGCTCTGCTTAATGGACTAGCATATATCCAGTCAAATGTTCCATTAAGTCTATTTTTTAACACTTGGGCTTGCTTTATACCTTCCTTTGATAACTCTATATCTGTACACCCTTGAAATTTTCCCAAAGCATTCCAATCTGTTTCTCCATGTCTAATAAGTAATAATGTAGTTTTCATAAGTTACCTCTTTCTTAGCTCCATATTAAATAGATATTTTATCGAATAAATCTCTACTATAATTTTGTATATCTAATAAACTATTAATATTATATTTTTCCTTAATATTAGTAAAATACTCTTGAATCAAGCTTTTTTCAATTACCTTATTAAGCTTACCACATTTAATTCTCTTTCCATTAATAGAATTAGTTCTTGTTAATATCCAAGGAGCTTCGTTTTTGCTCATCTCCTTTAATATTTTTCCACTATAGCAACCATAAAATTTTATTATACTTTCTACAACATTCCTTTCAAAATCCTTTAACCTTAATTTATCATTAGCCAATATATCTTTATTAACTTTTTCATATCCAAATTGTTCATATCTTTCACATAAACTCGGATAAACTGGTCCATCCTTCCAAGCTTCGCAATTTTCTTCAAATATAAAATTGCCAGTAAATACATAGTGAAATACTTGTACATAATATAGCAGCTTTTGGATTGATAAAGCTGTAAAATCTTCATATCTTATTAACAAATACTTTATTACTGCATCAATTTTTTCTTCTGTCTGATTTTGTGCTAAGATGTGTCTAATAGCTTGTCTGCTTTTATTGTAATCTACAGGGCTTATCATTTCCTTGTTATTTTGCAATATGATAGAGTAGTAATTAGTATTCTCATATATTTTTCTTAATAAATCACTATTAGAGATTACAATCATATCACCATCTAAATATCTTTCTATAGTTTCGACATTCCATCCTAATACTAGCGAAAGTGATTCTGAATTAATTGAATACTTAGTTTTAATTTTTTGTATTTCATCTACACTAATAATATTATAATTCCTTCTATATTCTTTATATAAATTCATCAAATTGTAATCACCTACGTCTGAAACAAAAATCTCATTACCACAAACATTACAAATAGCTTCTTTCGCCTTGTAATTTACCTCTTCATCTTTTAGTATAGATGTTCTTCTTACTTTATATACTTGATATTCTCTTTCACTAAAGCAATATTCGCAAAATGCTGACTTCTTCATGAGTTCATCCCTCCTTTTAAAATGGAGATAATTCCTTTTACCTAAAAATGTATGTAATGGGCTTATTTCTTTTATGTAGAGAAACCAATACTCTATACTCATTTACTTCATTACATATTACATCAAACTTTAAATAAATATCTACTATTTCTCTCTTATCTTCAACATTGTACAACTCTTTTTGTAGACAAAATACGTAAAGATCATTTTGCTCAACTCCATTCTTTACGTTTTGAAGACCATAACAAAAATCTTTGTAGTCTATATCACATAATATGCCTATTCTCTTCTTTTGATTTATGTTGTATTCTTCTACAAATTGAATATTTTCTGACTTATTTTCTTCTAAAGATATAGTGTATCTGTCTTCACGAACACAGTCCTTAATAATTTCAACTAAATTCTTAATTTGTTCCTTACTATAATCCTTTAGCAGCAATCTTCTTCACCACCTTGGTTACTTCTAATAATCTAACAAAAGGTTATCATTTTAAAGGATTGGTGTCAATAATAGCCAAGATTTCCTTCTAATTTAATTAACTATTAATGCTGTTACAAATTATTTTTTTAATTCAGTACAAAATGTTAATTCTGTAACAGCATTAACATGTAAAATATAGTCTTATTTAACCTTCTTGTGGTGCATATTCTGTTTGAATTGACTCTGCTTTTTCTTCTGATACTAAATCATCAGTATAAACAACTACAATTTCTTGTATAGATTCATCGCTTGTTTTATATACTTTACTTCTTATTTTACTTGAGTATTTCCCGTTTACTCCGTCATTATATATGCTCTTTATAGCGTCTACTATCTTAGAGTTATTTCCTTTTATTTTGTTAACATCGTATCCTTCCATTGAACTCCATATTGCTATCTGAGTTGCGAAATATGCTTCATTTTCATTATCTAGATTTAATTCAGCTACAGATCTATTTGGATATCCTGCAGCAATGGTATTACGAATGGATTCACTTAGATTACTATTTGCCGAAAAATTTTGCCCAGACGGATATTTTTCGTTTATCTCTAAACAATACGCAATATTATTGCTTCCAGCAATTCTTATTCTTCTCGCTGTAAGATCATAGCCATCGTACTCTACTGTATATAATGGTTCCTTATCAGTAGTTATTTTCACGCTATTAGCATCAGCGCCAATGAAAGCAAAACTCATAATTACGTTAAAAATAATAAAATAACTTAATACTTTTATGTATCTTTTTAATTTCATTTGTATTCCTCCTATACATTTATCTTCATACATAGTTTCTCTTTTAATACTCTTATATATTCATAAATTAACTATAAAAATATAAATAGTTAAATATATCTACTTTCTTTAATTTTATACTTCTTTTCTTTAAAATAAAAAATGCCATTAGTATTCATTAATACTAACAGCATTTTTATAATTAATTTCCTTATTTATAAGTACTATATCTTTTGTCTTATTCTACCTCATTCATTATACCTAATTTATCAAATATCATAAAACTTATACTTAACACCATAGCAACTACTGTTGCTAATCCCATTCCTTTAAGTTCAATAGTTCCTAAGGTTAATTTTATACCACTCAATCCTACTATAAATATTACCGAAGTTAATATTAAGTTTCTCGATTTAGAAAAATCAACTTTTTCTTCAATAAAAGTTCTTAACCCTGAAGTTGCAATAGTTCCAAATAACAAGAAGCTTATTCCTCCAATAACAGGTGTTGGAATAGTACTGATAAGTGCTGACATTTTTCCCGAAAATCCTAATAAAATTGATACTAAACCTGCTCCGCATATTACATATACACTATATACTTTAGTTAGAGCTAAAACTCCTATATTTTCACCATAAGTTGTTGTTGGTACAGAACCAAACATTCCCGAAATAATAGTTGATAGCCCGTCTCCAAGTAAAGATCTATGAAGTCCAGGATCTTTCGCTAAATCTCTCCCAACAATGCTACTAGTAACTTTTAAATGGCCAACATGTTCTGCAATTACTACAAATGTTGCAGGAAGTATAGTTAAAATTGCATTTAAACTGAAATGTGCAACCTTTATATTAGGTAATACAAAATAATTTGCATTATTTATAGTACTAAAATCTACTAATCCCATAAAAAATGCTGTAGTATATCCAACTACCACCCCTATTAATATAGGTATAACTTTCAAGAATCCTTTCAATAGGATATTACATAAAATTACTGTAACTAGAGTCACCATCGAAACAATTACCCAAGTTATGTTTAAAGTTTGAGAATTACTTAATCCTACTGGAAAACCTGCTTGATCAGCCGCATTGCTGGCTAATTCTAAACCTATAATTGTTATTATTGATCCCATAGCAGCTGGCGGGAATAATTTATTTATCCATCCCATACCTGTGTATCCCACAATAATTGCTATTATTGAAAATGATATACCAACAAATACAAATCCACCTTGTATTGTCTGAAAATCATATCCTTGACTATATAAAAGTAATACTGGTGATATAAAGGCAAAACTCGATCCTAGGTAAGCTGGAATCTTTTTTTTAGTAATAAAGGCATAAAGTAATGTACCAATACCATTAAAAAAAAGCACTGTTGTTGGATCAATTTTAAAAATAAGTGGTACCAAGACTGAAGCTCCAAACATTGCAAATAAATGTTGGATACTCAATGGAATTGCTCTCTTTAAAGAAACCTTTTCTGCTACATCTATAAAATTTTTTTCATTTTTTAATGACTTATTATTCATCATATGTTCCCCCTTCTTAGTTTCTCTGAACTAAATTAAAAGTATGTTTCTACAAAAATATCATACATTCATGAGTTTTGTCAACAATTCTATATAAATTTCTTTAAATATTCTTATTAAAATTTTAATATCGAGTTTCTTATAGTTGTCATAATCTTGTCACAATATATATTTATAATAGTATTTGAAACAAGATAAAACATTATTTACTCCTATAAAAATACTATAACCGTATAAGAATAGTTCATTTCACCCTAGTGAGCTATTCTTTTTTTATTATGTAAAATATTTTTAACTATATCACTTTATTTAAATTAGTTTTATATTCCTTCCCATAAAACCCCTTTATCAAGCTTGTATTGTGTTATAAATTCTATAGCTGCCACACTATGTTCAAGATCACCATATAATTTTTGTTTTTCTAGTCCCGATATATCATTATTACTTATTAGCAACATCTTATAATTCTTTACTATTGTTGTTATAGCGCTTTTTAGTGCTTCTTCTTGTTGATCCTTTGCAGCTTTCCCTCTTTAACTTCTCTCACACCCTCACACCTTCCATATAAATAAAATATTCTATAGGATTATATCCCCCCCCCTTTTCCAGTGCTAACTTATTTTGCTTACAAATAAAAAAAGACCAAAGAATCTTACCTATCCTTAGTCTAAAACATCATATCTATTTATATACTATCATTCCAGTTATATAACCCAATATTCCCGAAATAGTTATCGCTAATATTTTTAATACTGGAATATTAATTTTTATTTCCATACTCTTTAATCCTCTGTCTTTCTATATCTTAAATTCTAATATTTTAATTATAACATGTACGCTTTAAATTTTCTACTTAAAAAGAATGGTTTGTTTAGGAGACTTTTCATGTCAATAAACATGCAACAAAATTAACTCCATCTATTAATAACCATTTATCTTTCTAATATAATCGATTCCTTTCTTTTTCTAGTATTTTATTAATTATAAAAAATAAAACCACCTAGTCTATCTTGAAGCAAGTGTGTACTTATGTGAACTTTAAAATCATTTTCGGACTAACCCTAAAATATTATCGTGTGTAATATTAAATTAAATATACTAAAATATGAAACCATTTGATTTTACCCACTATCATAATAAATTCAATAAATTAACGTTGAATATCTCGCCAGAATGGATATAATTGTAATAGGAGGTGCGTAAATGGAATTGAATAAAATAAACAATAGGCTTTCTTTAGTAGGAGCATTGCTAGGCTTAACCTTATTCATTGTAGGTGGTTTATTACATACTATCCTAGGTAGTTATATAATAATTATTCCAACTGTTACTATAGTAATTAGTTTCATCCCATTGATTAAATCTAAGATAACTGATATTAAAATTCAAAGTTATTCTGCTGTAGGGTTAATACTTGGAGTATTCTACTTTATTTTATCTTTGTATGAATTGTTAAAATTATAAATTTATAAAACCTTCATATTCTACTATTATCCTAGAAAAAGAAAAGCATGCCTTGCTATTTTCACTTAAGTGTAAATGGCGAGAACATGTTTTTATTATTTTCTGCTCAATATTATTAAACTATTAAACCATTTTTATATTTTTATGAAATAATATGATTTATAGACATTAATCTATGGATGGCCTAAAAAAACATCAATTCTAATTTCTCCAACAATAAAAAATATCTATATACGTTCAATAATAACCATATATTCATTAATTAGCTTGTCTAGTTTTATACTAAGTTCTAATAATTCCTTATCATTAGTAATTATTTCTTTATTTTTAATTAATATATTTAACTCATCTCTAGTGTTTTCAATTTCTCTTCTTATATCCATAGCTTTCGTTCTTCCTTATCCCTTAAATTTATAAACTTTTATCCATATTATACACCAATAACATGTTAATTTCAAACATATGTTCGCACATCTTTTATAATACAAAAGCTTTTTAAGCACTTATCTAAAATTTAGTATAATGATACATTCTATATATCTAACTTAACCTTCTAGTAAGCATCATATTTGTGCATTAATAGTGCTGTTATTATCAGTTTTTTTATATTTACTAGTTGTATATCTTGTATCGATTGCATGTGCAAAATTGTTATAAAATTATCAATTTTAGCTTTTAAACAAATTTTTTAAATTCTTTTCAAAATTCATTACTTTGAAATTCCAACCTCTTTAGCTTGTGAATATATTCTGAGTCAAAGTATCTCTCTTTATAATCAATCCACTTCTTCAAGATACTTTGCATTATTGTACTAAAAAGACGTATCTATCTTTTCTTTCTTTTACAATTTCAGCTGGTATAAATATCGCCTTTTTTTAATTAACATATGATTATTCTTTAAGTTCAATGTTTCTCCTTTTCTCATTCCTGTATCCATAATGAATTGTAGTGCCTATATTCAGCATAAGAGGTCAAATCTAGAGCTTTTATAATCTCATTAAAGTCTAACACCACTAAATCCCCATTAGGCTTCCTACTGTGCTTATAGGCTCTAATTTGTACAGTCGGATTACACTTAAGCACTTAGCTGTCATATAATTATTTACTGTGTACAAAGATACTTGCTTTTCAAAATCTCCTCTTGCTGAAGGATTATGTAACTTTAAAGAATTAATATCTACAGCATATGTATAGTTTCCTTTGTTCTTTGTAAACTCTAAGTAGTTTTTAATATGCCTTGTTGTTACCTTAAGTGGAGTGAAGACATTAACGTCATCAGATAAATATTTTACAAACAACTTTAATGTACCTTAATAGGACTTCGCAGTCTTTTTAGATAAATCTTTGTTCGTGCAATAAATCATAAGGTCATTAATACTTTAATAAAAATCATAAATTCTTTTATCAATTTAGGGTATAAAAATAGACACCTCCCAATCAATTTTTGTTAAAACTGATTAAGTGATGTCTTAATGACATTTTTAATGTTTATAGGTATAAAATTATATTTGTCGTCCTAATTTATAAAGGTTACATAACCTCAAACCTAATAGAATGGTTCTATGATACTTTATTTTTAAGTCTTAATTTATCAGCTATTATAGCTATAAATTCACTATTTGTTGGCTTGCCTTTATCATTATGAACTGTATATCCAAATAATCTGTTTATTGCTTCTATTTGACCTCTACCCCATGCTACTTCTATTGCATGTCTTATTGCTCTTTCAACTCTTGAAGCTGTTGTATTGTACTTTTTAGCAATTGAAGGATATAACTCTTTAGTTACTGCTGATAATAATTCCATATCGTTAACAACCATAGTTATAGCTTCTCTTAAATACATATAGCCTTTAATATGAGCCGGCACTCCAACTTCATGTATTATATTAGTTATTTCTGTCTCCAAATCAATAGGTGCCTTTGTTCTATTTTCACTTGGAGTAGATATCATTGATGATGCATACGAATTTCTCATATTTGTTTCTTGAACTGAAGCAGAGCTATTAAACATTTCTCTGATTCTCTTTGTGAATACTTCCATGTCGAAAGGTTTTACAGTATAATAATCTGCGCCAAGAGTTATTGCCTGTTGAGTAATCTTATCTTGACCTACTGCTGATAATATTATTATTCTTGGAACCTTTTCCAATTGCATTGTATTTAATTTCTCTAAAACACCTAATCCATCTAAATGTGGCATAATTATATCAAGAATAACTAAATCAGGCTTTCTTTCTACTATTAACTCCAAAGCCTCTCTACCATCTTTTGCAATTCCTGTGACAACTATATCTTTTTGATTAAGTAGATAATCATTTAATATACTGCAAAATTCTTTGTTATCATCAGCAATTAGTACAGATATTTTTGAATCTTCCATATTTTTTCTCTCCTTTTGTCCATTCTTTTATTATGTTTGCATTTTAATATATTATTTAACCCCTATAACCATATCATATTAAATAGTTCCATCATTGTACAATATAACACAATATATTACTTCTACAAATTATTGTAAGATCCTTTGACATTAATAGGGTATGTACGTCTACATTTGCAATAGTAATTTTTCTATTAATATATTCCCTTTTACATAAATATCACTTAAGTCTGATTAATATCTCCTTCTCATCTTCCACTATTTGTAAATTATACACTTTTTTGCTCACAAAGTAAATAGGTTCTGACAAAATACTTTTAAAGTATTTTTTTAAGTAAAAATGTAACTATATATTTCCTAAATTCTCAATTATTAAGTGAATACATACTTATTATATAATTATATTTCTTTTTCTACAATCTATATCGAAATTATATATTAATAATTATTTTAAAATTATACAATTTTATATAACGTAAACTCTCAAATCAATACTTTATTTTCCTTTATTCATGTTATATTCCAAAAATTCAAATAATTTTATGTTAATCAAAATAAAAATAAATCTAGGTAGAAATTTTTAAATCTCTACCTAGATTTACTTCTATTTTATTATTCCAGCTTCTTGAAGCATCCATTCTATATAAATTCCATAGCCAGTATCAGGTTTATTTATTAATACGTGAGTAACCGCTCCAACTATCTTTTCATTTTGAATTATTGGACTTCCACTCATTCCTTGAACAATTCCGCCTGTTTTCTGTAATAATCTTGGATCAGTAATTTTTATTACCATGCTTTTTGATCCTGGAATAGATTGATTTAAAGTCTTCTCAATTTCAATATCGAATTCCTGTGGACCACTTTCATCTATTGTTGTAATTATCTTTGCTTTCCCTACACATATTTCATCTCTAAACCCTACTTTAAGAGGTTTAACTTTATTATTTAATGCTTGAGCATTCTTAATTTCACCGAAAATTCCACTTTGAGTATTTTTTTCAATATTTCCAGTTGGTGTTTCCTCATTTAGAAAAATTCCTTTCAATTCACCCGGAGATCCTTTTTCTCCTTTTCTAACACTTATTATGGACGATTCTAACAAGTCACCTTTCTTTACTAAAAATGGTTCATTTGTGTCTGCATCTGTTATTGGATGCCCTAATGCTCCAAATTTTTTCGTACTTGGATCAAAGAAAGTCATTGTTCCAACTCCTGCTGTTGAATCCCTGATCCATAATCCTATTTTATAATCCTTATTATTTTCTTTTTTTAGATGTATTGTTTTTGTAAGATTCTCACCATTTCTTAAAATATCAACTTTTATACTTTCCTCATCACACTCTTTAATTGTTTTTAACAAATCCATTGAATTCTCCATATTTTCACCATTTACTTTTAGTATCACATCACCAATTTCGAGTCCAGCAGCTTTACCTGGGCTTTCTTCTTTCTTATTATTGATTTCAATTTCAGAATATCCAACAATAATCACGCCTTCACTATTCACTCTAACTCCGACTGGATTTCCGCCAGGATATATTTCCAAATCTTTAATTTTTTGTACTTCGACAGCTTTCAGAGGAATCATTCCCAAAAATTTTATCTCATACTCATTATCGTTATCACCAATTTTACTTATCGTATTTCCTATAGGTGCAATTGATTGTACTGTCTTTTCATCTCTTGTATAAATCTTACTTGGTAATTTCCTTATGCTTATTGTGGTAAATAAAATTAGAATAAGGATTGGAGTCATAATTAAACTAGTAGTATATAAAATTTTTCTCTTCATATTTCTCTCCTCCTTTACTTACTAAACTTAATTTTCCCACTGCACGCAAGTCTTATCCTATAGGAACTTTGTTATTGTAGTTAAAAAATTTAGCTTATACTAAATTTTAAAAGTATATATCTTTATTTCTTTTACTTTATATATAAATTTCCAAAATTATAAAAATAAAAAAATAAAACCATGCAATTACATGGTTTTATTTTTACCAATTTTATTTTCTATATGTATTTATTTTTTAATTTCTAACTTTTTTAATTCGCTTAAGTTTATCATTTCCTTAACATTATTTAATGTCGCCTCTGTAACATCATCACCTGCCAGCATTTTGCTTATCTCAAGCTCTTTTTCTTTTTTTTCTAAAACTTTTATCTTTGTAAAAGTCTTATTATCTTTTACTTTTTTCATAACAAAATAGTGATAATCAGACAGTACAGCAATTTGTGGTAAGTGAGTTATGCATAAAACTTGATGCGTATTTGATAATTGGTACATTTTTTCTCCAACCCTTTGTGCAACTGCTCCGCTTATTCCTGTATCTATTTCATCAAAAATCAATGTTGGTATTTCGTCCTTTTCAGCGAAAACACACTTTAAAGCTAGCATTATTCTTGAAAGTTCTCCTCCCGATAATACTTTTTCAAGTGGCATAAGCGGTTCTCCTGGGTTTGTAGATATTAAAAAACTCACCTCATCGAATCCTTTTTCATTGAATTCTTCCTGTCGAATTACACTTATTTCCATTCTTGACTTTTCAAGACCAACAAACGTAAGTTCTCTTAAGATTTTTTCTTCTAAAAATTTACTTTTTCTTATTCTTAGTTCATGAAGAATTAATGCTTCTTTCTCCATTTTAGATAGAATCTCTTTCTCTTTTTCTTTAAGATCTCCTATTATTTGTTCAGAATTCAATATTTCATTATACTCTTTTTTTATTTTTTCATAATAATCTAAAATTTCCGGAATTGTCGGCGCATATTTCTTCTTATAAGTATTTATTTCATAAATTCTAGCATTTACCTTATCTAATGCATCTTGATCAAAAACCACCTCTTCTGCCATATCACGAATCTCACGACTGGCTTCTTCCAAAGTATAAAATGCTTCTTCAATTAATTGCTTATTCTTCTTAATCTTTTCAAAATGATTTTCTACATTAGAAAGCTCATGTATTATCTTTGATATCGAACCAATTACGTTTAACTCTTCGTTTCCACTAAGTATTCCATATGAAATGGATAAACTACTATTAATTTTTTCAGCATTTGCCAAAATATTATATTCATCTTTTAAAATTTCTTCTTCGTCCTTTTTTAATTTAGCTTTCTCAATATCTTCAATTTGAAATTTAAGATAATCTAATAATTTTTCTCTATCCTGATTCCCACAAATCCTATTAATTTCTACTCTTATCTTTATTAAATTTTCTCTTAAATCATTAAATTTATTTATCGGATTTATTATCTCACTTCCTATAAACTCATCTAAATATGATATATGAGTGTTTCTTTGCAGAAGTTCTTGATTTGCGTGTTGACCATGAATATCCAAAAGTTTTGCTCTAATTTTTCTAAGTTGTGAAGTTATTAGACTTTTTCCATTTACCTTTATTAAATTCTTTCCACTCACATGACTTTCCCTTGAAATTATTAACACATCTTCATATTCAATATCTAATTCTTCCAGCACCTCAAAAACTTTTGATTTTTCTAATGAAAATAATGCTTCTACATATGTTCTATCTTCACCAGTTCTTATTAAATTTTTCGAGAATTTTCCACCAAGAACAAAGTCAATTGCATCTATCATAATGGACTTTCCTGCTCCTGTTTCTCCTGAAAGTATATTAAACCCATCACTAAAATTTATCGTTATATCTTCTATCAACGCAAAATTTTTGATATTTAATTGAATTAGCATTTCATCCCACCCTTAATATTTATGATGACATTCTCTTTCTTATTTTATCAACCAAATCTTCAGCACTTTCCAAGCTTCTAACTAAAATAAAAATAGTATTATCTCCTGCTACTGTTCCTGCAATATCCGCACTTTCCAAATTATCAATAGCTTCAGCTGTAATCGGTGCCGACCCTGTTATAGTTTTTATTACAACCATTTTATCTACATTTTCTACTGAAAGTACTGTATTAGCTAAAATATTGCTTAATCTATCGATGATATTTTTTTGTTCTCCTGTAGACACAACATATTTAGACTTACCATTGGTAGATTGCATTTTTATCAACTTCAAATTCTTTATATCTCTAGATACAGTCGCTTGTGTTACATCAAATCCTTCTTTTTTTAATGCATCTGCCAATTCTTCTTGTGTCTCTATTTCTCTTGAGCCTATGATTTCTAATATTTTAGTATGCCTTTTTGATTTCAAAGTTTCTCACCATCACATTCTTTAGAATTATTCAAAATCTTACTTCTTAAGACTTTAAAATAATCATAATCATCAAAGACAAGTAATTTTACACTCTTTTTATTTTTACTTAACTTTACCGAAGTTTCATGATTAATTTTAATAGCCTTCTGACCATCTACAGTCAAATAAATTTTTTCTTCCTCGTGATCCGCATATACCTCTATAACGCTGTCTCCTTTTAATACAATAGTTTGCATACTTTTAGTATGAGGACATATAGGAGTTATTGTTATAAGTTCTAAATCCGGATATATAAATGGTCCTCCTGCTGAAAATGAATATGCTGTAGATCCAGTAGGTGTTGCTATAATAAGCCCATCACCTTTGAATGTCGAATATATTTTTCCATCTACAAATATCGTAAATTTCACCATTCTTGAAAGAGTTCCTCTAGCCAGTACCACATCATTTAAAGCTTTAAGTTCCTCTTTATTTCCAGCTGATTCGACTTTACAATTTAACATCATTCTATCAACAAATTTATATTTTCCATCTTTCAATTTTTCAAGAGCAGTATCAATATCTGATATATCTACACTTGACAAAAAACCTAAGTTGCCTATATTAATTCCTAAGATAGGTGAATTAAAACTCTCGTTTAAGGATCTCGCTATTCCAAGAAGTGTACCATCTCCACCCAATACGATAAGTAAATCAATATCTGCTAAATTCTGCTGTTCTATATCGAATGAATTAAAAATCTCAATCTTTATTAAGTTAAATTTTTCTTTAATTTTTTTTACAACCATATTCAATATTTTATTTTCTGTGTCTTTTGATGGATTAATTGCAATCCCAATATTATTCATAGCCCCTCCAAGGAAGTTAAATTTCTATGTGTGAATTTTCAACAACTTCATCTATATCTTCTTTTTCAAAGTCACTCTTTTCATTTTTATCCTTTGTAAAATACACCAAATATTCTCTATTTCCTTCTGGTCCTTTAATAGGAGAAAAACTCACACCCAAAACATTTAAGTTTTGTTGTACTAGAAAATCTATAATATCATGAACTACCTCTTTATGTGTACTTATCTCCCTTACAACACCTTTTTTACCTACTTTTTCACGCCCAGCTTCAAATTGAGGTTTTATGAGTGCAACAACTTTTCCATCATCTTTTAGTAAATTTATAGTTGCAGGCATTATTTTTTTTAGTGATATAAAAGATACATCTATAGATGCAAAGTCTAAGGGTTCCCCTATATCTTCTAATGTAACATATCTTATGTTAGTTCTTTCCATGCAAACTACTCTTTCATCAGTTCTGAGTTTCCATGCAAACTGTCCATACCCAACATCTACAGAAAACACTTTAGAAGCACCATTTTGAAGCATGCAGTCAGTAAATCCTCCTGTAGATGCACCTATATCCATGCATACTTTATTTTCTAATGAAATATTATAAGTTTTCATTGCTTTTTCTAGTTTAAGTCCACCTCTGCTAACATACTTAAGCTTCTCTCCTCTATATTCAATATTAGCACTAGAACTTACTTTCTCTCCAGCCTTATCTACTTTTTGCCCATCAACATAAACTTTTCCTTCCATTATACAAGCTTTTGCTTTTTCTCTAGAGATAATTATGCCCTTTTCTACTAAAAGTAAATCAAGTCTTTCTTTTTTTTCCGCCATTTGTTTCTCCTTTTAATCATAAAGCTTCATAATAACCTTGCTTATATTCTCGTAATCTAATTTATATGTTTTGTATAAGATTTCCACATTCCCCTGAGGAATAAATTCATCATCATATCCAAGTGATCTAACAGTTCCTTTATAATCTATTTCACTCAAATAATCTTTTACGGCAGAACCTAATCCACCCTTTAAAATGTTGTCCTCTATCGTTAAAATATTATATCCCTCTTTTTTAATATTTTCTAGTAATTTTTTATCAATCGGTTTAACAAATGTTGCATTAATAACTGTTGGATTTAGCCCCTTTTCATATAAGATGTCTTTTGCAAGCATTGCATGTTGAACCATCCTGCCAGTTGAAATAATACATACCTTAGAACCTCTATTTAATATTTCCCATTGTCCTTCTACAACCTCTTTAATTGGTGAAAGAGTATCAATTATGTTTCCTCCCTTTGGATATCTTATTGCAACTGGTGCATTTTTGTTAATTGCCCACTTTAATAAAATATCAACTTCCTCTAAACATTTTGGTACAACTATATGTATATTAGGGATCATAGATAAGTAAGATAAGTCATTGATACCTTGATGAGTTTCACCATCTTCACCAACTATCCCTGCTCTATCTATCGCAAATACTACAGGAAGATTTTGAATACAAACATCATGCAATACTTGATCAAACGCCCTTTGTAGAAACGTCGAATAAACTGCAAAAACTGGTTTTAAACCGTTACTTGCCATTCCTGCCGCAAGAGTAACTGCATGTTCCTCTGCTATTCCTACATCAAAGAACCTATCTCTAAATTTCTGTGAAAAGCACTTAAGTCCTGTACCCTCAGGCATAGCTGCTGTAATTGCAACTATTTTTTCATCTTGTGCACCAAGATTTGTTAGTGCCTTTCCAAATGCCTTTGAATAACTATTCTTCGGTGACACATTTGACTCACCGCTCTCTAAATTGAAAGCACCTACCGCATGGTACTTACTTGGGCTTTCTTCTGCTAGTGCATATCCTTTTCCTTTTTGAGTTAAAATATGTATTATTACGGGTTCGTTTATCTCTTTTGCTTTTATAAACACCTCTGTCATTGCATCTATATCATGACCATCAATTGGGCCAATATATTTTACGCCCATGTTTTCAAAGAACATAGATGGAACTATTAATTGTTTTATGCTATCTTTAACTTTAGATATTTTTCCTGCTATATTTTTACCTAGATTTGAATTATCTAAAGATGCATGAATATCAGTTTTTAACTTATTATATACTGGAGCTATCCTAAGTTTATTTAAATATCGCGATAATCCTCCAACATTTGTTGAAATTGACATTTGGTTATCATTTAATATAATGATTAATTTTGTTTTTCTAAACCCAACATCATTTAGAGCCTCGATTGCCATTCCACCCGTTAGCGCACCATCACCTATAACTGAAATAACATTATATTTTTCTTTCTTTAAATCTCTCGCCCGTGCAATTCCAAGTGCTGCTGATATTGAAGTACTACTATGACCTGTATCAAAATAATCATATTTACTTTCATTTCTCTTCGGAAAGCCACTTATTCCATCGTATTTCCTAAGCTTTTTAAATCCTTCTTTTCTTCCAGTCAAAATTTTGTAAACATAACTTTGATGTCCTACATCCCATACTATTTTATCATTATCAAAGCTAAAAGCTTTAAATAAACTTAATGTTAATTCAACAACTCCTAAATTAGATGCTAAATGACCACCAGTTTTAGAAACACTATCTATCAAAAACTTTCTAATCTCACTACTTAAAACTTCATAATCTTCTTCATTAAGCTTTTTTAAATCTTCTGGAAAATTCAATTTATCCAGTAAGTTCATAACAATCATTCCCTCTATTAATTTTCTCTATTTAAAAGAATATATGTAAGTTCAACTAAACACTCTGAATTAACACTTAAACTTTTAAGAATAAATATGCATTCTTCCGTTAAAGTTTCACATAATTCCCTGCACTTATCTAATCCAAAAACCGATATAAAATTTGTTTTATTATGTTCCTCATCAGTATGTATATTTTTACCTAATACGTTGCTATCTCCAATAACATCTAATATATCATCTTTTATCTGAAAAACGAGTCCTAGCTTTTCTCCATATTCTCTTAATAATTTCAAATCATTCTCTGGAGCTTCAGCTAAAATTGCTCCTGAAACTATTGCTGCTCTAATAAGTGCACCTGTTTTTTTTGCATGCATATATTCCAATTCATCTTTCGATATTTTCTTTCCTTCCGAGATAATATCTACTACTTGACCTCCTATCATGCCTTCTGCACCTGCCGCAATCGCTATCTCATATGCTGCTCTTAAAGCATTGTTTTCATTTTTCAGCGCATAATCCATCATTATTATCATCGCTTCATTTAATAGAGCATCTCCTGCAAGAACTGCAATATTTTCCTGAAACTTAATATGATTTGTAGGTTTTCCTCTTCTTAAATCGTCATTATCCATACAAGGAAGGTCATCGTGAATTAATGAGTATGTATGAATCATTTCCATTGCAACTGCCATTGGCATAACTTTTTTGTAATCTTCTTTATATATATAATAGGTTAACGAAAGCAGTATTGGCCGTATTCTTTTCCCCCCTATATTTAAACTATAACTACACGAATCATATATTATTCTATTAAAACTTCCTTTTTTACTAAAGTAATTTTCCAAATATTCGTTTATATCTTTTTTTAAATTATTTATCTCCATAATCTTCACTAAACTCCAATTCTTTATCATCTTTAATTATAGAAATTTTAGCTTCATAGGAATCTAAAACCTTATAAATCTTATTTACAAGTTTGACGCCTTCTTCATAAGATTTCATTGATTCCTCAAGATTCAATTCATCAGTTTCTAAATTGCTTAATATATCCTGAAGTTTAGTTAACATTTCTTCATAACTTTCTTTTTTAGCCATATCTTAAACTCCTTATTTTGATGGTATAAACTTTCCTTCGATATTCCCATCTTTAAGAATAACTTCTATATTTTTATTTTCATTTAGCTGTTCTTTCGATGTAATAATATTATTTTCATCATCTTTTATTATAGCATATCCTTTTGAAATTACCTTAATTGGATTGTGTGCAAAAAGTAAATTATTTAAATTTTCTACTTTGTTCTTTTCTCCTTTAATTTTGGTTCTTATTACAAAATTCAGCCTATCCTGTAATCTATCTACTTCTAAATATGAATTAGATATTTTAGTTATTGGAGAATGAACGTTTAAAATCCTTTGAGCTCCTGACAAATTATTTCTGCACGCACTTAATTTATCACCTATATGCCTATCTAGATTTTTTGAAATCTCTACTATCCTATCTTTTATATTATCACTAATAGGAACAGCAATCTCAGCCCCTTGGGAAGGCGTTGCAGCTCTAACATCTGCTACAAAATCACAAATCGTAAAATCTATTTCATGTCCTACTGCTGAAATTATAGGTATCTTTGAGTTAAAAATTGCCTTAGCTAATTCCTCTTCATTAAAATTCCACAATTCCTCGATAGAACCTCCGCCTCTGCCTACTATCATTACGTCTACTGATTTCTTTTTGTTAAAATAACTAATTCCAGAAATGATATCCTTGTAAGCACCTGCTCCTTGTACTTTTGCTGGATATAGCACAATATCTACCAAACTACTTCTTCTGGTTGAAACATTTATAATATCTCTTATAGCCGCTCCTGTTGGTGATGTTACTACTCCTATTCTCTGTGGATACTTTGGTAATTTCTTTTTATATGTTTCATCAAAATATCCTTCTCTAGATAGTTTTTCTTTTAGTTTCTCGAATTTAATAAATAAATCGCCCAAACCCTCTTTTCTTATTTCATCACAATAAAGTTGAAAACTTCCAGTCGCAGGGTATATTGACGCCCTCCCCTTAATAACGACCTCCATTCCTTCTTCTAATGAAAAATCTAGCAATACTGCATTACCTTTAAACATAACGCAATTTATCCTGCCATTACTATCTTTAAGTGTAAAGTAAATATGACCACTGCTATGATACTTCAAATTAGAAATCTCCCCTTTTACAGAGAGATTACTTAAGATAAAGTCATTGTCTAACATTCTTTTTATATAATTTGTTACCTCTGAAACAGTTAAAGTCTTAATATTCATTTTCCTTTAAAGCCTCACATACGTTTTTTATTAATAGAGTTGTTGTTAACGATCCAACTCCACCTGGAACTGGAGTTAGGTTTCTACATTTATCTATTACTTTATCAAAATCTACGTCTCCTGTTATTTTGCCTTCAAAAGATGATGTTCCAACATCTATTACAATGGCATTTTCATTTATGTAAGTTTCATCAATAAATTTTGGTCTTCCTATAGCTACTACTAAAATATCTGCACTCTTGCAGACTTCTCTTAGGTTTTTAGTTTTTGAATGACAAATTGTAACTGTTGCATTTTCATTCAATAAAAGCTGAGCTACTGGTTTTCCGACTATATTGCTTCTTCCAAGAACTACAACATTCTTCCCTACAATATCTATGTTTAAACTTTTAATTAGTGTAATTACTGAATTAGGCGTACAAGGTAAAAACTTTGGCTCTCCCATATACAATTTTCCTTGACTCTCAAAAGTAAGACAATCAATATCCTTGTTAGGAGATATTTGTTTAATAATTTTCTTTTCATCAAAATTATTCGGAAGTGGTAATTGTAGAATAATTCCATGAATATCATCGTCTTCATTTAACTTATGTATTTCAGCTATAACCTCTTCTTCATTGCAAGTTTCTGGTAAAGTTAACTTTAAAAACTCAACTCCAAGGGAATTAGCTACTTTCTCTTGACTCCCGATATAATAAATAGATCCACCATCATTTCCAATTAATATTGATGCAATTTTAGGAACTTTAAGATTTTTTTCTTTTCTACTATTAACGTACTTTTTTATTTCTTCTTTCACTTTTAATGCTACTTCTTTACCATTAATAATTTGCCCCATTTTATCATTCTACCTACTTTCACTTTATAATCCATCTGTTTTATATAATTTTAAGTATCTTTATTCCAAATATTCTAAACGTAAGGAAATTATAAACCATGTGTATTTAAAAGGTATTATTATATTAAAATTAGTCCTGTTTAATCTTATCTAGCACTCCGTTGATAAACGATACACTTTTTTCATCTGAATATCTTCTTGTAATTTCTAATGCTTCGTTAATGGCAACTCCTCTTGGTACTTCCTTATCATATAATAACTCGTATGTTGCAATTCTTAAAATACTTAAATTAACTTTTGATATTCTTTCAATTTTCCAATTATGTAAATTATCTTGTATCATTTTGTCAATTACTTCTTTATTGTTATTTACACCAATTAACACTTGTTTTACATATGTTAAGTCAATCTCTTTTATATCCCCTTCATAATTCTCCACAAATGCTTCTACTACCTCTTCCATTGTATCCTTGCTTAAAGTCATTCCAAATAGTAACTCCATAGCCTTTTCTCTTGATAACTTTCTATTCATATATTCCTCCTAAATATGTATCATAGTTAATTATGTACATTTATCATTATACACACTTTTGCTTTCTTTTAAACCTTGGTTAATTTCAGCATAGAAACACCCTCTGAAAGCTTCAGAGGGTGAAAATCAAATTAGTTAGATTCACTTTCTTCCTTTTTTGATAAATAAATATTCTGAACATAGATATTAACCGCTTCAACATATAATCCTGTCATAGCTTCCACAGTTTTCTTAACATTATCTTGCACCTGAGGTACAACTTCCATTATCTTCTTCCCATATTCAACTGATACGTTCATATCTATAATTGCTTTATCCTCTTCTAGCGTAACTTTACTTGCTTTAGCGGTGTTCTTTTTACCTTTAAATATGTTTGTTAAGTTGTTTGCAACACCCATTTGAGCATCTAATATTCCATCAATCTCCTGAGCAGCAATTCCCGCAATAACGCTTACTACCTCATCAGAAATTTTAACTACTCCGATATTTTCTTCTCTAACTAAATCTTCCATGTTACTTTAACCTCCTAGGTTTTGTGATAACAAAACATGATAATCTTGTGTTCATTATATCAAATATAATTTAACATTACAAATATATTATGGTTTTTATACTATTTTTGTACTTGTATTATTACGTCTTTAATTTTTGATATCTCTTGAACTATTTCTTGTATAGCTACAGTTTCACTTTCTTGAAGTTCATTAGGTGATTTAACTATTACAGTTGCTTTATCTGATTGTAACATACATAAAGCATCTTCATAACCTTTATTTTTGATACTTAATTCTATTCTTCCTTCACTATCTTTTGTCATTGTTTTTTGTGTTAACTCTTTTGTTGCTTGATCCTTTTGTTCTTTTGATGTATTTGCATCTGAAATTATTGAATTTAAAGTTTGTATTGTAGTTGAATCCTGTTGATCTCTTTCGCTTCGCGCATCATAAAAATAATTTTGTTGACTTAAAGCCTGTGTATCTTGTTCAGTCTTTGATTGATCCGTAGATAAAACCTGGCTTAAATCTGTCGGATCGTTTAGCCCTCCATTATTAAGTTTTGCTGCTAGCATTCCTACACATAATATTAATGCTAATAATGTAAATATAATCCCACATTGTTTCTTTGTCATAATATTCATCCTCCCATTCTTTTTCTATAAAATTATATGCTACTTCTTCATGCTATATACATTAACCTTATCTAAACTTAAGTTATATAGTTTTGACACAGCCTGTTCTATTCCATATTTTATCTTGCTATTGTCAGCACCTTCTGCAAGTATTATTATCCCAGTGATTTTAGGCTTATAGGTTTTTAAAATAAATGGTTCATTATTCCCATCAGATGTTGTCATTACAGTTTTTGACGCATCTGTGTCTTGATTTGTAACTCTTTTTCCACCCTCGGTATCATTTTCCTCTGTAGTTGACTTTTGATTATTCTTATCATATGCTGGAACTTTTTCTCCTCCATTTTCAAAGGACATCATTACTTCAACATCACCAACTCCATTCATTTTCTTTAATATGTTTTTTAAGTCACTTTTTTGTTTTTCCTCATAATTTTTTTCATCTGTTTCATTATTTATTTTAGTATCATCTACATTCTCCGCATTTGTTTTAGCTGCGGTAGATGATAGTTTATTGCTGTTGAAATTATTATTACCAGACGAAAATACATTCATAGCAATCAGAATAAATACCAGTATTATACATACTGCTATAAGATTCTTCATCTTTTTTTGCTCTAGTATTTTACTAAATTCTTTTTTAAATTTATCTTTATCCATATTTATACCTCCTACTCCTCTAATCCATATACTTCTATTTTCTCCTTTGGAATATTTAATTCATTGCTTATAAAATCAGCTATTTCAGTGTATTCTACATTTTTTTCTCCGTTATTTTCATTCACATCTTTATTTATTGCTATTTTTTTTATTTTGTTTATTTTACTACTACTTACACCTATCCTTAGTTTTTTTACATTTATAGCTACCTTACTAAAGTCCACATCACAATCAACTTCACTCTTAAAATTCATATCATTAAATTTATTTTTTAGAATATTATCACAATTCTTATTAAAATTGGCTACAAATGCTTTTTTTCTCTCATTATCTATATTACTTCTGCTTAATGTATTTACGCTGTCAAAATTAGCTGTATCATTATCTTTTGAAAATACTTGCTCATAATTCTTAATAACATCTGTAAAGTTTTTCTCTCCGCCTTCTATAAACTGCAAAATTGGATTTAATATGATTGTTATTAATATTAATCCCAAGACAAATTTTATATATTTCTTCATTTTGCTTGGAGCAATAATCTCTACAGCGCTCATAAAAATAAGAACAGTCACAAGTGTCATTACAAATTTTTTTAAAGTTTCCATAAACATAATATTTTATCCTCCAACTATAAACCTACCAGTGGATGCCATGATACCTATTAGTATAAAAAACATAAAGCTTACAGTTAGCACACATGAGATTATAAGCATCATAGAACTTCCCGCTGCCTCCAATGACTTAGTTATTCTTGAATCACTTATTGGTTCTATTAATGCCGCTGACAATTTATATATAAACTCAATAAGAACTAACTTAATAATAGGATGCAGAAGAATTAAAATAATTATAACTAACCCTATTGAACTTATAGCGTTTTTTATTATAAGCGAATATCCAGCAACAGAAGTAATTGCATCCGAAAAAGCTTTTCCAACAATAGGAATAAAGTTATCTACAGCGAATTTTGCCGTCTTTAGTGTTACTGCATCAATAGTAGTTGATGTAATTCCTCGAATCGTTAATAATCCTATAAAAATTGTTACTATGATTCCTTGGATCCATATAATAATCTGCTTAAACAACTTACACAGATTATTTATTTTATGTTCCGCTGATATATTATTAGCAAACTCTAGTACAAAACCCATTAAGATCATTGGAATTATTACATTAGAATAAACTTTAGGTATAAATACAACCGCACCAAGTACTATAGGGTCTAATGTAGTAGCTGCTGCTATTCCTCCAGCAAGAGAAATCATCGTCACAAGAATAGGGAGAAGCGCACTCATGAAATCTGAAATATTATTTATTACATCTTTAGCAACTGAAATTGAAATTATAAAACTCTTTGATAACACCATTATTATTAGGGCATAACATGCATAAAATGCAACTTGGGATATGCTTTCATCTGAAAATGCATCTTGTAAATTTTTTAGTAGTGAACATATTATTGCTATTGTAACTATTGATACTACTAAAGATAATACACTTTTCACTTCCTTAAATATTATGCTTAATACTGCCTTTAGAAGTGTGTCAAGTGAAAGATTCCCTTTACCTTCTTTAATATAAGTTTTTACATATTCAACTGGATTTAAATTGTTCATGAGCTCAACATCTGTTTTCATTTTACTTATATACTCATATAGCGAATTAATTTCTTCCTTTGCACTTCCCCCTAACTCATCTATGTTAACTTCATTTTCAGAAGATTGTTTACTTTTGCTCTTATCATAAAAGTTTGTGTTATTGCTTGTCTCCATATTAGTTTTATTATTTATTTCTGCTGCATGAATAGTTGCCGATTTAATAAAAGAACAATCTGGTACAACTGAAATAAATATATTAATCATAAGACTCATTAATAATATAAACGTAACTCTTTTTATCATCTTCATATATAAACACCTACATTATCTGCAATATAGAATTTAATACTGCCATAAGTATCGGAATTGCTAGCACTAAAATCATTATTTTACCTGATAAATCTATTTGAGTTGCAAGACTATCTGCATTAGCATCCTTGCATAATGCGCTTGAAAATGATGCGATATATGCTATTGCCAAAATCTTGAGCACAATTCCAATATAAACCATATCAATATTAGCTTTATCTGCTATTTCTTTTACAAAGTCTATCACTTGTCTAAGTGGTTCTATCATAATAAGAAGGATTAACGCACCCGCAGTTAGAACAAGGAATGTATTTAATTCATTTCTAGATTGCTTGAATAATAGCATAATAAATAATGTTATAAACGCTATACCTACAATTTTTACTATCAACATAATCTGCATACCTACATTACAAACATAGTTTTAACAGTACTAAATAAATCTCCTATGATTGAAACTATCATAAGCAGAATTATTACAACTCCTGCGATATTTGTTATAGCTGCAATCTCACCTTTTCCACTACTAGTAAGCACCTTATCTAATACCACTAAAAGTATCCCAGCTCCTCCAATTTTAAAAAGTATAGTTATATCATGCATTTATCTTCCTCCAATCCTTATTTTATTTAGTATAATTATTTTAGCTGTTATAAATTATTTATAATGACCTCATACCATAAATATGATTATCATTGCTCCTAAACATACTCCAAGATATCTATAAAGCTTTGTGTTTTTCTTTGCACTTTCTTCTGCGTCACTTAGATTTATTTTTATTCCTTCAATCGCTAGTAAAAATATCTTCTCTTGTCCATAAACTCCAGACTCTCCAAGTGATTTAAAAAAATCTGACATTATCTTTCTGTCATCATGTTCTAGATAAAATTCATTTTCCAATAGTTCAAACTCCTCTAATGCTGCTTCATATACGCTTTCTACATCTCCTTTTACCAACCTATTAACTACAGATTCAATAAAATTACTTAGAGGCTTGCATACTTTATGCGAGAGATTTCCTAAGGCTTCTGGCAAAGGCGTTGTTCCATACACTATATCATTCTCAAGAATTGTTAAGGATTTTAATATTTCTTTAAGCTGCTCCTGTCTTTTCTTGAAAGTTTCTCCATATGCAAATCCTATATATGTGCTTATAATGAATATACATACTATAAGAATTAATTTAAGCACATGTTCTCACCTCCTTTTATGCTATACACATTTTCAATTGTTCCAATGCCGTTTCTGTTGCTTAAAATTATTACTCTTTCCAAAATCTCGTTATCTAACAAATCACAAAGAACTCTTCTCTTATATAAGTCTTCTATCGTAAAACCATGGATTGTTGTTATTATATTTACTCCAGAATTAAATGCCATAATAAGAGCTTCTATATCCCCCCTAGTCCCTATTTCATCACAAATTAGTACTTCTGGCGAAAGACTTCTAATTGCCATAATTAACCCTTCCCTTTTCAAACAGTTATCCAAGACATCTGTTCTTATTCCTAAATCGCTTTGAGGAATTCCAAAATAGCAGGCTCCTATTTCACTTCTTTCGTCTATCACCGCAACCTTCTTGCCAGCAATCCCCAAAGATGGCATTCCACTTGATATATTTCTAGCTATGTCTCGTAAAATTGTTGTCTTTCCACATTTAGGTGGAGAAATTATTATGGTATTATAAACTTTATATGCTGATACAATGTATTTCATAACCTTATTTGAACATCCAATTACTTCTCTGCAAATTCTTATATTTACGGATGAAATATTTCGTATAGTCTTTACTTCACCCTTTTCCATTACACATTCACCGGCTATGCCAATCCTATGCCCACCCTTAATTGTTATAAATCCTTGCCTTATATCTTCTTCATACGCATATAATGAGTAATTAGAAATCTTTTGCATAATACTTTTCATATCTTCCTTTGTAGAAATATAATTAATAATACTTTCTCCATGTTTTGAGTAAACCAAAATTGGTTTTCCGATTTTAATTCTAATCTCATATACCTGCTCTTTATTAAGCCTATCCTTAAGTAAACTACCTATTTTACTGGGGAAAATACCTATTATCTCTTCTTCACCAATCAAAATTCCACTTCCTCCTCCATCGTTCTCTTAATTAATTAATATTTAATATATATCAGAAATATTACTGAATTATAATAAAAATATGTAAATTAAAAAAATGGCTATCTTAAATTTAACTTTAAGATAGCCATTTTTATTTATATATCTAATGATTAATTATCCTTTAATATTCTTTTTACAATAAGGACATGGAATTTCTTCGTTATTGCTTAGGGTAGATTGTTCAATAAAAATTGGTTTATTACAATGAATACAGTTTATTTCTGTATATTCATCTTCCATATCATTTAATTCATCTATAGACACCTCTTCAAATAGTTCATCTTGAATATTTGATAAATCATCATCCATAAATCTAATATTTTCTTCCAATGTTTCTTGATTTACAGTTAACTCTTCTATTTTTTGATTCATAACTTCTAAAATAGAGAATACATTATCAAAACATTCTTTATATTCCTTACTTTCTATTTTAGATAAATTCTTTTTTAAAGCTTCAATCTCTTTGCTAAGCTCTTCCATATCTTTTCACTTCCTTCTCTTTATTTGTAAAAAATGTTGCGATTAAATATAAAATAAAGTTGCTAAGCTTCTCGCTTAGCAACTATATAGTTTAAACTCTTTCCATATATTCGCCAGTTCTAGTGTCTACTCTTATAACATCACCTTCATTAACAAACATAGGAACATTAACTATCGCACCTGTTTCAAGTGTTGCTGGTTTCATTGCATTAGTAGTAGTATTTCCTTTAACGCCTGGTTCAGATTGTGTTATTAATAATTCAACAAAGTTTGGAGCTTCTACTGAGAAGGCATCCCCTTTAAAGAATTTTATTGTTGCAAACATATTTTCTTTTAAGAATTTTATTGCATCTTCAACTTTTTCATGATTTAAAGGAATTTGTTCGTATGTTTCTTGATCCATGAAGTAATATAATTCTCCATCTGAATAAAGATATTGCATTTCTTTTCTTTCTATTACTGCTTCTTGTAATTTTGTAGTTGGGTTAAATGTTGTATCTGTAACTCCACCTGAAATTACGTTTCTAAGTTTAGTTCTTACGAATGCTGCTCCTTTACCTGGTTTAACATGTAAAAATTCTACTACTGTAAATACTTGTCCATCCAGTTCAAACGTTGTTCCTTTTCTTATATCTCCTGCTGTTATCATTAAAGATCCCTCCAAATTTATAAAATAAGACATATAATAAATAACACCTCTAAGATGTTCTGTATTCTTTGTATAATTAATAAAGAACATTACATCATAGCAATATACTATTTAGTTAATATATTACTTTAATATGATACAAAACAGATTATCATGATGACTTGTTATTTTTTGAATATGCCTAATTACCGCGTAACTTCTTTCAAATATTAAGCTAATATACTTAATCGTTGACATAACACTCATATTTTATCAAAAGACAATGATAATTGCAATCTTTCTGATTATTTTCCAGAAAATTTTATAATTTTATAACCTTTTAAGCACTTTCCTTAGTACTTATATCTAATATAATAGAGGCTTCGTTCTTATTTTTATCTATAATATAATTATTCACATTATAATTTTTCAATTTAAGCAACTCATTTAATAAATCATCCTTATTTCCGGATATTTTTATTTTCACATGCCATTTACCGTCTTTTTCATTAGCAGAAATAATATTTTTCTCCGTTAGGCAATCTAACTCTCTGTCAATTTGTTTTAAAGTTTTATGATCGTAAAATTTATTTTGAGGATTGTATACTTTAATATTGTTAGCCTTTTTTATATTATTTATACATATTATTTGTGCAAAAGCTAATATTATCATTATGCTTAAAATTATATGTTTAAGTAATTTATTCATATAAACTTACTCCTAGTTTGTATTTTTCATTATCATTTAAATTTATATCATGTATTTCTATAAAATCATTAGAACTCAACTCGTCTATACTGCTTAAATTATTTACTATTATATCCCCACTATTATTTGTTATGTGTGCCTCTTCAATATTATCCTTCATTAAATTTTTGACCCAAATATTAATATCCTCAAACTTAATCTTATCTTCATCTACATTAATACTTCTACTTACTTTATGATCCTCTTTAGCTTCACTTATATTATGAACTACAAATGGAAACGCGATCAAATTAATAATTAAAAATAATAGTATCACCGCATTCTCTTTTCTAATTGTATTTAATTCAGCCTTATTAAAAAACTTCTCTGGAACAAAATTTTTGTTTTTCGTATATATTTTCATCTATAAATTCTCCTATATTTACTTTTTTAGCTTTAAATTTATTATTGTCTGAAATAATATCAAACGTATTGTCATCAACATATATTTCCTCTAAATTATCTTTCTTTAAAAGATTTTTCTCAACAACACATTTATTTTCAGAAATAAATCCATCATAATATGATCCATTTCTGAATGATACATAATAATAATATGTATCATATTTTATTAGCGCTCTGAAATTTCTATCATTATCCTTAACCATCTTCATCAAAACATCTCTTATCACAAACTGAATTGGCTTAATTTCTATATTTATTGCCTTCTCCACTATTTTTTCAACTCTCTTAGAACCCTTTATTGAGTATATTGAAATAATATTCCTCTTTTTCTCAAAATCATATAGTATATCTCCATTTTGAGGAAAATCATTTCTAATTTTAGAATCTACAAAGTTGCATAATTCGTGTCTCCTTACAGAATTCTCAAAATGACTCACAAATAATTCTTCCTGAAGTATTATTACCTTTATCTTTGAACTTAACAAACCACTTACTTCTCTAAATTCATTAAAATCATATTTTTTTCCATCATATGTATAATAATCTTTTTTGATAAATATTATGGATTTTTTCATTAAATACCTCTTTCATAAAATCTTAGTATAAACACTTTGTTAATTATTTACACTCTTATGTGATGCTATTTGTTATAGTCATCAAAATTATATGTTGGAATTAAAATTATTTTTCCCCCTTTAAAACTGTAAATAATTGATCTTTTTCTTATTACATCATCTTCTTTGTAAGTTGTTAATAACATTTTGTTGTTGTCTTTATTGTATTCAATTATATTATCATCTATTTTTTTATTAAAACTTTCCGAAAAGATGTCCTCTTTCCATTCCTCATCATTTAATCTCTCCTTATTCATCTCTATCATAAACTTATTTAGCACTTGTTCCTCACTTGAACTCAAATCATACCTATCCTTATCAAAATTATATAAGCAACCTAAATCATTATTGTTTTTCGTCATTTTAAATATAAAGCACCCTAGAATGCTCATTAAAGATAATACTATCATAGTACTTATTAATACAGTTCCTCTCTTCTTTAAATGCACTTAATAAATTCCTTTCCATCTTTATCACGTATTATAAAATAGATTAATTTTCCTTTTTCCTTAATTTCAAGATCATCTATGTCTTCAAGCATAGTATTTATAGTTTGCGTAACATCATATTTTGTATATTTTATAAAAACTTTTCCTTCATAAGATTTAATTATTTTATCCATATTCTTGAATTCATCATTCTTTGAAAATTTAATTTGGTTATTATTCACTGTTATCTCCTTAATTCCACCTTCGCTTACAATATCATCTAGATTTATAAAAAAATTTTGATAATTGTTATACTTTACGCTTGACTCAATTGATTCCAAATAAGCTTTATACATAGATATAAATAAATTTATTCCAGATGATAAGATCATTGTTGTTAAAAAGATATATGCTAATGATTCAATGATAGTAAACCCGCTCTTTTTTTTACAAATACATCCCATTTTATACTTCATCCATCCACCAACTTTTAGTAAATTTTTTTTCTACATTTATTTCATTCTTTCCTATTTTAATATTAGCTACTATTTCTAAATTTAAGCCAATATCATCCTCGCTTATTTTGTTTAACTTAATATCTTCTCCATCTTCTAATTCATCTAGATTTTTATCTGTTAATTCTCTACTAAAATCCCCATGATATTTGAATCCCATTTTATTTTCTAACATTTCATTTATTACTTCCTTTGATGTATTGTATTTCAATTCATTTTCCAAATTGCTTATTGTTCTATCGATTTCTTCTTGTAAAATTCTTTCTTTTAGAATATCAGTATTTTCTATGCTAGTACTTATAATAAATGTAGCAGTCAAGGTTAAAATCATTGCAGACGCTAATATTTCAATTAATATACTACCTTGTTTTCTCATATAGATTCACCATTCTTTATACTAATTAAATCCACTCCAACACCTATAGTTATATCCCGTCTTACACCACAATTATCTATTATCTTTATCGTATTACCCCTAGATATTTTTCCGTCTGGTGTTACCAATATACTTATATCTCCACTAATAATTTTTATTTCCTTCGGAATAACTACAGTCTTCTCTATACTATCCCATCCTTCTATAAATTTAATTTCATTTTTACTTACCTTTACGGTTATTTTCCCATAATTATTCTTTTCTCTACAAACCGCTTTACTATATGAAAGTAAATTTTGTATCTCATAGATATACTCTGAATTGTCCATATTTTTTGATACATTTCCAGCAAATTTACTTAATGATATTCCTACACTAAATAAAATTATTATTATAAAAATACTTACCATCGTCTCAATTAATGTGAATCCATCCCTTCTCATTTTCTTATGCCACCTTGAAGATTGTTAAATAACGGAAGGACAAATATTAACATAAATATAGTTATAAAACCAGCCATTATGACTACAAAAATCGGATTTATCAATTTTAAATATTTTTGTATTTTCTCATTAAGTCGATACTCTAAAGTATTTGCTAATTCTTTAAACCCCTCCTCTATTGTTCCTCCCTCTTCTCTAATCCTAACAATAGCTAGCGCATATTTTGATAAAACACCACTTTTCTCTAAAGATTCAGTTAGAGTTTCTCCACTTATAATATTTGAATTTATTTCAGTAATTTTGTTTCGTAAATACAAAAAACTCATACTATTCTCGCAATATTTAAGAGCTTGTGAAATATTTATTCCGGTACTTGTTATTATCGAAAAAAGCAATACCATTATATATTCAAAGAAAGATCTTACTATACTTATTTTCGTTAGTTTGGTTATGCTGATTTGATTAGATAAGCACCTTATAAGAATTACTAATATTAGAGCCCAAGAAAAAATTGCCACAGCAGTAACTAGATGATTGTGCTTAAAAGCAATACTCATATCATATATAATCTGGCATCCTTTTGGTAATTTAATATTCATAGATTTATAAATTTCACAAAAGTTCGGAATTACCTCATTTACCAAAAATAAGCTAAGTAATATCATTGAAATAAGGATAAATATCGGATAAATGCATGCATTTTTGATTTCTTTCTTAATAAATAGCCATTTATCATAATAAATACTTAATCCCTTTAACACCTCATATAGTTTTCCAGTATTTTCACCGATCGAAATTATTCCTATAAAAAATTCTGGATATAAGCCTCTAAATTCTGAAAATCCTTGTGATAAACTACTGCCTTGTTTTATTAATGCTAAAACTCCATATACACTATCCTTGTATATTTTATTTGATAATATATCGGCTACTAAATCTAACGCTTCAGTTATTCTTATTCCATCTTTATAAATCTGTGCTAAACTTCCCGATATTAATGCTAGTTGTTCTTCATTTACTTTATGTTTAAACTTTATTACTTTTTTTAAGCTAAGAAATGTTATATTTCTAAATCCTCTATAAGTTGAATTTCTAGCATTATTACCCCTCATTCAATCTTTCTCCTTCTATAAACTCTATATAATCACTATTAGATATCTTTCCTTGAAATAGTAGCTCTTCTAAATCTTTCTTCATGTTTTCATTTGATAGATATCTATTATCTTTATATAAATCACTCATTCTTTTTTCATCATTCTCCTGTAAAAAGTGAACTGAGCTTACTATTTGTCTTCCTGCATACCCTGAATAATTACAGATTTTACAACCACATTTTTTATATAATATATTTCCATTCACCGAATTTTCATCATCCACTTTCTTACAATCATCACATAAAATTTTCACTAATCTTTGCGATATTATTCCAACTAATGCATCACTTAATAGGTATGGCTTAATTCCCATATTCTCTAATCTTATATAAACTTCTCTAGCCGATTTGCAATGAATAGTGCTATACACTTTATGCCCAGTAATAGATGCTCTTACTGCCATATTAGCAGTTTCCTCATCCCTTATCTCACCGATCATAATAACATCTGGGTCCTGTCTTAATATACTTCTAAGACCATTTGAAAAATCTATGTCCAATTTTTTATTTAAACTCATTTGGTTGATATTAGGCATAACTATTTCAACTGGGTCTTCCAACGTTGTTATATTTAGAGACTTGGAATCGATTTCTTTTAATATTGTATAAATTGTAGTAGTTTTGCCTGAACCAGTTGGACCGTTAATTAATATCAGACCATTCTTCAAAGATATTATTTTTCTAATTAACTTAATTTGATCTTCTGAAAAACCTAAATCCTCAAGATTATAGTTAAAGTTATCGCAATACAATATTCTAATTACTAATTTTTCACCGTATACCACTGGTATTGAAGATACTCTTAAATCGTATTTTAGATTATTATAATTAACTATTATTTTCCCATCTTGAGGTCTTCTTTTTTCAGTTATGTCCATATTAGCTTTAAGCTTAATCTTCGATGCAAGAGTTATATATTCATCAGAATCTATTTTATGTACCAAAACTAAACTACCATTAATTCTATAACGTACATAAACGCAGCCGTTTTGAGGTTCTATATGAATGTCACTTGCATTAACCTTTATTGCATTAGATATTAATATCTCTTCTAGTGATTTATCATCTATACCAAATATTATATTTTTTAAATTTTCATAATTACTCTCATCTATTTCTTTGACAACTATGTTTTTGTTATATATAAATCTTAGATATTCTTTTGCTTCTTCAGTTACCCCATATGATAAAACTATTACCTCGTCCAATTTTTCTTTTATCGGAATAACTCTATATTTTTCACAAATTTCTTTTTTTAGATTTTTAGCAGTTCCTAAATCTACATCCTCAATTTCATATTCCTTAATTTTAAACACACCTATCTTATCTCATATTTTTTTCTAGCTTCTATTATAAATTCTGAACTTAAATCTCAGTAATTATTCAATTATATCCAAATAATGTAACTTTTTTATTATCAAAATAATAAAAAATCTTAAATTTTTAAGCAAAAAATCCTAGACATCAATCAAATGCCTAGGATTTTATAATAATTCGATGAACTAAATGTTAATACTATATTCTTCACTTTTTAACATCACTATATTTTCTTGCAGCTTTCCAAGTTTTGCCGTATAGCGATTTATGATTTTCATTTGGCTTAACTCCCCTCATCTCTTCTCTAATAATTGCTCTAGCAATAATCTTAAATTTCCTGAACTCCTCTTCACTGACTTCTTGACCAAGTAAATTCTTTGTTATCAGTTCACTAGTTTTTTTATTAATGGCTTTATCAAATTTATTCATTCTCTATGCTCCCATCTTACAATTTTAAATTCTAAAGATATTATTATCTTTAAAGCTTTAGTTTATCCACAAACTCTTACTTATTCTTTTACTATTCTGTAAAACCTTTCATCTGCATTTTAATTGAATTTCTAAAAAAAGCCATTCCTGTTTTCATCTTTCTAAAATTTAGCTTCTCATAAAATTTTTCTTTTCCAGGTGAAGCATACAATATTGCATTACATGTAGGAACGCACTCTAATATTTTATTAACAATCTTCTTCCCTATACTTTTGCCTTGATATTCAGGTAACACAGCTACATCATAAATTGCAGACTGATAAACTCCATCAGAAATTGCTCGTCCAAAACCAATCAGCTTATCATTATCAAAAGCAAATATAACAGCATAACTATTTTCAAATGCTTTTTTATGTATCTCTCCTTCATAATGACTCATTCCTACTTTTTCTAGTATCCTAGATACCTCTTTCCAATCTATACCACTAAAGTCATCTTGTAATTTTAGATTCATTTTACTATCTCCTTTTCTAATTAACATTCGAAATCAACTACTAATTTAGGTTTCTTTATTTAAATATGTATGTTGTAATAATAAACTTATATTTAAAATTCTATTAAACTAAGTACTCGGTTAAGGCCAAAGTGTAAAAACTCACTTGTAACATATATACTATTATTTTTATGCTAAGAATAGCATATACCCCTACGTAAGGTAAGAGTCAATACATTTTTATATTAATAAAAGAATCCTCTATCATATAAAGTATGATAAAGAATTCTAAATTCAAATTATTGTGTATATGCTAAAAAAACATATTCTGTTGAACTCTTGCCTATTTCACTTATGCTGCCATCTTGAGTATATGTATAAACTTGCTCTTTCTTAAGATCTCCACTGCTAGAACCTATAAATAAGATGTCTCCATTTTCATTTACTTCTAATCCTTTTTCTGTTTTTATAGTACTTGGGAAATCAAAGACTAATCTTTTTACCTTATTATCAGTCAATTCATATAAAGAATTAACATTATTATACGCTTTTCCTGTAAAATATAATTTATCTCTATTTATAATTATATCCGAAATTTCTTCTATGTTATCTGTCAAAAGCTTAACATCCTTTGTTTTTTTGTTTATCATCATTACTTCTTTTTTATTCTCAAGTGTCAATTGGAGAAATACTACATCGTCATCTGTTGATTTTATAAATGCCAAATATCCTTTTTTAATCTTATAAAGCAACTCTTCTTTATCTTCTTTTATATTATAAGTAAATAATCCATTAACGCCATCATTGCTTACCCCATAATAAACTAATGTATTTGAATCATACCAGTCATATAACGTTCCTGATATTGAAACACTAGATTTCATTTGAATTTCCTTATTCCCATTTGTATTAAATATTTTTAGCTTAAGCCCATTATCATCTATAAAGTAAGAAATATAATTTCCACCTTTTGATAACTTTAATCCACTATAATTTGCATCTGAAATTTCATATCTATGTCCACTATTAACTACATAATTTTTACCGTTCTCTACATATATATAATTCGAACTACTTTTATCATAATCTATGATAATCTTATTTTCCTTTGTTTCTACATATTTACCATTGTCATAATTATACAATTTATAATTACCGTCTTCACTTTTTAGTATAGCTCCTATATTTAACTTAATATCCTCTGTTACATTAGGTGTCTCTTCTTTTTTAGACGCGCATCCTAATACAAACAGGGGAATTAAAATGAAGGCAAAAATGCTTAAGCACTTTCTTACTAATGAATTCATTTTTTATTTCCTCGTCTTTTATAATTTTATAAAGAAATTTCACCTTTAAAAACCACTTCTGCAGGGCCTTTCATATAAACATCTTCGCCTAAAACTTCAATGATTAACTCTCCTCCAGGGGCTTTAACAAAAATTTCTTTAACCTTATTAACAAATCCCAATTTCTTAGCAACTACTACTGAAGCACTGCATCCTGTTCCACACGCTAACGTAGCTCCAGCACCTCTTTCCCAAGTATTAACTATTATATGAGTATCATCCACTATCTTCACAAAATTCACATTACTTCCTTCAGTGAATATATCCAGTTTTTCTATCTTAGATCCTTCTTGAATAACATTATACTCTCTATCACTTTCGAAGATTATTGTATGAGGAACCCCAAGAAGCAATGTAGTCATTTTATACTTTTTATCATCTACATTAATTTCTTTTTCTATAAGACTTTCCAAATTATTTAAAGGTATATCACATCCGTTGTAAGATGGATTACCCATATAGACTCTTACATATTTAACATTTTCATTTTCTAATATTATTTCAATTTCTTTAATTCCATCACCAGTCTCAACCGAAAATTTATCACCATTAGCTATTTTATGTTCATAAACATATTTTCCAAAACACCTTATAGCATTTCCGCACATGTTCGCTCTTGAACCATCAGCGTTTATTATAACCATTTTAGCATGGGCTAACTCTGATTTTCGAACAATAACAAGCCCATCGGCACCAATTCCAAAATGTCTATCACAAAGTTTTTTAGCTAATAAGCATTCATCTTTGATCTTATTATTAAAATCCTCAATAAATACAAAATCATTTCCTGCCCCTTGCATTTTATAAAAGTTCATTTAAATTCCTCCTATCGAATAACTATATTTTCTATAATTAATATTTATACATTTTGTAATCATTAGTTACTACACATTAAACTTTTGTTTTTAATCATTAATAATATCACCAAGTTTAAATTATAACTTATTTAAAAATTTTTCTATATACTTTTTTGAAATTTTTTATAATATCTAACACTTTTTTCATTTTATTATTGTTATTTTCATTTGTAATATATAATTTTGTAATAATAAATTTACATTTGCCATTCTAACAATCGAATAGCTCAATTAGGATTAATAATATGGAAACCAAATTACGATATCTAAATATAAAAATATTCATATATCTTTGGTTTACCCTTCTTCTCGTTTTTTGCTATTAATTGATAATTATATACCTATAATGTTATACTATTGATAGTTACACTAAGAAAGGATGACATAAAATGGCATTAGATGGTATCTACCTATATAGTTTAGTAAATAATTTAGAAAAATCAATATTAAATTCCAAAATAGATAAGATAAATCAACCTGAAAAAGACGAAATTATTCTGACACTAAGAAAAGATCGTCAAAATATAAAACTTTTAATTTCAGCCTCTCCTAGATTTGCCAGAATACATTTAACAAACAGTACTAAGGAAAATCCTATTAAAGCTCCTATGTATTTAATGGTTCTCAGAAAATACATACTAGGCGGCAGAATCACAAATCTTATCCAAAAGGATAGTGATAGAATTTTAATAATAGAAATTGAAAATAGAGACGAACTAGGGTTTGATAGTTTATACTCTCTTATAGTTGAAATTATGGGACGACACTCTAATATCACATTGGTTAGAAATAGAGATAATAAAGTTATGGAATCAATAAAGCACATTACTGCTGATATAAATAGTTATAGGGTATTGTATCCTGGAGTTAATTTTATTTATCCACCATCTTCCACTAAATTAAATCCTTTTTCTATTACTTTTGAAGAATTATCTTCTTTTATTACCAAAAATTCTATTACTTTTGATAATAAATTTTATTCTAATTGTTTCACAGGAATAAGTATACTATTGTCTAATGATTTATATTATAACATTACAAATTATAATAATTCACCTACAACAAGTGAAATTTATGAAAATTTTAATAAATTCATTCATAATTTAGATGAGAATATCTCTTACAATATGTATACAAACAAATTAGGAATTGTAAAAGATTTTTATTCTCTAAAATTAGATTCATTAGCTAAAGATTATTTATCAGTTCCATATGATAATCCTAACATATTAATGGATGCCTTTTATGAGAAGAAAGATAAACAAGATAGATTACAAAACAAATCCACTGATTTACAAAAACTTATTCATACAAACATCGATAGATGTAATAAAAAATCAAAAATACTTAATGAAACACTTAATGAGTGCGCTGAAAAAGAATCTTTTAAAATAAAAGGTGATCTTTTAACTTCGTACATTTATACTATAAAAAAAGGCGATAGCGAATGTACTTTGCTAAACTTTTATAACGAAAATCAAGAAGAATATCTTACTATTCCTTTAAATAAAACAAAAACACCTTCTGAAAATGTACAATATTATTATAAAAAATATAATAAGCTAAAGACATCTGAAGAATACGCTAAAGTTCAACTTGACAAAAATGTTCAAGAGATGAAATATTTAAATTCTGTGCTTACTAATATTATCAATGCTGAAAGTTATACTGAAATTGATGAAATAAAGAATGAACTGATTGAAACTGGGTATATAAGATTTAGAAAAAATAGCAAAAGTTCTAAAAAAGCAAAAACTTCCAAACCTCATCATTTTGTTTCAAGTGATGGGATTGATATTTATGTTGGTAAAAACAACCTTCAAAATGATTATCTAAGTTTGAAATTTGCAAATAAAAACTATCTTTGGCTTCATGCAAAAGATATTCCTGGTTCTCATGTTATAGTCTGCTCTTTTGATATACCAGATAAAACTCTTGAGGAAGCAGCTGTAATTGCAGGTTATTATAGCAAAGGAAAAGATTCATTAAAATTACCCATCGATTACACAAAAGTTAAAGAGTTAAAAAAACCTAATGGTGCAAAACCTGGAATGGTGATTTATCATACCAATAAAACTCTAATGGTAAACCCTACTGACTTTAATAAAATATTTAATTCATAGCTTATTAAAAAGAGATATATCTTAACTCTAAGATATATCTCTTTTTAACAAACATATACTAATTTTAGTTTAAATGAATAAATCAAATTTCCTGCATGCTTCTTCTAGTAATTCCACATTACTATTAAAAAACTCTTTCTTTTCTTTTTCAATAGATGTAATCAACGCGTTAATTAAACTTAATGGTGCAGCAAAAGACTCTATAAACTTTGTTCCCTTGCTTACAGCTGTTAATGTTATATCTGAATACGGCACAAGCGGAGACAATATATTATCAGTAATTGATATTGTTGTAGCTCCTTTTCTTTTCAAATGGGCGAAAATTTCTACTGTGCTTCTTGCATATTTCTCAAATGTAATGCCTATAATTACATCTTCATTATTGACTTCACTAATCTGCTTTGGAATTTGTTCTATATGCTCAATTAAATTTACGTTGTTAAACATTAAGTCTAGATAATATTTTAAAAACATTCCAAGTACAAAGGAACTTCTTCTCGCTACTATATATATTCTTTTTGCATTCAGTAGCAAATTAACAGTTCTTCTTAATTCATATATATTTAACTCCTCCATTGTCAGCTTAATATTATTTAGGTCTTCTTCAAATATGTTATAAATATCTCTTTCTTCACTATCACCTGAATCAGAGTCTATCCTTATACGTTCAGCCTTAGATACTTGCTGTTGCATAGATTCTTGAGTATCTTTTAAAAATTCAGGATACCCTTTATATCCTAAAAAAATCACAAATCTCGTGACAGTTGCTATGCTTACTCCTGATAATTTAGCTAATTTTTCTACAGTTAAAAAAGGTGTACTGTTGGGGTGGGCTAGTATATATTTTGCTATTTTTTCTTGTGCTTTGCTCATGTTCGGTATTTTCTCTGCCATTTTTTGATATACCTCTGACATAGTTTAAACTCCTTTCTCTTTGCAATTTAAGAACAGGCCTGCTTCGCAGTCCGTGTATTATTACTACTACTTTCAAAAGTTATCCACAAATTTGGATTAATTATAATTTCCTAAAGAACAAAAAAAGGCACTAACAATTCAAACTGATTGTTAGCGCCCTTGCTATCAAATTTTATTTAAATTTATTTTATCACTTTAAGAAAACTTTGTAAATATGTTTTCAAAGCTTTCTAATACCTTAAACTTTACTTTATTAATTCATTTATTAATATATCTCCAATATTTTTAATTTTATCATTATTAAAATATTGATAATAATAACATTTTATTTTACCATTATATAATTTTCTGTTCTTTGTTGATTTTGATCCAAATGTTTTTTCAAATGGTTCAAAAGAAGTTAATATATTAAAGTCCCAATTTTCCAATCTTTTCTTTGTATTTCCCATATGCTTATATAGAGCAGGTAATATTTCCATCTCACCTATTCTCTCTCCGTATGGAGGATTTGAGATTACAAAGCCATACTTTCTAGAAGTTGAAAATTCCATAAAGTCTCTTTTTTGAAATTGTATATATTTATCAACACCTGCTTTTCTTGCATTTTCCATAGCAACTTTAAGAACTCTATAGTCTATATCGTATCCTATTAGTTTTATATCCTTACTCTTTTCAGATTTCTTTGCACCCTCTCTTACTGATTCAAATGTATCTTTAGTAATTGAAGGCCATGTTTCACATACAAAACTTCTATTTACTCCTGGTGCAATATTTTGAGCTATCATAGCAGCTTCAATTAAGATTGTACCCGAACCACAAAATGGATCTATTAATTCAAACTCTTCATTCCATCTTGAGATTAGAAGCATTGAAGCTGCTAAAGTTTCTTTTAATGGTGCTGCTCCAGCAAGTTCTCTATAGCCTCTTTTATGTAATCCTGGTCCTGTTGTATCTATAGTAAGTGTAACGATGTCTTTTAAAATAGCCACTTCTATTTTATAAATCGGTCCACTTTCACTAAATGTCTCTATTCCATAGTTCTCACTCATACTTTTAACAACAGCTTTTTTAACTATAGATTGACAATCCGGAACACTATGAAGAGTTGATTTAATACTTTTACCAACAACATGCATAACTCCGTCCTCAGGAATTATCTTACTCCACTCTACCTTTTTAGTACCTTGAAATAATTCTTCGAAAGATTTAGCTTCGAATTCTGCCATTTTTATAAGAACTCTATCCGCAGTTCTTAAATGGATATTGCAAATTGCTATATCCATCTCATCTCCCTCGAAAGTTACTCTTCCATTTTCAATTTTCAAATCTTCATAACCAAGTGCCCTTAATTCTTTTGCAGTTATGCTTTCTATTCCGAAAGTACTTGTTGCAATTAACTCATACATATTTTTGCATTCTCCCTTTTTATCTATTTATCAAATATTTTTACTGAATCTTCTCCATCAATTTCTTTTAGAGATACTGCTATAACTTCATTTTTAGAAGTTGGAATATTTTTACCAACATAATCCGCCCTAATTGGTAGTTCTTTATGTCCTCTATCTATAAGAACTGCTAATTGAATACCTCTAGGTCTATTTACATCCATAATTGCATCTATAGCTGCTCTTGCTGTCCTACATGTATATAAAACATCATCAATTATAATTATCTTTTTATCTTTTATTTCAAGACCTAAATCCAAATTTTTAATCTCTAAATCTTCACTTATTTTAGTTAAATCATCCCTGTACAATGTTATATCTACAGATCCAACCGGAACATCTACTCCCTCTATTCCTTTTATATATGTAGAGATTCTTTTTGCAAGCGGGTACCCTCTAGTCTTAATTCCAAGTAGAACTAGTTCATCAATTCCTTTATTTCTTTCAATTATTTCATGAGAAATTCTTATTAATGTTCTATTAACAGCTTTTTCATCTAATAAAACTGATTTTAATTTCATGTTATTCCTCCATAATTATTATTTTGCTTCATTTCTTAATTTTTCTATTATCTCTTGAAAGTATTCTGGCAATTCTGTTGTAAATTCCATATACTCATTTTTGCTTGGATGAACAAAGCCTAACGTTTTTGCATGTAACATTTGACCTTTTAGTTTAAATCTTTGTTTTTTAAATCCATAGAGAGGATCGCCAACGAGCGGGAAGCCAATAGATGCCATATGAACTCTTATTTGATGCGTCCTTCCTGTTTCTAATATACATTTTATTAAAGTGTAACCATTGAATCTTTCTAAAACTTCATAATGTGTTACAGCTCTTTTGCCACCCTCTACGATTCCCATTTTTAATCTATCTTTCTTGTTTCTAGCCAAAGGTTTATCAATTATACCTTTATCATTCTTTAGTCTTCCTTCAACCAAAGCATAATATTCTCTCTTCATTGAATGATCTTTTAATTGCTCTGAAAGCTTATTATGAGCCTCATCATTTTTTGCCACAACTAAAACCCCAGATGTATCTTTATCAATTCTGTGAACTATTCCCGGCCTTATAATTCCGTTTATGCTAGATAAATCTTTACAGTGAAACAGCAAAGCATTAACTAATGTCCCATTATAGTTTCCTGGCGCAGGATGCACAACCATCCCCTGAGTTTTGTTAACAACCACTATATCTTTATCTTCATATAGTGTATTAATAGGTATTTCTTCCGCCTCAACCTTTAACACTTCAGGTTCATTAAATGTCACTTCAATTTCATCAAGAGCTCTTAGTTTATAATTACTCTTAGGAGTTTTATTATTAACCTTGATACTATCCTTTTCAATAAGCCCTTGAATAAAAGATCTTGATTTATCAACAAAAACTTCAGCTAAATATTTATCGATTCGCACCCCACTATCTTTTTCATTAACTATAAAAACATTTTTCTCCATAAATCAATATCCCTTCCTATTTAGCATATTCTTTCAACATTATAATATAATAACTTAGACTTTACAATTACTTAACACCTGAAATTTATTAGATTAATTTGTATTAACCAGTAGTCTTATATAATTTTATCTCCTAAATATATAAGTATTTTACATATTTTTTATAATATGCTATCATTCTTGTATAAGTGTACAAATTCATATATTGTATTAAATTTACATAAACATATATTAAATATTATGAAAAGTACTAAATATCAACTAGAATTTCATATATTCAAGGGGGATAATTTTATGGATATTATGACAATTTTAAGCGTACTATTTGCATTTATTTGTATTATAGTAGGCTTTATCATTGAAGGAGGAAATCCGATAGCTTTGTTACAACCCACTGCTGCAATGATAGTTATTGGAGGAACAATAGGTGCCGTAGGAATTTCATTTCCTTCCTCGACATTAAAAAAATTTCCAAGAGTATTATCAATAGCTTTCAAAAAGAAAGAAATTGATCTTAAGGGATATATAGCCTATTTTAAAGAAGTATCACTTAAAACTAGAAGAGATGGACTTTTAAGTTTAGAATCTGAGCTAACAGGTGATGATTTGGATCCATTTATAAAAAAAGGATTACAAATGGTTGTCGATGGCATAGACCCATCTGCTGTTAAAAGTATCTTAAATACAAAACTGGAGCAGCTTTCTACAAGACATGAAAACTGTATCGAAATGTTTACATCTGCTGGTGGCTATGCTCCTACTATGGGAATAGTTGGGACTATAACTAGTTTAGTTATAATACTAAGTTCTTTAAGTGACGTTGCCGCAATGGGCGAAAAAATCGCTGTTGCATTTGTAGCTACTCTATATGGTCTTGCTACTGCAAATCTTTTTTGGCTTCCTATAGCAAGTAAATTAAGAGAAATCGATAAAGAGGAAATCGCTGAAAAAGAAATGATCATCGAAGCTGTATTACTTATTCAAGAAGGAGTTAACCCAAATACACTAGTAAGCAAACTTGTTAGCTATCTAACTGAAGATGAAGCTAGAGATTTAGAAGAAATTTAAAGAGGTATGATTATGAAAAAGAATACAAAAAAAGAAAAAGATAATACCGAAAGATGGATGTTATCTTATTTAGATTTCATAACATTAATGATGATTTTCTTTTTAATGCTGTATGCTATTTCTAATGTAGATACTAAGAAATCTCAAACCTTAGCAAATTCATTAAAAATTGGATTTAACAGTGGAAATGGAGAAAACGTAATAGCTGTATCTGATAGTTCAAATTCTTCTCCTACTGTAGTAGAACAACAAAATACTCAGGATAGTTCAGAATCTATAACAGAAGAAGAAAAATTATCTGATGTAAAAAAGAAAGTGGATGATCTCGTTAATAATTCCGAGTTAAAAGGAAGTGTTACTACATCCATTCAAGAGAGAGGTCTCATAATAAGCTTCAATGATAGTGTATTCTTTAATAGTGGGCAAGCTACTATTAAACCTGATTGGCAAAGCAAATTAATATCTATTTCAAAGATTCTAAACGATATCGATAACTATATACACGTTGAAGGACATACTGATAATGTTGTTATTAATAATGATTATTTTCATTCTAACTGGCAGCTTTCAGCTGTAAGAGCCGCAAATGTAGTAGAATTTCTAATTTCTAAGGGAAACGTTAAGCCTGAAAGATTATCTTCAGTAGGCTACGGAGAATATAGACCTGTTAAAAATAACAATACTGAAGAAGGCAGAGCTGCAAACAGAAGAGTTGACATAGTAATATTGAATACTAAATTCAATAATTCTGAAACTCCAAAAGAATAAAATTAGTTGAATTTAGAAAGGCTATCCTAAATGTAAATCTTTAGGATAGCCCTCCTATTATTCAAAAAATACATATTCTTCATTTTATTACGTTATGTAAATAAAATATGTATAATTTTTATTTATTATTTTTGTCCCATAATAAATTTATTCACCTTGAACAAAAAAACTTTTAATTTCATTTAGCTCATCATTTAGTGAAGGATCATTTTCCTGAGTTTCTATGTTTTCACTTACCACATTAGGAATACTTGTCACTTCTTTTTCAATTATTCCTTCATTAGTTACCTCATCTTCTTCTATCGGATCAGATACATTATAGTTTTTTATAAAATCCTTCTCTAAATCATCAAAAGTTTCTAATTGTGCATTCATGAAATTTCTATATTTTGCCCTAAATTTAATAAATTCTTGTTTAACTTTTTCATATTCATCATTTATTTGAATAACATCATTATGTGCTTTATCCATGATCTTTTGAGCAGTTTCATTAGCATTTTTCATCATAAATTCCGCTTCTTTTTTTGCCGAATTCTTTGCTTGCTCTGCAGCATTTTGAGCCAATAATAATGTATTTTGTATAGTACTTTCGATTTTAGAATAGTGCTCTACCTTTTCATCCAAATTAGCAAGTTTCTCTTTTAGATTTGCATTTTCTTTATAGAGCTCCTCATAATTATCTACTACTTCATCCAAAAATTCATCAACTTCGTCAGAATTGTATCCTCTTAATCCTTTTTTAAATTCCTTGTTATTTATATCCATTGGTGTCAACTTCATACTTTCACCTCTATTATGTATATTTTTTGATAATAACTTTTATCCTTCCACTTTTGCTATTTCCAATAGAATTACCTAATATAAATTTTCCAGAACCTCTTATAGTAATTCTCTCTTTTCCTTTTAGTTCATAACTTTTATCTTTTATCTTAACGTAATCTATAAGCACTTGACCTTGTTCGATCATTGCTTGAGCCTTAGATCTAGATATATTTATAATTTTAGAAACAATCCCATCAATTCTCAGAGAAGAAACCAAAACTACTTCTTCTTCAAAATTAACTTTTGGTAAAAATTCAAAATCATCCACCACTTTTACATTACAAATAACCTTAGAAATTCTGTTTAAATTATATACAATAAAATCTTCTACTTCTTCGTGAACTGGCACATAACATGTATTATTATTTGCTAATAAATCACCTATTTTATTTCTTTCTATTCCTAGAGATAGAATTCCGCCCAAAAAATCTCTATGAGTAAGATTAGAAAATTTCGAAGTACTTTCAATTTTAATCAATTTCATAGGAAATGGACTTTTATATATGTTATTAAAAGAAATCATCCTTCTTTCAGAATCATCTAAAAGTCCATTACTTTCAATTTTCAAATCATTACTAGAGAGGTTTTTCTCAAACCACATCCATATATTTGGGGTATAAAAATTTTTCCCAAATACAGTTATGTTTTTATCTCTAGCTAGTAAATATTTCTCATATAAATTCAATGCATCATTTCTATCATCATCTGTAAAATACTTTGCTATTTTTTCTTTCATAATTTATTGTATAATCCTTTGTAAAAAATTTATAATAATCAGTGCAAATATAGGTGAAAAATCCAATGGTAATCCAGGGCTTAATCTATACTGTAACCTTCTAATTGGTTCTAGAACAGGATTGACAAAACTATGCAACAACTCAATAAATTTATTTCCCTGGATTTGCGGCATCCACGAAACTATACATTCTATGAATATAGCTAGCTCTAATAAGTTTAGCAACATATCAAGAACTATGTAAACACTATATATCATAATTTATACCTCCTACTTTGACCAATTAAATAGAGCTTTTGAACTTAGTTCATTTTTTAATTCATTTGTTACTTCTACGTTTGATGGTGAAAGAATATATACTCCCTTTTCAATTTGCTGTAATTCTCCGCCTAAAGCATAACATGAACCACTTATGAAATCTAATAATCTTTGTGCAATCTTTATTTCTAGAACTGTTGTATTTACTAATACTATTCTCCTATTCTTAAGTGCTTCACAAATCTCAGTAGCCTCCTCGTAATCGATTGGCTTAGTTATTGTTACCTTTGTAGTTGAAGATGTATGGATATTTACAACCTTACTATTCTTCTTATTTGTAATAACAGGTTCTATTTCGTCTTCATCCTTCCCCTGTTCTTCATATTGTTCTTCCTCATAATCATCATACTCTTCATAGTCCTCAAAACCTAATAAAGATTTAACTTTTGATATAACATTACCCATTATTTTCGCCTCCTAAATTATAATTTCTTTCTCCAAATATTCCTGTTCCTATTCTTACCAAGTTAGAACCTTCTTCTATAGCTGTCATAAAATCATGAGTCATTCCCATTGATAATATGTTCATACTAATATTATTATAATTTTTTTCCTTAAGCTCATCAAATATTTTTTTTGTTTTCTTAAAATATTTTCTATTGCTTTCCTCATTCCCTATTGGAATAATAACCATTATTCCTTTTACAGAAACAAATTTACATTTTTCAATTGCTTCTATAAGTTCATATAAATTTTCTTCCAAAATTCCACTTTTGCTTTTCTCTCTTCCAATATTAATTTGAATTAAAGTATTAGCAACCTTATTAACCTTACTAAACTGCTTTTCAATTTCATTTAGTAAACTAATACTAGATAAAGAATGTATTAAATGTACGCTATCTACTAAATACTTAACTTTGTTACTTTGAAGCTGTCCTATAAAATGCCATCGCACATCCTCATGAAAATTTTCGGATTTTTTTACTAACTCTTGGACCTTATTTTCTCCAAAATCTCTCATTCCTGCCATATATGCGTCTTCCAGATCCTCTAATGGCTTTGTTTTTGAAACAGCTAATAGCGTTACTTGTTCTGGAATTTTGGATTTTAGTTCTTCAATATTTTGCTTAATTCCCATACTATAACACCTTACTAATTATTCCTTTCTTTATCACTTTGTATTATATTCTATATAAACTTAAAATTTCCTCCTTAAATATCAATTAATTTCATTTTTTACTCTCATCCCTACTCATATATTTTACGTTTGAATTTGCTGTTGTTGGTGGCATAATTATCTTATCTACCACTTGAATATCAACATAAAGTTTTCTAAGCATCAATTGTTTAACATGACTTCCATCTTCAAGCAAAGCCGCCTTCAATTTTTCTGGATCTCCTATAGCATATATATTAAAAGGTGCATACTCCATTCCACCATCATCAAATCCTAAAAATGCCCAGTTGCAAATCACTCCAGACCATGGAAGTATTCTATGATTATTAACACTAATTGCCTCAGCTCCAGCAACTCTAAGTTCATTTAAAACAAGTGCCATATCATTATCATGTAAAAGCTTATTATTTATTTCATCTGTATTCTCTTCAAGAGCATTTGTAGTTCCATCATTTATCTTAAGTATAATTCCTGATCCCTCTACATTATTTGATCCAATAAATGTTCTATAATCACTAATTTGAGTTTTCATATCATCAAGAATCTTGTCATTTTTTTTATCATTCTGAACATAGTTCCTAATTTTATCTCTTTTCTCATTATTATCTTCTTGAAGATTTCCAATATCTCTATATAATGCTGCCCTTTCTTCAACCGCATTTTGGTACTCTGCTGCATTTAATTGACTATATGACTGAATACCTTTAAAATTAAAATTCATTGATATTAAAACCCCTAATATTATGGTTGCAATGAAAACAAAGAAAAAACCTTTATTATTTTTCATCACATCACCTCTCTATTTATCATCATGATTTTCTTTATCTATAGAAATATTTTTAGACCTATTCCTTCTTCTTATTTTAAATTCTTCCAATAACAATCTTCTTATTATTGCAAAGTTATCAAATATCCTTCCTCCGAAAACTATTACTGCCGCCATATATATGGGTATTCCAAGCTTATCACCTAAATAAGCAAGTCCTGCTGCAAGTAATGCATTTCCAAAAAAGCCAGATATAAATATATCCGCTTGGAAGTTTTTAGAAAGATTTCCTCTGACTGCTCCAAAAACTGAATCTAAACATGCCAATATGGCTACAGACATATATGGTGACAATTTATCAGATATATTAACATCTAATACAAATCCAAGTATTATTCCGATTAGTAGTCCTATAATTGCTATCAAATTAACTCTCTCCTATTCTTTAACTGATTTAATAAAGTCACTCTTTAATGACTGCTTCGATTTTCCTATAAATATATCATCTTCTGATTTAACTTCATTATTATAGTTAGGAAGAGCAAGATATTCTAATGAACCTGGGAAAGAAATTCCAACATTAAGTCTGCCCTTATCTCCAATTGCCTTAATTGTAATTTTATCTCTCGGATAAACTTTTCCAGTAGAACCTATGGCTATTCCATTTCCTGCAGTCTTTATCCCTGTTTGTGGCGTTATTCTAATATCATTTATAGATATTGCCTCAGCTCCTGAATACCAAAGTAAGTTAACTATATGAACCAATTCATCTTCTCCTAGATCTCTGTTACTATCATTTGTCGTAGAGCCAAAAATAGATGTTTTAGGTGTTATTGTAAGAACGATTCCCTGACCTTTAACATCAATTATGCCTAAATGCATTCTGGCCTCATCAAGTTGATTTTTTATATCTTGCCCCATGTCACCGTTTTTAGCTGCTGTTTCTTCCATTTGCTTTAACTGGTCTGATAATTTTGAATTTGTTGAAGCTAATTCCTCTTTTTCTTTTTTTAGAGATTCAACTTCTGAAATAATATCATTTTTATCATAATTGCTAATTTTCGATTCTATATTCTTATTGGATAATACCTTAAATTGATATGCTAATAAAAAACCTAAAAGTCCACAAACAATTGCTATAAATAATTGTGATCTAGATATCTTCATTAATTACCTACCTTTCTTCCTTATAATATACAGGTGCACCATTAAATCCTACATCTACATATCCTTTAACAATCCCAATATCAGGATTTTGAATTATATGTAATAGTTTATTCATTTTATCCGGTATATTTTCATCATTACCAAGTCTTCCTTCTACTTTGCCAACATATACTTTTATGTTCGTAAAATCACTTATATCAACATAATCTATATTATAGTTTGTCGGATTAAGTTTTATAATTTGATAAAAAATATCTAAAAAATCTAATACTCTAGTATCATCTATCATCTTGTGTCCTAGCTCTACATCTTTTAAGTCTATTCCCTTAACATTCACTAAACTTCTATTTTCAATGTTATCTGTTTTTTCAAGCAAATTTCCGCCATTATCCAAAACATATTTATATCCATCCTTTTCAACATAATATATTCCTTGTTTTTCTGAAATTTTTATGTTAACTTGTTTTGGATACGACTTGCTTATTTCAACATTTTCTACGTATGGATTCTTTTTAGCATTGCTTATTATATTTTGTTTATTTATAAATAGAATATTCTGACCTATTAGATTCTCTGTACTATTCTTAACATCTTCTCCACTCATTATTGGATTTCCTAAAATAGAAACTTTTTTAATGATGAAAAAATTCGATTTTATTGCAAAAATTGTTCCCACTATAATTAAAACTATAATAGTCATAATTATTTTTCTCACCACTCTTCTTCTTTGTGACCTCAAAATTAATTTATTATTATTCGTTTTTACCATACCCATCCCTATTCTTATCTATGACTTATATATTTAAACACTTATTATTTTATAATCTTTAGTATAAATTTCATATATAATAATACCACTTTAATGATATATTTTCATCTAAATTTTAAAACGACTTTAAATAATTACTTAAAAAATACAGGACAAAGACTTTTATAGTAATTCTTTGTCCTGTATTTTTTTATATTTCCTTAAATTCATCTTTTCCTTCAGTTTGCCTTGATATGTTTAAAAGTATTCCTATTGCCGTCATATTTATTACTAACGAAGTTCCTCCATAACTAATAAACGGTAAGGGAACCCCTGTAACTGGCATCGAACCTGTAACAACTGCAATGTTTATTAAAGATTGAACTGCTACAACTCCAGTTATACCTATTGCAAGAAGAGTACCATATGTGTCTCTAGCTTTCATCGCTACACTTATTCCTCTCCAAACAAATATTACAAAAAGTAATATTATACATATGCATCCAATAAGACCCAACTCTTCGCCTATGATGGAGAAAATAAAATCATTATGTGGCTCTGGCATATATAAAGTTTTTTGCCTTGATTGGCCAAGGCCAAGCCCCGTAACTCCACCAGCACCTAATGCATAAAATGATTGTATCAGCTGATATCCATCACCTATTGGATCCTTCCATGGATTTGTAAAACTCATTAATCTTTTCATTCTATACGGTTCTAATACTGTAAATGCAACCGCTGCTGCAACTAATGCTGGTGCAACAATTCCAAATAAATGCTTTATTCTTCCACCTGCTGCAAATAAAACAAGAAATGTAACTATCATTATAACCGAAGCTATACTTAAATTTTTTTCAGCCAATACAATGGCAGCATAAAATCCTGATGTAGCTAGATAAGGTACTATTCCAGTTTTAAAATTTTTTACTCCTTCACCTTTTACCTCAAGGCTTCTTGCTAAAAATAGTACTACAACGTATTTCGCAAGCTCAGATGGTTGAAAGCTTAACGGACCTAAATTAATCCATCTTTGTGCTCCATTAGTTCCTGGAAAAAGAAACACTGCTAATAGTATAGGTATAGTCGCTATCATTATTATAGCTGTATATTTCTTTATCTTATGATAGTCAACACTCATCGCTACTGCCATTGCTATAATTCCAACGACTCCAGCCATTAATTCTTTTTTTAGAAAAAACATACTATCCTTATACATAAACATAGCATAATAAGAACTTGCAGAATATACCATAACTACTCCAATTGTTAAAAGTAATGCTACAGTATAAAATATTCCATAATCTATTTCACCCATTTTTGATTTTCTTTTGGACCCAATGACCTTCATACATAAATCCTCCAAATCTACTACTTAACTAAAGTGCTATAAAGCCAATTATACATAAAATTGCTGTAATACTTGAAAAAATCGTTACTATTTTCACTTCACTCCATCCAACTTGTTCAAAGTGATGATGGATTGGAGACATTCTAAATACTCTTTTACCTGTTAATTTAAATGATGTAACTTGAATTATAACAGATAATGTTTCAATTAAATATATTCCTCCGACTATAATTACGAACAACTCCATCTTTAACATCAATGCTATTGTCCCAATAACTCCCCCTAGAGCTAACGAACCTGTATCCCCCATAAATATCTTTGCAGGAAATGCATTAAATTTTAGGAATCCAAGCAATGCTCCAGCTAATGCTATTGCAAAAACTGCTACTTCAACATTTTGTGTCCTAAAACCAATAATAGCAAAAAAAGTTAATACTATAACTGTAACTGAAGTTGCAAGTCCATCTATACCGTCAGTTAAGTTCACAGCATTAGTTACTGCTGCATAATATATTACTATAAATGGTATGTATAATATTCCCAAATTCAATCTGAAATTTTGATTTATAAATGGAATCAAAATGTCTGTACCCACATTTGTATATCCATACCATGCTAAAGCTACTGAAAATAAGACTAATAAAATCATCTTTTGTGCTGCTCTTAATCCTAGATTATCTTTATGAATTATTTTTAAAATATCATCTAAAAATCCGATAAATCCAAAAGCTAAAAAAGAATAGAGTAATATCATTTCTTTACTCATAGGTTTTTGTCCCATAATTAATATAGCGGTAGCTGTAGCTATAAAGAATATAAGTCCACCCATTGTTGGTGTTCCAGATTTTTTTTGATGACTTTTAGGTCCCTCTTTTCTTATATTTTGACCAAACTTTAGCTTGTGTAATATTGGTATAAATATTGGTCCAAGTACTATTGAAAATGCGAACCCCATAATTAATGGTGCTAAAATCTTTGAGTTGATTAATAAGTTTATTGCTTCCCCCATCCAGTGTTGCCTAAAGCATCCGAAAGAAAATAATCATGCTAAGCAATTATTTCCTTGAAGATCTTAATTAAGGCAAGTCACCTCCTTCGTGTTATTTTAAATTCTATAGATATTTGGTTATTTCCTCAAATTTTGCACTTCTAGATGCTTTAATTAAAATAGTATCATTTACTTTAATCATATCAGTTAATCTCTGTATTAATTCCTGTTTACTCTCAAACACCATTGCATCCTCTCCGAAGCCTTCCTTATAATACTCCTTAAATTCACCAGTAGTTAATAGAATATCTGCTTTATCTTTAGCAAATTTACCAACTTGGATATGTGCTTCTTTCGCATAATCTCCAAGCTCGCCCATAGTTCCAAGTACTGCTATTTTTCTAGTTCCAGAATAGTTTTTTAGCACTTCAAGTGCTGCTTTCATAGAATCTGGATTAGCGTTATAAGAATCATTTATAATAGTAAACTCATCCCTATTTATAACTTCAAGTCTCATAGAAGTAGCATTAAAATTCTCTAACCCCTTTTCCATCTCTTCAAAAGTCAATCCAAAATTTCTTGCTATTTGTATTCCTATAAGTGCATTTAAAACATTATGCTCTCCAACCATATTTAGAGTAAATCTATAATTTTTATTATTATCAGTAACTACATCAAATGAAGTATTTTCAGATGTCAACTTTATATTTTTAGCATAAAGATTATAATTCGAATCATAACCTACTCTTTCTAAATTAAACTTATCACATTCAACTACTGTTTTTAGCATATCATTTTCACAGTTCACTATTAATGAATTTTTATCTTCAAAGAAATCTGATATAGACATCTTCTCTTTAAGTATATTTTCTCTGGTCTTCAAATATTCTATATGAGCTACTCCAATATTAGTTATTGCACCAACATCTGGAAGTGCAATGCTTGCTAGCTTATTTATTTCTCCAAAATTACTCATTCCCATTTCAAGAACAGCTATATCATAATCTTTTGAAAGTTCAAATATCATAAGCGGCAATCCAATTTCATTATTGAAGTTTCCTTGAGTTTTAAAAACATTGTATTTTCCGCTTAAAAATGCAGCTACCAAATCTTTTGTTGAAGTCTTTCCAGTAGATCCTGTTATGCCCACTACCTTTATTCCAATTTTTTTTCTATAAAATCTGGCTAAATCTCCTAAAGCTTCTTTAGTATCTTTAACTTTAATAATGGTTCCTCTATTTTTTAAATCCTCAATTTTAAATTTCACATCATCAATTATTACTATAGATGCCCCTTTTTCAATAGCTTTTAGTGTATAATCATTTCCATTAAAATTCTCTCCTTTTAATGCAATGAATAAATTGTTTTTCTGAATTTTTCTAGTATCAGTTGAAACCTTATTAAAAAGTCCTTCATTATTTTTAACTATTATTTCTCCATCTACCGCCTTAATTATCTCTGCTAAATTTAAATCCAAGTCCATCCACCCCTTAATTTTCAGTTAACTTCATCGATTAAATAACAGTCAACATATTTATGAAAGAAAACCCGAAAATCTTTCTCTAATTTTATAATTACAAAAATTTATATATTATAAAGATTTCTTATGATAATCACAAATATCACTTAAATCCGTCATTGTTACATTATGACTAAAATATTTAATTGTTCATGCTATCTAATATTTCTTTTACAATTTCTCTTTCATCAAAATGTATTGTTTCATCCCTCAATACTTGATAAGTTTCATGACCTTTACCTGCAATAACTATTACATCATCTTTTACAGCTATATCAATAGCTTTTTTTATTGCTTCTTTTCTATTTTCTATTACTATATAATTATCTTTATCAAGACCTTCTTCAATGTCTTTTATTATGCTTAATGGTTCTTCACTTCTAGGATTATCAGATGTTATAATTGTAATATCTGCAATATCCGTTGATATCTTGCCCATTTCAGGTCTTTTTACTTTATCTCTATCTCCTCCACAGCCAAATACTGATATTAACCTTCCTTTTGTAAAGGCCTTCGCTGTCTTTAATATATTTTCCAAACCATCTGGAGTATGCGCATAATCTATGATGATTTCATACCCTAAATTATATTCTTTTGCTACTCTTTCACATCTTCCTAAAACTACTACATTTTCAATACCACTTTTAATATCTTTTACAGGTATATCTAGTTTAAAACAAGCCACTATTGCACCTAACGCATTATATATATTATATTCACCTGGTATATTTAAAATAAATTTTTCATCTTCTTGTAAATTGAGCTTAAATTTAATCTCTCTACTTCCCATTTCTTCATCAAATGCTCTAAAATCCGAAGTACTTTTCACCGAAAATGAATATATATCATTACATGTTAAATTGTTTAAATCACTAATTACTTTTCTCCCGTAATTATCGTCAACATTAACAATTTTTATTCTAGATCTTTCAAACAATTTAAATTTTGCCTTATAATAATTCTCAAAAGTCTTATGAAAATCCAAATGATCTCTAGTCAAATTAGTAAATATTCCAACCTGAAATTCAATACCATAAACTCTATCTAACTCCAACGAATGGGAAGATACTTCCATAACGCAATACTCTACGCCCTTATCAACCATTTCCGAGAATAATTCTTGAAGCTCTAAAGATTCAGGAGTTGTCCTTTCAGTATGAATTTTCTCATTGCCTATAAAATTTGCGATAGTTCCAATCAAACCAACTTTTTTATTGCTTTCTTCTAAAATATGCTTAATCATAAAAGCAGTAGTAGTTTTTCCATTAGTTCCAGTAACTCCAATTATCTTCATTTTAGAACTAGGATTATCATAATAATTTGCCCCCATTAATGCCAATGCTTTTCTTGTATCATTGCATTTAATAATGGTAATATTCTCATCCTTTATTTCTATATCATCTTGGATTACTATAACTTTTGCTCCGTTTTCAATAGCTTTTTCTATATATTTATGGCCATCAGTGGCATATCCTTTTATACAGACAAAAACATCATCAATACCAGCTTTTCTGCTATCATAGTTTATTTTGTTAACTTCAATATCAATATCACCCTGAATTGATTCATAATCTATTCCTTTTAAAATACTTTTCAAATTCATATTGAATTCCTCCTAATTAACTTATCGTATATGAATATTTTAATTTATATTTTATATTAATAATTATTACGTTTAAGAAAATTAAATGCACAATTATTATCTAATCTCAGCGAATATGATTTATTTTGTATGTAATGATCTTATGAACTATGAAATCCATTAATTAGAACTTATATGATAAAAAAATATAGCATGCGAGCACCCCCACATGCTAGTATTTTATCATTCGCCAATTCACTTTAAATTTTCCGCAAAAAGCGATTTTAATTTAAATTCCCTATATATCTACCATTATTCTTAATCTTCATAATACGAACTTAAAATCAACTCGGCAGTTGTTCCTTTAGGTATAACTTCACCTTCTGAAATATTCTGTACTGAAACAACTCCATTTCCTTCAAAAGTTGCTGTTATTCCAAGATTTTTTAATAAAGTAGTCGCGTCCTCTTTTGAATATCCCCTAACATTTGGCATTACAACATTATTATTATAAGTCGCATCCCCACTTGTGTAAAGAGTTATTTTAGAACCTTCCTTTACTGATGAACCTGGATATGGCTTCATACTTAATATTGTTTCTTCATTTCCATCTATATTACAATCTAGGCCTTTATCCTTTAATACTTTCTCAGCATCTGAAACTTTCATGTTTCTAACCTCTGGGATAATAATATCCTTAACAATTTTCTCATTAGAAGATACACTATCTAAATAGTTAAAGATACCTGTAAACAGCATTTTTGCATATGGTACTGCTACTTGTGAAGCATAGTATTCACCGTTACTAGGCTCATCAACAGTTATCATAACTGTAACTTTAGGATCATTAGCTGGAGCCATTCCCACAAATGAAGATATATATTTGCCTTCTCCATACTTACCACCAACAACCTTTTCTGCAGTTCCTGTTTTACCCCCAATGTGATATCCCTCTATAAAAGTTCCAGTTGCTGTTCCCCCAGTTACAACACCTTCAAGATAACTTCTAAGTTCTGCTGATTTTTCTGCACTTGCAACTGTAGCAGTCGTAGGTTTAAAAGTTTCATCAACAATCTTAACACTATTTTCATCATTATGAGTAATTTCTTTCATTACATGAGGTTGAATTAGAGTCCCTCCATTAGCAATAGCATTAAATGCAGCCATATATTGAACCGAATTCACTGTATTAGTCTGTCCAAATGATATTGTTGCAAGATCCGCTTCTGAAACTTTATCGATTGGTTTCACAATTCCAGATGCCTCCCCTGGTAAGTCGATTCCACTTACTTTTCCGAATCCGAACTTATTAATAGATTCATATAATTTGTCTTTACCAATCATTTGCCCTAATTTTACAAAACACACATTTGATGAATTCTGAATAATTTGAAGTAAATTTTGAAGTTTATTTTCTCGTTCCGCATCCTTCACTACAATTCCACCTACAGATATTGATCCATTATCCACAAATTGTGTATCTTTATTTGCAACATTGTTTTCTAAACCAGATATGGTAGTGATTACTTTAAATATTGATCCCGGTTCAAACGTATCACTTACCAACCTATTTCTCCACATTTTCTGTATCTTATCATTGAGATCTGCTCCATCAAATTTACTTGCTCCATCATATGGATTATTAGGATCAAAATCTGGTTTATTTACCATTCCTAAAACTTCTCCAGTCTTAGGATTCATTACTAATATCGAAACTTCTTTAGCTTTATCATCTTTATAGGCCTTTTGTGCTATATTTTCAACTATATTTTGAATATTTTCATCGATAGTTAAAGTAACATCTTTGCCATTTACAGGTTCTGTATATTGAGAAACTGTATAAGGCAAATCTTCATTATTTTTATCAAGCTCCGCAACCTTCATTCCAGGAATTCCCGACAAATATGAATTATATTGAAGTTCTACACCACTTAATCCTTTGCCATCAGGATCAGTAGTTCCTAAAACGTGCGTTAGAAAATTATTATTAGGATAATATCTTTTCGTATCTTGCGAAATTATAATTCCATTTATATTAAGTTCTTTTACTTTATCCGCTATATCTTTTTCTATTTTTCGTGCTACAGTCACAGAAAATGCATCTGCCCCACTTGGAAGCTTCTTTTCTAAATCCGCTTTTATTTCTGACACATCCATATTCAATACTTTCGCAATTACAGGTGCAATATCATCGTTCGTTAAGCCACTTCCTTCTGTAGGGATCGGAATTCCTACACTTTTCATATGGCTAAGTTCTTTACTTGGAATGGATTTTACTGATCTTTTCAAGTAATTCCTTATTGAATTTAAATCAAAATCCACTCTATAGACATTAGCAGATACAGCCAGCTCATTTCCATTCCTATCCAGCACTTCTCCTCTTTTAGCATCTATTTTCACTTCACTTGTCCACTGTTCTTCAGCTCTTGCAGAATAGTCTTTTCCATCAACCATCACTATATAAGAGAGTCTAATTATTAATATAGCAAAAATAGCTGTTAATGAAAAAGCAACACTTCTCGTTCTCTTTCGTATTTTTACTTTACTTACATGTTTTTTCTTTTTCAATGCCTGTTCCTCCATTTATTTTCCTCTGAATAAAGCACTAATTTAGATATTCACCTATTAGCTGAGTATTGGTTTTAACAATTCTAATAGGATACCTAAATATATAACGGATATTATTACTAAAAAATATTAGTATGCGAGAATTCTCACATACTAATATTTTTTCATTTGTATAATTCATACAAAACTCCTTACAAAACATACACGTTTCGTTTTAAAGTTTTAGTATTAATTTATTCTCACTTTTTTAATCCTTATAGTCTGAACTTAATGTCAACTTAACAGTTGTTCCCTTTGTTATAACTTCACCTTGAGAAATGTCTTGTTCTGAGACTGCTCCACTTCCTTCAAAGGCGGGCACTATTCCAAGGTTCTTTAATAGTGTATTAGCATCTTCCTTTGAATATCCCCTAACATCAGGCATTACAACATTATTATTATTTGTTCCATCGCTACTTGTATAAAGATTTATTTTTGACCCTTCTTTTACCGAATATCCTGGATATGGTGTTAAGTTTACTACTGACTCCCCATCGCCGTCTATACTAAAATCTAACTTTGCATTCTTTAATGCTTTTTTAGCGTCATCAATTTTCATTCCTCTAACTTCTGGAATAATAACATCTCTAGTAATTTGTCCCGCATTTTCATCCGAGAATTTATTATTAAGGTAATTAAAAATATCAGTAAATAATGGTTTTGCTGGAGGTACAGCTACTTGAGCCGCATAATAAGCACCATTACTTGGTTCATCAATAGTTACCATCATAGTAATTTTAGGATCATCAACAGGAGCCATTCCTACAAATGAGGATATATATTTTCCCTCTTGATATCTTCCATCAATAACTTTTTGAGCAGTACCTGTCTTACCGCCTATATGGTATCCTTCTATAAAAGTTCCAGTTCCAGATCCTCCAGTAATAACCCTTTCAAGATAACTTCTAAGTTCTGCTGTCTTTTCAGTGCTTGCAACTGTTGTTGTTTTAGCCTTGAAACTCTCATCAACAATATCAACATTATTTTGATCTTCATGAGTGATTTCTTTCATTACATGCGGTTGTATCAAAGTTCCACCATTAGCAATAGCATTAAAAGCAGTCATATATTGAACAGAATTAACTGTATTAGTTTGGCCAAAAGATATTGTTGCAAGATCTGCCTCAGAAACCTTATTAACTGGTTTAACAATTCCCTTTGCTTCCCCAGGCAAATCAATTCCACTCGCTTGTCCAAAACCGAATTTATTAATATATTCACATAATTTTTCTTTTCCAATCATTGCTCCAAGCTCCATAAAGCCTACATTACATGAATTCTGAATTATATCTGGAAATACTTCTGCTCCATGTCCCTGAGTTCTCCAACACTTAGGAGTAATTCCTCCAACTTTTAATGAACCTCCACAATAAAACTTAGTATCTTTATTTACAATGTTTTCTTCGAGACCAGTAATAGCTGTTACTACCTTAAATATTGAACCAGGCTCAAATGTATCATTTACCAGTCTATTTCTCCACATCTTTTGTACTTTATCATCTGAATTTGCTCCATCAAACTTATCTGCTCCATCACGCGGATTGTTAGGATCAAAATCTGGTTTATTTACCATCGCTAAAACTTCACCTGTCTTAGGATCCATAACAAGAATTGAAACTGCTTTAGCTTTTGTATCATTATAAGCTTGTATCGCAGCTTTTTCCGCAAAATTTTGTATATTCTCATCAATTGTAAGTGTAACATCTTTACCATTTACTGGTGCTGTAAACTGAGATATTGTATAAGGTAAATCTCTATTATTTTTATCAAGTTCTGCAATCTTCATTCCAGGAATTCCTGATAAATATGAATTGTATTGAAGTTCTACTCCTGTAAGTCCTTTACCATCAACATTAGTACTTCCAAGTACATGCGCTAAGAAATTATTATTCGGATAATATCTTTTAGTATCTGGTGATACTAAAACTCCGCTTATATTAAGTTCTTTTACTTTATCTGCTTGTTCTTTTTCTATTCTTCTAACTAAAGTAGCCGATCCAGCCTTTGCCCCACTTGGAAGCCTTGTTTCAAGCTTATCTTTTACTTTATCTACATCTAAATCTAATGCCTTTGCAATAACAGGTGCAATATCATCAGTTTTTAATCCATCCTCTCCAGAAGGTATTGGAATTCCTACACTTTTCATATGTTCTATTTCTGTTTTTGATAAATCCTTTAGCCCTCTTGACAAATAAGCTCTTATAGAATTCAAGTCGAAATCCACTCTATAAACATTAGCAGATACCGCTAATTCTTTACCATTTCTATCTAATATCCTTCCTCTTATAGCATCTATTTTTACCTCACTCGTCCATTGCTCTTCTGCTCTTGCTGCATAATCAGCTCTTTTAACTATCATTATATAAGAAAGTCTAAGAGTCAATATCACAAAAACAATAGTCAACGTAAAAGCTGCAATACTCATCCTTTGACGCATTTTTGCCCTATCTTTATAATTCTTCTTTCTCAACTTTTATTTCCCCCATGCACATTTTCTTTTACATAAAACCTGCAAGAACCAAGATAAAGCTTATTAATCTCCTACTATAATTACTTATTTTTTATTATTTTAAGTAACTTGATAATTATTTTATTAAACTTATTAGCTTAGAGAATATATTCTTGCTTTTAGCAGTATTTTCGGAACTTTTAGGTTTTAAATCCTCAAAATAATTCTGTGAAAAATCTACTTTTATAGTTTGCTCTTTTTTCGGAATAGACATTGTCAATTTACTTTCAGCATTTTTTTGAATATTATTCAACGAAGAAAATTTCAATATTTTTACTTTTAGTGCTTCATTATCTTCCTGTGTTTGTTTTATTTGAGTATCCAAGTTTCTCACATTGCTTTCCATATTATAAACCTTGTTATCTCCACTAATAGTAATAAACCCCAAACTAAATATAACAACTGCTACAGTTAGTAAATATTTCCTATCATTTTTTCTTCTGTTTTTTAACAAAATATTTTTGTTTATAATCTGTTTTCTTCTCTGTATTTGCTTATATTTTCTATCCGGTTTACGTACTCTTGTTTTTCTTTCTGGAGCTAATACTGTATTCCCTTTTATATAATCATATTCTCTTCTTCCCAATTTATTCACATCCCAACTCATTTATAACATAATAATAATTATAATTTCTCAATTATTCTAAGCTTAGCGCTTCTACTCCTTGGATTTTCCTCAATTTCTTCTTTTGTTGGTGCAATACCTTTTTTACCTATATTCTTAACTACTGGTAACTTTCCACAGATACACATTGGAAATTCTTTTGGACAAGTACATGGATTTTCTAATTCTCTAAACTTTAATTTTACTATTCTATCTTCTAAAGAATGGAAAGTTATAATAGCCATTCTTCCACCTTTATTTAATCTACTCACTCCATCCTCTATAGTTTTATTAAGTATTTTTAATTCTGAATTAACCTCTATTCTAATAGCCTGAAAAGTTCTTTTAGCCGGATGTGGCCCTTCTCTTCTCATTTTTGCTGGAATTGCAGCTTTGATAATATCTACAAGTTCAAAAGTTGTTTCTATTGGCTTATCTATTCTTCTGTTTACAATAAAATTCGCAATTCTTTTAGCAAATCTTTCTTCACCATAGTCTTTTATTATCTTATATAGGCTTTCTTCATCGTAATTATTTACAATATTGTATGCTGAAAAATCATTTTCCTTATTCATTCTCATATCTAAAGGCGCATCTTTCATATAGCTAAAACCTCTTGAAGCTTCATCAAGTTGATATGATGAAACTCCAAGATCCATTAAAATTCCATCAACCTTTTCGATATCTAGATCATTCAAAATATTATCAATATTATAAAAATTGTTATGGACATACTTTACATTTTCAAAATTCTCAAGTTTCTCTTTTGCAGCCCTTAGCGCATCGTTATCTTGATCTATTCCAATAAGCATTCCATCTGATGACAAATGGCTTAAAATGTGAGATGAGTGTCCTGCTCCTCCTAAAGTACAATCAACATAAATACCATTTTCCTTTATGTTTAATGCCTCTATGCATTCATTTAATAAGACCGAAACGTGTTTAAATTCCATAATAAAAACTCCTTATATTCCTAAATCATTCATTTTTTCTGCAATTGAATCAAAATCTATATTTGATTCGTTATAATCGCTCCACTTTTCTTTGCTCCATATTTCTACCCTAGATAATACTCCAATACTTACTATGTCCTTTTCTATACCTGCATATTCCTTTAAATTTTGTGGAATCAATCCTCTCCCTTGCTTGTCCAATTCGACTTCGCAAGCTCCAGAAAAAAAGAACCTCACAAAGGATCTCGCATCCTTATTTGTCAAAGGTAAAGTTTTTAACTTATTCTCCAATATCTTCCACTCATCAAGTGGATAAGCATATAAACACCCATCAAGCCCCTTTGTAATAACAAATTTATTACCAAGTCCATCTCTTAGCTTTGCTGGAACAATTATTCTATTTTTAGGATCTAACGCATGTTGATATTCCCCAATGAACATTATTCTCAGCTCCCACTTTTATTGATTAGGTAATTCCCCTCTATTTTAAACCACTTAACACCACTTTTAACCACTTTATCTATACTTATTCTATATAAACGTAATATTTCCTCCTTGAAACTTAGATTTTTTTGCATAAATAAAAATAACTGCCTCAAAAATAATAAATTTTATTTCTGAAGCAGCTTTAATCAAGTGAAACTTGATTTAGATTAGGGTTAATCCCCAGATAAACCTTAGCTGAACTTATCTAAAGTCCATGCCACTGTTATCCCCAACTTAAAGAAGTGCGGGTTTCACAGTATCTAGACATCAGATAAGCTATAGTAATTAAATATTTTAAGCTAATATATAATTTTCCTCACTTACCATAAGCCATATAATATATTAATAATTAATATATTTTTAATCTCTTAATGTAGCCCCAAGCTTATATTCTAAGGATTTTAGGATTTTTTCATGAACTTTGCTAACATCTTTATCTGTTAATGTCTTATTTTCATCTCTATACCAAATTGCATAAGCTATACTCTTTTTTCCCTCTGGAATTTGCTTTCCTTTATATATATCAAACAATTCTACTTTTTCAACTAAATTTCCGCCAGCTCTTTTTATTGTATCATCAATTTCTTGAACTAAAAGACTATCATCAACAAGTAATGCAATATCTCTTGTTACTGCAGGGAATTTTGGAAGTGCTTTATATTTTTTATCCGTATCAGCATTTTCATATAAAACATCTAAGTCTAATTCTGCTACATAACAAGGTACATCTAAACCATAATTTTCACATACATCTAAATGAACTTCTCCTAAAATTCCAGCATTAGTTCTACCAATAACTATCTTAGCTGTTTTTCCAGGATGGTAGCTTACATTTTCGCTCTCTCTTTCATATTTAGCACTTTTTATACCTAAACCATCAGTTATGTTTTCAACAACACCTTTAAGATCTAAATAATCACACTCCCCATATATACCTATAGTTAAAATATTCTTTTCTGTTGGGAGCTTTGTTTCATCCTCATTCGGAATATACACTTTACCCATTTCAAATAATCTTACATATGAATTGTTTCTAGAGTAATTTCTTCCTAGTGACTCCATCATTGAAGGAAGTGTTGATGTTCTCATTACACTATAATCTTCCCCTAATGGATTCCTTATCTTAACTACATTTCTAAGCTCACTATCTTCTGGTAGATTAATTTTATCAAACACCTTTGGAGATACAAACGAGTAACTTATAGATTGATTTAATCCACTTCCTGTTGCAAGCATTACTACTCTATTATCTAATAATCCTTTTCTGTATCTAGGTTCTCTTTCTGTAGAAACCTTAAAAATTGTTGTAGGAATTTTTTCATATCCATAAATTCTTGCAATTTCCTCAGCTATATCTTCTCTTATTGCAATATCAACTCTGAAAGTTGGAGCTGTTACAACTAAATTATCACCATTAATTTCTGTGAATAAATCAATACTGTCTAGACATCTCTTCATTTCTTCTTTAGAAATTTCTGTTCCAAGGAATCTGTTTATCCAGTTTGAATCAACATTTACAGTTGATTCTTCTTTTTTATCGTTATAAACATCTATAGTTCCTTCCATAACTTCTCCAGCATTTAATTCACAAATTAAGCTACAGGCTCTATTTAATGCAACTTCAGCCAAGTTAGGATCAATATCCTTTTCGAATCTTCCTGAAGCTTCTGTTCTTAAATTTAATTTCTTTGAGTTTACTCTTATGTTAGTACCATCAAAGTTTGCACATTCGAAAACAACTTCTGTAGTATCCTCTTTTATTTCTGAGTTTAAACCACCCATTATTCCAGCAAGGCCTATAATACCTTCTCCATCTTTAATACAAAGCATTGAATCATCTAATTCTCTTTCTACTTCATCTAAAGTTGCAAACTTTTCTCCTTGCTTTGATCTTTCAATCACTATTTTATTAGTAGTGATTTCTCTTTTATCAAAAGCATGCATTGGTTCACCAGTCTCAAGCATAACAAAGTTTGTTATATCAACTATATTATTTATCGGTCTTACACCAGCTTCAAGAAGTCTTTCCTGCATCCATCCTGGTGATGGCTGAACTTTAACATTTTTAATTCCTCTTACCATGTATCGACGACAAAGAGCATCTTTAACTTCAACAGTTAGCTCTTCATTTATATTTTTTGAATTCTTAATTTGATATTCTAAATTTGGCATTTTATAAGTTGTTCTAAGAGCTGCTGCTGTTTCTCTTGCCATCCCTACCATACTTAGACAGTCAGGTCTGTTTGAAGTAATTTCAAAATCTAAGATTGCTTTATTTAATCCTAAAAGCTCTTTAATATCAGCTCCAAGCTTAGTATCAGTAGGTAAGATCATTAAACCATGAACCGGTTCGTCTCCAGCTGTTCCTAATTCTTCTTCTGAACAGAACATACCATTAGATACTACCCCTCTAAGTTTTCCTTTTTTTATTTTAGTTCCATCAGCAAGTGTAGAACCATGAAGCGCGACTGGTACAACATCTTGCTCTTTCATGTTTGTTGCTGCTGTAACTATTTGTATTTGTTCACTTCCTATATCAACTTGACATATGCTTAATTTATCTGCATCAGGATGTTTTTCAATCTTAGTAATCTTTCCAGTAACTACATTTTGAATTACATCTCCTTGGATAACAAGTTCTTCTAGTTGTGAACCGGTTAAAGTTAATTTATCTCCTAATTCTTTAGGACTAACATTTATATCAACATAATCTTTAAGCCAATTATATGGTACTTTCATTTTGTCTCCTCCTTTTAATTCCAGGGTATATTATTTTATTTTAATCCATTTTTTCCTTACCCCTCATTTTCATAGGTGTAAAAGTTCTTATTTGTACTAAATAAGTTCTTAACTGGACTTATCACGCATTTTCATGAGTGATAAGATCTTAATTTCAGCATAGCTGCCTTTTTTATATGTGCATATTCTTTAGAATATATATGGTAATATTCTAAAATTCTTAAATGAATTTCTTAGAATTGATTTAAGAATCTCATATCACTTTCGTATAATAATCTTATATCATCTATTCCGTATTTTAGCATTACCATTCTATCAACACCAAAACCAAAAGCAAATCCACTATATACTTCTGGATCAAGTCCACAGTTTCTAAGAACATTTGGATGAACCATTCCACATCCTAAAAGCTCTATCCATCCACTGCCTTTACATACTCTACAGCCTTCACCACCGCACACAAAGCATGTTGCATCCATTTCGGCTGATGGCTCTGTAAATGGGAAGTGATGTGGTCTGAATTTAGTTTGAACCTTATCTCCAAACATCTTTTTAGCAAATAATTCTAGAGTTCCTTTTAAATCAGCAAAGGTAACTCCCTTATCTATAACCAACCCTTCCATCTGATAGAATATAGGCGAATGAGTAGCATCTACTGAATCTGATCTATATACTTTACCAGGCGAAATCATCTTTATTGGCGGTTTTTGATTTTCCATAGTTCTAACCTGAATTGGTGAAGTTTGAGTTCTAAGAACTATATTATCATTGATATATAGAGTATCCTGTTCACTTCTCGCTGGGTGATCCTTAGGAATATTTAGAGCTTCAAAATTATAATGATCGTATTCAACTTCTGGTCCATCTTCAATTGTGAAACCCATCGAAACGAAAATTTCTTCCATACTTTGAAGAGTCAAATCTAACGGATGTCTCTTACCTATAACTTTTTTTCTTCCCGGAAGGGAAATATCTATAGTTTCACCTGCAAGTTTTTCTGCTTTTTCTTTATCCTTAATAGTCTTTAATACACTTTCTAGTTTTTCTTCAACAACAGCTTTAGCTTCATTAACTAATTTTCCTACAATCGGTCTTTCCTCTGGAGAAAGATTCCCCATCCCTCTTAATATCGTAGTAAGTTCCCCTTTTTTTCCTAAGAACTTAACTCTAATTTCTTCTAATTCACTGCTATTTTTAACATTTTCAATCTTACTTAATGCAAGTTCTTGTAATTCTTTAAGTTTTTCTTTCATTATTGTTTCTCCTTTCAATAAGACATATAAAAATAATAATAAACCAAATATACGATAAGATGTTCTTGTTGCAGTATAACTGTTATTTTTAATGCATATTTGTGTCAAGTAAGGAAGTACATTCTGCTTATAGCGGGATATTAGTAGAATTTACTAACGTAGTATGACATGAAACTTCTAGCACACTGATCTATTATTTTTTTGATTGTGCCTAAATATCAATTCACAATGCTCAATCCACAATTTACAATGATCCATAAGATAAAGCTACTTATAAAGTTTTATTTTATCTAATGCCTAGCCACTGTAACACTCTCATCTTCTATTAAATCGGAAGACAATAGCGGCACCGCCCTAGATATTGTTGTGTCCCTTGATTGCATAAGTTCAACTAACCTTCGGAGTGAGACTTCCCATCAAGGGGTACCTAAAAACTTCCTTTCAAACCAAGTTTCACTTTATATTATAAACATTTCTTCCAAAATCATTTATTGGCAATCGAAAAGATTTTTTGCATAAAAAAAACGCCACCTCATAAAAAGGGACGAATTATCCGCGTTACCACCCTAATTGGAACTAAAAAAGTACCCAACTCAATTTAATTAACGACTTCTTTTGCCGCTAGCTACTACTATAAATTTCACAGCTAGAACTCCTGAGCGAACTTCAATATTATATTATTTAAGAAGGCTTGCAGTCTACGACCTTCTCTCCCTTAAAACTTTTCTAATATCTACTCTCTCATTCACAGTTTTTTTATGTTCAATTAATACAACTAATTATACAAATAAATACACAAAATATCAATACCATTTTCAAAATTTATATATAAATCCATTCCTTTTCTAATATGACATATTTATAGGCATCCTTCCAAATCAAATTAAATATTTTGTCTTCTTATGATTATTTGTATTTTAACTCTAAAAACTCTGAATAGCAGATGTTTCCTATAAATATTTATATATTTTACTATTTATATAGATAAATATTTTCATACATTCATATATATATTTTAAAATAGGTTCATATTAATATAGATTTCTAGAAATATTTAAAACTATTTTCATTCTTATATAGTTTTAAATTTTCCTAGAAACCTATCAACATACTTACCTATTTTAATATGATTATTACAATTGATTTTGTCTTACTTTTTCATACATAATAACAGATGAAGCTACAGCTACATTTAAAGACTCTGCATTACCCGGCATTGGTATCTTAACTTTAGTATCCGCTATCTCCAATACTTCCGTACTTACTCCATTACCCTCATTTCCAACAGTCAAAAGAACTTTTCCACTTAGATCCGCTTCAAAGAAATTTTTATCTGTATCTAATGATGTCACTACCAAATCAAAACCTTTACCCTTTAATTCTTTTACTAAAGAGAGATTTTCATCATCATAATGAATCGGAATATAAAATATAGATCCCATTGTAGATCTAATTGTCTTTTCATTATATATATCCACAGTTCCTTTAGTTAATATAATCCCTTGTACTCCAGCTGCATGTGCAGTTCTTATTATAGTACCTAAATTTCCCGGATCCTGTAATTTATCACAAAGTAAATAAAAGTCTCCATTTGACTTTAAATCCATTGCATTCATTTTTATAACCGCAAGTATTCCTTGAGGATTTTCTGTAGAAATAAGTTCTTTAAATAAATTATTAGAAATTTTATAAATCTTAATTTTATCATTTATATATTCACCTAAAAATTCATTCACCTTATCCTCTGCATCTTCAGTCACAATTAGATAATCTACATCAACTTTTGCTTTAAATGCCTCTTGAACTAATCTAAACCCTTCAATTATATACTTATTAGTCTTAACTCTATTTTTTCTTTCTTTAAGCTTTTTCGTATTCTTAAATAAATTATTTTCTTTACTTTCTATATATATCAAAGTTTTACACCTCAAAACTATAGGATTATGGAAAAGTAATAAGATTATTATTTAGCAATATATTTTTAACATGCCCAAAATCTAATTATTCCATTAATAACTAAGAAATTCTACACATAATCAAACTTCTAAAAAAACAGCAGATATCTCTGATCTTTTTTAATCATAATTTATATTTAAATATAAAAATAAAATGCGGCATAAGCCGCATTTTATGTACTAAGCATTTAATTGTTTCTTAGCAACTTCTACTAATTCAGTAAATGCCTTTGGATCATTTATAGCTATTTCAGATAACATCTTTCTGTTGATGTCTATTCCAGCTAATTTAATTCCATTCATGAATTTAGAATATGATAAATTGTTAATTCTTGTAGCTGCGTTAATTCTAGCTATCCATAAACTTCTGTAATCTCTCTTCTTGTTCTTTCTTCCAACATAAGAATTTCTTAATGCTCTTATTACTGATTCATTAGCAGTTTTAAATAACTTACTTTTTCCACCGTAGTATCCTTTTGCAAGTTTTAAAACTTTTTTATGATTTTTACGAGAATTCTTCGCTCTCTTTACTCTTGCCATTACTTAAACCTCCTGCATTACCCTATATTATAGGTATGGTAATAATTTCTTCATTACTTTTAATTGTGAATCTGAAACATATCCAGCTTTTCTAAGATGTCTCTTAGTCTTTGAACTCTTCTTTGTTAAGATATGGCTTCTAAATGCCTTACCTCTTTTAAGTTTTCCTGTACCTGTCTTTCTGAATCTTTTTGCTGCTCCTCTATGAGTCTTCATTTTTGGCATGATTAAAATCCTCCTCTCAAGTTATGCCTTTTTAGGCCCTAAAACCATTGTCATATTTCTGCCTTCTCTTTTAGGTCTTTTTTCTACTAGGCAGACATCTTCTAATTTAGCTGCAAAGTTATCAAGAATCTTTTGTCCCATATGGGCAAGTTCCATTTCTCTACCTCTAAATCGTACAGTGATTTTAACTTTATCTCCTTCTAATAGGAACTTCCTGGCATTTTTTGCCTTTATATCAATGTCATGTTCCTCAATAGTTAGACTACATCTTACTTCTTTAATAGATACGATTTTTTGCTTTTTCTTAGCATCTTTTTCTTTTTTAGATTGCTCATATACATACTTACCATAGTCCATAATCCTACAAACTGGTGGTTTCGCAGTAGGAGACATCATAACTAAATCCATATCTTTTTCTTCAGCAAGTTTTTTTGCTTCGATAGTTGGGACAACACCTAACGGTTCCCCGTTACTCCCTATTAGTCTAATCTCTTTTTCTCTAATTTCTTCATTCATAGAAAAATCTTTATTAATATTTTTCACCTCCGAAAAACTATATACATAATAAAAAGACGGCATAACTGCCGTCCCAAATTATCAATACTCAATGTATAGACATTACATAAACCCATACTAGTAGATTTAACACTGCAGGGTGAGAAACGGCTGTTTCTTCTTAACATGTATGAGTATATCATTCTTGTTAATCCATGTCAATATTTTTTTGCTATTATTTCATTGGTTTTATAATCATTATTCGATTCATAAAAATGAACCTTATCTCCAAATACATTTTGAATAGTATCTAAAAATTCTTTATTAGTACAATTTTCTTTTCCATATATATTTACATTTTCAGGAGCACTTGTTATTAGCCCACTAATTAATATATCTTCCATATTTAAATCGGCTTTATTCTGATCAGTCGCAATTTCACTAAAAAAATCGTAATATAAATCCTTGCCTTGCTTATCCCTTACCATATAATTATTATCTTCTATTATTATATTTATTTCTTCTATTTTACACTCTTGTATTTCTACAAAGTATTTTAACAATTTTATAAATTCCTTATATTCTTTTTCTACCATATATCTTTCTACTACTTTATCTATAATTTTTTCTATATCCTCTCTTAATTTTCTCATCCTAAAAGTTATAAATCCATCTATATTAATCTCTTGTTTTTCACTTATGCAGTCTCTAATTTTTTCTACCATAGAATTAATTTTATTTAAACAAAATATAGTATCCTCATTTGCATTTACTTCCTCATACTTTAACACTTTTACTATTTGATCTTCAACCTCTAATATTTCGGATTGCTTTAAGAAAAAATAATTATCTGTTATAAATTCAAACATTTCCTTTTTTCTGTAATTATCAATAACTATTCTATATAAAATATTACTAACATATAAGTTAATAATCTCTTTTACTTTTTCATTATAACAATTTTCTTCACAAATTACCTTAATTATATGAGTTTCTCCTTCTATGCTTTCAACAAATCCAATTAAAATCTCCTTCTTCTTTAGTAGCTCTTTTAGCTCTTGCAAGTCGTGGGAAAAAGTCAAGTCTTCACTATAAGCTAATTTTAAAATAAGCATGGATTTCACTCCCTTCTTAATATTAGTATGTATTAAAAATTTGAGGATATGCAAGATTCATATGATATATTTTTAGTTGATATAATATTGATTTTTTATACATTTAGTAGTTACTTAATTGACATAGTATCTTTTAAAGTGCAAAATATAATTTAAAATAATAATTTTAATACTGATAGTTTTACTTTTAAATATCAGTTACACATTCTTATAAGGAGAATTATATGCACTGTTTTGTCGATTATAGAATTACTAAAGAAGAATTACTTACCCTTTCAAAACTAGACCTTAAACCAATATTAATACCCAAATGTAATGATGTTTATGATGCCATAAATGGCCATCCCGATATCCAATTGAATGTACTAAAAAATAATTCATTTAATAAGATAATTATTCAAAGAAATATTCCTGAAAAATTCAAAGAAATTCTTAAATTAAACGACATAAATTATATTGTTTCAAAAAACACATTGTCCAATACATATCCAAACGATATTATTTTAAATTCTTTAATTTCAGAAAATTATTTTATACATACTTTAAAATATAGCGACGAAAATCTATTGAGTTCTCAAAATTCAAAAATACACATTAATGTTCCTCAAGGTTATACTAAATGTTCCATTCTCCCTGTTAGAGAAAAAGCCTTAATAACAAGTGATAAAGGAATTTTTAGTTCTCTTAAAAATTATGATTTTGATATCCTTCTGCTTCCTCCTGGAGATATACTACTACCTTCACTAAATTATGGTTTTATAGGCGGGGTCGGCGGTATGATCTCTAATAATAAGATGGCTTTCTTTGGTGATTTAGATAGTTACATGTGGGGAGATAAAATAAAAAAATTTCTTTTTAAATATGATATCTTACCCATTGCACTAAGAAAAGGGAAATTAATAGATCGAGGTAGTCTACTTACCCTATAACCATGTCCACTATATAATATGATTTCTACTTTTTTATGTTACTTTTAAATAAATATAAAGAAGATAGCAATCACACTGTTAATGTAATCGCTATCTTCTTTATATTTTATCTTATCATTCTATTCTTTATTTCATTACTCAACTTTTCTGCTTTTGACTTTACTAATTCCCCCATGCTTCTCATTTCATTCCCCATGTCTTCTGCTAACCCTTTCATTTCATAACCCATTTTTTCTGCTCTTTCCTTTATTTCCTTAGTCAAATCTAACATCATAATGTCTCCTTTCATATAATAATTTAAGCAACTTATAATACCAATAACAAAAAATTTTTTTATACTAAAAGTTTGCCCCAAAATAGGAATATTATTATAAAAGTTTGGCTAAGTTAAAATTTTTAATTACTTACAGACAAAAACAATCTTTATACAAACGCAAAAATTAAGCTAACAGATAATTTTTATCCATTAGCTTAATTCAGCACCTTTTCTTCGATTTTTCGAAAGATGTCTATTCATTAATAAATTTTTTTTGCAAAAACTCTTTAGACCTTCGATTGTAAACAAAACTATGTAAATTAATCTTATTTTAGGATATATTTAAGTTACTTTTTATACTCAGTTCTAAAAATACAATAATATAATGTAGTTACTTCTTTATTATTTAGAAGTTTTAAATTTTCAGACTTCTGAAATTTATATTTGAATCCACATTTTTCAATCACTCTTTTTGAGTTATTATTAAAATCAAAATGCGCGCACCAAATCAAATCTAGATTTAATTCATTAAATCCGTAGTCAACTAATGATTTTACCGCTTCAGGAACTATTTCTTTCCCCCAGTATATAGGATTGAGAACATAACCTACTTCTTTTTGATTTAGTTTCAAAAAATTATCATCAGGTTTTCTATCATGAAGACCTATGCTGCCAATAACTTTATTTTCTGATTTTAAAACAATAGCATATGTTTCATTATTTTTAATAAACATTTTTATTATTCTTTTACTCTCATCCTCATTTTTATGTGGCATCCAACCAGCGTTAGGACCTACCAATTTACTTTTAGCATATTCATATAAATCTTTGTAATCCTCCTCTTTCCGTGTTCTCAATATTAATCTATCGGTAACCAAATTTTCCATCTTGCTCCCCCTTATATAAACTGGTTAAATATCTAATTATGTCTCTAGCATATCTTATCTTAATTTTATCAATATAAACTCTCTCGTATCTTTAATAATATTAAATTTAAAGTTGTATTAAACAAACTTTCTAAACAATTATCAGCATCACTTAAATTATTGATATACGAATTTTATTACTAAAATTATAACATGTTATGTAAATAATCAACCATAATTTATAGTATTTTCTAAAATAGCAAATGACAGGTGCATTTATTAATAACGCATCTAATATTGTAATATTAGATGCCAAAATATATTAGTTCTAACCTCCTCAAGTACGTCCATGTTTATCAACTTATACTTAATTATATGCCACCCGTTGATAACACACAGAGTCACCCCCTATAGTTTTTTTATCAACAAACATGATATTTTAATCAAATTTATTTAACAATACTCAAAATCCTAATTTAAGAATATATCATTACAGTTTTAATGTGCTTCTCATTTATATTTTTAATATACAAAAATTTTCGCAAATTTACTTTGACATACTGGCTTTTTATCCTTTAAACTATTAAGGATACGCAACTACAAAAAGTGATTATAAGCTTATTATTTTTCTCTTACTTTAGGAGTCTTTTCACTTAGTTGCAAATTTTATAAGTTTTTTGGAGGTAATTGATGAGCATACTTACTGTTAAAAATATGAATCACGGATTTGGAGATAGAGCTATTTTTGAAGATGTTTCATTTAGATTATTAAAGGGTGAACATGTTGGTCTTATTGGTGCTAATGGAGAAGGTAAATCTACATTTATGAATATAGTAACTGGTAAGCTAATGCCTGATGAAGGGAATGTTATTTGGTCTAATAATGTTAGAGTTGGTTACATGGATCAGCATGCAGCATTAATGAAAGGTCAAAGTATAAGAGATGCCTTAAGAGATGCTTTTAAATATCTTTTTGATTTAGAAGCAGAAATGAATTCTTTATATGAAAAGATGGGCGATTGTACTGAGGATGAGTTAAATAAAATGCTAGAAAGAACTGCTGTAATTCAAGACATGCTTGATCATAACGGATTTTATGTTATTGATCCAAAAGTTGAAGAAGTTGCAAAAGGTCTTGGGCTTTTAGACCTAGGGTTAGACAAAGACGTTGATGATTTATCTGGTGGACAAAGAACAAAAATTCTTCTAGGAAAACTATTATTACAATCTCCTGATATTTTACTTTTAGATGAGCCTACAAACTACTTGGATGAAGAACATATCGAATGGCTTAAAAGATATCTTCAATCATATGAGAATGCGTTTATATTAATATCCCATGATGTTCCATTTATAAATTCAGTAGTTAACTTAATTTATCACGTTGAAGAACGAAGACTTACAAGATACGTAGGAAATTACGATGAATTCCAAAGAATATATGAAGAGAACAAAAAGAAGCTTGAAGCTGCTTACGAAAAACAACAAAAAGAAATCGCAAGACTTGAAGATTTCGTAGCAAGAAATAAAGCTAATGTTGCTACCGCAAATATGGCTAAGTCTAGACAAAAGAAGCTAGATAAGATGGATATAATTGAACTTTCAAAAGAAAAACCAAAGCCAGAATTCAACTTCAAATCTGCTAGAGCTTCAGGCAAAGTTATTTTCGAAACTAAAGATTTAGTTATAGGTTATGACTCTCCTCTTACAAAACCATTAAATTTATATATGGAAAGAGGACAAAAAATAGCATTAGTTGGAGCTAACGGACTTGGTAAATCAACTCTTCTAAAAAGTTTACTTGGTATAATAAAACCAATAAGTGGAGAAGTTCATTTAGGAGATTATCAATACATAGGTTATTTCGAACAAGAAGATAGAGGCAATAATAGCAATACTTGTATAGATGAATTATGGCAGGAATTCCCTGGATATACTCAATACCAAATAAGAGCTGCTCTTGCTAAATGCGGACTTACAACTAAGCAATTAGAATCACAAATAAGAGTTCTATCTGGTGGTGAGGCTGCAAAAGTTAGACTTTGTAAAATTATAAATAATGAAACTAATATATTAATACTTGACGAACCTACTAATCACTTAGATGTTGACGCAAAGGATGAGTTAAAAAGAGCGCTTAAAGAATATAAAGGAACAATTCTGTTAGTTTCGCATGAACCTGAATTTTATAGAGATATAATAACAGAAACTTGGAATTGCGAAGATTGGACAACTAAAATTATTTAGCACATTTTAATTCACAACTACCACTAATTACACATAGCTTTATTTTTATATTACAGTAGGGAGCTTCTTTGTGAGTTCCCTATTTTTATATTTTACTTTAAGTTTTTTCATCTTTGTAATATTATTGAACATATGGATAATACGTGTAAAATATCATTGACAATATCGAGTATCGATATTAATATAAAACTATAGATATCGATACTCGATATTAAAGAGGTGATAATAAATGGCACGAGAACAATTTCAAAATCTGACTGAGCCAATGTATTATATATTAATAGCTTTGCTCATTGAAAGATGCGGGGTAGATATTATGGATGCAGTTTCAGAAATATCAAAAGGACGTATAAGAGTAGGCCCAGGTACCCTATACACCCTTCTTGGAAAATTCGAAAAAGAAACCATCATAAGAGAAACTGAAGTAAAAGGTAGAAAACGTAGTTATATAATAACTGAAAAAGGTAAGCAAATATTGCTTGATGAATATGCGAGACTTAATACCTTGATTAAAGATGGATCTTTATATATGGAGGAAAAATAATGATATTTAATGATACAAAAATAACTTTTTTAATTTACTCACATTATGAATATACTGCCGTAGAGGAATACCTTGAAATCATGGCCAAAAAAGGCTGGTTATTAACTAAAATTAAAGGTCCATTTTTTAGATTTAAAAAAATCGAACCACAAAAAATAAAATACTCTGTAGATGTTATTAGTAAATTTTCTTATTATGATTCCCAAAAATATAGTGAACTTTTAGAATACAGAGAATATTGTAGTGCTGCTGGCTGGGATTTTATATGTCAAGCAAACGAAATCCAAGTATTCTGTTCAAAAGAAAATACTGAGATTGTGCCAATACACACTAATGAAACAGAAAAGTTCGAGCAAGTTTTTAAATCTTCATTACGTGGCAGACTTAGTGAATTATTTATAACTATCATGCTTATCTTCAATGTATATTCACAAACCACATATAGCACAGAATATTTCCTTTCATCAAATTTCTCCATATTCATAGCATTTATAGGAACTCTTTTTATATCTACTAATATAATTAAACTTATTAATTTAATCGTTTGGTCAATAAGAGCAAAATGGAGATTAAAAAAATATGGATTTACACCCTATAATACTTATAGAGTATTAAGAATAAAAAATATATTAATAAGTACTTTATCTTTATTAGCAATATTTTCAATACCATTATTTTTAATTTCAGATAATTTGGACAAAGAAAATTCTATTCTCCCACTTTTTATAACAGTAATTACTTTTATTATAATTATTTTTTTTCTTAAAGAATTTATTAAGAAAAAAAAATATTCTAGAAATACTCGCATAACAATAAACATAGCATGCATATTTGTCTTTGCTTTTTTGCTACTACATCTTACTACAGGTAGAATATTATCAAATACAAATAATGATAAAAATTACAACTCAACTTATTCTGATTTGAATTTAAAAATAAGTGATTTTATTGGTAACGAAATTATAGATAAATCACCGAATATTGACTATAACCAAAGTATATTAGCTGCAAAAACTGAATATTCCTATGGTAGTAAAGATAAATATTTGTCTTACACACTTCTACAAAGTAAATATCCATTAGTTATAAAATTTCTAGAAAATAGATTGTTAAATTCGTCAATCAAAGCTGGGCATAACTTAGTCAAGATTAATACCAATTTACCTAAAAATATTATAGTATATTTAGACAACAAAAATAATCATTTTGTCTTAGTATCTGAAAATAAAGTTGTTGATACGAGAAATTTTTTTAAGGATGTGAGTAATGATGATTTTTTAAATACCGTATATTCAAAACTTTTCAACAATTAATTATGTAGTTATTATATATTTAAAAAATTGGAAATTTAACGCTATGATAGTACAATATCGTAAAAAGATTAGAAACAAAAATAAGCTTCTAGTCTTTTTTTCTTTAATTTTTTCATTTATTGATTCTTGTAAAAATTGTTATTTTTTATAGAAGGCGATATAATAAATGTACAGAGGAGTATATAATCTATAATTTAATACAAGAATTATATACTAAAACACAGTTTCTGTTGGTAGTCAGAACCTATATAAAAACCAAATAAATTTTATATAGCAGTAACCTGCCCTCCTGGGGTTGTCCATTCTCTGTAAATTTATATCATACAGGAGGATTTAATTATGATAACAATAATTAAATTAACAGTTCTTTTTGATGATCCATTCTGGATTGGTGTCTTTGAAAGTTTTGAAAATGGCGAATATAAGGTATGTAAAGTTACCTTTGGCGCAGAACCAAAAGACGAGGAAACTTATGAACTTATACAAAAAAAACTTTATCATTTAAACTTTAGTTCGCCAATATTGTCTGATGAATTTAAATCGGTGAAGGAAAAGCATAATCCTAAAAGGCTTCAAAGAAGTATTAGGAAAGAAGTTAATGCTAAAGGCATAGGAACTAAAGCTCAAATAGCTATGCAATTGCAGCATGAACAGAACAAAATAATACGCAAACAAAACTCAAAAGAACAAAAGGAGCAAGAGGAACAAAGAAAGTTTGAGTTAAGAAAAAAGAAAAAGCTCGAAAAGCATAAAGGGCATTAACAATAAAAGTCCTTTATACAATTCTTTTTTAGTTAGTATTCTTTATTTTGTTACTATCTAAAATGCTCAAAATAACAAGTTAAAAATGCTATCAATATCTTAAACACTAATAATTTTATCTTTTTGATAAATGGTATTTATTTTATTATGATATTACAGCATTATATTAACTTGTTATTTTTTCGTTCTCCTTTATCTTTAAAAGCATTTTTTAATTTCATTTCACAAAGTTTATTGTCTTAAAAACTCTTACTTGACATAAAATGCTAACATGTTATCATAAAACTATTAGCTAAAAGCAATATACATATAAAGGGGATATATAAAAAATGATGACACTAGATAAATTCGAAGAAGCATACGAAATTGTACAAAGAGTAATTTTAAAAACTAAATTAGTGTTTAGTGATTATTATTCAGATATTACAGGAAATAAAGTCTACTTTAAGCCTGAAAATATGCAAAAAACAGGCGCGTATAAAATAAGAGGGGCATACTATAAAATCAGCACACTTTCAGAAGAAGATAGAAATAAAGGTCTTGTAACAGCTTCTGCAGGCAACCATGCTCAAGGGGTCGCCTACGCTGCAAAAGCCTATAATACAAAAGCTATAATTGTTATGCCGACTACTACTCCACTAATGAAAGTCAATCGTACTAAAGCCTATGGCGCAGAAGTTATTTTACATGGAGATGTTTACGATGAGGCTTGCAATTACGCTTTAAAACTTGCTGAAGAAGAATGTTATACTTTTATTCATCCCTTTGATGACTTAGATGTAGCAACTGGTCAGGGCTCAATAGCAATGGAAATCATAAAAGAATTGCCAACTGTTGATATAATCTTAGTTCCAATAGGTGGCGGCGGACTTGCTACAGGTGTTTCTACACTTGCAAAACTTCTAAACCCTAATATAAGAGTTATAGGGGTAGAGCCTGCTGGCGCAAACTGCATGCAAGTTTCTTTAAAGAATGGAGATGTAACTACTCTTCCTTCAGTAGATACAATAGCTGATGGTACTGCCGTTAAAACCCCTGGTTCTAAGATTTTTCCATATATACAGAAAAATCTCGACGATATCATAACTATCGAGGATCACGAACTTATAGGAGCATTCCTAGATATGCTTGAAAATCATAAGATGCTTGCTGAAAACTCAGGTTTACTAACTGTAGCGGCATTAAAGCACTTAGATGTAAAGGACAAAAAAATTGTATCGATTATAAGTGGCGGTAACATGGACGTAATCACTTTTGCATCTTTAGTGCAACATGGTTTAATAGAAAGGGAACGTATTTGCACAGTTTCTGTTTTACTTCCAGATAAACCTGGCGAATTAACAAATGTATCTAAAGTAATTGCAGAAGCTCATGGTAATATAATCAAACTTGATCACAATCAATTTGTAAGTATTAACCGTAATAGTGCGGTTGAGCTTGATATTACAATGGAAACCTTCGGGCATGATCACAAAGAAGCAATTATTAAAGCCCTAAAAGATAGTGGATATGATCCTAAGGTTATTCAACCTAAGATGATTTATCAATAAGATCCATAAAAAATCTTAGCCGATTGTAGTTAAGTTCCGTATTGTGCTTCGCACTCTTTTCATATGTGTAGATTTTTTCACTCATCTGACTCTTCCAACGAATGTGAGAAAATTGAGCAAAAACAAAAAAACATTTAAAGAATACATTTCTTTAAATGTTTTTTGTTATATTAAATATTTCTTTTCCGCTTCAATCACTTCATAAATAACATCTATACTACTTAGTATATCATTACTTATATTTAGCGAATGATCTGCCCCCTCTATTTCAATCATCTCTACACCATTAATCTTTTTTATTTCTTCAATAGTTTTTATATTTATTAAAGGATCATTTGTTCCGCTTATTACTAGTGAATTCTCCTTTATTCCAACTTCCAACGTGTCATCTATAGGAGTTAAGTAAATATGTTTAATTTCATACCCACTAATCTCATTACAAAGCAACGTATGTATCATTGTTCCTATACTTTTAGATATAAAAACTATCTTGTTATAATTGCTGCTTAAAGCTGATTTAAAGATGCATATAGATTCTTTTATTAAATGCTGAAATTCTTTTTCGATAATTAAATTTTTTCTTGCAATTTGAAAACCATATTCTATAGAAAGAACATCATAACCTAACTCTAAAGCTAATTTCTTCGAATAATCTAAAAGAGGCCTATCTAATGTATAGCCAATTCCTGGCATCAAAACCGCTAGAGTTGTACTAGATTGCCTTATCACTTTACTTTCTAAATTAACTCCCCAATAAGAGCATATTAACTCTTTACCCATAATTTTAGTTTTCTCCTTTCTTGCCTTAATAAAAATTTAATTTCCCTTGATTTCTTCTAAAACACTTTTAACTTCAGACAATTCCTTACATATTTTAAACGCTAACTTCTTCGTTTTATCATCTAATATCTTCATATCTGGAACATGAACCCCAGTCATATTCGCTGCGTGAGCTGCTGTTATTCCCGCATCCGAATCTTCAACAACTATGCAGTTATGAGGTTTAACATTTAGCCCTTCTGCTGCTCTTAAAAATATTTCCGGATCAGGTTTAGAATTTTCAACTTGATCTCCGCAAACTATATAATTAACTTTTTCCTTTATTTTTGCTCTTTCTAATAATTCAAGCGCTCTTTGTCTTCTTGTTGAAGTAGCTACTGCAATTTTATAATTTTCATTATTTAGGTAATCTAATAATTCATGAACTCCCGGCTTAATCTTAACGCCATTTTTATCAGTAAATTCCAATGTTAATTTAGATTTTTTCTTATATATCTCATCGAAAGGAAAATCCTTTCCAAATTCTCTTTGTAATACCTCTTTTATCCCATCTACATTTCTTCCTATGAATTTAACATAAATTTTTTCATCTATTTCATATTCATAATCCTTTAAAACTTCTTGATAACATTTAAGAGATATTCTTTCTGAATCTATTAATACACCATCCATATCAAATATTACTGCATCTACTTTTTTCATCGGTATCTTCTCCTTTTTACAAAATACTGCTTACCTGTCTATATTAACATTTTATTTTGATTTTTCCAAATATCTTAAACACATCTCTTTTCTACCATTTGCGTTTACACTGTTATATAGAAAATAAAAAACCACTAGGTCACTCAATGCTATAAACACTAGTAAACATAATCTATGAGGAGTTTCCTATTAATCTCTATACTATATAATTTCTACCTAATTAACTCTCGAAAATGATTACTATCTAAGATCAATATGTATTTTAGTAGCAACTAATAAGTGTCTTTTTAAATTTATCTAAATTTAAAAAGACACTCTTTATTTTATATTACTTAAAAATTATGTATCATTATTCTTTATATATAAAATTCCTTACTCTTTCTAAGAGCATGCTTAAAGCAACTGCATTACAGCCACCCTCGGGAATTATTATGTCTGCCCTTCTCTTGCTCGGATCAACAAATTCCTCATGCATAGGCTTCACTGTACTTAAATATTGATTAATTACAGAATCTAAATCTCTTCCTCTTTCCTTTACATCTCTTAGCAATCTTCTTATTATTCTAACATCACCAGCTGTATCTACAAAAACCTTAATATCCATTAGGTCACAAAGCTCCTCATTTTCAAATATTAATATGCCTTCAACTATTACAACTTTAGCCGGCTTAACTTCAACTGTTTCGTTTAATCTTGTATGTTCAACGAAAGAATATACCGGATGATATATCGTATTCCCCTCTTTTAATTGTCTAAGCTGCTCTATTAATAGATCTGTATCGAAAGAATTTGGATGATCGTAGTTAAGTTTTCTTCTTTCTTCCAAAGGAATCCCTTCATTCGCCTTATAATAGTAATCATGGCAAAGAATTACTATATCATCACTAAAGGCTTCCCTTATATTTTGGGCCAACGTAGTTTTACCTGATCCACTTCCTCCAGCTATGCCTATTATCATTATATCTTGCATTTTTTCCTCCATAAGTAATCTAATTTAATTATACTTATAATTAATTTTAATAAATACACATTACTATACCTATTAGATTTTATTACAAAATAAAAAAAAAGACAACTCCTATTAACTGTAGCACCAAATCATATATTACAGCCAGTAGAAGTTTACCTCATGATGAAGGCAGCACATTACAGCACATTTTTTTGTAGTGATGATGACTTTTTATACAAATATACTGTAAGATTTTTATTTTCTTTATTAACATTTTTTAGAACAACGGCATTTTCATTGCTCGTTTCAGTATCTTTATCATCAAAAAATTCAATTGCTTTATTAACTTTCTTAATCTCTCCATCCCCATTTTTATAAAGCACAGAAAATTTATCATTTAAACTTTTATAATAGTTATTTGTTATCTTACCTTTGTATTGGTTTCCACTGTATATTTCACAATTCATATCGCTATCATTTTCAAAGAAAGTAATTTCATTATTATCTATCGTAAGTTTTTCTTTGCTATCTGCTTTTGTTTTATCGTGGAAAGTTATATTCCTTAAAGCAAATTCAATATTTGTTACTAACGCTTCATACTTATCCAACATACTTGCCAATTGATTATATTCAACAATATTCTCTCCATATTTAACTTTAAAATCATTTAACATATCGTCTACTTTACCTTTATTATATATCCCTTTAAAAGATAGGTCCTTCGCTATTTCATTTACTATATTATTTATGCTTTTATATTTTATAAACTGCAACATTCTAATAATAAAAAACATGGATAATATACAACAAGGTACTGATATTATTGGAAAATCGATTAACAAAGCTCCAAGAAATATTAAAAGCATAAAGTTCCTACTTGCATCTTTATATACTTCAATCCCTTCCAACAATACAGGATTATAAGCTAAAATCTTGTCAGCAAGTAAATTCTTATTTTTTCGTTTTATCTTTCTTTCACTTTTTATAACTTTTTTATTATGCACCCCCACGCCAGCAACCCCCTCTTTTCTGTAATCATTTCCTTAATTTTACATCACATATTATTTATTATCAAGCTGTTGTTTTGCTTATATTTCTATAATTTTTTACATTTTTTACATATATTCTATTTTTTGTATTGTTTTTACTTATCACATTTTCTTTAAATATGTATTTTTTACACTTAATTGTCATATAAATTTTAATGTAATATAGTTATCAAGGAATTATTATATTACATTCCAAAAAACCCAAAATATTATTGACATGAAATATTAGATATGATATATTTAAGTTTTATTTTTTTTCATAATGTGTTATAATTATAATATAACCATTTAAGGAGGTGTGTTTTTTGTTTTTGATAGGAGATAAAGTTGTTTATCCAATGCAAGGCATAGGCACTGTTGAAAGAATAGAAAATAAGATTTTTTCAGGTAATACTAAGGAATACATAATAGTAAAGATCATGTCAAATAATTTAGAAATTATGATTCCAAGTGATAAAGCATCTGGCTCAAGTTTACGAAAAGTTTCTGATAACTCTACCTTAGATCATATATTATTCACTCTTGAAAACAAGTGTAGTGAATTCGAACTTGTGTCATCTAAAGAAAGATATCAAATTAATTCTAAAAAAATTAAATCTGGATTACTTAAAGATAGTGCAGAAGTAGTTTATGATCTAATTCTTATGAATAAGAAAAAATCACTTAGTTCAAGTGAAAAACAATTATTTAATACTGCTTATAAATTTCTAGTTGAAGAAGTTTCAGTTATAAAAAATATTAGTGAAGTAGAAGCTACAAGCTTTTTAAATTTGAACCTTAATTAAAAACTTTTATTTACATTTGCTATTATAAAATAATTTATATACTGAAAATAAATTTGAATAAACCTGCTAAATAATATATTAATTATGCCTATATTATTTAGCAGGTTTATTTCTTTTCTATTTAATTAATAATACAACTAATTATTACTATTATTTTTTCTATAACTAGCGAATAATATTGTGCCGCTTAGCAAAAAATTAGTATGTAAATTTATTGTTTAAGGGAGGTTTTTATTATGCCAAAAGATAGTCAGCCTGATAACAAACATGCTAGAATGGAAAAATGCAACAATCAGACTCCTATAACTCAAGAGAATATGAATCACAATCCAAACAGAAAAAGACATTCAGTTAAAAGAGAAGGAGTCCAAAACGACCACATAAATTAGTGTATATTCTCAATTACTGATATCCTATACATCAAAATATTAATTATATGAATATATAATAAAAAGCTATAAGAATAATATCTTATAGCTTATCTCTGCAAACAGAAACTATCTTCTGTTATTTTGTTGCTTTCTAGCTCTTCTACAATCTCCACATCTTACAGGATCATTTTCAAATCCTTTTTCTTTGTAGAATTCTTGTTCTCCAACTGTGAATATAAATTCTTTTCCACAATCTTTACATACTAATGTTTTATCTTCCATTTTCAATTCCTCCAAATTTAAAGACTTAGTTAAATAATACTTTCTCATAAGGAGAAATTTTAATATAATTAAATCTTTGATATATTTTTTATTCCTTTTGGGAACTATCTTAGTATATCATAGCTCCCTTTTAATTGCAATACTTAATTTTAATTTTTTTCTTATTGTTCCTTTTTCTGTTTCCCGATAGCACCCAATGAAAGATTATTAAATGAATTAGTTATAATGTATCTATTATCTCCAACTTTAATAAATTTCATTTCTACTGAATCATTAACCTGCGTTAATGCTACTTCTCTAGACGTTTCCGTTGAAACAGAGAAAATATTTTCATTGTTTTTCAACTTAATATCATAAATACTCGTGCCTTCTTTAATAACTAAGCCTATTCTCTCTACTTCTCCTTTTATAACTTCTTCTTGGTTTCCGCTTTCGAGAGATATATTTGTATTAGTTAATCCCTCTAAATATTTATTTAGAGTAGCTTGAAGAGTATCCCCAACACCTACAGTGTTATAATTTTTTACATTTACCATGGCATATTGCTTAACTAAGCCATTAGAATCTTTTAATGTCATGAAATATGTCGGCTCATTTTGTATGTTTATTAAATATGGGAAAGTGGCTTTGTACCCATACTGCTGTACCTTTCCTTCAGCCGATCTCATGCTTGCGTCTTCTGTAGCACCAGCAGTTTTATACATTTTAGTTTCTCCCGTTCTTGTGTTTGTCAACATAAATCCTACAAGTGATTCATCACTTCCTACTGAGGTTATACCTGTATAATAATAACATACGCCCTTATTATATATAATATTCATACCATCTGTTGTCGTCTTAAGCTTATCTTTATCTGTAAAATTCAGAACACCATGAACTAATTCTCCCCACTTGTTAATATATCTATTAATGTATTTCATAGGCTGTATTCTGTCTACCCACTCTGGCAAATTATCAATATTATAAATAGTTGATTCACCTGTTTGAGCATCCATTACTAAAGCCCCTGTAGCCTTCTCTTCTGTAATCCCAACTCCAGTATCATATCTTGTAATTACCCAATATGGTCTGCCGCTATCATCTAATTCAAAAGTATAATCTGTGTGCCCTGCTTTCATATCTCTAAAATAAGTTGCTCTATTTAAGTCACTAAGAAAATATGCAGAATTTAAATATTTAAGCCTAATATCTTTTCCATCAATTTGCGTAACCAATTCTACATCATTTTGATTTGTAGCACTTACCTTAATATATCCTATTGTCCCCTCTCTATTACTCATCCACTTAAGAAATGACGAATGCTCAAGAGGTCCAACATAACACAGTTGACCATTTACGCTTTGTAATGTTAATTGGCCGACACTTACTTGACTCCCAAGGCTCGTAATTTCCCCTAGTTTTTTATCAGCAAGCTTGTATGCAAGTTCTTTATCAATAGTCGGCAATTGGTTGATATCAATATACTCTATTTGACTAGAAAAATCCATTTCTTCTATATTTCCTATTAAATTTCTATGAGCATTATAACTAATTAATGGACTGTATACAATAATTGCAGCAATATATATTAATGCAACTACAGCTGCTGTAACTATATATTTTTTATTTCTGATTAGCACGCCATATACTAGTGTACATATCACAAATATTCCCGTTATTGTCAATGCATTAAGACTTAAATCTAAAACCATAGAACTATTTAAAACTAAAATTAGACCTATAATTAAATATGAACTTAATAATATCTTTAAATACCTAATTAAATTTCTATTATTACCCATCACTTTTCCTCCACATTGTATTTTATTTCTTTTGCTTAAATTATAGCATAAAGAATAGAATTAAAAAGCCTCTGTATTTATGAAGCTATATAAATACAGAGGCCCATATATTATTAAAAGGCAATATTTCTAAATAATATAGCATATACAGTGTGGAAACTATATTACTTGAACACTTAGATATGCAATCGCAAATTATTCCTCACATTCTAGAAACATTCCTTTTGGGGGCAAATACTTTAAATTCTTATTTTTAAACTGCCTATAACAAGCAAAAAGAGAGAAATAAAGACTCCATTAATTGTTTGAAACCTCATTATCTCTAACCTATTAAATACATTAATATAGTAACAAATATCAAGTTCATATTCAACATTTGTTTAAAACTCTTAAAAAAAGTAAGTAAAAATATGCTTTCACTATATTATCTTAATTTTTTTCCACAAATACTTCTATTATAAAAGAAGTATTTTATAAGCAATCTATATTTAAATTTATTATTTTAATTATATATATCTGAAAATTCTATATTAATTTTTTCAATAGAATCTCCACCTATAGAGTTACAAAACGAATACTCTTCTTCTACATTTTTTACTAATTTACATGGAATACAGATATCAAATTCAGTACCATAGTTTATTTCACTCTTTACGGATATCATTCCACCGTGCAGCTCAACCAAGCACTTTACAAGAGAAAGTCCGATGCCACTTCCTTCATGATCTCTGGCAAGGGATTTGTCTACTTGTATAAATCTTTCAAATATCGAATTTAATTTATCTTGTGGAATACCTCTTCCTGTATCTTTGATTTTTATACAAATTTTCTCATAACAATCTTCAATACTAACAGTTATTTTCCCACCATTTGAAGTAAATTTTACAGCATTTGATAGTATATTTAAAATAATTCTTTCAATCTTTTCTGGATCACAGGCCATAATTTTCTCTTCCACATTTGTATCAAATATAAGTGATAAGCCTTTGTCCTGAATATAATCAGCTACTGATAAAGTTATATTCTCTACAAGAGCAATAATATCAATATTATATTCATTGATATTAAAATAACCTGAGTCAATTTTTGTTATATCTATAATATTATTTACAAGTCTTAAAATGCGATAGCAGTTCTGTTTCATTATTTTAGTATATTTATATTTATCAATACTTTTATTTTCCAATAAACAATCTTTTAATATAAGTTCATGCATTTGCAATGCTGAAAAAATTACATTAATTGGTGTTCTTAATTCATGAGATATATTTGAAAAAAATTCTGTTCTTATTCTATCATATTCCTTGATCTCATATAACTTTTTTCTTTCTTCTTCAACACTCTTTTGCAATTCTTCCATATGCTTCTTTTCCGTCACATCTACGGCTACTTTCATGAACAATCTATGTCCATCCTCTAATTCACCAATATATGCCGAATAAAAATTGCAAATTTTTATGCTTCCATCATATGTTCTTATAGGAAACTCACCATTATTTTGTCTTTTTTCAGAATTAAATAATTTGTTTATATTTATACTACTCAATTCTTCCTTAAATGCCTCTGAAATATTTGCCCATTCCAAAATCGTTGGAATATCTACAATCTTATATCCAGTAATATCACTCCATGATCTATTAATCTTTTTTACAAGCCCATCTTCCGTATATAGCATTATAGGTACTGGCGCCTCTTCTATCGAATGCCTCAAATGTCTCTCGCTTTCCTTTAGTGCCTCTTCTGTTCTCGTTCTTTCGTTCATTTCTTCTTCTAATATAATATTAAATTCCTTTAGTTCAGAAGTTATATCTTCCAATTGATTATCCTTTTCAATTACTTCATTAACTAAATCGCTATTTCTTTTTAATAGCACCCTATTCCAATCCTTTAATTCAGTATATGTTGTCTCGTAATTGTCCTTATGAATTTTTATCTTATGTTCCATAAATTTAATTTTTAAATTCATCTCAATTCTATTTATAACTTCCTCATATTCAAGCGGAGTGCTTAAATAATCATTTCCTCCAACAATATATATTTTATTTCGATCAATAGCTTCTTCACCTGTGTTTATAAAAATAATTGGAATTTCTATTAAATCCTCCTCTTTTCTTATAATTTCACATAATTCATAACCATTGATATCTCCCAAATTTATATTTATTAATATTATATCAGGTATATTTTCCTTTATTGATTTTATAACCGATTCACTTTTTTTTACATTTTTTACATTCATATATCCTCTATAATTAAGAAATTTTATTAGTATCTTTGAATCTTCAAAGTACTCATGAACAATAAGAATATTAGCTTTATAAAAAAAATTCTCTAAATTCTTCATTACTTATAGCCTCGTTTCAAAAACATTTTAATATTCCACGAAAGATTATATATTTAAATTTCCTATTTAGTTTCTCTTAATCTATTTTCTTGTCTTTAAATTAAAAATTAGCATTGTAGATGTATCATTTGTATGACCTATATACTGTTCTCCATAAGCAGAAAATCCTATAGTAGGAATATCATTAAATATTTTAGCATATTCGTCCGACAAGCTTTTCTTTTTCAATTCCAGTGTTCTATGTATACATTGAAAATTTATAATACCATCAATTTTTCCTAATTCACTTACTTTATTTTCAATTGACCTTCTTGTATCATCAATTATATTCGTAGCTTTTAAAAGTTTAACTTCCATTCCTTCAAGTATATTGCAATAAAACATCATACTTGTCCCTATCGCTCTTTGCGGTGATCTTATAAAGAAATCATTTTCCTCAATCATCAATCCTAATGGGTTACTCATAAAATATTTTGAAATTTCTTTAATATTGTCAGCTTTCACAGCATCTGCATATTCTAACGCAGCGGGTCTATTATTAAATTCAATCACTTGCCTTTTTTCTTCGTCGACTTTATTTGCAACGAAGCTATAATCCAAAGATTCGAAACTTTGCGTTTTTATAAAACTAAACTCAGCATCATCGCTTATCTTTAGTAAAATTAAAGCTACTGAATCTGTAGAAGTATGCCCATTAACCGAAACATATGTCTCTAAAAATTCGTTGTTATCACCAGCTGAACCACCGATAAAGAACACATTAGTCCTATTACCTATTAGGTCCATTATTTTTTCCTCTTTCATACTTAATCCATCTATTAATGTTATACCAACAAACTTTTCTGCGCTCATATTATACAAACTTTCTTTATAGTATTCTTCAAAGGAAGTAAAAGCAGGTTCTAAGTTTAAATTTTTCTTTATATTTTCAACCAATTCAACTTTTATATCAGAAATAATATTAGAGTTAATAGCCATTGCAACAATAGAATTCTCTAATATTTCTCCACTTGCAAGTTCTCCTGCTGTAGAACACCCAACAACAATACACTCCTTAAATGCTTCTTGCATAAGTAAACTTATCTTTTGTTGATTATAATTAGAAGCCACAAAAAATATTACTAACTTTATATCATTAATATTTAATTGACTTTTTATATCCTTTACTGCATCCTCTTCCATTATTTTAGTTGAGAATGAAGATTTTATATTTTTTTCAATATTATCTAAATTTTTTACATTTAATTGTCTAGCAATATCGAAAAGTTTATTAATTATCGTTATATCATCTGGAGAATCTATATCAAATTTATTTGGATTAATTCCCTTTAGGATTAATTTAGCTATAGTCATTTCCGTAATAGCAGGATTTCCTTTTGATCTTTGTTGAATAATCTCATCAATCATCTTCTTTATTTTTCCAGGCAAAAATGACCATCCCTTTCTTTCCACTAAATAAGTAATTTACTATTTATTATGACTCATATATTGTCCAATTTTTCAAATATACAGTAATTATAACATATTTTTTCTATATTTTACTTAATTTTCGTATCATATTTTTTGAACTTTTTCTAAAAAACTTTTAATCAAAACAAAACACCGCTTATTACATGTAATAAGCGGCATTAATCATTATTAAAATACTATATATTGTTTTTATATAAATAAATTGCATGTTTAACATGTAATTTATTTAAAATCTTCTATCCTTATTATGTTATCTATTTTGTAAACAGATTTCAAGCTGGTAATTTTTTCAACTGCACCATTAATTTGAGACTCAGTAGTTTTATGAGTAACCAACACGATGGTTACCTGACCATCTTCTTCATCGCCTTTCTGTATTACAGATCTTATACTTACATTATGTTTTCCAAGTATTGCAGTAATTTCTCCAAGAACTCCTGATTCATCTAAAACAGTTGCCCTAATATAAAATTTACTTTCAACTGAACCCATATCTAAAATTTCTCTTTCCCATAGGTTATTCTTAACTACTGAATTCGGATTTTCTGTTTCGACATTATTTCTTACAATAGAAACAATATCACTTACTACTGCGCTTCCTGTTGGAAGATCTCCTGCGCCTCTTCCGTAAAACATTAAATCTCCTACTGCATTTCCTCTTATAAATACAGCATTGTATGAATCATAAACATTCGAAAGCGGATGTTTCTTCGGAATCATTGTAGGGTGAACTCTAAGTTCAACTTTGCCGTTAGTTTCTTTTGCAATAGCAAGTAATTTAATTCCCATTTTAAATTCCTTAGCATATTTCATATCAACAGCTTCAATTTTAGTAATTCCTTCTCTATATACATTTTTCACATCTATCTTTGATCCAAAAGCTAATGAAGCGAGTATTGCTAATTTATATTGTGCATCATATCCTTCAATATCTGATGTAGGATCAGCTTCAGCATATCCTTTTTCTTGTGCTTCCTTTAATATATCATCGAAATCAGCATCTTCAAGTTCCATCTTGCTTAGAATGTAATTAGTTGTGCCATTTACTATCCCATAAAGAGTTTCTATTTTATTCGCAGTTAAGCTTTCATCTATTCCCTTTATAATTGGAATTCCCCCAGCCACACTAGCTTCGTAACTAAACATAATTCCGTTTTCATCTGCTTTTTCAAAAAGTTCATCTCCACCAGTTGCCAGTAACATTTTATTTGCAGTTACTATATGCTTTTTGTTTTCCATGCATCTTAGCATATACTCTCGTGCTGGTTCCATTCCACCCATAACTTCAACAACAATCTTAATACTACTATCTTCTAATATCTCATTAAAATCAGTTGTTACAAGTTCATCTGATATTTCAATTCCTCTTGGTTTATTTTTATCTCTAACAAGAACTTTTGCTACTTCTACTTCATATCCACATCTTTTCATAATCTCTTCTTTGTTAGAGTTTAAAATCATCCAAACACCACGACCAACATTCCCCAATCCTAGCAGTGCTATTTTTACTTTTTTCATCTTGTGCCCCCCTTAAGTTACGCTATTATAAATAATAGTATACGTATTTATTATAATTCTTATATTAATTTTTGGCTATATTTTTTTGCCTAATATTTTGCACATCAAATAAAAAGTCACACTCTTATAACTTTATTATTCAAAAGTGATTTTCAAATTTAAAGAACTATTTTATTACAGTATTTAACTATAATCCAACTAATAAGTTACTTCTTTATTTCTAAATAAAAATTGGCAAGAGTTACTTGTCGATATGGATATATCCACAATAATCCTATTCCAAAAGTTAAAATTGATATAATCCCCCATCCAACAAAACTTAATTCAAGAAGCAACAAGCGAATCTTGTATCCCCTCATGATTGATACACTTTGCTTTAAACATTCCATAATAGACTTATTATTATCTTCACATAATATGAAGAATGCTTGCGAAAACATAAGCGCAACTATAATTCCGGGAATTACCATACACAATGTTGCGATAGTCATACTTATATTAATTAATATCCATAATCCTAATGTCTTAAAGTAAATATTAACTCCTACAAATAAATCATTGAACTTTTCCTTATTATTGTTAGATGCTAAATTTAATACAAATTTGCATGTCCCTAATGTAGCCATCCCACCTAAAAAAGCGCTCACACATTCACCAATAATAGGAAGAATACCTCCATCTGGTTGAAGAAGCTGCATAACAACATAAAATACACTTATTATTACCAGACTTACAAATAAAGTTGTTATAGCTAGTCCCCATTTTCCTTTCAATTGTTTTTTTGACTTCCTCTTTAGCTCTGATATCTTCATTCTAAATCCTCCAATTAACAATTGTGACAATATTATATTTTATATTTTACTCATAAACCAACTTCCTATTCAGTTAAAATCTAATTTGTAATTTCTACCCTATTAATAATTAAATTTTCTTAAGAAATCTATTATATTTTATTACACTCCAGTCAGCTTATCTAAAAAAACCAAATATAATTGGTAAAAATATTCCCGGTAATAAATTTGCGACTTTAATTTTACTTATTCCAAGCATATTGAAACCAAGTCCTACAATTAAGAGACTTCCGACTGCTGACATATTAGAAATTACATTATCAGTAAGTATTGTTGAAAGTCCTCCTGCAAGTAGAGTTATGCTTCCTTGATATATAAAAATTGCAATTGATGATAACATTACACCTATCCCAAGGGACGATGCAAATATTATTGATGACACTCCATCTAATATTGATTTAGCAAAAAGAGTTGAGTTATTTCCTTGTAGCCCACTTTCAAGAGATCCCACTACTGCCATTGCTCCAACGCAAAATAGTAAACTAGATGTAACAAATCCTTCTGATATGGATATTTTATCATTAGAATTATTTTTTCTTCTACCATTTATTTTTCCCTCAATCATATTTCCCAAATCATTTAATTTTCTATCAATATCTATGATTTCTCCTATGAGTGCACCTAGTGCAATACAAATTATTATTTGCAGTGTATCTTTGCCTTTGAGAGCTCCAGATATACCTATGTATAATACGCATAAAGCTAAACCATTCATTATTGTATTGCTAATTTTCTCAGTTAATCTGCCTTTTACTATTAGCCCAATTAAGCATCCTCCTATTATTGCTAACGAATTAACTATTGTTCCTAACATTTTTTCTCCCCCAAACTTTTTACCATTTTATTTTCCGCTTAATTATAACATATCCGACTCATTATCCCTACTTTACGATTTGTAAAGGATAAATTTAATTTCATAAATTTAGCTAATTAAACTCAATTACCAAAAAATACAACGTGTCAAATAATTTATCTTGTACAAACTAATTTATGAAATCATTCATATAGATTTCTAAATAATATTATTCCGCTGGAATAATAACATTAAGACGATTGTTATTCATATATTATATGTGTTATATTACTTTAGATTGACTTTTAACAAAGCGAGACCTTATAGGAGATGATAATTATGGCAAGAATGAGAGAACCTAGATTCAAGTTATGTAGGCGCTTAGGATTAAACGTTAGTGGACATCCCAAAGCTATGAAAAGAGCCAACAATGGTAGTGCTAGAAACGCAAAAAAACTTTCAGCTTATGGCCTTCAATTACTTGAAAAACAAAGACTTAGAGCATACTATGGTGTGATGGAAAAACAGTTTGCCTCCTATGTACGAAAAGCGTTAAAAGATAAAGAACCTACTGGTTATGCTTTAATAAAAAAGTTAGAACGTAGATTAGATAACTTAGTTTACAGAATCGGCTTTTCGTCTTCTATTGCACAAGCTCGACAGATGGTAGTTCACGGGCATATTTTAGTTAATGGTAAAAAGGTAGATATTCCTTCTTTTGAAGTAAATATAGATGATATAATTTCTTTAAAAGAAAAGTCCAGAAATAATGAGTTATTTAGGGATACTTTTTTATCTAATACTCTTAATACCTATCCGTATCTAGTAAAGGATCAAGATAATTTTTCAGGAACTCTTATAAGATATCCTTTAAGAGAAGAAGTTCCTATTGAAATCAATGATTCATTAATTGTAGAATTTTATTCTAAACTCTAACATAATTAATCATAAATTTAAAATGTATTTTTAAATTATTATGATAACATCGAGAGGAGGAATTTATCATTGGAATTTAATATAAAACAAAATACTCTTGAAAACAGACCTTATAGAAACTTTTCTTTTTGGGAAGAAAAAATTCTAAATGAAGAAAATTTATGGGAAGGTTATTTTGATAATAAGGAGATAATTAACACATCAAAAATAATTTATACTGGGATTTTTGACCTTGAAAAAAATATTCTCCAATGCGGTTGGGCTGTTTATCCTTGCGGTTATAGTCTATTAGGCTTTTTGCAACATGTATTCTTGCCAACATCTTTTTTTACTTGGTTTGATCGTAAATCTGATGGTTTCTTTATACCAGTATCAGATTTTGATACTGCTGTTAACGAAACTTTAAAATATAATGACTCAAATGTAGATTTAAATTCTTTAAATTCAATAAAAAATTCATACGATTTCTTAAATAGTCTTTGGGATTGTGATTCTGAGTTATTAAGCCGGGAATTGAAATCTTTTTCTCAAAAGTTTAATGCTACTTGGAATAATGATCCTAATCAAAAGCTATTTATAGAAATTTTTGATAACCCATGTGATATCTTTGATTTTATAAAAGATTCTGTATCCTGGGAATCAAAAGAATTCATAGAAGAGGATATTTCTATGAGTTTAGATGCTCTAAAATTTGCCTGCGATAATGCAATTGAGGAACCACTATTAAGTAAGAGACTTATTGATATATTAAATACTAATGCGCCAATACTCTTCTAACTAATAAACAATTATAACTTCAAACAATATAATCAAAAGTCCAATCTATCTAAACTAATCCTATATAATAATATAAACTAAAATAAAGACTCTTATACTTAATTCGTATAAGAGTCTTTTATAATTAATTAATTCTATTCTTCATCATTTTTTTCTTCTTTTGATAATATTCCTATGCCAAGTTCAGTTAATTGCTTTTCATCAACTATATTTGGCGCTTCACTTAAGTAGCAGTATGCATTTTGATTTTTAGGGAATGCAATAACATCCTTTATGTTTTCTGTTCCTGCTAAGAACATTATCATTCTATCGAGTCCAAATGCTAAACCGCCGTGTGGTGGTGGTCCAAACTTAAATGCTTGTAATAGGTATCCAAATCTTTCATGAACTGTCTCTTCTGTAAGTCCAAGTGCCCTAAACATTCTTTCTTGAAGAGCTGTATCATGAATTCTTATAGATCCTCCGCCTAGCTCTTCCCCATTTAATACTAAATCATAAGCTTTAGAACGTACATTTCCCGGATCTGATTCAATAAACTCTAAGTCTTCATCCATTGGTGCTGTAAATGGATGGTGACAAGCTTTGTATCTTTCTTCTTCTTCACTATATTCAAATAGTGGGAATTCAGTAATCCATGTGAAATTAAATTCCTTCTTATCTTTAATTAAATCAAATTGCTTAGCAAGTTCTAATCTTAACGCACCTAAACTTTGGAATACCACTGAATTTTTATCTGCTACTATAAGTATAGCATCTCCAGTTTCAGCATTCATAGTTTTTACTATAGAATTCGTTACATCATCAGTTAAGAACTTAGCTATTGATGATTTAACACCATCTTCTTTAATTTGAATCCAAGCAAGACCTTTAGCCTTGTAAGTCTTAACAAACTCTCCTAATTTATCTAAAGGCTTTCTTCCAAGGTCTGCTCCACCTTTTAAACATAAAGCTCTAACAGATCCACCAGCTTCTATTGCTGATTTAAATACAACAAAATCTAAATCCTTAACATCTTCTGTTATATTAGTTATTTCCATTCCAAATCTTAAATCTGGTTTATCAGATCCGTATTTTTCCATAGCATCTTTAAATGTCATTCTTTTTATTGGAAGCTGAACATCTACACCTGCTACCTTTTTAAATACATGAGCAATTAACCCTTCGTTTACTGCCATTATATCTTCTTGTTCTACAAAACTTAATTCCATATCAACTTGAGTAAATTCTGGTTGTCTATTCGCTCTTAGGTCTTCATCTCTAAAGCATTTAGCTATTTGATAATATCTATCAAATCCAGATACCATTAATAACTGCTTAAATATTTGTGGTGACTGTGGAAGCGCATAAAACATTCCAGGATAATTTCTTGAAGGTACTAAGTAATCTCTAGCTCCCTCTGGAGAACTCTTTGATAAAATAGGAGTTTCTACATCTAAGAAGTTATTTTCTTCTAAATAATCACGTATAGCCTTTGTAGTTTTACTTCTAATCTCAAATATTTTGTGCATATCAGGTCTTCTTAAGTCTAAATATCTATATTTTAATCTGATATTTTCTGCAGCGTCTAAATCTTCTTTTATATATATTGGTGGAGTTTCTGATTCTGAAAGTATCTTTATAGATTCACATTTTAATTCAACAAAACCAGTTGGCATATTTTCATTAACGCTTTCTCTTTTAACAACTTCCCCTGTTACTGCTAAGCAGTATTCAGATCTTACTCCTTTTGCCTTTTCAAAAGCTTCTGCATTAATTTCCTCACCAAATACAACTTGCATTATACCTGTTTTATCTCTTAAATCAATAAATTCAAGTGCTCCAAGCTTTCTGTTTCTTTGAACCCATCCCATTAATGTTATTTTTTTGCCTACATGTTCTTCTCTAGGTTCACCGCACATCATTGTACGTTTTAATCCATTTAAAGATTCACCCATTACTAAAATCCTCCCTTAGTTTAACTTATTCTTATTTAACTATTTTAGCTATTTCCATCAAGTCTTCTAATGAAACTTCAAAAATCTCACCATCGCTCATTCTTTTCAAATTAACTTTTCTATTTGTTAATTCATCTTCACCTAAAATAGTAGTAAATGCTGCTCCTAATTTGTTTGCATACTTCATTTCAGCTTTCACGCTTCTACCCATGTGATTTATCTCACACTTCACACCTAAAGCCCTTAAATCACTAGCCAGCTTAAAAGCATACTTACTTTCTGCTTCTCCTCTAGCACCAATATATAAATCAAATAAATTTTCTTTAGGTATTTCTATATTTTCTTTTTCTAAAGTCATAATTAATCTTTCAACACCCATACCAAATCCAACTGCTGGCATATCTGGTCCACCAAGTTCTTCTATAAGCTTATCATACCTTCCTCCTCCACATACAGTAAAATCAGAAGTTAAAATTTCAAATATAGTTTTTGTGTAATAGTCTAATCCCCTTACGATGCCTGGATCTATTGTATATGGAAGTCCTAAGATATCTAAATATTCTTTAACTTTATTAAAATGTGTACTACACTCTTCACAAACATAGTCCAATATTATCGGCGCATTTTTAGTAATTTCATGACATTTCTTCTCTTTGCAATCCAATATTCTCATAGGATTTTTTTCAAATCTATCTTTACAAGTATCGCAAAGTCCATCATAATTATCAGCTAAAAATTTCTTAAGCGCTTCATTATATTTAGGTCTACAACTTGGGCAGCCTAAATTATTTATATTTAAACTTAAACTTTTTAATCCTAATTCCTTTAATGTATCCATAGCGACTGCTATAACTTCTGCATCCATTGAAGCTGCATTTGAACCAAACACCTCTAATCCACATTGATGAAATTGTCTAAGTCTTCCTTTTTGGACATTTTCATATCTAAACGCTGGTGTAATATAGTATAATTTTGTTGGCTGAGCTTCGTTAAATAATCTGTTTTCCACAAACGCTCTTACTGCTGATGCAGTTCCTTCTGGTTTCAATGTTATACTTCTATTTCCCTTGTCATTGAAAGTATACATTTCTTTCTGAACTATATCTGTTGTATCTCCAACACTTCTTAAAAATAATTCTGTGTGTTCGAACATTGGAGTTCTAATTTCTCTAATTCCATATGTTTTAGCAACCTTTCTAAAGGCACTTTCTATATAATGCCACTTATAGGCATCTTCAGGTAACATATCCTTGGTACCTTTTGGTGCTTGCATTTCAATCGCCATTGATCTTTTCCTCCTATTTGACTAAACAAATTTACAATATTCTAATTTATTACAGTTAATTATGTATACAATGTATCAAGCAACGCTTTCTTTTTCTCAATCATTTCATCAATTCTAGATACATATTCATGAAGATCCTTTAAGTTTGGAAATCTCTCAAGTCTATCTTCCTCTAAAAATATCACTTTACTTACAGCTGCTGCTCCTAGTGCAATTACTGTTTGTTTTTCCTCAATCATTTGAATATTGTATATACATTCTTTGCCTTCTTTAGCATAACCTAAATTCTCCATATTTCCAACCATATTTTTTTGCCTATACATATAATATGGTGAAATACCTAAATTTTCTGCCAGATTCCTACTTTCTTCATACATTTTTATAATTTCATCTTGGGACGTAATTTGTATTCCTTTTTTTAAGATAAATTCTTCATACATCCTAGATCCTCTTTTAAGCGCTAGACCATGAACTGTAATGCTATCAGGTTTTAGCTTCATTAACTCATTCTTAGTATGAATAACATCTTCATGAGTCTCACCTGGAAGTCCTATTATTATATCCATATTAATATCATCAAATCCAAGTTCTCTTGCCATTTTAAATTTTTCTTTTATATCTGCTGAAGAATGAGTTCTACCAATTAGATTTAAAGTTTTATCATTCATTGTTTGGGGATTAATACTTATTCTATCTACTCCATAGTCTTTCATTGTCTGAAGTTTATTTCTAGTCAGCGTATCTGGTCTTCCGCATTCAACCGTAAACTCTTTTATATTATCATCCTTAATAAAACAATTATAAATTTCTTTCATAATTATGTTGAACTCTTCATCACTTACTGATGTTGGAGTACCTCCACCAAAATATACTGATTCGATATTAAGTTTTCTTTCCTTCACATATGAACTCATACCTTTTATCTCTTTAATAAGTGCCTCTATATATGGCGTTACCATCTTTTTATGAACACCTATAGGGTTCGAAGTGAATGAGCAATATAAACATTTTGTTGGGCAAAATGCCATGCCTATATATATAGCTATAGTATTTTTATCCTTATTAACTATTTTCTTCTCAGCTTTTGCCACATCTATACAAAGTCTCGCTTTATCCTCATGAGCCAAGTATTTTTCTTTAAATATTTCTACCACTTCATCTTCAGTATTGCCTTCTTCAAGCAATTTTAATGCTATTTTAGATGGCCTGATTCCAATTAATATTCCCCAAGGATAAATGTCATGAGTTACATTTCTCAAGCACAGAAAAAGAAATCTTCTAAGAGAATTTTTAATATCTTCTCCTAAAGATTCTTCTACATAATAATTATTATATTCAAACCTTAAGGTTTTCTCATCAATATAAACAATATAATCTGCATCTTCTGCACCCACAAATTTAATTTCTCTCATTGAGAAATATACATTAAATAATTGGTATACTTCGTATCTAAATTTAAAATCATTTAAACTAACTTTAACTTCCATCGTTTCTCCCCTTAAAAATGTGCAAATTCATGCATATTTTTATTTTTATAAGAATGGATTATTCCTTTTTTCATATCCTATTGTAGATGCTGGCCCGTGCCCTGGATAAACTTTAATATTATCGCCCAAAGGTAATAGCTTTTCTTTTATGCTTTTTATAAGCTGTGCTCCATTCCCTCCTGGAAAATCACTTCTTCCAACAGATCCTTGGAAAAGAGTATCTCCTGTAAATAGTTCATCATTTACTAGGAAACATATACCGCCTGCTGTGTGCCCAGCTGTCTCTATAACTTTTATTATATTATTACCTAAGGATACTGTATCTCCTTCTTTTAAATATTTTGAAGCTTTAGGTAGTGAACCAAATACAAACTCATCATTTTTCATATATTGTTCTTCATTTTCATTTATAAAAAATGGAATATTGAGTTTATTCATTAATTCAATAACTGCTCCCACATGATCCATATGTCCATGTGTCAAAAGAATAAATTTAGGTTTTCCATCTAATTTACTAATCTCTTTTTCTATCAAATTCGGCTGCCCGCCTGGATCTATAATTGCAAGTTCCTTGGTGCCTTCATCCATTATCAAATAACAATTTTCTTCATACATTCCCGCTATTAATGTTTTTATAATCAATTTGAATTCCTCCTAAAAATTTCTCTTACTATCTAATAATATGGTAACAGGCCCATCATTATTAATTTTAACCTTCATGTCTGCTCCAAATTCTCCACATTCAACTTTTAAGTTTGATGTCTTAAGAAGATCTAAGAATTCTTCATATAGCTTTTTAGCCTCTTCTCCACCTTGTGCGTCCATGAAATTTGGCCTTCTTCCTTTTCTACAATCACCATACAATGTAAACTGAGATATCACAAGTATTTCACCTTTAATATCCAATAGTGACAAATTCATTTTATCATTTTCATCATGAAACACTCTCAAATTGATAATCTTATCTTTTATATATTTTAGGTCTTCAAAAGTATCATCCTTAGATATTCCTATTAATACATTAAAGCCTACACCTATTTCACCAATTATATCTCCATCAACACAAACGCTAGATGAGCTCACTCTTTGTACAACTGCTCTCATGTTATCTCACCTTTCTGATATATATAAGATTCTAACTATTTACTCTATATACATCTGTTACACCTTTTAATCTTTTAAGTCGCTTCATTAGATCCTTCAGACTGTCGACAGATGTAATTTTTATTTTTACATTAATTAGTGCCGACCCTTGCTTTGCTAAATTCGCATTTACAGCACTTAACTGTAGTTTAAGCTCTGTTATAACACTCATTATATCTGCTAGCAATCCATCTCTATCATCCGCTACAACTTGAATTTCTGCAAAATAAGATGTACCTTGTGCTGATCCCCAATTAACTTCTACTACTCTATCTTTATCTGTATCTATAAGATTTCGCAAATTACTACAATCGTTTCTATGAACTGATACTCCTCTACCTTTAGTTATATATCCTAAAATTTCATCGCCTGGAACCGGACTGCAGCACTTAGCAAATCTCACCATAAGATTACTTTCACCTTTTACTGTTATTCCATATCCATTAGGTTCTTGTTTTCTTGCTGTTTTTGCAATTTGTTCCTCAATATTTTTATTTAAAATTTCTTTATTTTCTTTTTCCTTGTTTAGCTTATCTACACCTATTCCATTGTCTTCTTTCAATCTTGCAATAAGAGTAGATACAGAAAATCCTCCAATACCAATTAAAGCATATAAATCATCCATAGAATGAATGTTATATCTCTTCACTAATTTTTCATAAAATTCACCTTTAGCAATATCAACATAATTAACACACTGTTTCTTTAATTCCTTTTCAAGAAGTTCCTTGCCCTTTAGCATATTTTCTTCTCTTTTAGCCTTCTTAAACCAAAGTTTTATTTTGCTCTTAGACTGATTACTTTTTGCAATATTTAACCAATCCATGTTGGGTCCTTTAGCATTAGGTGAAGTTAAAATTTCCACAATTTCTCCTGTCTTAAGAGTATAATCTAAAGGAACTATTTTACCATTAACCTTGGCACCTACGCACTTATTTCCAACATCAGTATGTATTCTATATGCAAAGTCTATAGGTGTAGCATTGCTACATAAATTTATTACAACGCCTTTTGGAGTGAATACAAATACTTCATCAGAAAATAGATCTATCTTAAACCCTTCTATAAACTCTTCAGCATCCGATGTTTCTTTCTGCCATTCCAACATATCTCTAAGCCATACCAACTTCTTTTCAAAATCTTTTTGCTTATCTTGTTCTCCTTTGGCATTATCTCCCTCTTTATATTTCCAGTGAGCAGCAATACCATATTCTGCTGTTTTATGCATTTCAAAAGTTCTAATCTGAATTTCAAAAGTTTTGCCTTGTGGTCCAATTACCGTAGTATGCAATGATTGATACATGTTTGGTTTAGGCATTGCAATGTAATCTTTAAACCTTCCTGGAATTGGCCTGTATATAGTGTGTACTATTCCAAGTACTCCATAACAGTCCTTAACAGAATGTACTAAAACTCTAATAGCCGTTAAATCAAAAATTTGTTCTATGCTTTTATTCTTGCTAACCATCTTTTTATAAATGCTATAAAAATGTTTTGGTCTTCCATCAATATCCGATTCAATTCCCGACGTTTCAAGCTTTTGTTTTAAATCATCTACTATGTCTTTTATGTAAGTTTCTCTTTCTACTCTCTTTTCTGCAATATTATCTACTAATTCATAATATTCTTTTTCATGCAAATATCTAAAGCATAAATCTTCTAATTCCCATTTAATTTTAGACATACCCAGCCTATGTGCTAAAGGCGCATAAATATCCAAGGTCTCTTTAGCCTTATTTTTTTGTTTTTTAGCTGGCATAAATTTGAGAGTTCTCATATTATGTAATCTATCTGCCAATTTAATTATTATTACTCTTATATCCTTGGCCATAGCAAGTAACATTTTTCTCACATTATCGGCTTGTTGCTCTTCTTTAGTTTTATACTCCATTTCGCCAAGCTTAGTAAGCTTTGTAACACCTTCTACAAGATTAGCAATTTCTGCATTAAAAAGGCCAACTGTTTCATCATAAGAAAATTCTGTATCTTCTATTACATCATGCAATAACCCAGCTACAATAGTATTTGTATCCATGCCTAACTCTGCTAGAATTTCGGCCACTGCTATTGGATGAATAATATATGGTTCACCTGATTCTCTTTTTTGGTCCTTATGAGCTTTTTCAGCAAAATCGTATGCTTTTTTTACCATTTCAACATCAACATTATTACAATTCTTATCAATCTTTTCCAGTAATTTATCAATCATAAGGATTACGCTCCTTCTATATTAATTCATTTAAAATAAGTGTCTAAACAAAAATTACAGATTAGAAATTACAGTACAATTTTTAGGCAGAAAATTTAGTAAATACTGATTTTTTATTGCTAGTCAATTTATCAGATCATAATATAGTCAAATTAGTAAAATATACTGAACTCCGCTCCGCTTTTTTGAATATACCTAAATTCAAAGGCTGGTTTAATAACCAGCCTAACTTTTTAATAATTATATATTATTTTAGAATTATTTTCAACAATACATTTAAAAGAAATGGAATCCTTACCAATTATAATGTCCAGAAACAACTCTTAAAATACCAAAAACCACAATTTAGATGTCGTATTTAACTAATGATAGTACATCGTATCCTTCTAATTTATCTTTCCCTTTTAGTTCTGTTAGTTCTATTACGAAATCAAGCGAAGCAACTATTCCACCTGCTTGTTCTATCAATTTAGCAACGCCTTCCACAGTACCACCTGTCGCTAATAAGTCATCTACAACAGCAACTCTTTGTCCAGGTTTAATCGCATCTTTGTGGAGTTGAAGCTGATCTTCCCCATATTCTAATCCATAATTGATTGATATAGTTTCTCCTGGTAACTTTCCTGGCTTTCTTACTGGAATAAATCCTACTCCTAAAGCACACGCTACCGGAACTCCAAAAATAAAACCTCTTGCTTCAGGTCCAACAATTAAATCAATTTTCTTATCCTCTAAATGTTTAACTATTCTATTAATAGTTTCCCTTAAAGCCTCCCCATCAGAAATTAATGTTGTTATGTCTTTAAAACTAATTCCTTCTTTAGGAAAATTTTCGATTACCCTTATTTTTTCTTTTAAATCCATTTTAACTCCTCCATAGAATTTAATTTAACATATCACTTATGATTTAATATTAAACAACTAATAATTAATAAATATTGCTTTACTATTTAATTAACTCTCCATATATTTTATGGAACTATTTGTCTTAAGTCTATATAAATATTTAACAATTTGATCTGCTCTATCCTTATCATTTGTGGTTAAGAGCTCTAAAACGATTCTAGCATTATCCATAACCCCTACCGCACCTATAGGAGGAATTATAAATTCTATTATATTATTTATACCATCATTGTTAAACTCTTCTAAACTGTTAAATTCTATTATTGATCTTAATCCATTATTATTAGTATTCATTAGGAACTTATTACCTTCTTTGATTAGTACCCCATTTTCTCCTTTTAACGGGACCTTTGCCCACTGAATTCCTATCAGTATTAAATCTAAATATTTATTTATACTTTTCATATTATAATATATGGCAATAGCTTGCATAAGTTTAAAAGTCAATCCACTTGTCGATAAGTTTTTATATCTATATTGACAACCTTTCTGGTTAGGATTTATGTAAATGTAGTCATTGACAAAATCACTTTCTTCATTTTCAAGCACAATTAAATCAATACCTAGTTTTTTGCATAGTTCAACTTCTTCTTGAGATTTTAATCCTACACCTAAAGTTATTAGTAGTTCAGCTCCTAAAAAATCTACGTTATTTTTTATATCTACCGAATTTATTCTAGCATCACTTTCCTGCCTATCATATATTAAATATTCTACATCAGCATTTAAATATCTTAAAACAAGAATTAACGATGAAACTGCACAAATCCCATCGACATTATATGTACCATAAACAACTATCTTTTGTCTATTATTCACAGCCAAAGCTAATCTCTCTATTGCTTTGTTCATACCCTTAAGTATAAATGGGTTATATCCGCTAATATAATTTGGACAATATATACTTTCCCAGAATTTACGCATGGTTTATTCCTCCATAAAATTAGAAAACACCTTTATTATAAATGATTATAATAAATTTTACAATTATTTTGTTAACAAATGAAAAAACCCCCATTGTGCTGGAGGGTTTTTCATTTCCAGTAATTAAGCTTTTTGTAATTTTCTCTTTTGGCTTCTAACTCTATCTTTTAAGTATACCCAAATCGGTGATGCTATACATATCGATGAATATGCTCCACTTATAATACCTACAATTAAAGGGATCGTAAATGCTTGAACAGATGGTACTAAAAAATTCATTGCTATTATAGTAACTACTGTTGCTGAAGAAGTATATAATGATCTTGCTATAGTTTCAGTTAAGCTCACATCTGCTACTTCAATGGATTTCGCCCTTCTCATTATTTTTGTGTTTTCTCTAATTCTATCAAAAATAACTATCGTATCACACATAGAATATCCCACTATAGTTAGTATTGCTGCTATAAAAGGTGTATTTACCGGAATATAAAATATTGAATAAACAGAAATAGTTACTAATATATCATGAATTGTAGCCGCTATAGCCGCTACTCCAAATTTAAACTCAAATCTAATGGCTATATATACTAACATTACTGCAAAAGCTGCAAGTAATGCATATATTGAATTTTGAGTTAACTCTCTGCCTACTGATGATCCTATTTCATTTTGTGAAACTAGTACTTTTTCATCCAGTTTATATTTAGATTCTAAATCAGACACAATTGATCCTAACTTATCACTATCAAGATCTGCTGACTTTATTTCATATTGATTATTATTAATTGTATTCGTTGAAGCATCAGGTGCATAACTTCGAATGATTGCATCAACATCTTCTTTATTTATATTTTCATCTAGTTGAAGCACTATTTCAGAACCACCTTTAAAATCTATACCAAAGTTTAGACCTCTAACACATAAGAATCCCATTCCGATTATGATAATAATTAGGGATATTGAAAACCATATTTTTGTTTTTTCCATGATTTTAAGCATGTTTTTCATCCCCCTTTTTTATACTAACACCAAAGTGCGATGGTTTGTTTATAATTCCACTTTCAACAGCTAAATTAACAAGTAATTTAGTTACTATTAAACCTGTAAATAAACTTATAACTATACCTATCATAAGCGTAATTGCAAAACCTTTTACTGTTCCAGATCCTATAAAGTATAAAATCAGTGCTGCAAGCAAAGTTGTCATGTTAGAATCTACTATTGAAGATAATGCATGCTCTGATCCTTTTTTTACTGCAGCCTTAACGGTATACCCTTTCTTTAACTCCTCTTTAGTTCTTTCAAAAGTTAGTATATTCGCATCAACTGCCACACCAATAGTAAGCAAGAATGCCGCTATACCTGGAAGAGTCAATGTAACACCTACTTCTATAAAAGCAAAAAGTGTTAGTGTTATATACAAAGTTAACGCAATATTAGCCATTAATCCTTGAATTCTATAATGGAATAGCATAAATAAAAATACTAATCCAACTCCTATAATTCCTGCCTTAACTGAGTTTGGAAATGCTGTAGCTCCTAGTTCTGCTCCAACATTACTAACTGAAACTTCTTTAACTGGAAGTGGAAGTGCACCTGCATTAATCATTCCAGCTAATTCTTTATTCTTTTCTAATGTATCATGTGTTTCAATACTTGCTTTTCCGCCTGTAATTTGTGAATCTACTCGCGCAGTTGATACTTCTTCGTCATCAAGATAGATTGAAATATTTTGCCCAATATATTTTCCTGTTGCATCTGCAAACTTTTGTGCACCTTCATCATTTAACTCTAAACCAACTTCATATCCACCACTTTGTTGATTCATTTGTGCAGTTGCTTTTTTTACATCTGAACCTGTTAAAATTTCAGTTCCATCTGGTCCTTTAAAACTCAAGTTACCAGATTTAACCAAACTATCTACTATTTCTTTAGAATTAGTTAATCCCGGTACATCTACTCTTATTCTCTTCGGACCTTCTGTTGCTACAATTGTTTCTGCAACACCAAGTTTGTTTACTCTTAAAGATAAATGTTCCTTTGCACTTTGTAGTTCTTCTGCAGTTACATCATCTTTTTGAATTTCCATAAGAACAGAAACCCCACCTTGTAAATCTAGTCCTCTAGTTATTACTTTATCAAATGATTTAAATTCCCATCCTCCTAGAACAAATCCTTTAAATCCTGCAAAAGCTAACAGTCCAATTACAGCAATAATTAATATCAACAATGCTGAACTTTTGCTTTTTCTTTTCATCTTAATCCCCCTCTGCATATTATTATGTCTTTCATTAAGTTAGTATTTACTATATATGCCTTACTGAAAATTTTGAATTATAATTTCATTAACAGTTTCTTTTATTATGTAAAATACCTAAATATTTAAAATTAAGAAAATAAAGTCTTTAAATCTGAGTTTTAAAGAATTTATTACTTCTTAATTTTAAATATTATTACATTCTTATGTTGCACATTGTTCATTATAGCACACTATAATTTCTTAATAAAGTTTTTTATTACTGTATGATATAACAATAAAATACTGCCTAACCTTCATTTAAATAAAAATGCTTTCACATATGTATAACTTCTTTTAATCTTTGTAAAGTTAACCATTAAAAAGCTAAAGTATCTTATAAATTTATCCCTAGCATCCCAGCAAGAGTACCTACAACTAGTGCTATAATCAATTTAACGAAGTCGAAAAACTTAAATGCTAATTCCCCGCTAAAGCTACTAGATAGTATAAACAATACTAAATAGTATGATAGAGCTACTCCAAAGCCTACAAGCCATCCCTTTGATTCATTTTTCTTTGCTCCTATCATTGCGCCTAAACTTAAACTGCATAAAGATATTATTACATATATCATGTTAAAAATACCTTTACTAAATACTAGTTTAGTCATCAACAAAGATAAAATTGTAACGCCTATAAAGCTTAAAATCAAAGTTCCAACAGTACCCTTTACTACTGATCTAAAATATTTACTATTTTCCATCAAAAACACCCCCCAACACTTCATTTTATGAAATATTAAAGGGTATTATGATTAATCTACCTTTATTTTATGAGATATTCCACTCTTATCTAATTTGATCTTAGTTTTTGCAGGACCACTTTCAATTGTAACTGACTTTTCATCTATATGTGTAATCTTACCTATGATTCCACCTCTTGTCACAATTTCATCATTTACTTTTAATTCTTCAAGCATACCTTGATATTTCTTCTTTCTTTTCTTTTCAGGTAATATAAGAAGAAAATAAAATATCACAAATACAAGTAAAAAGGGCACTACATTCACAAGTAACGCTGACATATTCTCCATACTCTTCCTCCAATGCGTTTATTATATATTTTTCTATTCATGATATGTAGTTTACATTTTATTAACTTTAATGTCAATATAAACCTATACCTATCATTCATATTTATTGAAAAGTTTGCATAAAAACTATATTTTATAAAAATTCATAAATAATTTTCTTTAATTATCTACCTTCCCATTGTGCTAATTTCTCTTCCTTAAATTGTTTGAAACATCCACCTTCAATTGCATCTCTTATATCTTCCATTAACTTATTATAAAAATACAAGTTATGTAAAACACACAATCTCATAGCAAGCATCTCTTTTGCTTTAAATAAATGTCTTATGTATGCTCTTGTATAATTCTTGCACGTTGGACACTCACAACCTTCGTCAATAGGTCTATTATCAAGCTCATATTTAGCATTCATAAGATTAAGCTTACCTTCACTGAAGAATACATTTCCATGTCTTCCATTTCTGGCTGGAAGTACGCAATCAAAGAAATCCACGCCTCTATCTACCGCTTCCAATATGTTGCTTGGTGTGCCTACTCCCATTAAATATATTGGTTTATCTTCTGGCAAATGTGGTACAACTGCATCTATTACTTTATACATTTCTTCATGGGTTTCTCCAACCGCAAGACCACCTATAGCATATCCATCTAGATCCATCTTAGTTATTTCCTTAGCATGCCTTATCCTTATATCTTCATAAACCCCACCTTGATTTATTCCAAACAACATCTGTTCTTTATTTATTGTATCTGGCATAGAATTTAATCTGTCCATTTCAGTTTTACATCTTTCAAGCCATCTTGTAGTTCTTTCTACTGATCTTTCAACATATTCTCTAGGTGCTGGATTTTCAATACATTCATCAAAAGCCATTGCAATTGTAGATGCCAAATTACTTTGAATTTGCATTGATTCTTCTGGTCCCATAAATATTTTCTTTCCATCTATATGTGAATTAAAATACACACCTTCCTCTTTTATTTTCCTCATTTTAGCTAATGAAAATACTTGAAAACCGCCTGAATCTGTAAGGATCGGCCTATCCCAATTCATAAATTGATGTAATCCTCCAAGTTTTTTAACAACTTTATCACTTGGTCTTAAATGGAGATGATATGTATTAGAAAGTTCAACTTGGCATCTAATTTCCTTTAGATCCATGCTAGAAACCGCACCTTTTATGGCCGCTAATGTTCCAACATTCATGAATACTGGAGTTTGTATAGTTCCGTGAGGAGTTTCAAACTGCCCTCTCCTTGCTTTTCCATCCTTTTTTAATAAAGTATACTTTTTACTCACAAGCGTTCACCTCTTAATTATATTTTTGCGAAACTCAACTTACCTTTATTCGCTGAGTAACTCTGGGATTCTTAAAAAAACTAACTCTCATTTAGTTGTTAGTTGAATTAAAAAAATAAATATTTTACTCTTCTAATTCATCCCATTTATATTGAAACACTTGACTATGTCACCTCATCAATGTAATCAAAACCTTTATTTAATAAACATAGCATCTCCAAATGAGAAAAATCTATATTTTTCATTTACTGCTTCTTCATATGCCTTCATAACATTTTCTCTTCCTGCTAAGGTTGAAACAAGCATTATCAACGTAGATTCTGGTAAATGAAAGTTTGTAATTAACTTATCCACTACTTTAAATTTATATCCAGGATAAATAAATATATTAGTCCATCCACTTTGCTCTTTAACAAATCCATTTTCATCACCAATAGTTTCTAAAGTTCTTGTTGAAGTTGTCCCAACTGATATAACCGCATTTCCTCTTTTTTTAGTTTCATTTATTATATCTGCACTTTCCTTTGAAAGCATATAAAACTCTGAATGCATTTCATGCTCCTCTAGAGACTCAACTTTTACAGGTCTAAAAGTTCCAAGTCCAACATGTAATGTTAAATATACTATGTTAATACCTTTATCCTTTATTTCTTGCAATAACTCTTTTGTAAAATGTAATCCTGCAGTAGGTGCCGCAGCAGAACCATTTTCTTTAGAGTACACTGTTTGATATCTTTCTCTATCTTCTAATCTCTCATGAATATATGGAGGCAAAGGCATCTCGCCAAGTGAATCTAGAACTTCCTCGAATATTCCATCATAGAAAAATTCAACTATTCTATTTCCGTTCTCTTTCACTTCAACTACTTCAGCTCTTAACTTACCTTCTCCAAATATAAATTTTCTACCAACTCTTGCCGATTTACCTGGCTTCGCTAGGCATTCCCATCTATCTTTTTCAATTCTCTTAAGTAGAAGAAACTCAATTTTTCCGCCAGTACCTTCCTTTTCTCCAATTAATCTTGCTGGCATTACCCTTGTATTGTTTAATACTAAAGTATCTCCTTTAGTTAAGTATTCTATAATATCATGAAATCTCTTATGCTTAATTTCACCAGTTTTCTTATCTAAAACCATAAGTCTTGATGAATCTCTTTGTTCTAAAGGATGTTGAGCTATCAACTCTTCTGGTAAGTAAAAATCAAAATCTTTTACGTTCATTTATTTATCTTCTCCTAACTAACAGCTTATTCTTATTCTTGACACTTCTAACGAAGTTAAACTTTGAAAAACCATATTATATATTAATTGTTCAAAACTCAATTTTAAAGCGCTTACTAATAAATTACTAATTATCTATTTATCAAAAAAACTGCCTTGTACTTTCCCATTAGTACTTTTGTTTTTTGAATTATTTACTCTTCCAAGATGTTTATATGCCTTATCACTTGCTATTCTTCCTCTTGGTGTTCTTATTATAAAACCTTTTTGAAGCAAGTAAGGTTCATATACATCTTCTATAGTACCTAATTCTTCTCCTATAAAATAAGAAAGTGTTTCAATTCCAACCGGTCCCCCGTTGAAATTATCAATAATAGCTTCAAGTATTTTATTATCAACTTTATCAAATCCCTGATTATCCACTTCCAATAGTTCCAAAGCCTCTCTAGCCTCTTTTAATGATACTAGTTTATTGGATTTTACTTCAGAATAATCTCTAACTCTTTTTAATAGTCTATTAGCAATTCTAGGCGTTCCTCTAGATCTCTTAGCAATTTCAAAAGCACCATCTTCAGTAATTGCACATCCAAAAACGCAAGCACTTCTACTTACTATCTCCTTAAGTTCTTTATCTGTATAATATTCCATCGCACAAAGCACACCAAATCTATCTCTAAGTGGTGATGTAAGCATTCCAATCCTTGTTGTTGCCCCAATTAGTGTGAATTTAGGAAGATCAATTCTTATAGATTTTGCTGCAGCACCTTTTCCTATAACTATATCTAATGCATAATCCTCCATAGCGGGATATAATATTTCTTCGACTGTTCTATTCAACCTATGTATTTCATCTATAAATAAAACATCATAATCTTTTAATGTAGTTAGGATAGCTGCTAAATCTCCTGCTCTTTCTATGGCTGGTCCTGAAGTAATTTTTAAATCTCCACCCATTTCTCTTGCTATAATATTAGCTAAAGTAGTTTTTCCAAGTCCAGGTGGTCCATATAAAAGTGTATGATCCAATGCTTCTTTTCTATTTTTTGCAGCTTTTATAAATATATCTAATCTCTCTTTTACTTTATCTTGTCCTATATATTCATTTATTTTTTGAGGTCTTAAACTAAGTTCAGAATTAAAATCTTCTTGCATCTCAGATGGATTAACTATTCTTTCCAAAAAACCTCCCCCTTTTCTTGTGAGTCATTTATGTATAAATTTTTGTTATTTATGTATTGTTAGTTTTACCCTACTAACGACTTTAACGCATTTTTAATAATATTTTCTACACTATCATTCTTATCTATCTTTTTCAACACTGCTTCTGCTTCCTTCTCGCTATAACCTAGTGCAATTAATGCACTTAAAGCTTCTGATAAGGCCATAATATTTTCATTATCTTTAGCACTAATTTCCACACTGCTATCCAACAATTCATCTGGCTTTAGTTTATCTTTAATCTCTAAAATAATTCTGGCTGCTGTTTTCTTCCCTATTCCCACACCTCTACAGATGTGTTTCTCATCACCAATCATTATCGCATATTTTAAATTATTAACTCTACTTATAGATAGCAAAGATAATGCAGCTTTAGGCCCGACTCCACTTACTGTTAAAAGAAGCTTAAACATCTCGAGTTCTTCCCTTGAACCAAATCCATATAACCCAAGAAAATCTTCCCTTACTATTTGCTCAAGATAAAGCATAATTTCCTCTCCACACTTTGGCATAGAGGACATAGTAGCACCTGATGTAAATATTTTATAACCAATCCCGCCATTCTCTACTATTACATAATCTTTATTTATTCCAATATATTTTCCTTTTATATATTCGTACATTTATTTTACACCAACTTTTCTATATCTATAACTCTTTTTACATAAAGACTTAGAATTTATATAACAACTAATTTCCACATTATTAAAACCTAACTTATACTTTATCATTTTCAGCTAAATCTTTCAACAATGTATTTTTTAATTAACAAAAGGCACGCAAGTATTAAATTGCTAACATGCCTTTTATTAATTAAAATTTACTTATCTAAATTTCATATTACGATAGAAATTCAGATAAGCTTTCTTCTGCATCGTCCTTTGAATTATATTCAAGCTCAAAATTCTTAATTTTATCTTTATCTATCTCACTCAACTTATCCACTTTTTTACTGTTGGTATATACATCTTCGCTATTTTCAATTGACAAAGTCCCATTATCATCAGTTTTATATATAGCTAAGAAACCATCTTTTTCTCCAATATAATATTTATTAGGTTTTACGGCTTTAGACGCATCTCTTTTATATGTCATTTCCCCGTTAGATTCCACCTCTAAAACATATCCCTTATCTTTTAGTGCTTTTGATAACTCTGTTTCTGTTAAGTTTTTATCTATATTTAACTCTTTCTTTAACTCTGACAATGTTAATTCTTTTTCTTTCTTTTCACCTGCATATAAGTAAATCTTTATATTATCATTTAATTTATTATTTATCTCACTTGATGATACAGGATTATTTTTAGCATTCCTATTAGTTATATACTTCTCCGAAAAATAATATGTTATCGAAAATATAAGTCCTAATGCTAATGTCATACCTATGAATAATTTCTTTTTATTTACCATAATAATCACTCCTTATCAAGGAGTATCGCCATTTTTTCTATATTTATACAATAAAAATGTTATTTCAAAGTATTATATATGTTACGATAATAAATTTACATTTAAAGCCTTAATAAGCCAAAGGCTAAATTAAGACTAGAATATAGAGCCTTAATTTCAGAATACATATATTATGTATTTTAATTCACTTATTAATTAAGTACATAATATTATAAATCATCTTCATTAAATGCAGTAAAATATCCTTGTGGATGTCCTCAAACCGGACAATTTTTTAGCGCTTCCATTTCATTATGATTTGCTGCTTTAAGTAATCTTAAAGTGGAATCATAATAGTCGACAGGATATGCACCATCAATATGTATATTTTCTCCTGCAAATTCCTTTGCTGCTTATAAAAGACTTCTGCATGCTCCTTTTCCTCATTAGCTGTATAATCAAATACTGATTAAATTTCATAAAGTCCATCTTTTTTCGCTTGAGATGCTGCTATGTTATATATATTTCTAGCTTGACTCTCTCCCGCAAATGATCTTAATAAATTTTCTTTTGTTTTGCTATCTTTTACTTCCATAATTGTTCATACTGTATTACGTATCTTTGCAAAGTACTTACTATTTAGGAGCAATTATTCATCAGCTCTTTCTAAAAGCATGTTTTATAGCACTTATTAATATAATCCATGTTATTTTAAAACAATTCCTATAATGCATAATAGCATTTATTATCAACACGAATAGTATTACTTCACTATAATATAATAATACTGTTAAGATTGGCTTTGCGTTTACCCACTTCATATCTAAAAACATTGAAGTTAAAAATGATAATCCAAATATAACTATACTAAAAATTATAAGCCCTTTTATCATCCCCTTAAAGTCTTCATGACTTGGAGCTATTCCACTTATTAGTACTAAAAATAGAAATATAGTTATTATACCTTCTTTACTTATTAGGATTCTCGGATCTAGGATTCTCGATATATCAGCCACTCTATCTTTTAACACAAATTTACTCTCTATGAATATGAATAATGGTATATTTATTATGACAGGTGCTATAGCAATAAGAAATTCCTTGATACTAATTAAAAATGGCATGCTACTTCCAACTCTTGATCTTATAAATCCAGGCCTGTTTCCTTTTGGGAAAAGTTGTACTTGCTCTATTTTAGCAAGACATAAAACAGCTACCAATAAATGTGCAAGTTCATGAGCCGGAGTACCCAACGCATATATAAACTTGGCCATCCCTGCATTTATACTGCTCACAGCCCCTTGAAACACCGATTGTATAAATCTCAGCAAATAATAATAGGAAAAATACACTAACAAAAAAACACCTACTGACTTAATTGCTATTTCCATTTTAACAATTCACCTCTATCTCACTCTATTTATAAATCCACATTTTTTACACAATTCTTCTACTGCTTTTCTTCCAGAAAAACCATTATATATATCTTTAGCTCTTTTTGAATTTAAAATTTCTTCTAATGTATTTTCAAAAATATTTCCAAGTGCTATGCTGCCATCACTATCCAAACAACACGGCACTACTGTTCCATCTACTAATATCCCCACTTGATCCCTAAGCCCATAGCAAAAAACTCTTTCTCCTAATTCTTCAACTTGCAACGATGGCCATTTAAATTTTTCCCCCATACTAAGATATACATTATTTTTTAGTTTAAAACTATTTTTTTCCTTTAAATTTTCTCTCAAACTGGATTTTATTTCAAATCTTTGCTCAAGAAATTCAAAAATATCAACATTTCTACTATTACTAGCACTATACTTTGTATCTAAATTCCACAGCCTTAAAGAAGTGATTATATTAGTTTTTTCACTTGCATCTTTAACAAATTCAACTATATTATCTATATATTCATTAAACTTAACATGTCCATCATTGGCTTCAAAACTATGCAGCGAAATATTAACTTGCCTTAAGGCCTGTGAATCAAGTAATATATCTTTAACTTCACTTATTAAAGTTCCATTAGTAGTTATATTAACCTTCAATGAACTTTCATCGCTTATATCCAGAAAACCCTTTAGATTTTGATTCAAAAATGGTTCTCCCATTAGATGAAAATATATATGATCAGTGTGTAATTTTACACTATTTACAATATGTTGAAAACTCTTCTTATCCATAAACCTGAGTCTCCTAGATGTTTTAGGACAAAAATCACAACTTAAATTACACACGTTTGTTATCTCTATATAAACTTTTTTAAATTTCTTCATTAATTATTACTCCAATCAATACATTTAGATAAAAATACAATATATTTCATATCTCAAACTAGTATATATTTTAATCCTCATCATTGCAATAAAATCACTAATTTGTTAAAACTAATTTTACAATAAAAATTCCACCTAAATCTAGTATAAAATTTAGATGGAAATATGACTCAGCTTATATTAAGCATGTTAATTGTAATAACCAATTAGCATATTTACATAAGACAAAGAGCAAGTGAATCTTACTAACTCCACTTGCTCTTTCTTAGTTACTGATTTTTACGTTGTCCGCCAACTGGGTACGACCGTCTGTCGTACATTGCTTCCGGGATTTTTTCGTTGCCCGTCACCAACTGTATATCTCTTGAGATATACTCTTCTGCCGGATTGAAGTGTCAGTACACTAAGATAAATTAAATCTTTATCTTGAATTAAGTATATCCCATTTCATAATTAATTGCAATAGTTTTTTGAATTTTCTGACTAATTGTAATTTTTATAGTAATATCTATATATTAGCTTTAATGTAAATCTGTTTTACTTTAAATTATACTTAATTACAAATATAACTTTATATGATTATTCTCTTAACTTTGAAGGACTTTATTTATTATACCTAATATTGCTAATAAAATATTATCAAAAGATTTTTTGGATATTAAAGATATTATAATTAGATATTATTCTTTCTGGTTAAATTAGATTATTAGCAATTGCAAAACTATTATGTTTCAAAACATAATAGTTTTGTACTTCAGATTTAAATGTTAATTATCCTTGCTTCAATTTATAATTACTTTAGTTCCTCTAGGTATATTATCATAAATCCACTTAGCATTTTCCTTAGCTAATCGTATGCATCCATCTGATAGCTTCATTCCTAATCTTCCATCCTTAACTGATCCATTCAAATTATAAATTATTGAATGAAATAAATAATTTCCCTTAAACTGTGTATAGTACCAACATTTATATCCTTTATTTACACCAAAATAAAGACCTTTTATTCCAACAGTATAAGTTCCTTTAGGTGTTGGTGTTGAAGCTTTTCCAACAGTGCACAAATAACTGTGAATTGGGTCCCACTTATTTACGCTTCCTTTAAAAATATTCACTTTAAAACTTTCAACATTTACCCAAATCAAGTAGTTAGTTTCACTCGAAAAATTATTAGAGTTCACATAATCTTTAGCTCTAAAAGGATCATTATCTATATCTGCTCTAGTGTTAAATTTATTAAGCCTAATTCCACTTAATATTCTTGATAAAACTTTCCTCATAATTAAAATCCCAATTTATTAATACATATCAATATATGTATGTTGTATACATTTTGATTTCTATTATTTTAAATGTTCTATTCTATATCCAATTTCCTTATTAGCTAGCCGATAAGCTTCCTTAATCATTTCAGCATCGCTAATTTCATCACCAAGCAAGATATCTATAGTAAGCTGATTTCTATTGCTAAAGTATTTACTCAAAAGATTTTCTTCTATTTTTTCTTGGGATGCTAGAGTACAATCATCTAAAATATGTTTAACATTAAATCCATTTTCTCTTAATGATCGTCCAACTAATATACTCCTGTGACATCTTATAGGATCCTGCATAGCTCCAAGAAGTGCAATTTTATAACCTCTTTCACATCCTAATTTTAATCTCTCAATTCCTCTTAAAAACATCTCTTCAGAAATCACCTTTTCAAAATCAGAATATCCTTCCTTATTATAAGACTTTTTATCTTCTCTTTGAGCTGCAAGTTCTTTAGCCATATATATGTATATAAAACCCTCTTTTTTTAGAGTCTCAGCTATTGTTTCCTTGTTATACTGAACATTATATTTCGAATAAGGAGTCCCTCTTATATCTATAACAGTATTAATATTATATGTCTTTAGCATATCTATTAATTTTTCTACAGGGTAATTAGAATGTCCTATTGTGTATATATCCATTTAATTGAACTCCTTTCTTTATTATATTATTTTTTCTTTATCTGTAATTATGCATTGCCCTTTTCATAAGATTTTTTCACTATTCTGTCTACTATTTTTTAATTTGTCCGTATATTTAGGATCTCATCCAGAAAGATACAGTAATATAAAAACTGACTAAAAAATAGAAGAATATCTATGGTAATGTGGTTCAGAATATATACTCTAATAAAAATATATATCTAAACATAGTTAGTAAAGCTTATACTATATCTTCATTGTGGTAATAATCACATAATGGAGGTGCTTTAATGATCACTTTTTTGAAAAACTATTCTCTTAAAAATACAAAAATAAAATTACTGATTCTATACATTTTAAATGTAACAGATATAATATTTACTATTTTACTTTTAAATACTGGCTTTTACATAGAGGCAAATATTTTGATGTTAGAGGTAGTTCAAAGTCCAATTATCAGCTTTTTATTAAAGATATTAGTTCCTGGAGTTCTTTTTGTGTTCATATATTTTAGGATGCAACAAGCAACAGATATACAACTGAGGTATTGTAGCTATCTCATTAATAGCGCTATCTTATTCTACATTTTAATAAATGCATTGCATATTATCTGGTTTGCTTTATTGCCTGTATTTATTTTCGTATTTTAATTTGTCCAAATCTTTTAAAAATCAGTATTTAATTTTCTATATTGCATTTTGCCACAGTCATCATTGGACGAACATTTCTTATCTTAAACATTTTAACCTCATCATCTATTAATATTAAAATCCGAATGTGGATTACTGCAACTCAATAAGTTTACAAAAAATACAATCAATATATAGTAATATTTTCAATTAATTGAACAACAAGAAAAAGATTTATTCTTTATTTTAAAAAATGAATTTTTTCTAGAGACAAAATTCATTAATTGTGTTATAATTCAAAATGTTGTTAAGATTTTATATTAATTTGCAATTTAAAACAATAAAAGTGTCATATTTATATTGTTTTCATTTAAAATTTTAAACTAAGGAAGGAGAATTCACTATGAAGAAAATTAAATTTGGTCTAGCATTGCAGATTCTTGCAGGACTTATACTTGGAATTATAGTAGGTGGATTTTTTTATGGAAATCCAGCTGTTGAGGCATATTTAAAGCCTATTGGAGATATTTTTATTCGTCTAATCAAAATGATTGTTGTTCCAATTGTCTTTTCATCTCTTATAGTTGGTATTGCTGGAGCAGGAGATATTAAGCAGGTTGGAAGGCTTGGAGGAAAAACTCTTCTCTATTTTGAAGTAGTAACTACTATTGCGATTGTATTAGGGCTTTTAATTGCCAACGTGTTTCATCCTGGTACAGGAATAAATATGAAAGAGCTTGCTACCTCTAGCATCGATGCTTATGTAAGCACTGCGGAAAATGTGGCTCATCATAGCTTTGCCGATACGTTTGTAAACATTGTGCCTACTAACATTTTTGATGCACTTACAAGCGGAAATATGCTTTCAATCATTTTCTTTTCGGTTATGTTTGGTTTAGGAGTTGCTGCGGTTGGTGAAAAAGGAAAACCTGTTATACAGTTTGCTCAAGGCACAGCTGATGCAATGTTTTGGGTAACAAATCAAATAATGAAAACAGCTCCTTTTGGGGTATTTGCTTTAATTGGTGTAACAGTTTCTAAGTTTGGACTTTCATCTTTAATTCCACTTGGAAAATTAATTGTTACTACTTATGGCTCAATGATTTTATTTATACTAGTGATATTTGGATTGATTGCAAGATTTGTTGGGACAAGTATTTTTTCAATCATAAGAATTTTAAAAGACGAACTTATACTTGCTTATAGTACTGCAAGTTCCGAAACAGTTCTGCCTAAAATCATGGAAAAGATGGAGAAATTCGGATGTCCTAAAGCTATTGCAACCTTTGTAGTACCAACAGGTTATTCTTTTAATTTAGATGGTTCTACTCTTTACCAAGCTATTGCTGCAATATTTATTGCACAATTATATGGTATTAATTTATCTATACCTGCTCAAATTAATTTAATGCTTGTATTAATGCTTACTTCAAAAGGTATAGCAGGCGTGCCAGGAGTATCTTTTGTAGTTCTACTCGCTACTCTTGGTTCTGTTGGAATTCCAGCCGAGGGTCTAGCTTTTATAGCTGGAATAGATCGTATACTTGATATGGCTAGAACTGTTGTAAATGTATTAGGCAATTCTTTAGCAGTTATTGTTGTATCAAAGTGGGAAGGAAAATATAATTCTATAAAAGGTAAAGAATATATAGACTCCATAAAAAAAGCTGCTTAATTGTACAGTAAAAAAAGTGATTGTTCATCTAGAAATTATTTTCTAAGTGAACAGTCACTTTTTATTTTTATATTCTATTATTCTAGATTAATTTCTACTTAATCTTAGTATATAATTATATAGATAATCTTTTGCTATTGCCTACAACTTATCTATAATCTTTTTCTGTATATATCTAATTACATCGCCTCTACTAATAACTCCAACTACTCTTCTGTCTTGATCTATGACCGGTATCTTTTTAAAGTTATGTTTTGAGAAAATAGACAAAACCTTTTCCATGGTATCTTCTGGAAAAGCGCAACAAACATCTTTACATTTTGCAATAGTCATGATACTAGTATCCTTTATTAATCCAATTTCTTCTTCTAATTCCTCTTTTTTAAGATAAAATACATATGAAATCAAATCATACATTTTTCCTTCTTTTGGATTTATGTTTCTTATAATATCACCATCGCTTACAATACCTAAAAGTATTCCCCTGTTATCTACTATTGGTACTCCACCTATTTTATTAGTAACCAGTATCTTCATTACATCTTTAATAGTATTTTCTTTGCTTGCGAAAATTACATCAGTAATCATAAAATCCTTTACTTTCATTATTCTATCCCCTTTAATTAATTTACTTTATAAATATTTTCTTATTTCCCTATTAAATTCATTAGTAAAATTCTATATTATTTTTATATAATTATCTTTTTAGTTTTGATATATCTATCTTTAAACAACATAATGTACTATCATAATTTAATTTTTTATATCATCTTCTAGTTCTCATAAATAATGTTAAAAATATAGCGATAGCAGCTATAGCTCCAGTTACCGAAATAGAATATGCCATAGCATCTACAGATGCTTGTCCTTGAATAATTTTCGCCAATTGAGATAGTGCCATAACTTTAGAAGTTTCTTGTGAAAAACCTTCATACATATATGATTTTGTTAATGAATTTATAGTTCCTACTGCTGTTTTATTGTATATATTTATTTGCTCTGCAAGTTTTGAATAATTATAACTTGTTTTCGATTGTATTATTACTGTCATTATAGTTACAGCAAGAGAACTTGCCACCTGTCTTATAGTGCTATTCAATGCTGATGCTCTTGGAATCATTTCGCCTTTTACTACATTCATACCAGCAGTGCTAATAGGCATCATTGCTATTCCTAATCCAATAGATCTTATACAGTTAATAAATATTATTGATTCCTTGCTAGAATTCATATTTATAGCTGTTGACAACTTAAATGTAGCCAGTGCTAATATAATAAGACCAGGTATAACTACAGGCTTAGCTCCGAATTTATCATAAAGCGTTCCGCTTAATGGCATCAATGCCCCCATAACTAGTGCTGATGGAAACATAATAAGTCCTGCCTGCATAGCAGTATATCCCCTTACATTCTGCAGAAATAAGGGCAATACATATGACCCTCCCATTAATCCTATAGTTAACACAGTTATTATAACTAAGCTCATACTAAAATCAAATAATTTGAGAACTCTCAGATCTAATAGTGGGTCTGGATGTGTAAGTTCATTAATCACAAATAATATGAGACTTAAACTCCCCAACGCTACTAACATTGGATTTATCATATCACCCCAATCAATTGATGATCCTTTTCCAAGTACATATAACAAACTTACTAAACCTACTGTAGATGATAAAAATCCTACTATATCAAATGCCTTAAATGGTTTCATAGGTTGGCCTTTTAAAATAATCATCCCCAACACTACTCCTATTATTCCTATTGGGATATTTACTGTAAAAATTAGCCTCCAATCCATTTTTTCTATAATCAATCCACCAAGAGTTGGTCCTATGGCAGGTGCTGCCATGGCTGCTATTCCATAAACCCCAAGTGCAAGTCCTATCTTTTTTCTTGGAAATACAGAATATATTATACTCATACCAACAGGCTGCATCATTCCTCCTCCAATAGCTTGAAATACACGAAATGCTATCATACTAGAATTGCTCCATGCAAATCCGCATAGCGCGGACCCTATTGTAAAAATTGCCAATGCAACTATATATACTTTTTTAGCACCAAAAATATCTTGAAGATATCCTGTTAAAGGAATAATCGCTCCAAGTGCTAATGTATAAGCTGTCATTACCCACTTCACATCATCCAATCCTACTCCAAATACAGACATCATTTTAGTTAATGCAACATTGATTATACTACTGCTTAGTACCGACATAAATGTACCAACTATGATAACTATCATTGCTAACCATGGATTTGCCTGTTCATTGCTACTATCCTTCATTCTTTACTCACCCCATTATTTAACATATTACTAGGCATTAAATAAGCTAAAACATTTACATACTCCTGTATCTAAGTTACTACAACTTCCTTATGCGTCTCTTCTCATTAATTTATGACTTTTTATCATATCTACGATTTCGAAAATATAAGTTACACTATGAAACTTATTTAAGTATAAGTTACGCCGCGTAACTTGTCAATGAGTTTTGAGTAACATTAGTAACTTGTAAGTTTATGATTCATTTGCTATTATGTAATTGTCAATTAGTAAGGAGGTAAAGAAATGGAATTTCAACGTGCTCGAAACGAAGAACAAAAAAGCATTAGGCGTGAACAAATCATCGAGGCTACATTAAAGCTATATGAAAGAGAGCCCTTAGAAAAAATCACACTTGCTTCAATTGCTAATGAGTTAAACTTTTCAAGAGCAAATTTATATAAATACGTTTCTACTAAGGAAGAAATTTTCCTATGGATATTAAGTTCAGATTTAGAAAAGTGGGTAAAAAAGACATATGATAAACTTAAAGACTATGCTCAATTGGAACTTAAAACATTTTGTCTGTTGTGGTCAGAACAAATGTATGAAAATCAGCGTTTTTTAAAGCTGTTCTCAATTTTAGTTTCAGTATTAAGAAGTAATGTGACAACAAAATCACTGGATATATTGAAGCAAGATCTTTCTAATAGCTTTGGTAAATTAAATTTGATTACTAAAAAGTTTATTCCTAACCTGACAGACGATCAACTTAAACTTTTTAATGAATATCAGATTTATTATGCCTCTAGTTTATATTCTCCAGCAGTGTCTTCTAAAAACCAACGTCAAGAATTTCAAACTGTCTCACTACTCGAAGCCCCTCCTGATTTTGTTTCGCGTTTTGCAGGATATCTTGAAGTAATTATATTGGGTCTTCAAGCGAAAAATAAATAATATTTATTTTATGATTCTTATGTATAATTCAAACTGTAATTAGTATAATAATTTATCTAAAAAAAGTAGGAATCAATTAAAGATTCCTACTAATTATTTCAATATTAATATATATCAAGATTATAACTTATTTATCTTTGTTTTTATCTAAATATATAAACATCTTATTAATTTTATAAATATACATAATCATTCATTACAGGCTGCAAGCCTTTAGACTTAATTGCTTCATACACTTCATCTACAGACCTGTTATCTGCAATTTCAAATTGATTATCTCCCCTGTCTTCTGCATCTTCCGCATGGCTTCCTATTCCTGTACTTACACCTGCTGAAATCTTAGTAGCTGCTAAGCCAATTACATTATTACGAAATCTTTCGCATTCTCTTGTTGAAATCGTAATATTAGCAAAAGGCATAAAAAGACGGTATGCTGTAATAACTTGCACTAGTTGTTTCTCATGCACATCCTTTGGATTAATTTTATCATTATTAATAATTGGTCTTAGCCTTGGACATGAAAATGCTATCTCGGCATGTGGATACTTTCTTTGAAGAAGGTATGCATGTACCCCTGTCGCAAAAGCATCTTTTCTAAAGTCATCTAGGCCAAGTAATGCTGCAAATCCAACACCACGCATCCCACCTTTTAGAGCTCTTTCCTGCGCATTAAGTCTATATGGAAATATGCGCTTATGCCCTTCAAGATGAAGTGTTTCATATTTATCTGAATTATAAGTTTCCTGGAATACAGTTACAAAATCTGCACCGCATTCTTGAAGATATTCATATTCATCAGAATTCATGGGATATACTTCTAATCCTACCATCTTAAAATACTTGCGTGCTATCTTACAAGCTTCTCCAATATATTTTACATCTGACATTTTTCTACTTTCACCAGTAAGCAGAAGCACTTCCTCCAAACCTGTTTTAGCTATTGCCTGCATTTCTTTCTCTATTTCATCGAAATTTAACTTCGCTCTGCGTATTTTATTATGACAGTTAAATCCACAATAAATACAATAGTTCTCACAATAATTCGCTAGATATAGTGGTGTGAACATGTAAACTGAGTTACCAAAATGCTTTCTTGTTTCCTCTTTAGCTAATTGAGCCATCTCCTCTAGAAACGGCATAGCTGCTGGTGATAATAATGCTGCAAAATCTTCTATTGTACGATAATCATTGTTCAAAGCTATTCTAACATCTGTTTCTGTATACTTATCATAATCATAAGCTTCCATATGATTAATTACTTTGTCCATTACATCTGATTCTAATACTTCCATCCCAGTCATATATTCCATGTGATTTATACGTTCTTCGCTCATAGTCTGCCTCCTAATCTTCTAAAAATCCAGTTAATGGTGAAGACGCAGAAGCACCTTTATCTAGAACTCTACCTAGTCCTGAAAGATATGCTGCACGTCCTGCTTCAATTGCTTGTTTAAATGCTCCTGCCATAGCTGGAATATCACCAGCTGTGGCAATTGCAGTATTAGCCATAACAGCTGCTACTCCCATTTCCATAGCTTCACAAGCTTGAGATGGTCTTCCAATCCCTGCATCCACAATAATTGGAAGATCTATTTCATCTACTAATATTTTTATAAATTCTTTTGTAGCTAAACCTTTATTAGATCCAATCGGTGATGCAAGAGGCATAATACATGCTGCTCCAGCATTAACTAGATCACGAGCCACATTTAAATCTGCATGCATATACGGCATTACTATAAAACCTTCTTTAGCAAGAATCTCAGTTGCTTTAATAGTCTCATAATTATCTGGAAGCAAATATTTTGAGTCATGAATTATTTCAACTTTTACAAAATCACCACAATTCATTGCTCTTGCAAGTCTTGCAATTCTAACTGCTTCTTCCGCATTTCTTGCCCCAGATGTATTTGGAAGCAATGTAACACCTTCTGGAATAAAATCCAAAATATTTTCACCTCCGTTTGTATTAGCGCGTCTTAATGCCAAAGTAATCATCTGTGCGCCTGCATTATCGACCGCAGCCTTAATTAAATTCAAATTATATTTTCCAGAACCTAGTATGAATCGTGATGAGAATTCATGTCCTCCAAGTGTTAATACATCTTTTTTCATTCCAATACTCTCCTTTAGCATTTTTCAGCAAGAACTAGCAGTATATAAAATTCGATTACTAAAATAAATTAATATGTATAACCAAATTATTAAATAAATAACTTAATTTAAAAGCTTGTCCTTTTCTAATCTAGATCTTGCAGTAAAATTATTATTTTTATTGTTGATAATATACATTAGTGATACTTCTGAATTTATTAATGCATCAGCCGCCTCCGACAAAGCTAATTACTTCTAAAGAATCACCATCTTTAATATTTGTCTGCTTATATTGGGATTTTGGCATTATCTCACCATTTAGCTCAACTACAATCTTATCTATTAAATATCCTTCACTGATAAGAAAGTCCTCTAACGATAATCCGGTTGCATTATCTGCCTCTTTTCCATTCACTTTTACCATTTAATCACCTCTTAAATATTTAATATAACTAAAAAAGGCCACACGAAAAAATACACCCAAGGTGGTGTACCCCTTCGTGTGACCTTCACACTCTGTAAATAATTATATCATTACACTAAGTTAGTGTCAAATTAACTTTAATTCAAAATGTCGTTATAAGTGGCTGCTATTGCTTAATATAACTATTTATAACATCCGCAATTTATTATAATTTTTCTCTCATACAGTCATTTCATTTCCTTATTACCAATTTGCTTTAATAAAAAATGCATTACAAAATCGAAAAACAAATTTTTGTAATGCATTTTTATCTTATTCTGACTATTCTTCATTATATATTTTATAAGCATTCCTTAATAAGCCTTTATATAAAAGACTACTTCCAACAAGCGAAATAATAATACAAATTCCAAGTATAACCAAATAATTCCTCAAAATTATGGCAACTGCCACTAATCCAGCTCCCAATATAAATATAATAAGCATAATTAACAGAGGTATATAATTGTTTTTAAACATTGCCTTTTCATTTTCCCATTCCAATTTTGGTGATCTAAAGTCTATATATAATCCCAATAAAGTTATCATAAGTATTGATCCAAATGAAGATATTGTTCCGAGCAATATTATGATAGGACTTACGTTTACTAGCAAGAGTCCTAAGACAACTATAACCATCCCAAATTCATTTATAAATAATGATGAAAGAATCTTAGAGTATAGCTGAGTTTTATATTCTACTGGAATATACTTCGATACAATAAAATCTTTACCTTCTCTTGAAAGTGCACTTGCACCTGCTCCACCTGACATTATACATACCGTTCCACCTACAAATGCAATTGCTATGGTAATCGCATTCCATTTGGGACTACTATTTAATAAATACCTATACTCTGATAGTTTACCACCAGAAAAAAATGCAACACCCATTACTGCCGGCATGTAAAACATCATCGCTATGCAATTAATAAAGAATTGAGGAGTTCTGAATAAGATTTTAACATCTCTTATAATTAATGCTTTTAATTTTGAATTTTCTTTTATTATTTTATCTGCCTTACCGTTTTCTAATATATTTTCCCTCTTGCTATAAGTTTCAGAAATCCCTATTACTCCCTTTAAATATAACTTTCCTCCTATATAATAATATATTATGAAAACTATTAAACTTAGACATAAAGACATAAGTATATTAAGCAAACCTCTAATATCATTATTATATAATAGCCCATTCGAAGAAAATCTACTTGTTATGAAAATATCATTTAGTGTACTTATCGCGCTGTTATTTCCATCTGAAAATCTTTGAATCATTTGCTGTGAATTTGTACTTCTTCCAGAACTTGATGTAAAAAGATTGAATCCTACTATCAATATTAGTGATGCACACCCTGTAAATACTCTAAATGCATCTTTATGCTTAGATAAGCTAGTAAACCTCATAAGAATCATGCATATTAATGATGCCAATACCATCGGTATAATAGGAGTTATTAATAACACTATAATTCCATATAAATAATATACAAAGCTTGCCTTTGACACAATTCCATATACTATAAGTGGCAAAATTAACATTGATGTATACACATACATATTAATTAACACTGCCATGAACTTTCCAAATACTATTTCACTGCTTTTAAAAGGAAGTGGCAATATAACTTCAATATCATTTGAAAAGTATAGGATATTTATTATTGTATACATTCCAAAGATGAAAGAAACACTCTCCCCAATTGACAATATTATTGATAATAATATTCCTTCCTGCCTCATAGCATGAAGTGGTCCGTAACCTTCACCTATCATTACTGTGAAAGGCATAGAGAGCATAACCACAACAAATATCATTAGAATTACTGCGAACACAGGCGTAATTTTTTTACCACTAGCAAACATTTCCTCAAATGCATTTCTTATAAAATATTTTGTTATTATCTTAAGCCTATTCATCTTGAATCATCTCCAAAAACATCTCTTCTAAGGATTCATTTTCTTTAAACTCTTTTCTCATATTGCTTAGTGTTCCATTAAATATTAATTGACCTTTATTAATAATCGCGACTTTATCGCAGACTTTCTCTGCAACTTCCAACACATGTGTAGAAAAAATCACGGTATTTCCTTCATCAGCATGTTCTCTCATCATTTCTTTTAATGTAAATGCTGATTTTGGATCTAACCCTGTCATTGGTTCATCTAATATCCAAACTTTTGGCTTATGAATCAAAACTCCCATAAGAACTATCTTTTGTCTCATACCATGAGAATATGAATATATCTTATCTCCTAATGCCAAGTCCATTTCGAATCTCTTTGATATTTCTTTTACCCTTAACAATCTTTCTTCCTTTGAAACTCCATAAACATCGGCCATGAAATTTAAATATTCCATTCCACTTAATCTTAAAAACATATCCGGGCTATCTGGGACATAACCAAATTGCTCTTTTGCTCTAACTGGCTCTTTACTAATATCAATTCCGTTAATTTCAATTTTTCCTGATGTGGGCGCTATTATTCCAGTTATCATTTTAATAGTTGTTGTTTTTCCAGCCCCATTAGGCCCTAATAATCCATATATTTCTCCATCCTTGATTTCCAAATTTAAATTGCTCACCGCATTATAATTTCCATTATAACTTTTTGTTATATTGCTTATATTTATCATAAACTTATCCTCTCCTTGGAATTATTATACTAAAACTCGGTCTTATAACAACTTAAATAAATCTTAATTTTAGATTAATTATTCAGTTCTTTTTAACATACATCCATAATCTCCACAATTATAATCACCATATATACCATATGATATACATTTTGCTCCGCCATTACATAAACTTAAAAATCTGCATTCAGCACACCCTTTAGGAATGTCTATTTTAGTAAGAGGATGACTAAAATAGACATTAAACTAAATGATGCAAATATTGAAATTTAATTAAGTAGTATATAACTTCCAAACATATTACATATATCCTCAAAAACATGTTTAACTAGAATCTATATATTAGAAAAGACTTCGTTTAAATACTTCCTATTTACTATCTTATAATTTAGATAACATTTTTCTTAATTCATCAATATCATTTACTGGAGCCATACATGATTTTCCTTTACATAAATAATATGTAGATTTTTCATTTATAAGATCATATTCCTTAATAAATGGTACTAGATCTTCTATTTTATTTCTATTTTCATCATTCTTAATTAGTGTCGTTAAATTAAAAATAGCCCTTTCACTTAATAAATCTTTAACTTTTTCTTCTTCACCTTTATCATTAATAACACATACTAACTCTTGTGATTCATCTAACGCAAATGATGCTGCCATTAAAAAGAATGAATGATTTATCTCTTCATTAAATACTGATCCGCAAATAAAATTGAATTGCTTCTCTGCAATTTCTTCCAGACTTAAATCTCCAGTAAGTCTTGCAAGCTTTATTAAATTATACGCTGCAACAGAATTACCTGAGGGCATAGCTCCATCAAAAAGTTCCTTAGGCCTAGCTATTAATTTTTCACTATCTTCGCCATAAAGGAAAAATCCACTTTTTTCATTATCCCAAAATAAATTAATCATATCCTTGTTCACTTCAATCGCTTTATTCAAGAATTCAACATCATAACTGCTTTCATAAAGCTCTATAAGGCCAAAACAAAGAAACGCGTAGTCATCCAAGTAAGCTTTATGACGTGAATCATTATCTCTATACCTTGCAAGAAGCCTTTTATTTTCATCAACCAAGTTATTGAAAATAAACTCTACTGCTTTCTTAGCATATTCGAAGTATCTTTCATCCTCAATAACTTTATAGGCTTTTCCAAGTGCAGCTATCATAAGTCCATTCCATGAAGTTAGTATTTTATCATCTTTATGTAATTCTGTTCTATCACTTCTATATTGAAGTATTTGTTCACTGAGTGACTTTATACTATTATCTGACTTATGAAAGTTTTTGTTTTTTATCAAATTTAGAATACTCTTGCCCTCAAAGTTTCCTTCAATGGATATGTCAAAATAATCATTAAAATATGTACCGTCCTCTTCTCCCAAAACATTTAAAATTTCTAAAGGTTCAAACACATAATATTTTCCCTCTTCACCTTCACTATCTGCATCCTCCGCACAGTAAAATCCACCATCTTTACTAGTAAGTTCTCTAAATACATATTCAAGCACTTTTGTTGCTACCTCTTTGTAAATCTCATTTTTTGTAACCTCGTATCCCTCTAAATACGCAATAACCAATAAAGCATTATCATAAAGCATCTTTTCAAAATGTGGTACTAACCATTTACTATCAGTAGAGTATCTTGAAAAGCCAAAACCTATATGATCAAATATTCCACCTCTATACATAGAAATCAAAGTTTTTTCAGCCATTTCTAAAGCTTTAATTTCTTTATGAGATTTATAATATCTAAGCAAAAACATTATTATATGAGGCGTCGGAAATTTAGGTGCATCACCAAAGCCTCCATACTTTTCCTCAAAAGCGTGTGAAATTTGATTATATCCATTTTTTAATGTCTTAGATGTCAACTTCATTTTGCTTGTTTTACCATCAAAATAGCCACCAAGTTCTGATAAAATACTATCACCAGATGATATAAGCTTATCCTTATTATCCTTCCATTGCTTATTTATTGAATTTAAAATATCTATAAGTCCTGGCATATTATACTTAGCTTTTTTGGGAAAATAAGTACCTGCAAAAAATGGTTTTTGATCTGGAGTCATTATCACTGTAAGCGGCCAACCTCCATGACCAGTTAAGGCTTGGCAGACTGTCATATAAACACTATCGATATCCGGCCTTTCCTCTCTGTCCACTTTAATTGCAATAAAATTATTATTCATAATTTCTGCAATTTCTTCATCTTCAAATGATTCATGAGCCATCACATGACACCAATGACAAGTTGAATAACCAATTGATAGAAAAATAGGCTTATCTTCCTCTTTAGCTTTTGCAAATGCTTCATCACTCCATGAGTACCAGTTTATCGGATTGTTCGCATGCTGCAGTAAATAAGGAGATTTTTCATTTATTAAATTGTTGGTTTTTATTGTAGATAACATATAAACAACACTCCTTTTATAATCTATTAAAATTATCTTTGCCATGCTGAAAAAATATATACACTGATGTAATACATGTAATAAAAAGCTTATTACATTATTATTTTCAGATTAAAATCTTTCTAGATATCCATACTATACTTATGAAAGGAGTGATAGTATGAGTAGTGATAGCAATAAATTTGATAATGAATTCAGTGATTTATCCACAGAAGATATATATTTCATAAGACAAATAGAAAAAAGAATAAATGAACACCATAATCCTCCAGTATGCCTCATAGCATATGATAAACAAAATGAAGGTAAGTAAATTTTATAAAAGATATAATTTAATATTTTTTACAAATCATTACTTAGCATAAAAAACTTTTAAAGTGGAAAGTTATTAATGTAAATAATAACTCTTAGATTTATAAGAATATTATTAATAAGCTCTACTAGTTTAAAGGAGGGATAAATATGAGAATTCGAGAAGGAGCAATACCAACTGCATTAGGTACAGTTGTAACAGGTGTAGGTGCAGCTATGGTAGCAATAGAGGTAGCACCAGTTATCGCTGCTGGAGTCGTTGGATTCGGTGCAGCTCACGTAGTTCTTGGAGCTATAGATTTAGTTGAACATAAAAAACACCATAGAAGAAGATAAATAAAATGTGATGTAATATAGTTATCTTGCCTGGTAGATTATAAATTTAATTCACCAGGTTTTTTATTTATACAATTTGATTTCACTCATATTGATTATTTGGTATTTATAGATTATACTAAAATTAATTTGTCGACAGTATACATTGTATAAATATTGAAATTAATTAGTCACTTTAACAAAACCTGTAGGAGGATATAATAATGGAAAAATATAAAATTGAAAAAGCCCCTTCTTACTATGATCAAGCTTACACTTCGATAAAAGCTATGATATTTAATGGCATTCTGAAACCCGGAGATAGAATCTATGAATCTAAACTTGCCAGCGAATTTCAAATAAGCAGAAGTCCAGTAAGAGAAGCCATACGTTCTTTGGAAAAAGACGGACTACTTGTTATTGGAGATAAATCAAAAATTACAATTTATAAGCCAACCAAAGAAGACATCGAAAATATTTATGAATGTCGCCAAGCTTTAGAATCTCAAGCTGCAAAGTTAACTACTCTTAAAGCATCTAACAAAGAATTAGATAAAATTGAAAAAATATTATTAGAAATCAAAAAAAATATAGATAACTTTGATGATACACTTACTAAAAATATTATTGAACTCAATACTAAATTTCATGATTTAATCTTAGATTTCAGCCAAAATAATCATCTAAAAAAATTGAGTAAAGATTTGAGTTCACTTACTTACTTTTATAGATCTATAGATATTTATGAACCTGAGCGTAATATGGATATTTTCAATCATCATCTTGAGATATTTCATTGCATTAAACAAAGAGATGAAGAAAAAGCATATAAAGCTATGTATAACCATATAGGCAATGATTTAAAACATTTGAAAAATATCTTATCAGTGGATTTCATTGTATAAGCCAAAGTGTAATCCATTATTCTTTAATTCAATTAATTTAAATATATATTAAAGGAGAATTTATAATGGTTATTTTTAATGCATTAGGAAGTGTATTCAGTATAGTTCTTATGATTTCTACTGGATTCTTTTTATCTCATAAAGGCTGGTTTGATGAAAAAACTTCGAAGCTTTTTTCAAGACTAGTATGCAATCTCGCTATCCCCTGCCTCATGATTTCACAATTTGCAGAAAGCTTTGATAAAGATAAACTGTTAAATCTTGGTGGTGGATTATTCGCTCCATTTACCTCCATGGCAATCGGTTATATAATTGCCGTAATTATTTCTAAAGCTATTAAAGTAGAAAAGAAACGAATTGGTACCTTTAGATCAATGTTTTTTGTATCCAATTCTATATTTATTGGCCTTCCAGTGAATATGGCTTTATTCGGTGAAAAAAGCATCCCGAATGTGTTATTATACTACATAGCAAATACTACTTTTTTTTGGACACTCGGTGTATATGAAATTAGTAGAGATGGAGATTCTACCAATGCCAATATCATCTCCTTTGATACAATAAAACGGATTATGTCACCCCCGCTGTTAAGTTTTACGTTTGCCGTTTTGCTTATATTGCTTGATATTCATCTTCCAAAATTTGTTCTGGACACTTGCAAATATTTCGGTAATTTAACAACACCATTAGCTATGTTGTTTATAGGGATAACAATTCACTCTGTTAATTTCAAAGAATTTAAATTTAGTTGGGACATGCTAGCAATAATTTTAGGAAGGTTTATCATTTCCCCAATATTAATTTTATTATTATGCAATTTTGCAAATACTCCTTTACTTATGAAAGAAGTGTTTGTTATCCAAGCAGCAATGCCAGTTATGACTAATACAGCAATAGTATCTAAACGTTATAATGCAGATTACGAATATGCAACAATAAATACAATAATAACAACTATTTTCAGCCTAATTGTCATTCCTATTTATATGTTATTGTTAACTTAAACTCAGAAATATATATTAAACCACTATATACTTATAATATATATTTTCTGTATTGCTAAAATTTTAATGATAAACTTTATTCCTTAACAATACAAAAAAGAGCAGCTTTTAAAACTACTCTTTCTACTGCTAAATTATATATCTACTTTTTATTAAACTTTACAATTTTAATTATATTAAAATCTATTTCTGTTTATTGGATGTGGTACTCGGTTTGCGTACCATTGAATAAATTACAAATACTGTTATTATTACAAATGTCATCTGTACCCCCCCTAATCTAATTGTTAATTATATATTACTATAATTATGTAATCGTATCAACGAACAATTAGTGGTATGAAAAGATAAAAAATACATTTTGTAAAATAATAAATAAAATTATCTTTAGTCATTTATTGAAAAATATAACTTATATTTTTTCGTATAAAAAAATTCAATTAACTAATAATACTATTGTTAATTAAAATAATATTATTAGGAGGTAACAACTATGAAACCAGAAAAAATGGACTCACCAAACCAAGGAATCAAATGTGTTGTTAATACATGTCAATATTATATGTCAGGTGATCACTGTTGTGCAGAAAAAATAGAAGTACAACCTAAAAATGCTAGCGATACTCAAGAAACAGACTGTGCTACATTCATCCCTGAAAATCAAATCTAATTTTATCTATGAGCTCGTTGGAATTATTCTGACGAGCTTTATTTTTGTTTTTATAACAATTATCAATCGTAAGACATCAGACATCACCCTTGAAAGATACACTTTTTTATTATATTATATAGACATAACCTAAAAGGAGGTTTGTTTATGCCACGAAAAGAAAAAAGCTTATCAGAAAGTGTTGCTGATGATATACTAGCAATGATTACTATAGATAAAAGATTTAACATTGGTGATAAACTGCCAAATGAAAATGAGCTTTCAACTGAATTAAAAGTAAGCAGAACTACTCTAAGAGAGGCCATTCGTATTTTAGTTGCCCACAATATTTTAGAAATTAGACGAGGTAAAGGTACATTTGTATCAGAACTAAAACACATTAATGAGAACATAGGTTTAGAGAATATTTCTACTCAAAAATTAGATGTTAAAGATTTATATGAAATGAGATTAATTTTTGAACCTGAAACGGCTTACTATGCTGCTAAACGTGCTACTGATAAGGAATTAGAAAGAATACTCTACTACGGAAAACTTGAAGAAGAAATGATCTTAAATAATGAAGATCGAACAGAAGTTGAGAGATCCTTCCATAAATCTATCGCAAAAGCCACTCACAATGAATTTATGAATAAACTGATGCCTATATTATATAAAGCAATTGATAATGGTGTTATTTTATCTGATGAAAATAAATCAATTCTTCAAAATACTTTAAACGATCATCGTATGATAATGGAATTTTTGGAGGCTCGAGATGCTGAAGGTGCAAAAACTGCAATGAAACTTCATATTATTCGGGCGATGAAAGACTTGGATATATCTAATGAATAAAAAAAAGTGCTAATTCTTTATATTGTAGAAATAGCACTTTTTTATTTTGAATTGACTTCTGTAATTGACAGCAGACATCATACAACATATAATAAAAATATACAACGCGATAATTTTTATATAGAAGGAGATTATGCTATGAGAAGTGATGTTATAACAAAAGGATCTAAAAGTGCACCTCAACGTTCATTACTTAGTGCATTAGGTTTAACAAAGGAAGAAATAGAAAGACCTCTTATTGGTATCGTTAGTTCACAAAATGATATAGTACCTGGTCATATGAATTTAGATAAAATAGTAGAAGCTGTAAAAATGGGAGTTTCAATGGCTGGAGGTACTCCAATTGTCTTTCCTGCAATTGCCGTTTGTGATGGTATTGCTATGGGACACGAAGGAATGAAATATTCATTAGTTACAAGGGATTTAATCGCAGATTCTACTGAAGCTATGGCAATGGCGCATGCCTTTGATGCATTAGTAATGGTTCCTAATTGTGATAAAAATGTTCCTGGACTTTTAATGGCTGCAGCTAGGGTTAATATTCCTACTATCTTTGTGAGCGGCGGACCAATGCTTGCCGGAAAAGTTGACGGATGCAAGACAAGCCTGTCAAGTATGTTTGAGGCTGTTGGTGCTTACAATGCTGGAAAAATTACCGCTGAAAAATTAGATGAATATGAAAATAACGTATGCCCTACTTGTGGTTCTTGTTCAGGAATGTATACTGCAAACAGCATGAACTGCTTAACAGAAGTACTTGGTATGGGACTTCAAGGTAATGGTACAATCCCTGCAGTTTATTCTGAAAGAATAAAACTTGCAAAGCATGCCGGTATGAAAATCATGGAACTACTTGAAAAGAACATAACACCAAGAGATATTATGACAAAAGATGCATTTATGAATGCCATGACTATGGATATGGCTCTTGGTTGCAGTACAAATAGTATGCTGCATTTACCTGCAATTGCACACGAAGTTGGTTTCGATTTAAATGTTGATATCGCTAATGAAATTAGTGCAAAAACACCAAACCTTTGTCATCTTGCTCCTGCAGGACATACTTATATTGAAGATCTAAATGACGCTGGTGGGATTTATGCGGTTATGAATGAAATAAACAAGCTTGGTTTATTAAAAACCGACCTACTAACATGTACAGGAAAAACTATTGCCGAAAACATTGAAGGATGTATAAATAAAAATCCTGAAGTTATTAGACCTATCGAAAATCCATATAGTCAAACTGGTGGTATAGCAGTTCTTAAAGGAAATCTAGCACCTGATTCATGTGTCGTTAAGCGTTCGGCTGTTGTACCGGAAATGTTAAAACATGAAGGTCCAGCTAAAGTGTTTGACTGTGAAGAAGATGCCCTTGAAGCCATAAATACAGGAAAAATTGTTGGTGGAGATGTTGTTGTTATTAGGTATGAAGGTCCAAAAGGAGGTCCTGGAATGAGGGAAATGCTTAATCCAACTTCTGCAATTGCAGGAAGAGGACTTGGAAGCTCCGTTGCTCTTATAACAGATGGGCGTTTTAGTGGCGCAAGTCGAGGCGCTTCAATTGGCCACGTTTCTCCTGAAGCCGCTGTTGGTGGCAACATTGCTTTAATTGAAGACGGAGATATAATTCAAATTGATATCAATGCTAACACAATTAACTTTGTAGTTACTGATGAAGAATTAGCAATAAGAAAAGCAAACTGGAAACCAAGAAAACCAAAAATAACGACAGGTTATCTTGCAAGATATGCCGCTCTTGTTACATCAGGAAATAGAGGTGCTATCTTAGATATTCCTAAATTTTAATTGAATTACTATTAATTATATACTTAATTTAAATAGTAAAATTAATATACTTTAGTTAATTATAATATAGCTGCAGATTTCTAATCTAGGAATAATTCCTATGACTAGAATTTCTGTAGCTATATTCTTTATTGCCAAATAACAAGACATCCCCTTAACATTTGATATCTTGATATTTCCTTCTTTCTATATAAATATAATAATGATTGCAATTTTTTAATTACATCCCCTACTCTCATCCTGCTAAAAAACAATTTACCGATTGTGTGATATACAACTTATTTGTATTATTTTCACATAAATATGTTATAATTCAAGATATATTTATGATAATCTTAGGAATTATATAGATATAAATACCACTTTAGGAGGCATATTTATATGACACAAATAATTCGAAGAGGCTTTATTCCATCTGATAAGATTGAATTTGACGAGAAGAACTTAACATTATTGAAAAAAGCTCAAAAAGATATCTGCTACTTAATAAATCATGGATATGGTATAGATAAAAGTGTTGAGTTTGTTGGAAATCATTTTTTATTTTCTACCAGGCAAAGATTAGCATTAAAAAGAAGCATATCTTCTTATAAAGATATTACTAGCAGGCAGAAGCGTAAAATATTAGATAAATATGAAAATAGCACACTACATATTGATGGTCTTAATATAATTATTACTCTTGAAGTAGCCTTGTCAAACTCAACACTCATTAAATGTATGGATGGAACATTCCGCGATTTAGCTGGACTTCGAGGAACATATAAGTTAATTGACAAAACAGATATAGCAATAGATTTGATTGGTAAAAGATTAGATAAAATGAAGATACAAAAGGCCATTTTTTATCTTGACTCCCCTGTTTCTAATACAGGAAGATTGAAATTAAGAATATTAGAAATTCTAGATAGATATAACTTTGATATAGAAGTTCTTCTTATTCCAAATGCAGATGTTATCCTAAATAAATTGGATCATGTTGTAACTAGCGATGGCATAATCCTTAATACATGCGAAAGTTGGATAAACCTAGCATATGAAATTGTTAAAGAAGACTTACCTAATACGTCTTATATTGATTTTGAAATTAGCTACTAGTATATTTAGAACAAATATCAAATTATATAAAAATATAAGCATTATATTAAAGTAAATTATAACAATCTACAACTCTTATGAATATATTATCTATAACTAATTTCCGAGGAGTAAAATATAAATGCTAATTGATAATGAGTTCACTAGTGAAGATACTGTGGACTTCGAAAACTTTGATAAATTTGAATTTTCACCAATTTTAGATGAATCTTTTGAAAAAAAGCGTGCACCTTTCACACCAAATAACGGAGGTTTTCCTCCACTAGACAACTATCCACCTAATTTTAATTTCAATCCTCCTAATTTTGATTATGACACTTCTCCAAATTTTAATTATCCTGGCGGTGGAGTATTTAATCCTCCTGGAGCACCAAAATCTCCACCACCTAATTACATTCCACGAAAAAATGATTCTGGAGTTCAAAAAATTGGAGTTAGTGGAGGAGTAAATGCTAAAGCCGTTAGTTCTAACTCTATAAGATTTTGTCTTTATAAATACACATATATCTGGGAGGAAAATGGAACAAACTATTGGGCTTTCTTATTAAGTGTTAATAGACGTACAGTATCTGGTTTTAGATGGTTCCGTAGAAATTGGGTATATTTCGGATTAGATTTAAGAAGGATAGATTCTTTCATATGCTACAGATCTGATTCAGAGACAGAAGAGAAATGTAATGATTGTATGAATCTAAATAGAAGCGATAAAACATTATTTCTAAATAATCAAAAAGAATATTCACTAAATGGAAGCAAGGATATTTATACTAAAACCTTAGCTTCAATAGATATACCTGATATTAAAGAAGATGTTATGAATAAAACAGTAGGCTATATAGATGACAACGAAATTACTAGTGAAATACCTTGTGTAAAAGCTAGAAACATTTGTTATAGAATTAACTTAGAAGTAGCTTACCCAAGCGAGTATGATATAAACTTAAAAAGAAATATAAACGAATTGGTAGAAGAAGCAGGTAATGATGCATATAAAATTGCTGGATTAACCAGAAACATCGACAGTGATTCTAATCCACTTGAAACTTTCAATTTATCTGCTAAATCAATTCCTGATGCTCTTAGGGCTTTCTCTGATTCCTTTAGCAGTAAACTTAACCTTTTAGATCCCGCTCTAAACCCTGAAGACATCACCTACTGCGTAAGGAGTGAAAAGATTTATAACAATTGGAAACCTTATTTTTACAATGATTCATTATATTAGAAGATAGCTTTTATGCATTTCTGACAATTGATTAAAAAATAAGACTAGAGAAATTCTTCAACTTCTCTAGTCTTATTTTCTATTATTAAAAGCATTTAAATTGTATAATTTAAATATAATCCTTCAACTTTTTCCCAATCTATTAAATTCCATATGTTTTTTACATAATCTGCCCTTAAATTCTTATACTTTAGATAGTAAGCATGTTCCCATACATCTATAGTCAGAATTGGAACAAATCCATTCATAGCAGGTGAATTTTGATTTAGTGTATTTCTTACCGATAATTTTCCATCTTTATCTTTAACTAAGAAACCATACCCAGATCCAAATTGACCTATAGCAGCATTACTTACTTCGGTTTTTAGAGTATCTAAATCTCCAAATGTATTATATATTTCTTCTAATAACTTTCCCTCTGGAGCTTTCTTTGGAGTTGGTGAAAGAAGTGCAAAATATAAATTATGATTTGATACTCCCCCACCTTGATCTATTACTCCTTGCCTAATTTCTTCTGGCAATTCATTCACACTTGCTAGCAATTGATCTAAAGATTTTCCCTCTGTATACTGTTCATAGCCTTTTATAAGTGAATTTAAGTTGTCTACGTATTTTTGAAGATGCTTACTATAATGTGTTTCAACTGTTTCTGCATCTATATATGGTTCTAATGCATCAAATGCATATGGTAATTGGATTTTATCAAACATATTTCATCTCTCCTTAGTATTTTATTAATTTGAAATATTAATAGTTTTAGCAAGAAAAAATGATTTATGTATTGTAACTTATATTTATAATATTATATATCTGTCTCCCATGGGTTCTCTTTATTTTCTGAGAATAATATGCAACTTTTTATTGAATTTTCAATCATATCACTTACTGCTTGATCTGTATAAAAGCCTGCATGAGGTGTTATTATTACATTAGGAAAAGAATTCAAAACCGCTAAATTCCTGTTCTTTAACGTCTCGCCCTTTAGATCACTATAATAAATATTAGATTCCTGTTCAATTACATCCAAAGCAGCTCCACCTATCTTTTTACTTTCAATGCCTTGTATTAAATCATTTGTATTAATTAATGAACCACGAGCAGTATTAACAATAAAAACTCCGTTTTTCATTAGTTTAATAGCTTTCTTATTAATTATATGATAATTCTCCTCGGTAGCGGGCATATGCAGAGTTATAATATCACTATCTTTAAGTAAATTGTCCAACTTTACATATTCAGCATTTGATTTCACTTCATCATTTTCATAAATATCATGTGCCAATATTTTGCAACCAAAACCACTTAAATGATTGATAACAGTCCTTCCTATTTTTCCTGTACCTATAACACCTATTGTCAAATTAGGTAATTCCTTACCTTGAATACCCCTTAAAGAAAAGTCTTGTACATTACTTCTTTCCATTATAAGTTTGATTTTTCTAACTGCCATTAATATTAGCATTATAGTATAATCTGCTACACTATTTGGCGAATAAGTTACATTTCCCACACGAATACCAAGTTCCTTGGCTTTTTTCAAGTCTATATGGTCATATCCTATAGTCCTTGTTGAGATAAATTTAACACCTAACTCATGAAATTTTTTAACTAATTCCGAATTTATATTTGTTGTAATTATACTGATACAATCAAAACCTTTTGCAAGATGTGCTGTTTCTAAATTTGGTTCCTCATTACATAAAACAACTTCAACATTATACTTTTTACTAAATTCCTTAAAATACTGTGTTTCATCGCGCCTATGACTATATGCTAAAATTTTCATTTAATATCAGTTCCTTTCAGAAATTATTATTTCTACAATATTTATTTAATTCTAATTTTACCATACTTTTTAACTTAATTTCCAAATTATTCATAAACTTATCATATCTCTAATACAGCAAGCTAATTATAAAATTCCTAGAGAAGAACAAAATCGCAAGCGACCGTGAAGCCGGAGATTTTTTCACGCATCTGCCTTTTCGAACGCATGTGAGAAAAATCTGCACATCAGAAATGGCAGCTATGCTACATATAAGAACATTTTATGCAGGCGAATAAGATTTCTTTTTTATTCTTTTTAAAATATAAAAACTAGTCAATCAACCTTTTTTAAGTTATACCCTCAAGCAGTACCTCATCCACAGATTTTATTAGAATATAAATTTCTAAAGAATAAAAAAAGGGAGCACAACTGCCCCTCTTACAATTTTGAACTACTATATTTCTTAAAATGAACTTATCAATAGCATGACATTTAAAATAGTAACTATTCCTGCAATACTCCATAAAACAATCTTTTCTAATGTAGTGTTTTTATATTTTCCCATTACTTCTTTTGATGATGTTAAATATATTTGTGTAAAAATTGTTATTGGTAATTGTATACTTAATAGCATTTGGGAATAAAGTAAGCCCTCAAATGGATTGCTAACAAAAAATATAATAACTAAAGCAACCAATATAGTTATTAATACTCCGATCTTACTGCTTTTACTGTTTATATCATATTCTTCTCCAAATAAACCAGCGAATATTGATCCTCCAGCCATACCAGCTGTAACTGATGATGCTAATCCAGCAAAAAGCAATGCTATAGCAAATATTATCGAAGCTGAATTTCCAAGCAATGGTTTTAACATTGTTTGAGCTTGTTCAAGTTCGGTAACCTGAACATTATTATTATAAAATGTTATTGCAACTAAAATCATAGCACTATTTATTATAAATCCAATTATCATTGATAACATTGTATCCATAAATTCATACTTTAATTGTCTCTCTAATATGGATTTATCTTTTAAATTCCACTTTCTACTCTGGATTACCTCAGAATGTAAAAATAAATTGTGTGGCATAACTACAGCCCCCAATACACTCATTATTATTGGTAGGGAATTTACTGGAATACTAGGTACAACTGCACTACGTATTGCTTCTCCCCAATTTATATTCACCAAGAAAGTTTCAAATATAAATGATATTCCTATAATTGATACGAATCCAATTATTACTTTTTCTATTTTCTTATATGAATTGGAAAATAGCATAAATATAATTACTAACGCAGAAATTAATGCACCTAATTTTAGTGGAATATTAAATAACATGTCCAAAGCTATCGCTGCTCCTAATACTTCTGCCATAGCAGTACTCACTGCTGCTAACATTGCTGTTATTGTAATTACTCGTCCTAAAAATTTATTTATATGTTTATTAATTGCTTCCGAAATACATAATCCTGTTACTATTCCTAAATGAGCAGCATTATGTTGTAATATTATTAGCATTATTGTTGATAGAGTAACAATCCAAAGCAGTTTATAACCATAATTAGATCCGGCTGCAATGTTTGATACCCAATTTCCTGGATCTATAAAACCTACTGTAACTAAAATTCCTGGTCCAATATATTTTAATAGATCTTTTCCGATTAATTTATTTTTAGTTAGATCTTTATTTTTCTCATTCATATATAGATCCACTCCTTTCTTCTACTTATTATATGATAATGATTATCAACTGTAAATACCTTTTATTTTCTTTAATATATAACTTATTATTGCTTACCCAATTTATCCCTTCTTAATTATAATATATAAAGATATAGTTTTTAACCCTAATCGGTGACAAACTTCTAATTGTTTTAATAAAAAAATAACATAAGTTATTGAAATATCAATAATCTATGTTATTCCTATCATATATAAATTAGTACAAATCTATTTTTCTTCTAATTATCTCCATCTAAAATATTCCCAAGCATCCCCAGAACACCGCCTTCTTCTCTATTTTTTCCACCAGAAGTTGGAGCCGCCGCAAATACACGTTCTGCAAGTCTACTAAATGGTAAACTTTGAACCCATATCTTTCCTGGTCCCATTACAGTTGCAAAGAATACACCTTCTCCACCAAATAGCGTATTCTTAATTCCCCCCACAAATTGTATATCATAATGCACATCTTTAGTCATAGCAACTAAACACCCAGTATCTATTTTTAATGTTTCTCCAGGCAATAAATTTCTTTCAACTATCGCACCACACGCATGTACAAAGGCTAATCCATCACCTTCTAATTTTTCGAGTATGAAACCTTCACCACCAAAAAAACCTACACTTAGCTTTTTTCTAAAATCTATCCCTACAGATACACCTTTAGCTGCACATAAAAAAGCGTCTTTTTGACATATTAATTTTCCACCCAATAAACTTAAATCCATAGGAATTATTTTTCCTGGATAAGGTGCAGCAAAATACACTTTTTCTTTTAATGCTCCCGAATTTGTGAATGCAGTCATAAACAAACTTTCTCCAGTAAGCACTCTTTTTCCTGCAGAAAAAATTTTATTCATAAAACTGCTGCTACCTTGCTTAGACCCATCTCCAAATATAGTTTCCATTTGTATATTAGGATCCATCATCATCATCGCTCCAGCCTCTGCTATTACAGTTTCTGTAGGATCAAGCTCGATTTCTACATATTGTATATCGTCACCTTTTACCTTATAGTCAATCTCATGCGAATACATCAGTTGTACTCCCCCTTATTGCTAAAATTTTAATTTTCTTAATCAACTTTTTATTGATTATTTATAATAAATTTATCATTCTGTAACATTTCTGTAACATAAATCTATTATAATAATATTTGTAAAGTAGTTAAAGCATTATTATTAACCCTAATTTAAAAATACTTATAAATAGTATTTTAGAATGGCTTATTCCCCTAAATAAGTCATTCTTTTTTTCTATCATATTTTATTATATTGAGTCAAATATGTTCTCTGAATCACTTTAAATTCTTTGTAAGACCTAAAGTTGTATCTGTTGTTTCCATATCTACCTTATACTGCTCTCCTAAATCATAAGCATTGTAATAACCTTTCTCCATCATGTAATTTGATATTTTTTCATGAGTTTGAATTGCATCTTGTAATTGCTTCTTTAATATAGCTCTAACTTCTAATGAAGTTGATTCTGTTATCGCAACTGCATAATTTTGTACTCCGCTCTTGGCCGAAATTAAAAAGTCAGTAGCTATAACTTGATCAGTCATTTTACTCATTCCTGTAAGACTTTCTATTAATCCATTCATAATTCCGTCTCCTTTCTAAAATATAGTATTTATTCTTCTGAAGATGCAATATTAGATTTTTCCATAAGACTTCTCAACTCTTCAATATGTTTTTCTGATACAGATACCTCTTGTTTCAATATTGATTTTAATTCTTCATCAGAAACTAATGGTGACATAGTAAGCGCTTTAGTTAAACATGTATTTTTGAATGTTAATATTTCATGCAACTGCATAGTTTCATTTGGTGCAATACTTTGATCATTCATATTTTTTTACCCTCCTTAATAAATAAACTTTTCCTATGGCTTTAGAACAACTTTAATACATCCGTCAGTTTTTGTATCAAATACTTCATATCCATATGGCGCTTGATCAAGGGGCAATCTGTGAGTAATAATATCACTTGGATCTACTTTTCCTTCAGCAAGTAATTTATAAAGTGTTGGCATATATGGAATAACTGGAGCTTGACCTGTTCTTATATTAATATTACGATTCATTATATCTCCAAAAGGAAATGCATTATACCTTCCTCCATAAACTCCAGTAACTTGAATCATTCCGCCTTTTCTTACTGCCTGAGTAGCTATAACAAATCCACCTAATGATCCGCTTTGAAGTTTTAAACCTGATCCTAAAAACTCCATTGGTGTCATTTTTCCATCCATTCCAACACAGTCTATTACTACATCTGCTCCACCATGAGTGATTTCTCTTAGATATTCCCCTGTATTCTCATGTTGTTCGAAATTAACAGTTTCAACTTTATTATGTCTCCTTGCATGCTCTAACCTATAATCGATATAGTCAACTGCTATTACCCTCTCTGCACCGTGCATCCAGCAGAACTTTTGTGCTAATAGTCCTACAGGCCCACAACCTAATACAATAACAGTATTACCTTTCTTAACCCCAGCATTTTCTACGCTCCAATAAGCAGTTCCCATTGCATCTGACATCAATAATAATTTTTCATCCTCTACTTCACAATCTTCTGGAATTTTGAAAGGAGTAAAATTAGCATAAGGCACTCTCATATACTCTGCCTGGCCTCCTGGATATCCTCCAAATGTATCTGAATATCCAAAAAATCCTCCATTTTCTCCATTAGGATTTGAATTATCACACATACATGTTAAATCATGTTTACAATAAAAACACTCTCCACAACTTACATTAAAAGGCACTATTACTCTATCACCTTTTTTTAATTTCGTAACTTCTGGTCCTACCTCTTCAACAATCCCCATGGGTTCATGTCCTATGATATAATCTTGTGGTAAGTTTGGAACCATATCATGAATTAAGTGCAAATCAGAACCACATATCGCTGTACTTGTAAGCTTAACAATAATATCATCAGCTTTTTGGATTTTAGGATCTTTAACTTCTTTAACTTTTACATTCTTTATTCCTTGAAATGTTACAGCCTTCATTAAACAATTACCTCCTTTATTATTTTTCTAGTGTTGCAAACATACCACTTCTACTTGTATCTCCAGGAAATAAATCTAAACTAGCAATTTGAGATATTGTTGTAGATGATTCAATATCCATTTGAAATTGCTTTTCTAAATTTGTAGGGTGGAACCAACCTTTTTCTACCATAAGATTTGATATTTCTTCATGCATAAGAATTGCGTCATTTAGCTGATTCTTTAAAACAGTTCTAACTTCTGGAGTTGTCGCCTCAGTCAATGCAATCGCACAATTTCTCACACCACTTTTTGCATTTAATAAAAAGCCTAGAGACATATTTGCATCCACAAGTTTAGGCATCCCCTCTGCATTTCTTATTTCTAAATAATCATTAATCATAATTTTCCCTCCTTTGTTTTCTATCATTTTTCCAAACGATGTATATGTGAAATTTTCATCTTATTTTAGGAGCTTTTTTCAATAAATTTTGTAAGTTACTTATTGCTGTTATAGATTGTTGTACATCCTTCTCTAATAACGCCTTGAGATCTTGATCAAATACTACACCTTCCATCATTTTTGATGTGGTCATGCATATAGTTTTGAAGTTTAACATTTCATGAACTTGCATTGTCTCATTTGGTGCCAGATGTTTTTGTTCCATAAATTCACCTCCTAACTTCCTTCTAATAAATTTATTCTTCCACACGCAACTTTTAGTTATACAATTAACTAAACAAAATAGATACAATCAAGGAGAACACTCATAAAGCTACTAACGCTAAATACCCCTATAGGATAAAATTTAATTTTCTATCCTATAGGGGTAAAAATCATTCTCTTATGTTATTTAAGTCCCTTTATTATAATACTCATATACCAAAATAAATTCTTTATATAAAATTAATTAAAATGCTTAACCTTATACTTTTACAAAGAACACTCAATTTTTATATACGTATTATCCACAATTTGATAATTTAATTTTGATTTTAAATTTTTAACTGCAGATAACTTCTCAATATAATCAATATCAGATAAAGTTATATCTTTCAATCCTGCGATAAATTCAACCTCAGAATTTCTCTTCAATTTATCATTTATAACTTCCTTAAGTTCATTGTTTATATTCATAAAATACCCACACTCCTCATCTACATAATAACTATTCTCTATACATAACATAGATATATGATAGCATATTTTGTTGAATTATGCAATTTATTCACTATTTTCCTTTTATTTAAATTGAGTATTCTATTACTTAATCTTCTAATAATTTTAATAAAAATCTTTTTTTAATTGACATAATATTGCCACAATTATCCTTTATTATAATATTATAAACAATTTATATTAATTGTTCTCCTATTAAATAAATATACAACAACTCAGTATTCAGGATAACTTGATTCCCTTAAACAAGTTATCCTTTTTATTATTTATTAATATATTTAACTCATATAAAACTAATAATTCTAATAAAATTGTATGACACTTTAAGCCCATAGCAAATTTTGTAACTTTTCATATCTAAGTCACTCTATATTCATATAGTAAGTTAAATATTTGACAATCATATAATTCAATATCAAAAAAAGGCTTAAGTATTAACTACTTAGCCTTTTTTGGTGATTACCATCTCTCACAAACCATATTTTTTATACCCTATTTTTATACCCACTTATATTCTACCATATTCCAACATAATTTCACTTATTTTCGTAATACATTTTCATCTATATATTGATGTTTTATAACAAAATACATCAATATATCTGTAATTTTATGTCGTTTAAAATCATTATTAATCTAAATTTACATAAAATATTCGTTAAAAAATTATCTATTTGTTTGTAATATTTTATAAATATTATTATTTTAATATAATATTATTTTATTCTATAAAAATAATACCTAAAACTAAAATAAATTCTCCATATTTATTCACCATCATACGCATTAATTGCTATTGGTAATGATTGAATTACTATATTACCTACGGCTGGCAATCCTATTAAAACAGCACTTATTATTTCTTCTCTTGTTGCTCCAAGAGATTTTGCATGTTTAACATGAAAAGGCAGACCGCCTTCAAGTCTTGAAGAAGCTAAAACTGCAATATATGCAAGTTCCTCTGTTTTTGAATCAAGTTTACTTACTGAATCTAATTTTTGAACTGTCTCCATCCATATCTCTTGATACTCCGGCGCCTCTTTCATAAAAGTTTTAAATGCATTACTAACTGATGACACATCACTCATTCTCTTATCCTCCAATCATTTTTGTTAATTTAACTTATTAAGTATATAATCCCATATGGCAAGTGCTGAATTTTTCTTACCATCTGAGGATTCCAACAATTTTTTTAATGTATTTATATTTTCCTTATAGGAAGTGTCTTTAATTATATTTCTTATAGCCAATTGTATGTTTGGTGCATTCCATCTATGAATTGGTATTCTTATTGCTGCACCTTTCATTACTACATTATCAAGATTTATCTGCTGCTCTGGCTGCATTGCAAATCCAACAATAGGAGTACCACTTGCAATAGCAGTTTGAACTGTTCCTTGGCCACCATGAGACACAACCACATCTGCAAGTTCATTTACTAAAGGTGCTGGTACAAATTCATCTGTAATATAAACATTAGGGCTATTTCCCGCACATTCGATTGCTTCCTTAATTTGACATACAGCTTTAGGTGCCAAAATCACAGCACTCCATTCTTTTCCTATTCCTTGGGTGAGAGCTTTTATTGCTTCAAATAAATATTCCTTTTTTCCAGAACTTCCAAACGTACAGAAAACTTTAAGTTTTTTACTCTCTGAATTAAAAATTCTTAAAATATTTTCATCTATTTTTGAATTATTTGATGCTGGTGCATATAATGGCCCTACAACTTTAAAATTATCAGGAAGTTTATGCTCTTTATTAAATTCTTCAAAATCATTTATTATCGTTAAATCCGCCTCAAGCATATCGAACACTGTTTTAACTGGACTTCCATTCCACTGAAATTCTTCAAGTGCTTTGATAATATTAGTTTAAACAAAAGCTGGTACTTTTAACTTTACTGCTTTAGGAATTAATTTCATAATCCCTTTTCGAAAGTTTAAAGGAAGGTACGTCAGAGGTTTAATATTGTCTGGTGCATGTTTCATTAACGTAGTAAGATATACATCCTTGTGCATAGGTGTAGGCATATAACAAATTCCTGGTATTGGCTTGTCAACCATTCTTCTTGCAAGGCCTGCTATAGGGTTGAATCCATAGATAACAATATCTGGTTTTAAGTCATCAAAAGCCTCTATCTCCCCTTTTAACAATTCACATGCAAGTTTTACATTTCCTATTATATTACTGCCTTTAGTTTTAAAATCCTCACGAAATTCTATCCCTGGAAGTGATGGCGAACATTTGTGAATCTTAAATCCATTTGAAATTACTTTATCCTCAAAAACACTCCCTGTAGATAAAAAAGTTATATCTACTTCACAATCTTCTGGGCAAAAACTTCTGATCCCATCTGCTATTTCTATTGCGCGTGTTACTTCTCCAGCATCTGAAATTACGCTTGAAAAAACAATTCGTAAAACTTTTTTATTCCCCATATAAATACCTCCACTATAACATAGCTTTGCCTAAAAATTTTCATTAATAAAGTTTTCAATCCAAGAAATTTCAGTATATATAAATGCTATTGGTCTTTCAAACAATGCTTTTATATGTGATCGCTCCTTTGCTGTAGGATGCTGATCATATCTTTTAATTAAAAATTCTTTTCTATCTTTTAAATTTTCCTTATGGTTAATTAAAGCTTTATTCAATTCTTCCTTTGTTAATAAATAAGAAAATAATAAACCTATATCAAATTCACTGGGGTCAGTCTTATACTCGCTTATCATTTTTATAATTTGATTCCTAATAATTACTTTAGTTTCTTCTTTTATGAAATACACTTTTCTCTTCGGTGAACCATATTCCTTTTCATATCTAGAACCAATATAACCTTTCTTCTCAAGTTTATTCAAAGAATTATAAATTGACGAAAATCCAATATCGGTCCACCCTCTCATATTCCTTTGTTCTATTACAGTTTCAAATTCGTATCCATAATAATCTTTATCATATAAGAGCGATAAAAGTATCACTTCAATTTGTGTCATGTTCATTACACCTACCTATTCTATTACTAGAATAGCATTTCAGGAAGAATGTGTCAATATAAACTATAATTTAATTATTATAAGGATAATAATGTGGAATTTTAGATTGGAATTCTTTTAAGCTTACGATATAATTATCACCATCGAATTCAATAAGCGATACTCCATCAAATTCTTCAATTTCTCCATCATATCTACATTTAAAATACCACTCAACTACTGATATATTTCCCTGATGAATAAACTGCTTTATATCCCAAACCAATACTTTTCCACGTTTATTCCATTCTTTAAACCATGTTGTAACTGTATCTATTCCATGATATTCAGGACCATAACATTCGCTATAAGTTACATTTAAATCAAAAACATCTTTTAATACTGAACAATTATTATCTAACCAAGATTTAAAATATTTTTCAATTATTTGTTCTCTAATATTCATTACTCACCCAGCTTCTTTCTTAAATCTGAAATATAAGTATTTTGTATTTTCTTTAAATCCATAAAGAGATATGAAATCATCCTAATAATAGGATTTTTAATAAAGAGATTCTCTTTAAATACTATTTTAGTTCCACCATTTTCTGTTTCTGAAAAACTACCTTTCCAAAACCCAGTAAACATTTTATTTTCCATATTAAAAGCATACTCACTATATTCATCCTTCTTGGATATAATAAACTTTGTAGCACTCCCGTTATGAGTGTATTCAACAAATTCTTTCCCATTATTATAAATTTCAATTCTTTCGATATCACTACGCCAACTATATTCATTATTATTTGTTACTATATCCCAAACTGATTTTATATTAGAATTAAATTCTGCTGTTATTTCTGCTACTCTCGCCTTTCCCAAAGTCTTCCCCCCTATTATTTTCTTCCCGTCATTAAAAATAAAGAATACTTCACTCTATTTTCCCCTACAAGTTTTTCGCCATTATAAAAAGTATTTGACTCTATTTCTTTAAACTCCATTTCTGACAACAAATTTTTAAGATTATTTCGATTAAATCCATTGTGACCATTGAAGTCATTTTCTTCTTTATGGAAACTCCCATCCTCTTCAAAGAATTGATTGTCACATATTAATCCTATTATTTTTTTATTACAATAAATTCCGTAATCTCCAAACATCTTTCTATACGTTATGCTCCCGGCACCACTTATCTGTTCACATACATATTCTACAAATTCTATATTTGAAGCCATTTTCTTTCCTCCTATTAACCTAACTTTACAACATCGCTACTTCTTATATAATAGCAACCTATAAATATACCTTTTATGTATAATTTTAGCATAAGTAATAATCTAAAAGATAGTTAATATTTAAAAATGATTTTTAAACTTCATCTCTAACCCGCATGTTTACTATAAATATTTATATATGTATATATTTTTCTTTAAATCTATGTTCCTAGGTAAATAGATTTATATAAATAAATTTACCTAGGAACATAGATACATATTTTCATTTATTTTATCACTCCTATAGTTCATTTTTAGTCTTTTCACAAAATCATTACTAAAAATAGCACACGCATATTCAATAAATTTTTTATCAAGAAATATGATGTGTGCTATGTATTATTTTAAATATATAACTTTTTTATTTAAATTTTATCACATATGTCGGCTGAACATACTTTATCTCTTCCAGTTTGCTTTGCTTTATATAAAGAGTCATCTGCTTGTCTTAATAATGTTTCAATGTTGTCTGTTAATTCTGGGTAAGCAGACACACCTACAGAAACAGTAATTCTTATCTTTCTACCGTCACCAATTTCAAACTCATGCTTCTTTACTTCATCACATATCCTTTTTCCTATATCCATCGCCCGCTCTTTAGAACAGTCAATTAATAAGATACAAAATTCTTCTCCTCCAACTCTTGACACTGCATCGAATACTCTACAAGTATTTTTTAAAATAACAGCTAGCTCTCTTAGTACTATATCACCAACTGCATGACCGTATGTATCATTAACATACTTAAAATGATCTATATCAACCATTAAACACGATAACTTTTCATTCTTTTCTTTTGCACTTGTAACACTTTTATTAAATATCAAATCAAATTGTCTTGTATTATTTAATCCAGTCAAAAAATCTTTAGTAGCCTCATTTTTATATCTCCTATACAATTCATTTGACGACTTAACATATTTTAACAAATAATAAGCTAATATAGCTGCAATTGCCGACATAATCAAATACGCCAAGAGTATCTTAAATACATCACCAACATTAAACAACAAGTAATAATATGTACTAATCATCGAAAATATACTAAGTAAGTATATCGCTAACCACTTTTTAACCATGTTTAGCTTCAATTTACCAGTTATGAAATACGATAATAATAATATTAATATTTGATAGCCTGCTACTATTGATGATTGATTGATTCCAAAATATAAAATTCTAAATAGGACTATACTTATTCCTGTAACTAATGAAGGTAGAAGTCCACCAATATAATATATTAACATTAATGCTATAACTCTTAAATCCACCAGAGTTTTTGTACTTTCAATATTTATTGTGTACATCATCATTCCTATTGCGAGAATTCCGCCACCTAAACCAAGTAAAACCTTTGCAAAAATTTTAGAACTGCATTCAATGGGCGCATCCTTTGATAAATGTCCACCTAAAAATATTGCCGATATCAAAAGAAGTATATTAATAAAAAAATTACTCATTGTTCCCACCTCCAATTCTATTTATTAATTTAAATATATACAAATAATAATTATTATTTAAAATTTATTATTACAATTATACCACTAACTACCTTTTATGACAAATAATTTTTTCCTAAACTCAAAGCCCAATGCAAAGCAAATTATTAGTCTTGCATTGGGCTTGTATTATACATTAATCTCTACTTTGAAAAGTTATTTTTCAAATTTATTACCTTCTATTTTTTAGTTGAATACATATTAAAATGATTTGCTTATCTCGTTACCTACCTTCAATATATAATTTTCATTTAGACTTTTAAATATTCTACATCCATTCTTTTATAATATCTCTTACAATATATCTGGCCTTTTTAAATTTTTATTTTTCTTCCTTTAAACTCATCTTCAAGAAATTCATATTCATTATCTATAGCAATTAAATTATTTTTTGAGTATGATTTTTCAATAATCTCATATAATTTTTTTGAATAGATGTCAATATATAAATTTCCATATTGACATATCCAAAACTCACTTTTTTGTTTCTCGCAAATTCAATAAATATAAGATAACGAAGCATTACATCTTCCCAACCAAACAGTGTTCCCTCATAAAAAATCCACGATGCAAAAAAGCCCCGTATCAAGCCATTTCTGACCTAATACGGGGCGTATGCCATATCTATTTTTCCCGAACTTTTTTATGAGTTTGGGGCTTTAAATGCTAGATTGGAAACTTTATTTTAACTATGTAGCCAATGTTCCTTAATAAAAAACTCCTGAACGCTCCCAATCCCCTTCACTCCCTTATTCCTTCTACCTTTATCCCCTTTTTCCTCTTTCTTCCTTAATAATAAAGTCCTGAACGAAAATAGCCACTTTTTTCTGGTTATCCACAAGCTCCGTGATAATAAAGTTCTGAACGATCTTCTTTCTTTTTTCCCTCTTCTTTTTCGGAATTTTTTCCTCTTTTCTTCTTCTTTTTCCTGGATATTCATAGTTGGGTGATTTGCTTTAAGGTGTGTGATTTCAATATGTTGAGTTAGGTCGCCAAGGCGTAGCGAGGGTAATGTTTTAAGATTTGGTGGTTGAATTTTGGTGGGCAAAAAAGCCCAATGCTTGGTTAAAATTTAACCTTTCATTGGGCTTATATTCAGAACTTTTTTATTTCGTTCAGTTCTTTTTTATTAAGGAACAGCCAAATGTTCCCTCATAAAAAATCTCCCAACCTCCTCCACACCCTCTCAACCCTCACTCCCACTCACCTCCCACCCTTTTACCAGTTCATCCCTCATAATAAAGTCCGCCAAGCCAAAATCGCCCTTTTTTCCGACTTATGAACAGGTTAAAATTCAGATAACATGCCAGAATCATAATATAGTTCCCCAAAACAAACACGCTAAAAAGCCCCGTATTAAGCCATTCTGACCTAATACGGGGCGTATGCCCTATCTATTTTTCCCGAACTTTTTTATGAGTTTGGGGATTTTGAATGATAGATTGGGATGTTTTTTATTATAATACACCAAATGTTCCTTAATAAAAAACTTCTGAACGCCCCCAATCCCCTTCAATTCCTTATTCCATCTACCTTCATCCCCTTTTTCCTCTTTCTTCCTTAATAATAATGTCCTGAACGGAAATCCCCTCATTTTTCTGGTTATCCACAGCCCTCATGATAATAAAGTTCTGAATGATTTTCTTTTTTTTCCCCTCTTCTTTTTCGAGATTTTTTCTTCTTTTCTTCTTCTTTTTTCTGGATATTTACAGCTGGGTGATTTGCTTTAAGGTGTGTGATTGCAATATGTTGTGTTAGGTCGCCAAGGCGTAGCGAGGGTGTGCAACATGATTTTGTAGTTGTATTTTTGGGGACGAAAAAAGCCCAATGCTTGGTTAAAATTTAACCTTACATTGGGCTTGTATTCAGAACATTTTTATTATGTTCAGTTCTTTTTTATTTATATACACAAACAGACTACTTAGTCATTCCTTCTTGAACAGCAACTGCTACAGCAACAGTCATACCAACCATTGGGTTGTTACCTGCTCCGATTAATCCCATCATTTCAACGTGAGCTGGAACTGATGATGAACCTGCGAATTGTGCATCTGAATGCATTCTTCCCATAGTATCAGTCATACCGTATGAAGCTGGACCTGCAGCCATGTTATCTGGGTGAAGAGTTCTTCCTGTACCACCACCTGATGCTACTGAGAAGTATTTCTTACCTTGTTCGATACATTCTTTCTTGTATGTTCCTGCAACTGGATGTTGGAATCTTGTTGGGTTAGTTGAGTTACCAGTGATTGATACGTCAACTCCTTCTTTATGCATGATTGCAACACCTTCTCTAACGTCGTCAGCACCGTAACATCTTACTTTTGCTCTTTCTCCGTTTGAGTATGCTTTTTCTTTAACTACTTTAACTTCTCCAGTATAGTAGTCAAATTGAGTTTGAACATATGTGAATCCATTAATTCTTGAAATAATGAATGCAGCATCTTTTCCAAGACCGTTTAAGATAACTCTTAATGGTTCTTTTCTTACTCTGTTAGCTTTTTCAGCTATTTTAATAGCACCTTCAGCAGCAGCAAAACTTTCGTGTCCTGCTAAGAATGCGAAACATTTAGTTTCTTCTCTTAAAAGCATAGCTCCTAAGTTTCCGTGTCCTAAACCAACTTTTCTGTCATCTGCAACAGAACCTGGGATACAAAATGCTTGTAATCCTTCTCCGATTGCTTCAGCAGCATCAGCAGCCTTAGTACAACCTTTCTTTATTGCTATAGCAGCACCTAAAACGTATGCCCATCCAGCGTTTTCAAATGCGATTGGTTGAGTTTCTCTAACAATTGTATATGGATCCACTCCAATTTCAGCACAAACTGCCTTTGCATCTTCTAGAGTTTTCATTCCGTACTTTTCTAGTACTGGAGTGATTTGGTTAATTCTTCTTTCATAACTTTCAAATAATGCCATTTTAATAATCCTCCTTTACAAATAATTATTTATGTCTTGGGTCTAATAATTCAGCAGCGTCAGCAACTCTACCGTATTGACCTTTAGCTTTTTCTAATGCTTCGTTAGCATCCATTCCTTTAGCAATACTTTCCATCATTTTTCCTAAGTTAACAAACTTATATCCAATGATTTCTTTATCGTCATCTACAGCAACTTCAGTAACATATCCTTCAGCCATTTCAAGGTATCTTGGTCCTTTAGCTAAAGTTCCATACATAGTACCAACTTGAGATCTTAAACCTTTTCCTAAATCTTCAAGACCTGCTCCTATAGGTAGTCCACCTTCTGAGAATGCAGTTTGAGTTCTTCCATAAACGATTTGTAAGAATAATTCTCTCATAGCTGTGTTTATAGCGTCACAAACTAAGTCTGTGTTTAATGCTTCTAATATAGTCTTTCCTGGTAATATTTCTGAAGCCATAGCAGCTGAATGAGTCATTCCTGAACATCCAATTGTTTCAACTAATGCCTCTTGAATAATACCGTCTTTAACGTTTAATGTTAATTTACAAGCTCCTTGTTGTGGTGCACACCAACCTATTCCGTGAGTTAAACCTGATATATCAGTTACTTCTTTAGATTGAACCCATTTTCCTTCTACAGGAATTGGCGCTGATCCGTGATTAGGACCTTTAGCAAGTACACACATTTCTTCAACTTCTTTTGAATACATCATATATTTTTGCTCCTCCCTAATTAATAGATAATTACAAATTATTAAATCTTATTTCTAAGTTTAAAATTGTAGTTGGGCATAAAATAACCCAGTGGGGCACTTTTCCCTATTCCTATTCTAGCAAATGATTTGATTCCCCACAACCTTTATTTAAAAATTTATGCACATTTATCTACTTTTATTTGAAAATCCGAACTACAAATGAATAAAAATCTTATATTAACTTTAATTAGATAAAATATTGTCTAATACTTTCATTATGTATTTCTACATGGATATTATAAATTAATTTTCCAAAAATAAAAATAAATTAAAAATACCTATTGAAATATTCTTTAAGACATGGTAGAATAATTTTTGTCAGTTTACATGCCGCTGTGATGGAATTGGCAGACGTGGTGGACTCAAAATCCTCTGGTAGTGATATCGTGCCGGTTCGAATCCGGCCAGCGGCACCATTTATTTTGGTGGATTGCTGTATTACTTGGTTTAAATACCTTGTAGTACAGCTTTTTTTATTTTCTACTATATATTTTATTGGGTTATTAACTTAACTATATCTTTGAATTATTTCTTTAATTTTAGCCACTTATAATAATGCAGAAATAGCCTTGAAATAAATCATATTTCAAGGCTATTATTTATTCTTATAAACTATATTCCTTTGGCGGATTACCAGAAAAATCAGCAATAACTGCTTTTGCATCTACTAAATAAAATACTTCAAAAATTGGATTTGAAGCTTCTTCATATTGTCCATTTATTATAGGATTTAACATACATTCCTCTTTAACTTCTAGATTATCTTCAAATACAGCCTTTCCACTTATCCTTATCCATGAATATGTTGAACTGGAAACAGATATTTCTATCTCAGGGTTAGCCTGCATATCCTTATAAACCTCTTTAGTATTGTTTGTACAAAACCAAAGCTTCCCTTCTTTCTCTAAGCAGAACATAAATGGACGACACTTTGCCTTTCCATCACGTCCTACCGTTGCTAAATATTGAACTGGGTTTGCATTTAAAAACTCAACTACTTTTTTCATTTTTTATCTCCTCTTATCATAGAACATTTTAATATTCAAAAAAACACAATGTAAGTTTTTTCTACCTGAAGCGGCCGCTTCTTATATTTTTATTATAATTTGTTAAATTATAATTGGAAAGTAAGCACTTTAAAGTGCTATAGTATCCAAATACATACTATTAAAGCGCCAACTACCAAAACCTATTCACAGCAACTTATTAAATTATGTATAATATATGATTCCAAACTTAGTATATAGTTGAGTTTTCATTGATTTCCTTTACCTTTGAACTTATAATAAAGCTTATGATATCAAAAACTATGTAACTACTCAAAAAAACATAAAATTTAGAAATGTACTTTAGGAAAGGATGTGTATTTTCATGTCTAGAGAATTGCCCGATTGCCCAGTTGAAATTACTCTGCAACTCATAGGAAATAAATGGAAAATTTTAATTATGAGGGATTTACTTGAGGGAACAAAGCGTTTTGGAGAACTAAAGAAATCTGTTGGTTCTATAACACAGAAAGTTCTTACCCAAAACCTAAGAGATATGGAGGATTCCGGACTAGTTACCCGCAAAGTTTATGCTGAAGTCCCTCCAAGAGTTGAATATTCCTTAACCGAAACTGGGTATAGTTTAAAACCTATTCTTGATTCTATGATTAAATGGGGAACTTCTTATAAAACCACTCTTAATTCATGTGGTATTTAAGATATTTATAGAATTTTAACAGAATCAATTATTTAGCATTTTATTAATTAATAGAGCTTTTGGAAATGAATACTTTGTAGTTTTTAGTATTCTTAATGGCAGATTACGTTTAACAACAAAGTATCCATAATTTAAAAAATAGTTATAAAATTCATTATATACTGCAATTAATTTTCTACATTTTAGCCTTAGCTAAACGCTCAGCTTATCAGTATCTTAAATATAAATGTATTATTACAACTTAATTAGATACATACTATCTTTATATATCTTTAGCCTAGAAATAATCTGAAAAATAAGGCTTCTCTACTGGTATTAACTGTTCTAAAATTTTAAGCATATAATATTCTGTTTTTATTCTTCCACACTCATATAAAAATGTAGGACGCTTATATCCCATAAGCATAGTTGTTAATGTCTGAATATCCATTTCCACTAAATTAGCAGCATACATATCATCACTTTTCTCACAGACTGTTTCTTCTTCATCCCAATAAATATTAAAAACACCATTATTCCATTGAGCAATAGGATCATTTATTTTGAAGCTGATTCTAAGTTTTTGTGATTTTACTAAAAATGGGTATTGGGTTATAAATTCTTTTACATTTATAATCCTTGCCATAAAATACGGCTTAATAGTTTCAACTATCTCACTATCTTCAAATAAAAAAGCCATTGGTTCCCCTGAAAAATTATTACCTTTTACTTCGTTCACCATAGAATAATGTGCACTTATATAATTCCAGATTCCATGATGTGCTTCAGTATTTAAATAAACCATTTCTTTAATATAAAATATATCATTTCTAATATAATAAATTAAATAACCAAGAGGTTTATGATTTTTACTGTAATAGATAGCCGGAATAATATCATCACTATCCCAACGCCAATATTCATCCCAAGCAAGCTCATCTCTAATCATTGCGCCATGACGTTGCATAGAAAAATAGTCATGTACATTTAAAAGGTCTTCGCATTCAAAATCTACACGCTCCATCATTCCTTCTACTGACCGTTTTTTAGGAAGCTGCGAGTCTTTGATTGTAAAAGTTATTTTATCAGAAATGATTTCCCAGCCATGCTTTCTATAAAGGGGGATTGAATATGGGTATAGGCAAGAAATAACTTGACCTTCTTCATTCATATGAATAATAGCCCGTTTAATTAAAGAATGAATTAATCCCTTTCCAGTGTATTCAGGATAAGTGGCGACACCTGTAACCCCCCCCATCTTACAAATATTATCATGAATATTTACTTTCATTGAATATACTACAATCATCGAAGCTAATTTCCCTTGATAAAACCACCCCAGAACATATGCATTTTTAAGAATCGGCATTTTAGCATGCATAATTTGCTCTTCTGTCCAACCAGTATGCAGAAGATCTTCCATTGTTATTTGAAATGCATAACGTAAAAGCCCATTAAATTGTTCTAAATCATCCTCAGTTAATTTTCGCATTTTAAATTCGCCGTATTCCTCAATAAACATTTCTTTATCTTTCATAAATCCTCCCTATATGCATCCAAAACATATTAAATATAATACGCTTAGCGTTCATTCCTAATAAAAAAATATTAATTTCAATAATTTCACAAGACCTTATAATTAATTATTACTTCCTTATTATCTTATATTATACTATAAATCTTTGTGCTATACATGCTAAGTTTTACAATTTATTCCTCTTAATTTTAAATATGTAGATTCCTCTTCATAGTATTTGCATAAAAAGCAATCTCCCCTTCCCTCGCAAATACAATAAAATAAAACCTACTTATTGATTATATTGGACAAACAAAATTTATATTTCCTATATAACACCTTACAATTTCTTTCATAAACTTTTAGTCAATTATACAAACAACATTTATTTTTTCGATTACTGATTAAGAATAAATTAAGGTGCTTTAAGGTTAATATTAAGAGAAACATGTTAAAATATATTTGCAAGGAGGTAATATATGATAATAAAAAAACAAGCCTATAACATCTCTAAGATTATACTAGTATCTATATTTTTAAACTTAATACAAATAATCTTTATAACACTATTCATTTACTATAAAAGTCAAAACCCCCACATGATTGAAGGAAACTTTATCATTTATGTTGTAGCTGTAAGTATAGGGATTAATAGTATTATTACAGGAATAATATTCTATAATTTTTTATTTAAGAAAGGTAGTAATAATTTAATAGATACTATAAGGTATCTTGAGGAATTTAATAGAACATTAAGGTCTCAACGTCACGATTATTTGAATCACATTCAAGTTATTTACTCATTAATGGAACTTGAAGAATTTAGGGAAGCAAGAAACTATATAGAGCCCGTTTATAAAGATATAGTACGAGTTAGTAAAGCTCTAAAAACCTCAAAACCAGCAGTGAATGCATTGCTCCAGGCAAAATTACAAATGGCAGAAAAGAACGACATAGAGATGGAACTTGAAATAAAAAGTACCTTAATGAATCTTAATATGGAGCCATGGGATTTTTGCAGAATTATTGGCAATATTATAGATAATGCTATATTTGCTTTAAAGCAAAAGCCTAGCAATAGATATATACTTGTTGAATTATCAGAGGATCTGAAAAATATAAGGATGAATATATCAAATAATGGAGATTGTATCCCCAATGAAATTATAGGTACCATATTTAAAGAAGGATTTTCAACTAAGAGTGGAAAAGGTGATGGCATGGGGCTTGCCATAGTCAAAGAACTTGTTGAAAGTTTTTCCGGTACGGTTGAAGTTACCTCAAATGATAAGCGAACATCTTTTGAAGTAGTTCTACCTAAAAAAGAATAATAAAGTCTGATAAATTTATAACCAAAGATGCTACCACTCTAATAAATGACATTTGAACCTTAAAAATGTATAACTTAGAAGCTTTATGTTACCAAACTTCAACATGTAGCTTATTATATTTATATAGCAAGGAGGGAGGTACAAAAATATGATCGCACTTTTACCTGATGTAACAGTTCTTACAGTTTTACTTCTAATAGTAGGATTTGGATTAGTACTTTTAGAAATGCATATTCCAGGCTTTGGGGTCCCAGGAATTGCGGGAGCTATATGTTTAATACTTGCAGTAGTATTAACTGCAGAGAATTTTGCACAAGCATTAGTTATGACCTTAGGAATTCTAGCAATTCTCGGAATTATGTTAGGCGTTGTTCTAACCTTTTTCACAAAAGGAAAGTTCTTTAAACAATTAATTCTTCCCGATGAGCAAAAGAAAGAACAAGGGTATATTAGCTCATCAGATTTGGATTATTTACTCGGAAAGTCAGGAATAGCTGTTACCGATCTAAGGCCAACTGGTTCTGTAGATATAGACGGAGTTAAATTTGATGTAATTTCCGAAGGAGAATACATTCACAAAGGGACTAATATAGAAATATTTAAAGTTAGCGGAGTTAAATTACTAGTAAAAAAAGTTAAAATATAAATTTATATTTAAAGGAGAGATTATTAATGATTACTAATTTACTTATAGTAGCAATAGCAGTTGTATTTTTAATTACTGTATTTGTTAGATTTATACCAATAGGATTATGGATATCATCTTTAGCAGCAAATGTTCAAGTAAGTATATTCAATTTGATTGGTATGAGACTTAGACGAGTTGTACCTTCTAAAATTGTAATTCCACTTATTAAATCAACAAAAGCTGGTATGGGACTTAACGTCAATCAATTAGAAGCCCATTATTTAGCTGGTGGTAATGTAGATAATGTAGTTAATGCATTAATTGCAGCTCATAGAGCTGACATAGATTTGCAATTTGAAAAGGCTGCTGCTATTGACTTAGCTGGTAGAGATGTCTTAGAAGCAGTTAAGATGAGTGTTAATCCTAGAGTTATTGAAACTCCAAATGTTTCAGCAGTTGCAAAAGATGGTATAGAACTTTTAGTTAAGGCTAGAGTTACAGTTAGAGCTAATCTCGAAAGGTTGGTTGGAGGAGCTGGAGAAGCAACTATTTTAGCCAGAGTTGGTGAAGGTATAGTTACTACAGTTGGTTCTTCTACTAGCCATAAGATAGTATTAGAAAATCCTGATGCTATTTCAAAAACAGTATTAAACAAGGGCTTAGACGCAGGTACTGCCTTTGAGATTCTATCTATTGATATAGCTGACGTAGATGTAGGAAGAAATATAGGAGCTCAACTTCAAACTTTACAAGCAGAAGCTGATAAAAATATCGCACAAGCTAAGGCTGAAGAAAGAAGAGCAATGGCAGTAGCTAAAGAACAAGAAATGAGAGCTGCCGTTGTAGAATCAGAGGCTGAAGTACCAAGAGCAATGGCTTATGCACTTCGAGAAGGAAAGCTCGGAATAATGGACTATTATGACATGCAAAATGTTATTGCAGATACAAATATGAGAAGTTCAATTTCCAGTGCAGGAAATAAAGGTCAATCCCTTACTAATGATGGTAAAGAGCAGAGAGACAAAAAATAAACTCCTGGGAGAGTGAAAATATGAAATATAATGATACTATTGATCTATTAAAGATTTTTGCAAATGCTATATTGGATCCTACGTCTATAACAAAAAATAATAGCAAAAATCTCGTTTTTAAATATCCAAGAAGCTTTGAATCAAACGATAGTATGGATAGAAGCATTTATGCCGAATCAGAAAATGAAGATGAAGAATATGATGAAAGTGATTCCACTGAAGATAGACCCAATGAAAACGCAGACCCTTATGATAATACAAGAAATAATTACTATGATAAAAAAGAAGCTACTTCTTCAAATTCACAAGGAATTATAGATTCTATTACCCAGGAAATAACACCAGTTAGACTTCAACAAGCTATTATACTTTCAGAGATAGTTGGAAAGCCAAAAAGTAAAACTAGAAAAAGAAGATTTTAAATTAGGAGAATTATTCTATGAATATAAAAGTGCTTATAGTTGACGATGAAAAAGGAATAAGAACCATAATTAAAAAGATACTAGATAAATCTGGAGGATTTGAAGTTGTCGGAGAAACAGATAATGGTGAAGAAGCTATAGGCATATTTAAAGAGCACCGCCCTAATGTGGTGTTCTTTGATATTGAAATGCCTAGATGCAACGGTATAGATTGTGCTAGAATATTAACAGATATAGACCCTAAAACTATAATTATCTTTGCAACAGCTCATGCAGAATACATGTCTGAGGCCTTCCAGTTGTATGCTTTTGATTATTTGATAAAACCTTTCAAAATAGAAAGAGTAATGCAAACCTTAGACAGAATTAAAAATTTAAATAAACCCAGCTATGGAGATGGTATAGATAAAATAATAAAGCATGAAAAGGGATTGGATAAGCTTATGATAAAAAATAAGGAAGGCATAAGCTTTGTGGATACAAAGGAAATTGTTTTAGTTCAGAGAGAAGAAAGCTCGACTGTTATATATACAAAAACAGATAGTTTCACTACTTCTATTTCTTTATCCGATATAGAAGAAAAACTCGACCATACTCAATTCTTTAGAAGCCACAAATCCTATATTATAAATTTATCATTGATTACTAAAATTTATCCATATGGAAGATGGACCTATATTGTTAAACTTAAAAATACAGAAAAAGATGCCCTACTTACTCATGAAAGATATGATGAAATTAAAAAACTTTTTAGTTTGTAGTAAATTAAACCTTCTAGAAATAGTAATATAACAACTACTTCTAGGAGGTCTTTATTATAAAGAAATAAACTATATATATTTTTATAAATAGAATATGTACTAAGTTCTATAATTCAATTTGGACCTTTCTTGTTTTTCTCTACTCTTCATTAAAAAATGCAAACAAGTTAACTATCATCTCTAAAAAAATGATAATAATTGGCTGGTTGTCATATGCACCTGGTTTATAAAATTGTCCAGCTGAAGGCATCTGAAAATAAAAATGTGCTTTACTTCTCAAAACCGCAACATCGTTAGTTGTTATTACTACGGTCGTTATACCATTGTTATACGCTTCTACTATCTGTCTATTAATTCCCTTACTTTTCCCACTATTAGTAATAGCGATTAGCATATCGCCCTCTTCTGCTAAACTACAACTTTCATCTATTTCAAACTTATTATCTAATGCTTCGATATTCCTTTTATATTTAAAAATACGATATCTTAAATACTTAGCAATTAATCCAGACTCTCCTATACCTATTACTCGAATATTATTACTTTTTTTCATCTTAGATACTAATTTTCTAATCTCATCTTCACTTATCATTTTTTCCAATATATTCAAAACCGATAAGTATGTAGTAACTGTTCTGTTGATAATATGATCTTCATTTTCTTTCTCTTCTTTATTAAAATAGCAAGAAAAATCATATCTAAATTCTACATACCCTTTATATCCTAACTTTTTACAAAATCTTGTTATAGCAGAATTAGATACATTAAGATCTTCTGCAAGTACCACTATCGTGCTATTCATAATCAATGTCGGGTCAGACATTAATCTATTATAAATTTCAAGTTCAACTTTCGTAAATGTTGAAGCCATAGACTTCATCAAACTAATCGGATCCAAATTTCCCACCTCATATTCCTTATTTATTGCATTATACCAATATTATAGCAAAAAACTATATCCTATTTCACCTGTTTAAATTAAGAAACAGGGTTATTAGCTAAAATAAAAATGTTACACAACTTAAATTTAGTTGTGTAACATTCTATTTAAATATTTTATTTATACTGACACACTATTTCCGCTTTGAGCAGCTTGTTCATTCTTATAGTTTATGTTATCTAGCTTATTAAAGAATGGAAGATAGATAAAGAATGACATTACTAATACTAAGAATTGCAATATTGCTGTTCTAACACCACCAACTAAAAGACCTGAAATTACTGGAGGAGTTGTCCATGGAACCATTACCCCACCAAATGGTGGAACTATTCCTGTTGCTATTGCAAAATAAAGTATTATTCCTGATAACATAGGAGTAATTATAAACGGAAGAGCCATAAATGGATTCATTACTATTGGTGTTCCGAATGTAATTGGTTCGTTTATATTAAATATTGCTGGTACTATTGCCAATTTACCTAATTGTTTGCATTGAGCTGATTTCGAAAATGCCAACATTGCTGCAACTAAACCTATTGTCATACCAGCCCCTGTTACTGTCATAAATTGATCCAAAAATTGTTGTGTTACTATATGAGCTCCATTTGCTATTGTTAATTCTTTTCCACTTGTAACTATAGCTGCATTATCTAATGTATTTGACGTCAACACACTTGACATTACACCACTTACTATTGTTGATCCATGAACTCCAAACCACCATAAGAAAGGAATTGCAAACCCCATAAATAATACTCCACCTATTGAATCTGTCATACCTTGTAAAGGTGTTTGAATCACTTTATATATCCATTCGATAAGAGTTGTGTGTAATCCCCAGTTAAACACTGAATAAAGCACTGTTGCACCAACTATTATTACTGCTCCTGGTATTAACGCTGCAAAAGAGTTTGCAACACCTTGTGGTACACCTGCCGGCATTTTTATTGTAATATTTCTCTTCATAAACCATGAGTAAACTGCACCCACTATTAATCCTATAATAATTGCAGTTACCATACCTTTTCCCCCACACCATGCTGTTGGGATGACATCACCTACTGTTTCTCCACTTTTAGTTATTACAGAAGAACTAGTTGTTAATACGAATACTACAAATGATATTACTCCTGCCGATAACGGCTCATACCCTTCATTTTTAGCATAAGTATATGCTATTCCTATTGTTGCAACAAGTGCTATCATGTTAAAAGTTGCTCCATTTGCTTTAAACAGTGGATCTGTCCAACCTGCACCTAATGTAACAGCTAACCAGTCGTTTAATGGTTGATATGGCAATTGTGCTAATAATAGAAATATTGAACCTACTAATGTTAGAGGTAATGTATATAAGATACCATCTTTTAAGGCAAGAACACCTTTTAAGTTGACAAATTTCATAACTATCGGTATTATTTTTTCATTTAAATTATTTTGAAACGATGACATAATAATTCCTCCTTAAATACTCAACTAAATAACAAATTTTATATTACCTAAAGTTCCAAATCTTAATATAAGTAAACATTGCGCGCTTAATGAATACATATTAGGATCTGTTAACTACTAAGTCTTTACTAAAGTTTCTCTCCTCTTTCTTCTATTATCTTTTTGTACCAATATCCTGATAATTTTATTTTTCTATCTAAATTATTCTTATGATCAACATATATAAAGCCATATTGCTTTTTATATCCATTTAGCCAGCTCAATAAATCGATTGCAGACCAAGCGTAATATCCTTTTAAATTTATATTTTCTTCAATTGCTCTCTTCACTGCTTTTAAATGTGCTTCGATGTATTTTATCCTCGGAACATCTACTATTTCATCCTCAATTATTGGATCTTCATCCCCTAAACCATTTTCAGTAATATACATTTTTATATCACCATAACTATCTTTTAGCATCCTTAATCCATCTAAGAATGCGTCCGGAGCAATCTCCCAACCCCATTTTGTATAAACTTTATCTTTTAACATAACTGTTCTAAAAATCCCATCAAATGATGCATTTCCTGGCGCTCCTGTAGAATTCTCTCTAGTTTTTTCTTGATTTTCATTTTGAATATTATTTTTTGCAACCCTTTTCGGTTGATAGTAATTAAGACCTATAAAATCGTTCTTTGAAGCCATTTCTTTTATTACACTTAACTCATCTTCAGTCCATTCCGGAAGCCATCCTTTCTGTTCCAATTGTTTAACCACATATTCTGGATAACTTCCTTTTAATATCGGATCATAATACCAATTAATTTCATACTGATTTGCATGGTATGCTGCTTTAATGTTTTCCTCATTGCTATCTATACTAAATGCTGGAGAAAAAACATGAGTTATTCCTATTTCACCAAACTGCTTCATTTCCTTATAAGATTTCACCGCTTTAGCATGTGCCGTAAAAACATTGTGTGTTACTTGAAAATACTTTTTAGGATTGTTTTTAATACCCGGTGGATGTGCCCCTGCCAAATACCCTAACGATGCAAATACAACGGTTTCATTAAAAGTAATCCAATGCTTCACCCTGTCACCAAATGCTTTAAAACATACCTCCGCATATTTTACAAAAGCATTAACAGTTCTTTTATTTGTCCATCCCCCGTCTTCCTCTAAATTTTGAGGCATGTCCCAATGATATAATGTGATGAATGGAACTATTCCGTATTCCAAGCATTCATCTATCAAATTATTATAAAAATCAATCCCTTTTTGATTAACTTCTCCATCACCATTTGGAATTATTCTTGGCCAAGAAACAGAAAATCTATACGATTCTATTCCAATTTCCGCCATTAATTTTATATCCTCTTTATATCTATGGTAATGATCTACTGCTATATCTCCATTAGTTCCCTCAAAAGTTTTCCCTGGAATCTTTGAAAATACATCCCAATTTGATATTCCCTTACCATCCTCGTTATATGCTCCCTCTACTTGATATGCAGCAGAAGCTGCTCCAAATAGAAAATCCTTAGAAAATTTCATAATTTAATTACTCCTTCTATTTCTACATATTTATTTATTGATTCACTAGTTAGTTAATCTTAGCGCAAAATCTAATACTTTCTCCCCATTCATCATTCCGTAATCAACCATAGGTATTACATCGACAGGAATTCCTAATGGTTCACATATCTTTTTCGCTTTTCCTAATGTGTATCCAACTTGTGGTCCTAATAATGCAACATTTACACCATCTAAATGTTTATCCATTTGACCTTCTGGAAAAGCTTCAACATCCACCTCTATCCCTCTGATTTTAGCTGCAGTCTTTATTTTATTTACCAAAAGACTTGTTGACATTCCTGCTGCGCAAAATAATCTAATTTTTATCATTTCCTACCCTCTCCTTTTTAAACAATACATATTCCTATAAAATTATTTGAAATATAGTCTATTTTCGCTTAAACAATTGCTAATTTATTTACAACTTTTCTTAATTCAATTATTTGCTCTATTAAATTTTTCTCTGTTATTGCAGTCATCAAATGATCTTGTGCATGTACAAATAAAACTGACATATTTATTCTTTCACCGTTAGCTTCTTTTTGTAGAAACATCGTTTGTGCATCATGTGCTTTTGCGATAGCATCATTTGCTAATTGCATTTCTTTTTCGGCTTCTTCATAATTTTCTTCTTTCACATTGTTAAGAGCCATATAAGCGTGATTTTTACAGTCTCCAGCATTGATTATAATATTCATAATTGCTATTTCTAATTCTTCCATAACTAATCTCCTCCGCCCTATATAATTTAAAGTATCTTTATTTCATGCAATTACATCAAAGCAATATAGATGCCAAACTCTACAAAAGCTTTTTTAAAAGATAGTATTAAAAAACTCTCTTTATTTCACTTAAAAGATGGAAAACCTTATTATATAAAGCTTTTACCATTTTTTGTTTTTCTGAAAATATTTTTATTTTTGAATAATTTTTTTAAAAATATTTTTACGAGCAAATCTTTATTGTTTGATTGCTTTTTCAACTGTTTAACTTTTCGCTTATAGTGTTTAAACAAAAAAACTATTTTTACACAGTGTTTAAGCAATTCAATATAGTGTTTATTTTTATTAATCAATTGTCAGACACTGTTTTTAATTCCAACAAACAAGTTTATGATATTGCGTTAATCATAATTTTTTTAAGTCACTGTTTAAGAAACTATGTTTACACATATATTTATTCGACAAAGTAATTTCACTTCAATACATGTAAATAGCTCTTTCATTTTAATTTTTAAATAAAATAATTTAAACAATATCTCAAAAATGAATTTTACTAATATAAGCAAATATATTATAATTAAAAATTGACAATGTATTATCAAAAAGCAAAAAAATAAACACTTTAATAAAAGAAGTATGATTATTTTGATAATGCGAAAATATTTAAGGAGGATTATTCATGAAACAAAAGCTAAGCTTTCAGCAAAACTTATTAATAGGTTCATTACTATTTGGACTATTTTTTGGTGCTGGTAATCTAATTTTCCCAGTTCAGATGGGACAACAGGCTGGAAATCACATTTCTACAGCTACTATTGGATTTTTAATTACCGGTGTAGGACTACCTATATTGGGAATTATTGCATCAGCTCTTTCGAGAAGTGAAAGTTTATTTGATATGGCGAGGCCTATTAGCTCTCGTTATGCAAGTATATTCACATGCTTATTATATTTAACAATTGGCCCTTTATTTGCAATTCCGCGTACTGCTACAGTTGCATTTGAAGTTGGAATTCATCCTTTTATTTCTGATGAATATTTGAAGCTAGGACTAATTATTTTTTCATTAGCATTTTTTGCTTTTACTGTTTATTTTTCATTAAAACCAGGACAAATTCTAGATTGGGTTGGTAAGTATCTTACTCCTATTTTCTTGGTATTATTATCAATTTTATTAATTGCTACATTTGTAAGTCCTATGGGACAAGCAAGTCAATTTCCCGCTCAAGGAAATTATGCAACTCAACCATTATTCACTGGTTTATTAGACGGGTATAATACCATGGATGCACTAGCTTCTGTAGCCTTTGCTATTATTATCATTTCTAATATACAAAAATTAGGAGTTAAAAATCCTCAATCAATTGCTATAGAGACATGTAAATCAGGATTTGTTAGCGTTATAGGAATGACTATTATCTATGGATCTCTAGCTTATATGGGTGCTACAAGCTTAGGCAGCGTAACCCGTGCTGATAACGGTGGAAGTATATTGTCTATGGTAAGTAATCATTACTTTGGTTTCACCGGACAAATATTATTAGCTTTTATTGTTGGAATTGCCTGCATAAAAACAGCTATCGGTTTGATAACTTCTTGTTCTGAAATGTTCAGTGAAATGTTTCCAAACTCTATTTCTTATAAAAAATATGCTATTTTATTTACAGTTTTCTCTTTCATAATTGCTAACTTTGGATTAAGTAATATTATTCAATTATCTATACCAGTACTTATGTTTTTATATCCTTTAGTAATTACTTTAATCATACTGTCTCTATTAGCACCTTTTATTAATAAACAAAGCGATGTTTATAGATGGACAACAGGATTCACAGTTATTGCGGCATTTTTTGATTTATGCAAATCATTGCCTCAGCCTCTACAAGAAAATTTAATAGTTAAGCAGCTTGTTAATTTTGCTCACTCATATTTGCCTGGCTTTGATTATGGATTTGGATGGATAATACCAGCACTTTACGGGTTCTTTATAGGACTAATCATCTGGACTATTCGTTCGAAGAAACGCAAAAGTGCTTAACTATAATATTTCAAGGATAACTTAGACTTATGCAATAATCTGCCGAAAGGAGAAATATTGTTATTTCACAGGACTATGAAAATTTCTCTGAAAGCGCTAAATTGCAAGTTGCACCATTAATGCTTGCTCCAAATTTCGTTGTGACAAGCATTAGTGAAACAACCTACAATTAGGAGCTTTTAACAGCTTATTTTCAATGACTGCTGCATAAAAATGTTTCTCCTTTCTAGTATGGTATTTATAACATGCAGTTTATTGTTTATATTGATTAAATAACAATTTGACATTAGCGACAAATTTCAAGTGATAAGTTAATAAAGAAAAGCCATAGGCTTTTCTTAAAATAATGTTTTTAGAAATTCCCAAAGGAAATTTCGCCCTTAACTTGTTACTTATCTATTGTCACTTTCCACAAATCAATGGCTGATTTATAAATTATAAATCAGCCATTGATTTGTTTATCTATATATTTAAAACTATACAATATTTTTATGAATTAAAAAGAACGTAATCGCAGGCGACATTGGAACCGGAGATTTTTACCCATCTGCCTTTTCAAATACATATGAGCCAAATCTGGTATATGAATATATTATCTTTATAAAAGACAATCTTCAAAACCAGTCTTTTTCATAATTCATAATACGAAGAACACAGTATTTGCAGATTTGATTTAAGTATCAACTTTTAGAGAATAAAAAATAACCTAGCATACTAATGCTAAGTTCAATCTAAGAGATTCAATTCATATCATAAATTGGTGGCTCACCCGGGAATCGAACCCGGGACACCATGATTAAAAGTCATGTGCTCTACCGACTGAGCTAGTGAACCAAAAATTGGCTAGGATGACAGGATTCGAACCTGCGAATAATGGAGTCAGAATCCATTGCCTTACCACTTGGCGACATCCCAGTATGGGGTGAACGATGGGACTCGAACCCACGACAACCAGTGCCACAAACTGGCGCTCTACCAACTGAACTACGTTCACCATAGTTGCCTTTAATTAATTACAATTTCACTTCTAATTTTAAAGACTAAAGTATTACCAATACAGGTAAAAAATTTTTATTTGCTTGTTTATTATAAGTTACATATTATTAATTGTCAACTATATAAATATAATTAATGCTGACTCTGGTACTAAATATATATAATTACATGTGCTTAAACTTAGCATAGACGAGGTATAAAATAGTTTTCTTTTATTATCTTTCCACTTCTAACTAAAAACGCTCCGATTTGAAATAAGAAAATTATTTTTGCAAAATATAAGTTTATCATTTCCTAATTTAAAATAAAATTAGAATTTATCAAATAAATTTTAGGGGTGATAACATCACCCCTATATAAAAACAGTCATTGAAATATTTCTATTTACTTAAATACCTTTATACGTTCTTCTAATGGTTTAAATTCTTTTGGTTCAGGCTCCGCTGTTGGTTTTCCAAAAGGCATTTGACCAATAAGTTTCCAACTATCAGATATTCCCCATTCTTTCTTTATATCATTTTCAATAAGCTCATTATAATGTTGAAGTGACGCTCCAAATCCTTCAATTTCTAGAGCAGTCCAGATCACAAACTGATGCATTCCACTTGCTTGCTGAGACCAAATTGGAAAATTATCCTTATAAAGTGAAAATTGTTGTTGAAGAGATTCTATTACACTATTATCTTCAAAAAATAAAACTGTACCATAACCACTTCTAAATGAATTTATCTTTTCCTCAGTTGGACTAAATTTGTCTGCAGGAACAATCTTTCTTAGAGCATCCTTTGTAATATCCCATAATTTATCATGATTCTCTCCCAACAATAATACTACTCTTGCACTTTGTGAATTGAATGATGATGGTGTATGCTTTACAGCATGTTCTATAATTTCATTGATCCTATCGTCAGAAACCACCTTTTCTTTACTAATTCCATAATATGAACGTCTATCTGCTACAGCAGTAAAAAAACCTTTTGACATTTAATCATTCCTCCTATCATGTATATATTTTTTAAGTCTCTATACTTATACTTTTTTCTTTCTAAATATTTATTTATAATAATTTAAAATTATATCTGAATAACCAATATATTTTTCTATCAAAAAACAGTAAAGTCATATAACTTTATATCAATATTTTTAATTAGTTACTTACATTTAGTAACTAACTTTAAATTAATTATTACACACTTATAAAACTTAGTCAATAGTATTTTAAATACAAATTCATAATATTTAAAATTTTCAAATAATAAAAAAATCTCAGACGACTCTGGTTAAGTTCCGTATTGTGCATCGCACTGTTTTATTATCTTCTAAATTTTATGATCTTCTCAAAGAATAAAAAAATATAAAGAACCTCTATTATAGTTAAGAAAGTTCTTTATATTTCTTATATTATCTTAGTTAAGTCCATTTTTCTGCCCATTTTTGTATCTCATCCATAGCACTTTGGAGATCACGACCTTTTTCTGTCAACTCATATTCTATACGTACTGGAGTTTCTGGATAAACTTTTCTAATAATTATTCCTTCCTTTTCCAACTCCTTAAATCGTTCTGTAAGCATACGAGCACTCATATTAGGAATTGCTTCTCCTATATCTGAAAATCGTTTTTGTCCATTCAATAACGTTCTTATAATCAATCCGGTCCATCTTTTTCCTAGTAATTCAAAAGCATTTTCAAACCTTGGGCACATATGAAATTTTTCCATATTTAATCACCACCTGTTACTATTCTATCATAACCACTTAATTAAGATAAGCAACTTATGATATTATACTAAATATAATAATATTCATTAAATTAGTCAATATTCCGTAAAACTTATGTATTAACTTTGACCTTTATGGTAATATCTAATATTAATTAATTATTGAATCTAAAGGAGGATTTTATTATATGGTTAAACCTTTATTTTTGGCTCATGGTTCTCCAATGATGGCCATTGAAGAAGATAATTATACTGAATTTTTAAATAATCTTGGTAAAAAACTAAATCCCCAAGCCATTGTTATGTTCACAGCTCACTGGGATAGCGAAATACTGACTATATCATCTTCTGATTCCACATACGAGACAGTATATGATTTTTATGAATTTCCAGAAGAACTTTATAACGTAAAATATGAGGCAAAAGGTTCTAGTACAGTTGCAGCAAAAGTTGAAGAAAAATTGTCAAATGAAGGCATAAAAGTAAAAATGGATTTAAATCGAGGTCTAGACCATGGAGCTTGGACTATTTTAAAGCATCTTTACCCAGAAGCCAATATTCCCGTTGTTCAAGTTTCGATAAACTCAGAATTATCTATTGAAGAACAAATCAAAATAGGTAATTCTCTAAAAACTTTAGGTAACGAAGACATTCTGGTTATCGGAAGCGGAAATACAGTTCATAATCTAAATTTAGTTGACTTTGAAGCTGTAAGCAGCGATTCTTGGGCTGAAAAATTCGATGACTGGCTAATTAACAGATTAAAAGAAAATGATTTTAATTCACTTTATAGTTATAGAGAGCAAGCTCCGAATGCTGATTTAGCTGTTCCAAGCCCTGAGCATTTTGTTCCATTATTTATAGCATTAGGCAGTAGTTCATTATTAATTCCTAGAGTTATTTTTCGCGATTATGAACTAGGAAATTTAAGCCGTCTTTGCCTTGAATTTTAGTAATCTAATATTTTAGCAGGATATGATACACTCAATCCTGCTTTAATAAAACAACAACTTAATAGTATTTTTCCCTTACTTCTCTGGTAAATCCATAATCAATAATCACTGGTCTACCATTAATTATTCCCCAACTACTTTGTCTATTCAAATCGCTTAATAGTAAATTATAATTTTGGGAAATATTTTTTATCTCTTTTAAATTGAACATTTCCTTTTTACTTTTAACATTAAAGCATCTCCATATTTCCGTAATATTATATACCTTATCTGCTCTCTCCATGATTAAAAACTCAAAGTTTTTCGAAACATCTACAACCTTCGCAAACAAATTCGAGTTGTCATAATTAGAAATATAATACTCTGTTTTATTTTGTGCAATTCCCGCGGCATTCTTCGCTATTTTAACTACATATCCAGTCCCCAGATCAAATACTTCTCTGCAAGAACCAGAACCAATATATCTACAATACCCTCGTTTTATACTAAATATAATTCGATTAATATCCATTAAAACACCTGCTTTATGCTTATCTCTTTATATTCATTAGTAAAATTCTACATATTATATTATTCGCTCGACACGAAATTGGTTCACTCTGCTTTTACAACTTAATTAATTCCAAATAAAAATGTAGCCGAGGAATTTTATTTTTTCCTAAGCTACATTTATACTTTCTACTTATCCGGCTCAACATGAACCATTACTTGGGTTATATCTAGATCTTCTTTCAATTTATCTTCTATTTTTTCGGTAATGGAATGCCCTTCAACTAAAGACAATTCAGAACTAACACTAACTACCAAATCAAGTAAAATATTATTTCCATGAACGCGCGCTCTTATATTCTTAATTTGTTTAACCCCAGGAACTTGATTAATAGATTTAGTTATACCATCAAGCTTCTCTCTACTAAAACCATCTGATAGATTATGAGTTGCCTCCCTAAATATATCCCATCCTGTCTTTAATATTAAAGCACTTACAACTACAGCTGCAAGAGGATCTATCCAAGGAAAACCAAACTGAGAAGCAACAATACCTATAGTCGTACCAATGCTTACCCATGCATCAGAAAGATTATCTTTTGCGGCAGCCATAAGACCAGAGCTTTTTATCTTAACAGCAATCCTCATATTATAACGATATACCATGTAAATAGCCGCAGCACAAAAAATTGCAACTACAGCAGATATTAAATCAGGAGCCTTAGGGTTAAAAAAGATAACTGATTTAATCGCATTATAGAGCACATCAAGACCAACAGCCAGCATAATTAAAGATGCTATTAATGATGCTATTGTTTCTGCTCTAAGATGACCATAAGGATGATCATCATCAGCTGGCTTTCCCGATATTTTTAGCCCAATTAAAACTGCCACTGAAGCTATTATATCGGTAGTATTATTGATTCCGTCAGCTAATAATGCCTTAGATTGAGCCAGAAAGCCAACTCCGAGTTTTAATAATGATAATGTTATATACGCTATAATACTCACTCTAGCCCCACGTTCAGCTATTTTTAAATTATTATAACTGTTTTCCATACTTTCCACCCCTGACTATACTATTTTTCAATGCTATCTTAATAATTATTATTCTTAAATAAATCTATACAAAACCTACTCTTCATTAAAGTAATTTACTTTAATGTGCTCTACTATAAGACAATTACAGCATATGATTTACTATAAAAATGTATTTTATAATTAAAGATTACATAAAGTTAATTTTCCAAATAACATAAGTATTATTCGTTATTATGCCTACATATTATATGCCACTAAATTTTATAGACATTATAATGCTTATAGATATATAGATTAAACTTAACAGCATTTAGCATTTGGTTAGTAATCTCAGGTTAGCTAGTATAGCCATAAATAAAATATTATTATCAAACAGAAAGTAATTAAAATGTTCATTTTACAGATAAATTAATTTGTTATAGAATTTTCTATATATTTATCAAGGTACCTTTCTAAGTCATCAATCTCTTCATTTTTAGGTAAACAACTAATTAATGTTTTTAAAACGTCTCTCTCCTTTATATAGTTAAGAGAGAATGAAAAATTCAAATCAATTATCCAACTTAATTCATATATTTTTCTATCATTATAATTATTCAGTGAATTATTACTAATTTTTTTGTTTGAACGAATATCTTTAATAAGCTCTGAATTGTAGCCTGATGTAAAAGGTAAATTATCAAGCGCCGGATTAGGATGATTTTTTCTTTCTCTCTCATATTCCATAATGATTCTGAAAATATCAAGTTTATCGGCATCTCTAATCAATTTGCAAAACAATGATTCTTCGTTATTTAAATCCATCGGAAGATCTTTTGCATTATGAAGATTTACAGCTTTAATAATAATCCTTCTTCTACTGTCATCTAAGTTTTTTAATGTTCCATTTTCTTCTAATATTTTAACGCCTAAAGCAGCATGATTTTCTGAAAAAGCATCCCTAAATGTCTTATACTTTTTAAATTGTTCAAACCTTCCTATATCATGAAATAATCCTATTATCTCCGCTGTATTAACTTCTTCTTGGGTCAAATTTAAAGATTTCGCAATATTTACAGCATGCTCTGCGACTTTTAATGTATGTATTTCCTTAAGCTCAATATTCTGATTTATTAAGCTATCTTCCCCATAAAGTTTTTTTACATAAGAGCTAAACCAATTATAATATTCTTTAACTAATATATTTTCCATTTTTATCTCCTTACTGTATCTAGATATATATCTATTATACTCTCTTAGCACAAATTACTTAAATAAAAAACTCTTTCTATCTGGTATAAGTTTTAATTCACATGCATTATAAATTTTTTAAAAATAAAAACACCTTGACAACATTCATTTAATATTGCCAAGGCTTTATAATTTAGGATTTTATCATAAAAATTATATTTGTTTTATATCTATATTCTATTTTTTTGTAAATACTTATCTATAGCTTTTGCTGCCTTTTTACCAGCACCCATAGCAAGTATTACTGTTGCTGCTCCTGTAACTGCATCTCCACCAGCATAAACTGCTTCTTTAGTAGTGAGACCTGTTTCGTCTTCAGCTACAATACATCTTCTCTTATTAATTTCTAATCCTTGAGTTGTTGATGAAATTAACGGATTTGGTGATGTTCCAAGTGACATTATTACAGTATCTACATCCATAACAAATTCTGAACCTGGAACTTCAACAGGACTTCTTCTTCCAGATGCATCTGGTTCTCCAAGTTCCATTCTTACACATTTCATTCCTTTAACCCATCCATTTTCATCTACTAAGATTTCTGTCGGATTAGTTAATACGTCAAAATTTACTCCTTC
>NZ_JHXK01000012.1 GCF_000621745.1 Clostridium beijerinckii HUN142 | reverse complement strand
AGACTGTAAATCTGTTACGTTTCGTTTCGATGGTTCGAATCCATCTTCCTCCACCAACTTATAATGGGCGCATAGCTCAGCTGGGAGAGCACCTGCCTTACAAGCAGGGGGTCACAGGTTCGAGCCCTGTTGTGCCCACCATTATAAAAATAATTAATATAGTAATATGTGCTGGCATGGCTCAACGGTAGAGCAGCTGACTTGTAATCAGCAGGTTGTAGGTTCGATTCCTATTGCCAGCTCCAATAAAATAATATGGAGGAATTCCCGAGTGGCCAAAGGGGGCAGACTGTAAATCTGTTACGTTTCGTTTCGATGGTTCGAATCCATCTTCCTCCACCAAAAAAAGAATAAACTTTTGTTTATTCTTTTTTATTTTCTATTTAAGTAAAAATAGGATGTGTAAAAATTTGATTAACAATGTTGACTAATTGCATTGTATATGATAGAATACTTTTGAAAATTGAATTATGTTACTCTTATCAAGAGAGGTGGAGGGAAAGGGCCCTATGAAACCCGGCAACCTGTATTATATAAGGTGCCAATTCCTGTAGAGTTATTCTACAAGATAAGAAAATGATTGTTAAATCACGCTCTTCTTATCGAAGAGCTTTTTTTTTTAAGTTTGCGCATGCTTAAATTATAAAAGAAACAATTAATAAAATAGTTTAACTACTATTTTTTGTATTTAAATAAGGTAAAACTTTTATAAGCGAGTATTATTCTATAAAACTAAATATATGGTTTTTAATGAAATAATTTTATTCGTAGAGATAATTATAATATTTAAATCTAAGGAGAGAAAAGATATGAGAAGATTATTTACTTCAGAATCAGTTACAGAGGGACATCCTGATAAAATGTGTGACCAAATTTCAGATGCTATACTAGATGCTATTATATCTAAAGATCCGATGGCTAGAGTTGCTTGTGAAACTTGCACAACAACAGGTATGGTTATGGTAATGGGAGAAATAACAACAAATTGTTACGTTGATATTCCTAAGGTAGTTAGAGAAACAGTAAGAGAAATTGGGTATGATAGAGCTAAATTTGGATTCGATTGTGATACTTGTTCAGTTATTACATCAATAGACGAACAATCTGCAGATATAGCTATGGGTGTAGATGAAGCTTTTGAATCAAAAAAGGGTGAAAAAGATGAAGTTGAAGCAGTTGGAGCTGGAGATCAAGGAATGATGTTTGGTTTTGCAACTAATGAAACTGAAGATTTTATGCCTCTTCCGGTATATATGGCTCATAAACTATCAAGAAGGCTTACAGAAGTAAGAAAGAATGGTACATTAAGTTACTTAAGACCAGATGGTAAAACTCAAGTAACAGTTGAATATGAAGATAATGTTCCAAAGAGGATTGATACTATAGTTATATCAACACAACATGATGAGAAAGTAACTTTAGAGCAAATTCACGAAGATCTTAAGAAATATGTTATAGATGCTGTTGTTCCAGCAGAATTATTGGACAGTGAAACTAGATATTTCATAAATCCGACTGGAAGATTCGTTGTTGGAGGACCTCAAGGAGATTCAGGATTAACAGGTAGAAAGATAATAGTTGATACTTATGGTGGATATGGTAGACACGGTGGTGGAGCTTTCTCAGGGAAAGATCCAACTAAAGTTGATAGATCGGCTGCATATGCTGCAAGATGGGTTGCTAAAAACTTAGTTGCTGCTGGCGTTGCAGATAAGTTAGAAATTCAATTAGCATATGCAATAGGTGTTGCAAAACCAGTTTCGATTGAAGTTGAAACATTTGGAACAGGAAAAGTGGATGAAGATAAGATTGTTGAAATAGTAGAGAGAGTATTTGATTTAAGACCAGGAGCTATAATTAGAGATCTTGACTTAAGAAGACCTATTTATAAACAAACAGCTGCGTATGGACACTTTGGAAGAAATGATCTTAACCTGCCATGGGAACAATTGAATAAAGTAGATGAAATAAGAAAAAACTTATAAAATAAGTCTTAAGCAAAATTTTTATTATTAACGTTTATATGGATAATAAAAGTTTGCATAGAATAATAAAAAGTCGTCTTAAATTTAGACGACTTTTTATTATGGAGAAATTTGTAATTATATATGTTTTAATAATAAATGTACATGTAGGATTCTAATAAATTAAGTATCTAGTTAATTTGAAAATGTAGGGCCTTCATTGCAGAAGAGATAAACGTTTAAATTTTAAGCACTTTTTAGACTTTATTATATAGTTATGGTTTCAGTTTTGATACTTTATTTGAAAGTTATTGCATGAATATAGTAATAGGAGAGGATTATAAGCTAGAAATTATTAAAATTAAATTACTATAAATATTTATGATATAATTAGAAGAAAAAATCAAAGTAAAATTTAAAGCTAAATTTTACTATTAGAAAGTTTAAGGTAAATATATAAAGATTTGGAGAGATTCTATATGGAAGTTCTAAATGGATTTGTTGAGAATATTGTTTTCAAAAGTGAGGATACCGGTTATGTCGTTTGCAGAATTAGAAACGAAAAGACCTTAATTAGTGCTGTGGGAACAGTTCCTTTTCTGAGAGAAGGACAAAATGTAAAGTTAACAGGATACTGGACAGTACATAAGCAATTTGGTAATCAATTTAATATTCAGGATTACGAAGAACTTCTCCCAAATTCATTAGACGGCATAGAAAAATATTTAAGTGCAGGAATAATACATGGAATTGGACCTGTTACAGCAAAGAAAATAATAGAGAGATTTGGTGAAGAAACTTTAGATATAATGGAAAATCATATTGAAAGGCTTATGGAGATAGAAGGTATAGGCGAAAAGAAATTTCAAATAATATATGAATCTTATATAGAGCAACAAGGTTTAAAAGACATAATTTTATATTTTCATAAGCATGGAGTTACTAACAATCAATGTGTAAAAATATATAAAAAATTTGGTCCAAATGCAAAGCAGATAGTGTCTAATAATCCTTATATATTATGCGATGAAATATCAGGAATCGGGTTTAAAACAGCTGATAGAATTGCTATGAGTATAGGGATTGAAAAGAATTCGGATTTTAGAATTCAAAGTGGAATTAAATATGTTATGAATCAATTCTGTTCTGCAGGAAACACATTTATGCCTAAAGATAATATAATAGAAGAGTGCGAAAATAATTTATTAATATCTAACGAATTAATTGAAAAAAATATATATGATATGGCTGCGCAGCAAAAAATTATCATTGAAAACATAAACGGTACTGAAGTAGGATTTTTACTTCAATATTATTATTGTGAACTTGGTGTTACTAGTAAAATAATAACTTTAGGGTTGCAGCAAATACAAACTATAAATTCAGATGTTGATTTTGAAATTAATGTTTTTGAAAAAGAACAAAATATAAAATTTGCAGAATCACAAAGAGAAGCAATCATTGGTGCATTTAATAATGGTATAGAGATAATTACTGGTGGTCCGGGGACAGGAAAAACTACAATTATAAAAGCAATAATACATATATATGAGAATAATGGAATGAAGGTAATACTTGGAGCGCCAACAGGAAGAGCTGCAAAGAGAATGACTGAATCAACAGGAAGGGAAGCAAAAACTATACATAGATTATTAGAAATGGGTGTTTCGGAGGATGATGAATCAGTATTTGAAAAGGGAGAATCATCGCCTCTAGATTGCGATGTAATAATAATTGATGAGGCGTCTATGATTGATGTTACCTTAATGCAGAATCTACTAAAAGCTATTAATTTAGGAACTAGGTTAATAATTGTGGGAGATGTTGATCAATTACCTTCTGTTGGTCCAGGAAATGTACTAAAAGATCTTATAGAAAGTGAATATATAAAAGTAGTAAGATTAAAAGAGATATTTAGACAAGGATCAGAAAGTTTAATTGTAGTAAACGCTCATAGAATAAATGAGGGGCAGATGCCTTTGCTAAATCAAAAGGATAAAGATTTTTTCTTCATTAATGAAGAAAATCAGGATAGAATTGCAAATACTATAATAGATTTAATAAATAGAAGACTTCCTAAATTCAATAAGTCCTGGAATAAATTGAAAGACATGCAGGTTTTAACTCCTATGAGAAAAGGAGTACTTGGAGTCACAAATTTAAATACTAAGCTTCAAGAAATGTTTAATACAGCATCAAAAGATAAGAAAGAAAAAACTTCTCGAGATATAATTTTAAGAGAAGGTGATAAGGTAATGCAAACAAAAAATAATTATACATTAAAGTGGATTAGGATTGGTGGTTATGGAGAAAATGAAGGAGTTGGAGTTTTTAATGGTGATCTAGGATTTATAGAAAGCATAGATGAAGAAAGAAAAACACTCACAATTATATTTGATGAAGAAAGAAAAGTTATATATGACTTCAATTTTTTAGACGAATTAGATTTGGCTTATGCTACTACAATACATAAAAGCCAAGGAAGTGAATTTAAGGTTGTAATAATTCCAGTATTTATGGGATCACCGTTTCTTATGAATCGTAATTTGCTTTATACAGGAATTACAAGAGCAAAACAATTAGTAGTGGTTGTTGGGTTCCAAAAAGCATTAATGTATATGATTAATAATACAAATAGTATAGAAAGGTATTCATCGTTGAAATATAGAATAAGAGATATAATAACAAAAGATGAATTTGAAGAATAGGTGAAAGGAGATAGATGTATGAGGAATTTATGTAAAGTAACTTTAGAAGATTTAAAGTATGCATTTGATAAGATAGATTATTGGTATAAGAAAAATATTAAATTTTTGACAATAATAACAGTTCCATTTAATACATCATGTGTTTTTTCAAGGATAATAAGCAAGGTTTCTCAAATGAATGGAAAAGTTTTATATGTATGGGGAAAGGAAGGTGAAAACAAAGAGTTAGTAAATATAACAAGGGAAATGTATTCTGATATAACTCATTCATATATTATAAAAGAAATTTCAAATACTAAACTTACTTTCGTACACTATAACAACCTAACGAAAATTAAACAGAACTATGATTTAATTATTTTTGATGATATAACATATTTTTCAAACCTGAGTAGTGCGAATATAAGAGAAATGTTAGAGATTTGTTCAAACATAGGAGAGAGAGGTATGCTTTATAGCATAGAAAAGACGACTCTAGTAGGGGAAAAGTTTGAGCTTGCAGCATATAATTATAAAAAACCGTTTGTAGAGCCTAGAGTATTAACAACAAGAATAGATCTAAATTTAGATATTCCATTTTCTCTTTATGATTATCTTAAATGGTTTAGGGAAAATAGTCATAAGGTAGCTATTTATGTACCTAATAAGGAGAAGCTTGATATAGTATATGATTATTTTTGTAATAAGCTAAAACTTTCAGATGTAAAGGTAATAAAAGTTTCAAGAAATGATGATATAAAAAAGAGTGAAAAAGTATCAAAGTATAAGGATAAGGCAATATTTATAGTAACTAATAAAATAGAGGAGTTACTTGAATATTGCTATATGGATGATGCAGTAGTACTTTTCGCTGATAATGAAAGATATACGTATAAAAAACTTTTATATATATGCGGTCAGATAAGAAATGTAAATCTAAAATTACCAGAGGTTCTTTTGGTATCAAACGATATATCAGAAGACATGGAGAAGACAAAAAATATGGCAAGAGATTTCAATAAAAAAGTATGGGAAAAGCGTTTAATAGAATTATAAGAAGGATATTAGAAGGACTAATTGAAGTTATATATCCAAGAGAGAATTATTGCATTATATGTAAACAGGATAACTGTTTTGGAATATGTGAACATTGCGTGAAAAGTATAAAAACAATAGCAGATTCATATCAAGATGAAATAATAAGTTATGGGTATTATGGAGGAGTATTAAAAGATTTAATACTTAAATTCAAATACAAAAGCAATTTCACAGCAGGAGATATACTGGCAGAATTTTTAGAAGAATATATTACAAGAAACTTGAAATATCAGGAGTATATAATAACTTATATACCACTATCAAAAGAATCTAAAAAGATTAGGGGATTTAATCAGTGCGAGTATATAGCAAAAAAAATAGCTAAGGATTTATCAATTGAAGTCCTAGAAATTTTGATAAAGGATAAAGAAACGAAAGAACAAAAAAAATTAAAGAGGGATGAAAGATATGAAAATATAAAAGATGCATTCAGAATAAAAAAAGGATTAGAAATTAGGAAATATAACATTATATTGGTAGATGATGTTACAACTACAGGGGCAACGCTTAAAGAAGCATATAAATTACTAAGAAAATATCAAGTAAAAGACATAAAACTCTTGACCTTAGCTAAAAGTCATATATAATATTAATGTAAAGCTAGGTTTGTGGTTGAAAGTCGAAGCTAGTCGCAGGCAAAACGATCCACGTAATTTAGACAAAATGTCTAAGGAGCATGGTGCGGTATAGAAGTAAGTCCTGCCAGATTGTATTCTGAGAGGGTTAGTAGTGAGGGATTAAATTCTATTAGCAAAAGCTCCAGCAGGCGAGTGTGGGGTCAAAAACCAGGTCAACTAGCTTTACTTCTATTTGTTTTAAAATTATCATTAATAGGAAATGTGAGGAATCTAATCTAAAGTTTGCGATTAGATTTATTTTTTGTCTTTAGTTTTCAGAATTTACTGATAATTATCTTGTTAAGTTAATAAAAAAGTGATAAAATATTAATAACTTAAAGATATTAAGTTTAAAAACTTTTTCATATGAGAGGGGCTGGAATTTATGAAAGTCACAGTTATAGCAAAAAATATGGAACTAACAGAGGCACTAAAAGAAATAGTGCAAAAAAAGATAAGCAAATTGGAAAAGTATTTTGAAGGAAATGTAGAAGCTAAGGCTACACTAAGTGTTCAAAAAAATAGACATAAAATAGAAATTATGATTCCTTTTAATGGGGTAGTATTAAGAGGCGAAGAGTCGACTTCTGATATGTATAAATCTTTAGATTTAGTAGAAGATAAATTAGAAAGACAAATTAGAAAACAAAAAACTAGATTGTCTAGAAAACATAGCGGATCATTGAGATTTGGAGAAATAAATAATATAGATATTAAGCCATCAGAAGAGGAGGAAGGTAAATTAGTTAAGGTAAAGAAATTTGGAGTAAAACCAATGAATTCTGAAGAGGCAATTCTTCAAATGGATTTATTAGGACATAATTTCTTTGTATATCAAGATGCAGATAGTAGCAAGGTAAATGTAATTTATAGAAGAAAAGATGGAGATTATGGTTTATTAGAGCCAGAATTCATATAATATATAAAAGATTTTAATAATGACTGTCCAATATGCTTGTTTAACTTGCATCATTGGGCAGTTATTTTTCATATTACATGATTGAAAATATGTTGAAGATATTTTTACATAAAATTTTCAATTAATATTAATAATTTGTGATTAAAATATTAAAAAAAAGTTAAAATTGGGTGCTTTATATAGGATTTAATATAAAAATCATGAGTTTTATTGAAAATAAGTTAAGTAAAATGTTATAATTATAAAATACGTGATTTATAAAATAAATTACAGATTATGAATTATGGATAGTTAAAATATATTGGAAATTAACGTGAAATATATAATTTCGAAAGGATGACATTATGGGACTATTAAATGCCGTATTTGGAACATATAGTGAAAGAGAAGTTAAAAGACTCAAACCTACTATACAAAAAATAAATGATCTAGATGAAGAGATGCAAAAGCTTTCTGATGAGGAGTTAAAGGCAAAAACTCCAGCATTTAAAGAAAGATTAGCAAATGGTGAAACATTAGATGATATTTTACCAGAAGCATTCGCAGTTGTAAGAGAAGCGTCAAAAAGAGTTTTAGGGATGAAGCATTATGATGAACAACTTATGGGTGGTATGATACTTCACCAAGGTAGAATATCAGAAATGAAAACAGGTGAAGGTAAAACTCTAGTTGCTACTTTACCAGCGTACTTGAATGGATTAAGTGGAAATGGTGTTCATATAGTAACAGTTAACGATTATCTTGCAAAAAGAGATGCTGAGCAGATGGGTGAGTTATATGGTTTCTTAGGATTGAATACAGGTGTTATTGTACATGAATTAAATAATGATCAAAGAAGAGAATCATATGCATCAGATATTACTTATGGAACTAATAATGAATTTGGATTTGATTACCTAAGAGATAACATGGTTATCTATAAAGAAGAAAGAGTTCAAAGACCGTTGAATTTCGCTATAGTCGATGAAGTTGACTCGATATTAATAGATGAAGCTAGAACTCCTCTTATAATTTCAGGTCAAGGAGAAAAGTCTACTGAATTTTATAAGGTTGCAGACTATTTTGCAAAGAAATTAGTTGTAGAGAAGGATTTTACTAGGGATGAAAAAGCAAATGCAGTAATGCTAACTGATGAAGGTGTTAGAAAAGCAGAAGCAACATTTAAAGTGGATAATTATGCTGATGCTGACAATATAGAATTACAACATTATGTAACTCAAGCATTAAAAGCAAACTTTGCCATGAGAAGAGACAAAGACTACATGGTTAAAGATGGAGAAGTAATAATAGTTGATGAATTTACAGGAAGACTTATGGAAGGTAGAAGATACTCGGATGGTCTTCATCAAGCGATAGAAGCTAAAGAAGGAGTTAAAATCGCCAGAGAATCAAAAACTTTAGCAACTATTACATTCCAAAATTACTTCAGAATGTATAAAAAGTTATCAGGTATGACTGGTACTGCATTGACTGAAGAAAATGAATTTAGAGAAATTTACGGATTGGATGTTATTGTTATTCCAACACATAGGCCAATAGCTAGAAAGGATAATCCGGATTTAGTGTTCAGCACTGAGATTGGAAAGATAAAAGCTGTTGCTTCAGAAGTTGAGAAAGCTCATGCTAAAGGCCAACCAGTATTGGTTGGTACAGTAAGTATTGAAAAGTCAGAACTTGTTTCAAGTATGCTTAAGAAAAAAGGTGTACCGCATCAAGTATTAAACGCAAAATTTCATGAACAAGAAGCTGAAATAATAAGTCATGCTGGTGAAAAGGGCATGGTTACTATAGCTACTAATATGGCAGGTAGAGGTACTGATATCAAGCTTGGTGAAGGTGTAGTTGAACTTGGTGGTCTTAAAATAATAGGTACTGAAAGACATGAATCAAGAAGAATAGATAATCAGTTAAGAGGACGTTCAGGAAGACAAGGAGATCCAGGTGAATCAACATTCTTTATTTCTTTAGAAGATGATTTAATGAGAATATTTGGATCAGAAAAGATTCAAGGTGTTGTTGAAAAATTAGGTCTTCAAGAAGAAGAAGCAATTGAAAGTAAAATGGTTTCGAGAGCTATTGAGAATGCTCAGAAGAAGGTTGAAGGTAATAACTTTGATATTAGAAAACAATTATTAGGTTATGATGATGTAATGAATATCCAAAGAGAAGTTATCTACAAACAAAGATCGGAAGTTCTTGAAGGCGAAGATGTAAAAGAAGAAATATTGTCAATGACAAAGGATATTATTGCTGAAGCTGTTAATACTTATGTTACAGGTGAATCAGAAGATTATAGAGAAGAATTCTTGCATTTAATGGTTGCTTTACAAGATATATGTATAGCGCCAGGTACAGTTAATTTACCTAGTCTTGAAAATATGTCAAATGAAGAAATAGTTGAAAGCTTATATGAATCAGCACGCAAATTCTATGAACAAAAGGAAGAAGAGTTTGGTGCAGAAAGATTAAGAGAAGTTGAAAGAGTTGTTCTTTTAAGAGCTGTTGATACTAAATGGATGAATCATATAGATAATATGGATCATTTAAAACAAGGTATAGGGCTTCAATCATTTAAGCAAATTGACCCAGTTCAAGCGTACCAAATGGAAGGTAGCGAAATGTTTAATGAAATGATTAGGGCAATCAAGGAAGAAACAGTTAGGCTATTATTCCATGTTAAAATAGAAATTGCCCCAGAAAGAGTAAGGGTTGCTCAAGAAACTGCAGCAATTCATGAGGAATCTTCAAGTGCTGCGGCTCCAGGTCCAGGACAAAATCAACCAGGTGGACCTAGTGCGGGGCCAGTGGCTCCTGTTAGAAATTTAGATAAGCACGGAAGAAATGAATTATGTCCATGTGGTAGTGGAAAGAAGTTTAAAAATTGTTGCGGAAGAGAAGCATAAATAAATTTAAAACTTTGTAGTAAACTCTAAAGAGTTTAGAAAATGATAAATATGGTATAATAAATTCCGTAGAGGTTTAAAGAATTGTCATTTAGAATTAAATGCAGTCTTAAAGAGCTTCTGCGGAATTCTTATTAATACTAGATTTTTTGAAAGAGGTGAAGAATAGATGATAATTGAACTTGAAAAGGAATTAGTTAAACTTCCAGGTATAAAAAAATCTATAGAAGAAATGGGGGCTTCACTTTGACCGAGATAGGTTAGAGAAGGAGCTTAATGAGTTAGAATATCAAATGCAAGAATCGGGTTTCTGGGACAATATAAAAAAGGCGGAAGAAGTTACAAAAAAGAGTAAATTGATAAAAGACAAAATTGAAAGTTTCGATAAATTGAGGTCTCAAATTGAAGATATAGAAGTATTAAAAGAAATTATGGAAGATGACGATGAAGAATCTGCTAATGAAATAATACAGACGTTAAGAGATATACAAGCACAGATTGATGATTATAATATGAAAGTGCTTTTATGTGGAGAATATGATAAAAATAATGCCATTTTGACACTTCATGTTGGTGTTGGAGGGACTGATGCTAATGATTGGACAGAAATGCTCTTAAGGATGTATACAAGATGGTGTGAAAAACAAGGCTATAGTATTGAGACTCTAGATTTACTCCCAGGAGATGAAGCTGGAATTAAAAGTGTTACTTTAAAAGTTACTGGAGAATATGCATATGGTTACTTAAAAGCGGAGAAAGGTATTCATAGGTTGGTTAGAATATCGCCATATAATGCTAATGGCAAGAGGCAAACATCATTTGCATCTATGGAAGTTCTTCCGGAACTTACAAAGGAACAAGATATAGAAATAAGATCTGATGATCTAAAAATAGATACTTATAGATCAGGAGGCGCTGGAGGTCAGCATGTTAATAAAACAGATTCGGCAGTAAGAATAACTCATATTCCTACTGGAGTAGTTGTACAGTGCCAAAATGAAAGAAGCCAGTTCTCTAACAAAGATACAGCGATGGAAATGCTAAAGTCTAAACTAGTTGAGCTAAAAGAAAGAGCACATAAAGAAAAAATTGAGGATTTAACTGGAGAATTAAAAGATATGGGATGGGGAAGCCAAATAAGGTCATATGTATTTCATCCATACAGTATGGTCAAAGATCATAGAACTAATATGGAAACGTCAAATGTTACAGCAATAATGGATGGTGAAATAGATATGTTTATAAATGCATATTTAAAACAGCAGTAAAAAACTTAATATTTGATTATATAAAAAGACTTCTATCTAATAATTTTAGGTAGAAGTCTTTCTGATTTATGCTAGAAGTTTCAAAAATAAAGGTGATATCAAATAATAATGAATATAAACAAGCATATTTTCTATAGCTAAGCAGCCTTATAAAATATATCAATTAAAGAATAGACAGCAATAAGAATTATACAGACATATAAAGATATATTAAGTCCTGGTTTAAGTATAGACATAATCCCGCCAACTATCAATGCTGTCATTATTACTACACTAACAAATTTAAAGAAGCCTGATTTATTTGTTAGAAGCGTTGTAACAGATGAAAACATAATCAAAATTAATACTAGGAAATAAAATATATTTTTTAAGTTAGGTGAGTAACTCATTATTTGAAATTCATTCAAAGCAAGTATTGAGAGCAAAAATAATAATGAGAAAGAGCATATTCTACTAATGTTTTTAATCATAAATTCATCACCCCTGGTAAATATTTACATAATAATTATACAGTTAGATTTTTATTGAAGCAATAACAAATTTTATATAAATCAAGTAATTATTTATAGTTACTCTATAAGATAAGAATTAATAATTGAAATTAATTCCTAAAATGTCACTGAAATATGATAAAATATATTCATATTAATAGAGGAGTTGAATTTATGAATATTCTAATAGTTGAAGATGAAAAGGATATTAGAAATCTTATTTCATTACATATGAGGAAGGAAAATTATGAAGTTTATGAAGCATCTGACGGAAGAGAAGCTTTAAATATATTTGAAAATCAAAAAATAGATTTAATTTTATTAGATATAATGATGCCAAATGTTGATGGAATCTCAGTAATACAAAAGGTACGAGCTGTGTCTACTATTCCTATAATCTGTATTACAGCAATGGGGAATGATTCTGATAAAGTTTTGGCTTTAGGGCTTGGAGCCGACGATTATTTAGTAAAGCCTATAAGCCCAATTGAATTATCTGCTAGAGTGGCATCTAATCTTAGAAGATGTTACAAATATGCTGAACATAAAGACATAATTTATTCAACAGGGGATTTAAAACTATTTACTGAGACGTTTGAAGTTTATAAAGGGAATAGAAAAATTGATTTGAATCCAAAAGAATTCAAAATTTTAAAGTTATTAGTTTCAAACCTAGGGAAAGTATTTACTAAGAAACAAATCTATGAAGAAGTATGGGAGGAAGCTTATTTTGGTGATTCTAATAATATAATGGTCCACTTGAGCCATATTAGAGAGAAAATAGAAGATGATCCTAAAAATCCAATTTACATAAAAACTATAAGAGGAATAGGCTATAAAATCGAGAGGGTTACAATGCATGAAGGCTAAAAAAATAAAAAGGAGTGTCACAACAGAATTATTCTTTATATATTTTTTAGGATATATAGCTATAAACATAATATTATTAATAGCCATTATTGGATCTATTGTTGCTTATGGAGCTTTGTGCGGCCCTCGTACATACAATTCTTACTTTGGAGACCTAGAAAATAAGCTTGTAAAAGATTATACAAGTATAACTGATGGGGACTTGGCTGATGTAGATGGTTTTATGATAAAAATAAACAATGAGAATAAAGTTTGTTGTTTAAGAGGACATGTTATCGATGAATTTAAAAATATAAATTTACAAAGCTACATGTATTTATTTGGGCTAACAAAGGATAATGAAGAATCGCTAAATGACGATATTAGAACAATGTTTGCATTATCAGACTTCAACAATTCAATAATTCAAACAAAAGATAATGTTAAGTATTCATTGTACAGCAAGTACCTAAAAGATGAAGATTCTTTAGTGGTGGTTGGATTCCCTTATTCAGAGATCACGAAACCAAATAGAATCACCAAAATAATTCCACATAATTTAATAATAAAGATAATGGGGGTATTTAACGTACTATTAATTCTCTCAATAGTATATATTCTAGCTAAAGCAACTTCTAGTGCATTTATAAAACCAATAAAGACATTATTGACTGGAGTAATAGAGATATCACATGGTAATTATAATATACGTTTAGATATAGACAAAAAAAATGAGTTTCTTGAATTAGCAAATGGATTCAATATGATGGCAGGGACTATACAAAATGAAAAAAGTCAGAAAGAAAAATTAGAGAAAATAAAAGAGGATTTAATATTAGATATATCTCATGATTTAAAGAATCCTCTTTCATCAATTCTAGGATATAGCGAGATTCTAATTAATAATAATGATTTAGATAAAAAGGAGAAGTTGGAATATTTAAATATAATAAATAAGAATTCACAAAGAGCAAATAAATTAATAACAGACTTGTTTGAATTTTCATTATATGATAATTCTGATTATAAAATGATTACCGTAAAAGCAGATATATCTGAATTTGTTAGGCAGATAATAGCGAATTACATTCCAGAATTTGATCATAAAAAGTTTGAATATGATTTTGAAATAATTGAAGAGCCTTATTATGTAATGATAAATGAAGAAAAGCTATCTAGAGCTATAAATAATATTTTGGACAATAAAATTAAATATAATCCTGTAGGGAGTAGGATAGGGGTAAAGACAGAAGTGAGAGATAATTATTTTTACATTATATTATCAGATAACGGCGAATGTATTCCTCAAAGGTATAGAGAAAATATATTTAATCCATTTGTTAGAGTTGATAAATCAAGAAACTCGAAAACTGGAGGAACAGGACTTGGATTATCTATCACAAAGAAAATACTAAATAAACATAATGGAGATATAAAAATTATAGATAGTGAAGAGGGGACATGCTTTGAAATAGTGTTACCATTAGTTATATTTAAGAATAAGATGTAATTATATGATTTTATATAATCTATTTAAATCCAAGTTAGTATTACAAGGGTGGCATGCTACAGTTAATTAAATAAACATATGATATTAGATTCGAATTTCATCATGCATAATAGCGAGATTGATAAATTTTAATTGCAAAGCAATATATTTATTTACAAATATGAAAATTCTCTGCAAGAAAGGGAGGAATAATTATGTTTTTTGGTATGCCAGGTGCAAAAGATGTGCTTATAAAAAATCTAACAGGCGAGGAATTACAGGATATAAATTTGATTTTTGAAGGGATAGAAAAATATCCCCTACGAATATCAAAAATCGGAAAAGGTAGACAGGTGGTTAAAACTTTAGTGCTAAGTTATTTGAATAAAGTAACAGAGCTCAAACTCTGTTATTATAAAGAGGGACAAAAACAAGAAATCGTAGTATATAATGAATTGAGCAAAAAGGATTTGAGAAAATTAATTCTTGAGATTAGCAAGGAAAATGGGGAATTGAAAGTGAGAACATCTATAGAAGAAAAATATATATAATTATTGCTTTCGATTGAAATAGGTTTATAATATTAATAGTAATATAGGATTATTGCCATTACTAAAAATAGTAATGGCAATAATGATTTATATGGTAAAATAGTATTGCTATGGCAATAGCTATTTGGGCAACTTAATATAAGCAGGAGGAAATTATGAATTCAATTGAAGAAAGAATCGCAAAAGAGTTAGAAATAAAGTTAAGCCAAGTTCAAAATGTTATTGGACTTTTAGATGATGGAAATACAGTTCCTTTTATTTCAAGATATAGAAAAGAAGCAACAGGAGGGCTTTCAGATGAGGTTTTAAGAAAGTTATTTGAAAGACTTACTTATTTAAGAAATTTAGAAGAGAGAAAATCAGATGTTAAAAGGCTAATACAGGAGCAAGAAAAATTTACTGATGAAATAGGTAAGGCACTAGAAAATGCAACAACTCTAACAGAAGTTGAAGATATATACAGACCATTTAAACCTAAAAAGAGAACAAAAGCAACAATCGCTGCAGAAAAGGGATTAAAGCCTCTTGCAGAATTAATTTTAGAAGAAAAGTTTAGCGGTAACTTAGATGAAGAAGCTGCTAAATATATAAGTGAGGAAAAAGGGGTAGGAACCAGTGCAGAAGCTATTCAGGGGGCTTTAGATATAATAGCTGAAAGTATTTCTGATGAAGCTAAGTACAGAAAGTATATAAGAGAATTTGTTATTAGAGAAGGTAATATAGAATCAAAGGGAAGCTCAGATGAGCCAACTCCATATGAAATGTATTACGAATATTCTGAGGCAGTAAATAAAATACCACCTCATAGAATATTAGCTATAAACAGAGGAGAAAAAGAAAAGATCCTAAATGTTAAAATAACTGTTAATGAAGATAAGATAATTCAATACTTAGAAAATCAAGTACTAAAAGGTAATACAGTTTTAGATGAAAAATTAAAACTTTCGATTAGGGATTCGTTAAAAAGATTAATTTATCCATCCATAGAAAGAGAAATAAGAAGTGAATTAACTGATATAGGTGAAGAAGGTGCTATTAATATTTTTAAAGAAAATTTAAAAGCATTATTGCTACAAGCACCTATAAAAGGAAAAGTAGTGATGGGATATGACCCGGGATTTAGAACAGGTTGTAAAATAGCAATTTTAGATGCAACAGGAAAGTTTTTAGAAAATACAGCAGTATATCCAACAGTACCTAAAAGAGATATAGAAGGAACTAAGAGAACATTGAAAGCTCTTATTGCTAAGCATAATGTAGATGTTATATCGTTAGGGAATGGAACAGCATCAAGAGAGTCTGAAGAAGTTATTGCTGAAATGATTACCGAAATAAAAAATGAAACTGGTAAAGAATTAGCATATGTTATTGTATCTGAAGCTGGAGCGTCAGTTTATTCGGCATCAGAGCTTGCAACTAAAGAATATCCAGATTTAGATGTTACGGTAAGAGGTGCTATATCAATAGGAAGAAGACTTCAAGATCCACTGGCTGAGCTAGTAAAAATAGATCCAAAGGCTATAGGGGTAGGACAGTATCAACATGATGTCACTCCTAAAAAATTAGAAGAATCTTTAGCGGGTGTAGTAGAAGATTCAGTTAATACTGTTGGAGTTGATTTAAACATTGCAACACCATCACTTTTAACACATATTTCAGGAATAAATGCAGCTATTGCTAAGAATATTGTTGATTATAGAGAAGAAGTCGGACGATTTACATCAAGAAAAGAATTGCTAAAGGTAAAGAGATTAGGTCAAAAAGCCTATGAGCAATGTGCAGGATTTTTAAGAGTTGATGATAGTAAACAACCTTTAGATAATACATCAGTGCATCCAGAGTCTTATGATACAGCTAAGAAGTTAATTGAATTACTTGGTTACAATAAAGAAGACTTGAAGAACAATAAATTAGGTGACATTGATGAAAGAGCACAGGCCCAAGGATTAAAGAAATTAAGTGAAACATTAGAAGTTGGAGAACTTACCTTAAAGGATATAATTAAAGAATTAAAGAAACCAGGTAGAGACCCGAGAGAAGAAATGCCAAAGCCAATACTTAAAACGGGAATAATAGAACTTAAGGACTTAAAGCCTGGAATGGTTTTAGCTGGAACTGTTAGAAATGTATCAGATTTTGGTGCATTTGTTGACATTGGGGTTCATCAAGATGGATTAGTTCATAAGAGTCAAATGGCAAATAGATTTGTAAAACATCCTTTAGATATTGTTAAAGTTGGAGATATTGTTAAGGTGGCAATACTTGAGGTTGATGAAAAGAGAAAGAGAATATCACTAACTATGAAAGACATTGATGAATCAGTAGAAGTGTAATTAACATAATAAATTTAATTTAAAGTCTTAAGAGTCTGATATATTTAGTCTTAAGGCTTTTCTACTTATAAATTTTTTTATAGGGAGGAATACATAATTGCATACTTAGTATGTTTCAAGAATTATGGGTATATTAATGCTAGCAATTAATATACATGCATGAAGAATATGATATAGTAATATAGAAAAGTAATTTTTAATAAATAGGATGAATAAAATTACGGGTCTATAATAAGGAGGAAAGGCAATGATTAGATGGGGAATTATAGGACTTGGGAATATAGCTTTAAGATTTGCAAAGAGTTTATCATACTCTAATGAAGGTAAACTGTATGCTATAGCATCTAGAACTAAGGAAAAGCGTAATGAATTTTATGATAGGTATAATTGTGAGAAAATCTATAAAGATTATAATGAGCTATTAATGGATGAAGAAGTGGATGCTGTATATATAGCATTACCTCATGGTTTGCATAAGCACTGGTCTATTGAAGCTTTAAGACATAAAAAGGCTGTGTTGTGTGAAAAACCTGTAGGGATAAATTCAGAAGAAATGAAAGAAATAAAGAAAGAAGCTTTATTAAATAATACGTTCTTTATGGAAGCTATGAAGACAAGATTTATTCCGATAATTAGTGATATTAAGAAATTAATAAGAAGTAAAGAGATTGGAGATATAACGGCTATAGAAGCTAATTTTTGCAATCGCGTAGAAAATATTAAATCAGGATCATATTTATTAGATAAAGAACAAGGTGGAGCATTACTTGATGTAGGAATTTATCCATTGTCATTTGTAATGGATATGGTTGATTCGGAAGTTAAGAATGTTAAATCTTATACGGATATAAATGAATGGGGAGTCGACTCTTATTTTAAAGCGATACTTACTTTTGAAAACGGAGTGATAGGAACTGTAGAGGGAGCAATTGATAGAAATAAAGAAAGAACAGCTATTATTAGAGGAACAAAGGGATGGATGGAAATTCCAATGTATAATAGACCTAGTAAAGCTGTTGTTAATTTAAATTCAGGCAGGTCATATACAATTGAAAAAGATATAGAATTTGATGATATGTATGCGGAAATTAAAGAGGTGCATAACTGTTTAAAAGATTCAAGGCTACAGAGTGATTATTTAACTTTAAATGAATCAATTCGTGTTATGGAAGTATTAGATAAAATTAGAATAAATGCGGAATAAAAAAGTGATTGAATGAACCTCTTATAACACTAGTCAGGAGAGAAAAAATATAAAATGGATGAAAGAAAACTTTATACGAATAGAAGAAATATTGTATTTTTAGCAGCTTTATGTTGCCTTTTATGGGGAAGTGCATATCCAGCTATAAAGGTTGGATATTCATTATTTAATATAAGTGATGTAGGCTCTAAATTAATTTTTGCAGGATATAGGTTTACACTTGCAGGTATCTTTATACTTGTATTTGAGCTTATGTCAAAAAGAATTGGATTTAAATTTACTAGAAAACAATTTGGACAAGTAACTTTATTAGGATTAACCCAAACTGCGCTTCAATATATATTTTTTTATGTGGGAATGTCATATACTACAGGAGTTAGAGGGTCCATAATAAATGGCACAGGAACTTTCGTAAGTATAATTCTAGCGCATTTTATATATAAAAATGATAAACTAAATTTAAATAAGATAATAGGATGTATTATTGGTTTTATAGGAGTAATAATTGTTAACTTAAATGGAGAGTCGCTAGGAGGAACACCTGTTACTTTTAAAGGAGAAGGTTTTATAATGATTGCAGCAATAATATTTGCTGTGTCAGCAATATATGGTAAAAGGATAACTCAAACCCAAGAACCTTCAACAGTAACTGGCTTTCAGCTGTTTATAGGAGGAGTTTTGCTTACAGTATTAGGATTTGTTCTAGGAGGTAGTTTAGAAGGATTTACGGTGAAATCAACATTGTTACTTATATATATGGCATTATTATCGTCAATAGCATTTGTCGTTTGGACACAATTATTAAAATATAACAAAGTAGGATTGATATCAGTATTTAATTTTTTGATACCAGTGTTTGGAACATTATTATCAGCATTAATCCTAGGAGAGAATATATTCGATATCAAGATATTAATAGCTCTTATGTTAGTTTGTTATGGAATATTTCTAGTTTATAGAGTTAGGAAAGAAAAGTAGAGTGAGACTACTGAATATAATATATATTCAAGGCTTAACATATAAATAAGGTTTTAAATCTATGAATAAATATAAACTAATTCGCAAGTACATAGGTATTGATTCAATATTAATTTTATGTCTTACCTGAAGGTGATTATATTACAGTATTTTGAAGGTGGATGCTTTGAAAATAAAAAGTATTCATAATGAGCTTATGGACTATGTAAATAATAATAATATTTAAAATAGGTGGAGGATTTTCATGAAGTGTATATAATTCCTTGGATAAATGGAGATGAAGAAGAGAATACTTTGATGAAGCTTGAGATAATGATAAAGGAGAATTAACTTATGTTGAAAGAAATTCACGATAAACTTATTGCTTTGACAGAAGAAGAATTGAATATTCTAAGTGGTGAAAATTCTATAAATAGAAGCATTTATACAGATGATAGAAGTTTTGTTGTAGATAGCAATAAGTTATTGCCGAGTGGGGAATTAATAGATATTAGAAAGCATACTAGATTTATTGATTTTCCAAGTCACAATCATAATTACATTGAATTTAATTACGTTTATCAAGGAAAGCTTACTCAAATTATAGGTGATAAGGAAATTATATTACAGCAAGGTGAACTAATATTCTTAAATCAATATATAACGCATGAAATAAAGGCATCAAGTGAAGATGATATAATTATAAACTTCATAATTAGACCTGAATTTTTTGATTATATAATGACCCTTTTAGATAAAGAAAATATAGTAAGTAAATTTTTATTAACTACATTATATACAGATTATGATGAAGGAGAATATCTATATTTTAAAATTTCTAAAAGAGATAATATTCAAGAGTTGCTAGAAAAAATAATAATTGAGTTGTATACTACTTCGATAATGAAAAAGGCAACAATAAAGCTGTTGGTAGGGCTTTTATTAGTGGAGTTAGTAAAGAATTCACAGGATATAGAGACATATTCTGTGGATAACTATGAGAAGATGTTGATAATTCAAAGTCTTAAATATATAGAAGAGTTTTATAGAACTGCCACTCTTCTAGAACTTTCAGAAAAATTAAATCAGCGGGATTATAAACTTAGCAAATTAATAAAAAAACATACTAAAATGACTTTTAAAGAATTATTGCAAGAAAAGAAGTTAAGTAAATCAGTTGAATTAATAAAGTCAACTGAATATTCGATTGTTGAGATAATTGAGTTTGTAGGATATGAGAATCAAACATACTTTTACAAGATATTCAAGCAAAAATTTGGGATGACACCTAGAGAATATAAAATAAATAGGATTAATAATTTGAGGTTTATTTAATTGAGGAAAAATTCTAAGAGTGAAATAAATGGAATATAAATAAAACTTAAATGTATATATGAATTATTAATAAAAAAGTGATCTCGCGAAAGTAAATAGCACTTTTTTATTAATAACTGATATATATTACAATTAAGATTCTACATTTTAGTCTCATCTAAACACATGGATTGCTAGAATTTTAAATGTAAATTTATTATTGCATCATATATATTTTAAAACTACTTATTTTAAATTGAAAGGAACTTAACGTTATGTTATGATTATTTAAGTAAACGTTATTTTTGTAAATATTAGGCGATAGAATGTGATTTTATTAAATTTTAAATATATTGCTGAGAGGTGGAAATATGAGATATTTAGCTTTAGATGTTGGGGGAAGTTCTATTAAGTATGCACTTATGACAGAAGAGTTAGAGTTTATTGAAAAAGGTAAGAAACCAACACCGCTTGATAAGATTGAAAATTTTATAGAGGCAATAGGTGAAACATATGATAAATATAAAGAAGATATAGAAGGAATAGCTATAAGCATGCCAGGGGTATTAGATAGTGAAAAAGGTTATGCTTATACAGGTGGTGCTCTATCATATAATGAAAAGAAAGAAATTGTAAAAATTCTTAGAGAGAGATGTCCTACAAAGATTACAATAGAGAATGATGGGAAGTGCGCAGCTTTAGCAGAGGTTTGGAAAGGAAGTTTGAAAGATTTTAATGATGGAGTTGTGATAGTGCTAGGAACAGGTGTAGGTGGAGGGATAGTTAGAAATAAGAAAATCCATAAAGGAAAGAATTTCTTTGCCGGTGAGTTTAGTTTTATAAGTACGAATGTAAATAACACTGAGGAGTGTTGGGGATGTATAAGCGGTTCGAAAGCATTAATAAATGAAGTGTCAAAGGTAAAAGGCATTCCATATGAAGAGTTAGATGGATATAAGATATTTGAATATGCAAATAATAACGATCCAGATATTCTTAAAATATTAGATGATTTCACTTATAAGTTAGCAGTACAAATTTTTAATTTACAATGCATATTGGATCCAGAAATATTTGCAATTGGTGGAGGAATAAGCAGTCAAGAGATATTGATACAATATATTAAGAGAAATGTAGACAAGTATTATAAGAGCTTTGGAGTTGATTTACCACTACCAAATGTAGTTAGTTGTAAATTCAGAAATGATGCTAATCTTATAGGCGCATTATATAACTTTATAACTAATAAATAAAATACCGTTATATTCAAGAGAATTACTGCTTTTTAGAATAATTAGAATTATTGTTAATCTCTATAGAATAATATTATAAAAATTAACTTATGATAACATATAAAATAGAGTGCTTCTTTTTAGAAGCACTCTATTTTATATAAAGATTTTATATTAAACGTTGAATAACATATCACTATAAGTTGGAAGTGGCCAGAATTCTTCGTCTACTAGAGTTTCAAGTTTATCAGCATCAGCTCTTAAAGTGTTCATTTGCTCAAATACTTCGTATCTGTACATCATTCCTAAATCGAATATATCACCTTCGAAGTTATCAGCTTTTTCAACTGCTTTTTCAAGAAGTGCAACATTCTTATTTAATGAAGCTAATAAAGTTGAAATTTCAGTTAATAATTCAGTTTGAACTGAAATATCTACATTTACACCTGTAGCTTTTATTGTATTTATTGATTCAGCAATACTTGTAGTATATTGAATTACAGCCGGTATAATTTGACGTTTTGCCATTTCAAGTGTTGTTAATGCTTCAATGTTTATAATCTTGTTGTAGTTTTCAAGAGTAATTTCGTAACGAGACTCTGATTCTACTTTAGTTAAAACTCCATGTTTTTCTAAAACTGCTTGATTCTTTTCAGAAATCATAGCTTTAGCAGCTTCTACAGTTGAGTGAATGTTTGGAAGACCTCTTCTTTCAGCTTCAGCAACCCACTCATCTGAATATCCATTACCATTAAATATAATTCTCTTATGGTTCTTAACAATATCAGTTAGGATTGCTTGGATTTCAGCATCTAAATCAGTAGCTTTTTCAAGTTTATCTGCAATTTCAGATAAAGTTTCTGCAACAATTGTATTTAATACAAAGTTACATCCAGCAATTGAAGCAGAAGATGGAACCATTCTAAATTCAAATTTATTTCCAGTAAACGCAAATGGAGAAGTTCTGTTTCTATCAGTTGCATCTTTTGGAAGTGGAGGTAATGTATTTACTCCGATAGTTAATTCACTTGCAGACTTAGAACTTGTAGCTGGACCTTTTTCAATTTGTTCTAATACATCTTCTAATTGATCTCCTAAGAATATAGAGATTATAGCTGGAGGAGCTTCATTAGCACCTAATCTATGATCATTTCCAGCATTAGCAGCTGATACTCTTAACAAATCTGGGTATTCATCAACAGCTTTTATTACAGCACAAAGGAATAAAAGGAATTGTTGATTTTCGTGTGGAGATTTACCTGGTTCAAGAAGGTTCATTCCGTCATCAGTACCCATTGACCAGTTATTATGCTTACCTGATCCGTTTACTCCAGCAAATGGTTTTTCATGAAGCAAGCAATATAAATCATGCTTTGCAGCAACTTTCTTCATTATTTCCATTGTAAGTTGGTTATGGTCAGTTGATATATTTGTTGTGCTAAATATAGGAGCTAATTCATGTTGAGCAGGAGCAACTTCGTTATGCTTAGTTTTAGCTAATATTCCAAGCTTCCAAAGTTCTTCATCCACTTCTTTCATGAAATCAGAAATTCTTTGTTTGATTGTTCCGAAGTAATGATCTTCAAGTTCTTGACCCTTTGAAGGTTTTGCTCCGAATAAAGTTCTTCCTGTTAAGATAAGGTCTTTACGAGCATCATACATTGATTTATCGATTAGGAAGTATTCTTGTTCAGGACCAACAGTTGTAATTACTCTTTTAGTAGTAGTATTACCTAATGATTTTAAAACACGTAGAGCTTGCTTGTTTAAAGCTTCCATTGAACGTAGTAATGGAGTTTTCTTATCTAAAGCTTCCCCATTATAAGAACAGAATGCAGTTGGTATGCATAAAGAATCGTCCTTTATAAATGCTGGTGAAGTACAATCCCATGCAGTATATCCTCTAGCTTCAAAAGTAGCTCTTAGCCCTCCTGAAGGGAATGAAGATGCATCTGGTTCACCTTTAATTAATTCTTTGCCTGAGAATTCTAATATAACTTTTCCATCAGAAGTTGGGTTTATAAAAGAATCGTGCTTTTCAGCAGTAATTCCAGTCATAGGTTGGAACCAGTGAGTGAAGTGAGTAGCGCCTTTTTCAACAGCCCAATCCTTCATTGCAGCTGCAACAACATCTGCTACGTCTGGCTCAAGAGAAGTTCCTTTTTCAATTGTCTTTTTTAAAGCTTTGTAAGTAGCTTTAGGAAGACGTTCTTTCATTACAGCATCGCTGAATACATTTGAAGCAAAAATTTCATTGATTTTGTTCATTAATAAGATCTCCTTTCAGAATACACAACATTTATTTAAATTAATATTAACTAATTAAAAACATTAATAATTTAAAAAAAATTTTAGAGTATAAATGATAAATTGTCAATAAGAAATAAGAAATTAAGATATATAAACTACTTCCATGTAAATTCATATTTGGAAAAAAATTCATATAAAAAAATAAAAAGCCCAAGAATCATTTTTAATATTCTCTAGCTCCTTTGCTAAAATCTTATTCAATTAGACATAGTTATCATATATAAAACTGCCAAGACTTCCATAGCCTTAAGCATTCTTTATAGTAATTATACTATATTGTTAGGGGTTGTACAATATAAAAATCTGATTTTTTGCAGTAAGAAATTAGTAGAAATTTAAATATTTATAATACATTACCATTAATTTTATTAACAGGATTAAAGGTGATTACTATTACAGATACTTATATGTAATAGTGGAGGATGATATAGAATTTTTATTTAGATGGAAGTTGCATGAAATTTTCTCACTGAAAAGTCACCTAATATTTATTCATACTTGCAAGCAATTCAAGATATAAAAGAAAAATTGCATAAGAAGATTATAAAGTTTTGTAAGTGCAAATAAGGATAATAATTTAAACAAACCTAGATATAAAAAATAATTTCTTTATACAATATAATTTAGTTACAGTGTGGTGAACCAAAAAGAATAGGAGGAAAGATATGAATTACTATTTAGCCATTGATATTGGAGCTTCTAGTGGAAGGCATATTTTAGGATCAGTAGAAAATGGAAAGATAAATTTAGAAGAAATATATAGATTTGATAATGGGATTAGAAAAATAGGTAATGAATATTGTTGGAATATTGAACAATTATTTAAGGATATAAAAGAAGGAATTAAAAAGTGCAAGGAAATAGGAAAAGTTCCAAAGAGCATAGGTATAGATACTTGGGCAGTAGATTTTGTTTTGTTAGATGAAAACGATAAAATGCTTGGAAATGCAGTTGCGTATAGAGATGATAGAACTGAAGGAATGATGCAAGAGGCGTTCAAGATTATTCCGCAAGATATGATCTACCTATATACAGGAATTCAGTTTCAAAGATTTAACACAGTATATCAATTACTTTCTATAAAGAAAAATAATCCTGAAACATTAGATAAGGCGAAAACTTTCTTAATGGTTCCTGATTATTTAAATTTCTTACTTACAGGAAAAAAAGTCAATGAATATACTAATGCATCATCAACACAGTTAGTTAATTCTTTTGAGAGAACTTGGGATGAAAAAATGTTAGATGAGCTTGGAATTAAAAAAGATATTTTCCAAGAGATAAAACTACCTAAAACTAGCCTTGGTACTTTAAGAAGAGAGCTAGTACAGGAATTTGGATTTGATATGGAAGTTATACTTCCTGCAACCCATGATACTGGTTCAGCATTTATATCATCAGTCTGTAATGACAGCGACAGTATTTACCTAAGTTCAGGAACTTGGTCATTGATTGGTGTTGAAAATAGATTCCCAATTTGTGTGCCCCAAGCTATGGAATATAATTTCACAAATGAAGGTGGAATAGATTATAGATATAGATTCCTAAAAAACATTATGGGTCTATGGGTAATACAAGAGGTTAGAAGAAATTTAGATAATAAATATTCTTTTGGACAATTAGTAGATTTGGCAAAAGAACATATGGATTTTCCATCAATAGTAGATGTAGATCATGATAGATTCCTTAAACCAGAGAACATGATTGAGGAAATAAAATTATATTGTATTGAAACTAGCCAAAGGGTTCCTCAAGAAGTAGGAGAAGTAGCTATTTGTGTGTTCAATAGCTTAGCTCACTGTTATAAAAAAGCTGTTTCTAACTTAGAGGAAATCTTTGAAAAGGAATTTGAAAGAATAAATATCTTTGGTGGAGGCTGTCAGAATAATCTTTTAAATGAATTGGTTGCTAAAGTCACAGGTAAAGAAGTACTTGCAGGTCCAGTTGAAGCAACAGCCATAGGAAATATCGTTGCTCAAATGATAAGTAAAGGTATTTTTAAAGATTTAGGAGAAGCTAGACGCGCGATTAAAGGATCTTTCGATATTAAGGTTTTTAAAGCAAATTAAATATAAAATAAATCTTATTATGATAAAAATAACTCAAACAATTAAATATTAAAGGTAACTAGTAAATATAACTATAAAATTAGGAGGAATAAAAATGAACGTTAAAGAAAAATATGAATTAGCTAAAAAAGAGTATGAAAAATGGGGAATAGATGTAGATAAAGTTTTAGAAGAACTTAATAAAGTTAAAATATCAGTCCATTGTTGGCAAGGTGATGATGTTAAGGGGTTTGAAGTAGTTCAAAATGAGCTGTCTGGGGGGATTCAATGTAATGGTAACTATCCAGGTGCAGCTAGAAATGCTGAAGAACTTAGAGAAGATTTAGATAAAGCATTAAGCTTAATTCCGGGAAAGCATAAAGTTAATCTTCACGCAATTTACTTAGAAACTAATGGCGAATTTGTAGACAGAGATGAAATAAAACCAGAACATTTTGCAAATTGGGTTAAATGGGCAAAAGAAAACGGATTGGGATTAGATTTCAATCCAACAATATTCTCTCATCCAAAGTCAGCAGATGGATTAACCCTTTCTCACCCAGATAAAGAAATAAGAGACTTCTGGATAAGACATGCAATTGCATCAAGAAAAATTGGAGAATACTTTGGTAAAGAATTAGGGCAAACTTGCTTAACTAATATTTGGATTCCAGATGGTTATAAAGATGTTCCAAGTGATAGATTGGGACCAAGAAGAAGACTTAAAGAATCTTTAGATGAAATTTTTAAAGTTAAAATAGATAGAAAATATAACCTTGACTGCGTTGAGTCAAAGGTATTTGGAATAGGAGCAGAAGCTTATACAGTAGGTTCAAACGAATTTTATTTAAATTACGCAGCTAAAAATAACATAATGTCATTAATGGACACAGGTCACTATCATCCAACGGAAGTTGTTTCAGATAAACTTTCTGCAATGCTATTATTCGATGAAAAAGTAGCTCTTCACGTAAGTAGACCAGTTAGATGGGATTCGGACCACGTTGTAGTTTATGATGATGAACTTAAAGAAATAGCTAAAGAAATAGTAAGAAATGATGCATTAGATAGAGTAATTATTGGTCTTGATTTCTTTGATGCAAGTATTAACAGAATTGCGGCATGGACAATTGGTTCAAGAAATATGATTAAGGCATTACTAAATGCAATGTTAACGCCAAATGATAAGTTAAGGGAATTACAAGAAGAAGGAAATTTCACAGAAAGATTGGCTTTAATGGAAGAATTCAAAACTTACCCAATGGGAGATATTTGGAATTACTATTGTGAAAAGAACAATGTACCAGTTGGTGAAAGTTGGATTAAGGAAGTAAAGGAATACGAAAAAGACGTTTTATTAAAGAGAAATTAAATTAGATTTGTAATAAATAATATTCAATTTGTAAAGATAATATAGTATTTAACAATAAAATATGAAATAAATGGGCCTATATCAGTTATTTAACTGATTATAAACTTATTATAGGAGGAGAGAATGTTATGAAAATGGAAATTAGATACTCAAATCATCCAGAAGACTCTAAACAGTATGATACAGAAACTTTAAGAAGGCATTATTTAGTTGAGAAAGTATTTGTTGATGGAGAAGTGAACTTGGTTTATAGCCATAATGATAGAATCATATTTGGTGGAGTTACACCAGTAAAAGAAACATTGAAGCTTGGAGCTTCTAAAGAATTGGGAACAGATTATTTTTTGGAAAGAAGAGAGCTTGGAGTTATTAATGTAGGTGGAGAAGGAACAATTATAGCAGATGGAGTAGAATATAATCTAAAATATAGAGATGGATTATATGTTGGGCAAGGTACTAAAAATATAGAATTTAAATCAGTAGATGAAAAAAAGCCAGCTAAGTTTTATATAAATTCTGCACCAGCACTTAAATCATATCCAACAGTAAAAATAGATTTGGAAAAAGCTAATAAAATAAAATGTGGCGATGAAATAAACATGAATAAAAGAACAATAAATCAGTATGTTCATCCTGCAGTATGTGAAAGCTGTCAGTTAGTAATGGGGTTAACAATACTAGAGCAGGGAAGTGGGTGGAACACCATGCCATGTCATACTCATGAAAGACGTATGGAAGTATACTTATATCTTGATGTACCTGAAGATCAAGCAGTAATTCATTTTATGGGTGAAGGACAAGAAACAAGGCATATAGTGATGAAGAATGAACAAGCAGTAATTTCACCAAGCTGGTCAATACATTCAGGAATTGGAACTCAAAATTATTCATTTATATGGGGAATGTGTGGAGAAAACAAGACTTTTGATGATATGGATCATATAAAAATTAACGAATTAAGATAAAAGCAGAAAAGAGGAAGTGGAATTATGTCAAATATTTTAGATGAATTTTCAATGGATTTTTTTAGATTGTATGGAAAGGTAGCTATAGTTACAGGAGGAAATACAGGACTTGGTCAAGGGTATGCTGTAGCATTAGCAAAAGCCGGTGCTGATTTAATTATTCCAACTTATGATACAAATTGGGATGAAACTAGATTGTTAATAGAAAAAGAAGGGAGATCAGTAACATTTGTTCAAGCAGATTTGACAAAAAAAGAAGATAGAGAAAAAGTTATAAAAATAGCAATGGAAGTGTATGGGAAGATAGATGTATTAGTTAATAATGCGGGAACAATAAGGAGAGCTCCGCTTCTTGAGTACAAAGAAGAAGATTGGAATGCTGTAATGGATATTAATTTAAACGCAGTATACTTTTTAAGTCAAGAAGTCGCTAAAATCATGGTAAATCAAGGCTCGGGTAAGATAATTAATATAGCATCAATGTTGGCGTTCCAAGGTGGGAAATTCGTACCACCTTATACAGCAAGTAAGCATGGAGTGGCTGGAATAACAAAGGCATTCGCTAATGAATTGGCAAGCAAGAATATTCAAATTAATGCTATAGCACCGGGATATATAAAAACTGCAAATACTGCACCGATAAGAGCAGATAAGGAAAGAAATGCAGAAATACAAGGAAGAATACCAGCGGATAGGTGGGCTGAACCATTCGATTTAATGGGAGCAATAGTATTTTTAGCAAGCAGAGCATCTGATTATGTTAATGGACACATATTAGCCGTTGATGGTGGCTGGTTAGTAAGATAATTATAAAAATCCTGTAACGGCGAGATAAATGCCTTGTTAAAATTATATGAATATTTTAACAAGGCATTTTTAGATTGTTGTATTGGATACTACTCAAGCAATACAATATAATTGCAAATGCCTGTAAATTAATAGAAATTTGAATCTAACAATAGTTTAATAAATATTATGTATTGATGTGTTGAATAAGATAGCGTATGGAAAATAAACTCCAGAAATGTGTGTTAAAGAAGCGTATGATAGTTTAGATGGAACATTAGGCATTATAAGAAAATATTAAATATTAGAGAAAAATTAATAATCCCCATTCTCAAAATAGAAGATGGGGATTATCAATGTATAATTTTAATATTTGAAGCAATGATTCAAATATATAATATTTTTAGAATAAATTAGTATTAACAATCAATATGGTTAAGAGCTTCAACAAGAGCCATAATAGTTAGTGATTGGCCATACGCCATTGGAGCTATAATTATATTCTTATAGTGTTCTTTATTATACCCCATTCCAGTTCCGCCAGATACATTTAATACAGTACCATCTTTTGATATATTATTGCAAATCGCTTCTATAGCCTTTTGGCCAGAAGTTTTAAATGAATCATCTAATATTCCAAGTCTGATTCCTGTTAGTATCCCTGCAGCAATTGCAGCTGAACCAGAAACTTCCTCATAACTTGTAGGATCATCTATAACTGTATGCCATAATCCAGATTTTGATTGATATTTAACTAATGTAGTTACCTGAGCTTTAAATGTATCAATTAAAAATTTCTTTAGACCAGAATTCATTTTGCCATCGAACATTTCAATATAATCTAGGATACCAAATGTAAACCACGAATTACCTCTGCACCAGAATACTTCTCCAAAATTACTATTTTCATTGAAGCTCCATCCGTGATAGAATAAACCAGATTTTTTATCATATAAGTATTTTATATGAATAAGCACTTGATGAATTGATTCGTTAATCCAATCTTGTCTATTGTATTTTTGTCCCATTCTATTTAAAAATAAAACAGTCATAAATAAAGTATCAATCCACATTTCGCTTTCGTTTAGTCTAACGCCTTGTCTATCTCCGTTAGCGCTAGTTACATGTTGAAATCCGCCTTCTTTTGTCCTTGGAAGACAATTCATAAGCCAATCAGCCCACTTTAGGCAAAGGTTTTCAAAGTCTGTATTTGGACTTACATCTAATAGATTTATAAGTGTTAATAGAGGAGCAGTTGTATTAATGTTTTTTGATGGTAATCCATTTGTTATGTTATTCTTATACCACTCATTTAGAAAATCTAAGTATTTTCTACTTTTATCATGTTTATCTAACTTTAATAAGCCATATAAGCCGACACCTTGTGGCCAATCCCACTCATGTATTCCAAAATCCCTTGGAAACATTCCAATAGATTCTCCGCCTTCTTTAGTTAATTTTTCTTCATCTGTTGGTCTATCTAAGTTTAGAAGTTTATCAACAACTAAATCAAGTTTTGCACGTAATTCTTTTTCAGTTAATTTCATTTTATATCACCTCATAATATTTATTTCTAAGGAGCATTATAAACAATACTCTAAAATTTTTGTATTTTGAAATAATGAATAAAAAAGTAATCAGTGTGACGATTAATTATGATAAATTTAGTTTTTATGTAAATGTTAATAGTGTAGTTATTAGAATAACTTAGGAAATTTATTATAATATAAAATAAGTTTTTCTCTTACTTACTCTCAATTCAAATTATACATCACAAAACAAAATAAATCTACATAAAAGCAAAATAAAATAAAGAAAGTTTAAATAAAAAAGTGCTTATATAATAGTGGCGGATTAAGAAAAAAATTAAATCAAAATCGCTAAAAGCTGTGTGCATGCTTGTTTTAAATCAATAAAAACTAAAATTGTATATGTATTGTTTTATGTTGGTTTTAAAAATAAAACAAATAAAGAATGTTGAGTTTTATTAAAAAAAAGTTTATTATCTATATAAAGTTATATTTATTTTGAGAAAGGAATTACGATTATGAGAATTGGAGTTAGAGGACATGATATTGGACACTATGAATTAGATGATGTAGGAAGAATAATGAAAGAAAAAGGATTAAAAAGCGTTCAATTCGTAGCAAAAAAGATAATATCTGAATTTGAAGTTGCTAAAGGAAGTATGACACCAGGGATGGCTCAATACATAAATAGTACTTTAAGTAAGTATGAAGTAAATATAAGCATTCTTGGGTGTTATATTAATTTAGCTAATCCAGACGATAATGAACTTAATGAATTATTAGATACTTTTAAAGAACACATACGTTTTGCAAGATATTTAGGATGCAGTGTAGTTGGAACAGAAACTGGAGCTCTTAATAAGGAATATATCTATACAGAGAAAAATAATACAGAGGAAGCATTTTTGAGGAGTCTAAATTCAATAAAAATACTTGTAAAGGAAGCGGAAAAATTTGGGGTTGTAGTTGCAATAGAAGGCGTTACAAAGCATGTAATGAATACTCCAGAAAGATTAAAAAGAGCGTTAGATAATGTTAAATCAAATAATTTACAAGTTATTTTTGATCCCATTAATTTTATAGATGAAAGCAATTATGATAAACAAGATGAGATAATAAGAAAATCATTTGAACTGTTTGGTGATAGAATAGTGATTATACACGCAAAAGATTTTATCTATAAAGATGGAAAGATACAACAAGTTTCTATTGGAAAAGGTCAGTTTAATTATCCATTATTACTAGCACTAATAAAAGAAAGAAAACCATATGTAGATATAATTCTTGAGGATACGGTGCCTGAAGATTTGGATTCGAGCATTAAATATATAAAAGAAATATATAGAAGTCTATAATAAATAGTTAAGTATTATGTATAAAATATATAAATTATACCTCAAATATGAAGAGAGTATGGAGAATATAAATATCCATACTTTTTTTATGTATAAAAAGGATTAAATACAGATTTAAAATAGCTAAAAAAAGCCTGATATTGTACTAAAACGTTAACAAGTGGTTGTTTGGGATTGGTTTTAGATTAAAACTAACAAAAACACATATAAAACAAATAAAATAAAAGAAAATATATTGACTTTGTGTTGGAATGGAAGTAATATATAAGTGTAAGTAATGTAAATGTTTTAAGTAACCGATGACAAGATTAAATTATGGTGTATTAGAATACTTAGGGGGAATGTCGTGATAAAAAGAATTTTAAAAAAGGCTTTTGATAAATGGCACTTAGTTATATTTAATAATTCCATACTATACAAAATATTAAGTGAAATTGATTTGATAAACAGAGAGAATATAAGATTAAATTAGGATTAAAAACGGACATGCAGTATTGGATCTGATTGTAGTATTTTATTTGTAATTCTTTAGAATTTATATTAAAGCAATAAAACGTTAACATTAAAATATTAATGAAAATAAAATTTAGCATACTTATTAGGAGGAAATATGAGTAAGAAGGATGGAAAGCTAAGGTTTATAAATTATTTTTCTTATGGAATGACTGATTTCATAGGAGCAGGAGCATTTGCTTTGACAAGTGCATGGTTATTATACTTTTATACAACATTTTGTGGATTATCACCAATTGAGGCAAGTTCGATATTTGCGTTAGCCCGTATAGTGGATGCAATAGCAAGTCCAACAATGGGATTTATAACAGATAACTTCCATAAGACTGCACTTGGAAGAAGATTTGGAAGAAGAAAGTTCTTTTTATTGGCAGCTATACCTTTAATAGTTATTTATATGGCAATTTGGGTTAGCGGATTTACTTATTACTATTATGTTGCAACTTATATAGCATTTGAAATTGTATATACAATGATACTAATACCGTATGATACATTAGCAGCAGAAATGACATCTGATTTTAAAGTTCGTGCTAAACTTACTAGTGCAAGAATGTATATAGCTCAGTTTTCAGCTTTCTTAGCAGCATTTATACCAGGAAGACTTATAAATACATTAGGAAAAGACTCGCCTAAATCATTTTTGTTTGCGTCAATGATCTTTACTGCAATATTTGTATGTGTTTTAGTACTTGTATATTTATTTACATGGGAAAGATCTTTAGAGGAAATAGAAATATTAGAAGGAAGACATTCGAAAGAAAAATTATCTTTTGGTCAAAATGTAATGAAAATTTATATAGACTTAATTACAACACTTAAGATTAAGACATTTAGAGCTCATTTAGGAATGTATATTGGAGGCTATCTAGCACAGGATACATTTAATGCGGTATTCACTTATTTTATAGTATTTGCCTTATTTAAGGGAGCTGTTGTAGCTTCAAACTTAATGTCTATAATGTATATATTCCAAATAGCTGGAGTTGGTATAGCGACTTATTGTACATTAAAGTTGAGTCCGGGTGGTGCGTTTAGAGTTGTATCACTAATATTTATGGCTAGTATTGCGGGATACTTAATCGTATATGGAACAGTTCCAAACAGTTTTGTAGCATTATATGCAGTATCTGCTTTAGCTGGGCTTGGAAGGGGTGGAATAAACTTTGTGCCTTGGAATAACTATACTTTCGTACCAGATGTAGATGAGATAGTATCTGCAGACAGAAGAGAAGGTGTATTTGCAGGATTCATGAGCTTATTACGTAAAGCTTCACAAGCACTTGCTATTTTCCTAGTAGGAGTTGTATTGCAAGAATTTCACTTTGTTTCCGGATCGCAAACACAGCCACCAGAGGCTTTAAACGCTATGGCAGTTATTTTAATAGCAGTGCCGGCTGTATTGCTAGTATTTGGTATAGTTTCATCATTTAAATTTAAGGTAACAGATGAATCTCATGAGATACTTAAGAAAGAAATTAACAGATTAAAAGACGGTGGATTAAAGGAAGATGTAGATGCTGAAACTCGTAAGACAGTTGAACAACTAACAGGATTAGATTATGAACATGTATGGGGAAATAATAAGATAGGATATAGAAACTGGAGAAGATATAAAGAAAATCAAAAAGCTTAATAAATGCATTATATAAAATAAACAATAATCTGCATTGATTTCAAAATCTATTTAAATGAATAGTGAAATCAATGCAGGTATATTTTTATGTAGGGAAAAGGTCAGTATTGCTAATTGCAATACTGACCTTTTCCCCATTTCTTTAATTTAAGCAATTAGTTTAAGTTAAATACATTAGGTAATTCCATAGATATTGGACTATTATCAGGATTTGTTTCCATAATATCTTTCATAAATGCCCACCACCTTTTACAGGCATCTGTTTCGGCAATTTCATCCCATAGTTCTTCACTCTCCATTTCTATATAGGAAAACAGGAGATTGGTATCCTTATCATGGAATATTAAGTATTTTGATGCTCCATGAGATTTTAATTCTTTTACAAGATCTGGCCAAATTTCGTTATGTCTTTTTTTGTATTCTTCTTCTTTACCCTCAAATAATTTCATTTTAAATGCTTTTTGTATCATAAATATTCTCCTTTAAAAAATATAAGCTAATTATATTATATAACTATTCAAAAAAAACAGTCAACAATTAACTTTGATTTGTATTGTGTTATCTGTGTTAATTTGGTATATTAAGGTTGGATTAATTAAATACAAAAATCATATAGTATATTTGAATTATCTCGCATATGGTTTAAAATATAATTACATAGGATCGGTGAGTAAATAGCAACTTATTTATATAAGGAGGAAGTGGAATGTTACCTAGAGAAAGACTAGAAATCATAAAGGAAATAGCGATAAAGGAAAAGAAGGTTTATGTATCTAAGCTAAGTAAAAAATTTGACGTTACAGAGGAGACTATAAGGAGAGACTTGGAAAAGCTAGAGTTACAAGGAGTTGTTACTAGGAGCTATGGTGGTGCAATATTAAATGTTGACAAAACTAATGAAGATGTACCTTTCTATAAACGATCAAGGACCAATATAGAAAGTAAGCAATATATAGCTTTAAAGGCAATAGAGTTTGTTAAGGGGGGAAGTACAATTGTTGCAGATTGTAGTTCAACGGTATTTGAAGCATTGAAATTAATTAGAAATAGAAATGATGTAACTGTGATAACAAATTCAGTAGAAGTACTGCAAGAATTAAATCAATCAGAATTAAATATTATATCAACTGGTGGAGGTGTGGACCAAAGAACTTTGTCCTTACAAGGGCCTATAACACAAAATACAATTAAAAAGTATAATGTAGATATAGCTTTTGTAAGCTGTAAAGGAATGGATATAAATAAAGGAATATTAGACTCGAATGAGACGGAAGCAGAAATTAAAAGAGCTATGATTAAACAATCTAATAAAGTTATTTTGTTAGTGGATCATAGCAAATATGATAGGACATCATTTGTAAAGCTTTTTGATTATGAAGATGTAGATTATGTAGTAACAGATATTGAACCAAATGAAGAATGGATTAATTTACTACATTCTAATAATATTGAAGTTATATACTAGCGTGAATATAAAAAAGTTAAAGAATCACTTAAAGATAAATAAGTGATTCTTTATTTTTGCAAAAAATATTAAACTTTAATATATTGAATATAAAAGTTGGCCTTAGCAAATTTAAGCATAGCTTAGTGAAATGTTAAAAACATATGTTGTTTTTGGAAAGATACAAACAAAAACAAATAAAAACAACAAAAATCAATTGAAATTAACAAAGAAATGAAGTATAATTTATTCATAAGGTAAAATCAATTTGGAATTAAGATTATTAATTAGTAACTTTAATTTGTGAATAAAGTTACATGTATTTACAAAATAGAATTATTTATAAATAAAGCAAATTTTAAGATACATAATAAATATATGAAAGCAGGAGACAGTATGACAATAGAAGAGATGAAGTTTATACAAAATTTTAAGAGAATGACAAATGATGCATGGCTCAAAGGATGGCATGAAAGAAATGGCGGAAATATTACCTATAGATTGACAGAAGATGAAGTAACAGCAGTTAGTGGATTTGTAAATGAAGATGCAGGATACACTCCAATTGGTGTGACTGTGAAAAACTTAGCTAATGAATACTTCTTAGTAACTGGGAGTGGAAAATTTATAAGGAATATGGCAGTTTGTTTAGAAGAAAATGCGGGAATAATAAAAATAGATGAAGATGGAAAAAACTATAAGGTGGTTTGGGGGCTGTTGAATAATGCAAGACCAACAAGCGAACTTCCTTCGCATTTAATGAGTCACTCAATAAAGGTAGAAAAAACAAATGGATCTCATAGAGTTATAATGCATTCTCATACTACAAATGTAATAGCATTAACATTTGTATTGCCGCTAGATGGAAAAGTGTTTACAAGAGAATTATGGGAAATGGCAACAGAATGCCCAGTAGTATTTCCAAGTGGAATAGGGGTAGTGCCTTGGATGGTTCCAGGTGGGGCAGCAATTGCAGAAGCTACTGGCGAATTAATGAACTATCATGATGTTGTGATTTGGGCACATCATGGAATGTTTTGCTCAGGAGAAACATTAGACTTAACTTTTGGACTAATGGATACTGTAGAAAAATCAGCAGAAATTTTAGTTAAAGTATTATCTATGGGTGGAAAGAAGCAAACAATAACATCTCAAGATTTCAGAGATTTATCAAAAGATTTTAATGTTAGTATTTCAGAGGATTACTTAGCTTAATAAAGTTATTTTGAGACTAGAGTAAAGACATATTTAAGTATAACCCTATCTCCGTATACAATTAGTCTCAGGAGCTTATTATATATATCATAATATGGAAATAATCTAGTTATTATATTAGATATAGTGACTAGATTGTTTAATAAAGATAGACAGAGATGTGATCCTTGTATTTAGAGAAAAAACCAATATTATAAAAGTAATTAATTACAATACGTTTTGAAAACGATTTTTAGATCACAAGTGTGAGGATTCTAAAGATAATTTATTGTTAAAATGATTCTAATATTAACGTTAGAAATGCAAAATATGCAGTTAACAGGATATATATTTAATTAAAAATTATTAAAGGAGATTGATATTTATGGCAAACAGAATGGTACTGAATGAGACAAGCTATATAGGGGCAGGAGCAATCGAAAATATTGTTGCGGAAGCTAATATAAGAGGTTATAAAAAAGCATTAGTTGTAACAGATAAGGATTTAATGAAATTTAATGTAGCAACTAGAGTTACGAAACTATTAAAAGAAAATGATTTGATTTTTGAAGTTTTTGATGAAGTAAAAGCGAATCCAACTATAAAAGTAGTTTTAGCAGGTATAGAAAGATTCAAAGCATCTGGAGCAGATTATTTAATTGCAATAGGGGGCGGATCATCAATTGATACTGCAAAAGCTATTGGAATTATTATTAATAATCCAGAATTTTCAGATGTAAGAAGTTTAGAGGGAGCAGTAGAAACCAAAAATAAATGTGTTGATATAATAGCAGTTCCAACTACAGCGGGAACTGCAGCGGAGGTAACAATTAATTATGTAATTACTGATGAGGAAAAGAAACGTAAATTTGTTTGTGTTGATCCTCATGATATTCCAGTAATAGCAGTTGTCGATTCAGAAATGATGTCATCAATGCCAAAGGGGTTAACAGCAGCTACAGGAATGGATGCTTTAACTCATGCTATTGAAGGATACATTACAAAAGGCGCTTGGGAATTGACGGATACATTACATTTAAAAGCTATCGAGATAATTGGACGTTCACTTAGAAGTGCAGTAAATAATGATCCAAAGGGAAGAGAAGATATGGCGCTTGGGCAATACATTGCAGGTATGGGGTTCAGTAATGTTGGACTTGGAATTGTTCACTCGATGGCACACCCACTTGGAGCGTTCTATGATACACCACACGGAATTGCTAATGCAGTATTATTGCCATATGTTATGGAGTACAATGCAGAAGCTACGGATGAAAAGTATAGAGAAATAGCTAGAGTAATGGGCGTTGAAGGTCTAGATAATATGTCTCAGGATGAATATAGAAAAGCAGCTATTGATGCAGTTAAAAAGCTTTCAGAAGATGTTGGAATACCTAAAGTATTAAATGAAATTGGTGTTAAGGAAGAAGATTTGCAGGCGCTTGCAGAATCGGCATTTGTTGATGCTTGTACTCCAGGTAATCCAAGAGATACAAGTGTAGAAGAAATATTGAAAATATATAAAAAGGCTTTTAAATAGAAAAGTAATTAGGATGAATATATTATATTCGTCCTTTTTTTATATAGCAGAATAAAGTATATAATTTTATGTCTTCTTGCAGGCTATGAAAATTTAAGATAGAGATAAGTTAGTAAAACAGAACTAGATACTATATACTAGGGTTTTATGGTAATATATTAAGTAACAAAATTTCTAGTCTAATTGAAAATATTAGTTTTAAGATAGAGATGAGAAGTATGTTTAAATATGTTAGAGATATAAGAATAATTTCTTAATATATGATTAAAGAATTTTTAAAGAATAGGAGCATTAGTCATATATGCAACATTAGGGAAGAATTATGATACTGATTTTCTTAGTGAAAGTTTTTCAACAGTGTATGCTTTTTGAAGTGTAAAAGCATGCATGTGAAGACTATATTAAATGAAAAAAAGATACTGTCAAAATAATAAACTATTGCATAAATAAAAAGTTGGAGTAATGCACCATAGTTTTTTGATAAAAGTAAAAAAGATCCTATTGTAATTATAATAGAAAAAATAATGTTACGAAAGGAAGAGTATGATGGAAAATGTATTTTACTATGACACTAGAATAGGTAGAATTAGCATAATCGAAAATGGCATGGCAATTACAAGAATTTGTTTCGCAAACAAAATTGAACTTAATAATGAACTTAATATAGAAGCAAATGAAACAGAGTTATTAAGAGAAACTATAAAACAACTGGAAGAGTTTTTTGAAGGAAAGCGTAATTGTTTTGATTTACCACTAGAACCTAAGGGAACAGAATTTCAAAAGAAGGTATGGGATGCATTACAAAAAATTCCTTTTGGAGAAACAAGAAGTTATGGTGAAATTGCCAAAACGATAGGCAACGAAAAAGCGTCGAGAGCTGTTGGAATGGCTAATAATAAAAATCCTATTCCGATTATAATACCTTGTCATAGAGTAATTGGCGCTAATGGCAAATTAGTTGGATATGCTGGCGGTCTTGATATAAAAGAAAAGCTCCTTAAAATTGAGAAAGATTATAGAAGATAACCTATAAAATAAAATGACTTTATAATATAAGGAAGCAAGTTTTACAAATAATAAGCTATTTGTAAAACTCACTTCCTTATTTTCTATATAATGAAGGAAATAATTTTAAGTAAAGTTGTAATGGCTAAATAAATAGTGTTTAAATAAATTTCGATGGTGATTAAATCCATTTAGGAAAGTTTTTTGAAAATAAAAATATCTATCAGATAAAATACTTATAAGTGTTGAAAAAATACTTAAAAGTACTTATAATTACTTATAGGGGTGGTTATATGATTGAGAAAGAAGGATATGAAGATTTCAATAAAGATAATATATGCTCATATAAGGAAAGGTTAAAATTAAATGTAGATGAAAAAACTAGAATTGTTGAAAAAGCAGTGAAGTTTATTCATAATAATCAAACGTATTTTTTCGATGTTTCTACTAGTATCGAATTTCTTTCAAGATCTTTAGATAAAAAAGCTACCGTATTTACCCATTCTATAGATAATTTTGATATACTTTCTGAAAAGAGTGGTATGGTAGTAAATTTGATTGATGGAAGATTCAATAAGAAGAATCGTTTTTTTTATAAAACGAATTATGAGGAATGCTTGAATGGAGTTGAGTTTGAGTCAGCATTTATAGGTGCTGGAGCTATAAAAAGTGATGGTATTTATTATGAAAATCAAGAAGATGCTTATATTAAAAGAGAGATTGTGAAGAGAGCTAAGAAGGTTATTTTACTTGCTGAACATCAAAAATACGAAAAAGATGCTCTTTATAAGGGACTAAGTCTAGATCAGGCTAATATTATTATTGTTGATCCAATATCAATTTCTTCTTTTAGTAATATTATAGTTTCCCGTAATATTAAAATTGATCCTAAAAGTTTAGTTATTATATAAAGCAAATGTATTAATTTAGGTAGCGTTATTTAAGGGGATAAGATTGAATTTTATTTACTTATATTTATTCAATTTGGTAAGTAATTATAAGTCGTTTGAATTTTGTTATAAATAGTTTAGGGGGATGAGTATATGAATAATTTTAAAATGGTATGTTTAGATATCGATGGAACTTTGTTAAATTCAAGTCATGAGATTACAGAAAAGGTAAAAAGCATTATAAATGTAGTTGCAAACGATAAGAAGATACCTGTGATTTTGGTTTCAGCTAGAATGCCGAAAGGGATAACATTTCTGCAAAAAGAACTTGGAATAGAAGAGCCAATTATTTGCTATAGTGGGGCTTTGATTTTAGACAAGGATAATGATGTATTAGCTAGAGAATTCATAGGTGTATCTAATCTTGAAGAAATATATAAATTCACTAGAAAGAATAATATTCACATGAGTTTATATAAAGATGAAGAATGGTATATAGAAGAATTAGACTATTGGGCTAAACAAGAAAGTGAAATAACCAATATCATTCCTAATATTATTGATTTTAACAAATTAATAGAACAATGGAGAAGAGAAGGTGAAGGACCAAATAAGATTTTATGCATGGCTAACCCGCAAGAAATAGAATTCTTAAAAGAAAATATTTGTGGAAATGATCTAAATATATATCCTTCAAAGCCAACATACCTAGAAATTATGCCAATAAAAGCATCAAAGACATCTGCAATCAACTGTCTACAAGAGAGATTTAACATAGATAAGTCAGAGATAATAGCCATGGGAGATAATTATAACGATATCGATATGTTAGAATATGCAGGAGTTGGAATAGCGATGGGAAACGCTCCAGAAGAGGTGAAGAGACATGCTGATGATGTAACTCTAACCAATGATGAAGATGGAGTTGCAAAAGCACTAATAAAATATGTAATTTAATATTAAGCAATGGGAACATTTTGTGAACTGTTTAGATTTTGGATGTCACAAAGTGTTCCTTTTACTTTAGTTATCTAGAAGTGCAGAGTATAAAGATATATAGCTTTAATTTATATCTTTAAATATGTATCAACTAGAAATGAGTTATATACTTTTGTGAAAGGTTTATTTAGAAACTGGAACAAAAGTATGTGACTTATTTCGAAGATTTATATTTAAAGTTAAGATTCTTGAATTTCGTAGAATGTCTGCATTTTAATAGATTGATTATAATCTCCAAATCCTTCACCAAATAAAGTAAAGCCTCCAACATTATTAGTGTCTTTAGGAACAGAGAATCTAAAAGTTATAGTACTAGTATAATCTAATTTAAGATCATCAATCGTAATGTTAGAGAGTTTATATCCGCCATCAATAAAAGTTCCATCTTTATTAATTGATAGGGTCTTAAGCCTTCCGTACTGATTACATATTTCTGGCCACCAGTTAGGAGTAAACCTCCCTCGTCTAGCACCAAAATCTCCAGGACTTACCCAGTAACCTAGATCAATATTGTTAATTGAAAAGTGTATATCGGATGGATAATTTTCATTATAACCTGGACTTTCAGATGATATTTCAAAAGATAGCTGCAGCTCTGTTAATTCTTGCCCTGCGGTTAAATGGTTTGGTAGATTATATTCTATAAAACCAGTAGTAAACCATAGGACTGAGGCTTGAAAATGCTCAGGAAATAGGAAATAACGAGGATCATCAAATTCACCAATAATATGATCTTTCGATGAAATTCCACAGGTAGCAGTCACTTGACAGTTTGAATAATAACCTATTTCAATTTCATCCTTGTAAGAAGCAATATCTAATTTTTTAGGAAGCAAGTCTATTACCAGCATATCGTGAAGTGGTTTGCAAATTTTCATAGAACCACGCTTTCCGGACATAGTGTGAATTTCGATTAAACCAACTTCTTCAAGTTTTTTTATATGAAGAGAAATTGCACTATTGGTTAAATTAAGCATTATAGCTAAATCATTTAAGTTTTTATCGCCGCCCTCATATAAAATTTCCATTATTTTAAGACGCATAGGTGCACCAAGGGCCTTGAAAACTTCACTGGCATCCTTCATTGATTCAAAATGTAACATAAATTTTCCTTTCTAAAAGTTAGAGATAAATTTTTAGATTTTAATAAATAGTAAAGCAAAATACAGTAAATGATATACATTAATGAAAATATTTCTAAAATTTACTTTAACTTATAACTTAAATAAATAAGAATTGAGATATATGTATTTGATAAATGATAACTGAATTATAGCAAAAACGATAATGCTTGTAAATCAATAAAGAATAGGAACATCAAGGATTATGAATATATAAAATTCATTGACGACATTATTTGGGTATAGTATATTATAAGTAAGGTTAAATTAAAAATTAAATATTAAAGTATTTACTTAAATAAAGGAGGATATTATGAGCAGGTTAGTTGTAAACGTGCATAATAAAAAAGGAAAAATTAATAAAGAAATTTATGGACACTTTTCAGAACATTTAGGTAGATGTATTTATGAAGGACTATATGTAGGTGAAAATTCTAAAATCCCAAATACTAATGGTATAAGAAATGATGTCGTACAAGCATTAAAAGAAATAAAAATTCCAGTTCTTCGTTGGCCAGGTGGATGCTTTGCTGATGAATATCATTGGAAGGATGGAATTGGACCAAAAGAAAATCGTAAAAAAATGATAAATACTCACTGGGGTGGAGTTGTAGAAGATAACAGCTTTGGTACTCATGAATTTATGGAGTTATGTAGACAACTTGAATGTGAACCATACATAAATGGGAATGTAGGGAGTGGAACAGTTCAGGAAATGTCTGAATGGGTTGAATACTTAACATTTGAAGGGGTTTCGCCAATGGCCGATCTTAGAAAGAAAAATGGAAATGAAGAAGCTTGGAAAGTAAAATACTTTGGTGTAGGTAATGAAAGCTGGGGTTGTGGTGGTAATATGACACCAGAGTACTATGCTAATGAATATAGAAGATATCAAACATTCTGTAGAAATTACGGTGATAATAAACTCTACAAGATAGCTTGTGGAGCTAATGTAGACGATTATAATTGGACTGAAGGTGTAATGAAGATTGCGGCTAATTTCATGGATGGTTTATCTCTTCACTACTATACAATTCTAGGGGATTTTTGGTTAGGTAAAGGAGCAGCTACTGGATTCGATGAAAAAGATTGGTATCTAACTCTTAAGAAAACGTTAAAGATGGAAGAGTTAATCTATAGACATGGTGCAATAATGGATCAATATGATCCAGATAAAAGAGTTGGATTAATAATTGACGAATGGGGAACTTGGTTTGATGTTGAACCAGGTACAAATCCAGGATTCTTATATCAACAAAATACAATGAGAGATGCCCTAGTTGCTGGTATTAACTTAAATATCTTTAACAAAAATTGTGATAGAGTTAAGATGGCAAATATTGCGCAGTTAGCAAATGTACTTCAATCTATTATTTTAACAGAGGGAGAAAAGATGGTATTAACTCCAACTTATCATGTATTTAATATGTATAAAAATCACCAAGAAGCAACTCTTGTTGAAAGTTATATTGACACTAAAAACATAGGAGTAGAAGAAGAAAATCAAGTTCCTAATTTACACGAATCAGTATCTGTAGATGCAGAGGGAAGAATTAATATGACTTTAAATAACTTATCTATTTCTGACTCTTATGATATAGAAGGAATTTTTGCAGATAAAGCAGTTAAATCTGTAAAGGCTACAATTTTAACAAATGAGATGGGAGCTTACAATGATTTTGATGCACCAGAGGTAGTAAAACCTGCAGAATTTACAGATTTCAAGATTACAGATAAAGGAATTGATTTCAAGATTCCTAAATGTAGCGTGATTCACTTTGTTGTAGAATAATATGAAGCAAAGGTTTTGTAAAAAATGTTTATTAGATCAGCTATTTGAAGAAAAAGAATATCAGCATCTACAAGACTATATTAAAAATTTGGATAAGCATATAAAAACAGAAGATGAGGAATATAAGAAACGATTAGAAATATGTATGCAGTGCGATAATTTAATTAACGGCATGTGTAAAATTTGTGGCTGCTTTGTTGAAATGAGAGCAGCAGTTAAGAAAAATTATTGTCCTGATATAGAAAAATATTGGTAAATAAAATTTGATTATAAGTTAACACGCCCATAAAAAATACTAGCGGCTGAAGTTGAAATTTACGTTAAGTAATTTATTTCAATTTCAGCCTTTTCATATTTGAAATTTATTAATCTTTTATTTTAAAAATTTATTTTATATCTGTATAATATGCATATCCCATAAGTCGGCTAATATTTTTAGCGACATTCATAAATTCGTCTTTGTATTTTAATAAATCATCCATAGTATTAAAGAGCGTTACAGAAGAGAGACTAGTTGCAGCAATAATTTTATTGTTCCTATCAAAAATAGGAACAGCTATACATATAACACCAGTATCATATTCGATATTATCTAATGCATATAAGTTTTTTCTTATAATATGGATTTCTTTTATAAGAATATCTATATCAGTTATTGTGTTTTCTGCATATTGTATAAATTCTGTATCTTTTAATAATTCTCTTATTTTATCGTCTGAATATTGAGATAGCATTAATTTACCGGACGCAGTGCAATAAATAGGAGCTTTTTTTCCTATGCTAGAAGACATTATTATATTTCTACTAGTATTTTCGGAAGATACCTTATCTACATAAATTATGTTAGTAAATGACTCGTCAGGGATACAAAGATGTATGACTTCATCAAACTTATTAGCAAAGTCATATATATGAGGTCTGGCGACATTTATTAAATCCATACTATTTGTTATAGAAGAAGATAAGTTAAGGAGCTTAATTCCTAATTGATATTTATCGTTTTCTGTATTTTGTGTAACATATTCTTTATATTTTAAAGTTGTAATTATTCTATGTATAGTGCTCTTGCTTAAACCTAAATTTTTTGACAATTCAGCAATTCCACATCCTTTTGGATATTCGGCTAAGCAATCAAGTATATCAAGAGCACGTTCCACCGATTGAACTAAGTTTGGATTGCTTAAATCCTCTGACATATAAAATCCTCCTAAATAGTTTTATCTTTATACTACATTGTAATGTTTAATTTTAATTTTAACAAATAAAAAGTTAAAAAATTTATTTTTATACGAGCATCATTGACAATTGTAAGTGATAATATTAGAATTAAGTTAATAAATGAAACGGTATTCCACGATACGGAACAATGGTTTCTTTAGAAAAAATTTGATAATACATATAAGGGTGAAAATATTTATATGGAAAGGGGAGAACAGAAGATGGAAAATATTTTGAACCAGTTTTCAATGGACTTTTTTAGATTAGACGGAAAAGTGGCAATAGTTACTGGAGGAAATACAGGGCTTGGACAGGCATATGCGGTTGCATTAGCTAAAGCAGGGGCAGATTTAGTTATTTCTACTCACGGTAATAATTGGGATGATACACGCGAATTGATAGAAAAAGAAGATAGAAAAGTCGTATTCGTGAAAGCGGATTTAACACAAAAAGAAGGAAGGCAGGATGTGATTGATTCTGCGATGAAATCTTATGGGAAAGTAGATATATTAGTAAATAATGCTGGAACTATAAGAAGAACACCTCTTCTTGATTATAAAGAAGAAGACTGGAATGCAGTTATGGATATTAATTTAAATGCTGTATATTTCTTAAGTCAAGAAGTTGCTAAAATAATGGTTAAACAAAGTTCAGGGAAGATAATTAATATAGCATCTATGTTATCATTTCAGGGAGGAAAGTTTGTGCCTCCATATACAGCAAGTAAACATGGAGTCGCAGGTATAACGAAAGCATTTGCTAATGAGTTAGCAAGCAAGAATATTCAAATAAATGCGATAGCACCTGGATATATAAAGACAGCAAATACTGAACCAATAAGAGCAGATAAAGAAAGAAATGCAGAAATACAGGGAAGAATACCAGCAGATAGATGGGCAGAACCATCTGACTTAATGGGAGCAGTAGTGTTTTTAGCAAGCAGAGCATCTGATTATGTTAATGGTCATATTCTAGCAGTTGATGGAGGATGGTTGGTAAGATAATCAGAATTTAAAATTATATATAAATATTGACTCAAAATTAAACATAACCTTATCAAAGGTATAAATATATAGAGCTATCTCTAGGTCATTGGATAAGGTTAAAAACAAATATATAGTGAAAGTGGTGTATTTATTTATGGACGTAATTACTATAGGAGATGCAATGATTGCAATGTGCCCTCAAGAAAAGGGACCAATAATATTTTGTGACACATTCAAAAGAAAAGTAGGTGGAGCAGAATTAAATGTTGCAATGGGATGTGCGAGATTAGGATTGCAATCTGGATGGATAAGTAGATTAGGAAATGACGATTTTGGAAAATATATACTAAGAACTGTAAGAGGTGAGGGGATAGACACATCAGAAGTACAACTCGTTGATGGATATCCAACTTCAGTGTATTTCAGAGAAGTTTTATCTGATGGATCAAGCAGATCATTTTATTATAGAGAAAAGTCACCAACTAGTACAATGGATGCAAAGAAATTGAATGAAGAATATATAAAAAATGCAAAAGTTCTTCATATTACAGGAGTTTTTCCTTCAATAACTGAGAATAATAGGGAAGTCATATTAGAAGCAGTAAAATTAGCTAAAAAAAATAACCTTATAATATCTTTTGATCCCAATATTAGATTAAAGATGTGGACTAAGGAAGAAGCAAAAGACTATATAGAAAAACTTTTACCTTATGTTGATATTCTTTTAATAGGTGATGAAGAAATAGAGATATTATTAGGTGATACCAATATAGAAGAAGCAATAAGAATTTTTCATAATAAGGGAATAGAAAAAGTAATAGTTAAAAAAGGAGCTAAGGGGGCTATAGGTTCAGATGGTAAGAATGTGTATGATATTGAAGCTATTAAACCAAAGGCTTTAGTTGATACAGTAGGCGCAGGCGATGGGTTTGCAGCAGGATTTTTAACAGCATTATTAAAAGGTAAGACATTAGAAGATTGTGTTAGATTTGCAAATGCAGTTGGATCTTTAGTTGTAGGCGTTGAAGGTGATAATGAGGGATTACCTTATTATGATGATGTTTTAGTGCATTTAGGGCAAGCAAAGAAAATAGAACGTTAAGGATAGATGTTTATATTTAATAAAGTATTTTATGAATGATATAGATTAATTTTAAATAAAACAAATTGAAGATGAGGTGTAATAAATAATGTTTGAAAAAATATATAATACATTAAAAGAAGAAAAGGCAGTAGCTGTTATTAGAACTAAAACATATGAAGAAGCAAAAGAAATAAGTATAGCAGCAATTGAAGGCGGAATGAAAATTATAGAGGTAACTATGAGTGTACCAAATGCACCAAAGTTAATAAAAGAATTGAAAGAAGAATATAAAAATGCTTGTGTTGGTGCAGGAACTGTGTTAACAAAAGATGCTGTAGATGCATGTATTGAAAACAATTCTGATTTTATTGTTTCTCCTTGCATAGATGAAGATGTAATTGCTTATGCAAATCAAAGAAAAGCATTAATAATTCCAGGATTAATGACAATGTCAGAGTTAAATAAGGCTTATAAATTAGGTTTAAGATTTATTAAAGTATTCCCAGGTAATGTTGTTGGAAAGGCATTTATAGGGGCAGCAAAGTCAATATTCCCAGATCTTAGCGTTATGCCTACTGGAGGAGTAAACAAAGATAATATAAGTGAATGGATACAAGCAGGAGCAGATTGTAGCGGTATAGGTAGTGATTTAAATAAAGTGTATAAAAGCAACGGTGTTGCAGGTGTAAAAGAATATTGCGCAGATGTTATAAGTAAAGTTAAAAATTTATAATTTTCAGTAAAGATTTAAAGCACTTAATTTTATTGATTAAGTGCTTTAAATCTTTTTTTTTATTAATTATTTTCTGAGCTATTTTTTTAGATATTTATAAAATAGTTATGTTAAAAGGCAGATTGTTTTAGAAAACAACACATACTGTTAATATTATTTAAAATGTAGGATTAAATAATATTAATTTGCAATTTATATTTAGAAATTTATCTATTGAATAAAAGGCTAATGATAGTGACTTTATATTAAAAAAATGATATATTAATAAAAATGAACCGAGTATGATTAAAATAATGAGTAGAAGGAAGGTATTATACATGTATGAAATGAAGGAAGAATACAAAATCGGAATTGATCAGATTGATGAGCAACACAAAAAGCTTTTTGAATTGGCAGATAAAGCTTATACTCTGTTAAAAGATGAATTCGCAATTGATAAGTATGATAAGATAATACATATTATGAACGAACTAAAGGATTACACAATTTTCCACTTCAGGTCAGAAGAAGAATATATGAAAAGCATAAATTATAAAAGACTCTTTACTCAAAAAGTTGAGCATGATAAGTTTATTAAAAACCTTGAAGAAATAGATTACAAAAACATTGATGAAAATCAAGACGAAAGTTTAATACAACTTTTGAATTTTTTAAATGATTGGTTAACAGAGCATATATTAAAAACTGATAAGCTTATAGGAGAATAATATAATTATAATAAAAATGTTTAATTTTTTACTATAATTATTTTGCGGTGAGGGTGAGATATAGAAATCTTACTCTTTTTTATTATAAATTTAAAAATGTAAAGATTACTCAAATAGATGTTGCAAAGTATTGATTAAAGTTATATAATAAAGAAAATAAAATATATATCTTCAGGGCAGGGTGTAAATCCCTACCGGCGGTATAGCCCGCGAGCTTTTAAGAAAGCAGATTCGGTGTAACTCCGAGGCCGACAGTATAGTCTGGATGAAAGAAGGTAACCTATTAGGAATTGAAAGTTAATCTATTATTACTTGCTGAATGTATGCCCTGATGTATTTTACATCAGGGCTTTTTATTTTTTTATTAAGTATTGTAAATAGTTCAGGAGTAACTAATGTACTAATAATACTTTGACACTAAATTCCTAATAAGCTACACCAAGAAGATAATCTTTTGGGAGGCAAAGAATATGAATGAAAAAACAAGTAAATTAATCAAAATCTCTTTATTATCAGCAATTGCAATTATACTTATGTATTTTGATTTTCCAATAATACCTGCGTTTCCATGGCTTAAGATAGATCTAAGCGATGTACCAGCATTGTTGGGGGCTTTTGGATTTGGTCCTGTAGCAGGGGTGATAATAGAATTAATAAAAAATCTTTTGGTTCCATTAATTAGAGGAAGTCAAACAGGTTTTGTTGGAGAGACAGCAAACTTCTTGTTTGGAGCAGCATTAATTTTACCAGCATCATTTATTTACTATAGAAATAAGAATAAGAAAAATGCAATATTAGGAATGATAATAGGTGGAATTGCGATGGAGGCAATGGGAATTGTGGGTAACATATATTTATTATTGCCAGCTTATGGGATGAAGATGCCAGCGGATATGTTACAGAATTATGTTTGGGCATTACTAGCTTTCAATGGAGTAAAGGCGGTTATGGTGTCAGTATTAACATATATTCTATACAAAAAAGTATCTGTTTCAATTTTTAAGGTTGAACCAAACTTTGGCAGCCCAGAAAATAAGACAAAAATTGTATAATTTTAAAATAATGTGAATAGAGAGAGCTGTAACAAAATGATTCGAATTTTTGTTACAGCTTTTTTCTATATCGGTTGATGTATGAATTGAATAGAATATATGGATATTTATATTAAAGTGATTTTTATCATCTTTATTCGTTAAGTTACAAACAATCACTTATTTAATGTCCCATTAAAAATTAATAGTAGTTGTTAAGATAAAGATTTGTATAAAGAATTTCTTCTTTCAAATATTATAATTGCAATTAATTCTGCATAATGGGAATAATAATATGATCATATTATTATTCTATTTAATATATTGATAGTTACATTAAAGGAAAATATTATTATAATGCTATATAATTTTTGAAATAAGTATTAAAAATATAATGAGTTGAGCGAGTATTGGAGTTAATTGTTAAATTAGTAGGAGATAAATAACAGTATATAAATGATTAACTTTAATATATATGCAAATTGTAGTTTTTAGATTAAATAATAATAATTATTTTTTTAAGAATCAAATTAATTTTATACTTGGAAAATTAAAATTAATTAATAATAATTATTGATTAATAATGGATTATTTGGTATTATATATATAGAAAATATTAAAAGAGGAGAGAGAATGTTTAATGGGTTTTAGGATAAACGATATTGTGACCTGGATTGGAAAGATAGATTGGGAATTAAAGAAGTTTCACGGTGATGAATATTCTACACATAAAGGTTCTTCTTACAATTCGTATTTGATTAGAGATGAAAAGGTAGTATTAATTGACACTGTTTGGGAACCATTTAGTAGAGAATTTATAATAAATCTGAAAAAAGAAATAGATATAAAAGAAATTGATTATATTGTTATTAATCATTCAGAAGTAGATCATAGTGGTGCATTGGTAGAACTGATGAAGGAAATACCTAATACTCCTATATATTGTACAAAAAGTGGAGCTAAAATATTAAGAGGGCATTACCATCAAGATTGGAATTTTGTAGAGGTTAAAACTGGAGACATATTAGATATAGGAGAACATAAACTTACGTTTATAGAAGCAAGTATGCTTCACTGGCCAGACACTATGTTTACATATCTATCAGGGGAAAATATTTTATTTAGCAATGATGGGTTTGGTCAACATTATGCATCAGAATTCATGTATAATGATAAAGTAGATCAAGGGGAGTTGTATCAAGAAGCATTAAAATATTATGCTAATATTTTAACTCCGTTTAGCAAACAAGTTTTAAATAAAATTGAAGAAATATCAAGTTTAAATTTGCCTATAGATATGATTTGCCCAAGTCATGGTATAATATGGAGAGATGATCCAATACAAATAATAAATAAGTATATTGAATGGGCAAGTGAATATAAAGAAAATCAAATTACAATAATTTATGATAGTATGTGGAATGCAACAAGAAGGATGGCTGAATGTATAGCAGAAGGAATAACAAGTAATAATAAAGAGGTAGTAGTGAAAATTATTAACTCTGCTAAAAGTGATAAAAATGATATCATTGTGGAAACTTTTAAATCAAAAGTTGTCCTAATTGGTTCATCAACAATAAATAATGGTGTTCTCTCTTCAACAGCTTCAGTACTAGAAATGATTAAAGGGCTTAAATTTAAAGGTAAAAAGGGAGCAGCTTTTGGTAGTTATGGGTGGAGTGGTGAAGCAACAAAACTAATTACAGAAGAATTGAAAAAGTCAGGGTTCGAAATTATTAGTCCTGGGACAAGAGAACTATGGAATCCAGATGAAGAGGCACTAAATAGATGTAGAGATTTTGGGAAATTAATTACAGAAGCGCTTAATTGATATATGTTTTACAAGATGAAGATTAATATAGTAAGATATGTATTTATTAATATTTAATTATTAAATCTAAGGGAGGTTTTTTTATGGAAAAATATATTTGTACAGTATGTGGTTATATTTATGATGAGGCAGCAGGTGATCCAGATAATGGGGTTGCACCTGGAACAAAATTTGAAGATATTCCAGATGATTGGGTTTGTCCGTTATGTGGAGTTCCAAAATCAGATTTTGAAAAAGAACAATAATAGACATTGGTTTAATTTAAATTTGACTATATAATTGTTTAAGAAAATTTGTAAATAAGAATAAAATATTTAAAAATAATAGATATAAGGGGCTATCAAAATAATTTTATTAAATTTTGAAAGTCCCTTATAATATATTTAGATTAATTGTTTACCACCAGTTCCTAAATAATAAAAAATGGGAGAATGTATAGATATGTTTACAGAAGAGAGATTAAATGAAATAATAAATATTCTAAATACATATGGAAAAGTTAAAGTTAAGGATTTAAGCAAAAAGTTTAATGTAACAGAAGATTGCATTAGAAAAGATTTAAAGCAGCTGGAGCATACAGGGAAGTTAAAAAGGACGTATGGGGGTGCGATTCAAATAAGGGAATCGTCTCAGTTGTATGATATTTCAGAAAGAGAGAAGATAGATATTTCAACTAAAAGCATAATTGCTAAGAAAGCTTTAGAGCTAATCCAGGATAGAGAAACTATATTTTTAGATTTATCAACAATTAATATTCTTATAGCTAAATCTATTTTAACAACTCAAAAAAGAATAACTGTAGTAACAAATATGTTGGAGATAGCAAATATTTTAGCGACAGCAGCAAATAATATTACAGTTGTAGTTGCAGCAGGGGTTTTAAATAAATCTCTCAATGGTTTTATTGGATCTTCAACTAATGATTTTATTAAAAAATATAAATTTGATAAATCTTTTATAGGAAGTTGTGGGATTGATGCTTTTGATAAAAGTATAACTACTTTTGAAATTGAGGATGGAATTACTAAGGCTACAATAATACAATCTAGTAAAAAGACATTTTTAGTTATGGAGAACAAGAAATTTTTTGTAGATGGTAATTATAAATTTGCAATGATTGATGATATAAATTCTATAATAACTGATGAAAAACCTAATCAACAAATTATGGATGTATTAGAAAGCAATGAAATCGAATTGATATAAAATATACATTAGTTAAATGTCAGAAGTGAATTTTGGCTATATATAAATTAATAGTAAGTATTAAAGAGACAATTTATGCAATTTCAATACAATGATTGTATAAAGTGTCTCTTTAATATGTTTATTAGAGCATAGAAATTTATATTAAGCTTATTCCTTTTGCCACATTAAAATAGCATCTTCCTTGTTATCTTCATAGTACCCTTTTCGAATTCCCTCTTGTTTAAAGTTATATTTCTCATAAAGGGCTTTGGCAGCGGCATTACTTTTTCTAACTTCGAGAGTATATGCTACACAACCTTGAGACTTACAATAGGATAGTAATTCTTCTAGGAGTTTAGAGGCTATTCCTTGTTTTCGATAGTTTGGGTGTATTGCTATATTAGTTATATGAGCCTCATCCAATACGATCCATGTTCCAGCAAAGCCTACAACTTTATTATCAACTTTAGCAACAAAATATTTAGCAACAGGATTGGTTAGTTCCTGCATATAAGAACTCTTGCTCCAGCATATAGAAAAGCTCAACGAGCTTATATCTAAAATTTCATCTATATCTTCTTCTTTCATTAAATTTATAGTTACATTCACTATAATCTCATCCTTTGCTCGTATTCTCTTTCAGCCTGAGATTTTTTAAGATAAACCGGAGCGGAGTTTGGATCGTCGCATTCTCCGTTCTTTAATAGTATACTGCCTATTTCACCTAATGAAGAGGCACGAATTAAATTAAGGTGATTAGGAGGAAAATATGAATTTGGACAATTATCAATCAAATAATCCTTATATTTATCAACACCATCGCCTATAAAAATAACTTTCTTATTTTTGGATTTAATTATTTCTATAAGTTCATCAATATCCAATGCTGAATAATCTAATAGACGTTCCAACTTTATAGGTAGATTCGAATCAGTATTGGCATTGCAAGTATATTCTCCTTTATATAGTGAAGTATAAACACTATTTCTTAAAGCATCCATTATAGGGCATATTATACCATCGAAATTAGATACACTAAATGCAAGTGCATCTAAACTAGAAACACTAACGTAAGGCTTGTTACTTCCCAAGCTAAGACCTTTTATTGTTGCCATGCCTATTCTAAGCCCAGTAAATGAACCAGGACCTTTTGAAATAACATAGCCATTAATATCATCAATACTCAAATTATTATTATTTAGCAATTCCTGAATTATAGACATTAGTATTATAGAGTGTTCTTTCTTATCATTTAATGTGATTTCTCCAAGTAGTTTATCATCTTTCATCAAAGCAACAGTTGCCACTTTAGAGGAGGAATCAACAGCAAGAATAATCATATTTTCAACTCCTTTATATAATCATATCTTTTTCCATAAGCATTTAGCGTGATTTTTCTATAATCTTCGCCTTTGTTATAATCTTTCTTTATATCTATATGAAGTAAATCATTTGGTAGAATTTCTTCTATATAATTTGCCCATTCTATTATTGACACTGCATCTGAAAATATATAATCATCAAATCCAATTGCATATATTTCATCAGGGTCACTTACTCTATAAACATCGAAATGATTGAGCTTTAATCGACCGCTATCATACTCGTTGACTATAGTAAATGTTGGACTAGTAATATTATCGTTAATTCCTAATCCTTTAGCTATGCCCTTTGTAATATGAGTCTTACCTACGCCTAAATCACCAGTTAAGCAGATTATATCACCGGCATTTAATAATTTGCCTATATTTATTCCTAATTTAGCAGTATCATCTACATTATAAATTTCAAATTCCATGAAATGCCTCCTTTAAGTGAGAATTAATTCTTATTAATTAGAATTTTATATTAATAACTTACATATAGTTATTATGTATAGAACCTAATAATTGTTAAATCTACAAACTCTCATCTTTTTATTTTATCTCAAAATTGCATAAAAGCAAATTATTAATATATTAACTAATTTAATTTACATAACATAGGGAGTAAGTTCCAATGAAATGTAATAAATTTGTATATATTTATTTTAAATTAGTTGGTATAATAAGAACAAGTATATGCTAAAATTTATTTAACAGGTTAATTATAGAAGTAACATATATAATTCAATGTATAACAGGGAATTATTTTATGTTTAATCTAATAAACATTAATTAAGAATTAACTTAAGAAATTAAGTACAGTACATATTAAAAAGAAAGTTATGAATGAAGTCAGTTAAATTTTGGAGGTGACTTGTCTTTGAAGAAAATTACCTTTGCCATGGTGATAATAACCATAGCATTGTCTTTTGGTATGAGTTTTTTTTCAAATCCTTTATTAGCTAATACTGAGAATAATAGAACTGAAAGCAGAGATAAATATCTAAATATAATGACAGTTAATAAACCACAATATTATATGGTTAAAAAAATTATAAAGGAAAAGAATAATGCAGAGTATATGTTTACTAATGAGAAAGATATTAGTGAATTTAAATATAGTGAAGATGTTTTAAATAATATATCCAATATGGATTTATTTATATATTCTGGCACATCTTTTGAACCATGGAGTGATTCACTAATTGGTGAGTTGAAGAAAGGAAATCTTGGAATAATAAATTTAGCTAGAGGCATAAAATTATTAAATTATGGGCATGATAATGACACTAAAGAAAATCCTTATTATTTTGAAGGGATAGAAGAGTATAAAATAGCATTATACAATGTAAAAGCAGCTATTCAAGATAGAGATCCTCAAAATAGAGATTATTACGAGGAAAATTATAATGAAGCTATCAAAAATTTTGATGCTAGCATAAAGGAATATGATGAGAAGATAAAATCATTAAATGAATATAAGTTTATTACATTAAATAATGATTTTGACTACTTAACTAAATCCTTGAATTTAAATACTATTCAGCTTGATAACCATGAGTTAAATGAGTTTGTAAAGATTAATAATTTAGATCCTAAAAAGATAATAATAATAACTGATGGTGAAAAAGGAACAAAATTAGATTTGTCAGGTTATAATACAATAAAATTATGGAAGTATTATGGAGATATGTCTTTTGATGATTTGATTTTATACAATATAAAAGAATTATCAAAATGGGCTAAACCTAATGAAGTCTTAGGTTCTAATAATAAAAAATAGAATTACTTATTCCCGGATTTATGCTTATTTTTATTACTAGATGTGATTATATATACTACACTAAGGAATATTTGAAATTTGAATATAAATATAAAGTATTTTATATTTAGTGTAGTCTTATTTTCATGATAACTATTTATAAAAATATGTTGCTTTCTTTATAGATATGTTATATAATGAATATTGTCTTAGGGGTATGGCTCAACGGTAGAGTAGTGGTCTCCAAAACCATTGGTTGTGGGTTCAAATCCTACTACCCCTGCCACAAAAGTCGTAGTACATTGTACTACGACTTTTTTATATAAAAAATTCTAATTACAACAAGAAATAATTTAAGAAATAGTTAGGATTGAAAGAAAGTTCTTATTGATAGTAATTAGTTTTTCCTATTAGAAAGATAAGTTAAAATCAATATTTAAATAGCGATGATATTAATAAAAATTAAATTAATATAACTTAATTTTGATTTGGAGGGATTATAAAATGTTAAAAGTAACAAATACAAAAAAGGCACCAGCAGCAATTGGGCCATATTCTCAGGCAGTAGGCTTTGGAAATATATTATTTACATCAGGACAAATACCGTTAGATCCATCAACAGGCGAGGTTGTAGGAAGTAATATAGAAGAACAGGCAACTCAGGTAATGAAAAATATATCAGCTATATTAGAAGCTAATGATATTAATTTTGAAAATGTAATTAAGACAACTTGTTTTATCGCCAACATGAGCGATTTTGCTAGCTTTAATGAAGTCTACGCTAAATATTTTATTAGTAATCCGGCACGTTCATGTGTTGCCGTAAAAGAACTTCCTAAAGGAGTATTATGTGAGGTTGAAGTAATAGCTTCCCAAGATGTATAACTCATAAAAGAAATGCTAAGAGAATATTATCTCTATATAATATAAAAAAATAGACTATCTCAAAGATAGCCTTGTGTTAAGCTAGTTCTTTGGGATAGTCTATTTTTAAGCTTTTTCAATTTCAGATACTAATTCATCCATAAGTTCTTTCACTGTTGTAATTTTTGTTATTCTGCTTGCGTTCTCGCCACAGAATATAAGACCTTCATCAAGGTTACCCTTTACTGCATTTATTAAAGCCTTACTTATGCAATAAGGTGTATTAGCAGGGTTGCAAGGTGTTAAACAGTTATAACAATGAGTTATTTTTTCTTTCTCAGAACTAGTTCTTTTTACAAATATATTCTTCATAGCTCGACCTGGCATTCCAACAGGACTTTTTACTATTTGAATATCATCTTTGCTACAATTAACATAGGCATTCTTGAACTCGTTCGAAGCATCACATTCTTCAGTTGCTACAAATCTTGTGGCCATTTGAACACCGCTAGCCCCTAATTTTAAATATTTAGCAATATCATATCCGTCAAAAACACCACCAGCAACTACTACTGGAATTTCTTTATTATACTTTTCAGCATACTTTTTTGTTTCATTTATTATATCTACAACAGATTTATCGAAATCCAAATTTTCATCTTCTAATTCTTCAACTTTAAAACCCAAATGGCCACCAGCCTTCGGTCCTTCAATTACGACGAGGTCTGGAGCTACATTATCGTGCTTATCCCAAAGTTTTAAAATTACTTTTGCTGCTTTTAAAGAAGAAACTATTGGTGCAATCTTTACAGAGGAATTCTTTACTATTTTGGGTAACATAGTAGGAAGTCCTGCACCAGAGATTATTAAATCAACTCCAGCTTCTATTGCAGTTTTTATATGATCTTCATAATTATTAGTTGCGACCATAGCATTAATACCTATAATGCCATTTACTGCTTTAGCTTTAGCAATAGTAATATGTTTTTTTAAAGCCCTTAAATTCGCCTCTAAAGGGTTCTTTTCAAAGTCATCTTCATTATAACCAAGTTGCGCAGCAGAGATAATTCCAATTCCACCAGCATTAGCAACAGCAGCGGCTAAATTAGAAGATGAAACACCAATTCCCATACCCCCTTGAATAATAGGAATAGGAGCAACTAAATTTCCAATTTTAAGAGAATTAAAATTCATTTTACATATATCCTTTCACGAAAAATTCGACAATAAAATATTTTGACTATCAAAGTATTATATTTTATTATAAAATAATATGAGTAGTTAAACAAGAAGTATTTAAAAAAACTACTATGAAGTAGTTAAAAAACACTATTTAGTTAAGTTTGTCTTGCTAATAATGGACCATTAGATTTGCTACAATAATTTGCTTATTTGAATAATTATTAAAAATTTAAATGATAAAATTGTTGACATGAATGATATACACATGATACAATACTTAATGTCTTAGGGGTATGGCTCAACGGTAGAGTAGTGGTCTCCAAAACCATTGGTTGTGGGTTCAAATCCTACTGCCCCTGCCACAAAGGTCGTAGTACATTGTACTACGGCTTTTTTATGTATAAAAATGTATGCTTTATGAAAAATATATTTTTGTCCATAAAAATTAGTTCAATTAATTTTATATCCTAATGTAAATAATTGGCTAAAAATAAGTAAAAAAAGAATAATTTGAAATAAAATGTAGAAAAACAACTTGATTCTTACCAGAAAAAGTATATAATTTTATTAATATACTTAATTATATGTAAACAAAAAAGAATTAAGTATTTATAAAAAAACTATTTTGTGTTTTGTGAATGATCTATTATAAAATACATTCAATATTTGAATATTACAAACATATTATGGTAATAATCCATTGTGAGGTGGAATACGATATGAATAAATTAGTTTTACTAAATGAAGTTAGAAGAAAAGGAAGAGAGAATAAAAATAAATTATCAAAATCCATTAGCAATAAAATTAATGAAAAAGAGAGTAGTAAGTCTTATACATCTTTTAAAGAGAAGTTTAATTACTCCAAAGAGAATGGTGAATTTGATAATAGTAATGGAAAGGACTTGAATAAAATTATTGAGAGAATCTTCTCATTAAATAATAATACAATAATTGAGTTCATTAATTCATTATATAATGATGATTTTAATATAGATACTAAAATGGAATATACTATAACTAGAAAAGATGTAGATATAAATGAAGGAATTACCTTAGAAGATTCAAATTGTGATTTAAGGATAATGGTAGAAGATGAGTATAGGAAGTTTGAATATAGAGTGCAGTTTCACGTTAACGATGATGAAAATATAGCAATAATAATAACTAAGGTAAATTTATCGAGTAATGATAATATAATAAGTCTTAATAGAAGAAAGAGGAAGAATGTTAATAAAAGTGAATATACTTTGAAAGAAAGTTATTCTAAATCTATGATAATATTAAACTCTAGTATTGAAGTTCCTGATGTATACCAAATAAAATCAGAAACTGAAGAAAATAATATAGATTGCAAGATTAATATAATAAAAGGATGGAAATATGATTTTAAGCAATTATGCGAAAGAAACATGTATCTTTTATTTCCTTTAAAAGCATTGGATATTAGAAAAAGATTATTAAATATGAGTGAAGATTTAATGCCAATAGATTTAATAAAAGATGAAGTATATAGATTCTTTAAAGATATGAATAAGTATTTGCAAAGAGGTAAAGATGATAATCTAATTACAAATAAGGATATTAGTGAACTGAATTTAATAACAATTGATTTACTAAATTCTTTTATTAAGGATAAGAACGATATATTCGTTGATATAAAAAGAGATGTAGAAACTACATTTAAAGAGATAGTTGTATAGAATAAAATGAACTACTAATGCAATGGTAGAAAGAATGAGTTTGCATTACTTAGAAATTTTGATTTTTAATATTTGTAAGAATATTTCAAGAGGATAAATTTTGAAGGATGCCCTTATATTAATAAGAATAATAAACAAGCCAAAGGTTAAAATACTATTATCGGTAGATGAAATTTATAAAGTTTTGTTTACTGATTCTACTAATTAGCCGAGGAGGGGATCGTTATGTCAAACAACAATAATAGAGCATTAGTTCCAGAAGCAAAACGTGGCTTGGAAAAATTCAAGGACGAAGTAGCTCAGGAGCTAGGAATACCATTTAAAGAATATAATGGTGACTTGAGTTCGAGACAATGTGGTTCAGTAGGCGGAGAAATGGTGAAAAGAATGGTAGAAGAATATGAACATAGAATTTAGTAAGATTTTATAATTTATTATTAAATTTTGTATGTGTTAGAGGTAATCTAATCATATTCTAAAAATAAGAGATGTATTATACATTTGTATAATACATCTCTTATTTTTTACTTAAATATGTATTTAGCTGTTCAAATTATAAACTCATATAATAATTTTTGATGTAATATATGAGAAAGTAATATTTATATAGATAATAAAATTAAAAAATATAATCGTTTTGGACTGTTCGTAAATTTCGTGGTAAAATTAGAACAAAAGTTCGTTATATAAAAAAGTTTAGGTGTGATATTATGAGAAAAATTAAAATTTTACATACAGCAGATATACATTTTGATACGCCTTTTAGTGGAATGACACCAAAGCTAGCACTAAAGAGTAAAGAGGAATTAAAACAAGTTTTTGAGAAGATAATGCTGATAACTCAAAATGAAGAAATAGATATTTTATTAATTGCAGGAGATGTATTTGATAATTTATCTGTAAAAAAAACTACGCTTCATTTCATAAAAAGTTGTTTTGAAAATATTAGCAAGGTAAAAGTTTTTATAAGTCCAGGTAATCATGATCCTTTTAATGAAAAGTCTTTTTATAGCATTGTTGATTGGCCAAGTAATGTTCATATTTTTAAAGGAAGAGTTGAAAAGATAATCTTGGAAGATTTAAATACTGTTATTTGGGGAGCTGGGTTTAATACTACACATGTTAGTAAATCTTTATTAAAAGATATTAAAAGAATTAACGGATATAACAATATAATGGTTATTCATGGAGAAATTTCGAGTGTAGAAGAAGGAAATAACTATAATCCAATTACGGAAGAGGATATACTTAAAAGTGATTTGGATTATATAGCATTAGGACATAGACATAAGTTTTCTGAAGTTAAGAAAATAGGAAATACTTATTATAGTTACAGTGGATGCCCTCAAGGAAGAGGGTTCGATGAGCTTGAAGATAAAGGGGTAGTATTATTAGAGCTTAAGAATAGATTTGTAGAAAGTCGATTTGTTAGAACATCAGTAAGAAATTACTATGAAAAGGGAATAAATATTGAAGGATGTTTTGGATATAATGAAGTCAAAAATAGAATAATATCAGAAATTTCTAAGGATAATAGAAAAAATAATTTTTATAAAATTATCCTAAAGGGACAAATATCTGATGAATTTTCATTAGATGAGGAATTTCTAGAAGAATTGCTCAAAGATGAATTCTACTTTGTGCGAACTATTGATAAAAGTGAAATTAAGTTAGATATAACAGAATTAATAAAAGGATATTCACTAAAAAACATATTTGCTAAAAAGATATATGAAAAATTACAAAATGCGGAGACAGAAGAAGAAATGGAGATTATATCCTTGGCTTTAAAGATAGGTCTTCAAAGCATCTCAGGTGAAGAGGTAAGGATTAATGAGATGTAAGTTAATTGAAAATATACTTTTTCATTGTAGAATTAATATATTTAAAAACAATATGAAAATAATTTGTACGCAAGTGGATTTAATGAAAGAGGTGGAAGCTTTTGATAGTTAAAAGAATAAATATAAAAGCTTTTGCAGGACTTAAAGATAAAAGCTTAGATTTCGATAGAGGATTCAATCTTATTTATGGAAAAAATGAAAAGGGAAAGAGTTCAATTGAGAATTTTATTAAGATATGGTTGTATGGAATTGAAAATTCTAGAAGTAAATTAAATGATAGAAAAAGATATTTACCGTTATCTGGAGAGAAGATCTCGGGGGAATTAATAATAGAACATGAAGGAAAAGAGTACATTATAAAAAGAAGATTTGGTACAACAAAAAAAGAAGATGAATGTGAAGTTCTAGATGAAATAACTGGAGAAAGTTTAGAAATTGAATATAAGAATGAACCAGGAAGATATTTTTTCGATATAAATTTATCTACTTTTATAAAGACGTTATTTATAGGTCAATTAGGAGTAGTTATATCAAAAGATAAAGAAGAAGAAATAATGGAGAAGCTAACAAATGTTTACAATGTTGGAGATGAAAATACTTCTGTGAAAAAAGTAATTGAGAAGCTAGAAAAGAAAAAGAAGCAATTGCTAGGAATAAGGAAAGGTGGGGAGATTGATTCATTAAAAGAAAGAAATAATTCGCTTAAAACAGAATTGTGGGAAGCATATAAATTAGCTGAAGAAAACGTGCAAAATGAAGAAAACTTACTAAGGAAGAAAGATATTAAAAGTAGTATAAAAGAACAAATTCAAAAGTTAGATTTATACAAAAGGTATATTAAGAAGATAAAGCTTCAAAAAGACTACAAAGAAATAAGTAGTTATTTAGTTAAAGGCGAGCAACTTAAAAGAAAACAAGATGCCATAATTGAAGAGCTTAAAAAGGGTGATGAATATATAACAGCTGAATATTTGGATGAAATTAATGAAAAGTGTGCCAGATATTTAAGTTTATTAGACATAAAACAAGAAAAATTAAATAAACTTTGTGAATTAGAAGAAGAATTAAGAGTGAGAAACGAGAAGATAAGAAATTATAAGGTTTTTTCTTCAATGGGGAATAACATAAAGGAAAAAATATATACGTTGAAAGTTGATCAAAAGAATTTAGAAGAAAAACTTAATGATATCATAAATATAAAAAATTCAATATCTGAATTAAAGATTGATGTAAACAAACAAGCTTCCAATATCAGTAATTTAGAGTTTATAAAAAATAATAGAGAAGAAATAGAGAAACTACTTAATTCTTATAAGGAAGGATTAAAAGAATTAAAATATAAAATGGAAAATCAGGATTACAGTAAATCCGAAGAAGACTTAAAGAGTTTTAATAGAAAAATAAAATATATTTATCTTACTGGGGTAACCTGTATTTCTATTTTTATATATAGTATATTGAAACAAATAATTCCTATTGTAAGTATATGTACACTTATACTTATCTCAATAGGTATATTATATTTAAAATATTCGCTATTAATTAAAAATGCAGAATTTATTAAGAAAAATAATATATCAATTGATACGTTGAAAGAAAAAATAAAAGAATATGAAAAAAGATTAGATACTTATATAAAAGAGACTAATTCAGTATCCCATGAGGATTTTATTAGTAAGATAAATCAATATGATAAATATAGAAGCTATAAAGATAATATGACCCTATTGATAAAAAATAAGGAGGATGAAATTAGCAGACATGATATTACTAAATTAAAATCAAATTATAATAGAAATAAAGGTGTAATAGCATCTTTGTATAATGTTTTAGGCTGCAAGTCTTTAGATGAGGTACTAGAACAATTGGAAATCTATGGAAAACAAAAGGAAGAAATACTTATAAAAGAATACGAGATTAGCACAATTAATCAGGATATAGAAAATATAAATGAACAATTAGATGATAAAGATGATGAGATAAGAAAAAAAACTCTTGTACTTGGATTAGACAATATAGAAATAGTAGATATGCATATTAAGTTAAAAGAGTATAAAGAAAAGATAAATAAAATGAATGAAATTAAAAATGCATTAAAAAGTGTAGAGGAAACATATAAGGTTCTAATAAAGGATAGAAATATAGATGAAATAAAGGAAGAGATGAAGGAAATTATTAATCAGGACATAAAGTATTCTTATGAATCTGAAGAGGAAATAGACTCAGAGATTAGAGCAAAGTCTAACGAACTATTGAAAGTCGAGAAAGAGATAAAGGATTTAGAACATCTTATAGAGAAAAGGTATTTAGGAAAAAGGGGAATATCAGAAATAGAAGAAGAAATATTAATTAATGAAGAAAGAACTAGAAAATTGGAGAAAGAATTTAAAGCATTAGAATTAGCTAGTAACTTGATTCAAGAAGCATTTGATGAGATAAAGAAGAATATCGGTCCAGATATGAATGAGAAGATTATAAAAAAATTTAACTTTTTAACAAATGATGATTATGAAGAAGCTAAGATATCAGAAGACTATAAGTTAAAGATTAGAAACAAAGGGATGCTGTTTGAGGGAGAAATACTAAGCAATGGTGCTAAAGATCAATTATATTTAGCATTGAGACTCTCATTTATAAATATGTTGTTCAAAAATAAAAGAATCCCAATATTTTTAGACGATGCTCTTGTCCAATATGATGATGAAAGAAGAGAAAAAGCATTAAGTCTTCTTATGAATGAGAATTTTGAGCAAGTAATTTTTTTTACTTGTCAAGAAATAGAAAAGTTTATTCTTGATAGGAATAAATATAATTACAATTTAATTAATTTAAATTCATAATTCTAGCTTGAGTCAATTCGTGTAATGAATTTAACTAATCTTGACATATTTGAACTTTAACAGTAATATTATAAACAGAGTTGCAAATGCAAATCAGATGCAAACTGGAGGTATAATATGAAAAAGAGAATAATTTCAGGAGCTTTAGCTACATTAGTAAGTTTTATGTTAGTTGGATGTGGAGCTAATGCAAACACTGGAATACAAAATGCAAATGAAGATAAATTAAAAATTACAGTTTCAATATATCCGTTAAAAGAATTCGCAGAGAAAATCGCTGGGGATAAAGCAGAGGTTGTGTGTCTAGTTCCAGAGAATATGGAACCACATGATTACGAGCCTAAAACTAAAGATTTTCAGGATTTAACAAAGAGTAAAGCTTTTATTTATAATGGTTTAGGTATGGAAGAATGGGTGAGTCAAGTCAATGAAGCTATTAAGAATACTAATGTGACTGTTGTAGATTCGAGTACTGGTATAGAAGCTAGAAAAGAGGGAGATACAGTTGACCCACATACTTGGTTAAGTTTGAAAAATGCTGAAATTCAATCAAGTAATATAAAAGATACTCTAGTAAAGTTAGATGAAAAAAATAAAGATTATTATGAGGAAAACTATAATAAATTTAAAGAAGAATTAGAAAATGTATATAGTGAATATAGACCTAAATTTGATACATTGAGTAAGAAAAATTTCATAACAGGTCATGCTGCTTTTGGGTATTTATGCAGAGATTTCGGATTAACTCAAAAATCAGTAGAAAATTTATTTGCAGAGGGTGAGCCAACTCCTAAGCAATTAAAAGACTTGGTAAGTTTTTGTAAAGAAAATAATATAAAGACTGTTTTTTCAGAGTCTTTAGCGAGCCCTAAAGTTTCAGAAACTTTAGCAAAAGAAGTTCAAGCTGATGTGGTTCCAATACTCACATTGGAATCAAAAGAAGATGATAAAAATTATATAGAAGCTATGAGATACAATTTAGATCAGATATATAAGTGCTTATCTAAAGAATAGACTATGTTAATTTTAATAATGATTGAGGATTATTTTCAAGGTTATATTGGAAATAATCCTTTTAATTTTAAGATTTAGCGCTCAGAAAATCACCACATTCTAAGTAGATGTCTCTGACTTGAAGAAGAAATTACGCTAGTGTTTTAATGATAGCTATAAATTTAATGAAAAAAATAATTTGAACAAAGGAATATAAATCGAATTTATTATGGTAATATTATACTTATAGAATATTGTATTTTATATATAAATTAATTACTATTTATAGCTAAAATGAATATGAGATAATAATAAAATATATTACAAAAGATAAAAGGTAGATTAAAATATCGTAAATTAAAAATAAGATATCTTAATATACTTTATTTTATTTATAAGATAAAGTTAGAATGTTATTTTAATGTATATTAATTATTTAAGTTTTGTCTAAATTTGAATTAAGAAGTTTAATTTATAGTCAATAAGAAAATTGGTTATGAAAATAAAATTATTATGTTAGGAGGAATTATGAGTTTAGCAGAAGAATTTTATAAAGGGAACATACAACGATGTTTAAGACAGAAAAATGATCTGAATTATAAAGTAAATATTATTGGATGGAGCAGATTGTTTATAGTACTTTTAGGATTATTAACTGATTACTTTTTATATAATCAGAATAAATTAAATCTAATATTAATTTCAACTATATTTTTTGTAGGTATTTTTATTGCTTTGATTTTTTATCACAATAATATAATTCAAGATAGAGAAAAGATCAAAGCGATACTAAAAATTAATGAGAAAGGAATAAAGAGATTAAGTGGTGATTTTGCGAGTTTTGAGGATTCTGGTTCAGAGTATTTAGACTACAAACATCCATTTGTAGATGACTTGGATGTATTTGGAGATAACTCGATTTTTCAATATATTAATGATACAGTTACTAAAGGAGGAAGAGAAGAACTAGTAAAATTATTAAGAAATGAAGGGCCTCTTAATAAGAGTGATATCGTTGAAAGACAAGAAGCTGTAAAGGAAATGAGTCAAAAAGCTACTTGGAGACAAAATTTAATTCTTGAAGGTAGTTTGAAAAAATCAAAAGATATGCATTTGGACAACTTGATTGATTGGAGTGAAAGCACAGAATCATCAAGTCCACTAAGAGTCGTTATTGCATGTACTTTTATTTTAGCAACAATTTTTTCAATATACTTAGCAATAGTAAAAGTAATACCTCAATCATTTCTACTTTTAAATTTTATGGTGAATTTTATCGTTGTTAAGGTGTTATCTAAAAGTATGAGAACAGAAATTAAATTATTTGAGTCCATAAAAAATAGTATATATGGTTATAGTAAAATTTTATTTCTAATCGAAGAGGAAAACTTCAATTCTCAATATTTAAAGAAATTACAAGGAAAGTTAAAGAGTGATAAATTAAGTTGTAAGGAAGAGATGAAAGCTTTTTCGAGCATCTTGGATTGGATAGGAAATAGTTCTTATAATGCTTATTATCTACTATTTAACATACTATTATTTTCAGATGTATTCTTGTTAAGAAGTTTAGAAAAGTGGAGAGAAAAAAATGGGAGTAAGCTTAAAGGCTGGTTAGAAGTAATGCATAAGATAGATGCATTAACCAGTATATGCAATTTGCCATTTGAAAATGAAAATTGGACTTATCCTGTTATTTTAGATAAAAATGAAATAACTTCAGTTAATATAGGTCATCCTTTATTAGGATCAAATGCAGTTAAAAATACATTTTCAATGGTTGGGAATCAAAAGGTTTCCTTAATCACAGGTTCCAATATGTCTGGAAAAAGCACATTTTTAAGAACACTCGGTACTAATTTAGTTTTAAGTTACATCGGAGCTCCAGTACATGCAGATAAATTTTCTTGTGGAATTATGAATATATATACTTGTATGAGAACAAAAGACAATTTAGAAGAAAATATTTCATCATTTTATGCAGAAATTCTGAGAATAAAGATATTAATAGAGGCATGCAAAAGGGGAGAAAGTGTATTTTTTCTATTAGATGAAATATTTAAGGGAACTAATTCAAGAGATAGGCATACTGGTGCTTCTGTATTGATTAAACAATTAATTAAATATGGAGGAGTCGGACTTGTATCTACTCATGATTTTGAATTATGTGACTTAGAAAATGAAAGTGAAGAAATAATAAATTATAATTTTAGAGAATTTTATGAAAATAATAAAATCAAATTTGACTATATTCTAAGAGAAGGAAGAAGTAAAACACAAAATGCAATCCATTTAATGAAGCTTGCAGGGATAGATGTATAAAAAATAAGTTTAAAGAAGTAAAATTAACATTAGAAAGGATTAAGTATGGGGTACATTATTATTGACTTAGAATTTAATAATTTAAAAAATATAACTAATTATCAGAAAGATTTTTTTGAAAAATATGGTGAGTTTGATTCAGTGGGTTTGGAAAATGAAATTATAGAAATAGGTGCAGTAAAAGTAGATAAGTATATGAAACCTATAAAGGAAATTAGGGAGTATATTAAGCCAAAAGTATTTCCTGTAATTAATCCTGTAGTAACGGAAATTACTAAAATAGATATGGATATGCTTAATGAAAAAGGAGTATCTTTTGAAGAAGCTATAAGCAAATTAAAGGATATGTTTGAAGATGGAGATGTTTTGTGTTCATGGGCGAAAGATGATGTTGCTGAATTAATTATTAACGCTCATCATTATAATTATAATGATTTAAGATGGTTAAATGAATATCTTGATATTCAAGAATATGTTACTAAAATATTGGCTCATAAAAAAGCATTGGGACTTAAGTCGGCTTTAGATGAGTTAAAAATCAAAGTAGATGATACAAAATTGCATGATGCTTTAAATGATGCAAAATATACTGTCGAAGTATTTAGGCGAGTATATAATTCGAGGGTAATAAAAAATTATATCGTTAAAGACATATATAATATGCCGGCTATACAAGTATCAGATCTTGATAATATAGAAATAGAAGAAGAAAAATTAATGTTAAGGTGTCCCAAGTGTGGAAAAAAGGTTGATTTACAAACGCCTATAAAACTTTTAAATTGGAGATTTGCAGCTGTAGGTACCTGTTCGAAATGTAAGTGTAATGTTTTATGTGAAGTTCTAGTTAAAAAGACTCTTCAAGGAGAAAATGGATACATCGAAGTTAATAGTGTATTGAAAGACGAGGCATACTTAAATTATATCTATAAGTTAGAAAATAATGAGAAAAAAAGGTGATTTCAGTAGATATTCAGAAATAAGTAAGAATTTAGTTAAAGAAATTTAATCTAAGATATGATAAAATAGTTTTGTGAATAAGAACAAAACGAATACATTGAATGAAAGGATTTTATTTATGAATATAGCCTTTTTTCTTACACCAAAAAATGAAGTTGTATGTGAAAGTCAAGATGCAACTATGAAACAAGTTATGGAGAAAATGGAATGCTACGGATACACAGCTATACCGGTTATAGATAGAGAAGGAAAATATGTTGGAACACTAACAGAGGGTGATCTATTGTGGAAGATAAAAAACACTCATAATTTGAACTTTAAAAACATGGAATCTGTTAAAGTTAAAGATATATATAGAAAGACAACTCATAGGTCTGTTTCTATAACTTCAAATATAGAAAGTTTAATATCATTATCTGTAAGTCAAAATTTTGTGCCTGTAACCGATGATAATGGTACTTTTATAGGGATAATAAAAAGAAGTGATATAATAAATTATTGTTTCAATGAAATGGAAAAGAGAAAAGAATTAGAGGTACAACAATTTTCAATGTATGATGAAGGTTAAAGTATTATAGAGATAAGAAGTATATTGATTTTCAAAAATTTAAACTTATAAACAATTAACAAGAAATGGAGATACGCCTTTTTATTATAAAGGCGTATCTCCATTTCTTGTTAATTGTTTTTATAAATGAATTTTAGGCTATAATTTTTATAGTATTAGATAATGGTTTTTTAATAATATTATTTTGCATTTTGGTAAGTTTCTACTACAAAATCAAATTCATTAGGATCAGTTATCTCTCCATAGCTATCTTCTTTTATTCCAGGGTAATAGTATAGTACCAGCTTATCGTTAGAGTTGTTAAAACTTTCTAAAAGGATATATAGGTTATCTAAAGTACAGTCTTCAACAACAGCTAAAACATTATACTTTGAAGAGATGCCAGTATCGTTATTAGTAAGGTCTAGCGTAAAATTATCAAATTTTCTTACATTAACTCTTTCTTTATCACAAGAGCAAATTAGGGAACCACTTCTGCAGCTTGAACATTTTTTGAAATTGCAATCAAATGCACAGTTTAAGCATTCACAGTGGGAACATTTTTCTAACTGCTTAAAGTTTTCTTTATTTTTAGATTTGAAATCTTGAAGTAAATTTATGCTAGGACTAGATTTAAACATTGAAAATAAAGATTTTTTCTTACAGTCAGATTCTGCAGAATCCAAAAGCTTCATATATTCCTTAAGAATAGATGATTTAGAAAAATATTTTCTTATTTTTGAGTCTCTTTCTGAAATAAAAGGAGATATTTCACTTATAGCATAAGCTATATCCGTATAAATCTTTCCCCAATATCTCCGTTCTTCGTTAATAAAATTTAGGTCCTTATCACTATCCATTTTTATCACCTAATTAGATTTGTATTTTGCTAATTCAAGATCTAGATCAACGTCATCTAATTTCTTAAATTCACTATCAAAATCATCTAGGTCTCTTAATTCACCTAAACCTTGAGCAAGAGATTCTTTACGTTGAATTTTTCTTTCTATACTATCAATTTGTATTGAGTTACTTTTAGTTTGAACATTAGCTAGAACTTCATTTACTTTTTGAGAGGCTTCAGCATTTGCAAATCTTGCAGCTGCTTCATCTCTGTAACTTCTAGTTTTTGTTATTTCTTCTTCTAAAGCACGTAGATTTGCTTTTAAAGTATCAGCCTGTACTTTAGCATTATCATAGCTTGCTTGTAGAGAAGCAGCCTTTTTATCTGTTTCAACTTTTTTAGCTAATGCTCTTTTAGCTAAATCCTCATTTCCTTTGCTTAGCGCTAATCTAACCTTTTGATCATAATCTTCAGATTCTTTTTTAGCAGAATCTAGTTTTTTCTCAATTTCATGAACATTACCTAAAATTTGAGCTGAACTTAATTTTGCTTTATTAAATTGTTCATCCATATCTCTTAGTTTTTGATCTAGTAATTCAACTGGATTTTCCATTTCATCTAATGAGTTATTTACTTTTGCCTTAATCATATTTGACATTCTTGAAAAAATTCCCATGTCTATACCTCCAAATAATTATTATTTTCGTTTATTATTTAAATATTTTTTTATTAATATAATAGCTAGTACAAATATTCCAGCTAAAACTAATGTGTTAATTAATGAGCTTGCTGGTGAACCAAAATAAAATGGTCTGTAAAAGTATCCTCCACCAAAGAATGGCCAGAATGAACTTCTGCTGGAACCGCCATTATATGTTTGAGTATTAGTATTTTTATTATCATTTGTGTTAGAAGAAGTTGATGAATCAGCGGTTTTATTTTTATCAGTTGTAGAATAAGAACCGCTACTAAATCCTTGTGATCCACCACTACTTGAAGATGACGAAGAAGTCTTTGAATCTGAGTTTGAAGAATCACTATTCGAGAAATTGCCGGATTTGAACCCTTCGCCACTCTTTGAACTACTTGAATCACCACTTGTAGTTGTTGAGGATTTACTAGATGAACTTGATCCGCTAAAAGAGCCTGAACTAAATCCACTACTTGACTTTGAACTGCTAGAACTAAATTTGCTACCGCTAGAGCTTGACCTACTGCTGCTACCAGTTGATTTAGCAAAGGCTACTGAATTATTATTAGATGTATTTATACCAATAAATGATATAGCATCTAAAGGTAAACTCGAAAATATAAATATGAATGTTAAAAATATAGCTAAAGCATATTTTCTTTTAATCTTACGAATAGTGATCACCCCTTAAAAGATTATGTACTTATTATATAAAAAAGATTCCTTATACACAATATGGAAAAGCAACGAAAAAAGACTAAAAAGGATGATTAGAATTATATATCTATATAAAAAGTTGTTATTTCTAACTTATAGTAGTTTTCTTTATTCTTTTAAAAGGTAATTAATACTACTTGAGTTAAAAATAGAAATAATTTTGATAATAACTGGATTAGAGTAAAAAGATTTTCATATTGAGATAATATAAAATTAGAATTATATTTATGGTACAAGGAACCATACTTGTGTAAAAGATTCTCTTAGATTATTATTGTAAGTAAGAAAAATTATAATAAGGAGTGAATTATGTTATGTCTAACGAAGAAGTAGAAAGCAATATGAGCGAACTTTTAAAACAATATGATGTAAAAAGACTTAATAGAGGAGATGTATTAAGGGGAAAAGTTATAGATGTAAACGATAAGGAGGTTTCTGTTAATATAGATTATGCTTTTGATGGATTAATAGCCAAAGAAGAGTTATCTATAGATGGCAAGGATCCAAGAGAAGTGGTTAGTAAAGATGATGAGATTTATGTGTATGTCTTATCCCCAAATGATGGTGAAGGATATGTTGAGCTTTCTTTAATAAAAGCTTTGGAGATAAAGGGAAGAGAAGAATTAAGTCAATATTTCAAAGAACAAAAGAACGTTAAAGTGTATGTGAAAGAAGAGACTAAAGGTGGAGTGATTGCATACTATGGTAGCATAAAAATTTTTATACCAGGCTCCCTTGCAAGTAGAGAAAGAATCGAGCTTAGTAATTTAGTAGGAAGAGATTTAGATGTTAGAATCACTGAATTAGACTTTAACAATAAAAGAGTTATAGCTTCAAGAAGAATTCTTGAAGAAGAAGAATATAACAAAAATAAGAAAAGTATATGGGATGATCTAAAAGAGGGAGAAAAAAGAAACGGTGTTGTTAAGAAAATAGTTAAGTTCGGAGCTTTTGTTGACATTGGAGGAGTAGAAGGATTAATTCATATTTCAGATTTATCATGGGAGAGAGTAAATAAGCCTGAAGATATAGTTAAAGAGGGAGATAAGGTAGAAGTATTTATAGGTAATGTGGATAGAAAAAATGAAAGATTATCATTAATATTAAAAGATGTAACTAAAGAGCCATGGATAGTTCATAGCAATGACATTAATGAAGGACGTATATTTGAAGGAAAGGTTGTACGTCTTACTACATTTGGCGCGTTTGTTGAGCTATTTGATGGGATAGAAGGTTTGGTTCATATAACAGAGATTACAGATGAACATATTGCAAAGCCTTCCGATGCATTGGAAATTAATCAAAAAGTAAAGGTTAAGGTGCTAAGTATTAATCGGGAAGAAAAAAGAATAGCATTGAGTATAAAAGAAGCTGTAGAAACTAATAAAGAATATCTTGATTATATTGACAGCAGTGATGAAAGTGGAACCTCTTTGGGAGATTTACTTAAAGGATTTAAATTTGAGTAGATTTACAGAATTTTAAATATGAAAAATAAGTATGGATAATCATCCATACTTATTTTATTTGGAGTATTTTAATTAAATCTTTTCTATTTTTAACATATTAGTTCCACCAGTTTGAGTTGTTGGCATTCCGGCAGCAACTATTATATCATCTCCAGGCTGTGTGAAATTTAGACTAAATACTGTGTTTTTAGCTTCTGTTAATATTTCATCTGTTGAGTTAAACATTTTACAAGGCATTGGGAAGATTCCAAAATTCAAGCTTAATCCCTTTCTTACTTGTTCATAAGGTGTTATAGCTATGATTGGAGCCTTTGATCTATATCTTGAAAGCAGTCTTGCTGTAGCACCGCTCTTAGTTGCTGCTACTATAGCTTTTGCATGTAAGATATTAGCTGTTCTACATGCTGAATAACTTATTGCAGCTGCATAGTCAGTAAGTGATGGCTCTCTAAGCCTTGCAGTTAAGTGATCATAATCTAAATATTCTTCTGCTTCTTGAGCAATTTTTGACATTGTTTTTGCTGCTTCTATAGGGAAACAACCGGAAGCACTTTCACCACTTAACATAATTGCATCAGTTCCATCAAAAATAGCGTTACAAACATCACTTGCTTCAGCTCTAGTTGGAAGTGAATTTCTGATCATTGAATCAAGCATTTGAGTTGCAGTTATAACAACCTTACCAACTTCATTACATTTTCTAATGATCATTTTTTGTATTATAGGCACTTTTTGAATTGGAATTTCAACACCCATATCTCCTCTGGCAACCATTACAGCATCGGTTACTTCGATGATAGAATCTATATTGTCTACACCTTCTTGGTTTTCTATTTTAGCTATTACTTTTATATGTTCTCCGTGGTTTTCTTTTAGAACTTTTTTTACATCTAAAATATCGCTAGCTTTTCTTATGAAAGAAGCAGCTATAAAATCAACACCCATTTTGCAGCCGAATTTTATATCCTCAATATCTTTTTCTGTAATTGATGGTAATTTAATAACTACATTAGGTACATTTACACCCTTATGATTTTTAATTTCACCACCTACAACAACTTTTGTATGAATTGTTTTACCTTCAACACCAGTAACTTTAAATTTTAGAAGGCCATCATCAACAAGAATTTTTCCGCCAACTTTTATATCTTGATAAAGTACATCATATGAGATTGAGCATCTTTTCTCATCACCAAGAATTTCTTCTCCACATATAAAATCGAAATCGTCACCGTCATTAAGAGTTACACCATCGTTTACAAAGTTATGAGTTCTAATTTTTGGACCTTTAATATCAAGAACTATAGCTGTTGCAGAATTCATTTCTTTACTTAGACGTTGGATTAATTCGATTTTTTCTTTGTGTGTTTCATGTGTACCATGAGAAAAGTTCAACCTTGCAGCGCTCATCCCAATTTCAATGAACTTTCTTAAAGTCTCCTCATTATCGCTTGCTGGACCAATAGTAAAAATCATTTTTGTTTTTTGCATATAAACACCTCACATTAAAATTTTGTATATATATTATAGTGTGTGAAATAATTAATCATAAAATAATAAAAATATACATAATATAGCAATATTTTATGATAAACTAAGAAAAGATATGTATAATCATATTCTATCATATAATTGATGAAAGGAAGAGAGTAGAATGAAAAATTTAGAGAATATTACGGGGAAAAGAATTTTTTATCATTTTAATGAAATAAGTAAGATACCAAGAGGTTCTGGAAATGAGAAACAAATAAGTGATTATTTATTGAGCTTTGGGAAAAAGTTAGGCTTAGAATGTATTCAAGATGATGCCCTAAATGTTATTATTAAAAAACCTGCATCAAAAGGGTATGAGAAAGCTCCAACAGTTATAATTCAAGGTCATATGGATATGGTGTGTGAGAAAAATAACGACAAAGTTCATGATTTTGAAAAAGATCCAATAAGTTTAGTAATCAAAGATGATTATATATATGCAGATAATACAACTCTTGGAGGAGATGATGGAATTGCTGTTGCTTATGCGATGGCAATATTAGAGGATACATCAATAGAACATCCTGCTATAGAGGTATTAATAACAACAGATGAAGAAACAGGAATGACTGGAGCTAAAGCTGTACGATCAAAAGATTTAGATGGAAAAATTGTACTGAATTTAGATTCAGAAGAAGAAGGAAAACTTTGGGTCAGCTGTGCTGGTGGAATTAGAACTGAATCTACTTTGCCTATTGAATGGACAAATAAAAAAGAAAATACAAAAGAATATGTGATTGAAGTTAAAGGATTAGCTGGAGGACATTCAGGAGCTGAAATTCATTTGGAAAGAGGAAACGCAAATAAATTAATGGCAAGAGTATTAAGGGGAATCTTAAATAAGGTATCTTTTAACTTAGTTTCATTAAAAGGTGGAGCAAAAGATAATGCAATACCAAGAGAAGCTATGGCGGTTATTTCAATTGATCAATCGAAGGAAAAAGAATTGGTTGAAGCTAAAACAAAGATAGATAGTGATATTTCTAAAGAATTTACCAAAAAAGACCCAGGACTTAAAATAACATTATTAGAAAGTCAAGAAAAAATAGAAAAAGTATTTTCAGATGATACTACAGCTAAAGCAATTAGCTTATCATATTTGTATCCAAATGGTGTAAACACAATGAGTTCTGAAATAGAAGGATTAGTGGAAAGTTCATCAAATCTTGGAGTGGTAACAACCAATGAAAGTGATATAAAATATCATAGTGCTGTTAGAAGTTCTGTGTTCTCATTGAAAGAAGAAATAGTTGAAAGAAATAAATGTTTAACTGAAATGATGGGAGGAACATTTGAAGCTGCGGCAGGATATCCAGAATGGCCATATAAAAATGATTCGAAAATAAGGGATATATGTAAAGATGTATACTCTAGAATGTATGGCAAAGAAGCAGATATTGTTGCCATCCATGCTGGATTAGAATGTGGAATACTTAAGGAAAGATTGGGAGATTTAGATATGATTAGTTTTGGTCCCAATATAATTGATATACACACACCAAATGAACATTTAAGTATATCTTCTGCTTGTAGATGTTTTGAATATTTAGTAGAAGTTCTTAAGGAAATTAGAAATTAGAATATATAAATTCAATTAAAACAGTAAGTTAACCATAAAATTTAATGAATAACTTACTGTTTTTTTTGATCAATTTGAGAACTTTGAATTTCTGGTTTGCTAGAGAAAAGATAAGAAATAACAAAATGTAATACAAAAGTCAGAAAATTATAAATTTACAGTAAATGACCATTATTGATAGTAATGTTGAGGAAAATAGAGATATTTTATTGTAAATAACAATATAAAAGTGTAAAAGGTTTGACCTTTACCTAGCTTATAACTATACTAAAAACATGTTGTAAAATTTACGACACAGTGTAAACGATAACTAAACTATTTTTAGGATGATATAGATTAAGTATGGAGAGGAATTTAAGATGAAAATTAAAGATAATATGCTTATGAAATGTATAACTACAGCTTTTATTTTTTTAGGAGTTTTTTTTATTAATGCTCAAGATGCTAAAGCGGATACTACGCTAACACATAATAAAGGAATTACAATTAAAACTAGTGAACTTAAAACAGCTAAAGTAATAAAAGCACCATCAGATTCTGAAACAGTAGCAACTAATGAAGATTCAGTATCAAGGGGAGCAATCAGTAAAGGAAATGAAGTTGTAAATTATGCATATAAGTTTTTAGGAAAACCATATGTTTATGGAGCAACTGGTCCAAATGCTTTTGATTGCTCTGGATTAACACAATACGTGTATAATAAATTTGGTATAGATATATCAAGAACTACATATACACAAGTAAATGTGGGAACTAAAGTGAATAAAAGTAACTTAAGAGCTGGAGATTTAGTCTTTTTTAATACCGAAGGTTCAATTAGCCATGTGGGTATTTATATTGGAAATGGAGAATTTATACATGCCCCAAGATCTGGAAAACCAGTAATGGTAAGCTCACTGTGTGATGGATACTATTCAGAAAGATATGCTACTGCAAGAAGAATTTTTAGCTAATAGATATGGTTAACTTAAGAGGCTAAGTGTAAACATAATATAGTAGAAAAGATAACTAGTGTGCCTGAACGTACGGAATGTATCTTTCTCTAGCTTTTACATTGTTAATCTGGCATTTGATATTAAAAAAATGTACTCTATATAATATTTTTTATTTAACATAATTCATATATGTGTAATCCACAGAATAAATATTAATATATAAGAAATATGAAAAAATAGCAGTCAAATATATATGATATTATTCTGTTTTTATACTGCCTTTCTATAAGATTAGGTGGTATATAAATTCTAACTCTTTGATACGCTATTTTTTAGAATGTTCAAAAGGGGGGAGACTATGAGATACACAAGATATGAATATAAAAAATCAGGTAGGATGAAGTTCTTATGTAGTGTTGTTGTTATCGTTGGAATATCTATAGTTGGAGGAGTGTTTATTAGCAATGTTATCTTTGATGGAAAGAATGTACAAAATATAAGCATAAATAATTCAAAACCTTCAACTCAAGGTGACTATAATGGTACGATAAAAAATATTATAGCATTACAATGTGGTTATTACTCAAAAGAGGAAAATGCAAAAGAGTCACTGGCTGCAATATCAAAATACTGTCAGCCATTTATAGTAGAAGATGATGGCAAATATAGAGTTTTGGCAGGAATATACAATGAGGAAGATGGATTAAAAAAGATAGAGGAATTCAAGTCGAATAATATTGATGTCGCTAAAATTAGTTTAGGTGCTTCTAGTAATGACTTGGAAAATAAAAAGCTCATAGAAATTATGAATGGATTTTTAACAATTGTGAATAAGCTACAAGATAATCAAGTGAAAAGTATAAAAACAGCTGAATTTAAGGCATGGACGGATGGAATTGTGAATGAAGGAAGCACTGCTAAATCGAATAAAATAAACCAATTATACGATTATGTCAAAAGTTTGCCGGATGAAATGGATAAAACAAACAGTAGTAATAATATGCAGGAGTTATATAAACTCATTAAAAACTAAAGAATTTAATTAATAATTATTACAACAAAATTACATTTATATAAAAAAACTTATAACTTAATATAACACACTTGTTTAAGAACATCTTAAATGATAAACTATAAGGTGTAGAAATGGTAGAACATCATTTCTACACCTTTAAAATTTAATAGTTTTTGGTTAAAAAATTAACATGTCTACAATATATATTATTTGTCAATGATATATATTGAGGTACATTCAAAAAATGGGAGATCATCATGCTCGCCTATTATTTTTTCATGTGCCAAAATTCTTTATTTTAGGATGTGAATATATGAAGATAATATTAGCTTCTGCTTCAGAAAGACGACAAGAACTCTTAAGTAGATTAATTAAGAATTTTGATGTGATTGTCAGTAATTTTGATGAGAGCAAAGTTATTTTTAAGGGCTCTATAGATAGATATGTTAAGGACATAGCTTTAGGAAAAGCACTGAATGTTAAGAATAAGCTAGATGAGGATGCAATTATAATTTCAGCTGATACTGTGGTCACTATAGACAATATGATACTAGGAAAGCCAAAAGATGAAGAAGATGCTTTTAATATTATAAAATCACTTCAAGGTAGAAAGCATTTAGTTTATTCTGGTGTTGTTGTGATTAATACAGCTAAAAATTTAGTGATTCAAGAGAGTTTATCTACAGAAGTTACTTTTTCTGAAATAAGCGATGATGAAATATTAGAATACATAAAAACTGGGGAGCCTTTAGATAAAGCTGGCGCTTATGGAATCCAGGGAATAGGTGGAATATTTGTTGAAGAGATAAGAGGATGTTATTACAACGTTGTTGGACTGCCACTGAATAAGCTAAAGTTTATGCTTAAAGAGATACAATAATTATATTTTAGGGATAGAGGGGAAATCATATATTTGGAGGTAATATATTATATGGAAAGTAGCCTTAAAATCAAAGATATACCACAGAATGAACGACCTAAAGAGAAATTATTAACTTATGGAGCAGAATCTTTAAGTAATTCGGAATTATTAGCAATAATAATTAGAACTGGAACACAAGGAGAGAATGTTCTTCAATTGTGTAGCAGGCTTTTGTCTGAGCTAGAAGGGCTAAATGGTATTTTAGATGCAAGTTTTGATGATATAATATCTATAAAAGGGATTAAACAAGGAAAAGCTTCACAAATTTTAGCTTTAGCCGAGCTTTTTAAAAGATTTAGAACATTGAAAGCAATAAATAATGACATCAAAATAACTTCACCAAATGACCTAGCAAGTCTTCTTATGGGAGAGATGAATGAATTAAATCAAGAAGTATTAAAAGTTGTCTTATTAAACACCAAAAATGTAGTTGTTGGTGTTAAAGATGTATTTAAGGGCAGCCTAAATACATCAGTTGTACATCCAAGAGAAATTTTTAAGCAAGCTATAAGTAAGAATAGTGCATCAATAATTGTATGTCACAATCATCCATCAGGTGATCCGACACCTAGCAGAGAAGACATCAATATAACACTAAGAATTAAAGAATGTGGAAATATTATAGGAATTCAATTAGTAGACCATATTATAATAGGAAATAATAAATTTGTTAGTTTCAAAGAAAGAGGACTAATATAGAATTGGAAGGGGAAAAATAAATGGGATTTTTTGGATCAGGAAAAGATATGGGGATAGATTTGGGAACTGCAAACACCCTAGTATTTGTAAAAGGTAAAGGAATAGTTTTAAGAGAACCATCTGTTGTTGCAATGAACACTATGACTAAAAAAACATTAGCGGTTGGATCAGAAGCTAAACTTATGATAGGTAGAACCCCTGGAAATATAGTAGCTATAAGACCATTAAAAGATGGAGTAATTGCAGATTTTGATACGGCTCAAACAATGATGAAAAGCCTAATAGAAAAAGTATCAACTAAGAATGCGTTTAAAAATCCAAGAATAATAGTTTGTTATCCATCAGGAGTTACAGAAGTTGAGAAAAGAGCTATTGAAGAAGCTACAAAACTTTCGGGCGCTAGAGATGTTATTTTAATGGAAGAACCAATGGCAGCAGCAATTGGAGCAGGACTTCCAGTAAGTGAACCAACAGGAAGTATGATAGTTGATATTGGTGGAGGTACAACAGAAGTTGCTATTATTTCGTTAGGTGGTATAGTAACTAGTAAGTCACTTAGAATAGCAGGTGATGAGTTAGATCAATCAATAATATCTTATATTAAGAAAGAATTTAACTTAATGGTTGGAGAAAGAACAGCGGAACAAGTAAAAATGGAAATAGGTTCGGCCTATAGAACTTCAGATGAAGAAACGGTTATGGAGATTAAAGGACGAGATATGATTACTGGGCTTCCAAAGATTGTTGAAATCTCAGAAACTCAAGTTAGAGAAGCATTGAAAGAACCAGTATATGCTATTATAGAATCAATTAAGACAACATTGGAAAAGACACCACCAGAACTTTCAGCAGATATTATGGAAAAAGGTATAATGTTAGCAGGTGGCGGGGCATATCTAAAAGGATTAGATATACTTATAAATAAAGAAACAAACATGCCTGTACATATTGCGGAGGCACCTCTTGATTGCGTAGTACTTGGAGCAGGGAAGGCACTAGAAGATTTTGATAAAATTAGTAGAGATCAAAGAGGTTAAACATGAAGCTTCTTAGGAATAAACTGGCAGTAACTATTATAGTGCTGTCAGTTAGCTTTTTAGGGTTAATAGTTTATACGGTTAAAAGGGAAAATAGAAGTATTATTGAAAGTGGTGCCGGTAGTACTTTAAATCCAGTGCAAAATCTTTTATACTCAGGAACTAATAGAATTAAAGAGACATTAGATTTTTTCTTAAATTTCTCTGAGGTGAAAGTGCAAAACAAAGAACTAATTAAAAAAAATCAAGAGCTTGAAAATGAGTTGGCTACTTATTCAGATTTAAAAGAAGAAAATGATAGATTAAGACAAGTGTTAAATTTTCAGGAAGAAAGAAAGAATTATAACTATATAGCATGTGATATTATAGAGTATAGTGGTGGAAACTTTTTAGATGGTTATGTGGTAAATAAAGGTAAAAATGACAATATACAAAAGGGTATGATTGTTATAGCAGCTCAAGGATTAGTGGGACAAGTAACCAGTGTTGGAAGTAATTGGAGCATAATTCAATCTCTAATTAATGAAAATATAGCAGTAAGTGTTATGGATCAAAGTACGAGAGATGCTACAGGTTATATAAAAGGGTTCAAGGATAGTAAGGGAGAAAATTTGGCTAAGGTATACGATCTTCCAATGAATTCAGATGTTAAGGAAGGCGATGTAATAATGACATCTGGAGTAGGAATGCTTTATCCAAAGGAAATTAGAATTGGAGAAGTAACACATGTGGAAGAAGATAAAGTAAAAGTAATGAAGAATGCAGTTGTAAAACCATATGTAGATTTTAATAAATTAGAAGAATTATTTATTGTCTCTCCAAAGGATACGAGAGAAATTAAATATAATTAGAGGTTTATAATGGAAAAATTAATTATTATTTTGATTTCTATAGGATTGGTTATATTAGATAACTCACTAATTCCGTTTTTTTCAATAAAGGGAGCTTATCCAAGTTTATTATTTACTTTCGCTATAGCTTATTCATTAGTTAATAAGAAAGAAAGAGCTGTATTTATGGGTGTTGTGAGTGGGATACTTCAAGATATTTTCTTTTTTAATGGTTTTGGTGTAAATTCATTATTGAATTTATTTCTATGTCTTCTAGCAAGTTTTATTGGAGCAGGAATAATAAAGACTAAGAGACTGATACCTGTTGCCTCGGCTTTTTTTATAACAATAATTAAATACGCAGGAGTGCTTTTGATATTTAATTTTTTTAATATCGAAATACAATTTTCTAAAAGTATCATTATGGGAGTATACAACGGAGTAGTAATGTTTTTGGTGTATAAATTGGTAATGAATGTTTATGATGATGAGTATTCAAAGCAAAGATGGAGGTTTAGATGATAGTAAATAAACCAACTAATAAGAAGAAAAGGAAGATTTCTAGATATACAGTTTTATCTATAATCATGATAGCTATATTTTCAGTGATTATTCTAAAATTGTTATATATTCAAGTATTTAATTATGATGAATATAAGGATAAAGCAGATGTAACATCAACGAGATTTATATCGGAGAAAGCCCCAAGGGGTAAAATATATGATGACAAAGGAAATGTTTTAGCAACTAATATTCAAACATACACTATTACATATACGGAAACAAAAGATGCTGATAAACAGTTTTATATAACTATGAAAGAACTTTTTAAAATATTGGATGAAAATGGAGAAAGCATTCAGGATTCGTTACCTTTAAAAATTGATAGTAATAATAATATATATTTTGAGTATAAAACTAATGATAAACAATCTCAAAATATAGAGGAATTGAGATTTAAAAAGGATAGGGGATTGAATGATACTCTAAAAAACCAAATGTTCAAAGATGTTGAAGAATTATCGGATGAACAAAATGCAAAACTAGATGAAGAACTTCTGAAAATAACTCCTGACAATGCATTTTATTCATTAGTTAAATCGTATAATTTAATTGGTCTTGTAGACCCAGATTATGACTCAAAAGAAAAGAAGAATGTTTATTCTAAAATGGAAGGCAAGGATTTAACAGATATGATTTTAAAAGAAGGATATTCTTTAAATGATATTAGAAAATTCATGCTTGTAAAAGATGCTATAAAAATGCAGAGTTTTAAGGGATATAAATCAGTAACTATTGCAGAAAATATTAAGAAAGATACTTCATTAGTAGTAATGCAAAAGAAATACGATTTGCCAGGAATAAATGTGAGTTCGGCACCTATAAGGTCATATCCATATAATAATTTAGCATCTTCAGTGTTAGGATATGTATCTTCAATTAATGATACACAAAAATCAGCATATGAACTTAAAGGATATGATGTTTCATCAGATTCTGTAGGAAAGTCTGGAGTAGAATCGGCTTTCGAAGAACAATTAAAAGGAGTTAAGGGTGGAACAACTGTTAAAGTTAACTCTAAAGGAAGCGTTTCGCAAGAATTATTTAAACTTGAACCTTATCCAGGAAATGATGTGCATCTTACAATAAATAGAGATATTCAATATGCAGCAGATCAAGCGTTAGCAGATAAAATTGCTGATATGCAGGCTACCGGAAGAGATGATAAAGGAAATAGACTATTGAATGCAACGAGAGGTGCATTGGTAGCAGTTGAAGTTAAAACTGGAAGGGTATTAGCTTTAACAAGTTATCCTAACTTGAATCCAAATTTATTCACAGTTCCAGGACAATTAACTCCTCAGCAGTATCAGGATTATTTTAATCCTGACTTAGAGAAGTTTGGGCAGGAATTTATTAAAAGAATGGGACTTAATGTAACTGTTGATGAGTTATTTCCTAAATTAAATAATGGAGCTAGATGGGATAAATATGATTTATATCCAAAAGCAACGTTTAATTATGCGACTCAGTCAAAAATTCCACCTGGATCTACATTCAAGCCGCTAACAGCTGTTGCTGGTTTGGAGTCTGGAGCAATAAAACCTGGAGAAATGATAAATGATACAGGAATATTTAATATCCATCCAGAGATTTTTGGTAAAGCTTTTGGACCCAAAGGACTAGAGGCTGCACAAGGGAATATAAGTTTAACGACAGCTATAGCAAAATCTATTAACTTTTATTTCTATGAGACTGCTACTAGAATGTATATGCAAGCAGGAGGAAAGGCTAATAATGTTGAAGCACTGAATTCACTTGCTAAATATGCTTGGCAGTTTGGATTAGGAATTGATCCTAATAGTAGTGCTAAGGAATCGACAGGAATAGAAATAAGTGAAAGCTTTGGTCAAACTTATAATTTTACATCATGGAGAAATACTGTGCTACAGATGTCTACAGATAATATAATTAATTTTCTAGAGAGTGGAAACTACAATAATACAATATACTTTTCTCCTATTGATATAAGAGATAAAGATGATGATAATGATGAAGTTAAGAAGTCTAAGAAAGCTATAAAAGATAAAGTTAAAGATACAATAAATAAAGACGTTGACGATCCAACAGCGGTTAGTCATGATGCATTTGCTAAAGATATTAAGAAAGATGTATTAAATTTGATGAATAATTCAGATGAATACAAAGCAAGTATTGCAGGAAGAAATATAAATTTAGAGTCTCAAGCTACATTAATATCACAAGCCTTAGCTCAATTTGCGGCTAATGATCAGCCAGGACAAGTAAGATCACCAGGTTCGCTTGTTTATGCATCAATAGGTCAGGGGATGAATACTTTCACTCCATTGCAATTAGTATCATACATCTCAACTCTTGCAAATGGAGGAACAAGATATAAGATTCATTTAGTAGATAAGATTACAGATGGTGATGGAAATGTAGTTCAAGAGTTTAAACCAGAAGTTTTAAATACGGTTAAGATATCAAAAGAAACTCAGGATGCGGTTAAGCAAGGAATGACAGCTGTTAACCAAGAAGCAGATGGTACAGGTAGTTCTACATTCCTAGGATATCCAATACCGACGGCTGGTAAAACTGGTACAGCTGATGTTTTTGATGATCAATTACAATCGAAAGTGGGAAGGGAACCTTACGCAACATATGTAAGTTTTGCACCAGCAAATGATCCACAGATAGCTGTAGCAGCAGTAGTATTTGATGGAGGTCATGGAAGTAGTATTGCACCAGTAGTAAAGGCAGTTTATGATGCTTATTTTAAGGATCAATTGAAAAATGATGCACAGTATACTTCATCATCAGATACATGGAAAAAATATGTTTTAGGTAATCCTTATAACCAAGAGGCAAATGCTTCACAGGCAAATACAAACCAAACTCATTAATAAAGATTTATAATAGAGACATTGTATTTAAATATAAATTAATAAAAATCAATTAATTTGTAAGGTATCTATATTAGGTATGCAATTATAAAAATTGCATAAAGTAAACCTAATTATAGATACCTTTTTATAAAAAATTAGATTTAGTGAGGGAAAAATGAAATATAATAATATTCTAAAAGGAAAATTTATCTCAAGACCAAATAGGTTTATAGCTTATGTTGAAATTGATGGCAGGGAGGAAGTCTGTCATGTAAAAAATACTGGAAGGTGTAAAGAACTTTTGACACCTAATGCTATAGTATTTATTCAAAAAAATGATAATCCAAAAAGGAAGACTAAGTTTTCTCTCATAGGAGTTATGAAAGGAGACAGAATGATCAATATGGATTCTCAAGTAACTAATAAAGTTGTTCATGAATGGATATTAAAAGGAAACCTTTTAAAGGAGGTTACTTTAATAAAGCCGGAAACTAAATATAAGAATTCAAGGTTTGACTTTTATGTTGAGACAAAGAATAAGAAAATTTTTATAGAGGTAAAAGGGGTAACTCTAGAGAATAATGGAATTGTAAAATTTCCCGATGCACCTACAGAAAGAGGTGTTAGGCATCTTAGAGAGCTCGTTGATTGCGTTAGAGAAGGGTATGATGCTTACGTTATATTTGTAATACAAATGAAAGATGCTGTTCATTTTGAACCCAATGTAGAGACACATAAGGAATTTGCAGATACACTAAAATATGCAAAAGAAAATGGTGTAAATATAGTCGCAGTAGATTGTTTAGTAGATGAAGACAGTATTAATATAAGCGATTATGTTAATGTGGTATTATAATCTGATAAGTGTTCAAAGCTTTGGTAAGTATACCGCATATTATCAAATTTTGATGTTTTATATGCTTTTATAAAATTTAATCAAAAATTAGTGAAACATATATACAAAAATAGTCAGTATAATGATATAATTTTAGAGAGGTTGCCATTTTCAAAAAGATTTAACTATTTTAACCTGCAAAATTCATTGGAGGGAATGAATGTATAATAATGATGGTATTTTAATAAAGGGAAATAAAGATGGAATAAATACAACTATCAATATGAATAAATTTGCTTGTTTTGATGATATGATTGTATTATTAATAAAGAAACTTTCTAAAGGAAAGCATTTTTATAAAGGAACAACTCTAATATTAAGAATAGATTTAAAATCGGTTAATAAAAAGGAATTAGGCATTCTTAAGGAAAAATTATTAACTCAAATTGAATTAAAAGATATTGTTCTAGAGGATATAGAAAAGGAAATTGAGCAGGTGAATGAAAAAGAGGTTAAGGTATTCTCCGGCGTATACGAAGGGAAAACTAAATTTATAAGAAAGACAGTTAGAGGCGGAGAATGTATTAATTACCAAGGAAACATAGTTATAGTTGGAGACATAAATAGCGGTGCAGAAGTGTATGCAGCAGGGAATGTAATTGTTTTAGGACGTATAAGGGGTAAAGTGAGTGCTGGGACTAATGGAAATACAAAGGCAGTAATAGCAGCATTCCTACTACAACCTGAACTTTTAAAAATTGCAAATGTTATAGCTATGTCTCCAGACGACATTGAAAAACCAAGCTATCCAGAATTAGCAAGAATTAAGGATGGGTTAATAATAGTGGAACCATATTTACCAAATAAATATATATACTAAAACGTCGGAGGGATTTTTTAATGGGAGTATCTATTGTAATAACTTCAGGTAAAGGTGGAGTTGGAAAAACAACAACTACAGCTAATATAGGAACTGCTTTAGCATCACTTGGTAAGAGAGTAGTTGTTATAGATGGAGATACAGGGCTTAGAAACTTAGATGTATTGCTAGGATTGGAAAACAGAATAGTATATACAATAATTGATGTTATAGAAGGAAGATGTAGATTAAAGCAAGGACTTATAAAAGATAAGAGATTTGCAAACTTATTTCTTTTACCAACAGCACAAACTAAGGATAAAGATGATATAAGTCCACAAGAAATGTTAAAGATAGTAAATGAATTAAAAGAAGAATTTGATTATGTATTAATAGATTCTCCAGCAGGAATAGAACAAGGTTTTGAAAATGCTGTAATAGGGGCAGAAAAAGCAATTATTGTTGTAAATCCAGAAATAACATCTGTTAGGGATGCTGATAGAGTCATTGGTAAGCTTGATTCTAAGGGATTAGAAGATCATTCAGTTATTGTAAATAGATTGAATTATGAGATGACTAAGAATGGAGATATGCTTGATGTAGCTGATATTATTGAAACATTATCAGTAGAATTACTTGGCGTTGTTCCTGATGATAAGAATATAACTATTTCAACTAATAGAGGTGAACCTATTGTGCTAGAAGAGGGTGCAATTGCTGGACAAGCATTCAGAAATATAGCTAGAAGAATTACAGGTGAAGAAGTTCCTATTATTGATTTACATACAGAAGAGCATCAGGGATTTTTTAGCTCCTTAAAGAAGCTATTTAAGCGAAATTAAGGGAGGTTGAGAGAATGGGTTTTTTTAAGAGTTTAAATAGTAAACCAACACCTAAAGAAGTTGCAAAAGACAGATTAAAGCTAATTCTTATACATGATAGGGGAGAAATTGCCCCAGATATTATTGAGAAAATAAGAGAAGAGATTTTAGAAGTAATTTCTAAGTATATTGATATACAGGTTGAGGATGTTGAAATATCAGTAAATAAGAATGGCGATGAAGAAGGTGAAAATACTTCTGCATTAATAGCGAACATTCCAATTAAAAGTGTAAAAGGAAGATAAATAAATTGTTTTATCTAAATTTAGAAGAGATGTTTATTTTAAAGAATTATATGGTTAATTCTTTAAAATAATTCATCTTATTTTTTTATTAAGTAGGAATAAAGTCTATTTTACATGGATGCCATTGGAAGGTTAACAAGATATTATCTTTAAATTATTACAAAATTATTATGTTTTTTATACCCAATATAATTATTATGGAGAATGCGGTAATAATAATGTATAATTAAGATTGATTGAGTTATATAAGATTAATATAACTAGGAGGTGAGATATTGTTTAGACTATTAAAATTAGATATGAAATTAATTAAAGAAATTGATAAGACTATATTAATTTCTTTAATTCTTTTAATTTTATACGGAACATTTAATATATATCTATGCACAAAAGGACAATTTGGATTGAGTTTTGTAAAGCAACAGCTGGGTTGGTTTGCAATATCACTTGTAGCGTTATATATTTTTATGGCAGTAGATTATAAGATAATATTTAACTATGTACCTATATTATATTGGGGAGTTGTAGTTCTTCTTATATTAACAATGATTCCAGGTATTGGAATAGTAGTTAATGGTGCTAGAGGATGGATCCGTTTAGGAGTAGGTAACCTTCAGCCATCAGAATTTGCAAAGTTTGTAATTATACTTATGCTGGGCAAGAAGTTGGATGAGATGGACGGAAAAATAAATGATGTTAAGAACTTCTTCATATTAGCATTTTATTGCATAGTACCAGTAATATTTATTTTAATTCAACCTGATATGGGAATGAGTATGGTATGTTTCTTTATAGTTTTAGGAATATTTTATACAATGGGATTTGATACTAGAATTATTGCTGGAGGACTAGCTTGCTTAGTACTTGGAATAGTAATTGTTTGGAATTCAGGGCTCATAGAAACATATCAAAAAGTAAGATTTACAGCATTTTTGAATCCAAGCATTGATGACGCGAGTACTTATCATTTAAATCAGTCATTGATTGCAATTGGTTCAGGTGGATTACTTGGAAGTAGTCCGTCACTTGCTAAAGATGGAATTACAACATATGCTGCACAAAATGTACCAGAAGTTCAGACAGACTTTATTTTTGCTGCAATAGCAGATCAATGGGGCTTTGTAGGTGCAATTGTTTTGTTAATACTTTACGGATTTCTTATATATAAGATGATTTCAGTAGGACGAACATCTAAAGATATATTTGGTTCAGTTATATGTGTTGGGATAGTTTCCTATTTCCTATTTGCTATATTACAAAATATAGGGATGACAATAGGATTAGTACCAATTACAGGAATAACTCTGCCACTTGTTAGCTATGGAGGAAGTTCATTGCTTACAACAGTAATTTCGGTGGCATTAGTAATAAACGTAGGAATGAGAAGAAAAAAGATACACTTTTAGAATGTATATGTTGCAATAATAAATTTATATTCAGAACTTCAATAAAACAAGTGACAATTAGAAGTAAAATTCAGAAAAATAATTAAAATATATGTCAGAATTGTTTATAAAATAATAGGATTAATAATTTTATTCAGTATAACAGAAATTACAAATAAGAATTTTGAGTACTGTATAAGATTATTGATCTTATTTTAATTTTTGAGGATCGTTTATTCTAAAATGTAATAATTTTTGAAGGGCATGTATTAGTGAAATAAAAATTCCGAGTAGTTTATTTTTTCAATTAATGAACCTAAAAGATATCTAAATATTGCGAAATGTAGCAACTACAAAGATTCTATAACAATTTTGTTCTCATAATTTTATGAAGTATTAAATATACTTTAATGTGAATGAATTTGAAAGGAGTGTATCATGGGCAGCTATAGATCAGCTTATGAAGATTACTATAAGAACATTAATAATACAACGAAAGGAAGAAAGGATAAAAGGAACCATTTAACTTCAGGTAAAAAAAACAGTAATGCTATTATTGGTTCAAAATATGGTAGTAATATGAAAAGCAACGATAAGATGATAAATATTTTGATTACGAGAATAACTAAAGAACTAACTGGAGCTACACTTTTATTGCTATTTTTTGTTGGATTGAAATATACCCCTTCCGCACAAGTACAAGATATGCACATTAAATGTAAACAAGTATTAAATCAAAATTTTAATTATAACGGATATATAGATACTTTTAGTACAATGCAGATAGGAAATGTAAAAGGTAAGGATTTAAGGATAGGCAATTTTACTGTAGATGATTTGAAAATTGAGAATTTAAAGTCAAGAACTTCTAATTTTATGGAATATATAAGAAGTAACAGTAACATAAACAATTAAATTAATAGGAAATAGCATATTATTAGGAATATAAAATATATTTTAATATTTGATTAAGTTCCATTTTTTACTTGTGCATTGCAAATTATTTTGATATAGCAATATTATAGGGGTTAGAAATGAAGAAATGGTATATGGTATTGATTTTAGAACTGTCGATATTGATGTGGCTGGGAAATTACGAAGGTTACATTGTTGTGAGTTTTCTATGGGTAATATTGCATGAATTTGCACATATGATAGTTGCAAGTAAATTTGGGTGCAAATTTAATAATGTTAATATTAGCATATTTGGTGCTAAAGTCGAATTAAGTGACATTGATGAGTTAACTGAAAGAAAAAAAATAATTTTATATTTAGCTGGACCATTTTTTAACATTTTTATGGCCTTAGTTATGTGTTATTTATATGGATATTTTAAGTATCAAATTATTGAGGATAGTATAACGGCTAATTTCTTTTTAGGAGCATTCAATTTACTGCCTGCGTATCCCCTTGATGGTTCAAGGGTATGCGAAATACTATTATCAAAGAAGCTATTATATAAAAGATCAAAGAAAATTACAGAAATCTTTAGCTTTATTATTTCAGGAACATTATTTTTAATATTTATTATAATAATGATATTACATAAAGTTAATATAAGTTTATTTCTTGCAGTCATATTAATCACATATGCAACATTTATAGAAAAAGAAAAAACTATGTATATAATAATGGGAGATATGATCAAGAAAATAAGAAAGTTGAAAAAGCATAACTATATAGAAAATAAATCAATTTCCGTGTATTATAAAAAAGGTTTAGTTAATGTTTTATCTTTAGTTGATAAAAACAAATTTAACAGTTTTTATATTCTTAATGATGACATGGAGCTCATTAGTATAATACATGAGGATGAGCTTATAAAAGCATTAAAGGATTATGGAAATATAACGTTGGAAGAGTATGTTCAATTAAAAAAGAAAAATAATTGAATTCATTAAAAGATAACAGAAAAGTGATAATGATTTAACTTACTTTTTTATAATTGAGGCATGTGATAAAGAGTAATAATCAGTATCTTACTGAATATGTATCTTGCATAGGTGAGAATGTAGTTTTTTAATCTATATTCAATGATAAAATAAAATGTAGATGAACGTGGAATGACAGAAAAGATTGATAAATGCATAATATAATATTAGTTAGTAGTGTAGGGTTAATGATTAATTTTAATTGTTAACTCTATTTTTTATGATACAGAAAATTATACAGTGGGAAATCAAAACCTATGGGAACATGGAGTAGCTAGTTTTTTATTATATATTTATTGAGGTCGAGAGGATACTTTAGGATTGATTGAACACTTAACTTATAATCTACTAGAACTTTAAATATGAATTTATTGTTGCAACATAGATATTTAAAAGTAACTGTATAAAAATTTGTGAAAAAATTATAATTTAATGCAAAATTTTCATGTGAAAAATCGTATTATATTTAGGAGGGAGAGAAATTGATTTTAAGAGTGGAAGAATATAGATAAGAAATATAGAAATTTTAATGTAAACAAAATATAAATAATTATTTATGTAACATAAAAATAGTAATAATAAAATCTTCTACAGTGACTTAAGTACTATATTATTAATAAATTTTATTATAAATTTATAGTATGGAAAATAAATTATTATGAAAGATTGGAGGATATTTATGAAAAAGAAAGGGATTATAAGCGGGATATTAACATTATGTTTAATATTGTCTACTATTTCTATTCCGGCATTTGCTGCGGATGAAGATAGCAAAAACTTAGAACAAGCTATCATATCAGCGAAGAAAATTATAACAGTTCCGGATGATTATACAGAGTTCACACATAATTCAAGCGAACGTGAAGTAGGGGGGACTAAAGTTAGAATTTGGGATTTAAATTGGGCAGAGAAAGAAGGAAAGAAAGGATCAGTATCTGCATCAATAGGTGAAGATGGATCCTTGTATCAATATAGTAGGTATGATGGGGATAGTAAAGATGGGTTGGCAAATATTACGAAAGACCAAGCCCAAGTTTCAGCAGAAGATTTCTTGAAAAATGTGATTCCAGAATATACTGGGGAAATAAAGTTAGTAAAAAATGATTCGGGTTCTTTTCAGGAGGATGGGTATAACTTTACTTATCAAAAGTTTGTAAATGAAATTCCGGTTAACTACATTTATATAAACGTTGGTGTAAATAAATATAACGGGAAAGTTACATCATATAGTAATGATAGCCGAGAAGTAAAGGGTACTGAATATCCTAGTTTAAGTGGAATAATTGACTCTGCTGCTGCAGAGAAAGCTTATATAGATAAAATAGGTATAGATTTAAAATATTATTCTTATTATGATTATGAGAAGAAGAAAATGAATATATTTGCAGGATATGCTCCAAGTAATATAAGTGAATTTATTGATGCCAAAACTGGACAAGTAGTATCATATTCAAGTGATAATAAATTAGATGATGGAAATAAGAATCATTCATTGGCAAATGCTTCTGCAAATAATTTGGATAAAGCAAATCAAGAGCTGACACAAGAAGAGATGGATGCGATTCAGAATGTTGCACATCTTATAAGTAAAGAAAAGGCAGAAAGTATACTTAGAGAAACATCTGATTTAATAACGGCTGATATGAAAGTTAGTGATGCATCATTAAATAAAAACTATCTTGATGATGAATATTCATGGAATATTTCTTTTGATGGTGTATATGGAAGAGTGGATGCAAAATCTGGAGAAGTAATATCGTTACATTCTTATAATTACAATAAACTTGGAGCAAATGGAAATACTTCGAAGTCAGATGCGCAAAGCACAGTAGAAAAATTTTTGAAAAAAGTAGCACCTAATAAGTTTACACAAACAAAGCTTAAGGATATAAATAGTCCAATTTTAAAAATTACTAATAGACCAATAGAAGAAAATGCTTTTATGTTTAATTATGTGCGTCAAGTGAATGGAATAGAGTTTTCTGGAAATTACTTGAATGTTGAAGTAGATAAGAGTACAGGTAAAATTATTGGTTATGATAATAACTGGTATGACAATGCCTCTTTCCCTGACATTAGTAATGTTATAAGTAAAGAAGCTGCATTTAATAAAATTAAAGATTTAGCAGGATTCTCATTACAATATACAATGTTAGATGCAAATAAAGTTGGAATAGTATATGAGTTTATAAACAAGAATGATAGCTATATTATCGATCCTGTAAATGGTATAAGGATAGATTATAGTGGAAAAGCATATAGAGAGAATAAGTTACCAGAATATACCGATATAAATGGACATTGGTGTGAAAAGACGGTAAAAGAGCTTTTAGATAATGGGTACTATATAGATGGAGAAAAATTTAATCCAAATATGAATATTACTCAAATAAATTTCTTTAAATATATATACTCGCCAGTAAAAAATAACTACAGCGATGATGAATTTTATGATATGTTAATTCAAAATGGAGTAATTAAAGATGAAGAAAAAGCTCCAAATTCAGCAATATCATATAATGATGCTGCAAAATTTATTATAAGATATTTAGGATATGAGAAATTAGCTGGACATTCTGAAATATTTAACAGTCCTTTTAAAGATAATATAGAAGACGCATATAAAGGATATGCATCAATGTGCTATGCTCTTAATATTATTAAAGGGGATACAAATGGAAATTTTAATGGATCACACAATATAAGCAATGCAGAAGCAGCTGTGATTGTATATAACCTAATAAAGAACAACGGAAAATAGATTTAATGGAAGTGCTAATCTTTTTATAAGGATTAGCACTTTTTGTTGTTGTAGGTTGGGTTGTGGAAATAAAGTTAATAAATTAGTATAATATGATGTAAACAACATATTTTATATGTGAAAAAGTTATTGGTTAGAATTGATATTAGACAAGGAGAGAATAGCTGATGTTAACATTTATTTTTTTACTAGTATTTCAGGGATTTTCGGGTGGAGTAGCTGGATATATCACAAATAAATATGCAGTTGATATGCTTTTTAAGGAATATACACCTTTAAAGCTAGGAGGAGTAATTAAAAAAAAGAAGGAGAAATTTGTTGAAGAGATTAGCGAATTAGTGGAAAGAGATATAATAAATGCTGATACATTAAAAGCAGAAATATCTAATATAAATATAAATGCATATATTGAACAAATTGCTCAAACCTTTTTTGAGGAACAATTAAGCAATAGCTTAGGAAATACTAAAATAGCCGAAATAGATGGTTTTTCTGATAGCATACTTAAAAGCGAAGCATTTATAAGAAATAATCTAAATATACTTTTGCCAGAACTAATAGATGGTTTAATGAGTAATGTTGATTTGAAGGATATACTGAGTGAAAAACAGATATCAAAAATTATAAATTCAGGCTATGAGCTACTGATATGTGAACTTGAAAATACTAATGCAGTAGACGAGTTTATTTCTAATTTGTATAAAGAAAATTCGAATATGACTTTAGCCGATGTTTTTCCTAAAGAAGTTCAGAAAAAATTAATTGATAATATCATTGAGTGCGTTGAAAAAATATTTAATGATGATATTTTATCGGATGAAAAGTCATGCAAGATGTTTTTGGATAACATACTGTTAAATATAAATGTCGATGCAACTCTTGTAAAATTACAAGAATTTATTGGAGATCGGTATATTAATAACTTTATTACGGAAACTGAGCAAGAAGAAGTTATTTCGAAGTTATTTATTAAAATTACTGAATTTATTAATTCTTCTGAAGGAAGAGAATTAATATTAAAAATTATAAGTGAGATTGTTTTAATTGGGAAAAATATTGATTTTACAATTTATGAAATACTTCCAGAAGGAATGGAAAAATCACTTACGAGCTTTATAAAAACAGTTATTCCTAAGATTATGCCTTATATTTTGGAGTGGATTTCAAGTAATAAATCATCCTTGGATGAAATGATTGAGTCTTCAATTGATGAAGCAATACAGGATATAGATGAAAGTATAAAGAAACTTATAATTTCAAAGGTCAGAAATGCACTTATGGGAGATGTTTCATCTAAAAATAATATTGTTAATAAAATTATAAGCTATATTAATAATAATTTTGATGATGAATCAAGTGATAAGATAGTATATTCTATTATAGATTATTTAAAGCGCACAAAGATTAAAAATATAGTAGAATCATTGGAAGAATACAATTTGGTTACATCTGACGAAATAGCTGAAGTTATTACTAAAGGATTTACAGTGCATGGGAAGAATCTGTTGCGGGTAATAATAAAATCTCAATTTTCAAAGAAAGTAAATGAGATTGCTAAGTTGGATTTGTTAAAATTATTTCATACAAAGCTTAAGCCGATGTTATATGAAGGCATTTTTAAAAACAGAAAGAGATTATGTAAAAATATAAATGGTCTAGTTGGAAGATTCATAAATTCAAAGAGTGACGAAATATTTCATAAAAACTTATCGGAATTATTTAAAGATAATAGTGCCATTAATATATCTAATAAATTTTCAATATGGACAAATAAGTTGCTTAGAAAGAACAAAAATACATATAGTAAGAGATTAGAAGATATTATATTATTAAATGTTAAAAAACTTAAAATAGGAGACATATTATCAAAGTATAATGTGAACATATTGGAATACATTGTGGATAATTCGGTATTACTTTGCAAGGAAACTGTGGATAAATATAAGAATTATGAAGTTAAGGAATTAATTAATAAAGGATTCAATAAGAATCAATTATCACGTATTCTTATAAATGAAGGCTATCCATCATTAATATCTAAACTTCCAAGTCTATTAAATGGGAATATCAAAAAAATTGCAAAAAATAGTTTAAGCAAATATGACGAGGATGAGATATGTGATATAGTACAAGATTTTATGGGCAGTCAGCTTAAACCACTTTCTGTTTTTGGAGCTGTTTTAGGTACCATAGTTGGGATAATGTATCAATTAATATTTCCAAATTCCATTGGACGCTATGGATTTCCAAGTAACATATTTAATGGAGTATTGTCACTTGGGGTTATGGCATTTATAGGATACATAACAAACGTTGTAGCCTTATGGATGATTTTTCATCCATATAAAGAAAATAAAATTGTATCAAAAATACCATTTTTTAAGAAGTTTGCCTTGGGATATATACCAGCAAATAAAAATCAATTTGCAATGGGAATGGCTAAATTAATCGACGAAGAATTGTTAAATAAAGAAGAGATTAATAAAAGTTTTAGATCTCATAAAGATAATATGTCATCAGTATTAATGATTTTGGTTAAAAATAATAATTATCAAATTTTAGTTAATTTTTTTAAAGATAAAAAGAAAGATTTCATAGAATGTATTTATGAAGTAATTTTAAAGTATTGTAACAGTAATTCAGATTTATCTAAAAGAATTACAAATAGATTAAAAGAAAGCAGATTTGATGATCTTATTAAAAAGAGTTATATTTTAAATACAATACCTAAATTGATAAATAGCATTAGTAATAGTAAAAGTTCTTTAACGAAGTTTGTAGAAAATAAAATTTCTTCAAATTACAAAATTAGTGATGTTATTTCAGAAGATATACTTATTGAAATTCAAAATTATATTGAAAAGGAAAGCAATAGACTTATACAAAATAATCTTAGTACTATTAAAAAAGTGGATTTTATAGAGTTGATTACAAAAGAATACAAAGATTATTATTCTGTAGCAATAAAACAGTCATGTAAAGAGGTTATAGGAAAAGATTCTATAGAAAAAGCAAAAGTTAATATAGGAAGAAATATATATAAATATTTTTCCAATGATTTTAAAATATATTTAGAGAATATGGTAAGCCAATATTTATGTAATGGTCTAGATGAAAATAATGATATAGGATCAATGTTTAATGGTAAAGTCAAAGATATAATTGATAATAATCTATATCCTATAACACGTTATTTTTCAAATAAATTAATAGCTTACTTAAAAATGAATAAGAATATTATAACTGAAAATGTACAGGAAACTATTAAGAGTGAACTTAATTTCTTTGAGAAGATAGCTTATGCAACTTTTGGTGGAGATGATATAGCATATAGGGTTGTTGATATTATATTAAATAAAAAGTTTCCATTAATGCTGAGGGAAGAGACAGAAAGACTTATTAATGCTGCAAAAGTTACATTAAATGAAAGTATTTATCCTATTAGAGTAAGTGAACTAAAAATAGAAGCTGAAGGATTTAATATTCGAATATTAATAAATAATTTATTTGAACAATTTGATAAGAATGTTGACGTTGAAAGATATATTTATAATGGAAGCAATTTAATTTTAGATTCACTAGTTGAGGCTCCGCTTTCAGAATATCTTGAATTATTTGGATTAAGCAATTTAGATTTGGTTTATAAAAAGTTTTTCAATGAGATTAATATTATAGAAGAGGATATATATAACAGTATAAATATTAATAAAGATAAATTATCTAGAACCATAAAAGACTTCTTTAATGAAAATCTAGTAAATAATTTATTTGATGAATATAGTTCTGTAATATTCAAAGGAATTAATAGTACGGAAATTGAAAATTGCATAAACAATGTTTTGAGAGTAGTTTCTGGTAGCAAAGGAACTAATGAGTCCGTATCTATATTTATAGATGAGTTCTATGTCAATACACTTTCAGGATTAAAGGTAAAACAAATTATTGATGCAAGCACTTTAAGCAAGGATCTTGATATGAGTATTAAATATGCTTTTGCTAATTCGGAATTTAACCAAAAAATTATGATGGCAATTGAGAATTTAGTTCAAAATGCAATTAATAATAATTTTTACTTTATAGAAGACAGTTCAAAAGATTATTTAATAAGTAAAATGATTCAAACAGGTTTAAATTCAGTTAGTGATTGTATTGTACCAATATTAAGAGAAATAAATTTAAAGAATATTAGCAATAAGCAAATTGAGCTGCTTAATCCAAAGGAAATTGATATAATGTTCAATTCTTTTGCAGGAGACTTTTTCAATAAGCTTCGCCTTTATGGAGTATTTGGATTTGTATTTGGTATAAATGCTGGACTATCATTTATATTATGGATAATTGATTGGAAATATAGTAAAAAATACAATCCTAAGAATGCAGAGGATTTAAAGGAACTTTAGCATAAAACAAATTGTATATAATGTTGGAAACAATAAGAATATTCCCAATCAGAATTAATTATGTTAGAATAGGGGTAGCAAATAAGAAGTATAGCAATTAAAGTTTATACTTCTTTTATTTATGCATAAGCAAAAAGTGCATTGAGTTAGTATTAAAATACTTAAAGGTTTTAAATTATTTAAATTTGACAAGAATTTAGAAGCAAGTATCTAAGGAGAATCGCACATATGAGAGTGTGTTTTAAGGAGGAAATTTATTAATGAATAAAATTTCAGATGATATCTTATTTAAAGTTGAAAAACCAAGTAGATATACTGGTGGAGAATTAAATGAGATTGTTAAGAATCCAAAGGAAGTTGACATAAGATTTGCATTTTGTTTTCCAGATGTTTATGAAGTAGGAATGTCACATTTAGGAAGCAGAATACTTTATCATACTATAAATAAAAGAAGCGATACATATTGCGAAAGATCATTTGCACCATGGCCAGATATGGAAGAACAACTTAGAAAAAATGGTATCCCATTATTTACTTTGGAGACAAAGGATTCTCTAAAAGAGTTTGATATTTTAGGTTTCACACTTCAATATGAAATGAGTTACACAAATATTTTAAATATGCTAGATATGGCGGATATAACTATAAGAGCATCAGAAAGAGGAGAAGATGAACCTATAGTTATGGCCGGAGGCCCTTGTGCATATAATCCAGAACCATTATACGATATCGTTGATTTCTTTGAGATTGGTGAAGGCGAAGAAATGATGAACGATGTTTTAGATGTTTATAAAAAGTATAAAGGTAAAGGAAAGAAGAAAGAGTTTTTAAGAGAAATATCTAAAATTCAAGGAATATATGTACCTTCATTATACGATGTTATTTATAATGAAGATAATACAATTAAAGAGTTCAGACCTAAATATGATGATGTACCAAAAACTATCACAAAAAGAATCATAAATAACTATACTAAGGTTGATTTCCCAACTGAAATAATAGTTCCTTATTCAGAAATTGTTCATGACAGAGTGGTTCTAGAATTATTTAGGGGATGTACAAATGGATGTAGATTTTGTCAGGCAGGTATGCTTTATAGACCAGTTAGGGAAAAAACAAGAGAAGACTTAAAGGAATTGGCTAGAAAACTAGTTAAAAGTACGGGATATGAAGAGATTTCTCTTTCATCTTTAAGTACTTGTGATTATTCTGATATAAAGGGATTGATTACAGACCTAGTTAATGAGCATGAAGAAGATAGAGTTGGTATAGCACTTCCTTCTATAAGAGTTGATGCTTTTTCAGTAGATTTGCTTAAGGATATTCAAAAGGTAAGAAAGACAGGATTAACTTTTGCACCAGAAGCAGGTTCTCAGAGAATGAGGGACATAATCAACAAAGGACTTACTGAAGAGAAAATTTTAGATGCAGCTACAAGTGCTTTTGAAGCTGGGTGGAAAACGCTTAAGCTTTACTTTATGATTGGTCTTCCTTATGAGGAATTAGAAGATTGTATGGGAATTGGAGAATTAGCAGAAAAAATAGTATGCAGATATAAACAAGTTCCCAATAAAATAAATAATAATAAAGGGTTAAGGCTTACAGTAAGCACATCAATACTTATACCTAAACCATTTACTCCATTCCAATGGGCACCTATGGCAAAGTTTGAAGATGTTACTGAAAAGATCAAAGCTGTTAAATCTTCAATTAAATCAAAATGTATAGTCTACAATTATCATGAACAAAAAACGTCTGTAATGGAGTCTGTTTTTGCTAGAGGTGATAGAAGATTATGTGAGGTTTTAATAAAAGCATTTGAAAAAGGTGCTAGGTTCGATGGTTGGGATCAACACTTTAAATTTGATGTATGGATGGAAGCAATGGAAGAGTGTAATTTAACTGTAGATTTCTACGCATATAGAGAAAGAAGTTATGATGAAGTATTACCATGGGATTTCATTGATATCGGAGTAAATAGAAAATATTTAGAAATAGAAAATGAAAAAGCTAAAAGAGCAGAATTAACACAAAACTGTAGAGAAGGATGTACAGGATGTGGAATTAATGTGAACTTTAAAGATGGGGAGTGTTTTGAAGGTGCGATACTTAACTAAATTTACTAAAGAGGAAAATATTAAGTTTATATCTCATTTGGATGTTCTTAAAACAATTCAAAAAAATATTAGAAGAGCAGGACTTCCTATAGAATATTCTCAAGGGTTTAATCCACATATGAATACATCAATAGCGCAGCCTTTATCAGTAGGCGTATATTCAAGTGGTGAGTATATGGATATGGTGTTAACAACTGAGATGGATGAAAATGAAATTGTGGATAAATTAAATGAGACCGCGCCAAGTGGAATAAAATATATAAGTGCACTTGCAATTCCTTATAAAGAAGGAGAAAAGAAAGTTCCTCAAGCTATGGCTTTAATTGATGCAGCAAGATATACTATAAAGATTAAGTATTCTGATGTCTCAAATTTAGAAGAGGAAGTTAATAAACTTTTAGAAATTAATGAGTGGAATACAGTAAAGAAGAGTAAAAAAGGTGAACGAGAAATAAATATAAGAACTTTAGTTAAGGAATTTAGTTTCTGGGTTAGAGATGAATTCCTAATTCTTAATGTAGTTATAAGTACAGGGAGCAGGGAACATTTAAGTGCTGATTTGCTCGTTAGCTATATCCAAGAAAAAACTTCAAATGCATTTTTAGATTCGTTTGTTAATATAAAAAGAGAAGAAATGTATTTTTATAAAAATGATAAACTTGTACCATTGTATAAATGTGTATAAAAGAAAAATAATATATAAGCTAGATACAATTCACAGAGCTTTATGCACGATTATAGATGATTAATCTTTGATCGTGCATTTTCCCCCATGGGATAACTAAAAGGTGTGAGATGTATGTGGTACACTGATTAGGATGTGTTATAAAATGAAAGAGATTTTTATTGAGAGAAGAGAAAAAATTTTAAGGATAGCTATTAAATCTAATAATGAATTGATAGAAAGTATTGTTGAAGAAAGTAAGAATGAACCAATAATAGGGGAAATTTATAAAGGAAAAATTAAAAATATTATTCCTGCTATAAATTCAGTATTTGTTGATTTAGGTTTAGATAAAGAAGGGTACTTGTACTATAGTGATGAATTAAAGGAAAATGGAATAAAAAAGGGAGATGACATACTAGTAGAGGTTTTAAAAGAACCCCTTAATGATAAAGGTGCCAAATTAACTGCAAAGGTGTCAATTCCCGGGAAATATATTGTCTTAAATTGTTATGAACAAGGAATAGAGTTTTCTAAGAGAATAGAAGATGAAGAAAAGAAAGTAGAAATATTAAATAACATTGAGCCGTTAAAAGATGTTTGCATAACAGTAAGAACAGAAGGTGCAAATGCGAATATAAATATTCTTAAGAATGAGATTTCTAAACTTTATGATGAATTTCAAAATATAGATAAAAAAATGAAGCATTCATTAGGGGTGAAAAAACTTTATGGTGAGGATTTAACTTTAACTAAGCTTTTAATGAATTTTTCTGGAGAAGAAATCGTAAAAATTTATGTTGATAATAATATGGATTATGATAAGGTATCAAGCTTCGTTAAAGGACAAGAAAATTTAAAAATAGAAAAGTATGAAGGATATAGAAAGCTTTTCGATTTTTATGGAATTGAAAAAGAACTATTAAGGTTAAGGCATAATAAAGTTAACTTACAATGCGGAGGATATATAGTAATTGATAGAACTGAAGCAATGTATGTTATTGATGTTAATAGTGGAAAAAACATAAAAGAAAAGAGTTTTAATAAAACAATTTTGGAAACTAATTTAGAAGCAGCTAAAGAAATAGGAAAACAGATTAGGCTTAGAAACTTAAGTGGAATTATAGTAATAGATTTTATTGATATGAGAGATAAAAGTCAACGAGACATTGTAATGGATGCACTTAAGGAAAGCCTGAAGTTGGATAAGGGTAATGTAAAGATATTCCCATTTACTCAGCTAGATTTGGTTCAAATAGCTAGAAAGAGGCAAGGGAAAAGCATATATGAGTATATGGAAGAGGAATGCAGCTTATGTAAAGGAAAAGGAATAATCTTAAAGCTATCTTATATTGAAGGGCTCATAAAGAATGACATAGTAAGAATGCAGGAAGAAAGCTCTATAAATTGTTTTCATATACAAATAGATAGTGTTTATAAAGATAGAATAAGAGAAAATATTTTTGAGTTTATGAGAGAAATAGACGGATTAGATAAGGAGATATATCTAAATTATTTAGATAATATAGAAGGGTATAAAATTGAGCCACTTATATTTCAAGGACAAAAGGATAACTTAAAAGATTATAAAGTTACAGTTATAGAAAAGTGTTAAATTAATTTTTATTGTCTCAACAGATGAAATCAGTATGATCATTAATTTTAAAATAAGATGAACTCAATTAATAATGATGCTAAATTATGTTTATATGGATAAATTATAGATTATGCTTTACAAAGCACTAGAAATATGATAAACTGGCTTTTGTAGACCGCGCACGTAAGGTTTTATGTAAAACAAAGTTGAATCTTTGTACCAAAAGTGGCGAGACCGTTATGAGGAGGTGTTTTAATGTACGCAGTATTAGCAACAGGAGGAAAACAATACAGAGTTCAAGAAGGAGACGTAATATACGTTGAAAAACTTAACGCTGATGTTGACTCAACAGTTGAATTAAACGAAGTTTTAGCTGTAGGAACTGAGGAAGGTATCAAAGTTGGTGCACCAGTAGTTGAAGGAGCTAAAGTTGTAGCTAAGGTTGCAGCACAAGGTAAGGCGAAGAAGGTTATAGTTTTCAAGTATAAGTCTAAAAAGGACTATAGAAGAAAGAATGGACACAGACAACCTTACACTAAGCTAGTAATCGAAAAGATCGAAGCATAATAAGATTATGATTAGAGTAAAAATCAAACAACATAATGATAATATTGTTGGGTTCGTAATGAATGGTCACGCTATGGGTAATGACAGAGATTTTTCAAGTGATTCTGCTTTAATAGGAGAGGCATTTGATATTATATGTAATTCAGTTTCGGTTTTATCTCAAAGTGTAATTATTGGATTGGATGAAGTTTTAAAGCTTAATTCGACTTACGAAATAAAAGATGGATACTTGAAATTAGATCTTCAAGATTTTAATCTAGAAGAGCTAAATCAAGCTCAAGTTTTGTTAAAAACTTTTGAAAAAAGCTTGGAAAGTGTAATTTTAGGATTTGATCAATTGGTAGGGCAAAAGAAACGTAGAGAATATATAACTTTAATAAAAGAGGAGGTGTAGTCACATGCTAATCATGAACCTTCAATTATTCGCTCATAAAAAGGGAGTAGGTAGTTCTAAGAATGGTAGAGACTCTCAATCAAAGAGATTAGGAGCTAAATCTGCTGATGGAGAATTTGTTCTTGCAGGAAACATTCTTTATAGACAAAGAGGAACTAAGATCCACCCAGGTGAAAATGTTGGAAAAGGTAAAGACGATACTTTATTTGCTAAGATTGATGGAATTGTTAAATTCGAAAGACTTGGTAGAGATAAGAAAAAAGCAAGTGTTTACCCAGTAGACGTTGAAGCAATAGCTGAATAATTATTTTAGAAATAAAGCACTCTTAGTTTAAGAGTGCTTTTTTAAGGCATATGAAAGAAAATAATAAGTCAAGAAGGTGCCGATGTCTACAGTGACAGATATCATAGAAATAGACTAGGATTTTAGGCGTTATTTTCTTTGATATGCCTTAATATTTTTATGATAATATATATTGAGATTAGATATTAAATCCAATATTATATAATAAAGCAATATTTTTTAGGGAAGAATAGATAATAATAGAACTGAAAAATTTTATATTAAGATAATAAATTAGAACAAACAAGGAAAGGTGATTTTTATGTTTATAGATACGGCGAAGGTTTTCGTTAAATCTGGTAATGGCGGTAATGGTGCTATTTCGTTTAGAAGAGAAAAGTATGTACCTCTAGGTGGACCAGATGGCGGAGATGGAGGAAAAGGTGGCAGCATCATTTTTCAAGTTGAAACTGGAATAACAACGTTACTAGACTTCAAATATAAGAAGAAGTTTATTGCGGAACCGGGTGAAAATGGCGGCGGTTCAAAATGCTATGGTAAAGATGGAGAAAATTTATATATAAAGGTACCTATGGGAACTATTATAAGAGAAGCAGAAACTAATAAGATAATTGCAGACCTTTCTCATAAGGGGCAAGAATTAGTATTATTAAGAGGTGGAAAAGGCGGAAAGGGTAATGTTAAATTTGCTACTGCCACTAAGCAAGCACCACATTATGCGGAGCCAGGAATGCCAGGAGACGAGTTAAATATAGTTTTAGAATTGAAGTTGCTTGCTGATGTTGGATTATTAGGATTTCCGAATGTAGGTAAATCAACATTGTTATCAATGACAACAAAAGCAAAACCAAAGATTGCAAATTATCATTTTACTACTTTAAAGCCTAATTTAGGTGTTGTTGCTGTTGATGGAATTGAACCTTTTGTAATGGCTGATATTCCAGGAATAATTGAAGGAGCAGCAGAAGGTGTTGGTCTTGGAATACAATTTCTAAGACATATTGAGAGAACTAGACTTTTAATTCATATAGTTGATATATCTGGTGTTGAAGGAAGAGATCCTTTTGAAGACTTCGTTAAAATCAATGAGGAATTAAAGAAGTATTCTGTAAAACTTTGGGATAGACCTCAAATTGTCGTGGCAAATAAAACTGATATGCTTTATGATGAAAGTATATTTGAAGATTTCAAAAAGAGAGTTCAAGAAATGGGATTTGACAAAGTATTTAAGATGTCAGCAGCTACAAATGAGGGCGTTGATGCTGTAATGAAAGAAGCGGCAAGAATACTTAAGGATATTCCAGTTAAAGAATTAGAAATTTCAGAAGATGAAATGTACATACCAGAAGAGAAGAGATTTACGTATGATATTACTGTTGAACATAATGAAGAAGAAGGATATGATGTTTATGTAGTTGAAGGTACATTTGTAGATAGATTACTAAGCGCAGTTAATGTACGTGATGCAGATTCATTAAGATATTTCCATAAGGTTCTTAGAAATAAAGGTATTTTTGATGAACTTAGAGAAATGGGAATAAAAGACGGTGATATGGTAAGATTAAATGATTTTGAATTTGAATATATACTTTAATTAATTTAAGCTTAATAGAATGTAGGATTAGATTAAAAAGATCTTTCTATAATTGAGAGCTATGAAATTTAAGTTATAAATCAAAAAATAACCCCCAGGGATAATTAATGCAACATATAAGTTGAAAAATTTTAGGAGGAATAAATAATATGTTAACAGGAAAACAAAGAGCTTATTTAAGAGGCTTAGCTAATGATATGTCACCAATATTTCAAATAGGTAAAAATGGCGTTGAGGAAAACTTTTTAATACAAGTTTCACAAGCATTAGAAGCTCGAGAATTAATTAAAATAAAAGTTTTAGAAAATAGTGGTTTAGAAACAAGAGAAACTTCTGATATGATATGTAAAGCTGTAAAATGTGAAGGAATCCAAGCAATAGGTAACAAGATAGTTTTATATAAGCAATCTAAAAATTTGAAGAAAAGAAAAATTGAATTACCAAATAAATAATTATATATAGGAAATAATTATTAGAGAGAAGCTGCTTTTATAGAAGCTTCTTTTTTTATAAAAATTAAGATATTAAAAATAATATTTAAGTTTACTTCATGATATAATAAAAAAAGGAATTTTTAATATGATTATAACAACTATTTTACTTTTGGAGGAAGTCTTATGAAACGCTTTGGTATAATAGGTGGTACTTTTGACCCTATTCATAATGCACATTTATATATAGCCTATGAAGCTAAAGAAAAACTGAATTTAGATGAAGTGATTTTTATGCCGGCAGGAGTACAGCCACTTAAGGTCAATAATATAATTACAGATCCTGGACTAAGATATGATATGGTTAAGGCAGCAATAGAGCACTTTAGCGAGTTTTCTGTATCAGATTATGAAATAGAGAAGGGTGGACTAAGTTTTACTCATGAAACATTAGAATATTTCAAGAATAAGATTAGTACTAGGGATAAAGATAATGAATTATTTTTTATAACTGGAGCAGATTGTTTGTTTAGCATGGAGAAGTGGAAAGAAGTTAAAAAAATCTTTTCATTAGCAACACTTGTAGTGTTTTCAAGAGGAGGAATAAACAAAAGTGATATGTTAAATAGAAAACAGATGATAGAAGAAAAATATAATGGAAAAATAATTGTTTTAGATTTGAAAGAACTTGAAATATCGTCAACTGATATAAGAAATAGAGTACATCAAAATAAAAGAATAGATTTTTTCGTACCAACAAGAGTTTCGGATATTATCTATAAAAATAGGCTATATAGATAGAAATTAATACAGTTAAGGTTCTAGTAATATATAGCGATATAAGTTGGCTTGTTTAGAAATATATTTAATTTTAGGAGGAAATAATTTTGTTATCCATAGAAGAAATGAATTTATATCTTAAATCAAATTTATTAGAAAAGCGTTATATGCATACTTTAGGAGTTTCGGACACAGCGAAGAGGTTAGCAAAATTAAATGGGGTTTCAGAAAAAAAAGCTGAAATTGCAGGACTTGCACATGATGTTGCTAAAAATTTATCTATAGACAGAATGAGGGAAATAATGAAAGAAAATAATGTTATTATTTCTGACATAGAAGAAAAGAATATGAATTTATGGCATAGCATCGTTGCGCCGATAGAGGCTAAAGGCAAACTTGGAATTGATGATGATGAAATACTGGATGCCATAAGATGGCATACTACAGGTAAAGAGGACATGTCCATTTTAACAAAAATTATTTATATAGCAGATATGATAGAACCTGGCAGAAATTTTGACGGAGTTGATGAGATAAGAAGAGCTACATTTGAAAGTTTGGATAAAGGAGTTTATTTTGGTTTAACCAGTAGCATAAAAATACTATTAGTTAAAAACTTATTAATTGATGAAAACACTATAAAGGCACGAAATTATTTTCTATTTGACCATGGATTTAAATTATAAGTATTATTAAGAAGAGTGATTTTAATTAGATTATATAGTTACTTAAGGTATATTAAGTAAACAAAATTTATAAGAGGTGGGTACATGAGAAGGAAAGCTAATAAAAAGAGAGATACAGCATTCTCAAAAATCTTTAAAAGAAGCAATGATTCTACAACAGTATTTGAGAAGTTAGTTTTAGGTATTATATCTCTTATAATAACTTTTGTTATAGTATCAATGGTGTCCGGAATTTACGCTTTAATGAAGGTTGAGAGTAAGTCAATGCCAAGCAGTGCAAGTGTATCATTCAGCCAGCCAGTAAATATCTTATTACTTGGTATGGATGTAGGAGATCCAAAGCAGGTAGAGAATCAATCAATAAAAAGAACAGATACAATAATTGTAGCTAATTACAATCCTCAAACCAAAAGTATTCGTATTGTATCTGTTCCAAGAGATACATTGATAAGTGTAAATGATAGAAATGTTAAAATAAATTCAGCTTATGCAATAGGTGGATATCCAAAGATAAAGTCAGAAGTTGAAAATTTACTGAATATAAATATAAATTATATAGTTAAAGTTGATTATAATGCTTTTCGTGAAATCATTGATGCTATCGGAGGAATTGAAATGAAGATCGATAGAAATATGATTTATGATGATGAAGGTCAGAATCTTCATATAAATTTTAAAGCTGGTGAAACTGTAACTCTAGATGGTAAGAAAGCAGAAGAATTTTTTAGGTGGAGAAAAAATAATGACGGAAGTGGACTTGCTAATGGAGATTTAGATAGAATAGAAAATCAACAAAAATTTATTTCGAAGGTTATTGAAAAATGTACAAGTCCTTTTATAATATTTAAAGCACCTAAGATAATGACAGCATTAGGAGATAATGTAGAAACCAATCTGTCGCCAACTGATATTTTAGGATATGGACTGAAATTTATTGGTATAAAAAAGGAAAATGTAACAATGGCAACTGTAAGTGGAACACCGAAAACCATAAATGGAGAGTCATTTTTAATAGTTGATAAAAATGAAAATAAAGACATATTATCATCACTTACTTCATCTTCTACATCTAATAAATCAACAGAAGGAGCAGCAAAAGATGATATAAGAATCAAGGTGTTAAATGCTACAAAGATTAATGGATTAGCGTCAAAAGTAGCAAAGGAATTAAATAGTGCTGGGTATACAAAGATTGATACTGGCAATACTGAACTTAGTGATAAAAGTGAAATACTTACTAATGATGCTGATAAATTAAAGACTATTAAACAGGATTTAAATATAAAAGAAAATTATGAAAAAGAGAACAAGAAAGAATATAAAGATTATGATGTGATTATAATTTTAGGTAAGGATTTTGAAACCTTTGGTAAGTAAAGTGAATTTAAAGTTGTGTGGTGGCTCAACGAAATAAGTAACATATTATGTTCCGGTTTCTCTGAAATTTAGATGGATGATTCTGAGACTAGAAGTTATGCCCAAAATGCTAGCCTCAAAGGTAATCTTTGAACTAGCATTTTGGAACAACTTCTAGTCAAGAATCATTACCACCTAAATTTCAATGAAACACTCCACATAATATGTTACTTATTTCTAGTATAGTGATGCACATAAACTTAATAGATATGTATGGTTAGTAAAAATACAAAGATATTAGAAGGAGTATTATCGTTATTGTGCATCATCAATTTTACATATTCCTAAATTATACTATATGAGGAGAAGATAAATTATATGAGTATTTTAGAAAAACACGTTGTTAACATAGAGAAGGGCACTAAAATAAGAGAATATTTGAAAGTGGAACTTGGCTTATCAACAAGGTTAATTAGAAGTGCATCTCTTGGTAAAAGAATATTTGTTAATGATGAAGTTGTAAAAATGAATAGAGTTCTAAATGAGGGAGAAATTATAAAGATTGATTTGGCTAAAGATGAAAGCCAGGATATAGCGCCAGAAAAAATGGATATAGATATAGTTTATGAAGATGAAGATATTTTAGTAGTTAACAAGAAACCTTTTATGGTGGTTCATCCAACTAAAAGTTATCAAAGTGGCACTCTTGCTAATGGAGTAATAAATTACTTTATGGAAAGCGATCAAAATTGCATTGTTAGACTGGTTTCAAGATTAGATATGAATACTTCTGGTCTCATTATAATTGCAAAGAATCAGTTTTCTCATGGAATGTTATCAAAAGAAATGAGTGAAAATAAAGTTGGGAAAAAATATTTAGCAATAGTCCATGGAGTTATGAAAGAAAAGCAAGGAACAATTGACTTTCCTATTTACAAGCCAGAAGGTATCGAAAATGGAATAAAAAGAATAATTGATGAAAGAGGACAGAGAAGTATAACTCATTATGAAGTTATCGAGGAATTTAAGAATTCTAGTTTAATTGAATGTAAATTAGAAACTGGAAGAACTCACCAAATCAGAGTTCATTTAAGCAGCCTTGGACATCCTATTTATGGAGATACTTTATATGGCTTTGGTGATGAGGAAATGGATTTGATCAAAAGGCAAGCACTTCATGCTTATGGATTAAATTTTAAATCTCCAAGAAGTGGTGAAATACTTTCATTAAGAGCGGACCTTCCGGATGATATGAAAGAATTAATTAGTAAATTGAAAGTCTTAAAGTAAGGTATCTTCCTAGTTGGATTTTAGAATAGTGCTTCTAGGCACAAATTTTTAGTGAATATTTTTTAGAAATATATGGTATAGATAGTTGAACATATTTAAAGCTCAGCAATTTTTCGTTAATTGTTTGAGCTTTTATTATTGCCTATAATATTTAAATAAGAGTAGCTAATATGGACTTAGTTAAAATATAAGAAAAAGACATAAGGAGTACACATGACATTATTATTATGGTTATGAGGAGGGGAGATAGATTGAATTATAAGGTTCTATTAGTTGAAGATGAAAAAAGAATGCAGGAAATTATCAAAGATTATTTTGAAATAAAAGAATGTGAGGTGGTTTGTGCCAGTGATGGAATAGGGGCTTTGGAAATATTAGAAAATAAGAGCTTCGATCTAGTTTTATTAGATATTATGATGCCAAAACTTGATGGGTTTTCTGTATGTGAGAAAATTCGTAAAGATAAAGTTCGAGGTTCAATTAATAATAGTGATATACCCATAATTTTCATTACAGCTAAAAGTGATGAGGAAGATAATCTTTATGGATATAAATTAGGAGCTGATGACTATATTACTAAGCCATTTTCATTAAAAGTATTATATGCTAAATGTATTTCCTTGATTAAAAGAGCGAAAGGAATAATAGCAGAGGATAGGCTTTGCGTAGATGAGATTTGTGTAGATTGTAAGACACATAAAGTATATATAAATAATGAAGAGATTTCTCTTCCTAAGATGGAGTAGGATTTACTTTATTATTTCATTGCAAATAAAAATAGGATTATAGAAAGAGAGCAGCTATTAATTAAGTTTTGGGGATATGATTTCGATGGAAATGACAGGGTGCTTGATACTCATATAAAAAAGCTTAGGAAAGCTTTAGGTGAAGGCGCGTACCACTTACACACGATTATGAAAGTTGGGTATAAATTTGAGGTGAGAAATGATGAAAGCGAAAACCGCATTTAAAAGTATATTTTTAAAAACAGCAGCTACGTTTTTAACATTTTACTTTATTGCTGCAATTGTGTTTACTGCAATATATTATAAAGCTAAAGTAGACGAGAATAATGCTAAGTTTGATAATATGGAGAGTGTTTTACAAGAGAGGATATCTAGGGATGTGCTCGATAATGAATATGAAAGATTATCAGATGGAAGAAAAGGATATTGGGAAGATGATACCAATTCATTGAATAAGGATATAAATTATTTAACAAGTTTAAATAGTGAAATTTCTTATTTTACATCAGCTTTTAGCAAAGAGATGTTTTCAAAAGCTGATTTATATGATGAAAATTTTAATGTGATAGCTAAATCTAGAAATATGTTGGTAATAACTGAAGATGAATCTGAAAAATCAAAGACAGATCATTGCAATGTAAATAGATATATTGATTTAGATAAGTATTTATCAGAAGATCAACAGATAGAAGTTTTTAAGGTTTACAATCAAAAAAGCAAATCTAAAGAATATTTTATTAAAGTACAAGGATATGCTAATGGAAATGAAATAATACCAGAAGTATTAGAAATCTATGAAAGTACACTAGATGGACCAGTTAATCCAGATGAAGGTATAGAAAGAGGAGAGAAAATTAAAACATATAATTTCAATGTTGAAGGGGTAGATGGATTAAGAAAAATAAATATAGCTGATAATTTTGATCCTAATTGGGAAATTCATTATAATAGTGATACTTATAGTTCTAATAATAATAATTATTTATATAAGAAAATTTTTCGAAGGTACAACAATTTTAAGAAATATAAGGAAGAAGAAATAAGAAGCATAATGGATGAAAATGGGTATATATATGCACGTAATAACATAAATAAAGCATTTGGAAAAATTAATTATGATTATATTAATACATTGAATATAAATGACCATAAGTATTATATAAATTTACAGGCAGATTATTATCCGTGGGAGGACGTACTTCCAAAGGCTATACCATTATATATAGTTTCATTCAGTATCGTTATTGCAGTGGTAATCATCTTGTCAAAAGGTTTATATAAAACATATGAAAAGCAAGTGGTTTTAGAAAAAAACAGAAGAGAACTCACAAGCGCTATAGCTCATGAATTGAAAACTCCTCTAGGAATTATACGGACATATGGGGAAGGTCTTAAAGAAAAAATAGCTGAAGATAAAAGAGATTATTATCTTGATGTAATAATAGATGAAACTTATAAGATGGATAAAATAGTGTTAGAAATGCTTGATCTATCTAAGATGGAAGCTAAGGCTTATGAACTTAGAAAAGAAGAATTTTGCATAAACAGCCTTGTAGAAGTGATTTTAAAGAAAAATGAAAAGCTATTTAATGATAGGAGCCTGCATATAAATTATTTAACTGATAAAGAATATTATATTAATGCTGATTATGCGCTTATAGAGAGGGTTATAAATAATTTACTTTCTAATGCTATATACCACACTGAAGAAAATAAAGAGATAAATATAACATTAAAGAATCAGATTTTTAATATTGAAAATGAAGGTGAGCATATTCCAAAAGATAAAATAAATTTAATATGGGACATATTCTATAGAGGAGATAATTCAAGAGTTAGAAGTCAAAGAAGAACAGGAATTGGACTAGCGATAGTAAAAAATATATTCCAGCTGCATAATATTGAGTTTGGAGTAGAAAATACAAATTTGGGAGTAAAGTTTTGGTTTAAGCTTTTGTAATTTATTGAAAATGCTCATAAAGGCAACAGTAGGTTAAAGAAAAATATAATGAGGTAATAAGGTGAAATTTAAAGGCAGTGTATTTTTAATAGACTGCCTTCATAAATTGCATACAAATAATTTTGTTTAATATTCACAATTCAGTGGTGAGATTTCTTATTTTAGATAAGGTTGCATGAAATCTCGTGAGAGTTTAAGAAATTCTCTTAGTGCTGGGGAAATCCATTTATCCTTATGGTAAAGTACCTGAGAAATTATTCCGAAATCAGGACCAACCCAATTTAAGGGAATGAGATTTCCGCTATTTATCTCATCTTCTACAGCAACCTTTGGAAGCAGAGTAATTCCAAGCCTGCTCATAGTAAACTGTTTAATAGCCTGCACACTTCCTGTTTCTAAACCTACATTTGGTTTTATATTGCAACCGCTCAAGATATTTTCCAAAGCAGCTCTATAACTGCAACCAATTTCTGTTAGTATAAGAGACTCGCCTTCAATATCTTTAGGAAATACTGATTCTTTGTTAACAAGTGGATGTCCGGGATACGCTAAAAGTAGCATAGGCTCTGAAATTTCTATTTCAGATACAAATTCTTCTGAATCAATTTTAACTCCTAATGAAAATGCTACATCAATAATATTATCAGTTAAAAAATATCTAAAGTCGGCACAACTTCCGAATTTCAGAGAAACTTCAACATCAGGATAAAGTTTTTTATATTCTTTAAGTATTTCTGGTAATCTTAATACGCATAAGGATTCGGCAGCTCCGATAGTTAAAGTTCCGCTTGGAGTTTCCTTGCTAAAAACTGTATTTTTAATATCACTTGAAAGTTTCAACATTTGCTTTGCGTACGGTAAAAGCTTTTTTCCCTCATGTGTTAGGGTTACATTTTTACCAATTCTATCAAAAAGTTTTACCTCTAGTTCACTTTCTAATAGTTTAATTTGAGTTGTTATGCTGGATTGCGCATAACCCAAAGCATCAGCAGCTTTAGTGAAACTTTGAAGTTTGCTTATTGTTAAGAAAGCATTAAGCTGTTTAAAGTCCACAAAATCATCTCCATCAAAAATATTGATTAAAGTAATAGAAATTATCAATTTTACTAATATATGTATAAATGATATCATATTTATAAAAGATAGGCAAAATTAAATTTTAAGAGGTGTTGGTAATGAGTAATAAATTGAAAGTTGGAATAATAGGAGCTACAGGTATGGTAGGGCAGCGTTTCGTATGTCTTTTAGAAAATCATCCATGGTTTGAAGTATCTGTACTTGCTGCTAGTAAAAATTCAGCTGGTATAACTTATAAAGAAGCTGTTGGTGACAGGTGGAAAATGACTACACCATTACCTGAAAAATATAAAAATATGATAGTTAAGGATGCCTTTGAAGTAGAAGAAATATCTAGAATGGTTGACTTTGTATTTTGTGCAATTTCTTTAAATAAGGAACAAACTAAATTGCTTGAAGAAGATTATGCAAGACATGAAACTCCAGTTATTTCAAATAATTCAGCTAATAGAAATGTAGAGGATGTACCAGTTCTCATTCCAGAAATTAATGGTGTGCATGCTAATATTATTGAAAGTCAAAAAAAACGTTTGGGAACTAAAAGAGGATTTATAGCAGTGAAACCTAATTGCTCAATTCAAAGCTACGTACCGCCTATAAATGCACTTATGGAATATGAACCACAAACAATCCTTGCATGCACTTATCAAGCGATTTCTGGAGCAGGTAAGACATTTAAGGAATGCCCTGAGATATTAGATAATGTCATTCCATTTATAGGTGGGGAAGAGGAAAAAAGTGAAAATGAACCATTGAAGATATGGGGGGGAATAGAAGGTACTAGAATAGTAAATGCTAAAAATCCTGTCATTACAACACAATGCATAAGAGTTCCTGTAACGAATGGCCATTTAGCAGCAGTTTATGTTAGTTTTAAGAAAAAACCTTCAAAAGAAGAAATAATAAATTTATGGAATAATTTTGAGGCACCTGAAGTTGTATTAAATCTCCCAAGTGCACCTAAAAAGTTCTTAAAGTATTTTACAGAGGAAAATAGACCTCAAACTAATTTGGATAGGGATTACGAAAATGGAATGGGAATAACAATGGGAAGGTTAAGAGAAGATAAGATATTTGATTATAAATTTGTGTGCCTTTCTCATAACACATTAAGAGGTGCGGCAGGTGGTGGTGTTTTATCTGCTGAATATTTAAAAGCTTGCGGGTATTTAACTAAAAAGTAAATGTTATAGTTGATATATATGAATAAAAAAATAAAGGAAGCAACAAATGACTTCCTTTATTTTTATTTCTTTAATTTTACATTTATAAGTTTTCTTAATCCGAATACTCCTGCTAATACAATAGCGACAGAACCTATATAAAGTTGTGAATTTGAATTGTTTGATAATGAATTAATAGAAAGAGGAAATTCATACTTTCTAGATGTTCCAGCAGCTAAATCCATAGTTGTATATTCTTTATCATTAACATAAACGGTACCTTTTAGTATGTTATCACCTTCATTAAATGATTGTTTACTTAAATCCTGATCCTGTATTTTTATTTCAGAAGACACTGAATTTTCTTGGCCGTTAGGAACATCATAATCAATATCTTTTGAGGCCATAACAGGTATTGTAAGGTTGTTATTTATTTTGTATTGTGAAACTTCATCACCTTTTTTATAAAGATGAACTAAAGAATAATTATCAAAGCCGTAATTTAAGACTGATTGCATATCATGAAAGTTTTGATCTTTATCAAGTGCATTTAAAAATGAGGCTACAAGAACATGTCCGTTCTTTTCAGCAGCAGCTACGTAAGTATGATTTGATTTTGTTGTATAGCCATTTTTACCGCAAAGAGCAAAAGGGTAATAATATCTAGAATTCTTATTTATCATATAATTTTTATTGTTAAGTACAATAGTCTTTGAAGGATTATTTTTAAGTGTTATTGTGTAATTTGGGGTAGTAGATAGTTGAACATAATCTTTATTGTTGATAGCTTCTCTTAAAAATAACGCTAAATCGTGAGCAGTAGTTGTATGTTCAGGATCTGGCAATCCACTTGGATTTTTAAAGTTTGTGTGTAAAGCGCCCAGTTCTTTTGCTTTTTCATTCATAAGTTTGGAAAATGCTTCTGTATTTCCTGATATGTGATCAGCCAAAGCATTTGCACAATCGTTTCCTGATTCCAAAAGAAGCCCTAAAAGCAAATCGCGAACAGTTACTACATCACCTTTTAATAAACCAACAGCGGTACCATCTATTTTTGTGAAATCTTCTTGAACTGTCACCTCATCATCTAGTTTGCACTTTTCTAAAGTTATAATTGCAGTCATTACTTTAGTAGTTGAAGCAGGTTCTAAAACTTTCTCTTCATTTTTCCCATATAACACCTGGCCAGTAGATGCATCAATTAAAGCGCAACCTTCAGCATTAATCTGGGGAGGTTGTGTTTCTGCTTGTACATTAGTATAGGCAAAGCAAAATAAAAACAAGAATAATATATTAAATGTTTTAAAAATTCTTTTCATAAAATTCTCCATACTTATATCAAATATTTTTAATTATACTCAAAATACATTTTATCAAAAAAAAGCAATTTATGCTATACAAAGTTCAAATAGATTCCAATAACAGTCTAAATAATAAAAAAGTGGAAATAATATCTAAAGAGAAATATAAAGGAGAAGAAGAAGTGGTACAAGAGTTATTAAAGGATAAGAAAAAGCTTGGCATATTAAGTATGTTATTTATTGTGGTAATCATACTTATAGGATTATATGTGAAATCTGGGTTTAAAGAATTAAAGAAAAATGATACCGAAAGTATTTTTGTAGATGATAATATTGATTCTGATGTATCAAGTGATAAGCCTGCTAATACTGGAAATAATAATAAATTAAATAGTAAGAATAGTAAGGAGCAAATAGTTACAGCAAAAAATAAAAACATAGTTGTAGAAATAAAAGGAGAAGTAAGAAAGCCAGATGTTTATACAATGAATGAAAACTCCATAGTAAAGGATCTTATAGACATGTCTGGTGGACTTACTGAAAATGCAGATTTAAGTAATATAAACAGAGCGAAAAAATTGCAAGATCATGAATTGATTTATATCTCGAATAAAAATGATGAAAGCAAGGAAACACAAACTATAAATTCAAATTCTAGTAATAAAGATAGTTTAGAAAAAAAGATTAATATAAATAATGCAACGTTAGATCAATTAAAAACATTAAGCGGTATAGGTGATTCAAAAGCAAAAAGTATAATTGAATATAGAGAGAAAAATGGTGGATTTAAATCAATTGAGGAAATAAAAAATGTGTCTGGAATAGGAGATAATATGTTTGAGCGAATAAAAGAACAGATTGAAACTTAAACAACTTACAAATATATTACATTAATGCTTGTTAACGTTATAATAATTGCATCAAAGAGTAAAAAAATATATAATAAACATTGGTATATAAAAACTAATTATATTAAATGAATGTAAACGCAATTTAGAAAAGATAACATAATGTTATTTAGGTAAATAAAAAGTATAGTACTGACACATAGTTGTAATACATTGATGATAAAATTATATTATTCATTTGCTGTATATTAGTTAGACATAAAAATAACATCTATTTAATAAGGGGGAAAATTTAATGTCTAAAAAGGTTATAAGTATACTTATGAGCATAATAGTTGCAGCATCATTAGCTGGGTGTAAAAATGCTACAGATAGTTCAACAAAGAAAACGGACACAGCGACGGAAAGTAGCACGAATTCTAATGATGATAATTTAGAGGGAAAATGGGCAAAAAATTATACATTAGATCAAACGCAAAAGTTATTTAAAGAAAAATTATCAAAGATGGAGAATATAACCAAGGAATTAGGGGTAAAATATACAAAAGACGAGAAAACTAGAAAAGAAAAGGATGGACCTATAGATGATAATTCCATATATTTTGACAATGAAAAGCCAGAAGTAAATAAAATTGAAAGTATGTATTTTGGAATGAAGACATATGGCGATAATTTAGAGACTGGTGATATAAGTCTAAAGTTGAGCTTAAATTTTGATGGTGAGAATGCGATAAAAAATAATAATTTTGATTTAGGAAAGACATCTTTTAAAAAGTACATAGAAGCATTTACAGATCAAGAAGGTAGAGACTATTCAGACATAAATAAACAAATAATTGATAAGCTAAAAAGTGGAGAAAATCAAGTTCAGATTAATAACACAATTGATGGCTTAAAGGAAGAAATTTTAGCTACCAAAACGTGTATAATATATAAATTATCTACAAAGAAATACAAATTTGCTGATGGTGAAATGAGTATGAAGTAGATTACAAGGGGGAAAATTTTTTGGAAAAAGATAACTTAAATGAAAATGAAATAAACGATGAAGTGGAAGAAAACGAAATTAAGAGCATTTCGGATACTGAAGAGGAAACAGATAGCAATGTTAATAAAGAGGTTGAGAGCTTAATAACTAGCGATGAAAAATCAGATAAACAATCTTCTTCTAAAATTGTATTAGCTAACGCACTTGATCAGTTACTAATGATTGCTGGTTCATCTTTATTGGTGCTATTATGTGATATAATTTTAAAATTATGTGGATACATGTTCGTAAGAGATAATGGATCTATAATTTTAGCAGGAGGAATAATATATTTTATTATAAATTGTATTTATGCCCCAATAATGGAAAAGAGTAAACTAGAAAATACTTTTGGAAAAAAGATATTAAATATCAATTAATTTATAAACTGAATTTACTATTATAATTTAAAGAATATAAAAATTACTTTTTATATTCTTAATTTTTATTAGAGATAAAATCTTAAAATATAAGTACTTAGGAGTAGATAATGAAAAAAGGAAGCGATTTAAGCGTTAAAATAGAAAAGTTACAATTTCCGTCGACAGGGATAGGTTATGCAGAAGATAAGACTATATATGTTAAGAATGCTTTTCCGGGTCAAACAGTTACAGGTAGAGTAAAAAGGAAAAAAGAAGATTACGCAGAGTTAAAATTAATAAGTGTAGATGAAAGAGCTGATTATGAGATTGAAACTCCATGTTCTCATTTTGGGGTATGTGGAGGATGTTCATCACAAAGTATACCATATGAAAAGCAATTAGAATTCTTAGGTGAAGAAGTTAAAGAACTATTCAGAGAAGCCAATGTTGATACGGGGGAGTATCTAGGAATTCTAGGAAGCCCTAACCAATGGGAATATAGAAATAAGATGGAGTTCACATTTGGAGATGAAGCTAAGGGAGAACCACTTTCGCTAGGCATGCATATGAGAGGAAAATCTTTTGGAATATTAACTGTAGATGAATGTAAACTTGTTGATGAGGATTATAGAAAAATTATTAGATTGACTGCTGATTACTTTAGAGGGACAGATTTACCTTATTATAGAATAATGAAAGCTGAAGGCTTTTTAAGACATTTAGTGATAAGAAAAGCTCAAAATACTGGTGAGATATTAGTTAATTTAGTTACTACTACTCAGATAGACTTTGATTTAAGCGAATATGTTAAATTGCTAAGAGAACAAAGTTATAAAGGAAATTTAGTATCTATAATCCATACTGAAAATAATTCGAAATCAGATGCGGTAATACCAGAAAAGGTAAATGTTTTATTTGGAAAAGATTACATTAGAGAAACGCTACTAGGATTACAATTTAATATTTCTCCATTTTCATTCTTTCAAACCAATACAAAAGGTGCAGAAAGCCTATATTCTATTGTTAAAGAGTTTATGGGAGATAGTGAAGAAAAAATTGTATTTGATCTCTATTGTGGTACAGGAACAATAGGGCAAATAGTAGCTCCAAATGCAAAGAAAGTAATAGGAATAGAACTTATTGAAGAAGCAGTTGAAGCTGCAAGAGAAAATGCTAAATTAAATGGATTAAATAATTGTGAATTTATAGCTGGTGATGTAGCAGAAATAATAAAAACAGTAAAAGCTAAGCCGGATATAATAATACTAGATCCGCCAAGAACTGGGGTGCATCCTAAGGCTTTGGATTATGTAATTAAGTTCAATGCACCAGAGATAATATATGTTTCATGCAATCCAAAGACATTAGTTAATGATCTTAGAGTTCTTACGGAAAAGGGATATAAAGTTATTAAAACTAAGGTGAAGGATATGTTCCCTAATACGCCTCACGCTGAAACTGTAGTTAAACTAATTAAGAAATAAGGGTTCATGTTTAAGAATCTTATATAAAAGGTATTTGCCACATATATGCCACCCATTGTTTTAGATGGGTGGTAATTTAATATCAAAAAATACCCGCATGATGCCATAATTTTCAATGAAAAGAGTAAACCAGAAAAACAGACCAATTTATATTGTATTTACATTGATGGTCTATGCTCAAAAGAGGATGGTGATGGATTTGAATAAAATTTTAGTTATAGATGATGATGATTATATCCGAGAGCTTATTTGCACAGTATTAAAAAATGAAGGATTTTCTGTAGCTGAAGCTGTAAATGGAAGGGATGCATTAGAAAAACTCGGGGAGGAAAAAATTGATCTTTGTGTACTTGATATTATGATGCCTCAAATGGATGGCTATGAATTTTGTAAGCAAGCACGTAGATATTATGAGGATATGCCAATTTTAATGCTGACCGCTAAAAGCGAGCTTGCCCAAAAAGTAAAGGGCTTTGAACTTGGTGCAGATGATTACTTAACAAAACCATTTGAGATTGATGAGCTACTTGTTCGAATAAAAGCACTTTTGAGACGCTATAAAGTAGCTGCTTCACAGATTATTAATATTGGTAATTTAGTCATGGATAAAAGTAGTTATACAGTTATTAATAATAATGAACAATGTGATATACCCATGAAGGAATTTGAACTCTTATTCATGCTTGGAAGTTATCCTGGTAAAACCATTTCTCGTGACAGACTCATAGAAGAGATTTGGGGCCTTGATTTTGAAGGAAACGAACGAACTCTTGATGTTCATATAAATCGTCTTAGAGAGAGATTTCGGTCTGATATTTACAAGTTCAAAATTACTACAATTCGGGGACTTGGATACAGATTGGAGGAAGTAAAGTAATGAGAAACAGGTATTTTTTTTCACTAATGCTGATTTTTATTACAACATTACTTGGTCTTACTAGTGGATATTATATTTGCATATTTATTTTCGGTAAATTAGAAAGTATTACTTTGCATATAATATTTATTGTTCAAAGTTTAGCTTCTGCTGTGATATATTTTCTAGGTTGGAAATCATTTATATATATGCACTGGCACTTCGCTAATAAACATAAAAGATTTGATCTTTCACATTTTCCAATATTAAGCGGAGCTGTTGAAGCCATGAACAAAATATCGTCTGGTGATTTCAATGTGCTTGTTAGAACAAATGAACTCGATCCTTTTAATGAGGTAGCAGATAATGTTAACAGAATGGCAAAAGAGCTTGGGTCTTTAGAAAAGCTGCGCCAAGATTTTATATCAGATGTGTCACATGAAATACAGTCACCGTTAACCTCTATCTCAGGGTTTGCAGCACTGCTTAAAAAAGGAAATTTAAGTGAAAGCCAAATATTACACTATGCCAATATAATAGAAGCTGAGAGTAAAAGATTATCAAAATTAAGCGAAAATCTATTAAGATTATCTAATTTGGAATCAGAAGACAATAATTTAAACTCAAAAAACTATCAAATAAACAAGCAAATTGAAAGTGTTTTACTTATGTTAGAGCCACAGTGGTCGGCAAAAAATATAACACTCGATGTTTATCTTGATGAAGCTATAATATGTGGAGATGAAGATTTATTAAGTCAGGTATTTATAAATCTGCTTAATAATGCGATTAAGTTTACACCAGAGAATGGAAATATAGGTGTTAACTTATTAAGCAATGAAAACGGAATTGAATGTAAAATATCTGATACAGGTATAGGTATTTCATCGGAAGATCAACCGCGAATTTTCGAGAGGTTTTATAAAGCAGATAAAGCTCGTAATCGTTCTTTGGGTGGAAACGGACTTGGACTTTCAATAGTAAAAAAGATCATTGACTTACATGGAGGGAAAATATCTCTTACAAGTGAAATTGGAAAAGGTACAGAATTTATTATTTGGCTGCCTAAGGTATATGAAAGAAAATAATAAGTCCTAATATTCAGGCAGATTGACTTGTTATTTTTTGATAATGCCCAAATAGAAGCTAAATATGCTCATTATCACAGTCTGAATTAACAGACTGTGATTTTTTGTTTACATTGAGTTTAAGTTCCATTTAAGTTTAGTTTAAATAGCAGCTATATAATATTTTTGTAGAAACTAAACAGCGTTTGGAAATAATATTATTTGGAGGTATAACATGATTGAAACAAAAGGAAAACATATGATGATTGATCCAAGCCAACCTGGCACCGTGCTAAAGATGCATGCAAAGCCTGGAAAAGGTGATGCTTTATTTGAACTTACCAATAACCTTCATTACAACGGTGATCCAGATGGGCCTGTAGATTGGATACTATGTAGAGCGGATGACGATCCAGATACCTTATGGGCTTTTGAGTTCTACAAGGACGAGGAATCCTTCAAGCGTCACTTCTCAAACCCGAATCTTGAAAAGGGTCATGATCAGGTCATCGACCTTCTAAGTGAGATGCCCATGAGAGTCAAAGTTCATCCAGCCTTCTCCAGTTACCAACTCAAGGAGGATTGACATCTTTATAACCACAGTCTGGATTAATAGACTGTGGTTTTTCTTTTTGTTTACATTGCGTTTAAATTCCATTTAAGTGCAGTTTAAATTGCGGGCATATACTATGTTTTGTAGAAGCTAAACGGGCTTTAGAAAGAATATTATTGTTAAGGCAAATTTTATTATTTAATACAATGCGAAAGGAGTTTTTTTATATGGAAAACACAGAAAATATGGATCAAAAATCGCTATACTATCTTGAAAAAGCACCTGTGTCTAAAGCAATAATACACATGGCTATTCCTATGATACTAAGTAGCATCGCGTCAGTTGTATATAATATCATCGATGCTTTTTTTGTTGGTAAACTTAATAATACTGCAATGATGGCGGCAGTGATACTGGCATTACCATTTTCATTAGTATTAATGGCAATTGGTCAAATGTTTGGAGTGGGCTCAGGAACATATATATCGAGACTTTTAGGTGAGGGCAATACACACATTACCAAAAGAGTTAGTTCTATTAACTTTTGGTCATCAATTTTCATGGGAATTATTTTTACGATGATATGTCTACCTTTATTATCTCCTATCTTGCCGCTTTTAGGAGCAAGTGGTGAAACACTACAATATACAAGAAATTTTGTTATAGTACTTGTTATTGGGGCTCCAGTTATTATCGTTAATATGGCGCTTGACGCAGCTGTACGTGCGGAGGGAGCATCAACTATTTCTATGACTGGTACTATAGGTGGTATTATAATTAATATAATACTTAATCCTTTTTTTATTTTCGTTCTTAATATGAATGTTATGGGATCAGCACTAGCCTCTGTTTGCGGTAATATAGTTTCCGTTTTCTATTTTATATATTATTTGCAAAAGAAGAGTACTGTTCAGAGTTTATCAATCAAGGACTTTAAACCAAGTAAAGAAATTTATGGTGAAATTTTTAAGGTTGGAGTTTCAGCCTTATTAATGAGTGGATTTTTTGTAATCATAAGTCTTCTTTTCAATAATTATTCTATGATTTATGGAGATAGTGTTGTGGCGGGATTTGGAATTGCACAAAGAGTTGTCCAAATTGTAGATTGTATTGGTATGGGCCTTGCAATGGGAGTTGTACCACTAATTGCATTTGCTTACTCTGCAAATAATCAAAAGCGTCTTATGGAAATTGTTAAGAAAACTATATTGTATATGCTTGGTTTAACATTAACTTTAGGAGCAGTTCTATTTGCACTCAGGTTACAGATTATTGGCATTTTCAGTATTGATCCTAATGTTATTGCCATTGGTCAAATAACCCTTATAGCTCAACTTTCCTCAACTGTTTTTGCTGCCCTATGTGAATTTTTTACTGGAGTTTTTCAAGCTCAAGGTGATGGTGTGAAATCAAATATTATGGCCGCTGTGAGGGGTGTTTTATTTGTCCCTATTCTGATTGTAGGAAACTTACTATTTGCTGTTAATGGTGTTATTTGGGCTATGACAGCTACAGAGGGATTATCATGTCTGATAGGAATAGCGTTATGGCTTATGATTAGTAGGAAAAGCTTACAAGCAATATAGTTAATCATAACTTTTTAGCTAAGCGAAGATAAGCGGAATGGTGGATTTGGATAGTGGTTGTAAAATTATGCTTTATTAAGTACTAAGGGATTTTTCTGAATATAATTAATTAAAAATCTTCTGACTGTGGATTCATATAGTCAGAAGATTTATTTTTTAACATATTTTAAGATAAATAAGTATTAATTTATCTTGAAACAAAAAGAGCCCCTAAAGTTAAGGGGCTAGTGAATAGGTTAAAACAAAAAAAGACTATGAATGGAGAGTAACTAAATGAGAAACAAATAACATTCAAGAGGTTTCTTTTAATTATATGAAGGCTAACTTCAAATAATTCTAAATAGTAATAGATAATTCTTCGCATTTAAAAACTGTGACGCAAAGCTAGAGGACCTTTTCCTTTTGAAAGGATGGCAGTCAGTTGCAAGTATTTGCCTATTTGAAATGAATAGGAGGAAAATAAAATGGATAAAAAAATTTTAATTTGTGATGATGCTAGATTTATGAGAGTTACTTTAAAGGATTCTTTAGAAAAAGAGGGGTATCAAGTAGTTGATGAGGCAGACCCTCGTTATTTTCTTTTAACAATATATTAAGAAATGATTAATATATTTGACAAAGAACTGACAAGAAAGAATAATAGTATATTTATAGGGAAGGGAGTTTGATATTTATGTTAAGAGAAATTGAAGAATTAAAGGTTAAGGATAAAATTACAATAGAAGATAAACAAATGCTAAGAAAAGCACTAGATGGAATAAAGGGATGGAAGTTTAATCCTGTCGCAGTAATTACAAATGGAATTGAAGATTATTATTTTATATGCAGAGTAAAAACAGTAATAAAAGATTTACAAATGAAGATGGCAAAAGTATATATCAAAATACAAGAGGGAAGTAATCCTAGGCTGTTAGCAATAGAAGAGATATAGTAATGCTAACATATGTATAAGTAAAAATGATAGTGAATCATATCTAGAATATATATAGTGATTTCTAAATAAAAAATGGAGATGAGAATAGTAAGTAAAAGTGCAAAACCAATATTATAATATAAACAATTTTTCGAGGTAGGCTATGTGATAGGATTAGGCCTATCTTATTTTGTGTGCCTCGCATTGGGGCGTGTTAATTGGTCAAAGTCAACAATGATGTTTGATAGTGCTAATTATTTTCATCCTACTCAATTGTATAAACATATTTATAATATTTAAATTTCATGGAATATAAAAATATTATATAGGCAAAAGTACAGATATTAATTAAAATAATATTATTAAGATATATTACAGTACATAAGATGCTAGGAGGAAATACAATGTTAAAGATAGGTTGCCATTTATCGGCTTCAAAAGGATTTAAGAATATGGGAGAAGAGGCTATTAGCATAGGCGGAAATACATTTCAATTTTTTACTAGAAATCCAAGAGGGAGCAAAGCAAAGGCTATAGATGAAACAGATATAAAAGGATTTTTAAAGTTAGTAGAAGAAAATAATTTCTCTAAAATATTAGGTCATGCGCCATATACGTTAAATGCTTGTTCTGCAGATGAGAACACAAGAAAGTTTGCAGTAGAGGTAATGAAGGATGATTTAGAGAGGATGGAGTATATTCCTAATAACCTTTATAACTTTCATCCAGGAAGTCATGTTAAGCAAGGCGTAGAGATTGGAATTAAATATATTTCAGATATGCTAAACGCAGTGCTTAAACCGGAACAAACAACTACTGTATTGCTTGAAACAATGGCAGGAAAGGGCACCGAAATTGGACGTACGTTTGATGAATTGAAAGAGATTTTAAATAATGTAGAATTATCACACAAGGTAGGTGTTTGTCTTGACACGTGTCATGTTTATGATGCAGGGTACGATATTGTTAATAATTTAGATGAAATAGTAGAACAATTTGATAAGATAATTGGCTTAGATAAATTATGTGCAATACATTTAAATGATAGTATGAATCCATTTGGAAGTCATAAAGACAGGCATCAAAAAATAGGAGAAGGTTCTATTGGATTAGAGGGAATTAAGAATATTATTAATCATCCAATGTTATGTAATTTACCATTTTTCCTTGAGACACCAAATGAACTTGACGGATATGCAGGGGAGATAAAATTATTAAAGGGTCTATACGAAAATTAAAAAGTATTTATTAATAAAATCATATACTGTGTATAGGACAATTTTACTAATCAAATTGCATGATGAATAAAAAATAATAATATAGCAATATTACTTCTATAATAAAATATTAAGTAATATAGAGAATTATGATATACTTAAGCTGTTAAAATATACATAAAAGGTGGAAAAAGTTATGAGGATTACGAAGAAGAAAAGTTTTGTTTTTATAACAATCATAATGGGAATATTTTTATTGGTAGGTTGCGGAAATAAAAATGCTAGCAATGGAAAAGGGGAAGTAGATAATTCCTCTAAAACAAGTGAAAGCAATGAGGCAACTTCAGCAGGAAATAGTAAGGACCTGCCAATAGCTACTATAAAAGTAGAAGGATTTGGAGAAATTCAAGCTGAATTATATCCAGAAATTGCTCCAAATACTGTTAACAACTTTATATATTTATCAAACAAAGGTTTTTATAATAATTTAAAATTCCATAGAGTAATTAAAGGCTTTATGATTCAAGGAGGAGATCCTGAAGGGAATGGAACTGGAGGGCCAGGTTATTCAATTAAAGGTGAATTTACGTCTAATGGTTTTGCAAACAGTTTAAAACATACAAAAGGAGTACTATCAATGGCAAGAGCACAAGATCCTAATAGTGCAGGAAGTCAATTTTTTATAATGTCAGGAGATGCTCCAAATCTTGATGGAGAATATGCTGCTTTTGGAAAAGTAATTTCAGGATTAGATATAGTAGATAAAATTCAAAATGTAGAAACTAATTCTGCTGATGCACCAAAAAAAGATGTTGTGATTACATCAATAACTGTTGATACAAAAGGTGTGGAATACAAAGAACCAAATAAAAAGTAAATTTATAATTTAAGAATACATGATTTAGTGGAGAATTATATGATTAATATTAATTATATAATTCTCCACTAAAATTTTACCTATTATTTATTATATAAATACAAGTTTTGTATTATATTAGTTATACAGTCTTTTTGCAGGCGCAATTATAAAAATTAATTTTGTAATTGATTTTATCAAGATTCTTTTGTAATTCAGCTATTTGGCTAATAACTTCTTCACGGTGTTTTATAAATATTTCTCTACGAATATCAATGGTATTATCACCCCTAAGACATAACTGAATGTATTCTTTGATTTGCTTTATAGGCATACCTGTATTTTTTAAACAACAAATAAGCTCAAGCCATTCTAAATCTTTTTCCTTAAAATCTCTATTGCCTGACTCACTACGATCCACAAATGGAAGTAGTCCTTCTTTTTCATAATACCTAAGAGTATGTGGAGTTAAATGTGTTTTTTCAGAAACTTCAGCAATACTGTATCCCATAATATTACCCTCCTTTAAGCTATATGATGCATTTTACAACTTAGAGTATACTCTAAGAATATGCGTTTGTAAAATTGTATCAGAAAGTTGTCTAATATAAAAGTTATGAATGATAAATTTGGTATTGTAAATAAAAGTTACTTTTAAATTTTAGAACAGTGAATTTATCATTGCAAACAAGAAGTTACTTTTTCATTTTAGGATTTATTTTCCCAAAATATGTTGACTTAGAGTTAACTATAAGATGTAAAATATATATATAACAATGTATTATATAAATTATCTATTTTAAGGAGGAATTATTTTGTTATATAGAGCGCTTGGAAAGATAAATGAAAAGGTTTCAGTTCTAGGCTTTGGTTGTATGAGGTTACCTATTATTGATGGAGATACTACTAAAATTGATGAAGAAAAAGCTACAAAAATGATTCGTCACGCAATTGATGAAGGGGTTAACTATATTGATACTGCATACCCTTATCATGGAACAGGAATGGGAAGCGGAGGAGAAAGTGAACCATTTGTAGGCAGGGCTTTAAAAGATGGATATAGAGAAAAGGTCAATTTAGCTACAAAACTTCCTAGTTGGGCAATTAAAACTAGAGAGGATATGGATAAATATTTAAATGAACAATTAGAGCGCTTGCAAACAGATAGAATAGATTTCTATTTAGTTCATGCTTTAAATAAAGGCTCTTGGGAAAACTTAAAGAAGTTAGGAATAGATGAATTTTTAAATTCAGCAATTAAAGATGGAAGAATAAGATATGCAGGATTCTCATTTCATGACAAGCTAGAAGTTTTTAAAGAAATAGTGGATTATTATGATTGGTCATTCTGTCAAATCCAATATAACTATTTAGATGAAGATTTCCAAGCTGGAACTGAAGGATTAAAATATGCAGCAGATAGAGGTCTTGGAGTTGTTATCATGGAACCGCTTAGAGGTGGAAAAATAGTTAGAAACCTTCCAGATGTAGTTACTGATGCATTTAATAAAGCAGAAATTAAGAGATCTCCCGCTGAGTGGGCACTAAGATGGGTATGGAATCATCCAGAGGTATCTGTAGTGTTAAGTGGTATGAATGTAATGGATAATGTTACTGAAAATATTAGAGTGGCAGGTGAAGCTTTACCAAATTCACTAACAGAAAAAGAGCTAGAAATAATGGATAATGTTAAAAAGGCATTTAAAGAAAGAATAAAAGTTAATTGTACAGCTTGTGAGTATTGCATGCCATGTCCAGCAGGTGTAAATATTCCTAAGAATTTTACAGTATATAATGAGTATAATATATTTGTTACTCCAGCAACAGAAAAAGAACTTAAGGAAAGATATAATGGAGTAGCATCATCAGAAAGGGCAGATAAATGTGTTGAATGTGGTAAGTGTGAAAGTCATTGCCCTCAAGCAATCAAGATTCGTGAAGAATTAAAAAATGTTAAAACAATATTTGCATAGAAATAAAACATTACAATTGAAACAATAACTTCTAAACAGTAAAATTCATTATTTTTAAGATTATTTGTTTTGTGGCATCTAATAATTTAATAAAAATTTCAATGAATCAAAGTTTTTAGAACATATATTCCATTATGGTAAAATTCTAAAGAATATATATTCTTTAGAATTTTACCATAAAATGTTGTAAGAAAAGTATTTTATTTATAAGGGGGAAGATCATAATGCATATACCTGATAATTATCTAAGTCCTTCAACTTGTGCTACATTTGGGATTGTAATGCTGCCTGTATGGAAAAGAGCAAGCATGAAAGTAAAGAATGAGATAACAAGGCAGAAGATGCCTCTTCTTGGCGTGGCTGCTGCTTTTTCATTTTTGGTTATGATGTTTAATGTACCTCTGCCTGGAGGGACAACAGGACATGCTATAGGTGGTGCCCTTATTGCTGTTTTGCTTGGACCTTACTCAGCAGTTTTTGCAGTTACAATAGCCCTTGCAATTCAAGCGCTATTTTTTGGAGATGGGGGTATCTTAGCTTTAGGTGTGAATTGTTTTAACATGGCATTTATAATGCCATTCACAGCATTTTATCTATTTAAACTTATAAAAAGGCTGTTTAAAAATAATAATGGAGAATATATAGGAGCTTTTTTAGGAGGCTATATTTCTGTTAATATTGCAGCTTTATTTGCGGCAATTGAGTTCGGCGTTCAGCCATTACTTTTTAAAGATATTTCAGGTCTTCCATTATATAGCCCTTATGGACTAGCTGTATCTATTCCAGCAATGATGATTCCTCATTTATTGATTGTTGGAATTTTAGAGGGGATAATAACTGTGGGTGCTTATAGTTATATAAAAAAGGCATCACCAGAGGTTTTGTATCAAGGAAAGATAAGCAAAATTAAATACCTATATATTATAATAGGAATTCTTATTCTAGCTACTCCTATAGGACTTTTAGCAAAAGGAACTGCTTGGGGAGAATGGGGAGCAGAAGAAATAAGCAATCTTGTAGGATTTGTTCCAAAGGGAATGGAAGAAGGATTTCAATTTAATTCCCCAATTCCAGATTACAGTTTTGGATTTCTTAAGGAGTATTTAGGGTATATCTTATCAGCTATAATTGGAGTAACAATAATTTTAATTATTTTTAAAGTTTTAGGAAAGATAAATTTGAAGAGAAACATAAAGTAAAGTTTAGTTTCATAGGAAGTTTTTAATTTTCTAATGGAGCTTAGTTGAACTTATCTAGAGTAGTGCACTGTCATCTCTCACTATTTAATGAAGATGAGAGTTTTACAGGCTAGATATTGGAGAAAAGGAGATTAAATGGTTCCAGATTGGCTTTCAGTAAAAGATGATTACATCCCGAAGGAAGAAAAAAATCTATATATTCAAAAGAGTATTTTCTCGATAATTAAGATAATATCAATTATTAGACAAAACAAAAATCAAGATAAATTAGTTTATTCAATAAATCCTACATTAAAAGTTATAAGTACTATAATAATTATAATATGTATATCTTTATCAAGAAGCCTTATATATTTATTGATTTTAGATATATATGCTTTTATTAACCTTTTTCTTATGGAAGAGAGAGCAAGAAAAAGAATATTTTTAAGAAGTCTTACATTTCCTTTAGTAACATTAATAGCATTAATACCATCTATGTTATATGGAAATGTATATAATAGCTTATTGATCTTTCAAAAATTAATAATAACTATATTATTAATGAATTTGTTATCTCATAGCACTAAATGGAGTGAAATAAGTAAGTCGCTAAAGTTACTGTTTATACCAGACATGTTCATATGGATTATGGATATAACAATAAAATATATTGTACTGCTTGGTGAATATTCAATTAACTTACTATATGCACTCAGATTAAGATCAGTTGGGATAACTAAGAATAAATATACTTCACTTACAGGGATTATGGGGAATTTGTTTATAAAGTCATATAAAATGAGTGAAGAGATGTTTCAGGCTATGGAGTGCAGGTGTTTTGTAGGAGAATACGTTACGAAGGCTAACTTGAATTTTAAAAAAGTAGATTATATTTATCTATTTGTAAATATGTTTCTAATTAGTTTATTTATGTGTTTGAAATTAGGGATATTCTAAAAGATCATAAGTAAACATATTATCATATTTCATATGAAATTTTTATATTTTTCTAATCATACGAACTAAACAGATTAAGGAGAAATTATTAATGATAAAATTAGAGAATATTTCATTCACATACAAAAATAAAATAGCTCTTGATAATGTTAATGTAAATATAGAAGAAGGTGAATCTATAGCTATTATAGGACCAAATGGAAGTGGTAAATCAACTTTTTTAAAATTGCTAAATGCAATTATTTTTCCAAACGGTGGGAAATATGTATTTGATAATACTGAAATAAATGAAGATTTATTAAAAGATAATAAAAACTTAAAGTTATTTCATAAAAAGGTTGGATTTGTTTTTCAAAATTCAGATACTCAGCTTTTTTGCTCAACTGTATTTGAGGAAATAGCTTTTGGCCTTTTGCAAATGGGGTTACCAGAGTCGGAAATTAATAAAAGGGTAAGTGACTGCCTAAATTTACTTAATATAGATAGGTTGAAGGAAGAACATCCTTATAATCTAAGCGGTGGAGAAAAGAAGAGGGTTGCCATAGCAAGTGTTTTAGCTATGAACCCAGAAGTGATAACTCTAGACGAGCCAATGAATGGAATAGATCCGAAAGGAAAAAGATTTTTAAGAGAGCTACTAATTGCTCTAAATAAAAGTGGAAAAACAATAATTTGTGCTACTCATGATTTTGAATACATAGAAGGTGTATTTAATAGGGCCATTGTATTTTCTGATGAGCATAGAATAGCTAAGGATGGCATATATGAAGATATTATAAAAGATGAGGAGTTTTTAAGAAGATACAACATTATATAGACAAAAATAATATAAATTAAAAATAGATTTGTTAAATTAATACAAATGAGTTAAGGAGTGAGCTAAATGAAAATATTATATTACGATTGTTTTTGCGGTATAAGTGGAGATATGAATTTGGCAGCGATGTTGAATCTAGGAGTTCCTAAAGAATATTTATTTAAAGAAATTTCAAAGCTTAATTTAAGTTCTGAATATGATATACAAATTAACAGTTCTGAAAAACTTGGAATAACAGGAACTAGAGTAGATGTTATATTAAAAGATAAACTAAATAATGGAGATAACATTGGGTATAAAGACTTTGAGCATTCTAATAGTGATATTATAAAAGATCACAGTCACCCTCATGTACATGATGAAGAGCACGATCATCATGATCATTCTCATGGTGAAGATGCTTCACATAATCATGAACACAATCATTCGCATAGTCATGAGCATAATTGTTCACATAATCACGAACAAGCTCATGTTCATAGCCATTCAGGAAATCACGAGCATCATCATAGAAACTTGAAAGATATAGAGAATATAATAAATTCCAGTGACTTAAGTGAAAAAGTTAAGAATTTAAGTTTGAATATGTTTATGAGAGTAGCAGAAGCAGAAGCAAAGGTGCATGGCAAAACACTATATGAAGTACACTTTCATGAAGTAGGTGCGATTGATTCAATTGTTGATATAGTAGGAGCTGCTATTTGCTTAGATTATTTAAAAGTTGATAAAATTATGGCGTCTCATGTTCAAGTTGGTGGCGGATTCGTAAAATGTGCTCATGGCCTCATGCCAGTTCCAGCACCTGCGACCGTAGAAATATTAAAAGGCATTCCAATAAATGTTGGGGTAGTTCAATTTGAGACAACTACGCCTACAGGAGCTGCGATACTAGCTGAAAATGTTAAAGAGTTTACTGCAAAGATAGATTTTTCTATAAAGAAAATTGGATATGGAATTGGACATAGAGATCTAGATATACCTAATGTTTTGAGAGTTTACTTAGGAGAAGACAATAGTTTAGAGAAGATAGAAGAACAGTATATATTGGAAACTAATATAGATGATATGAATCCAGAATTTTATGGATATGTTGAAGAAAAGCTCTTTGATGCAGGGGCATTGGATGTTTTTAAAACTCCTATATTCATGAAAAAGGGAAGACCAGGAATAAAGTTAAGTGTATTAATTAGTGAAAAAATAGAAAAAGATATTTTGGACATAGTTTTTGAAGAGACAACTTCTATAGGAGTAAGAAAATATAGAGTTGAAAAAATAATGTTAAATAGGGAGTTTTCAAAGGTAGAAACTCAGTATGGAGAAGTAACAATCAAGAAGTCATATTATAAAGGTAACTTAGTTAAATACAAGCCAGAATATGAGGAATGTAAAAAGATTGCAAAAGAGAATAACATAACTATGGAAAAGGTGTATAGGGAAGTTTATAAGCAAACTTCGAATATCTATAATGAGTAATTCTACAATCAAATTAAGAAAATAAAAATGTATAGGTGAGAGGCGGAAGAGATAGATGATTAATAATGATAAATATAGTGAACTAGTGAAATACCTTAAAGGATTAGGAAAAGTGGTTTTAGCATTCTCAGGGGGAGTAGATAGCACATTCTTACTTAGAGTAGCTAAAGAAGCTCTTGGAGAGAATGTAAAGGCAGTAACGATTTTATCACCATATATTCCTAAGTGGGAAATAGCAGAGGCTAGAGAATTAGTAAGGGAATTGGGAGTTCAACATGAAATTATTGAAGCTCCAATTATTGACTCAATTAAATTCAATCCGGAAGATAGGTGCTATCTTTGTAAAACAGCTGTATTCACTATGATATTAAATGTAGCAGAAGAACAAGGTTATAATTGTGTAATTGATGGGACAAATTTTGATGACATAAGTGATTATAGACCAGGTCTTAAAGCATTAAAAGAACTAGAAGTAAAAAGCCCGCTATTAGAATGCAAATTAACTAAAGCAGAGATAAGAGCGTTCTCTAAAGAATTGTGGCTTAACACTTGGGATAAGCCACCTTATGCCTGTCTTTTAACAAGGATACCTTATGGAAATGAGCTTAAGGTAGAAGATTTTGAAAAGATTGAAAATGCAGAAAAATATATGATGAGTATAGGATTTAGAGCTGTTAGAGTAAGATGTCACGGCGACTTAGCTAGAGTTGAAGTAAGTAGGAATGATAGAAATAAATTATTTAATGAAAAACTTTTGGACACTATTGCTGAAAAAATAAAAGAATGTGGATTTAAATATGTAACATTAGATTTACAAGGGTATAGAGTAGGAAGTTTTAACGAAACTATATTGAAAAAAGAGGATAATCAAAATAAATAATAATACTTTAAGAATAAATTAAAATGGTGTATTAAGGTAGCAGAGAATATCTTAGGAGGATAAAGCTAATGAACAAAGAAGAAATTAAAGAATTGTTAGAAAGCGTTAAAGATAATAAATTAAATGTAGATGAGGCGCTTGAAAAATTGGAAGATCTACCTTTTAAAGATTTAGGTTTTGCTAAGATAGATAATCATAGAGAAATTAGAGTTGGCTATCCTGAAGTAATATACTGTGAAGGTAAGACAGTAGAGCAGGTCAGAGATATTGTAAAATTTATGCTTACCAAAAACAATAATATATTAGGAACAAGAGCTAATGAGGAAATGTATAATGCAGTTAAAGAAATATGTGAAGAAGCAAAATATAACAAGCTTGGCAGAACAATAACCATTAGGAGAAATGAACAACCTCTTACGGAGAATTATATAGCAATTGTTGCGGCAGGTACATCGGATTTACCTGTTGTAGAAGAAGCATTTGAAACGGCTACTATACTAGGGAATAGAGTTGAAAAAATAACTGATGTTGGAGTTGCAGGGATACACAGACTTTTTTCAAAATTAGATGTCATTAGGGGAGCAAAAGTTGTTATAGTAATTGCAGGAATGGAAGGTGCCTTAGCTAGTGTTGTAGGAGGCCTTGTAGATAAGCCAGTAATTGCAGTGCCAACAAGTGTTGGATACGGAGCTAATTTTGGAGGAATTGCTGCTTTGCTATCTATGTTGAATAGTTGCGCGAGTGGCGTAAGTGTGGTTAATATAGATAATGGCTTTGGGGCTGCATATAATGCCAGTATTATTAATAAGCTGTAGTTTTTTATAATAGTTTATATGGTTAATTGATATTTAAAATCCAGTATCTAATTATTTAGTTAGGAAAGAATAGCATTAACATCATAAATATAAAACAAAAGGGAGGAGAATTATATGTCAAAACTTTTTTCGAGTTTTAAACTTAAAAATTTAGAATTTAAAAATAGAGTTGTTATGGCGCCTATGTGTATGTATACTGCTAAAGAAGATGGAATAGCTACTGAGTGGCATAAAATACATTATGCCACAAGAGCGTTAGGTGGAGTAGGGCTTATAATACAAGAGGCAACTGGAGTTGAAAGCAGAGGAAGAATAAGTGATAGAGATTTAGGAATATGGGATGATTCGCAAATAGGGAGTTTAAAGAAGATAGTTGATACATGCAAAAGCTTAGGTGCAGTCATGGGAATTCAACTTGGTCATGCAGGCAGAAAGTGTGAAATAAAAAATCTTGAGATTATAGGACCTAGTGCTGAAGCATTTAGTAGTGAATATAAAGTTCCTAAAGAAATGAGCAAAGAAGATATAGGTGAAGTAATAAATGCCTTTAAAAGTGCGGCTAAAAGGTGTATTGAAATAGGATATGATATTATAGAAATTCATGCTGCTCACGGATATTTAATAAATCAATTTTTATCTCCTCTTAGTAACAAAAGAACTGATGAGTATGGCGGGAGTTTAGAAAATAGAGCGAGATTTTTAAAAGAAGTAGTAAAATCAATTAGAGAAGTGTGGACAAAGGAAAAACCAATAATACTTAGGATAAGTGCAGAAGATTATTTGAATGAAGGAAATCATCCAGAAGACTTAGCTAAAATGGTAAATTTGGTTAAAGAAGAAGGAATTGATATACTTAATGTAAGTTCAGGTGGTGTTGCACCTACTCCTACTCCAATTAAGGTATATGAAGGATATCAGATAAAATTTGCAGAGATAATAAAAGAAAATACAGGCCTTCCTGTAATAGCTGGAGGACTTATTATATCACCTTATATGGCGGAGGAAATAATTCAAAATGATAGAGCAGATATGATTTTCTTAGGAAGAATTCTTTTAAGAAAACCATATTGGCCGCTTGAAGCTGACTCAAAATTAGATGGCGAGGTAAAATGGCCTGAGCAATATGAAAGAGGTAAGTTTAGGAATAATAGATAACTATATTAATTGGTAATACTTAATTCTATTAATAATTATTTCAATAAATTTTAATTTTAGAGCTAAGCAGTATAAAATGAATTTAAATGTACACCATAATAATGAGGTGATACATATGGATAATAACAAAAATAGAGTGAAAGATAGACCTAAATCTAATGCGGAACGTAGAAAAATAGATCCCAAAAATAATGCGGATTTAGGCATTATTGATGGAAAAAAGATAGGTGCGCCTCCACATAAAGAAAAGGATCACCTATAATATAAAGAGGATATATCAAAATGTTTTTATCTGTTTGATATATCCTTTATATTTTATATTAACAAGTATATATATAGAGGAAAATTAAATTATTAATTTTTTATAAAAGCAATTATAATAGATGGTGTATTACATAAGCAAAGGAGAATATAGAATGAAACTAGATTTAACAATATTTGAATTAGGAAAACTTTTAAAGAAAATAGAGGATAAATATGATTTGAACATGCTAGTAAAATTGGCATTGAGTGGTGGATGGGCTACAATAACTGGCAATGCTAATGTTTTAAAGTATCCAAATGATTCAAACTGTGGCTGCAATGGAAAAGACAACATTATAGATATAAGTGTAGAGCGTGATGGTAATGAACATGGATCTGTAATAAAAATTACAGGTGCTAAAGATAAAAAGTTTGATATAGATATATCAAGTACTAGATACAAAGAATTGCGTCCTAATAACTTAACTGTTAACAAAATAAAAATTAACGAAAATGAAAGTAAATTAAGAATTGATGAAAATATAATATTTACAATAGGCGCGTCAGTTAATGATATAAAAGAACTTATAGAAAACTAAATATATATATACAACATTAGCCAGCATAAAACAGTCCGAAATACACATAATATTAAAGAGTCAATAGGAAGAGGAGAGTGATATAAATGGACAACAGTATGAAAAAGAAACATACAAGCAAACATAAGACTTTAAATCATAATCCACAAGCAGAAAGCGTAAAATCAGTTTTTGGTGAGCCAAAAGCGAAAGATTCTGAATTTACTCCAAGAACTTTTGACTAATAAAATAGAAATTAAACATAGGCACGATTGTAAATATTATATAGTTATATTGCAGAATATTTTTGAAATATAAATTATATAATAGAGGAAACATTCAATAGTAAAGAAGGAATATTTTAAGTATTAGGAACTTAGAATATTCCTTTTTTTGTGCAAAAGAATTTCACATTTTAAGGTATAAATTTAAAATATTATTAATTTATTTAATAAATAGTTATTAATTTGAAATATCAAAATATCTATATATTAGACAGGCTACAGAGAAAAACAAAATTATTTATGGATGTTATTTAATAAAATTATGAAATAATGCTCATTAAGTAGTAAATTTGTATGGTTATTGTTTATGTTTTTATTTAATAGGAACCAAACAGTAAGTATTTGAAAAAAGTAGTCATAATGTCTTTGTTTAATTGAATATATTTTAGTTATAAAGGAGGAGGAGTGTTTATGAGTATGAACTTTAAAGAATTTATAGAAACAGATAGAGAAAAGGATAGCACCCAAAAGTTTGAAGGAAGTTTTCTAGAGTATTTAGATATTGTTAAGGAGAACCCAGAAATTGTAAATCTTGCTCATAAAAGAATCTATGAGATGATTATGAGTAAAGGGGTAGAGGAATTAAAAGCTGAGGAAAACCCACGAGTAAGAAAGATTTATGGAAATGACTTAATAAGAAAGTATGGCTTTTTTAAAGATGATTTCTATGGAATTGATAAAGTTATTATGAAGCTTGCCAGCTATTTTAAATCAGCAGCAATGAAGGGTGAAGAATCAAGACAAGTATTATATCTTGTTGGTCCAGTAGGAGCAGGTAAATCTTCAATAGTAGAGAGTTTAAAATCGGCTTTAGAAAGTTGTGAATCAGTTTATTCATTAAAAGGATGCCCGATGCATGAAGAGCCACTTCATTTAATTCCAAAGCATTTGAGACCAAAATTTGAGGAGATGCTAGGAGTACAAATTGAAGGGGATTTATGCCCAGTATGCAGATATAGACTTGTTAATGAGCTCAAAGGAGTTTATGAAGATTTTCCAGTTGAAAGAACAGGATTTTCTATTAGATCAAGAAAAGGAATTGGAGTAGTGCCGCCTGTTGATCCAAATAACCAGGATACATCAATTTTAACAGGATCAATTGATATTTCTAAGATGGATATGTACTCTGAAGATGATCCAAGAATTTTTTCTCTAAATGGAGCATTTAATGTCGGTAATCGTGGACTAGTAGAATTTATAGAGGTATTTAAAAATGATGTTGAATATCTTCATACAATAATCACTGCAACTCAGGAAAAATCAGTACCGTCTCCAGGTAAAGGTTCAATGATTTATTTTGATGGAGTTATAGTTGCTCACTCAAATGAGGCGGAATGGAATAAATTTAAATCAGATCATACAAATGAAGCAATTCTAGATAGAATTGTAAAAGTTGAAGTTCCATATTGCTTAGAACTAGACGAGGAAGTTAAGATATATGAAAAAATATTAAAGAAGAGTAATTTTAAAGCGCATATAGCACCACATACTATTGAAATTGCAGCAATGTTTGCAATACTTTCAAGATTAACACCTTCGGCTAAAGTAGATGCTGTGACAAAGCTTAAGATTTACAATGGAGAAGAAATTGTTGAAAAAGGAACTACAAAGAAAATCGATATTGGAGAGCTTAGGGAAGAAGCAGGTCAATATGAAGGCATGAAGGGCATAAGTACAAGATTTATCATAAAAGCAATAGATAATGCACTTTCAGAATCGGGATATGACTGTATAAATCCGCTTAGTATAATGGAGAGCATAATAAAATCTGTTAAAGAGTTAGATATTGCAGCAGATGATAAAAAGAAGTATTTAGGTTTTATTCAAGATAATATAAGAAAAGAATATAATAAAATTCTTGAAAGGGAAATTACAAAAGCATTTATTCACTCATTTAGAGAACAGGCTGAGAGCCTATTTAATAATTATATAGATAATGCTGAGGCATATGTAAATAAAACTAAGATAAAAGATGTTTCAACTGGTGAGGAACTTAATCCAGATGAAGAATTTATGAGAAGCATAGAAGAACAAATAGGTGTATATGCCGCATCAGCTAAAGGATTTAGATCAGATGTGACTTCATATATGTTCTATATAGTTAGGAAAGGTGGAAGATTAGATTATACTTCTTATGAACCTTTGAAGGAAGCAATTGAAAAGAAATTAACAGCTTCAGTTAAAGATTTATCGAGAATCATAACTAAATCAAAGGTTAGGGATAAGGAACAGGCAGAAAAATATGATTCTATGGTCGAAGAAATGAAAAGAAATGGATATTGTCTTCATTGTTGTGATGTAATCTTAAAGTATGCAGCTAATAACTTATGGAGGGATTAGATTAGCTTATGGCAATATTTAGAGATTACACTAACAATCAAATTGATCACGACAGATCCATAGAAGATAGAAGGAGACATAGGCAACTTGTAGAAAAATCAATAAAAGAAAATTTAGGAGATATATTATCAGAAGAGAGTATTGTTGGAGAGAGCAAAAACAAAAAATTTAAAATACCAATTAAGGGTATTAAGGAATATCAATTCGTTTATGGAAAGAACTCTAAGGGAGTAGCCAGCGGAGTCGGTAACGAAAAAAGAGGAGAAAAATTAGGAAATGGAAGTAAGAAATTAGCTAAAGGTAAAGGAAATCAGGGAGCTGGAAATGAAGAGGGTGATGATGTATACGAAACAGAAATCACTCTCGAGGAGCTAATGGATTATATATCTGAAGATCTGAACTTACCTAATTTAGATCAAAAAAAGTATTCAGAAATAGTTACTGAAACTAGCGGTAAGAAGAGGGGCTATCAAACTCACGGAATAAGACCAAGACTTGCAAAAAAGAAAACAGTTATGTCAAAGATAGCAAGAAAGCAAGGAAAGAGACGAGCGTTAAAAGAATTAGAAAGTGATGACGAGTTAGAGCGATTTCCTTTTAGAGAGGAGGATCTTAGGTATTATAGAGTTAAATTAAAACCTAAAAAAGATAGTAATGCAGTAATGCTGTTTATTATGGATGCCTCTGGTTCTATGGATGTGACGAAGAAATATCTAGCAAGATCTTATTTTTTCGTATTAGCAACTTTTCTAAAAAGAAAATACAACAATATAGCATTCGAATTTATATATCATACTACAGTTGCAAAAAGAGTAGATGAATTTGAGTTTTTCCATAAGTCTGAATCTGGTGGAACTTATATATCTAGTGGTATTAATGAGGCATTAAAGGTGATTGAAGAAAAGTATCCTCCAACAGCATGGAATATATATAGCATATACGCAAGTGATGGAGATAACTGGTCAGAAGATAATGAAAGAGCAGTTACAGCAGTAAAAGATATATGTAAGGTAAGCAATATGTTCGGTTATGCAGAACTTTTGCCATCGACATACACAACGACAATGTATCATAAATTTAAAAAAGAGATAACTGATGAGAAATTTGTTCCTGTAATTATAAAAGAAAAGAAGGATTTGTGGGATGCACTTAAGATTATGCTTAGGAAGGAGTTAAAGGAGGAATAAGAAATTGGAATATAGCTTTAGTGATATTGAAAAGTGGAATGAGAAAATAGAGAAAAAGGTTAGGGAATATGGGCTAGAATGTTATCCTCAAGAATTTGAAATTATAGGCTTTAATGAGATGATTGGATATGAAGCTTATGTTGGAATGCCTTCAAGATATCCACATTGGAGTTTTGGTAAATCTTATGAAAAAAGTAAAACACTTTATTCTTTAAATCTTACTGGCCTTCCTTATGAAATGGTTATTAATTCAGATCCTTGTTTAGCATATTTAATGAAGGATAATACGCTATTACTACAGATATTAACAATGGCTCATGTATATGGGCATAATGATTTTTTTAGAAATAATAGATTATTTAAAGAAGGCACTAATGCTAAATATACTTTAGAGATGTTTAACTTAGATGCTAAGATAATAAGAGATTATATTGATGATCCAAGCATTGGCTACTCTGAAGTTGAAAGAATACTAGATGCAGGTCATGCTATAAGATATCAATGTAAAAGAAATGTTGGAGTTAAAGAATTAACTAACGATGAGATTAAAGAAAGTATTTTAAAAGATTATGAAAGTAAAAAAGAAAATAGAGATATTTTAGACCCGTATGAAGAAATTGTTTTACCGGATTTAGATAAGCTTCCATTGGAGCCTGTTGATGATCTTATGGGATTTATAATAAATTATGGTCAGTTAGAGGAATGGCAGAAAACAATATTAAGAATTGTTAAAAGAGAAACAGAATATTTCGTTCCTCAAATTGAAACTAAAATTATGAATGAAGGTTGGGCGAGCTATACACATTATAATATTTTAAAACAATTAGAATTGCCACAAGAGCTCCATTTAGAGTTTTTGAAAAGGCACAATGATGTAATAGCTCCTGCTATAGGTGGTATGAATCCTTATTATGTTGGCTTCAAAGTATTTGAAGATATCGAAAAAAGATATGGAAAGGAAAAAATATTTGAAGTTAGAGAAATTGAAAGAGATTCTTCGTTTTTAAGGCGTTATTTAACTAGAGAATTGTGTGAAGAGTTAAATTTATTTCAATATAATCAAAGAACTTTCGATGTTGTCATTGAAGAAATTTCAGATGAAACTGGCTGGAAAACTATTAGAGATACATTGAGCTATACTGCAGGTATGGGAAATATACCGTATATTAGAGTTGTTGATCTGAATAAGAAGAACTATACATTGACTTTAGAGAATGTTTTTGACGGAAGGCCATTAGAGCTTTCTTATGCAAAAGAAACATTGAAATATGTTCAAGAATTATGGGGGCATGATGTCAGGCTAATTACTAAATCAAGCGATAAGCAAGAAGTAATTTTAACTTGTAATCAGGAAAAGAAGATAATTGTATCCTAAAAAGATTACTATATGAAAACAAAATAATAACTAATATTTTGTGATTTATCCTAACAAGCATATTTCACCATGGGGAGTTAACTGATGAGGTAACCAAAAATATAAAAATGAATAGTTTATATATGGAAGAAAGTAATATTTTGGGAGACAAAGATGAACTTAAAAGGTAGTCAAACTGAAAGAAATTTATTTAAAACATTTGCAGGAGAGTCTAGAGCTAGAAATAAATATACTTTTTATGCTGAGAAGGCTAAAGCAGATGGCTTCATGCATGTTGCAGAGGTATTTGAAGCAACTGCAGGCAATGAAAAAGCGCATGCGAGAGAAGTGTTTAAAAGATATCTGGACAGAATTAGTAATACAAAAAATAATTTGATAGAATCTGCACTTGGTGAATCTGAAGAAAGTAAAGTGATTTATAAAGAATTTGAAGAAATTGCTAGAGAAGAAGGTTTTGATGATATTGCAGATTTTTATAAAGAACTTCAAGAAGTTGAAGAACATCATAAGGAGAGATTTTTAGATTTAGCTAAAAAACTTAAAGAGGGTAAGATGTTTAAATCAGATGGAGAAGAAGAATGGATATGTCTAAATTGTGGTTATATATATGAAGGTAAGGAAGCACCTATGAAATGCCCATTATGTAGATATCCAAGAGCATATTTTAGAAGATTATGTAATGCGGATTGTAAGTAGGGGGAAAACATATGATTTATGAATATCCTGAAGAGTTTGTAGTTCCTGTGGTTTATGTAGAAGGTTTGAAAGAAAAGTCTAGTAATAGAAACTGGGAGTTTAAATATTTACATGTTGATAAAAGTATGACTCCTAGTGAAAAGCCACAAGAAGATAAAATGTTTCAGATGAGCAAGTACCATGATGAAGATATTTCGAACAAAGGAATGGAGTTTTTAGATTTAGATGAAGATTTACTTCAAAAACCTTGTCATGGAAAATATAAGTTTGATGATGTAGTTGAAAGTGAAGAAGAACATTATGGCTCCAATGATATATTTAATGATATAGATAATGAATATGCTGATGTTGAAACATTAAGAATGTAATTTGTAATTTGTAGTTAGTCACTTTTTTAGTGATTAACTACAAATATTTTAGTAGTTAGTATAAATTTTGTATAAAGGATTGACTATGAAATTTAATGATTTAGCTAAAAAACAATATGAAGATATAGATAATTTGAGTGTATTATTAAAGAATTATGTGGATGTTTATAGATTATTAATTGCTGGAGCATCAGAATTGTATAATGTAAATTTAGCGGAGAAAAGTGAAGTTAAGAAAGCACTAGAGAGAGTTGAAAATGTAGGAGAATTAATAGATAAGTTAATAAGCACTCTAGAACGATGTGAAGGATCTTACTTAAAGTACTGTAAGATTAAAAATGAGTATATTACAGTAAGTACAGAGAAAGATAAAATATTTACTGAAATAGATAATGAATTAAATTTTCAAAACTCAGAAAGAGAAGAATAGTGATGAAAATCAAACAAAAAAACTCTATCTTAAAATTTTAAGATAGAGTTTTTTATTATGAATTACAATTAAAGTTTCTTTAATTTAACTTTACTTACCATTAAGTATGAACCAAGGATCATTAAAAGAACAACAAGATAGATCGATGGTGTAATATTAAAATTAAATATAATTAGTGAAAAAAGTGCCATAAAGCAACCTGCTATTGTTATTGGGACACCTGTAAAGGCCCCATCAAAATCAGTAGTATTAAATCTAGCTAATCTGTAAGCACCGCATATAGGAAATAGTAGTAAAACTATAAATCCAAATAATCCTTTAGGTCCAAAAGATTCAAGATTGAATAATATATATACTAATATAGATGGTGCTACTCCAAATGAAACCAAATCAGCTAAAGAATCTAATTCTTTGCCTAATTCACTAGAAACGTTTAAAAAACGAGCTATTCTTCCATCATACCTATCTACCAATCCTGCTAATAAAATAAATGCACCTGATATTGCATATTTTTCGTTCATTACTGATAATATAGATATAATTCCACAAGATAAATTAATAAAGGTAAATACATTAGGAATACAACTTTTCCTCATAAAATCACTCCTAAAATTATAAAAAATACTTACAAAGAATTATTATAGCACATAAATGAAAATAATATAAGGTGTAAAATTAACTTTAAGTTTTTATTAAGATTATCTAGTATCGACATTAAGTAAGTAAAATGATATAATAAACTCTATAACATAGGTATTATATGTAAATATTTAATATGAATTTAATATATGTATTTAGAGCTAATTATAATCTTGTATTAAGAATTATTTTAAGGCTATTTTTTATGCATATAAACAATAACTAAGAAAATTTATTGGAGGCAGGTTAATTTATGAAAAAGGTTAGATTCATATACAACCCATACTCAGGAGAAAATAGTATAATAAGCGAATTAGATAATATTATAAAACTACACCAAGAAGTAGGATTAATAGTAGTACCATATAGAATTCAAAAGGGAAAAGATTTAGCGGAAGCGTTAGATATAATAGATGAAACTTATAGTTATATTTTAATAGCCGGTGGGGATGGAACTGTAGACTCTTTAGTAAATGCTATGAAAAATAAAAATATAAATATACCTATAGGTATATTACCGGTTGGAACTGCAAATGACTTTGGAAAGCTTATAAATATGCCAAATGATATAGAAGAAGCATGTAGGCAAATATTAAATTCAAAGCCAGTAGCTGTTGATGTTGGGAAAATAAATGAGAAATATTTTATAAATGTGGCCAGTTCGGGACTTTTTACAGATGTATCGCAAAAAACTGATGTGAACTTAAAAAATACAATAGGAAAGTTAGCATATTATTTAAAAGGCCTTGAAGAATTACCTAACTTTAGAAAGTTAAAGATAAAACTATCATCTAAGGAATGTGATTATGACGGAGAAATGTATTTGCTTTTAGTGTTTAATGGTAAAACTGCTGGAAACTTTAATTTAGCGACAGAGGCAGAAGTTACAGATGGAAAGCTTGACGTAATAATATTTAAAGCTATACAAATAATTGAGCTCATCCCACTCTTTATAAAGCTTTTGAAAGGCGAACATTTAGATTCAGATAAAGTTGTTTATTTCAAAACAGATGATTTATATATAGAATCTCCAGAAGATATCGTTACAGATATTGATGGGGAAAGAGGACCAGATTTTCCATTGAGGGTTCAATGTATTAAGGGTGGAATTAAACTTTTAGGTATAAAATAAGATAGACAGTAATAAATATAAGTAACAGGAATATGGAATGGAGCGTAATTTGTGAACTTTGCATATTATTTATTTTTGTTACTTATAATTTTTTTGTCAATTTCACTTATAAAAAAGAATCTAGAAGTTTCACCAAAGAAAATAAAAATATATTTGGCATTAGTAATTACATTATTTTTATTAAGGCATGTAGCATTATTTTTATTGTGTATACTCAAGAATAGTACAATAATATATTACTTAAAACCAATAATATTTTTAAATCATTTATCAGTACCACTTATAGTGCTAGCTGTAAGCTATATTTATTTAAGATCTGAAAAATTAAACTTTGGTGGAACATATATTATTGCAGCAACAGTATGTATCATTTATGCTGTAATAATGCAAATTTCAAAGTTAACAGTTCAGGTAAATTATTTATATGGATTTATCTTGCAGATAGATAAGGAAACTATATTGTTTTTGTTTTCACTAATACTACTTGGTGCATTACTGATCCTAAATGTAATCTTACTAGATAGACCGTATGCAAATAAAAAAGGAATATGGTTTATAATCATAGCAATATTAATAGTAATGATAGAAGATATTATTATTTTAGGTGGAATTAAACTTTTCCCTTACTCGGTAATTGGGGATATGTTATTTCTTGTAATTATAAATTTAGTGTTAAAGAGCTTTAAGATATTGCCAAAAAACAATTATCGTTCCTAGGTAAGGAATTAAGTTCGAATTGATACTTTAGAATTATGTAAGTAGTCTAGATAGTAGGTAATTTATTATATGTGTGCAGAGGATTTTGGGAATAAGAGTAATATTTACTACTTAGTAGTTAGCAAAGATAAAGGATACTTAGTTGCGATAGCAAGCAACTAAGTATCCTTTATTTTACATAGTTCTTTTTCTTCTATTTGAATGATTATCAGATGAATGTTTGTTTGAGTGTTTTTTATTGTTATCAGTAGAAGTTTTCTTAGTATTATTAATAGAATTCTTTTCATTAGATATTTTACTAGCATTTGAATTTTTATTTGAGTCATTTTTAAGATTATCGTTTGATTTATGCTTTCCTTGATATCCTAGTTTTCCAGGAGTAAAGCCTATTAGACAGTTTTTATTGTTACCAATTAAATCTTCTCTATGAGCTTTAATTAGAGCCTTTTTCACTTTTTGATAATTTTTAGGAACAGCAAATTGTATTAAAGCTCTTTGCATTTCCTTTTCTTCAGGTGTTTTTGGAATATAAACTTTTTCTCCAGTAATTGGATTGAATCCAGTATAATACATTGTTGTTGATAAGCTCCCGGGTGTTGGATAAAAATCTTGCACTTGTTCGGGTGTATATCCCATCTCTTTAATATATAATGCGAGATCTATTGCCGCATTTAGGTCAGAACCTGGATGAGATGACATCAAATAAGGGACTAAAAATTGTTTTTTATCTATTTGTTTATTAATCTGAAAATACTTATTAACAAATTTGTCATAGACTTCTCTTGTTGGCTTACCCATTTGATTCAATACTTTTGGAACCACATGTTCGGGAGCAACTTTTAATTGACCACTAATATGATGCTCGCACAACTCTTTAAAAAACGCATCATTTTTGTCATGTATTAGGTAATCGTATCTTAGCCCAGAACGTATAAATACTTTTTTTATCCCAGGAAGTTTTCTGACTTTCTTCAATAGAGAAAGGTATTCAGTATGATCTATTATCAAGTTTTTACATGGACTAGGGAACATACATTGTTTATTTTTACAAGTACCATGTTCTATTTGTTTTTTACAAGCTCTATGTCTAAAATTTGCGGTAGGGCCTCCAATATCGTGAATATATCCTTTGAAATCAGGCAAAGTCGTTAAAAGTTTTGCCTCATCAATTATTGATTCTTGCCCCCTATTTTGAATTACTCTTCCTTGGTGAAATGTTAGAGCACAAAATGAACATGAACCAAAACAGCCTCTATGGCTTGTTATAGAAAATTTAACTTCTTGTATTGCAGGTATGCCGCCTTTTGCTTCATATATAGGGTGATAGGTTCTTGTGTAAGGTAAATCATATGTTCGATCCATTTCTTCTTGAGTTAAGTTTTCTTGAGGTGGATTCTGAACTAAATATCTATCACCATATTTTTGGATTATAGTTCTGCCATTTATAGAATCTTGTTCGTAGTATTCTAATTTATAAGCTTCACCATAAGCTTCTTTATCTGTAGATACTTCTTCAAATGAAGGTACTACAACTGCATTTTTAATATTTGATATATCTTTAGTCAAATAACAAGTTCCAAGAACACTTGTTATATTTTTAATATTTGCTCCATACCTTAATAATTCTGCAATCTGAACTACGGTTTTTTCGCCCATACCATACATCAATAAATCAGCTTTAGAATCTACAAGAATGCTTCTTCTAACTTTATTATCCCAATAGTCATAATGTGCAAAACGCCTAAGACTTGCTTCTATTCCTCCAATTGCAATAGCTGCATCTTTATAGGCCTCACGTATTCTGTTACAATAAACAATTATCGATCTATCCGGTCTATGGCCAGCTTCTCCACCAGGAGAATACAAGTCTTCACGTCTTGTTTTTTTTGCAGCGGTGTAATGGTTAACCATAGAATCTATATTCCCTGAATTAACAAGAAAACCATATTTAGGTTTACCTAATCTTTTGAAATCTTCAGAATTATGCCAATCAGGTTGAGCTATAACACCAACATTAAAACCTTGTGATTCAAGAGTTCTGCCTATAATAGCAGTACCAAAAGAAGGATGATCTACATAAGCATCGCCAGAAACAATAATAAAATCTAATTGGTCAATTTTTCTTTTTTTTAAGTCTTCTTTACTAATAGGTAAGAATTCCTTACAAAGCTTCATATAATATTAACTCCAATTCTTAATTTATTTTATTAAACCATATTTATATTAAAATTACGTACATTAAATATCTTTATACTTGGATATTATACTAATGTAATAAATAATTAAAAAATCAAAGAACAAGCTTTTAAAGCTTATTCTTAAAGTATATTAACATAACAATAATTAGTTTACAAATAATATAAATAGGTTAATCTAGTGTAAATTCAATACAACTTATAAAGAAATATTTATAAGTTACAGATTGAGGAACAATTGAAAAATGTTGTATTAATATCAGAAGACAAAATAAATGTAAATTCAGCAATGGAATAACACAAAGCTTTAAGTTGTTCTCAAAAGTTTAATTCATAAAAATTTACCTTAAACTATTAGGCAAAGCAAATAAAATAATTATACAAAGAATAATTACATTATTTAGAACCTATATATAATTTTAACGTTAAAAAGTGAAATGAATTGGAAAATAAAATTAGATATATAAAAAAGAAAAAAAACTCTAATTTTGCGGGGGAAACATCGATGAAGCTAACTAAGAAATAAAAACTTATTGCCTTTTTACTTCTATGTAATATAATAATTAGAGATAGTAGTAAATTATAACTAAGTGAAGATATACAGGGCGGTGTAAAAGATGGAGGATGGACCTCAGAATATAAACTATAATATAGCAAAAACTAAATATATTCAGAAGGAAAATCCTTTATCTTGTTTTAAAGGATATAGGTAGATGTAATTTATTTAGAATGTAAATTTCATCTAATGATTTTCTTTCTGTAGAAGTAGGGGGAATAATTAAGATGGAATTATCTATATTTCTATATACTAACATTTTAGATAAAAAAGTTTATGATGAATTTGGTGATGTTTTAGGGACTTTAAGAGATATTTATGTAACTACGGAAGAAGGGTATCCTAGAATAATTGGATATAAGCTTAAAAAGGACGGAGTGGCCTTTCATTATGAGTTCAGATATATAGAATTTTTAAATAGGGATGGTAAAATTAAGATAAAAACCCGAGGAAGTAAAGAAATATTGCCGATGAGGTATAGTTATCTTCTTTCAGAAAATCTACTAGATAAAAAGATAGTTGATATAAATGGAAAACAAGTTGTAAGGGTTAATGATTTGAGAATTGCAAGAATTGCAGGAGAATATAGAGTTATTGGAGTTGAAACAGGTCAGTTAGCTAGATATAGAAGACTAAAAATAGCTGGTATTATGAAATTCATATATAGAATTATGGGGAAGAAGTTAGAGGATAAAGTCTTAAGATGGGATGATGTTGAATCTTTAGAAATGGTTGAAAATAATTTGAAATTAGCTATACCATATAAAAAATTATCAACTTTACATCCAGCAGATCTTGCAGATATATTAGAAAATCTAGATACAATATCAAGAAAACAGGTATTAGAATCTTTGGATGAGGATTTAGCAGCTGATACATTAGAGGAAATAGACTCGGAATATAAGGGGACTATAATTAAAGAATTATCTGACAGCAAAACTGTAGAGGTGTTAGAAAATATGCCTAATGATGAAATAGCTGACTTATTAGATGATTTAGATGAAGAAGAAAGAGAAAAGATATTAGTAAATTTAGAAAAAGAAGATGCAGATGAAGTTAAAGAACTGTTGCAATATGGGGATGAAACTGTTGGTAGTATAATGAGTAAAGAATTTATATCTGTTAATTTAGATATAACAGTTGGAGATACTATTGAAATATTAAAAGAAACGAAACCAGATGAAGAAGTTATTTATTATATTTATATAACGGACGAAGAAGAACGAGTTCAGGGTGTGATATCTTTAAGAGATTTAATTGTTAATGATAATGATTTAAAGATAAAAGAAATAATGGACTATTCTGTATCTCGGGTAAAGCATGATGCTGAAATTGGCGAAGCTATAGAAGTTGCCTCAAAATATGATTTGAATTCAGTGCCAGTAGTAGATGAATATGAAAAGCTGATTGGAATAGTGATTATTCATGATTTAGTAGATGAATTTTTGTATCCTCTCTGGAAGAAGAAAAATTAAAACATAAATTATTCATGATTTTAGCAAATAAGTGTTTTAGCGTTATTATTTATTTGTTAGGAATATCTATTTTTATATATTTAAGAAAGTCAATACTTTTTAATTAAAGTCTTAAAAAGTATTGACTTTTTTTAAAGAAGGAATATAATTATAATATAAAACCTATCAAAACACTAAGAATTAAAAACTGTGAAAAAGAAAAGTAACATAAAGGAAGTTTACAGAGAGAAGAGGATGCTGAGAACTTTTTATCTAGAATTTATGTGAAGTGCTCTTTGGAGTTGAAATTTGAAATTAAATATATTAAAAAAATGGGAAGATAATATATCTATTTATTTTTTTGATATATTTTTTAGTATGATTTTCCGGGTTCACCCGTTATAGTGATATGATATATTAAGTATCAAAATTGAGAGGGATTAGCTACTTAATCCAATTAGAGTGGAACCGCGAATTTTACTTCGTCTCTATAATTTTTATAGAGAATGAAGTTTTTTTATTATATTTAATATAAAAAGAATGTAAAAAGATATACTAAAATTAGTAGAAGTTTGAGGAGGAGAATAATAATATGATTTATAATGGAGGACTAGAACTAATAGGAAATACACCTATTTTAAAAATTAATAATTTAATTAAGGACGAAAATAGTGCAGATATATACGTTAAACTTGAAAAATTTAATCCTGGCGGAAGTGTTAAAGACAGAGCAGCATTAGGAATGATTGAGAGAGCTGAAAAAGAAGGAGTATTGAAACCAGGGGCAACAATAGTGGAACCAACAAGTGGAAATACAGGAATAGCACTAGCACTTATAGGAAAATTGAAAGGTTACAATGTCACAATAATAATGCCAGAAACAATGAGTAAAGAAAGAAGAGATCTTATAAAAGCATACGGTGCAAATCTAGTATTAACTGAAGGATCTAAGGGGATGAAGGGAGCTATAGAAAAGGCTTTAGAAATAGGAAGCGGAGAAGGATTTTTTATTCCTCAACAATTTGAAAATATAGCTAACCCAGAAAAGCACTATGAAACAACAGCAGAAGAAATATATAAGGACATTCCAGATTTAGATGCCTTTATCGCAGGAGTTGGAAGTGGTGGAACTGTAATAGGAGTATCTAAAAATTTAAAAAAGAAAAATCCAAATGTTAAAGCATTTGCAGTTGAACCAGCAAATTCGCCAGTTTTAAGCGGTGGAAATCCTGGTGGACATAAAATTCAAGGAATAGGTGCAGGATTTGTTCCAGGAGTTTATGTTGAAGAATATGTGGATGAGATACTACAAGTAAGAGATGAAGATGCATTTAAAACAGCAAAAGCGTTTGCTGAAAATGAAGGTGTATTAATTGGAATATCTTCAGGTGCAGCAGTATATGCAGCAATACAGGTTGCAAAAAGACTAGGAAAAGGGAAAAAGGTATTGGCTATTGCTCCAGATGGGGGAGAAAAGTATATATCTATGGGGTTATATGATTAATTAATATAATCATAAAAATTTTATTAATAATCAGGAATTAACAGTGAAACTATTGGTTTAACTTAAGATACTAATGAAGTTCTATTAATAATTGTACATGTGAAGAGCTCTACTGAAAACTATAGAAAGGAGAATAGGCTGTGTTTAAAAAGTTAAATTACGATATAGAAAGAGTTTTAAACGAAGATCCAGCAGCTAAAAGTAAATTAGAAGTACTATTATTATATCCATGTATTCATGCATTAATATCATATAGAATTGCCCACATCCTATATTTAAAGAAATGGTTTTTCTTGGCGAGATTAATTTCACAATTATCTAGGTTTTTTACAGGTATAGAAATTCATCCGGGAGCTAAGATTGGAAAAGGGTTGTTTATAGATCATGGAATGGGCGTAGTCATTGGTGAGACTGCAGAAGTTGGTGATAATGTAACACTTTATCATGGAGTAACTCTAGGTGGTACAGGTAAGGATGTAGGCAAAAGGCATCCAACTATTGAGGATGATGTTTTAATAGGTACAGGTGCAAAAGTACTTGGGCCTATAACTGTAGGAAAAGGTGCTAAGATAGGAGCTAATGCTGTAGTTGTAAAGGATGTACCAGCAAAGGCAACAGCAATAGGAACTCAAGCTAAAAATATTGTTAGAAATAGTGCAAGTGCAACAATAATAGAAATTAGTGATTTAAAAGGACGCAAAAAGAAAATATTTAACGATATGGTTATTTAATGTTGTAGAATATGGGAGTATATGAAGTGCAACTAATACAAACTTATATCTTGTATAGTTCAGTAGCATTTATTTATAGGAATTTTACTAAGTTAAGATGTTTTACTAAATATTAAAATAGAGCATTTATTTTTGAATTATTTTATTAAGAAATGCATTATAATTTAAAAATTAAGGGATACATTAATTAAACTTTGAAACAAAAAAGTTTAATTAATGTATTTTTTATTTTTAAATTCTATTAAAGTTAAATAAGTTATATTTATAAATTTATTTTTACTACAATTAAATTGCTTTTGATAAATATCAAAGTTATACAAGAATATATTAGGAGAATTGGTATGCAAATTTATAAATTACCTTAATACTTTTGGGAATTGCATAGACATATGAAAGCATATATAATGTATATAAATAATAATCAATATTATATTATACATAAGAGATTTGTATAAAAACGATACATTGTAAAAAAATGTAATTAGTAGTATAATATGGAATGTGATTATTAAGAAAGGTTGGAGAAAAATGTTATCACCAGTTACAATAAAATTAATAAGAATGATGCCAGAAGGATTAGTTATAAAAATAGCTAAAAACATAGCTAATAATTATATAAAAAAGTATGCGGAAATAAAAGTTAGTGGAATAGATAATATAGAGAGAGTTAAAAGACCAAGAATATTTGTATGTAATCATCTAAGTAACTCTGATGGATTAGTTCTATCAAAAATACTAAAAGAAAAAAGTGATCCATACTTCGTTGCAGGAGTAAAGTTATCAGATGATCCAATAACACAATTAGGAATTAAGATAGTTAAAAATATACCAATTAAACCTAGTTCGGCAGATAAAGAAGCTATTACCAGGGTAGTTAAGACACTGAAAGAAGGTAATGATGTTTTAATATTTCCAGAAGGAACTAGAAGTAGAACTGGTGGACTTATAGAAGGGAAAAAAGGTATTTTGTTATTTGCTAGAATGGCAAAAGCACAAATAATCCCAATTGGTATGTCAGGAACAGATATATTGCTGCCAATAAGTAAAGATGGAAATATGGGTTCGGAAAAGTGGCAACATTCAGATGTTACCTTAAATATAGGCGAAAGAATTATATTTCCTCCTAAGGAAAAGGATGAAGATAAACATGAATATGATAATAGATGTATGGATATTCTAATGAGGAGTATAGCAAGTCTCTTACCTGAAAAGTATAGGGGAATTTATAAGTAAGGAGATTACAAAAGATATGAAAGCAAGGACAAAAAAAATTGTAGATATATTAAAAGATACATATCCAGATGCAAAATGTGAATTGAATTATGAAACACCACTTCAATTGCTTATAGCTACAATATTGTCTGCTCAAACAACAGATAAAAAAGTAAACGAGGTAACAAAAGATTTATTTAAGGATTATCCAGATTTAGACTCACTTTTAACATTAACGAATGAGGAACTTGAAGAACGGATAAAACAAATAGGTTTATATAGAAATAAATCTAAAAATTTAATACTTATGTTCAATCAACTTAAGGAAAAATTTAATGGAGAAGTTCCAAAGACAATGGAGGAAATAACTTCGCTTGCTGGAGCTGGAAGAAAAACAGCTAATGTCGTTTTATCCAATGCCTTTAATGTGCCATCTATAGCTGTAGATACACATGTATTTAGGGTATCAAATAGATTAAAACTTGCAGATTCGGAAAATGTTTTAGAAGTTGAAAAACAATTACAAAAAGAACTACCAAAGAAAGATTGGATTCTTATGCATCATCTACTTATATTTCATGGGAGAAGATGCTGTAGTGCTAGAAATCCTAAGTGTACGGAATGTCCAATAAAAGATTTGTGTAGTTATGGTAATAAAACTAACAGATAAAAGAATAGTTATAAAATTTTTATGAACCACAATTAAGACAATTTACAGTCCAAGTGGTTCTTTTAATCGTGTAGTTAATTTAATAAAATAAAGATAAGTTAGAATGAATAAAGATAATTAACTTACTTAACAAGAAATATTAATAAGTATTTTGGAGGTAATCTATGAAAATTGGAGTTATAATGGGTGGTATATCATCAGAAAGAGAGATATCATTGCAAAGTGGAAATTCTATAATTGAAAATATAAACAAGGAAAAGTATGAAGTACTACCAATTGTAATAGATAAAAAAGAAGATATAGTAAATAAATCTAAAGGGATAGATTTTGCACTTTTAGCTTTACATGGTCAATTTGGAGAGGATGGAACTGTTCAATCAGTACTTCAAACATTAGGAATACCATATTCAGGGTGTGGACCTTTAAGCAGTGCTATGTGTATGGATAAAGATGTATCAAAATCTGTTCTAGAGGCAAATGGGATTAGAACTGCTCCTTGGATTAACTTAAGAAAAGGAGATAATATAGATTTCAATAAAATAAATGAGCTAGGGTATCCAGTAGTAGTAAAACCTACTCATGGTGGATCAAGTGTTGCGACATTCATAGTTAAAGAAGAGAAGGAAATTGAAAACTGTGTTTCAGAAGCTTTTAAATGGGATAGCGAAGTTATGATAGAAAAATTTATAAAAGGTGATGAGATAACTTGTCCTGTATATAATGATAGAATGCTTCCAGTAATTGCAATTAAGCCTAAAGCTGAATTTTTTGACTTTACATCTAAGTATCAAGATGGTGGTGCAGAAGAAATTGTGGTTGAGCTAGAAAAAGAGTTGCACAAGGAAGTAGAAAAGATGGCATTAAAAACTTATAAGGCACTTAAGTGTGAAGTGTATTCTAGAGTTGATATGATAGTTACAGAGAAAGGTGTACCATACATTTTAGAAATAAATACTCTTCCAGGAATGACTAAAAATAGCCTGATTCCTAAAAGTGCAGCAGCTTTAAATATAGGATTTTCAGAATTAATAGATATGATTATACAGGATTCATTGAAAATAAGCAGATAATAATATGAGCTAAAAAACTTTTTAAATATTTATAAAATTGCAATTAAAAACTACTTGTTTAAGAACACCTTGAACAAGTAGTTTTTATTATAATTTCTATAGAAAACAATCTGCAAATTTTAATATAAAACTTTTTATAAAATATGACTTGTATTAAGGAAACTTAACTACTGTTTCTTTTTGCAGTCTTTACATACGCCTTTCATAACCAAGTCATGATCTGTCAAAGTGAAGCCAGTCGCATTTTGAACTAATTCCTGAATCTGAAGCATAGGACAAGGAATTTCAACTTCTTTATGACATATATCACATTCCAAATGATGCCTGTGAGTTTTTTCTTTTAGTTTATATGAAAAAACTCCATCATTTAGAGTTATTTTCTCAATAATTTCTTTTTCTTCAAATAATTCTAAAGTTCTATAAACTGTGCTTAAATTTATATTTATATTATTGCTTTTATAAATCTGATATATTTTTTCAGCTGACAAACTGTTTTCAGAATTTTTTAATATACTTAGGATTTCTATTCTTCCTTTAGTTATTTTAATTCCTTTGTTCTTAAGAATTTCTATTGGTTCCATTTTCATATCCCCTAACAGCTAAATATTAAATATATTATATCACATATATTTAATATCTTAAAAAAATATCATCTTAAATCCAAAAAATATAAGAGCTATACCACCAAAAAAATTAGCATATGTTGTTACAAATTTTATTTTTTTAACATATCTGCATATAAAAAATCCTACTGTACATATGAATAAAGTGATTAATCCAATTAAAATTGAATCGACACAAAGTAATATATTGTATGAAATTTCGTGAAATGCAGTGAATCCAATAACTAACGCATCAATACTGACGGATATTCCAAGTATTACACAAGTACTATTTTTTATTAAAAGTTCAGTTTCTTTTTCTTTAAAGCCATCTATTATAATAAGAGTTCCTACGATTGCCATAATTATTCCACCAGCAATGCAAGGTATGCTTGTAATATAAGTATCGAATAAATATCCTAAACTTCCACCTACATATGTAAATAAAAATTGAAAGAATGCAAATGATAATAAAAACTTTATTTTATGGATTCTGCTAACATTAGGATTTAGACCAATTCCTAATGTTACGCCAAAAGCATCCATGGCTAGTGCAATCCCTATTATTATAATGTCGTACAAATTCATTTTCTCTTCCTCCTTTAAAATTAGACTTACTCTATAATAATTAAAGTTTTTTTAATATATGCAAAAATTTTAAAAAAAGTCTTTATTAAATCTTTTATTTGTTGTATATTAATAAATAGTGTATTACTATTGGTTAAATAGTATAGCACATTTAACCAAATTAGTATAGCAAACAAGGAGGAAATTTCATGTCAAATTGTATAATAGCTCAATCTGGGGGGCCAACAGCAGTAATTAATTCAAGTGTAGTTGGACTTTTAAATACGAATAAAGAACTAAAGACTTTTGAAAAGGTATATGCAGGTTTAAATGGTATTGAGGGTATATTAAATAGAAATATAATCGATTTGTCATCAGTTTCAGAAGATGAAATAGATAATTTTAGATTTACTCCATCTTCAGGCCTAGGATCTTGTAGGTATAAATTAAAAGATTTAGATTCTTGTAGTGAAGAGTATGAAAGTTTAATAGAGATTCTTAAAGAGTATGATATAACATCATTTTTTTATGTTGGTGGTAATGATTCTATGGACACCATAGCGAAACTTTCACGATATGCAAAACAAAATGATATTGGAATAAGTTTTATAGGTATCCCTAAAACTATTGATAATGATTTAAAATTTACTGATCACACTCCGGGTTTTGGTAGCGCAGCAAAGTTTATTGGAACAACAGCTCTTGAAACATATTTAGATGCGTCAGTTTACATAAATAATGGTATATTTATTTTAGAAACTATGGGAAGAGATACAGGATGGCTTGCAGCTTCTGCATGCATTGCGAAACTTGATGGAAAACCGATCGCAGATTTTATATACCTTCCTGAAGTAGATTTTGATAAAATTAAGTTTCTGAATGATGTTAGGCAAAGATTTGAAGAGCAAAATAAAGTATATATAATTGTATCAGAAGGAATAAGAGACAAAGATGGAAGGTTCATTTCTGAGTTTGACTGTGTGTCTCAAGATAAATTTGGACACGTTCAATTAGGGGGAGTATCTGAATGCTTGAGGAGGCTAATTCTTGAGGCCGGATTTACAACAAGAGTAAAAGCACTACAACTTGGTGTTCTTCAACGTTGTGCAATGCATTGTGCTTCAGATGCTGACTTGACAGAAGCCTATAATGCTGGAAAGATGGCTTTAAAATATGCTTCGCAAGGAGAAACAGGAAAGATGGTTAACATTAACAGGGTGTCTAATGAACCTTATGAAGTTAGTTATTCTTTAGTTGATGCAGAAGATGTAGCAAACAATGTTAAATATTTTCCTATAGAATGGATTAATAAAGAAGGTAATTTTGTAACACCTGAAGCATGCTCATATTTTGAACCATTAATAAAAGATACTCCTAAATTGGCTTTTGAAAAGAATCTTCCAAAGTACAAGGTGTTTAATCAATAGATAACAAGTATAAAATTAGTGACTTATGTGTTTCAATATTTAACTAATAGAAGGATGTATAGATGAAGGTCTTCATTTATACATCCTATAAATTGATAGAACTTTTAATATTACGGAAAATTTTTTTAGATAATTTATTTTTAGTTTTAAATTAAGAAAACTTATTATTTTATTTTTCTTAAACAGATATCTTCTAATACATTTAAAAAGGTATCAACTTCATCAATTGAATTATATAATGCAAAGCTTACTCTTATCATCCCTAGCATTTTCTTGTTTGGATTATCAAGGAATTCTTTAGCCTCATCTTCACTTACATTCATGAGTCTTCTACAATATGGATGGGCACAAAACCAGCCATGCCTAACAGAAATTCCTTTCTTTTTAGCTAAGATATCAGCTACATCATGATGGTACATATCTTCTACATTAAAGGTTGCAATTCCAAGTCGATCACTTATATTTTCAGTATCTCCATAGTTTATAACTTTAGGAATTCTTTTAAATCCTTCTAGAGTATGCTCTAAAAGAACTCTTTCATGTTTTTCTATATAGTCATATCCAATAGTGTTAACAATTCGTAATGAATTAACCAAACTCATTACACCTAAAAAATTTGGTGTTCCTGCTTCATTTTTCTCTGGTGGGGTAAGAAATTTAATTTCTTTATCCAACACCAATTCGACAGTTCCGCCACCAAGATAATCTGGGTCCACATCAATGAAATCTTCTTTTAACCCTATTATGACTCCTACGCCAAAGGGGGAATAAATTTTGTGGGATGAAAATACCAAGAAATCAATTTGATCGTCATCTGTGTCTCCATTAATATTAACTCTTGTATGAGGTACAAGTTGTGCACCATCTACAATCAATTTTGCACCATATTTATGAACCAGTTTTGCTATAAAATGAATATGATTTATATAACCAGTTACATTAGAAGCTCCAGTAAGAGATACATACTTTACTTTACCATTGTTTTTCTTTAGTTTCTCTTCCAATTCTTCAAGTTTAAGTCTACCTTGTTCATCTACTTCGATATAATCAACATTACCTCTTTTTCTCCAAGGTAAATCATTTGAATGGTGCTCCATTCTAGAGGTTAATACTATTTCATCTGGACTTTTGATAAGAGTTTTTGCTAGTTTGTTTATACCTTCAGTTGTATTGCTAACGTATATCACAACATATTTATCTCTATCTTTTACGTTAAAAAAATCCATTAAAAAATCCTTAGACTCTTTATATAAATTAGTAGTTATTTCTGCTTTTTGACCTGTTCCTCGTCCTATAGAAGCATAAGTATTGCCTAATTGTTTTATATATTCAATACTTGACTTAATAGGCGGAGTTGTAGCTGCATTATCAAAATTTATTCCATCTATACAGTGTCCATCTGAATCACACACTTTTTCATCTAATCCAACAAATAAGTCTTTAATGTTTTTCTTATTTTCTATCTTCATATGCATCTCCTCCAATATATATTATTCCTATAATATATTTATTGTTCGCTTAAGAGGGCGGTAAAATTCATATCTTTTTCATTTGATTTTGTACTATATATAATTGTGATGCATATTAATTAAGAGAAACAATTATTATTTATTTATAGGAGGTAATTTAAAATGAACCCTGATAAGAAGTATATGTCTCAAGTCAGTTCGAGTGATAACGATATTAGATTTGTTCCACCAGCATTTATGAGTACAAATATCTACGAGAAAGTTTCGTTTGATATTAATGATAATAATCGTAATTTAGATTTATTTCCTTCTGAAACAGGCATGCCTGAATTATGTTATTATTCTGATGATCAAAACCAAGGTATTAGTAGCGGGTTTAAATTTAATAACATAGCTAACAATGAAATACCTACTACTTTTGATGCTCTAAGAGGTCTTGATTTAGATTTAAATGAAGAAGATCTTGAAAGAACTAATTCTGATAATGATGTGAATAAAATTTATTCTATAATTGAACGAAGACATCCAGGAATATTCGCTACTCTGTATTCATATAGAATTCCTCGTCCGATAGTTAGAGTAATTATCAAGAGATTGATAAAACTTACATTAGCGTACTGCGATAAAAATAATAATTATTAATAACCAGTTTAACATATAGAAATATCTTAAAGATTTAATAATACTAAAATATAAAATCTTTAAGATATTTCTTTACATAGCTTTTAGAAATAAATCTTAATATACATATTGCCATATTGCGATAATGAATTTAGATTTAAAACTCTAGTAAACAAAGTACTCAATTAAGGTTAGAATATAGAAACTTAATTGTAATATATATTTATATAAGTTATACACTTATCATAGCCAAAATTTTTTTAAAGAGTATTGGTTTTATACTTTCAATATCAGTTGGTTCTTTTAATATTATAGTAGTAAAACATATGCTGCCAACTAATTCGAAAATCATGAATAATGTCATTTCAGCTTCTTCTTCGTTCATTCCAGATTTAGTTAGGTTTTTAACAAAAATATCTAAGACTTTCTTTACATCATTATATGCTTCTGGCTTCATTATGGCCTTTCTATAAAGTCCCCATGAAATATTTTTATTAATTAGCTTTAATAGAGAAACATTATCTTTTAAATAATTTATTATATAATCAATAAAGAATAGCGTGCGCTCTTTAAAGTTTTTGCTTCCTAAGGCATTTGTTTTAGCTAGCCCTTCTCTTATTATTTCATTACTTTTTTGAAGAATTAGCTTATTTAAAATATCGTATTTATCATTAAAGTATAAATAAAAAGTTCCTTTTGCTACTCCGGCATTTTTGGTTATATCATCAATTGACGTCTTTTCTATGCCATTTTTAAGAAATAAATCATATGCTGCTAAAAATAACTCTTCCTCTTTCAATTGCTTTTTATTTTTGGTAAGAGATTTATTGTTATTCTTTAAAGTCATATTTTGCCTCCAAATTATGTATTTAACTTATTATAAAGCAAATTAAATAATAATCCAAATCTTACACAGGGAGAGTAAAAAAATTATCAATTAACTCTTAATATAGTTAAATTGATATAACACTAATAAGATAGTATAATTTAGTAGAGAAAATTTAGTTAAACTATTAATCTATATTGATAGGATTTACGTTTTAATATTAAATTAAGCATTTAGAGTTTAATATATTCTAGATTTTCGGATGAAATACTGGAGGATAAAAAATGATTGTATTAAGTTGTAAGAATATATGTAAAAGTTATGGTATAAATACTATTTTGAAAGATGTAACATTTTCGATAAATGAAGGAGATAAGGTTGGAATAATTGGATCAAATGGCGAAGGAAAAACAACCCTATTTAAAATATTATCAAAAGAGCTTATTCAAGATGATGGGGAAGTTTTTATAGATAAAAATAAATCTTTAGGTTATCTTGCACAGCATTTGGCATTAGATTCATGCAATACAATTTATGATGAAATGTTGCTTGTTTTTGAAGACCTCCAAAGGCTGGAACGAAAAATTACAGATTTAGAAATTAAGATGAATGAACCTTATAATGAAAATAATGCCTCATATCATGAGAAAATTATAAAAGATTATGGGACGACACAGGATCTTTATCAAAACAGAGGCGGATATACATATAAAGGAGAAATATCACGAGTTCTTAAAGGATTGGGATTTACTGAAGATGATTTTGATAAATTAATTTCAACTTTAAGCGGTGGGCAAAAAACTAGAGTTGCACTTTGTAAGCTGTTACTTTTAAATCCTGATATACTATTGCTTGACGAGCCTACAAATCACTTGGATTTGGAAGCAATTGAATGGCTTGAGGAATATTTAAAAACTTATAAAGGAACTGTAATTGTAATTTCCCATGATAGATTTTTCTTGGACTCTGTAACAACAGCAACATTTCAAGTTATAAATGGCCATGTGAATTGTTATAATGCTCCATATACAAAATCTTTAGAACTTATGAAGAAAGATTATGATTCTAAGTTGAAGGCTTATAATTTACAGCAGACAGAGATAAAAAGACAAGAAGCAATAATAGAAAAATTTAGATCATTTAATAGAGAGAAAAGTATAAAGGCAGCCGAAAGTAGGGAAAAGGCACTTGATAAAATGGAACTTGTAGATGCTCCAGATAAAGAAAAAAGTGCATCCAAGATTAAATTTGAGGCTTCTGTTAAAAGTGGGTATGATGTACTTCACGTTGAGAAATTGGCTAAAAGTTATGGGGATAAAAAGCTATTCGCTAATTTATCTTTTGATTTAAAAAGAGGGGAAAAGATTGCATTAATAGGAGAAAACGGACGAGGTAAAACCACACTTTTTAATATAATAATGGATAAAGTTAAAAGTGATTCAGGGGTTAAGATTTTAGGAGTGAATGTTAATGTAGGGTACTATGATCAAGAGCAATCTAATCTTGATCTTAATAAGACCATATTAAATGAAGTATGGGATGACTTTCCAGAGTTAACCACAAGTGAACTTAGAGGCTTTCTTGGATCATTTCTTTTTAGCGGCGATGATGTGTTTAAGGAGATAAACAAGTTGAGTGGAGGAGAAAGATGTAGGATAAATCTCTTGAAATTGATGCTATCTAAATCAAATTTACTTCTCTTAGATGAACCAACAAATCATTTGGATATTCCTTCGAGAGAAGCTCTTGAGGAAGCAATTTTAAGCTATGATGGTACATTAATCGTAATTTCTCATGATAGATATTTTTTAAATAAAGTAATTAGTAGAATACTAGAATTAGAGGAAAATGGGGTAAGTGAATATCTCGGAAATTATAGCTACTATACTGAAAAGAAGAAGAATCCACAAAGATTTGAGGCATACGAGGGTTTAGCGGCTGGAAAGACAAAAACACAATTAAATGAAGAAAAGAAAAAGAAAAAAGCTTTAGAGAAAGAAGCTAAAGCTAAGCAAAATGAAATTAAGAATATAGAAACTAATATAACTCAAAATGAGGAAGCTCTTGAAAAGCTACAGGAAGAACTTTGTAAAGAAGAAGTTTATTCTAATCCAGTCGAAAGCGAGAGAGTAAATAAGGAAATTAAAAATCTTCAAGAAATTATTGAAAAATTATATGAGCAATGGGAAGAGGTTTCTAGTTAGTTTAATCTGATGTATATTAATGAATTCTAGCAGTAAAAAGAGGAATAAAGGCTATTAATATTCTAAATAAGGGCATGTTTTGTATATGTTGCAAATGTAAGCTTAATTACAGTTTATTAGGTTTCATCAACTATGACAATACATGCCCTTTATCACGGAATTAGTTATGTAGTACATACTTATATAAAGAATATTTTATATTTTAATTACTTTAATATTTCTATGCTAAAGTATGAGTGGACATATTTTAGAAAATATTAAGAACTATTAGTGATATTTTTAAGATATTTAAGTTAGAATGAGATTATAGTAGAATTCAGATATAAATTTTGAGATTGGAGATGGGATGTTTGGAAAAGGGAACTGTTTTAATTGTGGATGATGAAAAGGAAATAAGAGATTTAGTTGATATATATCTTAAGAGTGATGGGTTTAATACTATAAATGCATGTGATGGCTTAGAAGCTATTAATTTAGTTAAAGACAATGATATAGATTTAATAATATTGGACGTTATGATGCCTAACTTAAATGGAATAGAGACTTGTTTAAAGATTAGAGAGATTAAAGAAATGCCGATAATAATGTTATCGGCAAAAAGCGAAGATATCGATAAGATACTAGGACTTAATATGGGAGCAGATGATTATTTAACAAAACCATTCAATCCATTAGAGCTGGTTGCTAGAGTAAAGTCACAACTTAGAAGATTCAATATGTTTAGTAAAAAAGCCAGTATATTAGAACTTGAAGAAGAAAATATAATACAAATAGAGGATCTTATAATAAATTTAGAAACACATGAGGTGTCACTAGGTGATAATATAGTAAGACTTACTCCAACAGAATTTGATATATTAGCATTACTAGCTCAAAGCCGTGGTAAAGTGTTTTCGATAGAAAATATTTATGAGAGTGTTTGGAATCAGGAATTTATGACTTCTGATAATACTGTTATGGTTCATATAAGAAAAATAAGAGAGAAGATAGAAGAGAATCCAAGAAATCCTCGATTTATAAAAACTGTCTGGGGGGTAGGATATAAAATTGAAAAATAAGGATCTTAGAAAGCATAGAATTTTAAATAATGATATTTCAAATTCAAGGTTAATACAATATATTGAAAAGTTGATAAGAAGCATAAGGAAAAAAATTGAGAAGAATATAAGATTTGAACTTATGATGGTTATAGGAATATGTTTTTTAATAGCATTTATTTTTTATAGTTTTTCTAATAATCTTTTCAAGAGAGAGTATACTGAGCCACAGATAAAATATGATTATGATTCTATTGAGAGGTCTGCAAGTGATTTAGCTAAACAAATAGAATCGCAAGGAAATTTGAAATTAGACGATAAAGATAAAATTAATGGGATTTTAGAAAATGTATCAGATGGAGAAAAAAGTTACATAACAGATTTAGATGGAAAAGTGTTATATAAGACTAAAAATGTTGCAGAGGAAAACATAGATATTTATAGTGCACTAAAAAGTGCAATGACAAATGTAGACAGTGAAAGAATTGGTGAATTAAGAGAAAAGAATTATATAATGCCTCTAAAGATGGGAACTGAGAGAGTTTACTTGATTTATTCAAAGATTCCGGAAGCAATGATAACATACAATACAATTAGTACATCAAATTCATCCTTAGCATTAATTCTTACAGTTATAGTTTTTATAGTCTCTTTTATTGCAATAACTAATAATAAAATGAAATACTTGGATGAGATTGCGGTTGGTCTTAAGATAATAGCAAGTGGTAATTTGAATTATAGGATAGAAGAGAAAGGTACAGATGAAATTAAGAATATAGCTTACAATATAAATCAAATGGCTAAAGAAATTGGAGAGAAAATTAGTGCTGAGAGAGATGCAGAAAAGACAAAAGCGGATTTGATAACAAATGTTTCTCATGATTTAAGAACTCCATTAACATCTGTAATGGGATATATAGGACTTGTTATTCAGAATAGGTATAAAGATGAAAAGGAAATGAGAGAATACCTAAACATAGCATTTAATAAAGCTGAAAGATTGAAACTACTAATTGATGATTTATTTGAATATACTAAGCTAAATAATAGCGGAATAACATTAACAAAGACCAAAGTTAATTTAGCAGAATTTTTATCACAATTAATAGAAGAATTGACACCGTTACTTGATGAAAATAAATTAACGATATATAAAAAATTTGAAACTGAAAGAATCTCAGTTTCGATAGATACACTAAAGATGCTTAGAGTGTTCGAGAACATAATAACAAATGCAATAAAATATTCATATAAACCGGGAGAAATACTAATAGGATTATATGAAAAGGATGGTAAAGCTATTGTAGTTTTTAGAAATAAAGGAGATCATCTCTCTAAAGAAAAGAGTGAAAAACTATTTGATAGATTTTATAGACTGGATGAATCTAGAAATACTAATACAGGAGGGTCAGGTCTTGGATTAGCTATTTCTAAAAATATAGTAGAATTGCATGACGGAAAGATATGGGCTGAATCGATAGGGAATAATATAAGTTTTTATGTGCAACTAAACCTATAATTAATTACTGAATTATAGGTACTTTTTTTGTTGTAAATTAATACTTATAGTAGAGAAGTATTTTTTATGTGGAGGAAATATGCAAAACAAAAATCCTAACAGTCGTTTTGGAGTAGACATAAATGAATATACTACAAGTGTTCAGTTTGACGTATTAGCAACCAAAATAGATTTCTTATACTTGAGAGCGTCAGGATCAGCAACTGGAAGATTTAGAGCCGATAGAAAATTTGTAGATTATGCGAAGAATAGTAGAAATTATGGAATTCCAGCTGGAGCGTATCATTTTGCTATGCCATCTTATGATTTGACAGATGCAGACAGACAATGTGATGACTTTATAAATACGCTACAACAGGGATTTGGAAACAAAGATTATGGGGATTTATTTCCTGTAATAGATGTCGAGGCACCTTTGGATAAATCAATAAGTACAAGAACATTAATTGATTGGATTGATAGATTTAGAAAAAGATTTGAAAGAAAAACTAGAAGAAGGCTTATGATTTACACGGGAACAAATTTCATAGAGCTTTATGATAATTTTTATATCCCTGGACGTGGCTATCCCTTAAAAAATATGCCACTATGGATTGCTATGTATACAAGTATTCCAATTAATCCTGAATTTCCTCCTAATGTTGGAGGGTGGACTAGATGGAGGATATGGCAATACAGTGAAAGTCAAACTGTGCAAGGAATCGGAAATCCTGTTGATGCCAATTGGGGCCCAGATAATGTAGATCTATTAATGCAGCCTCGTGTTGTTACCGGATTAAAGGCGGCATATCAGAATAGAAACATAAATGTTTCTTGGAATAGAAATCCTGATGTAGACTTATTGGGATATAATATTTTTGTAAATAGAGAATGGGTTGGAACTGTCGATGAAAATGCTACAAGTTATTTAATAACTAGTAATAAGGTAAATACTCAGAAAAATGCACCAGTAGAAGTATCAATTGAAGCTTTTGATTATGATGGAGAAACTTCAAAAACTCGTGCAAAAGTAAATCTATAAAAAAATAGTATCGTATTTCAGCTTACATAGGAACATAATCCTGTTTCTATTGATAGTTGGAATATGATATAATGAAAACATTGATGACAATTTGAAATTTATGTAAAATATCATTAATGAATATACTTAAAAGAAATATTAAACATAAAAATTGTATAATATTTAATTCCTTGAAAGGAGAATAGGAGAGTGGAAAAAGGTACCGGCAAAAGAGTAAAAGCTTCTAAAAAGATTTATAGTAAACAGAAGAAAATTATGCTCGCAATATTTACATTAGTTATGGTAGGAGCTGCTGCACTAATTGCATACTCAATAGCTATAAAAGATATAGTTAAGGAGTTGGATGATAAAATATATCCGGGAGTAACTGTACAAGACGTAAATATTGGAGGAATGACTAAAGAAGAAGCTAAAAATAAGCTTACCGAAACATTTGCAACATCTATAGAAAATAAAAAGTTGCCTATTAAAATAGAGGACAAACAATATGAACTTATTTATTCTGATATTAATCCTAAATATGATATAGATGGAACTGTGGAAGAAGCGTATAAGTTTGGAAAAAGGGATGGAGTTTTAAGCAGATATATAAGTATAAAGAGTAGCAAAGGAAAGAATATTCCTATCGAATTTTCTTATAATGAAGAAAAGCTAAAGGAATATGAGGAAAAACTCCAAATAGCTGTTAATCAATCAGCTACAGATGCAACAATTAGTATACAGAAGAATAATATTATAGTTAAACCAGAAACAGAAGGAAAAACGGTTAATTTAGATACATTAGATCAGAAATTAAAGGAAAACATAAATGGAGATATTAATTCTGAAAATTCGGTATCAATGGATTTGGAAGTAACAAAACCCAAAGTAACTCAAGAAGATCTATCTAAGATAAAAGGTGTAATGGGTACTTTTTCATCAAGTTATGCCACATCTCCGGAAGGAAGATGCAATAACATAGAGATCGCTACTTCAGCAATAAACGGAACAATAGTTATGCCAGGAGAAATATTTAGTTTTAACGATGTTGTTGGACCTAGAACAGCTGAAAGAGGTTACAAGGAAGCTGGAACATATGTTGGAGATAAAATAGAGCCTGGAATTGGTGGTGGAATATGTCAAGTATCGACCACTATTTATAGAACTGCGATGAAAGCTAATTTAAGAGCTATTGAAAGAACCAATCATTCTATGGCTGTTGGCTATGCACAACCTGGGCTTGATGCTACTGTATCTTATGGATATTTAGATTATAAATTTAAAAACATCTATGATTTTCCTATATATATTCAAGGGAATACTTCAGGTAAAGTAGTAACGTATAGTATATATGGTGATCCTAGTGCTCTAAATGGAAGAACATACGATATGGCAAGTGAAATTCTTGAAACAATACCACCAGAAACAAAAGTAGTTGATGATAGCAGTTTACCAGAGGGACAAGAAGTAACGGAAGGTGCAGGAATGACTGGTTATAAAGCAAGAGCATATCAGATTACTTATGAAAATGGAGCGGAAGTAAATAGAGAAGTCGTATCAACAGATACTTATGCGAGTGTAGGAATAGTAGTTAAAAAAGGAACACAACCTGTAAATGGGTCTCAGCAGGCGGAGCCTACAGCAGAATTACCTGCAACTCAACCACCTGTAGCAGAGCCACCTGTAGCTCAACCAACACAATAGACGACAAATTAAATACTTATAAAAAACTCAAAGCATATTTTCTTTAGGAATCATTTAGATAAATTAAAGAAAGTATGCTTGAATTTTATTTAAGATCTAAATAGCTCATAATAAGATATTTAATAATTCACTAATTAAGGCCCGCAATAATATATCTTTGTGTTAAAATGCCTTTCTATGATTATGTAATTATTACTTTTGACTTGTTCTAAACCATATAGTATAATTTTAAATTAAAGTGAATTAATTTTTGTACAAAATAGGAGAAGGTGACGTTTTGAATTTAAATATAGTATTATATGAACCGGAGATACCTCAGAATACTGGAAATATTGCAAGAACTTGTGTTTTAACAGGTAGTAAGCTACATTTAATAAAGCCTCTAGGATTCGAAATAAATGAAAAGCAAGTGAGAAGAGCGGGGTTAGATTATTGGAAAGATTTAAGTCTGGAAATACACGAGAGTTATGAGGAATTTCTGAAAAAATATGGTGATAAAACAATATATTTATCAACCACACATGGAGAAACACATTTCGATGAAATTTCCTTCAAAGAAGGGGATTTTATAATGTTTGGAAGAGAATCTAGCGGAGTTCCTGAAGATGTTCATAATAGGCATATTGGATTTAGAGTTCCAATGATAAAATCAAGTACTAGAAGTTTAAATTTATCTAATACAGTAGCTATAGTGGCTTACGAAGCTTTAAGGCAGGTAGGATTTCCTAATATGAAATAATTGAAGAGGAATGAAGATATATGGAAAAGATAAAAATTGTAACAGATAGCACTGCTGATTTACCAAAAGAAATATATGAGAAATACGATATAGAAGTTTTACCATTATTGATAAACTTTGGTGAAGAAAGTTATCTAGATGGGGTTGAGATAAATACTAATGAAGTTTTTGAAAGAATTAAAAATGACAATATACTTCCAACTACAGCTCAAGTTACTCCTAATAGATTCGTTGAAATATATAAGAAGTACTTAGCGGAAGGATATAAAATTATATCAATTCATATGTCTTCTGTAATGAGTGGAACATACCAATCGGCATGTATTGCTAAGGAAATGCTGGAAAGCCAAGATATAATCGTTGTTGATTCTCAGAATGTAACAGCGGCTTTAGGGATACTTATATTGAAAGCTGTTAAGCTCAAAAAAGATGGTTATAATATTTTAGAAATAGAAGAAAAATTAAATAACATTAGAAATAAAGTTAAACTTTCAGTTTATTTTGATTCTTTGGAATATCTCGTGAGAGGTGGACGAATTTCAAAAACAGCTGGCATGGTTGGTGGTATGCTTGGAATAAAATTAATACTTGAAATAAAAGATGGCATAATGTCAGTAAAGGATAAAATTAGAGGAAATAAAAAGGCAATTAAAAAAATTATTAGTGATTTGGAAAATGCGGATTTAGATGAAGAAGTACCTGTAATATTGATTGACGTAAACAATATTGAAGTGAAAGAAGCACTTAAGATATATATGAAGGATAATAACGTTAATTTTATTGAATGTCCGGTTGGGTCAACTGTATGCATACATTCTGGGCCTGGGTGCTGCGGATTAGTTTTTTTAAATAAATAATTTTAATCAATGAATAAAAAAATATGCTTTTAGCCGCTGCTTATACTTAATTATAGTTGGTATAAGTAGCATATGAGCATGTTTTTTTATTTATTGTATGAGATTTAATCGATGCAGCTATATATAGTGGACTTGCAATATTTACAGAATACGAGGTATACTAATAGAAAGATATATTACTTTAATAAGTTTAATGAATACGTTTAATTAAAAATAATTTATATAAATTATAAGGAGGAAACTTATGAATTTGGATTATAACATGAAGATGACCCAGGAACAAAGATTAGTGCTTACTCAAAATATGCAGCAATCCATAAAGCTTTTACAAATGTCTCTTCATGATTTGAGAGAATATATTGATAATGAATATTCAGAAAATCCAGTGTTAGAGGTTAATGAGGAAATAAGTTCATACGATGACGAACAGATGAACAAAGACGTTAATATAGAGGATAAATATGACCATAAAAAATTAGTTGAAGAATTATACGCTGATAATTATAAGGATAGATCAGAAACAAATTATTCTAATGAAGAAGTTTCGCCATTAAATTTTATTGAGAAAAAAGTATCACTAAAAGAATACCTACAAGAGCAGTTGATTGAGGCTGATATAGATCAATATATGTTAAATATATGTAGTTATATTGTTGAATCATTAGACTATAGAGGTTATTTAGAAATATCAACACGAGAACTTTCAGAAGAATTGAATATCTCTGAAGAGATAGTTAATAAGGCGTTAGAAGCAGTACAAGCGTTGGAACCATATGGAATAGGTGCTAGGAATATCAAGGAATGTCTACTTATTCAGAGTTCAAAATTGAATATTTTAGATGGTATAATAGAGAAAATAATTTTGAATCATTTAGAAAATATTGCAGAAAACAAATATGAAGTAGTGGCAAAGGATCTTAATATAAATCCAAGAGAAGCTCAAAGATATGGTGATTTAATAAAGAAATTGGAACCTAAACCTTCAAGAGGCTTTTACACAGGAGAAGAGGTCAATTATATAATTCCTGATGCTGAGATTAAGAATGTTGATGGTGAATTTTTTATCTTGATGAATGAGAGTGTTTTACCAAGACTTATGATAAATAAAACATATAGGGATGTTTTACGTAATAATCAAGATTCTGAAACCAATACTTATGTTAAAGAAAAAATTAATCAGGCGATTTTTTTAATTAAATCAATAGAGCAAAGAAAAAATACATTATATAAGGTGTTAGAAAGTGTTGTTGAAAAGCAAAAGGACTTTTTTAAGTTTGGAAGACAATATATAAAACCTTTAACATTAAAAGAAGTTGCAGAAATAATTAATCTTCATGAATCTACTGTAAGCAGAGCAATTAAAGATAAATATGTTTTAACAAGCTATGGAACAATTAAAATAAAAGATTTATTTGCAAGTGGGTTATCCTCAAACAATAATGAAGATATGGCTACTTCAAAAATAAAAAATGAAATAAAGAAAATAATAAATGAAGAGAATAAGAGTAAGCCTTTATCAGATCAAATAATAAGTTCTATGTTAGTAGAAAAAAATATGAATATATCTAGAAGAACTGTCGCAAAATATAGAGAAGAATTAGGTATTAAATCATCTTCTGCGAGGAAGAGATTATAAAACATAAAACTTTCATGAAATAATTAGTTTTAAATTTTAATATTAAATGCAATTGTGAATCTTCAATTACAGTTTAAGCTCATATGAATTTTGAGTATAGCAAGATATAAACTTCATATTTGATTTCACAGTAATTGAAAATTTACAGTTGATAGAGTGGTTCTTGAACTTTAAAATATTACTTCACATAACTATTATTAAGAGCAGTAAGGTTAAAAATGAAATCCTGTATAAAATTAGAAAAAAGTTTGCTAATAATTTATTTTGTTAGAGTTTTTTTGTTTTTTTTGAAATATTATAAAAAAAGTTTTAGTAAAGGCTTTAAAATTTTATAAAGGTGTTTTATAATAATAGATGTGGGACATAATGAAATGATATGGGACGCGTAGTGACCAAAGGAGTGTTTGAGTTGCAGGAAATATTAGAATTACAAAAGAAGATAGTTCCTGAGCTTGTAAATACATTAGAGAAAAGGTATAACGTACTCAGAACAATCTTTCATAATCAACCTATAGGACGAAGAGTACTTGCTGATATGCTAAATGTTGGCGAAAGAACAGTTAGAACAGAAATAGGTTTTTTAAAGGAACAAGGTTTAATTGAGATAAATACTTCTGGAATGACAGTTACAAGTGAAGGCGTGGAGATTATACACAAACTAAATGATTTTATTCATGAAATAAAAGGTCTTTCAGAAGTTGAAAAGAAAATACAATCTTCTCTTAACTTAAAAAAAGTGATCATAGTCCCAGGAGATGTAGAAGAGAATCCTTTGGTTTTAAAGGATTTGGGAAAAGCGTGTGCTAATTATGTTAAAGATGTACTAAAGAATAATTCCATTATAGCATTAACAGGAGGAAGCACTTTAAAAGAAGTTGTAGAAGCTTTTCCAAGAATAACAAATTTATCACAGATACAAGTAGTACCAGCAAGAGGTGGGATGGGTAAAAAAGTTGAAACCCAAGCTAATACATTAGCAGCCACTTTGGCAAAGAAGTTAAACGGTACTTATAAGATGCTTCATATCTCGGAAAATTTGAGCTTAGATATAATAGGTACCTTGCTTAAAGAAGAAGCAGTAAAAGTTGTTATAGATACTATACATAAGGCAGATGTACTTATCTATGGTATAGGTAATGCGGTGCAGATGGCTAGAAAAAGAGGAGTACCACAGCAAGAAATTGATAATTTAATTAACAATGGAGCTGTCGGAGAAGCATTTGGATGTTATTTCAATAAAGATTCGAAAATAATCTCAGAAACTACCGCAATTGGAATTAAAATTAATGAAGCAAGAAAAATAAAAACACATATTGCAGTAGCAGGTGGGAAAAATAAAGTCGAGTCAATTATTGCAACTGAATATAACGATAATGATGGTGTTTTAGTTACAGATGAGGCAGCAGCCAAAGGAATATTAAGTAAACTAAACAGTTAAATTCAGTTATTAAATTAGTTTGTAAAATTTATTTTTATAAAAAAGAAAAGCATTATTAGGAGGTAATTGTAATGGTAAACGTAGCAATTAATGGTTTTGGAAGAATAGGAAGATTAGCTTTAAGATTAATGATCAACAACCCTGAATTTAATGTGGTTGCAATCAATGACTTAACAGATGCTAAAATGTTAGCTCACTTATTTAAATATGATTCAGCTCAAGGAAGATTCGATGGAGAAATCGAAGTTAAAGAAGGAGCTTTCGTAGTTAATGGAAAGGAAATTAAGGTTACTGCTGATGCTAAGCCTGAAAACTTACCATGGGGAGAATTAAAAGTAGATATCGTTTTAGAATGTACTGGATTCTTTGCATCAAAGAAATCAGCTTCAGCTCATATTACAGCTGGTGCTAAGAAGGTTGTTATTTCAGCTCCTGCAGGAAATGATCTACCAACAGTAGTTTACAATGTAAACCACGACATCTTAAAGGCAGAAGATACAGTTATTTCAGGTGCTTCATGTACTACTAACTGTTTAGCTCCAATGGCTAAAGTATTAAGTGATGATTTTGGATTAACAAAAGGTTTCATGACTACAATCCACTCATACACTAACGATCAAAATACTTTAGATGCTCCACACAGAAAAGGTGATTTAAGAAGAGCTAGAGCTGCTGCAGCTTCTATCATTCCTAACTCAACTGGTGCTGCTAAAGCAATCGGATTAGTTATTCCAGAATTAGCTGGAAAATTAGATGGTGGTGCTCAAAGAGTTCCAACAATCACTGGTTCATTAACTGAATTAGTTTGTACTTTATCTAAGAAAGTTACTGTAGATGAAGTTAACGCTGCTATGAAAGCTGCTGCAACTGAATCTTTCGGATATACTGAAGATGAAATAGTTTCTTGCGATATAATCGGAAGCAGCTTCGGTTCATTATTCGATGGTACTCAAACTAAAGTTATGGAAGTTAATGGAGAACAATTAGTTAAAGTAGCTGCTTGGTACGATAACGAAATGTCATACACTAACCAATTAATCAGAACTTTAGGATACTTCGCTAACTTAAAGTAATTAGAACTATATTGAAACATAAAAGCGCAAATTTATGTTAAAGTAAATAAGTCTGGTTTTGTAGTATAAGGCTATAAAGCCAGACTATTTTAAAATAAGGAATAATCAATAAAATAAGTGTCAGAGGTGAAAATAAATGAATTTCAATAAAAAAACAATTGAAGATATCGAAGTAAGTGGAAAAAAAGTATTAGTAAGATGTGACTTTAACGTACCACTTAAAGATGGAGTTATAACTGATGAAAACAGATTAGTAGGAGCTCTTCCAACTATTAAATATTTAGTAGAAAAAGGAGCAAAAGTTATTCTTTGCTCACATTTAGGAAAAGATGCTTCAAAATCACTAGCACCAGTAGCTACAAGATTAAGCGAAATGCTAGGAAAAGAAGTTGTTTTTGCTAGAGATGAAGAAGTTGTTGGTGAAAACGCTAAAAAAGCAGTTGCAGAAATGAAAGATGGAGACATCGTTTTATTAGAAAACACAAGATGCAGAAAAGAAGAAACTAAGAATATTCCAGAATTCTCTAAAGAATTAGCTTCATTAGCTGATGTATTTGTTAATGACGCGTTTGGAACAGCTCATAGAGCTCACTGCTCAACTGTTGGTGTAACTGATTACTTAGATACAGCTGTATGTGGATACCTAATTCAAAAAGAATTAAAATTCTTAGGAGATGCAGTTGAAAGTCCAGTAAAACCTTTCGTTGCTATCTTAGGTGGAGCAAAAGTTTCTGATAAGATTGCTGTTATAAACAATCTTTTAGATAAAGTTAACACAATCATTATTGGTGGAGGAATGGCTTATACATTCTTAAAAGCTCAAGGATATGAAATAGGAACTTCTTTAGTTGAAGAAGATAGACTTGGCTATGCTAAGGAAATGGTTGCTAAGGCTGCTGAAAAAGGTGTTAAATTCTTATTACCAGTAGACCATAGAGTTGCTGCAGAATTTAAAGATGTAGAAGCTACAGTAACAGAAGATCAAAATATTCCAGCAGGAAGCATGGGATTAGATATCGGACCAAAGACAGAGACTTTATATGCGGATGCAATTAAAGATGCTAAGACTGTAATTTGGAATGGACCAATGGGAGTATTCGAATTTGAAAACTACAATAAAGGAACAATTGCAGTAGCTAAAGCTATGGCTGATGCAGATGCTACTACTATAATTGGTGGTGGAGATTCAGCTGCAGCTGTTAACATTTTAGGATTTGGAGATAAGATGACTCACATCTCAACAGGTGGTGGAGCATCATTAGAATTCTTAGAAGGTAAGGTATTGCCAGGAATCGCTGCATTAAATGACTAATTTTAAATAATTAGTTTTGAATAAACAATATTTTCAAAAGAAGTTTATAAGTTTAATTAGATTATAAAGTGAAAATTAATTTAGGTAGTGATTACCCCCTAATGAATTTGAGTTAAAGTTATCCTCAAGAGCATAGAAGTATCTCTTATATTTAAGTATTTGAGTACTAAAAATGCAGGTAATTGGGATAAGTCCTTCAAAAAATTAGGAATATATATTCAAAAAAAGATAATAAATTATTTTTTGGGAAGCAAGTTCGACGGGATTTGATGAATCCAAGGCCAAGGATTCATTCTTAAATATTTAGTTTATCCTTTTTGTAAATATATAATAAGCTTAAGGAAATCTGATCACTTTCCTTAAGCTTATATAAATTCATAATATAATAATATAATTTAATAAATTTCATTAATAAAAAATTATGAGGTGAGTAGAATGAGAAAAGCAATTATCGCAGGAAACTGGAAAATGAATAAAACTGTTGAAGAAGCAGTTAAAATGGTAGAAGAATTAAAATCATTAGTTAAGGATGCTACATGTGATGTAGTTGTATGCCCTACATTTGTATGCTTAGATGCAGTTAAAAAGGCTGTAACTGGTTCAAATATAAAGGTTGCTGCACAAAACATGCATTTTGAAGAAAGTGGAGCTTTTACAGGAGAAGTTTCTCCAGGAATGCTTGAAGCTATGGGAATTGACTATGTTGTTTTAGGACATAGTGAAAGAAGAGAGTACTTCAATGAGACTGATGAAGCATTAAATAAGAAAGTTAAAAAAGCTTTCGAACATAATATTATTCCAATTCTTTGTTGTGGAGAATCTTTAGAACAAAGAGAAAATGGAACTACTAATCAAGTTATTGAAGCACAAATCAAAGCTGATATAGCTGGATTAACTAATGATCAAGTAGAAAAACTTGTTATAGCTTATGAACCAATATGGGCAATTGGAACAGGTAAAACTGCTACTGATGAACAAGCAAATGAAACAATTAAAGCAATAAGAGCAATGGTTGCTGAAATGTATGGATCAGAATCAGCTGAAAAAACAAGAATTCAATATGGTGGATCAGTTAAACCAAATACAATAAAAGCACAAATGGAAATGTCTGATATAGACGGAGCATTAGTTGGTGGAGCTAGCTTAGTTCCAGCTGATTTCGCTGCAATAGTTAATTATTAGTATTAAATTTTTTAAGCTGTCTTAGAATGACGAAAATCGCACTAAGACAGCTTTTTTTAGGTAAATAATAATTTAATATTAAAGTAATTCATAAAATGTTTATATTATAATAACATAAATTGGCTTTCAATGTTTATAAAGTTGCATTAAGTGTAAAAAAATAATATAATTTAAGATATTAATAGTATGTAAAACATAATAAATGATAATATTTAATATTATATATTTACGACAAATCAATTTATTTAGTTAATTTACAGATATTAATTTATTAAAGAAGTTTAGGAATTTTATAGTATAATTTTTGAAAGTATTTGGAGGGATAGGAAATGTCAAAAAAACCTGTTATGTTAATGATATTAGATGGTTTTGGAATTGCACCAAAATCAGAAGGAAATGCTGTAACTTTAGCAAAAAAACCAAATTTAGATAAACTATTCGGAAAATACCCAACTTCACAATTGCAAGCTAGTGGTTTAGCTGTTGGATTGCCAGAAGGACAAATGGGTAATTCGGAAGTTGGTCACTTAAATATCGGATCGGGTAGAATAGTGTACCAAGAATTAACTAGAATCACAAAAGCAATTGCTGATAGAGATTTTTTTGAGAACGAATCACTAAGATTAGCCATGACTAATGCGAAGAAGACAGGATCATCTTTACATTTAATGGGCTTATTATCAGATGGTGGAGTTCATTCACATATAGAGCATTTAAGAGGTCTGTTAGAATTCGCTAAGAAAGAAGAAGTTCAAAATGTTTATCTTCATGCATTTATGGATGGAAGAGATGTACCACCTTCATCAGGACAAGAATTCATTGAAAAGACTGAAAAGATGATGTCTGAAATAGGAGTAGGTAAGATTGCAACTGTAAGTGGTAGATACTATGCAATGGATAGAGATAACAGATGGGAAAGAGTTGAACTTGCATATAATGCATTAGTTTTAGGAAAAGGTGAAATTGCAAATAGCGCAGTTGAGGCTATAGAAAAATCATATCATGATAATAAAACTGATGAGTTTGTATTACCAACAGTTGTAACTGAAAATGGTAATCCAACTGCAAACATTAAAAATGGAGATTCAGTTATATTCTTCAACTTTAGACCAGATAGAGCAAGAGAAATAACTAGAGCTATTAATGATAAAGAATTTGCAGGATTTAAGAGAGAAACTCTAAATCTTACTTTTGTAACAATGACTCAATATGATAAAACTTTAGAAGGAGTTAATGTTGCATATACTCCTCAAACTTTAAGTAATACTCTTGGAGAATATATAAGTAATAAGGGATTAAATCAATTAAGAATAGCAGAGACTGAAAAATATGCTCATGTTACTTTCTTCTTTAACGGTGGAGTAGAGAAAGAAAATCCAGGTGAAGACAGAAAAGTTATACCTTCACCAAAGGTTGCAACTTATGATTTGAAACCAGAAATGAGTGCGTATGAAGTAACAGATGAATTACTAAATAGATTAGATAGTGATAAATATGATATGGTAATTCTAAATTTTGCGAATCCAGATATGGTAGGTCATACGGGAGTTGTTGAGGCTGCGGTTAAAGCAATTGAAGCAGTTGATGAATGTGTAGGAAAGATTGCAGATAAGATTTTAGAAAAGGATGGATGTCTATTTATCACTGCGGATCATGGTAATGCTGAAACTATGATAGATTTTTCAACAGGAAATCCATATACAGCACATACTACACATGAAGTACCATTTATTTGGGTAGCAAATGATACTGAAGATAAGAAATTAAGTAACGGAAAACTTGCTGATATTGCTCCAACAATGTTAGTTCAATTAGGACTTGAAGTTCCTACAGAAATGACTGGAGAAAATCTAATAGTAAATAAGTAATTTTAATTAATAAAAAACTGCTTGGAATAATTTAAATTATTTCAAGCAGTTTTTTATTTTAGAAAAATATATGTTTGCAGTAATGAACTTATATTTAAAATTTTAGTAAGCCAAGTCTTTAATTAAGAAAAAATGCAGAGATTTTATTGCAATATATAATAAACATAAATTTGATCAGATAAGTTAAGAAAAATAAGATTTTAAAGAAGGATTTGATTAGAATTGCATAAAATAAATGTAAAATTAATATATTAGTAAAAAAGATTTAGGATTGATAATATGAAAAAGAATTTTGCATACTCTGCTGATTTTGATGAAAATACAGAAAAATTATTTAGAGAAGCTAATTATCTAGGTGAGGGACACAATGGTGTAGTTTATGAGTTACCAAATAACAAGGTCATCAAAATATTTTTAAGAAAAAAGGTATGTAACGATGAAGGTAGCATTCTTGCTAAAACTAATGGATCAAGATACTTTCCTTATATGTATAAAAAGGGGAAATTCTATGTAATAAGAGACTTAGTTGATGGAATAAGGCTTGATAAGCATATAAAGGAAAATGGGCTAAGTGAAAGATTAGTTAGAAACATATATGAATTATTATTAGAGTTCAAGAGACTTAAATTTAAAAAATTGGATATTAGATGTAAAGATGTTTATGTTTCAGAGGATGAAAAACTTATGATAATAGATCCTAAAAAAGCATATAGTAGAAAGGTTGATTATCCACGACACTTAATGAAGGGACTAGGCAAAGTTGGTGTGTTAGATGAATTTTTTGCAGGAATAAAGGAAATAGATGCAAAGAAAGCGGCATCATGGGAATTAAAATTTAGAAGATACTGTGGGTCAAATAATCTATCAATATTGGATGATGATTAGATATGTAAAAGTACAGGTTTGAAGGAACTCAAAATGAATATTTAATATAATGATTTTTCAGGTAAATGCTATAAACATCATAATGTTATTATCATTTTGAGTAAGCTTCTAACGCTGTTAATATAAAGAGATGTTACTTTAAATAATATAGTACTATATTAATAAGCATTATATTGATTAAGTAAATTGATAAACTATTAATCTGAGAAGAGATAGATTAAATTATGTAAGCTTGATTTTGTATCCCACTAATATTGTATAAGTGAGTTTTATATTTACATAAAAAATAATATGAATATTCCTAAATTGTTTTACCAATAATATTATGGTAAATGAAATAAAAAAGCTTTTTATTTAGTAAATTATGTATTATAATTATATTGATAACAGTTCTCAGTATAATTATAAAAATGAGGAGGTAATATTAAATGAAAGATTATTTAGAAATTGTAGATGTGGTTGCAAGACAAATTTTAGACTCAAGATGTTTTCCTACAGTGGAGGTAGAAATATATTTAGAAGATGGAACAGTTGGAAGAGCAGCAGTACCATCAGGGGCTTCAACAGGAATGTACGAAGCAGTGGAATTAAGAGATGGTGACAAAGATAAATTTTTAGGAAAAGGCGTTTTAAATGCAATTAAAAATGTAAATGAAATTATTGCAGAAGAATTAATTGGAAGCAATGTATTTGAACAAACTTATATTGATAAAATGCTGATTGAATTAGATGGAACAAATAATAAGAGTAAGCTTGGAGCTAATGCCATCTTAGGAGTTTCATTAGCTGTGGCAAATGCAGCAGCAAATGCATTAGATATGCCTTTATATAGATATATAGGTGGAGTTAATTCAAAAGTATTACCAGTGCCTATGATGAATATACTAAATGGTGGATCACATGCTGACAACTCTGTAGACTTACAAGAATTTATGATTATGCCAGCAGGAGCGCCTACATTTAGTGAAGCTTTAAGAATGTGTGCTGAAGTTTATCATACATTAAAGAAAATTTTAAATGATAAAGGTTACTCAACTGGTATTGGTGATGAAGGTGGATTTGCACCAAACTTAAAATCAAATCAAGAAGCTCTTGATGTAATAATTGAAGCGGTAGATAAAGCAGGATATAAGGCAGGAGAAGAAATCTTTATAGCAATTGATGCAGCTTCATCAGAATATTATAAAGATGGTAAATATGTATTAGAGCATGAGGGAAGGACATTAACATCAGCAGAAATGGTTGATTTCTTTGAAGATTGGGTTAATAAATATCCAATTATCTCAATTGAAGATGGTATGGCAGAAGAAGATTGGGAAGGTTGGAAGCTTATAACTGAAAGATTAGGAAAGAAAGTTCAGTTAGTTGGTGATGATTTATTTGTTACTAATACTGAAAGACTTGAAAAAGGTATTGAACTTGGTGTAGCTAATTCAATCCTTATTAAATTAAATCAAATAGGTACATTAACAGAAACATTAAATGCTATAGAAATGGCAAATAGAGCTGGATATACAGCAGTTGTTTCTCATAGGTCCGGAGAGACAGAAGATACAACTATAGCTGATCTAGTTGTAGCTGTAAATGCAGGTCAAATAAAGACTGGAGCACCAGCTAGATCTGAAAGAGTTGCTAAGTATAATCAATTGTTAAGAATTGAAGAAGAGCTAGATGAGGTTGCTGAGTATAGAGGAAGAAAAGCTTTCTTTAATATAAAATAAATTATTATTAAGGATAATTTTTAAAATAAAAGTTATCCTGCTAAAGAATAGTTGTAATAAAGTTTATTGGAAAAAGTTATGGGAATTTATTTCTTATAACTTTTTCTAGATTATAAATAATTTAATCTTGATGTAATTTTTGTTACATAAGTTGTAATAAGTAAATAAATGTGATATTATTAAACTTATGTTATTGATCATTATAGGAGGTGTTACCTATGCAAAATATATTATTAATTTTTGAGGGAATATTGGGTTTAGCTATCATTTTAGTTATTTATATGCAACCTAGTAAGGCTGATGCTTTAAGTGGTTTAATACAAGGAGCTACAAAAGATACGTTCTTTTCAAAAAATAAGTCAAGGACTAAAGAAGTGATTCTTGTGAGATTAACAGTTATTTTTATGGCATTGTTTGCAGTTAATACAGTTTTATTAAATTTAGTAAAATAATAACTATAAGCTACTTTATTTTAGGTAGCTTTTTTTGCGCTTAAAATTATATTATTTTCATTCGATTACAAAAATAATTTTATATATAGGCTGTGTTGTATATTTATTGAATAAAATAAGTTGAAAATACAGTTGTTTTTATAGAGTGAGTATCTTAATGATAAAAAATATAAATCTATATTGACTAACTACAACTATATGGAATATAATTAAATAAAAATAAATCATAGTAATTTAATAGGAATAATATGAATAAAAATTAATATAATTATAAAAAGATTAAAGCTATGAAGGGAAGAAGTAAGTTAGTGGAAATTTTTTAGAGAGGAATTCTCAAAAGGCTGGGAGGAATTCTAAATTGAACCTAATTGAATGCATCCTGGAGCACTAAGCTGAAAATGGAAGTAGGCTTAGCGGGTGTGCCTGATATAGCACATAGAGATGTTATGGAATAAAAATGCACTTAAGCATTAAGGATAACAATCAGAGTGGAACCGCGGAAATTTTCTGCCTCTGTTTTTTTGCAGAGGTATTTTATTTTTTTAGAAGAAATTTATATGCCAAATTTTTATGGGAAATATATGATTTGTAAATAATTATATATAGATAATTTGTATATATATCAAATTGTGGAGGGGATTATATGGCTATTAATAGTAAAGAAATTGTAGAAAATAAAAAGCTAGAGGAAATACTAAAGATGGTTGAAAAAATAAGGTTTGGATCAATAACATTAATAATACAGGATGGAGTAGTAATACAGGTGGACAAGAACGAAAAAATAAGAATGAGATAAGTACTTTAGTTTACATCTAGACGAGTATACATTATAAAGCTAAAGATTAATGAGAACTACAAGTATAATAAACTTAAAAAGATGTTGACAAATTCTAATTTAGGGAATATATTATATAAAAACACAGCAATCTTATATGAATAAGAGGATATGGAAAAGAATAATATCTAAAGAATCTGACTGGAAAACCAGAGGATGTACTTCTAAGAGTAGAAGTATGTCCTCTTTTTTATATTGAAAGATTTTATTTAAACAATGATTTAAAGGAGGACTATCAATATTATGGGAACAATCAATCTAAAAGAATCTTCTGTAACTATAAGAGAAACTAGATTGGGATCTATAACTGGATTTAATGGTTCTGCAAAAGAACTTATAACATGTGCACATGCAGGGAAGTTAAAGGATTGTTCAAGAAAATTTTCTCAATGCATGGGATGTAATGCGGGGCACGCTTTTTGTCAACTTGCAATGATAAGGGATGCAGTAGTTGTAAATCACGCACCAATAGGATGCGCAGGAGATTTTTTTGGTTTTAATTTTACTTATAGAGTTGAGCAGATGAAAAGAGAACTTCCAGCTACAATAGGAAGATATTTTAGCACCTGCATTGAAGAAAAAGACACTGTTTTCGGTGCTGCTAAGAAATTAGAGGATGCTGTAAGAGAAGCTTATAAAAGAACAAAACCTAATGCGATCTTTGTTACAACATCCTGTGCATCTGGGATCATAGGTGAGGATGTTGATTCAATAACTGAGGATTTATCAAAGGAACTAGGGATACCAGTTATATCTTGTTCTTGCGAAGGCTTTAGATCAAAGATTTGGACAACAGGATTTGATGCTGCTTATCATTCAATTTTAAGAAAACTAGTAAAGCCTCCAAGAAAGAGGACTAATAAGGTTAATGTTGCTAATTTTTGGGGAAGCCACATTTTTGATGAATTTTTAAATAGATTAGGTTATGAGGCGCAATATATCGTACCATTTTCAACAGTTGCAGAACTAGAGTATATTTCAGAAGCAACAGCAACGATTCATGTCTGTTCTTCACTAAGTACTTACTTGGGAGCAGCTTTAGAGCAAGAATATGGAGTAAAGGAAATAAAAGCTCCACCAGCATATGGAATAGAAGGAACTGATATATGGATGAGAGAGATAGGTAAAGTATTAGACAGGGAAGAAGAAATTGAAAAAATTATAGAGGAAGAACATGAAAGAGTTCTTCCTAAACTTGAAGAATATAGAGAAAAACTAAAAGGAAAGACAGCATATGTAACAGCAGGAGCGGCTCATGGCCACGCAATAATAGCGATGCTTAGAGAGCTTGGTTTAAATGTTCAAGGAGCAGCAATATTTCATCATGATCCTTTATATGATAATAAAAATAAGGATTCAGATGCTTTAGCTCAAACAGTCAATATTTATGGTGATATCAAGCACTATAATGTTTGTAATAAACAAGCCTATGAATTGGTTAATATATTAAACAGAGTAAAACCAGATCTTATGATTGCAAGACACGGTGGAATGACTATGTGGGGGGCAAAGCTTGGAATACCAACTTTATTAATTGGGGATGAGCAATTTGGTTTTGGATACCAGGGAGTTTTAAATTATGCTTCAAGAATAGTTGAAACTCTTGATAATAGAGAATTTGTAAGTAATTTAGCCAAGCATAGTACTATGCCTTATACAAAATGGTGGCTAGATCAAGATCCATTTACTTTCTTAGGAGGTAATAGTAGTGTCGAAAATTATTGAACAACCTAGATTTTCCTGTGCTTTAGGAGCACAGCAAACAGTAATAGCCATAAAACGAGGAGTTCCTATACTACATTCTGGACCAGGATGCAGTAATAAAATCAGTTCTTTAATAGGACAAGGCGAAGGCTATGCTGGAGGAAATACAATTCCGTGTACTAATGCTACAGAAGCTGATGTAGTGTTTGGTGGGGAACGAAAACTTAAGAATGTTATTGATGGAGCTTTCCAAGTAATAGATGCTGATTTGTATGTGGTACTTACTGGATGCACATCAGATATTGTTGGAGACGATGTAGGAAGCGTAACATCAAAATATCAAGAACAAGATAAACCTATTGTATATGTGGAGACAGGTGGATTTAAAAGCAATAACTATGTAAGCCACAGTGAAGTTGTCAATGCAATAATAGATCAATATGTAGATAAATTCAAAAATAGCAATAGTGTAAAAAAGGGACTTGTAAATGTATTTGCAACAGTACCTTACCAAGATCCATATTGGAGTGGAAATTTAGAAGAAATAAAAAGAGTTCTTGAAGGTATTGGTTTAGAAGTAAATATACTTTTTGGAAATGAATCTAATGGCATTGAAGAATGGAAGACAATACCTAATGCGGAGTTTAATATAGTTGCAAGTTCATGGGTAGGATTAAATATTGCAGAACATCTAAAAAATAAATATAAAACACCATACGTGCATTTTCCATACTTACCAATAGGAGCAATAGCTACATCGAAATTTTTAAGGCAAGTTGGTGAATTTGCAGATTTAGATAAGAATAAGGTTGAGAATTTTATAAAGAAAGAAGAAGAAAAATTTTATTTTCATATAGAAAAAACTGCGGACTTTATGCTTGAGTTTAGATATGGGTTGCCTAGAAAATTCTACAGCATTTTAGATGCATCGTATTCATTAGGATTTTCTAAATTCCTATTAAATGAACTTGGAATACTTCCAGGAAAGCAATTTATTATTGATGATACCCCAGAGCAATATAAAGAATCTATAATAAAAGAATTTGAAAGCATATCTGAATATCGATCAGCAGAAGTTGAATTTAATGTAGATGCTGGTATAGTTCAATTGGAAATAGAAAAGGAAAAAGAAAAGGATTTTCAAGAAGGCAGGGCTTTAATACTTGGAAGTGGCTGGGATAGAGATTTAGCGGCAAAATTAAATGCAGATTTGCTTATCACTAGTGTGCCAGTAACATATAGACTTGTATTAAATTGTGGTTATGCTGGATACAATGGTGGGCTTAGAGCAATTGAGGACATATATGATAGAGTGCTAAACACCTATAGATAAATATGAAAATATGTAAGAGTTTAAATATGTATATGGTTAAATAGAAAAAAATTTAACCATTTAAATATGTATCTATATAAGAATTTAAATATAAAAATATATAAATATTTATAGATAAATAGTGGGTTTGAGATGGATTTAAGTCAACTAATATAAAAGGGATTTATAGAGGCTTTAAATATGAGCACTTTTATAAGAATTATTAATGCAAATTAACATGAATAATTGATAAATTTGGAGGGAGAAAGATGAGTAATTACAAGTTCGATACTATTAAAGTTAGAGGAGGATACAATCCAAAGGAACATAATGATGCTGTATCAGTACCGATATATGCAACAGCATCTTTTGAAGTAGGGGAAGCAGAAAGATTTGATAGGTTAGCGAGTCTTTCTGAAGAAGGTTTTATTTATAGCAGACTTGGAAATCCAACAGTTAGTGTTTTGGAAAATAGAATAGCTTCTTTGGATGGTGGAATAGCAGCGGTAGGCGTTGCATCAGGAATGGCAGCTATAACTTATGCATTACTTGTAGTAGCAGAAGGGGGAGGAAGAATTTTAACAACACATCAATTGTATGGTGGAACCGTAGATGCTTTAAAAAAACTTTATCCTAAGTTCGGAATCCAAATTGACAGGATTGAAGATGACAATGATATTGAGGAATTTAGAAAATCTATAAAAGAAGACACAAAAGCAATCTTTATAGAAACTATAAGCAACCCTAATGCAGCATTATATGATATAGAGGCAATCGCTAAGATAGCACATGAAAATAATATTCCACTAATTGTTGATAATACATTCGCAACACCATATCTATTTAATCCTATTAAATATGGAGCAGATATAGTAATATACTCAGCAACAAAAGCCCTAAGTGGCCATGGAAACGTGATTGCAGGAGTAATAGTTGATAGTGGTAAATTCAATTGGGCAAATGGAAGGTATCCTCAGTTTTCTGAACCGTACTTTACTCTAAAAGATTTAGAGGGAAATGAAAGAAGTTATATAGATGTATTTAAAGAAAGTGCATTTGCTGGAAAAATCAGATTAGATTATCTAACATATTTTGGAGCGGTTTTAAGTCCTTTTGATGCTTATTTGATATTAATAGGTTTAGAAATATTATCTGAAAGGGTCCAGAAGCAAATTAATAACACAAGAAAAATAATAGATTATCTTAAAAATGAAGAATCTGTTGCCTGGATAAATTATCCTCAAATCGAGGGAAGCCCATATAAATTTTTAGCAGATAAATATTTTGCTAAAGGAGTAGGCTCAACCTTTACTTTTGGTTTTAAAGGAAATACAGAACAAATTTATAAATTAATAAATTCAGTAAAACTATTTAGTTATCAAGCTAATGTTGGAGATGCTGGATCTTTAATTGTTAATGTACCTAAGACAACCCATGGAGAATTAACAGAAGAACAATTAAAATTAGCAAAAATTCCTCAAGAAACTATTAGGCTTTCAATTGGTCTTGAGGATTCCGAAGATTTGATTAATGACCTAAGACAAGCTTTTAAGGAAGCTTTAAGCTAATCACAGGGAAAGCTTAAAAATACTTTAGGCATATTAAAATAGAGAAATGACAAATTAAAAGAATTTATATTTTTATATGCCGCTAAGTTTTAATAATTTATAAAAAAGGAGAATATAGCAATGACAGAAAAAACTTTAAGACAAGTAGCAATTTACGGTAAGGGGGGAATAGGAAAATCAACAACTACTCAAAATTTAACAGCAGGACTTGCAGAGCTTGGGAAAAATGTAATGGTAGTTGGTTGCGATCCTAAAGCAGATTCAACAAGATTATTATTAGGGGGACTAGCTCAAAGAACTGTTTTAGATACTTTAAGAGAAGAAGGAGAAGATATAGAGCTTGAAGCCATTATGAAGACAGGCTTTAAAGGTATAAAATGCGTTGAATCCGGAGGCCCAGAGCCTGGAGTTGGATGCGCAGGAAGAGGAATTATAACTTCTATTGGAATGCTTGAAAGGTTAGGAGCCTACACTGAAGATTTAGATTATGTATTTTACGACGTTCTTGGGGATGTTGTATGTGGAGGTTTTGCAATGCCTATAAGAGAAGGTAAAGCAAAAGAAATATATATAGTTGCAAGCGGTGAAATGATGGCATTATATGCTGCAAATAACATCTCCAAAGGAATTCAAAAGTATGCGCTAAAAGGTGGAGTTAGACTTGGAGGAATAATATGTAATAGCAGAAATGTTGATAGAGAGCTTGACCTGTTGAAAGCTTTTGCAAAGGAACTTGGGACACAATTAATTCATTTTGTACCAAGAAATAATGTTGTTCAGAGAGCTGAAATAAGAAAAAAGACTGTCATAGAGTTTAACCCAGAAGATAAACAGGCTGATGAGTACAGAGAATTAGCTAGAAAGATAGAAGAAAATGATTTATTTGTAATTCCAAAACCAATGACTCAAGACAGACTCGAAGAAATTTTAATAGAATATGGATTAATGGATTTAGATGAGGATTATATAATTTAGTTTAAAATCCTTTAGGCATATTATAAGGAATAGGAAGACTTAAAAAATCACTATTCGAGGTAATGGGAGGCAATTTTATGATAACTGTTAAGAATATAAGTAAAACATTTAATACTCAAACAGGAAAAGTTGAGGTATTGAGAGATATAAGCCTAGAAATAGTGCAAGGGGATATATTTGGAGTAATTGGTTTTAGCGGCGCAGGTAAATCGACATTAATACGTTGCTTAAATGGCCTTGAAAAACCTGATTCTGGTAATATAATCATTGGAGAAAATGAGATAACTAAGTTAAATAGAAAAGAATTAAGAAGTGCTAGAAAAAAAATAGGTATGATATTTCAACAATTTAATTTATTTGATTCAAAAACTGTTTATGAAAATATTGCTTTTCCATTAGAAATTTCAGGATATAAGAAAGATGCAATAAAGAGAAGAGTTGAAGAGATATTAGAATTAGTTGAATTGTCAGAAAAGAGGGATTCATATCCACTTCAACTAAGTGGAGGGCAAAAACAAAGGGTTGGTATTGCAAGAGCATTAGCTAATCAGCCTGATGTATTATTAAGCGATGAAGCAACTTCTGCTTTAGATCCACAAACCACCTTTTCAATTTTAGAACTTTTGAAAAATATAAACCAAAGGTTAAACTTAACAATAGTGATAATAACACACGAACTAGATGTGTTAAGGTTTTGCACTAATAATATGGTAGTTTTAGAAGATGGTCATATAGTAGAAGAGGGAAATACAGAAAACTTATTTTTAAATCCTAAAAGTGATACTTTAAAGAAATTTATAACAATAACAGAAGGATTTCAAAATAATAGGAAATTTTCAGGAGGTGAAGGAATATGAGCAATGATTTAATTAAATTACTTTTAGTTGGAACAGAGGAAACTTTATATATTGTATTGCTTTCATCAATAGTAGCCTTTTTGATAGGCGTACCAATTGGAGTATTATTGGTTGTTACAGATAAAGGCGGGATTTTTCCTTTATATAAAGTCAACAAAATCGCTGGTTTCTTAATTAATGTAATAAGATCCACGCCTGAAATAATATTAATAATTATATTATTGCCATTATCAAAATTTATTGTTGGGACAACATTGGGTGCAAATGCAGCAATAGTATCTATTTCAATAGGTTCAGCTCCATTTATTGCGAGAATAATTGAAAACAGCTTAAAGGAAGTTGAATTTGGAAAAATAGAAGCTGCAGAATCAATGGGCGCAACTCCTATTGATATAATAAAAAAAGTTCTGCTTCCAGAAGCTCTTCCTTCAATTGTAAGAGGAATAACTATAGCAATTATAGGAATAATAGGCTTTACAGCTATAGCAGGTGCAATTGGTGCTGGCGGACTTGGAAGTTTAGCTATAAGATTTGGCTACCAAAGATTTCGTACAGATGTACTTATAGGGACTGTAGTTATTCTAGTTATTATAGTACAAGCTATACAGCTTATTGGAGATCTCATCGCAAAGTCAATTAATAAGAAGAGATTTAAGTTTGAATAAATATGGAGGGATTAAATTGAAGAAAAAATTATTATCAATAATTACAAGTGGATTACTTTTAGTAGGAGTATTTGCTGGATGCTCAGCTAACAAAGAAGATGCAAGCAAAGCTACAAGTGCATCAACAACAACTGAAAAGAGCGAAGTGACTTTAAAAGTAGGTGCAGCATTAACACCGCATGCTGAGATATTAGAGCATATTAAGCCAAAACTAAAGGAACAAGGTATTAACTTAGAAATAGTGACCCTTGATGATGAAGGCCAGCTAAATCCGGCATTGGATGAAAAGCAAATTGATGCAAATTATTTTCAACATGTTCCTTACTTAGAGTCTGTATCAAAAGAAAAAGGATACGACTTTGAAGTGGCAGGAAAAATACACGTTGAGCCCATAGGATTATATTCTAATAAACTTAAATCAATAAATGATTTACAAGATGGGGATAAGATAGGTATACCTAACAACACTTCAAATGAATATAGAGCTTTAGTTCTTCTTGAAAAAAATGGACTAATTAAACTAAAAAGTGGATTAGAAAATTATTCTGCGACACCAAATGATATAGCTGAAAATCCTAAACATCTTCAATTTGTAGAGGCAGATGTAGCACAATTACCTAGATCTCTTGGAGATTTAGCGGGAGCAGTAATAAATACTAATATAATTTTAGATGCTAAAATTGATCCAAATACAGCAATTCTGAGGGAAGATGGAGATTCTCCTTACGCAAATGTAATTACGGTTAGAAAAGGAGATAAAGATAGAAAAGAAATCAAGGCACTTGTTTCAGCCCTAACTACAGATGATGTTAAAAACTTTATTAAAGAAAAATATGGGTCTGCGGTAGTTCCAGCATTTTAAAGAGGAGGAAGATATGTCATACAAAATAGCATTTGCAAGCAGTGATGGAAAAGTTGTAAATCAACATTTTGGAAGAACAAAGCAATTCTTAATTGTTGAAGTGGATGATAAAGAATATAAGTATGTAGAGACAAGATTTAATGAGCCATCGTGCCAGGAATTTCAACATACTGAGGATGCTTTAAGTAAATCTATTGAATTAATATATGATTGTAAAGCAGTCTTTGTAGCGAGAATTGGACAAGGAGCCTTAGCTGAGGTTGAGTCGAAAGGAATAAAAGGAATTGAGGCACCTTATTTTATAGAAGATATACTAAAAAAAGTGCTAAATTCAAAAGTAAATATTTTAGATTTATATTAATAATCTAAGTTATAAGTATGATTCAAGTAAGTAAATAGTATTTAAAGAATTCAATTAAATTAGGACTTAGAGTATAAAAATAAACTTTGGATAGTGAATAAATTTTGATCAAAGTTAGAATAAAGGAAGTGAACTATATGGGGAATTTTGACCACCTTGTAAAAACTCATCCGTGCCTAGGTGGGGAGGCGCATTTTAAATATGGGAGGATACACTTACCAGTGAGTCCCTCATGTAACATGCAATGTAAGTTTTGCAGAAGGGGATTTAATAAATCAGAAGTGCGTCCAGGGGTAAGTTCATTACTACTTATTCCAGAAGAGGCTGTAAAAACTGTTAGGAAAGCATTAATGTTATGTCCAGAAATTAGTGTTGTTGGGATTGCAGGCCCAGGAGATACACTTGCAACTGATCATGCTCTTGAGACTTTTAAATTAGTAAAAAAAGAATTTCCTCATCTTATTAACTGCTTAAGTACCAATGGATTAAGATTGGAAGAAAAGGCAGAAAAGATTGTTGAAGCTGGGGTTGAGACAATAACTGTTACTGTTAATGCCATCGATCCAAAGATTCAAAAAGATATATGTTCTTTTGTAATTGATGAAGATGGTAAAAGACTAGAAGGGGAAGAAGGTGCAAAGAAGTTAATAAATGCACAACTTAGAGGTATTAAAAAGATTAGCGAATTAGGAGTTATAGTAAAAATAAATAGTGTCTTAATACCAGGAATTAATGATAGACATATCAAGGAGATAGCTAAAGTAACTAAGGAGTTAGGAGCATCAATATTAAATATAATTCCACTAATACCACAAAACGAACTTTCTCATCTTGAAGCGCCATCATGCCTAATGCTTGATAAATGTAGGGGAGAAGCAGGTGAATATCTTGATGTATTTAGGCACTGCAAACATTGCAGAGCTGATGCCTGTGGAGTTCCAGGTAAAAATCAAGATATACATGGTCAATTATATGATAAAGAAGTTGTTGAAACTTTCTCTCATGGATAGGAAATTAGTTGATTAATATGAATAGAAACAAGTATTAAAAAATTATTAAAGATTCATAATGACAATTGTGAAAGAAAATAAAATATAAATATTTTATTTATTCTAAAACATAGTAAACAAATAAGAATAATATGAGTAATATATAGTAATTTATATTTAGAAATAGTAGCAACATTTATATATAAGAAATAAAGAATAGTGTAGAAAACTTTGCACTAGCGAAACCTTGAGGAGGAGAGAAAAATGAAAATAGAATCATTATTAGTTCATGGTGCAATTGATGGGGATGAGACAACAGGATCGGTGAATGTTCCAATCTATCAAACTTCCACATATAAGCAAGAACAGTTAGGTAAAAATAAAGGATATGAATATTCAAGGACTGGAAATCCGACAAGGGAAGCATTAGAGAAAACCATTGCCTTGTTAGAAAGTGGAAGCGGTGGACTTGCATTTAGCAGCGGAATGGCTGCTATTACGGCTGTTTTATCTTTATTTCATAGCGGTGACAAAGTGATAATTCCAAGTAATCTTTATGGAGGAACTTTTAGAGTAATTGATAAAGTATTTAAGAATTTTAATCTTCAATATGAGATAGTTGACTTTTCTAGACTAAATGATGTAAAAAGAATTCTAGAAAATGGAAAGGACAACGCAAGTATAAAGGCCGTTTTTATTGAAACTCCAACAAATCCGCTCATGGATATTACAGATATAGAAGAGGTTAGTAAGCTTGCAAAGGAATACGGAGCACTTACTGTTGTAGATAATACGTTTATGTCACCATATTTGCAAAGACCTTTAGAATTTGGAGCGGATATTGTTGTTCATAGTGCTACTAAGTATTTAGGAGGTCATAGTAATGTAGTAGCTGGATTAATAGCTGTAAATAATGATGAGCTTTGGGACAAGTTACATTTTATACAAAATTCAACGGGAGGAGTACTTGGACCATTTGATTCATTTATATTGCTTCAAGGCATAAAAACTTTAGGTGTTAGATTAGATAGGCACAATGAAAATGCAGAGAAAATAGCACAATTTTTATCACAAAGTGACTATATCGCTAAAATTTATTATCCAGGAATAAAAGATTCGAAAGGATATGAAATTCATAAGAAACAAGCATCTGGCTTTGGGGGAGTATTGTCTTTTGTTATAAATGAAAAGATAGATTACAAAAAGTTTCTAAGTTCACTAAGACTTATAACTTTAGGAGAAAGTCTAGGTGGGGTGGAATCTTTAATATGTCACCCAGCTAGCATGACACATGCAGCAATTCCATATAAAATAAGGCAGGAGGTTGGAATTGTCGATAATCTAGTTAGGTTGTCAGTAGGGATAGAAAATATTGATGATCTAATTGAGGACTTAAACAATGGATTTAAGGAGAGTTTGATATGAATTATGTAAGTGATGTAAAAGAACTTATTGGAAATACTCCGCTTATAAAACTCACACATATCAATGTTAAAAAAAATGTTAATATATTTGCTAAACTTGAATGTTTTAATCCTGGTGGCAGTATAAAAGATAGAATTGGAGTAACAATGATTGAGGGAGCTGAGAGAAATGGAAGCTTAAAGAGGGGGTATACCATAGTTGATGCAACAGCAGGAAATACTGGTCTTGGTATAGCTCTAGCGGCAATAAATAGAGGCTATAATATAATCTTTGTAGTACCAACCAAATTTTCAATAGAAAAGCAAAAGCTAATGAAAGCTTTGGGGGCTAAAATCATTAATACTCCAGATGAAGAAGGGATGCTTGGAGCTATAAATAAAGCTAATGAGTTATTAAAAGAGATTCCCAATAGCATTAGTCTAGGTCAATTTGAAAATGAAGATAATCCTTTAGCTCATTATGAAACAACAGGCCCTGAAATATATAAAGCATTAGATGGTAATATAAATTATTTTGTGGCAGGTGCGGGAAGTGGAGGCACATTTACGGGGATCATAAAATATCTAAAAGAAAAGGATAAGGATATTAAAGGAGTACTCGCAGATCCAGAAGGGTCAACAATGGTCGGTGGAGAGCATAAGAGTTACAAAATAGAGGGTATAGGAAATGATTTTGTTCCTAAAACAATGGATATATCTTTAGTTGATAAAGTTATAAAGGTTAATGATGATGAGGCTTTTAAGAATGTAAAGTTACTGGCTAAAAAGGAAGGTTTAATAGTTGGATCATCATCTGGAGCAATACTTGCAGCAGCATTGAAGTTATCTGAGGAAATCGATGGTGGAAATATAGTTATTGTTTTTCCTGATAGGGGAGATAGATATCTAAGTACAACATTGTTTGATGACTAAGTAATATAAATAAATTAATATTATTTGTACTAACTTAGATGAAAGTGACATGGTATTTGGAGGTGTTAAAAAGTTAAAACAATCAATTAAAGATGCTTTTGAAAGGTATAGTCCTAAGGCCATTTTTTTAGGTACATCTTGCGCGACAGGAATCATTGGAGAAGATATGGAGAGTGTGGCTGCGGAAGCAGAAGATGAAATTGGCATACCCGTAATTCCACTTGCCTGTGAAGGCTTTAGATCAAAACATTGGAGCACAGGTTTTGATGCTACTCAACATGGAATTCTTAGAAAAATTGTACGTAAAAATCCTAAAAAGCAGGAAGATTTAATTAATGTTATAAATCTTTGGGGATCTGATGTATTCACACCAATGCTAGGAGAGTTAGGGTTAAGAGTAAATTATGTTGTGGATTTAGCTACGGTAGATGATCTTGCACAACTTTCAGAAGCAGCAGGAACAGTTGGTTTTTGTTATACCTTATCATCGTATATGGCAGCAGCATTAGAACAAGAATTTGGAGTTCCAGAAATAAAGGCGCCTCAACCTTATGGCTTTGCAGGTACAGATGCTTGGATACGTGAAATAGCAAGAGTCACTCATAAAGAGGAACTTGCTGAAGCTTTTATCAAAAAAGAACATGAAAGAATAAAACCTAAGCTAAAAGAACTTAGGGAAAAACTTAAAGGCGTAAAAGGATATGTTGCAACTGGTTCAGCTTATGCTCATGGTTTAATTACTGTTTTGAGAGAACTAGGAGTTGAAGTAAATGGTTCTTTAGTATTTCATCATGATCCAGTTTATGATAGTGGAGATTCAAAGCAGGATTCTCTTAAATTTTTAATAGATAATTATGATGATGTACCTTCATTTAGTGTAAGTAATAGACAACAATATCAATTTTATGGACTCTTAAAAAAGACAAATCCAGATTTTATATTAATAAGGCATAATGGACTTGCTCCTTTAGCTTCAAGACTTGGAATACCAGCAGCACCACTTGGAGATGAACACCTTGCCATAGGTTATGATGGAATGATTAATTTAGGAGAGGCTGTATTAGATGTTCTGGCACATAAAAAGTTTCATCAAGACCTTAAAGAGCATGTCAAATTGCCTTATACAAAGTGGTGGCTTGATCAAGAAGATCCTTATATACTTGCAAAAAAACCTGAGATATTAAATGAAAAAATAATATAGTTAATTTTTGAAGGAGAAGATTATGGGAATCAATGAAAATATAAAATTGCAACAAACAAATTCTATAAATCAAGTACGTTATGGGTGCGCAATAGGAGCACTTTATAGTGCATCATCTATTCCAGGAGTTATGCCTATTGTAAACTGTGGGCCTGGTTGTGCTGATAAACAATATACAGGGCTTGCTTTTTGTAATGGTTTTCAAGGTGGAGGGTATAGTGGAGGAGCAGTATCACCAAGTTCTAATGCAGGTGAAAATGAAGTTGTATTTGGTGGAGAAAATCGGCTAAGAGAATTAATCAGAGCTTCATTAAAAATCATGGATGCAGATTTATTTGTAGTTCTTACAGGGTGTATTGGAGAAATTGTTGGAGATGATGTTGGAGCAGTTGTTGGAGAATTTCAGAAAAAAGGAGATCCTATTGTATATGCGGAAACTGGTGGATTTAAGGGAAATAATTTTATAGGTCATGAATTAGTTACAAAGGCTATTATAGATCAATATGTTGGAGAATATGATGGAGAAAAAGAGAAAGGTTTAGTTAATGTGTGGTCACTTTTGCCATATCAAAATACATTTTGGCGTGGAGATCTTACAGAAATAAAACGTGTGCTTGAAGGAGCAGGGCTTAAAGTAAACATTCTATTTGGACCAGAATCAAAAGGAGTAAGCGAGTGGAAAGATATACCTAGGGCACAGTTTAATTTAGTGCTTTCTCCTTGGCTTGGCTTAGACACTGCTAAGCATCTTGAAAATAAATATGAACAACCATTTCTACACATCCCTATTGTTCCTATTGGAGCAAAGGAAACAAGTGCATTTTTGCGTAAAGTAGTTGACTTCTCAGGAATAGATAAACAAAAAAGTGAAGATTTTATAAAAGATGAAGAAAAAAATTACTACTATTATTTAGAGCATTTTTCAGATTTCTATGCTGAATACTGGTGGGGACTACCAGCTAAATATGCAGTAGTAGGAGATAGCGCTTATAATTTAGCTCTAAATAAATTTTTAGTAAATCAGTTAGGATTAATTCCGGCTAAACAAATTATTACTGAAAATCCTCCAGAACAGCATAGAAGAGCAATCGCAAGTGAATATAGTAAATTAGCAGAAGATGTATCTGTGGATATTGATTTTGCAGAGGATGGGTATGTAATAGGCCAATTACTGAAGCAGACAGACTTCGGACATAAGCCTCCTATTATATTTGGTACTACATGGGAAAGAGATACAGCTAAACAACTAAAGGGGGCAATTATTGAAGTTGGTTTTCCGGTATCATATGAGGTAGTATTATCAAGAACTTATATTGGATATAAAGGAGCACTTAATTTATTAGAAAAGATTTATACTACTGCAATTAGTGCAAGCGCATAGATTCACCTGTAAGAATCTTTAAACATAAAATAAGTAAAAAATTTAAGAAAATAATACGAATTATTAAGTAAATTTAAAATTTAAATATTTTAATTATGAAGTCATTTATAGATATCCTTTTGCTAAAAGGGGATATCTATTTTTTTGTTAAATAATTCTTGGATATATATTTCAATTGATTTTTTAAATTACCAGCCTTATTTGAATATTTGTATTAACAGGATTTTAAATGTAAATTTATCATTGCATCATATATAAACAACTCAAATATTGATATTTTTTAATTAACTAAACTATAGTATATAAATAAATTAGAATATATATGTCAATACTAATATTAAAATAAGATAAAATCTATATTGTACAAGGTTATTGTGGTAGTATATAGATATATAGGAATAAGATATAGTAATAGTATAATGGAGGAAGAAATTATGGGAATAAAACAGACATTAGCAAGTTTTATGAAAGAACCTGCATATAGACCAATGGACATTGAAGAATTAATTGCTGTATTTGATATAAAGAAAAATGAATATAATGCGTTTAAAAAGACTTTGAGGACTATGGAAGATGAGGGATTTATTATAAGAACAAAAAAAGATAAGTATATGATAGCTAACGAGGAACATGAGGAAGAAGGTCTTATTATAGGATCACTTCAGTCACATTCAAAAGGTTTTGGATTTTTAATCCCAGAAGAAGAGGGACAAAAAGACGTATTTATTCCAAGTAATTGTATAAATGGAGCTATGAATGGTGATAAAATATCCGTTAGAGTAACAAGAGAAGATACAAAAACTAAAAAAAGAGAAGGCGAAGTAGTTGAAATTATCGAAAGAAATACAACTAGAATAGTAGGCGTATATGAAGATTCTAAAAATTTTGGATTTGTAGTTTCTGAGGATCCAAGAATATCAAAAGACGTATTTATTTCGAAAAAGGATAGGAATGGCGCTAAAGATGGAGATGTTGTTACAGTTAAGATAACAAGATGGCCTGAAGAAAATAGAAAGGCTGAAGGAGTTGTAACAGAAGTCTTAGGAAGAAAAGGCGACAGAGGAATAGATATTCTAATGATAATCAAAAAACTTGGACTTCCAGAAGAATTTAGTGAAAAAGTTCAAAAATATGCTGAAGGTATTTCTGAGGAGATTGATGAAGAAGAATATAAAGGCAGAAGAGACTTAAGAGATTTGAGAATGGTCACAATAGATGGCGAGGATGCCAAGGACTTAGATGATGCTGTATCTATCGAAAAACTAAGTAATGGAAACTTTAAATTGGGAGTTCACATTGCTGATGTAACTCACTACGTAAAAGAAAATAGTCCATTGGATAAGGAAGCATTGAAAAGAGCAACGTCAGTTTATTTAATTGATAGAGTTGTTCCAATGTTACCTAGAAAATTATCTAATGGGATATGCTCATTAAACCCTAGAGTAGATAGGTTAACATTAACTTGCTTCATGGAAATAGATCATAAAGGAAAAGTTGTAGATCATGAAATTGTAGAGTCTGTAATCAAAACCAATGAGAGAATGACATATAAAGATGTTACAAAGATATTAAGAGATAATGATGAAGAACTTATAAAAAGATATGATTATCTTGTAGATGACTTTAAAATGATGGAAGAGTTATGTGGCATATTAAGAAATAAGAGAACAAGAAGAGGAGCTATTGATTTTGAAATAGCAGAAGCTAAAATAACACTTAATGATTTAGGAAAACCAATTGAGATTAAACCGTATGATCGTGAAATATCAAACAGGATGATAGAAGAATTTATGTTAGCAGCAAATGAGACAGTTGCAGAGCATATGTTTGGCACTCATTTACCTTTTGTATATAGAATACATGAGAGTCCAGATGAAGAAAAATTAGCTAAATTCAAAGAATTTGTTTATAACTTGGGATATGCTATCCAATGGACAGAAGAAATAAGACCAAAAAGTTTTCAAGATATTCTAGAAAAGGTTAAGGGAAAAAATGAGGAAACAGTTGTAAGTACACTGTTATTAAGATCTATGATGCAGGCAAGATATGCACCGGAGTGTAGTGGACATTTTGGGCTTGCAGCTGAGTACTACTGCCATTTCACTTCGCCAATAAGAAGATACCCTGATTTGCAAATTCATAGAATTATAAAAGAATATTTGCATGGAGAAGTAGATGGAACTAGAATAAATAAATTAAAAAATATAGTAGGTTATGCGGCTAAACAATCATCAGAAATGGAAAGAAAAGCTCAAGATGCGGAAAGAGAAGTTGATGATCTTAAAAAAGCTGAATATATGCAAGAGAGAATTGGTCAAGAATTTGAAGGGATTATATCTTCAGTTACATCTTTTGGAATATTTGTTGAGCTACCAAACACAATTGAAGGTTTAGTTCATATAACAGATCTAGATGATGATTATTATATATTCAATGAAGCAAATCTAAGCTTGATTGGTGAAAGAACTAAAAAGCTATATAAACTTGGAGATAAAGTAAAAATAGAATGTGTTAATGTAGATATAACAAATAGAGAAATATTTTTTAAGATTACGCAAGAGCCAAAAAGAGAAGAAACAAATAAAGATTCTGAATCAGAAGAAAAAGTTGACGAAATAGAAAAAGAGTTAGTTGAAGTATAAGATATGATTTTTATATTCTGAGGAATTAAAACTTTATGCGTATAGACTTATTTTGAGTGTTGATATTTAGCAATGCTCAAAATAAGTTGATTTACAGAAATGGGTATAATATAATTTTAGTAGAAATATAACCATAGCGGGTGATTAAGATGGCAAGAAAAAGAAATGAAAATTCATTGGCAGAAAATAGAAAAGCAAGGCATGAATATTTTATAGAAGAGGCAATGGAAGCAGGATTAGTTTTAGTTGGGACAGAGGTTAAATCAATAAGAAATGGAAGAGTAAATCTTAAAGATTGTTACGCAGATATATATAATGATGAAATATTTGTAAAGAATATGCACATATCTCCTTATGAACAAGGAAATATATTTAATGTAGATCCATTAAGAGAAAGAAAATTACTCCTTCATAGAGATGAAATAAGAAGGCTTGATGGTTTAGTGTCTAGAGATGGATATACCCTAATCCCTTTATCATTGTATTTAAAGGATGGAAAAGTTAAGGTTGCGCTTGGAGTTTGTAAAGGTAAGAAAAATTATGATAAGAGAGACTCGATGTTAGAAAGAGCTCATAAGAGGGACATGGATAGAGCAATTAAGGAAAAAAATAAATACTAATTAAGTATGCTACCGAAAGTATAAAAATATTTTTGGTAGTTTTTTATTTGATTAAACACAAGATAATATGAGTTTGATAAATAAAATTATTATAAGAATAACCTGAATGATACATGAATTACATTTACAGTAAATATATTATTATAAAAATATGTGTCATATAATTTTTTATGAGTAATAATATGTAAATGAGATTAGTATTAGGGGGAAAATAATTATGAAAAAACTTCTAAAGTTCAGAAAAGTTATATCAATTTTCACTAGCTTATTTTTTATAATTACTTTATTTAGTTCATTTTCTATAAGAGCTTATGCAACTGAGAATGAAAAAATATTTGACGTTATCGAAATTACTGATTTTCATGGGGCACTTAATGATTCATCAGGAAATCAAGTTGCAGGGGTTTTAGCAGATAGAGTAGAAAAAGTGAAGGAGTCCAATAAAGATAGAACATTGATTTTAGGTGGAGGTGATCTGTATCAAGGTTCTGCAACATCTAATATCATGAAAGGGGTTCCTGTTCAGGAGGCTATGTCTAAGATTGGAATGGAGATAACAACTCTTGGAAATCATGAGTTTGATTGGGGATTGGATACAACTATAAATACAACAATGAAAGGATCAGCATATTCAATAGTTTGCAGCAATCTTTATGATAAGAAGACTGGAAAACGTGTATTTGATCCATATAAAATTATAACTAAAGATGGCGTAAAAATTGCAGTTATAGGTGGAATAACAAGAGAAACAGAAACGAGTGTATCGCCTAAATTTGTGAGTGACTATAAATTTACAGATCTTGCAAGTGAAATAAATCCTATTGCATTACAAATAAAGAAAGATAAGTTGGCAGATGTAGTAATAGTATTGGTACATGAAGGTGATAATGGTGATAATGCAACAGGACCAATATTTGATCTGGCTAATAATGTTCAGAATGTAGATGCTGTGTTTGGTGGACATAGCCATACTAAAACTGCTGCGATTGCTAAGAATACAAATATCCCAGTATATATTGGTGGATCAAATGGTAAAGGATATATAGATGCTAAATTTACGATAAATAGTGATAATAAAATCATATTTAATCAGCCAAGTATTGAAACAAGTTATGTGGCGTTAGATAATGACAAAGGATATAAAACTGGAACACCACAAACAGACAGTGATGTTGATAAAATTGTAGATAATGCCAATAAACATATAGAACCAATGACGAGTGAAGTTATTGGGTATAATACAGAAAAGGATTTAACAAGAAAATTAGATGTATCTCCATATGGATCATCAGTTTTAGGAAATTGGGCATCTGATGTTACAAGAAATTCTATTAAAGCTGATGTTGGTTTCCAAAACAATGGAGGTCTTAGAATAGATATTCCACAAGGAAATATTACAGTTGGAACTATGTGGCAGTTTATGCCTTTTGATAACACAATTTATAAATTAAGCATGACAAAATCTCAATTAAAAGAAGTTTTAGAACAGGCTGTTGCGGATAAAAGCAAGGGATTACAGGTATCAGGAATTAAATTTAGCTATAATTCAAATCTTCCATCGGGCCAAAGAGTTAAAACTATTACAAAGGAAGATGGAACTCCTATTAGTGATAACGAAAGTTTATCTGTAGCAGTCCCAGACTTTGTGGCTCAAGGAGGAGATTCATTTACTGCATTTACAAAGTATGGCGGGTTAGATGTTAAAAATGATACTCATGTTCTAGTAAGAGATGCATTTATAGATTGGTGTAAAGAAAATAAGGATAAAAATGATAAAAATACAATACCTAATACTGATATATCAAGAATGATTAATATATCTAGTTCAATAACTTTATTAGCAACAACAGATGTTCATGGTACAGTTTTAAACTATGATTATGGAACAGGAAAAGCACCAGCTAAAGCACAGGGATTAGCTAAAGTTTCATCATATGTTAAAAGTGTAAGAGAAAATAATAATAATGTGATGCTAATTGATAATGGAGACACAATTCAAGGAACACCACTATCATATTACTATGATATTCTAGATACTACTTTAGAGCACCCTATGGCAAAGGTTATGGGAGCTATGAAGTATGATTCGTGGACACTAGGAAATCATGAATTCAATTATGGATTAGATGTATTAAATAGAGTAATTAAAGACTATAAATCAGAAGGAATAGCAGTACTTGGAGCTAATATATATAGGAACGATTCAACAAATTTTGTAGATCCATATATAATGAAAAGTTTTTATGTTAACGGTAAAGAAGTCAAAGTAGCGGTTATAGGTTTAGAAAATAAATGTATACCAAGTTGGGAAGATAAAAAACATTATGATGGATTGGTATTCAATGATCTTGTAGATGAATCTAAAAAGTGGGTTAAGGAAGTAAAAGACAAGGGAGCAGATATTGTTATAATTTCAGCACATAGCGGTCAAGAGAGTGATGCAGATGTTATACCGGAAAATGAAATTAATGCAATAGCGACACAAGTTAATGGAATAGATGCAATTATAGCAGGTCACACACATTTGAAAGTGAATGATTTAACTAAGAAGAATCCAGAAGGTAAAGTTGTTCCAATAGTTGAATCAACTAAGGGAGCTACAGGCTTGGCACAAGTGGATATGAACTTTGATGGAAATGAAAAGCTTATAGGAATTTCAACAAAAAATATTGTTATTGATAATAGTATTGCAGATGATCAAGAAATTGTTGATTTAATTAAACCTTATGAAGATACAACATTAAAATATGTAGATACAAAAATAGGAACTTCAACTGGAGAATTTACAGGAAGTGGACAATTAACTGAGCCTACTGCAATTATGGAGCTCATTAATAAAGTACAAAAAGAAAGTGCTGGGACTCAATTATCAATTGCGGCACCATTAAGTTCTGGAGCATATATACCTCAAGGCGATGTTACAATAAAAGATATGATGGCAGTATATGTATTTGAAAACTTTTTGTATGGAGTAAAAATGACAGGAAAGCAATTGAAGGACTGGATGGAATATTCAGTTAGATATTATGCTCAAACAACAGGGGGTAATGCAGCAGTAATAAAAGATCCAATATTAAATATTCCAGATTATAACTTGGATCAATTATATGGTGCAACATATGATATAGATTTAACACAACCCGCGTGCACTATCGATAAGGAAACAGGAAGAGTAATAGCAGGAAATAGAATAAAGAATTTAAAAGTTAATGGAGTAGAAGTAAAAGATTCAGACGAATTTACAGTCGCTATAAACAATTATAGATTTAACGGTGGCGGAGGCTTTATGAAGGCTGCTGGATTAAGCAATACTGATCCAAGTATTATTGTTTATGATTCAGGAAAAGCGCTTGGTGATGATGGCCAAGTGAGAAGCCTAATGATAAGCTACATTAAAAAACATGGAGAGATATCTCCAGATTGCTCAAATAATTGGGATGTGCTAAATGTAGATGGACAGAAAAAAGCAGCTTAAGATATGAAGCAATTATTTTGAGGCATAAAATGTATATATAATTCTAGTGAAAATCAGAAGCCATGCACATAGATAGATTTATCTACATGTGTATGGTTTCTAATTTTATTGTGAAATATTTATACCTTCTTAATACGAATACTTTTATTAACTTAAATATTCATTTTAAATATTTAACAGAAATGTATATCATATAAAGCGGATTTGATAATATATGTATAGAATAATTTAATATTTGCATCATAAATTTAAAATTATTAATTAATCTCGCAAAAAAATCTTGCATTATATGTGGAAAGTATATATAATAAAACTAATCCGATTACAATACTTGGATTTGGGAGAGCAAAAGGTTATTCTATAGATTTTGACAAATTAAAAAAAGTTGTATATAATTAGGTCAAAGCTAAATTAAATAATCTGAATATCTTATCGAGAGCGGTGGAGGGACTGGCCCTTTGAAACCCGGCAACCGAAATATTATTTTTCACTAAATGATATTTATATGGTGCTAATTCCAGCAGCTTTTAGCTGATAGATGAGAGGATAAATTTGTATGGTGTTTTATGCGCTAGAGATTTATTCTCTAGCGCTTTTGTTTTGAGGTGAACTTGTAGTAATTAACTTAATTAGTACATCACCTTAGTTATCCGGAAACTAACAAAACAAAGTCAAAGGAGGAAATGTGTTTGATAGAAATCAAGAATGTGGTAAAAAGTTTTGGGGAAACACAAGTAATAAAAGATGTATCAATAAGCATTAAAGAGGGCGAAATTTATGGAATAATAGGACATAGCGGGGCAGGAAAGTCAACATTACTTCGATGCATTAATGGACTTGAATCTTATGATGGAGGGTCAATAAATGTAATGGGGAAAGAAGTTTCATCATTAGATGGCAGAAGTCTTAGGGAATTTAGAAAAGATTTGGGGATGATTTTTCAAAATTTTAATCTTATGCAAAGAAAAAATGTTTTTGATAATGTTGCTCTTCCTCTTGAAGTGTGGGGGTACAACAAAAGTGAAATTAAGGACAAAGTATTAAGGTTATTAGATTTAGTTGGATTAACAGACAAAAAGCTAAGCAAACCGTCAGAGCTTAGTGGTGGACAAAAACAAAGAGTAGCAATAGCAAGGGCATTAGCGTTAGACCCTAAAATACTACTTTGTGATGAAGCAACTTCTGCATTAGATCCTAAAATTACAAAAGATATTTTAGCATTACTTTCTAAAATAAATAAAGAATTAGGAATTACAATAGTAATGGTAACTCATCAAATGGAAGTAATAAAAGAAGTTTGTGAAAAAGTTGCATTGCTAGATGGTGGAGAAATAAAGGCAGAAGGAAGAGCAGAAGATTTATTCTTACAGCCAGGAAAGTCTTTGAAGAAATTCTTGGGTGAAGAAGATGAAGGAATATTACCAGAAGATGGCGTTAATATTAAGATATTCTTTCCAAGTGATTCTTCTGAAAATGCACTAATCACAAAGATGGCAAGGGAATTAGAGATAGATTTCTCAATAGTTTGGGGTAAGCTTGAAAAGTTTAGGAGTGAAGTATTAGGCGGGCTTGTAATAAATATCAGCGAAGAAGATAAGGACAAGGTTATAAAGTACCTTGAAAATAAAGATATCTTATTGGAGGTGATTGAATAATGAATCAGGTAATAGTAAAAGCTTTAATAGAAACTCTAGAGATGGTTTTTGCATCGACTATAGGTTCACTTATTTTAGGATTTATACCTGCAATAATATTGACAGTTACTGCAAAGGACGGATTAAGACCAAATAAAGTAATTTATACAGTTTTGGATTTAATAATTAATATATTAAGAAGTTTTCCAGTTATTATATTAATGGTAGCAATAATACCATTAACTAGGTTTATTGCTGGTAAATCTATAGGTACAGAAGCGGCTATTGTTCCACTTACAATTGCAGCAGCACCATTTGTAGCAAGAATTATAGAATCCTCACTTAGAGAAGTGGATAAAGGAATAATAGAGGCGGCAAGATCTTTTGGAGCATCAAACACTCAAATTATCTTTAAGGTAATGCTTAAAGAAGCAATTCCTTCAATAGCATCAGGAATTACTCTTACAATAATAAGCATTGTTGGATATTCTGCAATGGCAGGAACTATTGGGGGTGGAGGTCTTGGTCAAGTGGCTATAAGCTATGGATACCAAAGATTCCAAACTGATTATATGGTAGTAACATGTATTGTGTTAATCATAGTAGTACAAGGACTACAGCTTATAGGCAATTATTTTTACAATAAATTATCAAAATAGGGGGAATAAATATGAAAAAGAAATCAATTTTATCAGTAGTTTTAGCAGGAGTAGTAACACTAGGATTAGTAGGTTGTGGGGGCACAACTACTTCAGGAAGCAAAGATTCTAAAAATGACAAGGTAATAAAGATTGGGGTAACACCAAAGCCACATGAAGAAATAGTAAATATAGCCAAACCATTACTTGAAAAAGAAGGATATACAGTAGAAATAACAGAATTTAATGATTACAATCAACCTAACACTGCTGTAGAAGAAGGTTCACTAGATGCAAATTTCTTCCAACATACTCCATACTTAAATGAACAAAATTCATCTAAGGGATATCACCTAGTTTCGGTTGGTGCCGTACATTTAGAACCAATGGGATTATACTCTAAGAAGGTAAAAAGTTTAGATGAACTTAAAGATGGAGCTACAATTGCCGTTCCTAATGATCCATCAAATGAAGCTAGAGCATTAAAATTATTAGCAGGAAAAGGCTTAATAAAAATTAAAGATGGAGAATTAGTTACATCAAAGGATATTACTGAAAATCCTAAGAACTTAAAGTTTAATGAATTAGAAGCAGCAGCAGTTCCAAGAGCAATAGACGACGTTGATGCTGCAGTAATTAATGGAAACTATGCTATAGAAGCTAAGTTTAATCCGGCAAAAGATGCAATTATTATTGAAGATAAGGCTTCAGAAGCTGCTAAACCTTATGCAAACATAGTTGTTGTAAAAGAAGGTAATGAAAATCAAGAAAAAATCAAAGCTTTAGTAAAAGCTATGACATCACCAGAAGTAAAAGAATTTATAGAAAAAGAATATAATGGTTCAGTAATTCCAGTATTTTAATAGTTCATTTTGAACATATAGATTAAGAAAAGAAGTAGGTAATAACTAGTATTTACAACATTAAATATGATATATTACAAGAAGAGAGGCTATGCCAAATGTCGTTTGGATAACAAAATGACATTAAGGCATGCCTTCTTTTTTTTCAAGAAAGTAAAATGGAAATTTTTATTGTTTAGGAAGAAGTATAAAATCTATATATAACATGTCTTTAATAATTTTCTGGAATAATGTATACTTTTAAGTATATTTAGGAAATTAATTTGATTTAATTTATATATAAAGTAAGAATTTACTCTAAAGGGGAATAAAAAATGAACATATCAGAAGTAAAAGTTAAATTGACTGGTAATGATATATTAAGTATAATCAATGAGTTTGTTAAGATTGATGGTTTGGATTTAAGAACAGTAACTATTAATAATGGAATAATATTAGAAGGAAGCTTGAAAAAAGGAATAAATATAGACTTTAATATAAAGGTTCAATTAGTTGGATGTGTTCATAACAAAATTATTGTAAAAATAGTTAAAGTTAAAGTATTAAATGTTGGTTTCTTCAAAATATTGAGAAGTTTTGTGTTAAAGCAATTAGCAAAAGCTTTTAAAAAGTATGGAATAGATAGTGATAGGGATAAAGTAATAATTGATATAAATACAATACTTCAAGATGTACCATATATTAATCTAAATATTAATGAAGTCTTCATGAAAAGATCAGAGGTATGGGCTGAAATTTCTAATGTTAAGATTTCAATATTAGGAGAATTAATAAAGGAAAGGAATGTTGAAGAGAAAAGTGAAGAAGAAGAAATTGATATAGCGTTATTGGATAGTATAGATAAAACTAAAGATTGCTATTCAGTTGGAAGAAATAAAATTACAAATAAATTGTCTGAAAATGTGAGAGATTATAAAGAGTATATATTTATATTACCAGATATAGTTTCTTTAATATATAGATTACTCAAGGATAAAAGAGTATCTATAAAGACCAAGCTGATAATGTCAGCAGGAATAGCATATGTAACTGTACCAGTTAACATAATACCTAATAGTATACCATTTATCGGTGTAATTGATGATATTGGAGTGATATTTTTCGTTTTAAATAAAATTCTTAAAGATATACCATTATCCATAATAGTAGAGAATTGGGAAGGGGAAAATGATATACTTTTAGTATTAAAAAAGGGAATCGAATATCTAGCCAACTTTACAAATGCTACAAATATTGAAAAATTATATAGTGCTGTAGAAGAATTATCATCACTATAGAAAATATTATTTGTAAGTTTAATAACATATAGATTATCAAGTTTATAAATATCATATGAAAAGTATACAATAAGTTAGAGAGTCAGAGAAAGGAATAATATATGGCGAAAAAAGTTTATGCAATACAATATGGTTTTGATATTAAAAACAACAAAAAGGTTGAAAATGTAATAGTTAATACCTGGAACGAATGCTTAACATATGTAAAAGGGGTAAAAGGGGCTAAGTATAAGAGTTTTGAGGATATTGAAGAGGCAAAATCATATCTAAACGAAGGAAATAGAATGCTAAAAAAGAGTGATGAAAGTTATCCCAAAGATTGCCTTCATGCATATGTTGATGGAAGCTATAATTCTTCTGATGGAAGATATTCTTATGGAGTAGTTTGTGTTAATAATGATGTTGTAGAATATATAGAAAGCGGAGCTGAAAAAGATAGTTCTTCTAAAAATATAAGACAAATAGCAGGCGAACTTAAGGGAGCTGTTAGAGCTGTTGAATATGCTTTAGAACATGGACAAAAAAAGGTGGTTTTATTTCATGACTATGAGGGAATAGCTCATCATGCGACCGGAGCATGGGAACGAAAAGAAGAATCATCTATGCAATATTATAAAAAGATGCAAGAGTTAATAAATTCTGGAATGGAAATTATATTTGTAAAAGTTGATAGTCATACTGGAGATTTGTTTAATGAGCTTGTTGATGAGAAATGTAAAGAGTGCTTAGGAATAGCCTCTGATAGAACTGTTGAAAAATGGCTAAGTAAAAATGTCATAAAGGTTTCTAATACCAAGGTGAAAGAAGAAATTTTAAGCATAGCTCCAGGCAATTCAAATAATATAATTTTAATTGGTAAAGATGAAAATCTGCAAATGGAAAATATATTAAATGCAGATAAAAAAAATGATGATGAAATTAGATTTGAACAAATTATTAGTTTATATAGAAATAATGATATTGAGGGTAAAAAGATAATTTCCAAGCTATTAAGCAAAGAAAAAGAAAAACTAATTTTTTATCTACTTAAAGAGTATGTTGATAATAATTAAACCAGTATATATTGGAATAATAGATTTACATTTAAAATGCAAATAAAATAAGTGCTTAATTAAGACTGAAATGTAGAAAGCTGATTGTAATATGTATATGTATTTTTTTAGAATACTTTTAAAACTATATATAACTATGGAATAAATTAACTTGGATAACTTTTTAATTAATACACAATATATTTATAGAAAATAAATATATATTAAAGAGGTGTTTATTATGGAAAGATTTTCTAAGGGAATGATGGCTGGACTTTTAATTGGAGTTGCTGTCGAAATGTCTCTAATGCCATATATGGGTAGAAGAACTCAAAAGACAATGAGAAGAGCAGGAAGAAGAATGAAAAATATGGCTGAATCTGCATATGATGAGGTTCAAGATTGGATGAGATAAAATAAAAAAAGAAAATTTAATGTGTAAAGATTAGGCATGATTAAAATAGAAAGGCATGAATTTATTTCATGCCTTTTTATTTTTATTTATTGTATTTATACTTTTGTACATAAATATGGATAATAAAATTAAATTATATAAAATTTGGGGCACATTTATATTTTTATGCAGTTTTTTATAAATTTATGTTATAATTAAGGAAATTATATTAAAATAACTAAATAATTTGTTGAATAGAGAAGGATTAAAAAGATGGAAATTCTATCATTAGGAGAAAAAATTAAGAGAAGAAGAAAACAATTAAATATGACATTGAAGGATTTGGCAAGAGACAGAATAACTCCGGGACAAATAAGTTTGGTGGAATCTGGTCGTTCAAATCCATCAGTAGATTTGCTAGAATATTTAGCTGATACATTGAACACAAATGTAGAATATTTAATGGAATCAGAAGAAAGCCAAGCTGAAAAGATTAGTTTATATTACGAACAGGTAGGGGAATCGTGCATACTGCAGGGAGATTATGAAAAAGGTCAAAGATATATTGATAATGCTCTATACTACTGTGAAAAATATAATCTAGAATATAGAAAAGCAATGATATATTTTATAACAGCAAAATCCTATATGTATAAGAGAGATTTTCCTATGGCTCAGAAGTTTTTTTTATCAGCAAATGTAATTTTTGTAAAAAATAATAATTATGAGCAAATAATAAAAACCTTTCTACATTTAGCTAATATTGCTTTAGAATTAAAAGCATATCATTCTTCTAGCAGTTACCTAAAACAGGCTGAAAAAGTATATATCGATAATAAGGTTGTAGATGATTTTTTGATGGGAGAAATATACTACAATATGGCCAGAACTTATTACGATATAGAAGAATTGGATTTAGCCTTGGAATATTCATGTCTAGCAAGAAATAGATTTGAACAAGTGTATAATGACGAAGATTATGCAAGAAATCTATTCTCGTTAGCAGAAGAATTTAATAAAAAAGGTGACTTACCAAATGCCATAAAATATTCAAAGAAAACATTAGAAGTATATAAAAAGATACAGTATAACAAAAGCATAGTTAATATAGAACATAATTTAGGAAAATTGTTTTATGAGTTAGGAAATTTAGATGAATCTCTTAAACATTATGAAATATCAAAAAGTATCAGCACACAGAACCGGGTGGGGTGCATAAATGACATACTTATAGATATTTGTAAAAGTTATTTGAAATTAAAGAATACTGAACAATGCAGTAAAATACTAAAAGATATAGAAAATAGAATTGAAGAGTATGATATAGACAGAAAAATTGAGTGCAAGCTAATAAAATATACTATGTTTAATATTGACGATAAATTAGAGCAAGCAGAAAGTGTATTGATTGATACATATGTATTAGCAAAAAATAGCGGTAAGTTGTCTAAAGCTGCTGAATTAGCTATGAGAGTCGGAAAATATTTCATAGACAAAAAAGAAGAAGAAGAGGCTTCATATTATTTAAATCAAGGAATAAAGTTATTCAATGAAGCAGAAAAGTTAGAAAATTATAAATTATAAGTAAGTGGGTGAGATATTTGGAAATACTATCTACTGGCGAAAAGATAAAAAGAGCTAGAGTATTTAAAGGTATAACATTGAAAGAATTATGCGGAAATAAGATTTCAATTGCCAAGATGAGTTGTATAGAAAATGGAAAGATCAAGGCAGATACTGAATTACTAAATTATATAGCTGAAAAGATAGAGATAGATGTAGATTATTTGATAGAAGATGTATATGAACAAATAATGAATAATTTAAAGACAATAAAAAAGAATGTATCCTGTGATACTGATTCTGAAAATAAATTAAAAGATAACTTGAGTTATGCTCTAAAATATAAATATTATGACTTAGCTTTTGAATTAATACATATACTATTTTCATATTATGTAGAGGAAAATAAGGTTGAAAATATTCAACTTATAGTTTCGCAATATTATGATTTATATCAAAGAAATAATACGGAAGAAAATACGGCAATCTATTTCAAAGATATGGCACGTTATCTATCTCAAAATGGTGAATATATTGAGGCTATTTCTTATTACAGCAAACTTAGAGAAATGTTTAAATTAAAAAAAGATGGATTTGATAGCTCAGAGTATTGTTTAATAGGTTATAATGAAGCACTGTGTTATCAGAATTTAAGAAAATCTGAAGAAGCATATAACATTTTATCAGAGATTATAGGATATGTTGATGATCTTAAAACAGATGAAAGCAAGGGAAAAATATATCATATATATGCCACAGTATGTATTAAGTTAAAGAAAGAGTATATCGATGAATATAAAAATAAAGCATTTCAATATCAAAGATACAATCCTATTTCACTAGCAACATCCCATGGAAATTATGGAAAGTATTATTTTGAGGTAGAAGAAAAGGAAAAAGCAATATCTGAAATAGAAGCTGGAATAAATATATTTCCACAAGATAATGTAGAAAAGTATGTGGAGTTTTTGAATTATTGTACTAGAATATTAATTGATAATTCAGAGTATGAAATAGCTTATAAGATTACAGAAGAATCATTAAATTTAGCCATTATGACTGATAATATAAAATTAATTGAGAAGTCATATTATTTTAAAGGCATAATTCTTCAAAAAATGGACAAACATTTAGAAGCAGAAAAATATATGAATCTATCATTAGATTCATTATTTAAGTTTGGAACAAGGGAAGAAAGAAGAAATAGATATGTGGATATGGGCAAGCTTTATTACAAGCTTGGACTTACAGCAGATTCACTAAAATATTTTAATCTTGCATTAGCTGTTGATAAAAAAATCTAATTTCTCATAAATATATAAATAGAGGTGGCGACATTTTGTTAATCCGATTATAGTGGATTAACAAAATATCACCACTTCTATTTTGTACATTCACAATCAAGCTTTTAAGATCAGTAATTATATATTTAAACTCTTAAACTCATGTGTAGATATTATTGTTATTAATTTTTTGAACCAGCATCAATGAAGTAATCTAATAAATCCTCTATATTAATAACTCCTACAATTTTTCTATCTTCTATTACAGGCATTGTTATAATATCATTTTCTCTTAGACGTTTAGCTACAGTTAATAGATCTTCGTCAGATTGTGCAGAGATAACTGATTTTGACATAACCCATTCAACAGGACAGCTAACATAATGCCCTGGATGTATCATAAATCTATATATGTCAGCTTTTACTATCATTCCTACTAGAATTTCTTTATCATCTACGACGGGCATTCCATTAATATTGAGTTTGTCCATAAAATCTAAAGCTTTATCTATAGTATCGTTTACATTAATTGTATGGAAATTCGGTTTAATGATAGAACCTATTTTCATAACATCACCTCTTTTAAAAAGTTTAATACCTTTAAACTGTAAAATAACAGGATAATAATATTTATATTACTATTTTACTATAAAACAACAAAATTTAAAATAAATCTTTAGACAATAAAAAATTAAAAAAGGGTTAAACAAACTTTGACTTTCTTTGACCTATGTATTATTATATAGATAAAGAGAAATTATTTAGGTATAGTTATAAAACTAGTTTTAATAATAATTTCGAAATTAAACATAGAGATTTAGGAGGAATAAGTATGAATATTGATAAAATGACGTTGAGGGTTCAACAAGCATTGAATGATGCCAATGTTACAGCAGTTAAATTTAATCATCAGCAAATAGATTTAATTCATCTTTTTTCAGCTCTTGTGGAGCAGGAGGATGGGTTAGTTCCTAATATTCTTACTAAAATGGGTATATCATTAAAAAATTTAAAAGTTTCAGTAAATAAAGAATTGGATGCTATGCCAAAGGTTTTAGGAGAGGGAGTTGGAAATGTATATATAACTAGAAAAGTAGAGGAAGTGTTAATCAAAGCTGAAGAATTTTCGAAACAGTTTGAAGATTCATATGTGAGCGTTGAACATTTAATGCTTGCTATTATAGAGATAGATAACAATCAAGTTTCTAAAATATTAAAGCAATATAATGTAACCAAGGACAATTTCTTAAAAGTTCTTTCTGAAGTTAGAGGAAGTCAAAGAGTTGAGACACAAGATCCAGAAGGGACATATGATGCATTAGCAAAGTATGGAACTAATTTAGTTGATCTTGCTAAAAAACATAAATTAGATCCTGTTATAGGAAGAGATGAGGAAATAAGAAGGACAATAAGAATTTTATCAAGGAGAACGAAGAATAATCCAGTATTAATAGGTGAACCTGGTGTTGGTAAGACAGCAATTATTGAAGGATTAGCTGAAAGAATAGTTAGGGGAGATGTTCCGGAAGGCCTTAAGGATAAAATTATATTTGCTTTAGATATGGGATCTTTAATTGCAGGAGCTAAATATAGAGGCGAGTTTGAAGAAAGATTAAAAGCAGTATTAAAAGAAGTTCAAAGTAGTGAGGGCAGAATATTACTATTTATAGATGAAATTCATACAATAGTTGGAGCTGGTAAGACTGATGGAGCAATGGATGCTGGTAATCTAATTAAACCACTATTAGCAAGAGGAGAGTTACATTGCATAGGTGCAACAACTTTTGATGAATATAGAAAATACATTGAGAAAGATAAAGCTTTAGAAAGAAGATTCCAACCAGTAATCATAGATGAGCCTACAGTAGATGATACAATTGCAATACTAAGAGGGTTAAAAGAAAGATTTGAAATCCACCATGGAATTAGAATTCATGACTCAGCAATAGTAGCAGCAGCAAAGCTTTCTGATAGATATATACAAGATAGGTATATGCCTGATAAGGCAATTGACCTAATCGATGAAGCGGGGGCTATGATAAGATCTGAGATTGATTCACTTCCAACAGAACTTGATGTTATAAGAAGGAAAATATTTAAGTTAGAAATAGAAAAAGAAGCTTTATCAAAAGAGAAAGATGAAGGTTCAAAGAATAGGTTAGATGACTTAGAGAAAGAACTTGCAGGATTAAAAGAAAAGAATGATGAAATGACTGCAAAATATACCAAGGAAAAAGAGCAAATTACAGCTATTAAAACTTTAAAAAGTGAGTTAGATGATGCTAGAGGAGAAATAGAAGTGGCTCAAAGAAACTTTGATTATAACAAAGTTGCTGAGATTCAATATAGCAGGATACCTGCTTTAGAGGAAGAGATTAAGCAAAAAGAAATTGAATTAAGAGAAAATTATGAAGGTGCCTTATTAAAGGAGGAAGTAACGGAGCAAGAAGTATCTGCTGTACTTTCTAAATGGACTGGAATTCCTGTAACTAATTTACTTGAAGGAGAAAGAGAAAAACTTTTAAGGCTAGAAGATGATATGAATACTAGAGTTATAGGTCAAGGAGAAGCAATTGAAGCTGTAACTAATGCAATATTAAGAGCTAGAGCTGGTCTTAAGGATATAAATAGGCCAATTGGATCCTTTATATTTTTAGGTCCAACAGGAGTAGGTAAAACAGAGCTTGCTAAAACGTTAGCTAGAAATTTATTTGATTCAGAAGAAAATATCATTCGTATTGATATGTCAGAATATATGGAGAAGCACTCTGTATCTAGATTAGTTGGAGCGCCTCCAGGATACGTAGGTTATGATGAAGGTGGCCAACTAACAGAAGCCGTAAGGAGAAAACCATATAGTGTAATTTTATTTGATGAAATTGAAAAAGCTCATGAAGATGTATTTAATATATTTCTTCAAATACTCGATGATGGTAGATTGACTGATAATAAGGGAAAAACTGTAGATTTTAAAAATTCTATAATAATTATGACTTCAAATATCGGAAGTGAATATTTATTAGAAAATACTAATGAAGATCATGTTAATGAAGAAATAAAATCAAAAGTAATGAGTGTCTTAAAATCAAGATTTAAGCCAGAATTTTTAAATAGAGTAGATGATACTATAATGTTTAAGCCATTAACGGAGTCTGGTATTAAGAAAATTATAGATATATTCTTAATGGAAGTAAGTTTGAGGTTAAATGATAAAAATATTCAAATAGAAGTTACAGATAAAGCAAAAACAATAATGGCGAGAGAAGGATATGATGTAGTTTATGGAGCAAGGCCATTAAAAAGGTATATTCAGAACACTTTGGAAAATAGACTCGCTAGGATGATAATTAAGGGCGAATTAGGTTATGGATCCAAGGTCATGATTGATGGTGAAGGTGAAGAAATAATAATAAGACCAGTTTAGCCAAAAATTAAATTCCCAAAGATTCCTATAGATAAATATAATCTGTAGGAATTTTTTGTGAATAAAATGTGCTTGATTGATGTAGAGCTCAATATTTATATAAGATACTGTATTTTAATTTCTTATAGTAGTCATTTATAGATAACTAAAAATTAGAATAAAAAAAGAGGCATCTTTTAATAAGTGCCTCTTTATAATTTATATTATTTAATAAAATATTTCATCTTATATGTTTAGAGTTTAGCTAGATTTTTTTCTTAATTCTAAATATCGCTACAATTACAGGAACTGATATTACAGCACTAACTATAGCTTCAGGAACTCCATTTGTTAAACCAATGGTTGCAATTGCAATCCCAGCAGTTTGTGGATTTATCTTTAGAATAGCAGAATATCTTTCTAAGTAAAATACATAAGTTAAACCCAAAACACCGATAGTGTTAATTAATGTAGCACAGATTGATGCTATTGCAATACTAATGCTTTGATTTTTAAATCTCTTTCTAAGAAGTATATACACATAGTATGCTACAATTCCAATTAGGACTCTAGGAACTAATGCAATTATAGGATTCCAAAATATAAATGATGTTGGACCAGGAGCGGTAAAATTTTGATACATTGAGAATAAACCAAAAACTAATCCAACTAGGGATCCAACTATAGGTCCTTCAACTATCGCACCTATAATAACTGGAATATGCATTATAGTAGCTTTTACGGGTGGAATTGGTATGAACCCAAGCCCAGTTAATCCTAAGAAAATTGAAATTGCAGAAAGCATTCCGATCATTGCAATCTGTCTAACTGAAAATTTAGATTTAGTATAGCCTCTTTCCATAAGGTACCTCCGTTCTTATTCCTTGATATATGGATATAATTCGGAAAAATATATAATATATACGAATTTCCGTTCAGCTTCTAATTGAATACCGACATATATTATTTTACCACGTTAGAAAAAATGTTCAATTATATTTTAAAATATAAATAAAGTTATAATTTCAATTTATGGAATTGATACATAAAAATTTGAATTATAAGAAATAAAATGATAATATATAACCATAACAGAAATTTGAATATTACAAAAGGCTAGGGGTGCCAATTTAATTGGCTGAGAGAAGCTTGTTCGCTTTAACTCTTTTGACCTGATGTGGCTAATACCACCGTAGGGAAGCAATAAATATTTTAGAAAATTTATAGGACTTACCTTAGGGTAAGTCTTTTTGTTATTTTTTTGAAAATTATAATAAAGTCAAATTTGTGAATAACTTTAGAAGTTGCAGAAGTACATAGCCTGCGAAGAAGATTTATTATATATAATGAATATTAAGTAAATACATTAGTTTTAAAATTTATTTAGATTGGGGATAGTGATTTGAAAATTTTAGTAAATGAAAGAGAGCGGGACATAGAAGGAGAAATTACTGCATTTGAGATCAGAGACAAGATAAAAAGTGATGCAGATATAGTTATTTTAAATGGTTTTCCGATTAAACAAGATTATGTTCTAAGTGAAGGAGATAAAGTTACTTTAATTAAGAGAGGCGAAATTCCTAAAAAAGAGGAATTAGAGGCATTAATGGTAAGTAGACATACCCCAAAGGTTCATGAGAAAGTTAAAAAAGCTAAGGTGGCCATTGCTGGGCTTGGAGGGCTTGGCTCAACAGTTGCATTAGCTCTTGGAAGAATTGGCGTTGGACATATAAAAATAATTGATTTTGATGTGGTTGAACCTAGTAATTTAAATAGGCAGCAGTACTTTATAAGACATATTGGAATGAAAAAGTGTTATGCACTAAAAGACATATTGTCAGAGATCAATCCATTCATAAATGTCGAAGCTGTTGATATGTGTGTTAATAATGAGAATATTAAAGAATTATTCGAAGATATGGATATTGTAATCGAAGCATTTGATGGGGCAGAAAATAAAGCGATGATAGTTAGAGAAGTTTTGCTTCAGACGAAGAAACCAAAGTTAGTATCAGCATCAGGCATGGCAGGGTACTATTCTAATAATTTAATAATTAGTAAAAAAATAAACACAAGATTATATATGTGTGGAGATTTTAAAAATGAGGCAAAAGTAAATGAAGGATTAATGGCACCTAGAGTTGGTATAGCAGCATGCCATGAGGCTAATATGGCTCTTAGATTGATATTAGGAGAAGAGGTATAGATTAAAAATGTCTATAGTAGGAATAACCAATAGAAAGCTTTGTAAAGACTTTTTTAAGCAAATAAAGAAAATATCAGAATCTAATCTAGATTGCTTAATTATAAGAGAAAAAGATTTAAGTAGCGAAGAATTAATGATATTAGTTTTGAAGGTAAAAGAGGAACTAAAAGGTACAAATATAAGAATAATTATTAATTCCAATATAGATATTGCTAAAAGGGCTGATGCTGATGGAGTTCAGCTATCATTTAATGATTTTATAAACATTAGTAACAAGTTGTACACAGGAAAAGCAATAAATTCTAAAGATATGGTGGATAATTTTGAGTTTAAGGGGAATAAATATAAGATATATAAAATGGTAGGAGTTTCAATACATAGTTATGAAGAAGGTATACAAGCAGCTAAATTAGGAGCAGATTACGTTATTTATGGTCATGTGTTTGAAACAGATTGTAAAAAGGGGCTTCAGCCTAGGGGTATCAAGGAAATAGAAGCTCTTTCTAAAGATATTAGTATTCCGATTATTGGAATAGGCGGAATAAATAAAGAGAATTTTAAGGAAATATTGAACGCTGGAGCAAGTGGAATTGCCATAATGTCCAGCTTAATGAAAGACAAAAATCCTGAGGAATTAATAAAATCTCTTTCTAAGTGAATAAGACTTTAATGTGTGGAAATCCAAGGAGTAATATGAATAATTTAAATCAATTAATATTAAAATCTAAAAATACTTGTAAATCTTAAGTGTTCATTATAAACTCTTTAAAGAAAGAAATATTTAAGCAAAAGTTAGTATCTATAATGTGGATGCTATTAGGATAATAAGGAGAAATGAAATAATGAGTACAATTGCAGGAAAAGGTTGCCCAAGAATTATACCAGATGGAGAAAAAAAGCCATTAGAAGAGATTGAAAAATCTATTATTAAAAGCTATAGAAAGCATATTTGGTCAAAATTTGTTAAGGCGATTAAGGAGTATAATTTAATTGAAGAAGGAGATAAAATTGCTGTTGGGATTTCTGGTGGAAAAGACAGTATACTTATGGCAAAATTATTTCAGGAATTGCAAAGACATGGCCAAGTTAAATTTGAAGTGGTATTTTTAGCTATGGATCCAGGATATCATCAAGATATAAAGAACTTACTAATAGAAAATTGTGAACATCTAAATATTCCAATTCATATTTATGAATCGGGTATTTTTGAAGTTGTTGATAAAATGGCTAAGGATTACCCATGTTATTTATGTGCAAGAATGAGAAGAGGATCTCTTTATGCAAAAGCAAAAGAATTTGGATGTAACAAGCTTGCATTAGGTCATCATTATAATGATGTAATTGAAACAACTATGCTAAACATTTTATATGGGGGTAATTTTAAAACAATGTTACCCAAATTAAAAGCTAAAAACTTTGAGGGCTTAGAATTAATTAGACCTATGTATTTTATAGAGGAAGAGTATATAAAAAAATTTATAAACTATAGCGGTATATGGCCATTGAATTGTGCTTGCATGGTTGCAGCTGAAAGAATAGGTAATAAGAGATATGAAATAAAAGATCTTATTAAAGAGTTAAAGAAAAATTTCAGTGGAGTTGAAAAGTCTATCTTTAAAGCAGCTGAAAATGTTAGTATGGATTCAATTTTAGGTTGGCAAAAAGGTGAAGAAAAACATTCATTTCTAGATTATTACGATGAAGAATAGACTTAAGTAACTAAAAGTATTTATTAATTTGGGAATGTATGTTATGCTATAATTAACCATATACAAATAGATGAAAAGGAAGAGTAGAAATGGCAAATAATCCTATGGGAATCAGTGATCCCAATATATTGTTAAGTGTAATAAACATGAAATTAAGAGATCAATATGGTTCGTTAGATACTCTTTGTGATGACTTAGAATTATCTAAAGACGACATTATAAATATATTAATAAATATTGGATATAAATACGATGAAGAAGAAAATCAATTTAAAAATTAGAGTCTTAATAAATAATTATTCATAGAAGTTAGGAAGGTGATGTTATATGAATTTAAAAAAGACAGGAAAGTTAATTACTGTTATAGCAGCAACAGCAGCTTTAATAGCATCATTAGCAAATGATAAAAAATCTAAAGATTCTAACAAACAGGAATAGTAGAAATTAGAGAATTGTGTGAAGGATTGTATAGATATGATTAGGGAGGAACTTCAATTAAATCATGAGGAAATACTTGATTCTGTAGCGATTGATGGCGTTAATATAATTTGGAATCAATCAGAGCTTAAATTAATAATTGATGATACAATAAAAAGTTTTTTTGAAGAGTATGATACTAAGAAGGAAACTTTAGATCAATTTATAAATTTTGTTGATGAAGAAGATAAACAAAATGTTTTAAGCTTTTTCTCTCAAGATTTAAATAGACAGTATATAAATAGAGAACAAATGCAGCTACAATACAAAATGAGAAGTACTAGGGGCAACATTGTTGAGTTTATTCTTGTCGGAAAATCAATTAAAAGTAATGAACAGTACTATTTTACTGGAACTAGTTATTGCTTTAAAGACTTAGAGGATGAATACAATGATATCGATTCTTTAATGAAAAATTGGAAAGAATCTATGGTTAATAAAACAATAGATTCAATAATTCATAGTGATAGAATCACAGGGCTACCTAATAAATATTTTTTCAAGAACATGGTAGTCAAGGCGCTAAATAGCGTTGTTAATAATAATACTAGAGCCGCAATGCTTATAATAGATTTAGATAATTTTAAATATGTAAACGACTCCTATGGACATGATTTTGGAGACTTAGTGTTAAAAGAAGTTAGCTATAATATAGTCGAATCTATTACAGAAGATGTATTAGTATCAAGATACAGCGGCAATACTTTTTTGTTATTTAAACCGAATATAATTGATATACAAGAAATAATGGATTTGGGAAATGCTATAGCACAGTCTTTTGAAAAGCCTAATATAGTAAATGGGAAAAAAATATACTTAACAGCAAGTATTGGTGTTTCTCTATCTCCAGATCACGGAATTGATTATAATACATTACTTAAAAATGCGGATGCAGCAATGTATGAAGCTAAGAAAAATGGAAAAAATGAGTGTGATTTCTTTGATGATAGCCTTTCGGCTGAGCTGAATAGAGTTTATAGTTTGCAAAAAGGATTAAGGACTGCACTGCATAATAACGAATTATATGTGATGTTTCAACCTAAAGTGTCACTTGATGATTCTTTGGTAAATGGATTTGAAGCTTTGGCAAGATGGGAAAGCCGTGAATTCGGAATGGTAAGCCCGGCGGAGTTTATTCCGATTGCAGAAAGTTCCAAAATGATAATTCCAATTGGAAGTTTTGTCTTGGAAGAAGTATTTAAAAAGACGAAATGTCTTTTAAACGAAGGAAATGATAATTTTAAAATAGCAGTTAATTTGTCTGAAATGCAACTCAGAGAAGATGTTGTTTTATCAGACTTTAAGGAATTAATAAAAAAATATAAAATCCATCCTAAGTATATAGAAGTTGAAATAACAGAAAGTATGCTAATGAAATCATTTGATAGAAACGTGAAGATCCTTCAGGAGATAAAAAAGTTAGGCGTAAGCATTGCTTTAGATGACTTTGGGACGGGATACTCATCGCTTAACTATTTAACAAAATTACCTATAGATGTATTAAAGATAGACAGGAGTTTTGTAATTGATTTGATGAACAATCCTAAGAGCAAATGTATTGTAGAAAATATAATAAATTTATCACATCAATTGGGTATAGAAGTAGTAGCAGAAGGAGTCGAAGAAAAATCACAAGTCGAATATTTAAGAACAATATTATGTGATGTTGTTCAGGGATACTATTTCAGTAAACCTAGAATGTTTGACGCAATTAGGAATATAATTGGTAAGGAAATTTTATAAAAGTGTTGACAAATATCATTTGTGGATATATTATAAGATTATAAAATAAATCCTGTGAAGAGGGATAGTAATCATATAACAATGTTAAAGAGAGCTGAAGGTGGTGAGATTTCAGTACGGTAGTTAATGATGAATGGGCCTTTGAGGAGCAAGATGAAATCTTTTGAGAGTAGTTTAGCCGTAAGTCGCACGTTATAGCGAATAAGATATGTTTGTATCTGAATTGAGAGGCATTTTATGCAATCTAGGTGGCAACGCGGATAATATCCGTCCTATTAATTATAGGACGGTTTTTTTATATTCTTTTTTACTAGTTGTTAGCAAAAAGACTTTATATCAGGAAGTATAACAGGAAAATATAGTTAGATATTGGGGCGTGATAAGTATGTTGTGAAAGAAAGTGGTTTCAACTTAAAAATAAAATAAGCAAAGATTAACAAGGGGGATTTTCATTATGAATACAAAAAAAATGGCAACAAATGCAATTTTAATAGCAATAGGAGCAATATTACACCAAGTTACACCACCATTTGGTATGCAAGCAGATTTCTCATTAGCAATGTTATTTATAATAATAGTATTTAATAAGGATTATAAAACAACATTAGCGTGTGGAATTATAATGGGAGTATTTGCAGCATTAACAACTAAGACACCGGGAGGCCAATTACCAAATATTATGGATAAATTTATAACTTGTAATGTTATGTACTTGGTATTAATGCCTTTAAGAAATAGGGTTAATAAGTTAGTACAAATATCAATACTATTACCTTTAGGAACTTTAGTGAGTGGAACCGTATTTTTAACTTTACTAGCTAATATAGTAGGATTACCTGCAGGATTATCATTTAATGTGCTTTTCATATCAGTAGTCGTTCCAACAATAATAGTAAATACAATATCAGGAATTGTAATATTTAAAATTGTTGAAAAGATTACATCAGTAAATGGAAGTTATGCAGTAGAATAGATATTTTGTATAGTTTAAAGAAGCTGTTTCAAAAAGGATTAATTTTGAAACGGCTTCTTTGTTTTATTATTTGTTATTTCTTCATGAAATGATATTCCTCAGGAGTATTTTCATCGATTACTTTAAATTCATAGCCATTATCTTTATAGTACTTAATTATACTAGGTAGAGCTTTTACTGAATTTTTACTCATATATGCACAATGCATCAAGAGTACTACACGTTCTTTTTCACTTTTGGAATTTTTAATAAAACTACTTGGATTAGCTCCAGGATGAGCGCCATCACCACTATCTGTATTCCAATCGTAAATTTTCAGTTTATTATCGTGAAGCAAATCAACCATAGATTGAGAAATCTTATAGCAGTTATTATTACAACCGAAAGGAAATCTTAGTATAGTTGGCTTAATACCAACTATGGAATTTATTATTTGTTGAGTATCCAACATCTCTTTTAGAAACTCTTCGTTGGAATGATAAAGAATGTTTCGATTATGACTCATGCTATGAAGACCAAGGGCGTGACCATCATTATACATTCTTTTAACTAAATCTTCTTGTCCTTTAATTTGACTTCCGATTAAGAAAAAGGTTGCAGGAACAGATTCTTCTTTCAATATATCTAACACATTAGTAGTCACTTTTCCGGCTGGACCATCATCAAAAGTTAAATATATTATTTTTTTCTCGTCAGCAAAAGCTTTATAAGTAAGAAGATTTTGATAATTAATTATAGTTATTATAATCAAAACAAAAGGAATGCATTTTTTCAACAATTTCAAGTTCATATTATCACCTTCCTAAATGTTTTTACAAAAGTATTATGTCCTGAAATTGAATTTATATTATAAAGAATTATATATTATAACCTTAATGTGATTAGAAGTTGTTGTTATTTTTAAAAGTATAACTTTATGTGGAGAAAATGGGTAGTTAATAGAATTGAATATAATATAATAGTGTTTAGGATTATGCTAAAATATGGTATAATTCTAAAGAGATTGGTAAACTTCAAGTTAGTGAAGAAAAGGGATGAATTAGAATTGAGAAATGTAAATAATAAATATCTAATAGAGCATGAAATAGCTATTGAAGAAAATTTTTCGAATTATATTGTTACAGACATAGAAAAAGACACAAGATATATTTTATGTATTTTGAAAAGTGGTTTTACATATGAGAAAACAAGAGAATATTTATTGAGTAAATTTAAGACTATTAAAAATCTTAATTTTGAGAACGTTATTAATATCATAAATATTGAAATAATTTACAGCATTAATGGTATAAAGCTTGATATTCCTCAATATGGGTATTTAATGGAGTATGTAGAAGCTAAACTAGATACGCAAAATTACTTTAATGAATGTGTATTTAATAAGAAATTAGATATATTTATGGAGATTTGTGCTACGATTAACACGCTAAACATGCAGGGATATATATTTGATGATATTAGTATGAAGGACATAATATTAATTTCTGATTCAAAGAATAATGTAAAAGTTAAAATGAAAGATTTGTTAGCCAATGAATTAAGAAAGTTTAACCTAATAAATTCATTACCTTACCAATATAGTATTGAAACTAGAGAAGATATAAATGTCAGTAAAGATAATATTGTACAAGTTGTAGAGTTATGCAGACAAATATTCACGGAATCAGAACTTGAAACAGGATTTAAAGGATTAGAAGATATAAAAAACATATATAATCGAGTGAATACTATAAATAAATCGTTTAAGATTAAATATTTTATGCAACATATAAACGAAAAAATGAAAAAGAATTATAGATTGTTTATTAGTGAGGCTTTAGATAAGATTAAAACAGATTTAGATATAATAGGAATGACAGAAGAAATAAAAATAGTAGAAAAGAATTTTCAAAGCATATTGGAAAATAAGCAGAGAAATAAGTTTATAAATTTTAATGGTGAGGATGGAAGTGGAAAAACCAGACTTTTAGAGGAAATTAAATATAGATTTGAAAATAAATATTTTAAAGATATTATATATATCGATGATTTTAGCAGTAAAAATAAGAGTAATGAAGAAAGATATAATATCACGCTAAATTATATTTTAAATAAAATAGATAAGAATTTGAGAGATAAATATGAAATTTATATAAAAAGGTTTATCTCTATATTATTTGAAAAAAATTCTACGAATAGTGAAAATAATAAGCAAAAGCTTCAATTGATTAATAGAATGGGAAAGTTTATAAGTGAGTATACAATGACTAAACCATTTATAATGATAATAGATGATTTGGATAAAAAGAATGAAGTTTTCAAGCTGTTTATTAAATATATAATCTTTTTAAGAAATAATTTAGAAAATGTTATGATAATATTTTCTATGAATGAAAGTAGTATTGATGAAAATTTCTTGAAGTTTATAAAGGAGCTTAAACAAGTAGAAAAGTATGAAGAATATAAAATAAATTATTTTAATCAATATAATACTACTAAGATGATTAAAAGTATGCTTAATACAGGTACTGATGTTGATAAATTAGCGGTAAAGATATACTCAGAAACACTAGGAAATCCGCAGTATATAAGCGGAGTTGTAAATGAATTATATGACAATAGAACTTTATACCTTGATAAAGCTAATGGAGAATGGAAGATTAATATTAGAGTTCAAGATATACTGATACCGAAATCTTTAGAAAGAAGATTAGAGACAAGCATTTCTTCATTAAACGAAAAAGAAATTAAGATTTTAAAGGAACTAGCTATATTTAAAACTCCCTTATCAGAGAAAATAATTTTAGAATATGTAATAATAGATTCAGAAAATGTAGAGATTTATGAGAATTTAAAATCAAAAGGTCTTTTGACTGATAAAATAAGTGATCAAGGTATACTTGTAGGTTTTAGAAACAATCTATTAAGAAATATATTGTATTTAAAGCTAAGTGAAGAAGAAAGAATTAAAATGCACTCTAAGGCATCTATTTTTATGGAGAAAATTTTACTTGATACGGATTATTATATAGAAGAACTATTACTACATTTAGAGAAAAGCAATAATTATGAAAAGGCATATTTTTATACATTAAAATACGCGGAAACTCAAGATCTGTTAGGAGACATATCGAAGTCTATATCATATTATAAGAAGGTATTAACATATCCTAGTGATTCAAGTGGAAGCGAAGTGGCAATAAAGATTGCAAAGCTTTATGAAAAAAGATCTAATCATGAAAAAGGCTTTGAATATCTTGAGAAGGCAAACCAAATTGCAATACAGAATGACGAAATTGAAACTGAAATATATACACTGCTTGAAATGATAATAATAAAAATTAATAGCATTACAGATATAGATGCTGGTATAGATTATTCTTTAAATTGTGTGCGGAGACTGCTAGATAAAAAGTATTATCCTAAGGGTGAGGTTTATTATTATTATGCACTTTCATTGAAATATAGGTTAGAATATAATACTAAATTAACTTTGTTTAATGCACAAAAAGCAATAATTATATGTGAAGAAAATAGGATAAAAGACGATGTATATGGTTGGGCGGTAAGTATACTTATTAAGATATATTTAAAAAAGGGAAATTATAAAGAGGCTAAAAATTTATGCTTATATGCAAATGGGATATTTACTAATAATAATAATATTAATGGTCAATTATATATTAAGCTGCTAGACGCATCTGTCTGTAAGGAAGAAGGAAGAGATAACAAGGAAATTTTAGAGCTATATTTAGAAATAGCTAAATCAGGGAATAAGCATAAAGTATACAAGCGGGAAATACTAAGTTTAATTTGTATAGCAGATATTTATAGTCAAGAAAAAAGGTATTCAGAAGCAGAAAAATACCTATTGAGAGCACTAGAAAGAGAAAGAGAAGAGGGGATAGACTCTTATTCGTTTAATATTTGCAATGAACTATGTTTGTTATATATAAAGTCAGGGAGAATAAGCCTAGTAGTAAAATATCATAATTTAATAATGCAAATGGAAAAAGGCTTAAAGCTATTGGAAGATAGAGTTATAAATACAAATTATACATATGCTTTATATAATCTCATGATTTGTAATTATGATTTAGCATATGCAAACTTAAAAAAAATATATGTTCTAATATTTAATAGCAATAGCTTCAATTATAAAATAGTTGTTTGCAATTATTTTGAGCTTATTCTATATAAGTGCAAAAATGAGAGTGATATAAGAAATGTATATAATAAACTAGAGAATAAAATTAAACTATTACAGGATGAGGACACTTGCCTTGAAATAAAAATAAGTGCAATTAGGAGAATTTTAACACTTGGATATAAGAGTTTTGCTAAAGAATTATTTTTAGATCTTAATGGATATCCTAAAACTTATAATGTTGAAGGAATTTATGTATATCTAGAGCTTAATTTTAGGAATAAGAATCAATATAGTTTCTTGATAAATAAGGCATTAAGAGTATGCTCATTTGTGGATAATCAGGAGATTAAAGCTGATATATATTCTGCGATTGGTGAAAAATATAATGAACTTGAATGTAATGGATTGGCATTGAATTATTACTATGAATCTATAGCTTTATATATGGATACAATAAATTTACTACCACAAAATGATAAGTTATCATATGCAAATAATAGTGGCTTTTTAGAAACCCGCAGATTATTTGTAAAATGCTTAAATGAAGATTTGGGTATAAATATGAGTTTTAAATCAACACAATTTATAAAAACAATTGAGGATTTAGAGCAAATATTAAAAGAGTTAGATTTAATGAATATATTAGATAATGAAGATACATTTAAATTAGTTCAATATTTATATGAAAAATGCTATTACAATGATCTAAGAGATATATATAAAGTATTTGAGAAGTTTTCTGATAATACTATTGATGATATAAAAAATGTAGTGAAGTATATGGCTAGATTAATTTTAGCAGATAAGGCTATGATCGTCACAGAGAATGAGCAGGGAGAAAATGATGTTATATGCACATATAGAATTAGCGATAAAAATGAAATAAATAGATACCTCTCACTAAAAGTTGATTCAGATGAAGATACATTCGCAATTTGCAGTAATGATTCTAGATTTTATCAGTTAGATGATAAAGTACTAAAAGATGGAATAAGATCTTGTATGTATATGAAAATAATAAATAGAGAAAGACATATAAATAGTAGCGCAGGAATTAATGCAAGATTAATTTTTATTACTAATAACGCATTAAATTATATAAATAATGAATCAAAAAAAACAATAGAGAAATTTAAACCTTTCTTAACTTTTCTTTTAGAAAAATATAATCTTACAATAAGCTCTACGTTAGATAAGCTTACAGGTGTTTATAATAGGAAATATTTTGAAGAAGCTTTACTTTTTTTATTAGATTCTGCAAGGGCGGGAGAAAGTGAATTTGCAGTAATGATGTTTGATATCGACGATTTTAAAGGGGTAAATGACAAGTATGGACATCAAACAGGAGATGAAGTTTTAGTTAAAGTAGCAAATGAAGTCAAAAAGTGCATGAATAAAGGTGATATTATTGGAAGGTATGGAGGAGAGGAATTTATAATTCTCTTACCTAATGTTAATAATGAAGAAGCTATAAGTTTAGGGGAAAGAATAAGAAAGAATATAGAGGAAGCAAGGATTCTTGGTGATAAAAGAAATATTACTGTAAGCATAGGAATAGCAATGAGTTCTTATGAGTCGCTTAATAATGAAGAAATTATAAGGAGAGCTGATCAGGCTCTATATAAGGCAAAACGTGAGGGGAAAAATAGATGCATTGTTTGGGAAAATGAATGTGGAGTAAGTGGGAATACAAATGATGAATTAACTGGAGTGCTATCAGGAAATGCGGCTAAAGATTACAATTTTATGTTAATGCTCAAAGAAATAGCTGGTATTGCTAAACGTAGATGTAGCAAAGATGAAAAAATTTATAATCTTATTTTAAAGATTATGCAGACTATTGAGTGTGATATAGCTACAATTTTTATTGTAAGAGAGAAAAAAATAACTCATACTTATAGCAAGCGAAGGAACAAAGAAGGTTGGAATATAGACGATAAGTTTAATTTCAAGTTAATATATCAAGTCATTGAAGAAGAGAAAGGTTTATATTTAGTTGATTGGGAAAGTATAGATAGCCACAACAGTTATGGACTTCCAGATTGGAAATCAGTTTGTATAGCTCCGATAATCTGCAATGGTGAACTCTTAGCAGTTGCATACCTTTCAATTTCAGTAAATGAGAAAGAATTTATTTGTAATGACTATAATGTACTAAGCTTTTTGATAGAAATAGGTAGTTCCATTCTCATTGGTTAGATGAGCAATAGAATTTAGAATGTTTTTAATTCATAATCACATAAAGGGCTTTTTTATCATATTATATAAAGAGAACCAATTTTTTAGAGGAGCCTTTTATGAATGATACTGTTCCTAGAAGTTATGAGAAAGAAAATATTAATAATATAGTATCTGTAGAAAATAATACCAATTATACATTTGAAATATCCGATGATAATAAGGAAAAAAGAGATAATCAAGAGTTCATATTAAATAAAAATACTGTAAACCCTCAAAGAGTAAACGAAAAAGATTGCAATGGAGGGGAAATTATTGTTACATCAATTTTGGAATGTGAAGAAAACGAATATTTAAAGGGTGTAAAAATTAATTTATATAAAATAAATGGATTGTCTCCTGTACTTGTTAAGTCGAAAGTTACTGATGAGGAAGGAAAAGTTATTTTCTCGGGAATTGAAGAAGGATGTTACAGGATAATTGAGATTGTTGATAAAAGATACTTTGAAAAGCCTAAGTATATAAATTGGAATGAAATAATAATAGACGATACTAATAAGAAACAAAAAATAGTAGTAGTCAATAAGATTAAAAGACTTATGGCGCAAAATAAATATAAAAATTAAATAGACAATAAAGGTTATATTTATGAAATAAATTTATTTATTCTTAGATATAACCTTTTGCATATGTTTAATTAAGTAATAAAGATTATAAGATAATTTTATTTAGAGAAAAGAAGTAGATTTTTATATTCGAAAATTATATAATCATAATATTATATGATTTTTAAGTAGGTGTTGAAATGGATAATTATATTTTAAAAATAAAAAAGATTGACGATAGTGCTGTTATACCTAATTACGCTCATGAAGGAGATGCTGGATTAGATTTATATGCAGTTAAGGAATTAATTCTAGAACCAGGAGAAAGAGGATTAGTACATACAGGGATACAAATAGAATTACCTAAAAATACTGAAGCTCAAATAAGACCAAGAAGTGGGCTTGCATTAAAAAATGGCATAACTACTTTAAATTCTCCGGGTACTATAGATGAAGGGTATAGGGGAGAAATAGGAGTAATTCTAATTAATCATGGAAACGAAGTCTTTAAAGTGGAACCAGGCATGAAAATAGCTCAAATGGTTATAAAACCTGTGGTTAAAGTTGACGTAATAGAAATAGAAGAGCTATCTTTAAGTGAAAGAAATCAGAAGGGATTTGGCTCATCAGGAACAAGGTAAATAGGCAGATATTGAGAAATACCTGCCTTAGCTATAAATTAAATTAATTTAAGAGATACATTAAATCTGCATGGGTTATAATATCCATCAGTTATTTTCCAGTCTTTAAAGTCATTTTTATCATAAAGCAAATGCTCTTTTCTGTGTGAAGTCAGAGGAAGATCCCCGATAAATATTGCTTCTTTAGCAACTCTTTTTAACTCTGAAATTGCTTGCTTAGCATACTCTTGATTTGGAAAGTAATGAAATGCTCCAAAACAAAATACTTTATCAAAAGTTTTATCTTTAAAGATTAGGTTATTTGCTTCTCCGTGAAGAACTGAATTGTTAAGTAACTCTATATGCTTTTTTACAAGAGAAGAAGAATAATCTACTCCTACGTATTCACCACATTTTATATATTGAGCTAATCCGCCTGCTCCACAGGCAACCTCTAATATTTTATCTGTTTCTTTAATGTCCAACTCTCTAACAATTTGTTTAGCTATCTCTTTTACGTTAGCAGTAGTATCTTCATATCCGTCTAATTCCTCTAAACATGTAGTATTTCCATTTCCTTTTCTCTCCCAAACTTCTTTCCAATATGACATATCTTCCATAATTCTCTCCTCCTGAAATTTTGATGTTATTACTAAATTGAATGAAAGTAAAAAAATTATCAATGTAACAAGGTTCAATTATTGAACAAAATTATATTAACATTGTTCAATGTTCAGTACAATAAGTTCATATGAAATTTACCATAACTTTATAAAATATGGAGATAAGATGAAATAATAGATGTTAAAAGTACCAAGATAGTTACTGAATTTATAATAGTCTTATCAATTAAATGATTTATAAGGTTTATTAATTAGAATATAGATACAATTATAATTATAAGTTAATTTGAATATATATTTAATCATATTTAAATTTCACAAGTACAGAAAATACTAGTATCTATATCAGATTTCTATATATTGTATAAGATTTTATTGAAAACAAAATTAATATTTATAAATAATAAAAGAAAAAAGAATTCTATAAATACTCAATTTATAGAATTCTTTTTTATAATTAGCGCCTAATTAATAGCATAAATTTATTTTTACAAATTATGATTATTAACGACCTAAATATGGATAAATATATGTTGAAAATTAGCAAATAAGGGACTATAATATATTTAACATATAGAAAAATATATAAAAAGAGAGATAAATATGGTAAAGAGTATTTCAAGAAAAATTATCAATAGTATAGCAACAAATGATAATTATAGTAAAGATCAACTAGAACAAATGGAATATATTTTGGTTAGTATTCTATTTGAGGCGATAAAATTATTTTCTGTTGTAGTTATATTTTCATTGCTTGGATATTTCGACAAAATTATCGTAATTTTAGCAGTTATGAGTATGACTAAAATTTTTATAGGTGGATACCATGAAGATACTCAGGTTAAGTGTTTTATAGCCACAGTGCTATTAGCAGTTGGAATATTGGTGTTAAGTTCACAGTGTAATCTTTCTTTTGTAGGTAATTGCATACTTATTGTTTTAAGTATATTTTGCCTATGGCATCAAGTTCCAGTAATAAATCCTAAAATGCCAATTACGCGCCATGAATTAATAAGGAAAAACAGAATGAGAGGTCTAAGTATTGCAATAATACTTGGAATAGCATCTATAGCTCTGCACAACTTCAGTAGTTACTATTCACTTATAACATGGACAATCCTGTTCAACACAATATTAATGTTTAATAAAAGAGGTGCTTAAAATTTTGAAATATTAATGATAAATTTTAAGTAAAATTGAAAGGGGAATTGATTTTATGAAAATTAAAAATTTACTAGGTAAGGTATTAATGGTGTTATCACTTTCAATGATTATATTTGCCCCAGCATCAGCGGCTACAGCAGGAGTTGAAGATATGCCTGAATCTATGAAAAAATTGAGATAAGGCGCTTTTACGTAAATTTAAGGAGGAATTTGTGGTGCGTTTATTGGCAGATATAATAGTCTCTATGATTCAAGCTATAATTTTTGCGTATTCAACAGAATGCTGCTTGAAGAGTGAAAATAAATTAAACAAACTTAAAGTAGTTTTAATAACCATGATTACTTTTATTATAAACAGTAGCTTTACAAGTATATTTGGAAATATATCTATATGTGTATTCATAATACATATATCATGCCTAGCTGTAATGGTTCTGTCATATAAAAATAACAAATTAAAATCAATGATTCCGTATACATTAACATATTCCTTTATGGGGGTATATGGAATTATATCGTATAATTTATTTTATGGTTTTATAGAAGGTCTGATACCAATAGAATATGGTGATATAGTTAACATTTTGATTATATATGTTCCATATATTTTATTTTTCTACTTATGTATAAAATATATGAGCAAGTTTATAGAGATGTATAATCTAGTAGCTAGTGAAAAGATTAATACGATTGTGTTAATAATAATAAGCTTCTGTTTAGATTTTGTTTTGGCTTTTTATTTAATAATTTACAATGATGAATCTAAGATGTTAAAGAATATAATAATTACAATTTTGTGCATATTTCTAGCTTTTATAATAAAATATTTTGCAAATATAAAGAAGAAATCGGATCAAATATTTAAATTAAATAAAGCACTGGAAGAGAAAAATAGTGAGCTTAGAAAGATTAAGCATGACTACGGAGCACAGATATCGTATTTATATGGACTTTGCTTAATGGAAAGATTTGATGATTTAAAAAAATCTCTAAAAGATATTATAAATAAGAATGACTCCACCCCAACAGCTGTAGAAGTTAGTGAAAATAGAAATTCTATATTGTCGCTTGCACTAAAACCGGCTATAGATATGGGAATACATGTAATAATAGAGGAAAACTGTGATTTTTCTTTAGTAAGTATTACAGAAATGGAATTTTACAGAATCGCGTCTAATATAGTAAATAATGCAATAAAAGCGATGAATGGCAAGGGTATAATAATTGCAAAAGCTTATGAATATCTAGGAAACGTAATAGTAAGAATAGAAAATAATGGTCCCAAAATTCCAGAACAACATTTACAGAGTATATTTAAAGTTGGATTTACTACTAAGGAAAATAGCGATAAAAATCATGGATACGGGTTAAGTATTGTAAAGGATTTAGTAGAAAACTATAATGGCAAGATATATGTAAAAAGCAGCGATGTAGTTACTGAATTTAAAATAGTTTTCCCAATAAAGAGTTTTGTATAGTACTTGATATACATAAAATATATTTCCCTAGAAATATATTTAAGATCGAATAGAAATACATATTAAAAATGAATAAATTAGATTATTCCAATGATAATAGATCTTTGTTAAACTAAGATTTATTATCATTTTTTGTTGTGGGAAAGTCAACATATAGTAGTTATATATTAAGAGCTAAGGGATATTATTGGAGCATACACAAAAGTTATCAATATTAAGTAATTACGTATTTTCTATGGACAAGTAGAAATATATGAGAATTCATAAAAAGTATTTTAAAAATTCAGAATAATAGTGTAAACTATATATTAGGTGATAAAACTTAACATAATTAAAAGGGGTGCGATGGCATGTATAAAATAGTGAACAAAAAGGAGCTAACAAATAATATATTCTCAATGGATATAGAAGCTCCAAGAGTAGCAAAATCTGCAAAGCCTGGACAATTCATTATCATAAAGAATGATGAAAAAGGTGAAAGAATTCCTTTGACTATAGCAGATTATGATCAGGAAAAAGGAACAGTAACTATAGTTTTTCAAACTGTAGGAAA
>NZ_JHXK01000011.1 GCF_000621745.1 Clostridium beijerinckii HUN142 | reverse complement strand
ACTATATGATGGATGTCCTAAGAGAGCATTAAAGGGTGGATATATCTTAAAAGATTCTAAGAAAGAAACTCCAGATGTACTTTTAATGGCATCAGGATCAGAAGTAGAATTAATCTACAAAGCAGCAGCTGAATTAGAAGCTAAAGGAATAGATGCAAGAGTTATAAGTATGCCATCATTTGAATTATTTGATGCTCAAGATGAAGCTTATAAAGAATCAGTTATGCCAAATAAAGTTCGTGCAAGAGTTGCAGTAGAAGCATTAACAAGCTTTGGATGGCACAAATATGTAGGTCTTGATGGAGATGTTATTTCATTAGATACTTTTGGAGCATCAGGTAAAGCAGAAATCCTATTTGAGAAATTTGGATTCACTGTAGAAAATGTTGTTGAAAAGGCTATTAATGTAGCAAAGAAATAGATGTTACAATAATTAAATCTACGATATACTAGAGAAAATTTAGTGATTATAGTAAAACTTTAGAAAAATAGATTCAACCTTAAATTATTAATAAATATAGCGAAACAGATATAAAAAAGATCTAGATTAAAAGTGTGTAAATTAATTAATCTATAAATATATTAAAACCAATTTATTCATTATTATAAAAGTTAAAATTATTAAAAGATATGTATAAAGATGTGTGAAAAGATTAGTGTGAAATTATGTAATTAAAATAATAAATCATTGGTTAGGAATATATTTATAGATTTTTAATAAATGTATATTTAAGAAAGGGAGATTAATATGATTATTAGAAATGTTAATGATAAAGAGTTTAAAAAGTATGGACAAGTACTAAAAAACTATGATTGCACAGAAATAATTGAAAAGATGAAAAGTACACCACTACCAGAAGATGTAATATATGAACCATCAATTAAGGAACTTGAAGAATTAGCTATAGCTAAAGAGTTACAAGATAGAGAATATGGAGAATTACCAATACAAATAGGATACTGTAATGGTAACAATTATATGTTAAATGCAGTAGAATATCATCGTTCATCTGAGATTAATATCGCGGCAACTGATCTTATATTACTTATAGGAAGTCAACAAGATATTGAAGACGATTACTCATATGATACATCTAAAATTGAAGCTTTCAAAGTTCCAGCTGGAACTGCAATTGAAGTATATGCAACTACTCTTCATTATGCACCTTGCAATGTAAATGAAGAAGGTTTTAGATGCGTTGTAGTTTTACCAAGGGATACAAATTCACCTTTAGAAAATAAGGTTGAAAAAAGTGGAGAAGATGCGTTATTATTTGCTAGAAATAAATGGTTAATTGGTCACAAGGATACAGATTTAGGTGATCAAGGAGCATTTATAGGGTTAGTTGGAGAAAATATCTCAATAAAATAGATTATAAATAGAAATTAAAATCCATAATTTTGTTTTGAATTTAAGCAGACATATGGACTTGATGATTTAAATATGTTTGCTTATTATATATAAATCAGCAAAGAAATATAGCTGATATTTACTTGATAATAATAAATTTAAATAAACTATAAGAAGACTTAATAAGCATAAAAATTATTAAATAAACTATAAGAATAAGCTATAAGAATAAACTATAAGAAATAAGAAAGACACTATAAATTAAATGAAATGAAAAGATCAGAGTAAAATGGAGGAATTAGACAATGAATAATATACCACAAGTAAAATTAGGAATTGTTGCAGTAAGCAGAGATTGTTTCCCAATGGAATTATCAGCAAATAGAAGAAAAGCAGTAGTAGAAGCTTTTAATGGAGAAATTTTTGAATGTCAAACAACTGTTGAAAATGAAAAAGATATGAGAAAAGCTTTAGCTGAAGTTAAAGAAGCTGGAGTAAACGCATTAGTTGTATATTTAGGAAACTTTGGTCCTGAAACTTCAGAAACTTTACTTGCTAAAGAATTTGATGGACCAGTTATGTTTGCAGCTGCTTCAGAAGAAAGCGGAGATAATTTAATAGGAGGACGTGGAGATGCATATTGCGGAATGTTAAATGCTAGCTACAATTTAGCTCTAAGAAACATTAAAGCATACATTCCAGAATATCCAGTAGGAACAGCACCAGAAGTTGCAGGAATGATTTCTGAATTTGTACCAGTTGCTACTGCATTATTAGGATTAAAGAACTTAAAGATAATTTCTTTTGGTCCAAGACCTCAAGATTTCTTAGCTTGTAATGCACCTATTAAACAATTATACAATTTAGGTGTTGAAATAGAAGAAAATTCAGAACTAGATTTATTTGCTGCATTTAATGCGCATAAAGATGATCCAAGAATTCCAGACGTTATAGCTAGCATGGAAAAAGAATTAGGTGAAGGAAATAAAATGCCTGGTATCTTACCAAAGCTTGCTCAATATGAAATTACATTATTAGACTGGATGGAAGAACATAAGGGTTCAAGAGAATACATTGTATTTGCAAATAAATGCTGGCCTTCATTCCAAACACAATTTGGATTTGTACCATGTTATGTAAACAGCCGTTTAACAGCTATGGGAATTCCAGTATCATGTGAAGTTGATATTTATGGTGCATTAAGTGAATACATCGGAACTTGCATAAGCCAAGATGTTGTAACATTACTTGATATAAACAATACAGTTCCAGCTGATATGTACGAATCAGAAATTAAAGGGAAATTTAACTATTCATTAAATGATACATTTATGGCATTCCACTGTGGTAATACAGCAGCTTGTAAATTAACATGTGGAACAATGAAAAACCAAATGATTATGGCAAGAGCTCTTGAACCAAATCAAGAACCAAATATAACTAGAGGAACACTTGAAGGAGATATAGTACCAGGAGATATTACATTCTTCAGATTACAAAGTAATGCAGATGCAGAATTAACAGCTTATGTAGCAGAAGGTGAAGTATTACCAGTTGCAACACGTTCATTTGGAGCTATAGGAGTATTCGCAATTCCTGAAATGGGAAGATTCTATCGTCACGTATTAGTAGAAGGCAGATATCCTCATCATGGAGCAGTTGCATTTGGACACTTTGGAAAAGCAGTTTACAACTTGTTTAGATATTTAGGTGTTAAAGAAGTTGGATTCAATCAACCAAAAGGTATGCTTTACAAAACTGAAAATCCATTTGCATAGTTTAAAATTTATGCAATAATCCACCGAAAGAAAAAACATTGTTATTTCACAGGACTATGAAAATTTTGCTGAAAGTGCTAACTTGCAGGCTGCACCACTAATGCTTGCCTCCAATTTGATTGTGACAAGCGTTAATGGAACAACCTACAATTAAGAACTTTTAACAGCTCATTTTCAATGCCTGCTACATAAAAATGTTTCTTCTTTCTAGTAGGGTGTTTATTGCAAAATATAAATTAAATTCTTATATAATTAATTCTGTTTATATAAAGATAAAGGCTGAAAGCATAATATTTATAGCTTTCAGCCTTTATTTTATGTATTTTTTAGAAAGTGAATAAGGGGGCTCTGGATTTGTTTGTTATTAATTGTTAACTTATTAATATATCAATAAGTTTTATGCAAGATATAAAAAAATATCAATGAAATATTGACAAATGTAGCATTATAAAATATAATTAGATATAGATAAAGCAATGGAGCATTTATTTTAGATAGGTGTTTTATTGCTTTTTTTTATTTATTATTGCTGATATATCAGTGGGATTTCAATGAATTTCAGTGAAAGGAGAGATAAATCTGTGTCAAGCTGAAAAGTCGTATGCTAAAGAAATATACAAGCAAATTAAGTTAGATATTTTGAACCAGAAGATAAAAGATGGCGATTTTCTTACATTAGCGGAACTGGCAGGTAAGTACAATGTGAGCAAAACACCTGTAAGAGATGCGTTAGGAGCCTTAGAAATTCAAGGATATCTTAAATCTTTGCCTAGGAAAGGCTATTTAGTAAAACCTATAACGCAGAAAAATATAAGAGAATCTTTTCAAATGAGATTTATTTTTGAAAAAGTAGCTGTAAGCTTAGCGGTTAAATTAGCTAGCGACTCGGAATTGCAAAATATAATGCAATTAGCTGGGAAATTTCCAGAAGTCTCGCAAGAAGATGAGATTACACAGTTTAATGAGCTAAATGATATGTTTCATATGTCCATTATAAAGGCAACTCACAATTCTCTTCTAATTGAAATGTGTGAGGGAGTTATGGAAAACTTATCGCGAATTCTAATGGCGGACAGCAAACATTTAGAGTTTGTGAATGAAAAAGAAGAGCATATAAATATAGCAAGAGCGCTAATTCAGAGAGATGGTAAAAAGGCGGAAAAACTTATAACAGAGCATATCCTACATTTGGAATCAAGAGTAAATGCTAATGAAAGCCTTATAGTATAAGGGATAAAATTTAGGATGAATTTTTATTTAAAGTAACAGTTTCGTTTTTATAATATGAACATATAATAAGAATCTATTATTGTTAAAGGAATGCCTAAAAATTTTAACTTATTATAAAAATAAGAATTATTAATAAATACTTTTTAAATTAATTAAGGGGGAAAAAAAATGAACAAAAAATCGTTAGTAGGAATTGTACTAGCATCAGTTATGACGGTAGGTATAATGGCAGGTTGTGGATCATCAAAAAATGATTCGGCAAAAAGTGGTGATGGAAACAAGAAATATGTAATTGCATGTGATGCTAAATATGCACCATTCTCATTTGAGGAAGATGGAAAATATAAAGGGATAGATGTTGAGCTTTTAGATGCAATTGCAAAAGAGGAGAAATTTGAATATGATTTAAAGCCAATGGACTTTAATGGAATTATTCCTGGACTTACATCTAATCAATTAGATGGTGCTATCGCAGGAATGAGTATTACAGACGAAAGAAAACAATCTTTAGATTTCTCAGATGGATATTTTGTTTCAGGGCTATCATTAGTTGTTAATAAAGATAACACTGATATTAAAGGTGCAGATGATATAAAAGGTAAAAATGCATCACTTAAAAAAGGTACAGCAGGAGCAAAATTTGCTGAAGATAATGAAAAAAAATATGGATTAAATCTAAGCTATTTTGATGATTCTCCATCAATGTTCCAAGCTGTTGAAAATAAGAATTGCGATTTCTTATTAGAAGATTATCCTGTTATTGCATACAAAATTAAAGTTGATCCTGATTCAAAGTTAAAAATTGCAGGAGATAAACTAACAAATGTTGATTATGGATTTGCAGTTAAAAAAGGTGAGAATGCAGACTTATTAAAGAAATTCAATGAAGGTTTGAAAAAGTTAAAAGAAAATGGGCAATATGATAAGATTGTTGATCAATATATTGCTAAATAAATAGTAGGTAAAATATGAACTACTAATGATTAAAATAAACTATGAGTTTTATTTTAAAATAAAAAGCTATGAACTTAGGAAACGATGTTTCTAATTTATAGCTTTTTCCTATTAAAATCGAATTTGAAACTAGAATAATAACTAAATTCATAACATAAGTATTGGATATCGAAAATGAAGGAGAATGCATTGATTGATTCATAATTACAAATACATAGCTTTTATAAAATCTTTGTTTAAAAACAGTAAATAATGCCTATGAACACGCATATATATTAGGAATAACATTTTTATTATATAGCTTGTTATATTTATACATATACTTAATGCATTGACAGTTTTTGAATTAAACTATATAATAAGTTTCATAATGAAGTAAAAAATCATTGGGAATTTATTGTGTGGAATAGTTTTTCCAGAGTGCAATAAATCAGATTTTTTAATTAAAATTAAATAAATGTTGCAAAGGGGCAAGGAAAAATGAACAAAAGATCATTATTAAGTATTTTATTAGCATCAGTAATGTCTATAGGGCTAATGACTGGATGTGGTGCATCAAAGAATGATACAGGATCAGGTGAAGGAAATAAAAAGTATGCGATTGCATGCGATGCAAAATTTGCGCCATTCTCTTTCGAAGATAATGGGAAATATAAAGGAATAGATGTAGAACTTTTAGATGCAATCTCAAAAGAAGAAAATTTTGAATATGAATTAAAACCAATGGATTTTAATGGAATAATTCCAGGGCTTACAGCTAATCAATTGGATGGAGCTATAGCAGCTATTACTATAACTGATGAAAGAAAACAAACATTGGACTTTTCTGATGGGTACTTTGTGTCAGGGTTATCAATAGTTACAAATAAAGATAACACTTCAATTAATGGAGTTAATGATCTAAATGGAAAAAGTGTTTCGATAAAAAAAGGAACAGCAGGAGCAAAATTTGCTGAGGATAATGAAGCTAAATATGGATTAAATTTAAGCTATTTTGAAGATTCTCCATCAATGTTCCAAGCTGTTGAGAATGGAAATACTGATTTCCTTATGGAAGATTACCCAGTTATTGCATACAAGATTAAAGTAGATAATGGAGCAAAATTAAAGATTGTTGGAGATAAATTAGATGCTGTAAATTATGGATTTGCAGTTAAAAAAGGTGAAAATCAAGAGATATTAAAGAAATTTAATGAAGGATTAAAGAAATTAAAGGATAATGGAAAGTATGACCAAATTGTTGGTCAATATATAGGAAAATAGTAAGGAGAATTAGAAATGGAGATTTTTCAATTACTAAAAGATAGCCTACCTAGTTTATTAAGCGGGCTTTCGGTAACAATAGAAGTTGCAGTAATATCATTAATATTAGCAGTTATATTCGGGATAATTTTAGGAATATTTAGTATAAGTACTTCTAAAATTTTAAAAGGTATATCCACAATATATATCTATATTGTTCGTGGAACACCACTTATGGTTCAAGCTTTATTTTTATATTTTGGTGTAGGACAAGCATTTGGTATAAGATTTGACCCTATAGTTGCAGGTGTAATAACTCTTACTGTAAATGCATCAGCTTATATGGCTGAAATATTTAGAGGCGGAATACAGGCTGTAGATAATGGTCAAATGGAAGCTGCAAGAAGTTTGGGACTTAATTACTCAAAGGCTATGAGAAAGGTTATTTTACCTCAGGCTGTTAAGATTATGATTCCATCTATATTAAATCAATTTATCGTTACATTGAAGGATACATCAATATTGACGGTTATTAGTATAAGAGAACTTACATCGTCAGGACAAATTATTATTGCGAGAAACTTTAAGGCACTTCAGATGTATGCAATTGTAGCTTGTATGTATTTTATAGTAATAACAGTATTGACTTTAATATCAAGTTATATAGAAAGGAAAATCAGCTATGGTAATAAGCGCTAAGAATCTTAAAAAACGTTATGGACAATTAGAAGTTCTTAAAGATATATCAGTAGATGTCACAGAAGGTGAAGTTCTTTGTATTATAGGACCTTCAGGATCAGGAAAGAGTACTTTATTAAGATGTCTTAATGGTTTAGAAGAAATTCAAGCAGGAAGTATTACAATACTAGGTCAGGAGCTTGTAAATAATAAGAATATAAATAAGTTAAGAGAAGAAATAGGAATGGTATTCCAATCTTTTAATTTATTTCCGCATCTAACAGTTCTTCAAAATATGTTATTAGCACCTTTAGAATTGAAGAAGATGAGTAAGCAGGAAGCTACTGAAAAAGCTCTTTCATTATTGGATAAGGTTGGATTAAAAGATAAAAAGGATGTCTATCCAGATACCTTATCTGGTGGACAAAAACAAAGGGTTGCAATCGCCAGAGCACTTGAAATGAATCCTAAGATAATGTTATTTGATGAACCAACTTCTGCACTAGATCCTGAAATGGTTGGTGAAGTGCTTAAGGTTATGAAAGATCTAGCTCAAGAAGGAATGACAATGGTTGTAGTAACTCACGAAATGAATTTTGCTAGAGATGTATCTGATAGAGTTATATTTATGGATCAAGGATATATAGTTGAAGAAGGTCCTCCAGAAGAAATATTCACTGCACCTACTAGCGATAGATGTAAAGAGTTCTTAGATAAAGTAATTAACAATTAAAAATTATTACATGAGAAATAAAGAGCATTGTTTCAATTTCAATATTTAATGATATTGAGAAACAATGTTCTTTTTATATATTTTTCATGGTTTTTTACTTGATTTATTTATTAATATGCTATAATTTATATTTATTAGGTATTATAAGTAGAATGATAAATCTATACACTAACTCGTTAAAATATATAAAGAAATACATATATTTTTGATTTATTGTTTTAGAAAATATGGCACATAGAAATTGGGGAGGATAAAAATGATACAAATTAATCCGAAAAATTCTGAATTAAAAAATATAATAATTTTAGCTACTGGGGGTACTATAGCAGGTACAGGAGAAGAGGGGAAGACTACTAATTATACGGCGGGTAACATAGATATAGAAGTATTAGTTAGTAGTGTCAGAAACCTTGATAAAATAGCTAATATATATGGTGAGCAGATTGCTAATGTTGATAGTAATGATATAACTATGAATCATTGGTTAATTCTTGCTAATAGAATAAATGAACTTTCAAAGCAAGACGATGTCGATGGCTTTGTAATAACCCATGGTACTGATACATTAGAAGAGACAGCATACTTTCTAGATTTAACAGTTAAAACAGATAAACCAGTCGTATTAACAGGAGCAATGAGACCTTCAACTGCAACAAGTGCAGATGGACCTTTAAATTTATATCAGTCAGTAGCATTAGCTGCTAGCGATTTATCAAGAGGGCATGGAGCAATGGTTGTTTTTTCAGATGGAATTTATAGTGGAAGAAATGTCCAAAAAATTAACACCTTTAAAACAAATGCCTTTAACTCAATTGAATTTGGATGTCTTGGTTACATGAGGGATAATATACCATTCTTTTTTAATAAGTCAATAAAACCACATACAATTTATTCACAATTCGATGTTACAGGATTAACTGAGCTGCCTAAGGTTTCTATCGCATATTTCCATATTGATGCTGATCCTTCGATTATTGACTACTTTGCTCAAAGCTCAGAGGGACTTGTAATAGCGGGTGCAGGAAGTGGTACTTTCAGTTCTAATTGGTTGGAAGAAATCAGGAATCTTGAAACAAAGGGGATTCCAGTTGTGAGATCTTCAAGAATAGGAAACGGTATAATATTAACAGATTCAACTATAGATAAATACTCAAATTGCATTCCAAGTTATACATTATCACCTCCAAAATCTAGGATATTACTTACACTAGCACTTACTAAGACTAAAGACTATTCTGAAATAAAGAGAATATTTGCAGAGTATTAATATAAACATTGCATAAAATTTTATGCTAATTAAAAAGTTTACATTTAAGGTAAAGATAATTTATAAAAATATTATCTTTACCTTTTTCTTATACAATAAGATTTTGATTTAGATATTTAATTTTGATGTTAAGAAATATTTTAGTCATCAACTAAAAGCGCATATTCATATAATAAATGAAATCAATATAATGTTATAGGGTTTTTTATATGAAAGAACAATGCACAGAAAGTACTGATTTTTTTAAAAGAATATATAAAACTGGCAAATTAATTGAATTTGATGAAAACTCTAAAATAGTGTTTATAAGTGATGTTCATAGAGGTGACGGCGGATATGCTGATTCTTTAAGACAAAACAGAAACATTTATAAAGCTGCTCTTGGATTTTATTATGAAAATGGATATACTTTAATAGAATTAGGTGATGGTGACGAATTATGGAAAAATAAAGATTGTTTAGATATTGCCTATAATTATAAAGATGTTTTTTCAATGCTTAATGGCTTTTATGATGATAATAGGTTGTGTTTGGTATATGGAAATCATGATATAGTAAAAGCTAATCCAGAATTTATAAAAAGGCAGGAAAGACTTTTTGCAAATGCCGGGAATGGGTTTGGGCGTGAGTTGATAAACTTATATTCTAATATAACATTTTATGAAGGAGTTATACTTAGATATATGCCATTAAAAGAAGATATAATTGCATTTCATGGGCATCAAGTAGATTTTGTAAATTGTGAGATGTGGAAAACTAGCAGGTTTCTAGTAAGGCATGTATGGAGATTTATGGAGGGCGTTGCGGGTTTTAAACCCCCAACTAGTCCAGCAAGTAACTATGATAAAGGAACCAAAATAGATCATATACTTGGACATTTAGCTCGTAAGGAAAAAAAAGTTATAATTTGCGGACATACTCATAATGATATATTCCCTGAGGCAGATGAGGGAATTTATTTCAATGATGGCTGTTGTGTATTTCCATCAGCAGTAACTTGTATTGAATTGACAGGTGGTAATATATCATTAATTAAGTGGGCTATAGAAGTTGACAGTAAAGATGTTTTATATATTAATAAAACTACAATCGGAGGCCCTGAAAAGTTAGAAAAATATTTTTATTATGCAAAACAGTTTTAAAATAGAAGACCGTTTAGAAGGAGATTATGTATGAAGTTTATTGATTTACATTGTGATACGGCAAGTAGAATTTTTTATGAAAAGTTAGATCTTAATAATAAGAAGTGTAAAGTTAATATCGAAAACTTAAAAAGAGGCGAAAATTTAGGGCAAGTTTTTGCATTTTTTATAGAGAAAGAATCAATTGAAGATCCATATGATGAATTTATAAAATTATATAATAGCTTTATTCAAGAAATAAGTAGAAACACAAGAGAGATAGAAATTGTAAGAAATACAGTTGAACTAAAAAATGCTGAAAAATCAGGTAAGATTGGAGCTTTTTTGTCCATAGAAGAGGGAGAAGTTATTAAAGGCGATATAGAAAAACTAAGAACTGTGTATGATATGGGAATCAGAATCATAACAATTACTTGGAATTATAACAATTCATTAGGATATCCTAATGCAGGCTATACTTATAGAGATAAAGGACTAACTAGAAAAGGAATAGAAGTGATTGAAGAATGTGAAACCTTAGGTATAATTCCAGATGCATCTCATTTATCAGATGCTGGGTTCTATGATTTGATTAGAATATGCAAAAAACCTTTTATAGCTTCACATTCTAATGCACGAGCAATCACAGAGCATCCTAGAAATTTAGACGATAATATGATAAAATTATTAGCTGAAAAAGGTGGAGTAATGGGAATAAACTTTTGCTCTGATTTTTTAGGAAATGAAAGTGTATCTTCAATAGAAGAAATGATTTCTCATATAAAGCATATTAGGAACATTGGAGGAATTGATGTTATTGCCCTTGGAAGTGATTTTGATGGAATACACAATGAGGTGGAAATAGAAAACGCTTCAGAGTTTAATAAATTATATTTAGCACTTAAACAAAATCATTTTAAAGAATCAGAGATAGAGAAAATATTTTATAGAAATGTACTAAGAGTTTTTGAAGAAAATTTTAGATAATAAAAATTTATATATATTCTAAAAAGTTTAATTCATCAAAGTTTGTTCTAAGCTATCGGGAAAGGCTAAACAAATAATTTTATAAAGAACACATATATTATTTAGAACTTATATAGTAGAATACAATAAAAGTTTAAAAGGTGGTGAATTTAGCAGATATTTAATAACATAATATCTGACTAAAGTTTGGTATGAATAAATTAATGGGTAAAGTTGCATTAATTACAGGTGCATCAAGAGGCATAGGAAGAGCTATAGCAGTAGAGCTTGCAAAGGAAGGGGCAAGCGTTATAATAAATTACTCTACTGATGACGAAGGTGCAAAGGAAACTTTGGAAGAGATAAAGAGTATAAACGGGTATGGAGTTATAGTACAAGGAGATATATCAACTTTTGATAAATGCCAAATGATAGTTGAAGAAGTATTAAAAGTGATGGGAAAGATTGATATTCTCGTAAACAATGCAGGTATAAGTCATATAGGATTATTTATGGATTCAACAGAAGAAGAAATAAGCAGGATATTGAATACAAATCTTTTAGGAGCAATTTATTTAACAAAGCATGTCCTAAATAGCATGATTTCTAGAAAAAGTGGAGCTGTCATAAATATTTCTTCTATGTGGGGAGAAGTTGGAGCCTCTTGTGAAGTGTTGTATTCAGCTACCAAAGGTGGATTAAATTCATTTACAAAAGCACTTGCGAAAGAAGTAGCGCCTTCTAATGTAAGAGTAAATTGTATAGCTCCAGGAGTAATAGATACAAAAATGAACTCATTTTTGGAAGGAGATGAAAAAAAATCCCTAGAAGAAGAAATTCCTCTAGGAAGATTTGGGCTACCAAGCGAGATTGGTAAAATTGCTGTATTTTTATCTAGTGAAGATTCATCATATATAACAGGACAAATAATAAGAGCAGATGGTGGATATATCTAATGTATATCCACTTACTCGTCTTCACCTTCAGGTGATACTATTTTCTCTAAGTAAAAATAAAATTCTACACCATTATTAATGTTTTGCAAATTAAACTCACTGTTATGAAGGTGTAGTATATTTTTAACTATTGATAACCCAATGCCAGTACTGTTCTTTTGAGTCCGCTCTCTAGATTTATCTATTCTATAGAATTTATCAAAAAGTTTACTTATTTCAGCTTCAGGAATGATTACTCCCATATTTTGAACAGATATTTTAAATTTGTCTAAACCTTCTTTGATATTTATGTTTATGTCATTGCTAGGAGGAGTATACTTAATTGCATTTGTTATAAGGTTAGTTAATACCTGCTCCATTTGAAATGGATCTGCATAAACATAGCTATAAGGTATTGACGAATTAAAATTTACATTAAACTTATTTTCTTCAAAGTCTAGCTTATGTTTCTTTAATATTTTAGTAATCAATCTATTAATATTAAAAGATTCAAAATTTGGTTTTATAATCCCGGATTCAAGTTTTGAAAGTTCTAGCATGTTAGTGACTAATACAGTCATCTTTTTTGACTCATCAATTATAGTTTCCAAATATAAATTGGCATCTTCACCAGATACAATGCCATCTTTAATTCCTTCTGCATATCCCTCTATAATTCCTATTGGAGTTTTAAGTTCATGACTAACGTTTGATATGAAATCTTTTCTCATATCTTCTAATTGTCTTTCTTTTTCAATATCGTCTTTTAATTTTTTGTTTTTTTCCTGTAAATCTACTAGAGCAGCTTGAAGATTTTTAGATAAAAAATTTAGCGACTTGGCAAGGCTTCCTATTTCATCATCTCTATCAGTTTCATAAACTCTTGCAGAGAAATCCATATGAGATATTTTATTTGCTGTATTAGTTAAGTTTACAAGAGGCTTAGATATAAGGTTAGAGTAAATTGAAGAAAGTATTATTGATATAATAATCAATCCAAAAAACAAATATACAAAAAATTCACTCATAACTTCAGAGGCTTCCTTTATTGGCTGAATAGAAGCAACACAAAAAATGAGACTATCATTTTTTGTTGTTATAGACATAGGACTAATTACACCAATTTTATTTAAGCCGCTGCTCTCATTATTAAAAGTTCTATATTTAGTTTGAGAATGAGTAATAACATCGTTAATCAGATCGCTATCATTTATTAATTCTTTACCAAAAGAAGTTAATGTATCAAAACTCTCCTTATCACTATAGATATTGTTAGAAAAATATTTTATATCTCCATTTACTGATGTAATGATAATTTTAGCATTATTATCATTCTCAAATTTTTGCAACGCTTTATACAAGTCAGCATCATTGTCAATATGAAGTGAATATAAATCATGAAATTTATTAACTTCTTTAACTAATGAGATTGTTTTTTTGTAAGAATAAAAACTTTCAAAGAAAAAAGCTTGTGCAAAGTAAGTTATGAACATTAATGCAAGAACAAGGCCTAACGTTATACTAAATAATCTTTTAGATAAACTACGCCTCATTTATTTAACCTCAAATTTATAGCCGCTGCCACGAACTGTGATTATATAACTAGATTTATCTAGTAGTTTTTCACGAAGTCTTTTGACGTTAGTGTCAACTGTACGTATATCTCCATAGTAGTCGATACCCCAAACATTATCCAATATATTATCTCGGCTTAAAGCAATTCCTTCATTAGTAACTAAGTACATTAAAAGTTCGTACTCTTTTGGTGACAATATTATTTCTTTGCCATTAATTTTTACTTCATGTGAAAGTTTATTTATAGTTAAACCGTTAAAATCTTGAAAGCTCGAATCTAAGTCTTCTCTAGTTCTTTTTAGAAGTGCCTTAACTTTAGCAATTAAAACTTTAGGGCTAAAGGGTTTTGTTATATAATCATCAGCGCCATAATCATAACCTTGAAGTTTATCCTCTTCTTCACCTTTTGCGGTGAGTAAAACTACAGGAACGGTGGAGACTTCTCTTAATTTTTCCAGCATAGTTAATCCATCCATAACAGGCATCATAATATCTAAAAGTACCAAATCAATTTTTTGCGTACTAAATACAAATAATCCTTCTTCGCCATTTGAGGCTTCAAAAACATTAAAATCTTCTTTTATTAAATAATCTCTCAGTAAAAATCTAATTCTTAGTTCATCCTCAACAATTAAAATAGACTTTCTCATAACTTTTCATCTCCTTATATGTGAACTTGTGAATTCATACAATGCTTATAATAACATAATACCTTACAAATAAGGCAATTCTATTACAATTATATATCACATTGTACAATTTTTTGTATTCTAAGTGCAATATAAAAATTTTTTGAAACATATATAAGTCATATAAGCTTGAAAAAATTAATATGTATCTCTCAATAGTAAACTTGCATTTGGAATTCTAGTAAACCAGATGTTTAAATAAAACTAAAATGTACAAACTCAATTACAAGTTAGATATTAAATTCATTATAGTATAATAACATAAATATTCTCATATATTATTTTTGATAATAATTATTTATAGATAATTAATTTATACTAATTCTTTAAAATTTAAGAGGAAAAAAATATTTTAGGAGGATTTTAGCTATTTATTTTATGTGGATAATATTGCTAGTTTTGAATTAGAGTATGTATTTGTGTTATTATATAAATGTATAGATTATTTTTGATTATAGAAATTTACTTTTGTTTTGTGATATGATTATGAATGGCATATTTATACTTTAACGCGTTATTAGCACTAATAGTGTTATTTAAAATGAAAAGATCGCAAAGTATCAAGAGATTTGATATGTAAATTAGGAGAATAGTGAATGATAAAATTAAATTTTGATGTGAAGAGACATACACTTGAAAATGGCTTGGAAGTAATAACTATTAAGAAGGATACTCAAATTGCATCTATTAATATAGGGGTTAAGGTCGGTGCTCTATATGAGAATATGAAAGAAAAAGGTATAAGTCATTTTATTGAACATACTTTGTTTAAAGGAACCATTAATAGAACTGGTGAACAACTAAATGATGAATTAGAATCTTTAGGTGGAGAATATAATGCGTATACAGATTATGATGTTACTGTTTATACGATTAGTTGTTTAATGGAAGAATTTAAAAATGCAACAGGACTTTTAGCTGATATGATTGTAAATCCAACATTTGATACGAAGGAAATAGAAAAAGAACGAGGTGTAATTTTATCGGAAATAAAGATGAGCAAAGATGATATAGAGGATTTGAGTTTTAAAAATGTAAATAAACTTGCGTTCAATAAAAGTCCTCTAAAATATGAAGTTACTGGCCTTGAAGAGAATGTTTCTGGATTTACAAGAAAGAAACTACTTTCTTTTTATAAAAAGTATTATACACCGAAAAATGCTATTATAACTATGGTATCGCCTTTAGAACATGACGAAGCGATAAATTTAGTAAAAAACTATTTCAGTCAATGGGATGGACAAAAGCCTGAACCTATAAATATTATAATAGAAAAGAATAAAGAAATAACAGGAGTAAGCTATAAAAAAGACATAGAGCAAAGCACTATAGTTTACTTATATACTTTCAATGATTTAGAAAAATCCAATGAACTTCCGCTAAGAATTTTAAATCATAGGCTTGGAGAAAGTTCCAATTCGCTTCTTTTTAGAGAAGTTAGAGAGAATAGGGGATTGGCTTATGATATTTATACTCATTTAGAAATAACTAATAATATAAAAACCTTATATATATATACAGCAGTCAGTGAGGAAAATATTGATGAAGCTAAAGATGCCATTGATGAAACAATAAAAAGCGTAGTTAATGGAAAAGTTCAAATAGGTGATAGAGATTTAAATATAATGAAGAAGGTCCATAAGACAGCCGTAATATCAACTTTAGAAGATTCATCTGAACTATGCAATTATATGCTTCATCAAGCGTTGGAGGATGAGGATATATTTGAATTTGTCAAAGATATGGATAAACTAAATATGTTAGATATACTAAAGATCAATGAAGTAGGAAAAAAAGTTTTAAAAAATCCAACAATCCACATATTAAAGTCTAACTAGTAAATTAAATAATAAAAAAAGGTGAAAGTTTTAACTATGGCAAAAATAACGAAAATAGAACTTCAAAAGAGAAACAAAGAAAGAGTTAACTTATTTTTAGACGGTGAATATGCTTTTTCTATTTCAGCAGAATTAGTTTATAAAGAAAGTCTTAAAGTAAATAGTGAAATAGATTCTGAGAAATTAAAAATACTAGCAGAAAGTGAAAACTTTATGAGGTGTAAGGAATCTGCCTTGAGAATAATAGAAAGGACATATAAAACTGAAAAAGAGGTTAGAGATAAGTTAAGGCTTAAAGAATATGATGAAATATCTATTAATAAAGCTATTGAATTTCTTGAAGAATATAATTTTATAAATGACAGTAATTATGCAAAGATTTTTATAAGAGACAAATTACGCACAATGGGAAGTCAGAAAATAAAATACACATTACTTCGTAAAGGGGTTTGCAAAGAAATTATTAATGAGGAATTATTAAGTCTAGATACAGACAATGAAAAAAATATTGCATTTGATATAGCACAAAAAAAATATAATCTAATAAAGAAGAAAGAAACAGATACTTATAAGATTTCAGGAAAATTATATAGGCATCTAATGTCAAAGGGATATAATACAGATGTTACTAGTGAAGTAATTAAAAAAGTTATGGCTGTGGACGTGGAGGATTTTTAGCAGAGTAGTTATATTCCGCTTGTAGAAATTCAAAGTATATATTTTAGATGTATTTTTAATATCCTTATGTTCTCATTTTTGATATAATTAGAATATACATTATAATAAGATGAAAATATCATTGGTGGAGGAAAATTTATGAATGAAAACAAAGCTATGTTGGTAGTTAATGGAATCATCTCTGGATGTATTCAAGTAAGTATCATAATTGCACTATTAGTCTTTCCTAGTATAATATTTAATTCCACGTCCATTCATTCATTTACAGAAAATATTCTTAAGCAAGAATATTCACCAAGTGAAAATAGCAAAATTGTTAACAGTGGATTATTTAAGAAGATACAGTCAATTAAAAATACATCGTCAAAAGAAATTATTATTTATAATGGAGTTACTATAGAAGAAGGAATAAAATCAAATGAAGAAATTGATAATAAAGCAACAAAATTAACTCAGGGTGCTAAAAGTGATAGGGAAAAGGCAAAAATATTATATAGTTGGATTGGAAGCAATATAAAATATGATAATGAAAAAGCGCAGGAAGTTTTAAGCGGTGGGGACGCTCAAAAGATGCCGGAAAGCGGTGCAATACCAGCTTTCGGTAGTAAAACAGGTATTTGCTTTGATAAGGCATGCCTTTATGTAGCAATGTCGAGAGCTGTTAATCTTAAAGTAAGACTTTTAGGAGGCCAAGCTTATGATGGGGAACAATATGTTGGCCATGCATGGAATCAAGTTTATTTAGAAGATGAAAATAAATGGATCAATGTGGATACAACCTTCTATGATGGAGGAAATTATTTTGATTCCAATTTATTTAATAAGCATAATGTAGAAGAAATTGCTGGTGAATGGTAACTTAGTTTGCCTTTTTTAATTTTGAAATAATAAGATCTATGGCTTTTTCACAATCTTTGTCATTAGGATCTATTGACCATGCTAAATTAAAGAGACGTAAAGCCGTATTAAAATTTTCTTTCATGACATAGCAATATCCAAGGTTAAAATAGTATTTACTTTCATGTTTAATAGAAATTGCTTTGTTAAGCATAATTATTGCATCATCAAATTTTTTGAGTTTAATTAAACAAACTCCACAATTATAGTATGAACAAGCCGTGTTTAAATTTTCTGATGCAGACTTTTTATAATAATCCATGGCTTTTTCGTAATCCTTCATATTATAAAATTTGTTTCCTTCAGTAAAATAATTCATTTGTGACCTCCAATAGAAAATTGTAAATATTACCTTAAATTCTTTATAATTATAGACAATACTTTATATTAGTATACATATGGAATTATTTATTAAGTTTTAAAATTATATAACCACATATGTACATTGAAAAAACAGAGTAGGTGAAATAAATATGATAAATTATAAAATTGGTTTAGATATAGGATCAACAACAGTAAAATTAGTGGTTCTTAATAATGAGAACATTTTAATATATAGTAAATATAAAAGACACTTTTCAGATATAAGAAGTACAATAATTGACTTAATAAAGGAATGTTATGAGGAATTAGGGAATATTAACTGTAAAATTAATATAACAGGGTCAGGAGGATTGTCAGTATCGAAATGGCTTAATCTTGGTTTTGTACAGGAAGTAATCGCATGTTCAAAAACCGTTGAAACGATTATTCCTGAGACTGATGTTGTAATAGAATTAGGCGGAGAAGATGCCAAAATTACATATTTTAGAGGTGGAATAGAGCAACGAATGAATGGAAGTTGTGCAGGAGGTACTGGAGCTTTCATTGACCAAATGGCTATATTATTGAATACTGATGCAATGGGATTAAACGAATATGCTAAAGAATATAAAGTAATATATCCTATAGCATCAAGATGTGGAGTTTTTGCGAAAACAGATGTGCAGCCATTGATAAATGAAGGTGCTAAAAAAAGCGATATAGCCGCATCAATATTTCAAGCCGTAGTTAACCAGACTATAGGGGGGCTTGCATGTGGTAAGCCTATAAGAGGAAATGTGGCATTTTTAGGAGGTCCTTTATTTTTCCTTTCAGAATTAAGAAACAGATTTATTGAAACATTGAATTTAAAGGATGAAGAGGTGATTGCCCCAGAAAACTCGCAACTTTTTGTTGCAATGGGAGCAGCTCTACTGTCAGTAAAGGAAAAATCAACATCTTTAAAAAACATAGTAGATAAAATTTCTGATATTTCTAATATAAAGGATGACACAGAACCAAGACTTGATCCATTATTTAAAGATAATGAAGATTATAATAAGTTTAAAGAGAGACATGATAAAAGTGTTGTAAAAAAAGGAGAGTTAGGAGAATATAAAGGACAGGCGTTTTTGGGAATAGATGCTGGCTCGACTACTACTAAAGCAGCACTCATAGGTAAAAATTCTGAGCTTTTATATTCATACTATGGAAGTAATGAAGGAAATCCGCTAAACAAAGTTGTAGAAATCATGAAAGATCTGTATGAAAAACTCCCAGAAACAATAGAAATTGTTAACTCTTCTGTTACAGGATATGGAGAAGCTCTTATTAAGGCAGCTCTTCATATAGATATTGGAGAAATCGAAACAATTGCGCATTATAAGGCTGCAGATCATTTCTTGCCGGGTGTAGATTTTATTTTGGATATAGGCGGACAAGATATGAAGTGCATAAAGATAAAAAATGATGCAATTGATGGAATACTTTTAAATGAAGCTTGTTCATCAGGATGCGGATCTTTTATTGAGAGCTTTGCTAAGTCTCTTGATATGAAGGTAGAGGATTTCGCAAAAGAAGCTTTAAAATCTAAAGCTCCAGTGGATTTAGGTTCTAGGTGCACAGTATTTATGAATTCAAGAGTTAAACAGTCCCAAAAAGAAGGGGCTGAGATTTCAGATATATCGGCTGGCCTTTCATATTCGGTTATAAAGAATGCTTTGTTTAAAGTAATAAAGTTAAGAGATGAAAAAGATATAGGTGAAAAAGTTATAGTACAAGGCGGAACATTTTACAATGAAGCTGTACTTAGGAGTTTTGAACTTATATCAGGAAGAGAAGCGGTAAGACCAGACATTTCGGGACTAATGGGGGCATTTGGTTGCGCTCTTATTGCAAAGGAAAGATATATTGAAGGGGAAAAGTCAACTTTATTGCCTAGAGACAGAATAGATGAATTTGAAATGACATCATCATTTAGACGATGTGGAAAGTGCGGAAATAATTGTTTACTTACTGTAAATAAATTCTCTACAGATGAGGAGTTTATTTCTGGAAATAGGTGCGAAAGAGGGCTTGGAATAGAAAAATCTAAAGAAAACAAACTACCAAATTTATTCGATTATAAATATAAGAGAACCTTTGGGTATAAGCCTTTAAAAGAAGAAGAAGCTAAACGTGGGGTTATCGGAATTCCAAGAGTTCTTAATATGTATGAAAATTATCCATTTTGGTTTACACTTTTAACTAACTTGGGCTTTAGTGTTAAATTATCAGCACCTTCAAGTAAGAAGATATATGAACTTGGAATTGAAACAATTCCATCAGAGTCAGCTTGTTATCCAGCAAAATTGGCTCATGGTCATATAATGAATTTAATAAATAGAGGAATTAAAAATATATTTTATCCTTGTATATCTTATGAGAAAAAAGAGTTCATGGATGCTCAAAATCATTATAATTGTCCTATGGTAACTTCTTATCCAGAAGCTATTAAAAACAATATGGATGAATTAAAGGAAAATGATATTAATTTTATGGAACCATTTTTATCTTTGGATAATGAAAAGGAACTTGCAAAGAGAATAGTGGATGAATTCCAGGTATTTAACGTAAGTATGCAAGAAGCTAAAGTAGCAGTAGAAGAAGCAAGTAAAGAGAGGGAGAGTTTTAAAAAGGACATTCAAAGAAAAGGTGAGGAAGTTATTTCATATTTAAGGCAGAATAATAAAAAAGGAATAGTATTAGGTGGAAGACCTTATCATATAGATCCAGAAATAAATCATGGGATTCCTGATATAATAAATTCTTTCGATATGGCAGTATTAACAGAAGATAGTGTATCACATTTAGGTGTATTAAAAGATAAACTTAGAGTTGTAGATCAGTGGATGTACCACTCAAGGCTATACAGAGCTGCTGCTTTTGTTGCTGATGAGCCTTGTATAGATATGATTCAGCTAAATTCTTTCGGCTGTGGACTAGATGCAGTTACTACAGATCAAGTTTCTGAAATTATATCTTCAAAAGGAAAAATATATACAGTTTTAAAAATAGATGAAGGAAATAATTTAGGAGCTGCTAAGATTAGAATTAGATCATTAAAAGCTGCCATGGGTGAAAGAGAACGAAAAAATTATAAACCAGTTGAAGAACAAATTGTATACAAAAACCCAGTATTTACACCTGAAATGAGAAAAAAACATACAATTTTATGCCCTCAAATGTCTCCTATTCATTTTGATTTGATAGAGACAGCAGTAAATGCATCGGGATATAATTTGGAGGTTTTACCATCGATGGATATGAAAGCTGTTGACGAAGGATTAAAATATGTTAACAATGATGCTTGCTATCCATCAATTATAGTAATTGGACAAATAATTGAAGCACTAAAATCGGGAAAATATGATTTAAATAATACTTCAGTTATAATATCTCAAACTGGTGGTGGTTGCAGAGCAACAAATTATATTGGATTTTTAAAGATGGCTTTAAAACATGCTGGCTTTGATCAAGTACCAGTTATATCATTAAATGCAGTAGGACTTGAAAAACAACCAGGTTTTAAGATTACTCCAAAGCTGCTTCATAAAGCAATTATGGCATTAGTATATGGAGACTTATTTATGAGGATATTATATAAAACAAGACCTTATGAAAAAGTTAAAGGATCTGCAAATGATCTTTATAAGAGCTGGAGTGAAAGAGTAAAATCAAATTTAATTAATGGAAGCAAAAGAGAATTTAACAAAAATATAAAAGAGATTATTCAAGATTTTGATACTTTACCATTACTAAGTGTAAAAAAACCAAAGGTTGGTGTTGTTGGAGAAATACTAGTGAAATTTCACCCAACAGCTAACAATGATATCGTAGGGATTTTAGAAAATGAAGGGGCAGAAGCAGTAGTGCCAGATCTTTTAGATTTCTTTTTCTACTCAGCATTTGATGCGGATTTTAAAGCGAAATACTTGGCGGGAAGTAAACTTTCTAAAAATTTATGTAATATGGCGATTTCTTATATTGAAACATATAGAAAAACTATGAAAAAGCAACTAGAAAAAAGTACTAGATTTTCTAAGCCCAAGCATATAAAAGAATTAGCTGGTATGGCATCACCTATACTTTCTCTTGGAAATCAAACAGGAGAAGGATGGTTTTTGACAGCGGAAATGATAGAACTTATTGAATCTGGTACAAGCAATATAGTTTGTCTTCAACCTTTTGCATGTTTACCTAATCATGTTACTGGAAAAGGTATGATAAAAGCACTAAAGGAAAGATACCCAAAATCAAATATAGTGGCTATAGATTATGATCCGGGTGCCTCAAATGTAAACCAGTTGAACAGAATTAAGCTAATGTTATCAGTTGCCTTTAAAAATTTAGGGGATGAAGTTAAATATCATAAAAAACAAAATGAGAGCATTGCAGAGCAACAATTTCATAATGAGGCAGGTTTAACGCTTGAAGACAATATTTAATTAAATTGTGTTAAAATTAATATTTTAGTTATCATAATCATGTATTTATAATGCATAATGTACATAATTTATAATTAACGTACATTGTGCATTAAAGTTTTTGACGCAAATTACATGTAATTGTTTTAATTACAAATATTGTTTTGTATGAGTTTTATTTTATACAATGGTTGTTGTACAATTTTATACAATATTAAGGTAATGTACAGTTTATTAGGAGGTAATCGATGGATACGCAAAGTAATCATCAGGAAAAAGAAGAGATTAAAAATAAAAAATTTAGGCCATTAGTATTTTTTATGGGAATAATATACATAATTATTTTTCTATGCATAAGTACGCCATTAGTATTATTTTTTGGACCATATGAAAATACAAGAAAAGTATTTGTTTCGACATTACTTGGAACAAGACATGCATATATTCTAACCGATTTTATGTCCCAAGAAAAAATAAATGAAATTTTAGGAATTAATAAAAGTACACAAGAAACGAAAGAGGATGATACTCAAAACACAGAAACAGATTTAAATAAAGTAAAGGTTAAATATACTAGTGGAAATGAAATAACTAGATATGATATACATACAGATAGATATAATGGGTATATACTTGAAATAAAAAATCCTTTAGGAGTTAAAGTTGCAATGACAAAGTATTTGGGAAAAATGGGACAGAAAACCAGCGAAATGGCAGAAGAGAATAATGCTGTTGCAGCTATTAATGGTGGGTCCTTTGTAGATAAATCTTCTGATGGAACACTTTATGCTGGAACTGGTGCAGAACCTGGTGGATTTGTTATATCAGGCGGAAAAGTTGTATATCCCAAGACCAACATAAGTAGGAACAACGTTGAAAATGTCATAGCATTTACTAAAGGTGGTCAGCTTATTGTGGGAGATCATACTCTTGATGAGCTTCAAAAATTAGGAGTACAAGAAGCAATGTGTTTTCGAAGACCTAATATTATTATAAATGGTAAACCTCAAGTTAAAGATAAAACATCTGATGGGCTTAATCCTAGAACTGCAGTCGGCCAGAAGGAAGATGGTACAGTTATATTTTTAGTTATTGATGGGCGGAAAATTACAGCGCCTGGAGCAAGTTTGTATGATGTTCAAGAAATAATGTTAGATAGAGGTGCTATTAACGCGGGTGCTCTTGACGGCGGTTATTCTTCTACAATGTACTATAAAGGAGAGGTAATAAATTCTCCAAATGCTTGGGATGGTGAAAGATCTGTTGCAACAGCTTTTTATGTTGAATAAAATAAATTTTATGAAAAATTATTATAATAACATATTACATATAATACAAAAGTAGAAGTAATTTTGAAGTATCTTTGTAGGAGAGGGTAGTTAATGAAAAACCTTATAAGAATAGTAGTGTGGACACTTGTAGCAATAGTAATTCAACAAAGTATATTTTTATACGTAGAAAATATATATTTAGCTTCAGATGTAAAAATACAAGCTGAAAAAGTTGAAGAAAAGGAAACTCCAAAAGATAATAAGCAGAATGAAATTAACATTAAAGATGGGGTTTCTAAAGCGTCAGTATCCTCGGATGGTAGATTTGTTGCGTATATAGAAAATAGTAAACTTAAAGTATTAGATAGCAATGATAATAGTGAAAAAGAATTTCAATGTGAAGATGGCGGAGATGTAGTATTCTATAAATGGTTGACTAATGAAAATAATATAATTGTTATACAAAAAGTGCAAAAAAGAGGAGGAGCTTATTTTGAGCCAGTATCTTTTGATGCAAAGAAAGGAGAAACGCGACAACTTGCAGATTTTAATTTAAATGAGTTGAAAATAGATACAAGGAATGCAAATGATAAAGTAGACAATGTAGTATTTTCTACTGCAACGCATAGTCTTTACATAAAAATTAATAAAGCGAATGGAAAAAATGATCTATATTATGCTAATGTAATGAATCAATTAGAGAAAGTCAGATCAAATAAAGAAATTGGAAATATAGTAGTTCCGACTACAAGTACAAATGCGGTGATGGAAATGGGGAATGGCGCAACCATATTAAATAGTCCAAATAACATAGAAATACCAAATGCAAAAGTTATAAAAATACTAGGTAATGATATTAATGATAATGTATATTTTGGTGAAGAGGTTAGCGGTAATATTACTAAAATATATTATTCAGTATTAAACGAAGGAAAAATAAAATGGAATACGTTGATTTTACCGAAGCCAGTAACTAAAGAAGATATAATTGTGGATTATTCAGGAAAGGTTTATATTAATGATAAATCTGCAGGAAGTGTTTTAGAGCTCATGACCAAGAAGACAATTAAGTATGAAGGCGATCTTTTGCAATCTTATTCTAAAGGTGTTATTTCTATAAATGGAAATAAGTTAACAAAGTATGAGATTGGAGAAAATAGAATTTCAATTAAGCAATAACATGCTTAATAAAAATTACTTTGCTAAATAATTATGATTTTGATAATACAAAAATATAAGAAATTTTGTATTTAATCATTTATCATAATAAGATATAATAGGTGATATAAGTTTTAATCAATAAAATTCATAGCTTAGGAAACTATAATATTTAAATAAGATATTTATAGATAAAAGTATTTGGATTTTATAAAGAATAAAATATAAAAAAAGTCATATAATTAAATTTATGTAAATATATATGTTGCAATAATAAAATTACATTTAAGAAGCCTATAAATCTTAAGTGAATGATTATATATTAATTGTATAAAGCTAATTGAAATATATATAAAATACAATGGTAAAAGGGGTGGAATTTATGGATAAAAGTAAAAAAAATAAGTTAATTGGAACAGGAGTCATTGTTGGATCCATGGCAGCATTAAGTGGTGTTATAGCAATGGGTAAGAGATTTAGAAATAAAAAAATAAAGAAAATTATCGATATTAAGACATATTCTACAGGTATAATTAGAAGTTTTGGTACTTTATATCTAAATGATGAAAAACAAAAAGTACCAGGTGATTTTTTACAGTTCAAAGACATTAATTCATTTGCAGGTCAAAAAATAGAAATTAAGGATACTGATAAAGATGATGATTATAGATTATCTTGGATAGAGATAAACGATGCTGGAAAGAAACTCTTAATTTGTGATAGAAATATTTTAAAAAATATTTCATGGAATGAATTAAATGATCAAAATTTAGTTTTCGGTAAAGTAGTAATAATAGAAGGAGAAAAGTATATTTTAAGGCTTTTAACTGGGTATAGTGAAAAGAAGAATTATAAGAATAATGAATGGGATAGATATATAGTAAATTCTAATAAAATCGATGGTCTTCCATTAAGTGCAGATTATGATATAGATAATAATATAAAGAAATTTGATGATGAGAAGCTTAATGGAAATAATAATGTTTTATGGCATTGGTATAACTTTTCATCATTCACTCAAAGTGAAGGCTCAAGAAGCGAAAAGTTCTGTATAATAAGAGGATACTATTCAACAACATATTCTAAGCAGTCAGTTAAGGATTTAAAATATGACACTGTAGGATATAGGCCGGTTTTAGAATTGATTGAATAAAATATAAGCGTATGAGCACTTATTTATAGTTGCTTATGCGCTTTTATATTAATAACTAAATAATAATAAGGAGGAAAAATGAAATTAACAAATTTAAGTAATAGAAAAAAAGGAATAATATTTATAACTGCCTCTGCTTTTGGATTTGCAATGATGTCAGCATTTGTTAAGATTTCTGGTGATTTACCATCATTTCAAAAAACTTTTTTTAGGAATATAGTATCGCTTATAGTAGCTTTTACACTAATATCAAAACATAGAGGAAATTTTTTGGGGCAAAAAAATAATCAGAAGACATTACTACTTAGATCAATATTCGGAACTTTAGGAATTTTATTAAATTTCTACTCTATAGATAAACTAGTACTATCAGATGCTAATATGTTAAATAAATTAAGCCCTTTCTTTGTAATTATCTTTTCAGGAATATTTTTAAAGGAGAAAGTGAATACAAGGCAAATTATAGCAATCATTATAGCGTTTGTAGGAACTTTATTCATAATAAAGCCATCCTTAAACTTAGAAATAATACCTGCAATAGCTGGAATTTTAGGAGGGGTAACAGCAGCAGTAGCTTATACATGTGTTAGAGCTTTAAGTGGGAAAGAACATCCAGAAACTATTGTATTCTATTTTTCTTTTATCTCTAGCATAATTACATTTCCATTGATGATAGCGTATTATGAAAATATGAATATAATGCAGCTTGTTTACTTACTTTTAGCTGGCATTTTTGCAAGTATTGGACAGTTTGGAATAACTTTAGCATATAAGTATGCACCAGCAAAGGAAATATCAATATTTGATTATACAAATATAATCTTTTCAGCAATAATAAGTTTATGTTTATTTGGAATACTTCCAGATTACTTAAGTTGGATAGGGTATAGTATTATCTTCTGTGCATCTTTATATATGTTTGTATACAATAAAGATTGATTATAAGTAATATAAAAAATATTAGTTAAGGAAAAAAATATAAAATTTATTAATAAAACTTGACAAAAGTGGATAGATATAATATTATCCAATTGAGAATGATTTTCAAAATTATTAAATAAATAGGGAGTGGTACAAGTAATGAAAATAGTATATTGGTCAGGAACTGGAAACACAGAAAAAATGGCAGAATTAATTGCAAAAGGAATCATAGAAAGTGGGAAAGATGTTAATACTATAAATGTCTCAGATGTAAATATAGACGAATTATTAAATGAGGATATACTTATTCTAGGTTGTTCAGCAATGGGAGATGAAGTATTAGAAGAGTCAGAGTTTGAGCCATTTATAGAGGAAATTTCAACTAAGGTATCAGGTAAGAAAGTTGCACTTTTCGGTTCTTATGGTTGGGGCGATGGAAAATGGATGAGAGACTTTGAGGAAAGAATGAATGGATATGGTTGTATTGTAGTAGAAACACCATTAATAGTTCAAAATGAGCCGGATGAAGCTGAACAAGATTGTATAGACTTTGGTAAGAAGATTGCTAATATATAATTAAATTTGGTGGTGATATGATATGAGATATCTAGATTTTTACAAAAGATTAGATTTGATGGACGAGAAGGAATATATAGAAAATTTCTTGGTATATAATTCATCATTAGTAATCGCAGGGGTTAAGCCAGCTGTAACTATAAATTTGAAAAAAAGTAATGAAAAGATGTATATTGGCTGGAATGACTTTGGAAAAAAATTTATAAAGAATATAAATCTAAAATTCATAGAATTAAGAGAAAATAATGATTGTATGATAATAATGATTTATGATGAAAATATATTAGAAAAAGAGTTAAATAAAAAATCACATATAGATTTTTTAGTAAACATAGGGTATCCTTCCCAAATAAAGATAGATAAATATATTGATACATTGAAATTTAGATATAATAAATATCACTGCCCTCATGAGCTTGGATTATTCCTAGGAATACCATTTGAAGATGTTAAAGATTTTATGGAATGTACTACTAAAAAATGTTTATTATGTGGATACTGGAAGGTATATAACGATAGTAAAAAAGCAAAGATGACTTTTAACACATATGACACAGTTAAAGAATATACAATAAACAATATGCTTGAGGGAAGTTTATCGCGTGACCTCGCTTTAAGTATAAAAAACTCCTTTTATAAAAAAGCTTTATACGTTTGATTATAAAAATTTTATAAAGCAAATAGATGATTTAGATTATTAAATTGACTAATATAATTAAAAAGTTTTATCAAAATTTTGAATACAAAATAAAATATTCATGATAATGCACACTATCATGAATGTGAGTAATTAACCACCAAAACTATAGTATTTAGTGACCACACACCACTAAGTATTATGATTACAAGATATTTGTTAATGTCCACACACCATTATAAATATCTTCACAAATAGTACAAACGAATAATTCCTATTTAATATAACAAGTAGATACATTTCATAAAATTCATATATGGCCCACAAGGTTTATAAAGACCTTGTGGGCCTAAAATTTTAGTGATTATTAAGTATGATTAATCATTAAAAGTGATTTGAATATCAGGATTAAAATTATGTTAATAAATTTTTACAATAATGGATAATTAAAGTATAATTTGTTTAAGGATATTTTTCTGTAAAAAAGTAAAAAATATAAAAAACATCGCTAAGAGCTAACTAAATGAACTGTTATCTTAATAATATCTACGCAGAATTAAAAATTATTAGTTAAATTTATGGTATAAGGAATTTTAAAGAATAAGGATGTGAGAAAATGGATATTATATTCAATAAACTTTTTGAAATAGATAAAGTAAGTGATTCAATTGAAAAGATCAATTTTAGGGAAGCAGTAAGAGGAATAATAATAAAGGATAAAAAGATTCTAATGGTACATTCCAAGAATAAGGATTATAAGTTTCCAGGAGGAGGAATGAAAAAGGATGAAGGACATATAGAGGCTCTGACAAGAGAAGTGGAAGAAGAAACAGGATATGTTTGCAACAAAATTGGTGATCAACTTGGAATTATAACAGAAAGAAGCAAAGATAAATATGTTAATAATAGAGTTTTTAAGATGATTTCTTATTATTACTTAGCTGAAGTGTCCAATGTAAGGAAACCTCAAAAATTAGATCCATATGAGGCTAAATTAAAATTTAAACCAGAGTGGATACAGATAGAAGATGCTATTAATAATAATGAAAAAATAATATCATCAGGAGCAGAACCTATTGCGAACTGGATTTTTAGAGAAACTTATGTGCTAAAAGAGCTACGAGATTATTTAAATGGAGTTAATAAGATAATATAATAATTAATGTAAATGTATTGAGGTAATACATTTACATTTAGGTTTTAGTAAGTTTAGTACTTGGATGTGGCTAAAATATAGAGATTTAATTACAACATATATTTAAAAAAGGATAAATAGAAATGTAAGAAATTTTATGAATTAATTTATATTATATAGTATATTGATAAAAACAAGTGTTAGTTAAAAGAATATTAATCTAAATATCTTATTTTAGTAATAAAGTATCCGGATTAAGGTGGTGATTTTTACAAATAAGTGATAAGATTAAATAGCTATAAAAATTTTACATAAAGAAAGAATGATATATAGTTATGAAATACTAATTATATGTCATTCTATTTGTGTGTGTGTTTATAAAAAAGTGTTCTAATTATTGATCTAGGTTCAGTATGAAGTTTGGTATATTATAGAAAACTGGATTTATTTTTAAAGATATAAGTATTAAAATTATTGAATTAATAAGGAGGAGGGAATAAATATAAATATGGAGATATATAGTGTCTATTGAAAATGGACAAGAATAATGGCTATAATTAAATAGCTTTAATTTTTGTTTAACGTTAACAGAAAAAACTAGTAGCGTAATTGTTTTACTAGAATAGGAAGAAGGATATTTTGTGTTCATAAGAAAAGACGTTTTAAAGTTAGCAATACCTATAATGATAGAGCAAACATTTGTTATGTTATTAGGTACGTGTAATACGATGATGGCAGGACATATTGGCGAACAAGCTGTATCAGCAATAGGAATGGTTGATTCCATAAATAATATGTTTATATCATTCTTTGCGGCTTTATCAGTTGGTGCGACAGTGGTAGTTGCTCAACAGATAGGAAGAAATAAACCCAAAAAAGCAAATGAAACAGCTAAACAAGCTATAGTATCAGGTATTTTAGTATCATTAATTATAACATTACTTTTATGGATTTTCAGGATTAAATTAATTAATGTACTTTATGGTTCAGCAGAAGAATTAGTTAAAATTGATGCAAAATTATATTTGGAGTTTACCTTGCTTACATACCCGTTTATAGCAATAGAACAAATTGCTAATGGAATACTTAGAGGATGTGGGGATACAAAAACTCCTATGCAAATAACAATATTTATGAATCTTATAAATATAGCTTTAGGATATACATTGATATTTGGAATTAATGCACTGAGCATACCGTCATTTGGAATAGCTGGTGCAGCAGTAGCAATTGCAATTGCTAGACTTATTGGTACTTTAATTATAATGTTAGTTTTATTTCGAGGAAGTAAAATTATAAAATTGAAAAATATATTTCCATTTAAATTTGATATGGAAATACAGAAAAATATATTTAATATAGGAATTCCAGCAGGTATGGAACAAGTGATATTTAATGCAGGAAAATTAATAGTACAGATGTTTATAGTAACAATGGGAACAGCATCTATTGCTGCCAATGCAATTTCATCATCTATTGCTATAATGATAAATGTTCCAGGAAATTCACTTTGTTTAGCAGCAACAACTTTTGTTGGTCAGTATGTAGGGAGAAATGATATTAAAGGGGCAAAGAGTACTTTAATATACTTGACTAAGTTTGGTACTATTTGTTTGGTATCCTTGGGATTGATTTTTATACCTATATCAAAATGGTTAGCATCTCTTTATACAAATGTTCCGGAGGTAATAAACATATCAGCAACATTAACTAGAAGTAACAGTATAGCATTAATCGCCTGGGGGATATCTTTTATACTTTCATCAGGTCTTAAAGGAGCGGGGGATACTAGATATACTATGTTAACTGCATTTATAGGTATGTGGATATTTAGAATATTTGCAGGTTACATTTTGGGTATTGTTCTAGGAATTGGTGTTTTAGGGATTTGGATTGCTATGTATATTGACTGGGTTGTGCGTGGAATTATGTATTGCTTTAGGCTTAGGGGAAACAACTGGCTAAAGCATAGAATTTCTGATTAAAATAGTTAAAAGAAGTTATCTAAGAATAGGAAAATAATAAGGGATGATTAACATTAATTTTTATTATTTTTAGATAACTTCTTTTTGTATAGTTATAAGAAATTTGCAAAGATATTAAAAAAATAGTTATAATTTAAAAGAAAATGTTTACAATAATAACTGATGAGATTATAATAAGTAATAGAGTGTTTAAAAGTTTAAATTATTAAATATTAATCTAACTTTTAATACAACCTCTAATACTCATTAATCTCTTTACATATAATTGGACTCCACTTTGGAGTTCTTTTATTATGTTCAAGAAATATTAAGTACATAGGAGAAGAATTATGAGAATAAGGTTTGGCTATGTAGCAATTTCAATGAGGTTGGGTAAAAAGATTTCTAGTTCTAGCACAGTTACATTTACAAATTATAATAAAATTATCTCTGAAAGGAACAAATTAGATAAGCTAAAGAGTATAACACTATCTAACTTAAATGATTTAGAGAAAATACTTAATTATAATGTGGAGAATCAAATACACTTTTATAGAATAACATCTGCTTTAATTCCTCTAGTTACTCATCCTGATGTTGGTTATTGGGGGCATAGAGAGATTTTTAAAAAGGATTTTGAATTTATTGGAAGAATAATTAGGCAAAATAATATGAGAGTGGATACACATCCAGATCAGTTTAATGTTTTAAATAGTGCAAGTAATGAGATTGTTAAAAATTCTATCAGCAATTTAATGCGTCAAGTAGAATGGTTTGAAGATCTTGGGTATTTACATGGAAAAATGGTTTTGCATATTGGAGGAGCAACTGGTGGAAAAGAATCAGGAATAAATCGATTCATTAATAATTTTTCTATAATTCCAGAAGAAATAGCATCCAAATTAATTCTTGAAAATGATGATAAAATATATACTGCAAAGGAAGTTCTAGGTATATGCAGAACTTTAAATCTTCCAATGGTATTAGATGTTCATCATCACAATTGTAATAATAATGGTGAAAATATAGAGGACTTACTTGAGGATATTTTTAATACATGGGATAATGAATTTTTCCCACCTAAAATACATTTTTCAACGCCTAAAGACCACGATAAAGATAGAAAGCATGCTGATTATATAAATGCAGAGGATCTTGTTGCATTTTTAGAAAAAGCTAAGGTTCTAGATAGGGATTTTGATATAATGCTAGAATGTAAGCAGAAAGATGAGGCGCTGTATAAATTAGTAAAAGATATAAAAGTCATAAGACCGCAATATAAATGGGTTGATAACAGCACTTTTGAATTATAAAATAGTTTTAACAACTACCTAGAAAATTTAATATTTTAGGTAGTTATTTTTATGAATATATATTTGAATTTGGCATCATTAATAATATTCTGATATAATAGATATATATGTTTTTGGAGGTAAATAATAATCTGGGAAGGAGGAAAGTGTTAAATTGTGCTACTTTATAACATAATATTAACAAAAATTATTCCAATGGGATTCATATGAAGAAAGAAGGGATTTATTGATGAGAAACGTTATTAGAAATCTATTACTTGGATTAATAATAATATCAGCAATAATAGGACAACCTGTTTTTGCAGCAGATAATGATTTAAACTCATATGTATATAACCATTTAGAAAATTGGGACACGGAGTTTCAAATTGATTATTATAAATCTGATGTATTAGAAGTGGTACAAAATATTGCAAAAGATGATGATTACTTGATGAGATCACTAGAGAAAATGGTCTATGAAAGAGTTGGAGATAAAGCAACATTAAAGGTTACTTATAGAACAACTAAAGATCAAGAGTTATATATTAATCAGGAACTAACTAAAATAGTTAATTCTATAACTACCAATGGAATGAGTGATTTTGACAAGGTTAAGGCAATAAATGAATATTTAATAAATAGATTTGAATATGATGATAGTCTTGTATCTAATAATGCCTATTCTGCATTGACAACTGGAAAAACTACATGTCAAGGTTATGCTATGACTGCTTATAAAATGCTTAAATTAGCAGGTGTAGAGAATAAAATTATTATTGGAAATTTAGATGGTGTCCCTCATGGATGGAACTTAGTTAAATTAAATAATAAGTGGTATCATTTAGATGTCACAAATAACGATGCATTAGGAAATAATAAATATTTTCTAAGACAAGATAAGGTTCTAAAAAATGATGGATTTACATGGAAAGAAAGTGATTATCCAGAATGCTCTGAGGATTATAACTATGAGAATAATAAGGCAAGCAGTTATACTGGATCATTATCTGAGCTTAGGTCAAATAAAGATGGTAAGTGGAATTTAGTTGATTCAGCGTGGAGATTCTTAGAAAATACAGGACGTTATGCAACTGGATGGAATATAATAGATAATAATTGGTATTATTTAGGCAATGATGGCGTAATGAAAACAGGATGGATATACTCTAATGGAAAATGGTATTATTGCTATCCTGGAAGTGGGGCTATGGCTCTTAATTCTGTTATTGATGGAAAATATAGAGTTGATTCAAATGGAGCATGGATATCATAGCTGTAGCAATTAAACAATAAAATTTATATTGACAAAAGCTTAAGTTTTTTGTACAATTTAAACAATTTAATATATCGCATAATAAGGAAAGTAATTTATTATATTTCTTTATTCTAGATTTTCAATAAAAGCAATGAAAAGAATAAGTAGAAATTAGTGATGCCATACAGAAAGTTACCGGTTGATGAGAGGTGCATGGAAGCTGGTTTTGAATACATCTTAGAGCTTCAAGCTGAAAAAAGTTTCTTTTGAGTAGGTGATGACGGAACCCTGCACCCGTTATAGTGCTAAAGTATAACCAAAATTTTGGCGTACTTGAAGAGGTTAATCGTGTGAGCGATTAATGAATTAAGGTGGTAACACGGGAGTTATACTCTTGTCCTTTATATTTTAAAGGACAAGAGTTTTTTTGTTGCAAATATTGAATCTTGTAACGCTTACTTATATTAAAAATAAGAAATATTTAGGAGTTAAGAAGATGAAAAAGAATGCTGAAGAACAAATTAAAATTATAAGGAAAGGAGTTGCAGACATAATTAGTATTAAGGATTTGGAAGAAAAAATTATTAAATCGGTAAAAGAAGATAAACCTTTAATAATTAAGTTAGGATTAGATCCGACTGCACCAGATATTCATTTAGGTCATGCGGTTGTATTAAGAAAGATTAAGCAAATGCAAGATTTAGGGCATCGAGCAGTTATAATAATTGGAGATTTTACAGGTAAAATAGGAGATCCAACCGGAAAATCTAAAACTAGGAAAGCTCTAACTAAAGAACAAGTAGTAGAGAATGCATTAACATATCAAACGCAAATTTTCAAAATTCTAGATAAAGATAAAACAGAAATTAAATTTAATAGTGAATGGCTAGCTGGATTGACATTTGAAGAAGTTTTAAAGCTAGCTGCGACTACAACTGTTGCAAGGATGCTGGAAAGAGAAGACTTTAAAAAGAGATATAATTCTAATATTCCTATTGGAATTCATGAATTTTTTTATCCTCTAATGCAAGGTTATGATTCTATCGCATTAAAGGCTGATATAGAATTGGGTGGAACTGATCAGACATTTAATATTCTTATGGGGAGAACATTACAAAAAAATGCTGGAATGGAGCAGCAAATAGCGATATTTATGCCTATATTAGAAGGTCTGGATGGGAAGGAAAAGATGAGTAAGAGCTTAGGAAATTATATCGGGATACAGGAAACAGCAGAAATAATGTTTAAAAAAGTAATGGAGATTCCTGATAATTTAATTATAAAATATTACGAACTTGCTACAGATGAGCATCCAGATAAAATTAGAGAAATTAAAGAAGAGTTGGATAATGGGAAAAATCCAAGAGATGTCAAATTTGAGCTTGCAAAAATTATAACAAGATTATATCATACAGAAGAAGAAAGTAAATTCGCACTTGAGTATTTTGAAAATGTATTTAAAAATAAAAGTATACCTGATGAGGTGCCTGAAATAAATATACCTCCTGAATGTAGCTTATTAGACGATGTTGGAAAAGTTCTTGTTAAAAATAAGTTAATAAAATCGTATAATGAATTTAAAAGGCTTTTAAGTCAAGGTGGAGTATATATAAATATGCAAAAAGTAGCTGATTTTAATAATATAACAATTAAAAATGGAGACATAATAAAGTTAGGTAAGAAGAAGTTTGTTAGAATAGTAAAATAGATAAAAGTGTATTAGAAAGAATTAAGTGAAAGAATATATACTATATTAAAAGAGGCAGTCAATTGAACTGCCTCTTTTAACAAATTAATTCATAAAGAATTATAACTGCTTTTGTTTTTCTATGTAATTTTCGTACCAATTATTAAATAGAACTTTACATGAAGCAGCAACTGGTACAGCAAGGAGCATGCCCAATAACCCGCCTACATTGCCACCAATTAGTATAGCCATCATTGTGAATACTGCATGCAAACCTACGCTGTTTCCAACAATTTTAGGAGCTAGAAGATTATTATCAATTTGTTGTACAACTAGCATAGCAACTATGGCATAAACTATTTTTATAGGGGTACCACTTAAAAGTCCCATAATAGCAGCAAGAATGGTGCCAATAATTGGACCTACATATGGAATCATATTGCTTATTCCTGCAATTATACCAATTACAAAAGCGTAATCTATCCCAACAATTGAAAGTGCTATCGCTGATAAAACTCCAACGAAAAAAGCTTCTAGCAATTGACCGCGTAGGTATTTAGCAAAGACTTCATGAACAACGCTAAAAACGTAAATAATTTTATTGCCTAAAATACTTTTACCAAATACTAAATAATAAAGCTTATTCCATAGTCCTATAAAATATTCAGAATCCTTTAGAAGGTATATACTGATTACAAGTGCAATAAAAAATGTTGCAACGCCACTTCCAATTGACATTATATATGAGGTCATATTTCCTAAGTTGCTTTCAACATATCTTTGTAAATATATAATTCCGCTAATAATATAAGGTTTTATACTATCTATAAAAGAATTATCCAGCCTATCTAAGGTCCCTTTTATGGATTCAGTTGAAAAGGAATTGCTCTTTAAGTATAGGGAAATATGTTGAGTCATATTTATAATAGTAGTATTATTTGATATCTGACCGCCTATCATAAAATAGATTCCTAAGATTAAGCCTGAAAATATACCAATAATTAAGAGATATGTAATCATAATTGCTATAATTCTTCGAGTAGATGCCTTCTCTAATTTATATAGTTTGTTATGCTTTAGAAAAGTTTCAAGCCATCTAGTTATAGGATATAAAAGATATGCTATTATGATCCCGAAAAGCAGTGGCTTAATTAAATTAGTTAAATATCCTAGAAAGTCAAATGCAGATCTAAATAATAATCCCATATTTAAAATAATTAAAAATGCTATATATAGTATAACGGCTGTGATAGCTATATATATTGAATACTTAAGTAGTTTTTTATCAAATTCAATTTTCATATAACGGTATTATCTCCTTGTTTTGGTTTAATTTAAGTTACTATGGTATAAATTATATCATACTTTAAAGTAAATATATTATATAAATAACTAAGCAAAACTTATAATGGGATAATAGATAACTTTTTATTAAAGCATTTTCTAAAACTCTCATCCATTTCTACAGGCAAACTATCTTGCATATATTTAACACTAGTTTTAGGAAGCCTTAACTTAAAAGTATCTTTTTGATTTATAATTGTGACTTCAGACAAACTATTATAAAAGTACTTATCAATTCTATGAGCAAGACACAGTATTGTTGAAATTTTTTTGCATAGTAAAATGTCATCTTTTTTTAGGATATTTTTATATTCATCTGATAATTTATAATCAAATTTACCGCTTAGTGCTATAGAATAGCCAAGCATTAATATTTGTTTATGTGTAAGACCTGAAATTAATGAGTTAATTATAATATATAAACTATGCTTATAGGCATGTTTTATGGAAATACTTACACCCAAATCATGTAACTTAGCTGCAGCTCCAAGCAATTTATATTCTAATTCTAAAAATTGATAATTTGGATTTTCAAGGTATTTTAAAAATACAAGAGATAAATCACGTATTTTCTCAGCATGTGAAATATTTAAATCATTATTTGTTAAAATATTGTTCAATGAATAATCTAAAATATCAATATCACCAAGATCTTTACTCAATATTTTTTCGTATAAAACGCCTTCACGGATTCCATATTGACTAATTTTTAAAGCAGGGCAATTGCAATAGTTCATAAGCATTACAAGTGCTGAAAAAGGTGCAGTAAATATATCAGACCTTTCTCTAGGTAGTCCTTTTAACTTTGATTTGTGGTTGATATTAAGATTGAGAATATATTCATGAATTATTTTAACTTCATCAAAAAGCATAGTATAATTATGAAGCAAATCCAGTGGATATTTAATGAATTTTTTGTGAATTTTCCCAATTGAACGAGCTGTTCCGCCAATTCCTATTAAAGGCAAATTTTGAGCAAGATTTAGCCAAGGTAATTTATCAAATTCGTTAAATATAAATTTCTTAAATGATGATATAGTATTTTTATCGGCTGGTACATCAAAAGGAAATAGCTTAGTTAAAGGTATGGAACCGAGAGGTAAGCTTACTCCGTTAATTATTTTTTTATCTTTTATTAAAGTGATCTCCATGCTTGAACCGCCAATGTCAATAAGTAAAGCATCTTTTATGTCCATTGTGGCTTTGATTGTCGTATACCCATAGGCTGATTCCTCAGCTCCGCTTAAAACTCGGATGTCTAAGTTAATTTTATCTTTTATTAAAGATAAAATATAGTCTTTGTTTTTTGCACGCCTGACTGCTTCAGTGGCTACTACAATTGTTTCAACGACATCATTCTTTTCGCATAAAATCTTGAAGAATTCCAAAGTAATTAATAGTTTATCTATTCCTTCATTTGACAAGTTGTCGTTTTCGTCAATAAATTGACCAAGCCTTGTCATTCTTTTTTCTTCATCAATTATTTTAAATGAATTATTCTCATATATCTCATACACCAAAACTCTCATTGAATTAGAACCTATATCAATAACTGCGATATTTTTCATTGTGCACTTCTCCTTTATAGAAAAATATGATAAAAAGTTAACTTGCATATAATAACATTTTAACTTAAAGTTAACAAAAATATTAGATTATATTAGTATACATTTAAATATATTACATTATTCAATGAGTATTTAAAATACTATAATTACAAATAATTAAATTAAGTTGAAAATGATTAGCTTATAGGATGAGGAGAATAATTATGGATCAAAGTTATACATATGATAATTACGAAAATTTCTTTAATCGTGAACTTAGTTGGCTGGAATTTAATCAAAGAGTTTTAGATGAGGCTAAGGATAATACAAATCCTTTATTAGAACGATTAAAATTCTTATCCATATCAAGCTCCAATTTAGATGAGTTTTTTATGGTGAGAATTGGATCGTTATATAGTCAAATTCAAGCAGGATTTGAGGAAAGGGAGGTTTCGGGCTTAACACCTGGCGAGCAGATTGAAAAGATATTATGTAGAGTTAGAAAAATGGTTAAAGATCAGTATAATACATATGATCACTTATATGATCATTTAGGTTCTAGGAATATAAGAATTTTCACATATGATATGTTAAACAAGGAACAATTAGAATTTGTAGATGATTATTATAAAAATATATTATATCCAGTTTTAACACCTATGGTAATTGATTCAGGACGACCCTTTCCGTTATTGCTGAATAAAACATTAAATATAGGAATTATACTAGGGGTTAATAAGGGCGAACAAGAACTATTTGCTACAATTCAAGTACCATCGGTTTTAGACAGATTAGTTTCTATACCAGGGGGAACGGGTAAAAATTTTGTATTATTGGAAGATGTCATAAAAAATCATTTAAGTGAATTATTTGGTTTCGAGGTATTAACAACTGCTTGTTATAGAATAACTAAGAATGCTGATTTAAGTTTAAATGAAGAAGGCGCAGAGGACTTACTTGAAACGATAGAAGAATCTCTTAAACAGAGAAGGTGGGGGCTTGCTGTAAGATTAGAAATTGAAGAGACTAGCGACAATAGAATCATAAATAAATTAGAGCAAGAATTTGAAATTTCAGATGATCAAATATTTTCTATAAAAGGACCGATTGATTTAACATTTATAAATAAATTATATAGCATTAAGGGATATACTGAACTTAAGTTTGAGCAACCAAAGAGTTTGCAAGTTAAGGAATTAAAAGAAGGCGATATATTTCAAGCAATAAGCAAGAAGGATGTTTTTCTACACCACCCCTATGAAAGTTTTTCATTAGTCGTAAAATTAGTAGAAACTGCTGCTCAGGATGAAAAAGTACTAGCTATAAAGCAAACTCTATATAGGGTAAGTGGAAATTCACCTATAATAGCCGCGCTTTCGAAAGCGGCAGAAAATGGGAAACAGGTGACAGTATTAGTTGAACTTAAAGCTAGATTCGACGAGGAAAATAATATTCATTGGGCAAGGCAGCTTGAAAAAGCAGGATGTCATGTTATATATGGAGTAATTGGATTAAAAACTCATAGCAAAATATTATTAATTGTTAGACAAGAAAAAAAGGGGATAAAAAGATATGTTCACTTAGGAACTGGAAATTATAATGATGTGACAGCTAAATTCTATACAGATATCGGGATAATAACATCAAAGTCTGAATATGGAGAAGACGCATCAGTTATTTTTAATATGCTTTCAGGATATTTTAAACCTGAAAATATGAGTAAAATAACTATTGCACCGTACGGATTACGAAAGAAATTAGAACACTTAGTTGAGAGAGAAACTGAGCATGCTAAAAATGGAAAGAAAGCTAAAATAATTGCAAAAATGAATTCATTAGTTGATAAGAAACTTATGATAGCTTTATATAAGGCTTCACAAGCTGGGGTTAAAGTTGAACTTATAGTTAGAGGTATTTGTTCGTTGAGGCCTGGGGTTAAAGGCTTAAGTGATAATATAACAGTAAGAAGCATTGTAGGAAGATATTTGGAACACAGCAGAATATATTATTTCTATAATGATGGAAGAGAAGACATATATATATCAAGTGCTGACTGGATGTATAGAAACTTAGATAAAAGAGTTGAAACTATGACAGTAATTGAAGATAATCTAATAAAAAAGGAACTTAAAGAAATGCTTGAATTATATATAAAAGATAATGTCAAGAGTAGGATATTACTAGAAGATGGCTCCTATAAGAAAATTAAAAGTGAAGGTAAAATTGTTAATGCACAGAAGGATATGATAGCGATATGTAAAAAGTTTAATCAAAAAAGTTAGCTAAAAATATGAGGTGAATAAATGATTTCTAAATCTAACATGAACAATATATATGAAGTTAAACTTGAGCGAAATTTGCTTTTTAGACACCGCTTGGATAAAAACGGAAGTGATTTTAAGCATTGCTAAATAAAGATAAAAAAGACTAAAGTGTTAATAGGCTTAATCGATAAATAATTATAAGAATATAATTGAGACATAAATATTATATTACATTAAATATTCTAGGAGATGAGCAAAATGAAGAATAATAAATTAAGAATTTTATCTTTAGCCTTATTAGCATTCTTAGCTCAAGGATCTTGTACTTATGCAGCAAGTTCGGATAAGAGTGATTATACTAAAGATGAATTAAACAATTTAACTCCGGGATGGGATGCAAAAGACATAGACAAAAGTAATTATAAAGTTGATTCCTATAAAAACTCATTTTCAAGCACGCAGACCCCAGATACAAAGGATAAGGACACTAGCGATACAAAAAGTAAAGATAATACTTCAAGTACAACAACTGCTTTGGACACAAGTGTAGGAAATGCTATCGTAAGCAGTTCACCGAGCACAGGAAATAGAGGAGATTTTTGGGGAAAGACTTCAGATGGAAAATGGATATTGATTGAGCAAGGTGTTCCAGTAAGTGGTTGGAAAATGGTAAGAGGGCAATGGTATTATATGGATTCCAATGGAGTGATGCAAACTGGATGGATAAATGATGGGAACAATTGGTACTATTTAAATTCAGATGGATCTATGGCATATAATACATATGTAGGCGGTTATTATCTTGATTGGAGCGGTGCTATGCAGTAATCCATTGAAAAATAAATTGCTAAGAGAATAAATAGAGTTTTGAATTTAATAAATTGAATTCTATAAAAAAATTGTTATAAGTAGCTCATAGGCAAAACTTATATTTGATTTACTTAATCAAGTTATGAGTTTTGTCTTTTTTATTTTGAATAGAAAGAAGTTGGATTTTCGCATTTAACAAGCAAAAGTATAATAATTTGTTTTAAATGGAAAAATTAAAGATGATAAAAGATAATAACATTTAAAATTTTAAACATAATAACTATATAAGCTTGACATAAAGTTAACTCTAAGGTGTAAAATTTATATGAAAGATTCGTATTCATGGATTTATTACCACATATTCTTATGTTATGAAATAATAAGAATAATATAGATTGAGGTATGAGGAACAAAATTCACGAATTACTGTTTTTAATAATTATAGATTAAATTATATATTATAAGGAGAGAGTGTTTATGGAAAATTTTAATTATTCAATACCTACTAAAGTTTATTTTGGAAAAGGGCAAATTAAAAATCTTGCTGCCATAATTAAAGAATATGGTAATAAGATGCTTATAGCATATGGCGGAGGAAGTATTAAGAAAATTGGGTTATACGATGAAATGATTAAAATATTAAATGACAATTCAATATCATATGTTGAATTGTCAGGAATAGAGCCAAATCCAAGAATTGAAACCGTAAGAAAAGGGATTAAAATTTGTAGAGAAAACAATGTTGAAGTAGTTCTTGCAGTGGGAGGCGGAAGTACAATAGATTGTGCGAAAGTTATTGCGGCAGGAGTAAAGTATGAAGGAGATCCGTGGGATTTAGTAACTAGTCCACAAAAAATTAATAAAGTATTGCCTATAGTCACAATATTAACATTATCAGCGACTGGTTCTGAGATGGATCCACATGCTGTGATTTCTGATATGACAACTAATCAAAAATTAGGCACAGGTCATGAAAATATGAAACCAAAAGCTTCAATTTTAGATCCTGAGTACACTTATTCAGTTCCTAAAAATCAAACTGCAGCTGGAACTGCTGATATTATGAGTCATATATTTGAAACGTATTTTAATCATACAAAGGGTGTGGATATCCAAGATAGTACAGCCGAAGGATTGCTTAGAGCTTGTATAAAATATGGTAAGATTGCAATAGATAATCCAAAGGATTATGATGCAAGAGCAAATTTAATGTGGGCTTCAAGCTGGGCTATAAATGGCTTGATTTCATATGGAACAAATTCACCTTGGGTAGTGCATCCAATGGAGCATGAATTAAGTGCTTTTTATGATATAACACATGGGGTTGGCTTGGCTATATTAACACCTCATTGGATGAAATATTCTTTAGACGAGACTACTGTTTTTAAATTTGCTCAATATGGAATAAATGTTTGGGGAATAGACAAAAATTTAGATAAATTTGAAATAGCAAATAAAGCAATAGAAAAGACATCAGAATTCTTTAAGGAATTGGGTATACCAAGTACTTTAAGGGAAGTTGGTATTGAAGAAGATAAGTTGGAATTAATGGCGAAAAAGGCTATGAATCCATATTTTAAGTATGCTTTTAAGCCATTAGATGAAAATGATATATTAAATATTTTTAAAGCGGCACTTTAGCAAATTACACAGTGTACATTTATGTAACAAAAGCCTAAATACATTTAGGTGAACAGAGTACAAATTTTATGAAAATTATATATTAAAATATCGACGGCAGTATATTTACTGCCGTTAATACTATAAAAATTTAGGGAGATAATATTTATGAAGTTATTTAATAAAGGTGATAAAGTTGGAATCGTTGCTTGTTCCAATGGCTTAGATAAAAGCAGTGTATTAAAGATGAACGAGTTAAGAGAAACATTAAAAGAATTAGGACTTATATCTGTATTTAGTGATAAACTATATAAAAGCTATTCTGTATTTAATGGTAGTAATAAAGAAAAAGCAGAAACATTAATGGATTTTTTTATGGATAATGATATTAAAGGTATTTTTGATGTATCTGGTGGAGACTTGGCTAATGGGATCTTAGATCATTTGAATTATGAAACAATAAAAAACAATATTAAACCATTTTTTGGGTATAGTGATTTGTCCGTAGTTATTAATGCTATATATTCTCAAACGAATATGCAGACTTATTTATATCAAATAAGGAATTTAATTGATATTGGAAGAGACGTTCAAGTGGAGGAATTTAAAAATACATTTATGGATAATGGAAGTAAACTTTTAACATTTAATTATGAATGGGTGCAAGGATGTGCTATGGAAGGAATTGTGGTAGGAGGAAATCTTCGATGTTTATTAAAACTTGCAGGTACAAAATATATGCCACATTTTAAAGATAAAATTATTTTCTTAGAAAGTTTAGGTGGTGACGTTCCAAAGATGTTCACGTATTTGACACAATATAAACAACTGGGAGTATTTGAACAAGTTAAAGGAATAATTCTTGGTGAATTTACTGAAATGGAAAGAGAAAAACACTTTCCAAATATTTTGGAAATTACTAAAGATATAGTAGGAAATTCTAATATTCCAATTATAAAAACTAGTGAAATTGGTCATAACAAAAATTCAAAATGCATAATAATTGGAGGGAAAATAAAATTATAATATATATGTCGCAATAATAAATTCACATTTAAAATTCTAGTGAGGCAAGTGCTTAGTTAAGGCCAGAGTGTAGAAATTAAATTGCAACATATATATTTTAATTAACAAAAAATAATATAAATATTTCTCTGTTAACCTATTGTTAAGGTTCATATAATATCATTGATTTATAGGAAAAAGCATGATTATTTACTAAATTGATTTTTAAGTGATTTATCTCAAAATATAGCATCAATGACTGAACAGCTTCATGCATCAACAGAGGAAATTTCTGCAGTCATAGAGAATATTGCAGATAATATGCAAAATACCAAAAACAATTCTGAAGAAATTCTAATTAGTATAAGTGAAACTAACAAAGCTGTAGAGCAGGTTGCTATTGTAGCTCAGCATCAGGCAGTGACCGCTGAGAAGCTAACTCAATTAGTTTTAAGTTTCAAAATATAAGGAATTAGATTATAAAATAAAAGGTTATATGAAAAACCATGTGAGAGTTGAAGTGATTCTACTTATATGCATGGCTTTTTATATTATTTTATGGAATTTATATGAATTTTAACCTATAATTATATAGTACATAATGAATATATTATAATGGGAGGGAAAAATGCTAAAAAACTTTAGAGCATTATCTATAACAATAGTTATGTTATTAATAAATTCTATTGTTTTTACCGGATGTAAGATTGATACAAGAGATAATTATGGTCTGGATAAGGACAATCCTGTTGCAGTGGAGGTATGGCATTACTATAATGGGATACAAAAAATAGAGTTTGATAAAATGGTAGAGGAATTTAATAAAAGTGTAGGTAAAGACAAAGGAATAATTGTTGAGGCATTTAATCAGGGGAGCGTAAGCGAACTTACAGATAAGGTTATTGATATCACAAAGAAAAAAGTTGGGGCAGAAAAAATGCCAGATGCTTTTATGGCATATCCAGATACGGCTTATGAGATAGAAAAATTAGGACTTTTATCAGACTTTGGCAAATATATGTCAGAGAATGAAGTAAATAAATATATAGATAGTTACATAGATGAAGGAAAATTGGATACTGAGGATAAGCTAACTATATTTCCAGTAGCTAAATCTACAGAAATTTTAATAGTAAATAAAACAGATTGGGAAACGTTTTCCGAGGAGACAGATGCAGATATAAGTGATTTTAATACCTGGGAAGGGATCGCAAATTTAGCTAAAAAATACTATGATTGGACTGATAGCAAAACAGAAATTAAAGATGACGGGAAAACTTTTTTCGGCAGAGATGCTATGGCAAATTATATGATAATCGGAAGCCGGGAGTTAGGTGAAGAATTATTTAAAGTTACCAATGGCAAACTAGAGGTTAATATTAATGAAAAGGTTATGAGAAAGCTATGGGATAATTTTTATGTACCATATATAAATGGGTATTACGGAGCATATGGCAGATTTCGTTCTGATGATGCAAAGGTAGGAAATATAATCGCATTAGTAGGATCTACGTCTGGAGCAGGATACTTTCCAGATTCAGTTATAACAAATGACGACCAAAACTATAAAATTGAATCAATGATTTTACCGCTTCCTAAATTTAAAGATGCAAAAGTTGCGTATATGCCACAACAAGGTGCCGGTATGGTCATGATTAAATCTGACTCTAGACATGAATATGCGGTTACAGAATTTTTAAAATGGTTTACAGATTCCAATAGAAATACAAAGTTTTCAATAACAGCTGGATACCTACCTGTTAAGAAAGAAGCCAATCATAGTGAATTTATTGAAGGAAAAATTAATAATAACGATGTTTTGGATGCCTCAAAAAAGTCACAAGAAGCTGTTTTAGAAGCTATAGATCAAGAAAAAACATACAACTTTTATGTGAGCAAAGCTTTTAAGGGTGCAGATGAAGCAAGAGATATTCTAGAAAAATCTATGCTGGAAAAAGCAAAAATAGATAGAGAAAAAGTAAAATCTTTATTAAAAGAAGGAATTCCGAAAGAGGATGTTATAAAGGAGTTTGATACAGAGAATAACTTTAAAAATTGGCTTGAAGATTTAAGAAAAAGCATTAATGCAGTTACTTAATTTAATTTGTAATTCTTAGAATTACAAATGTTCAAAGTCACTGCGAGTGGGGTGAAATAATGTTCTTAATAAAAAATAAGAACTCTATAATTAGAAAGTTACTTATTCCAATGGTAATTGTTGTATTAGCACAGGTGGTACTTTTTGTAAGTGTGGTTTTATTGAGTGGAATTGTTGGGATCCTTAAAAATAATTCATTTAATCTGTTGAACCAGAAAATTCAATCAAGAAGTAGTTATATTCAAAACGAGATGATTCAACATTGGAGTAATGTTAGTGAATCTGAAAGCTTGATTAATGCTACTATTTTGCACAAGCTTCATAGTAAGGGGATTACTGTAAAGGATTTGGACAGTAATACACAATTCACTAAGGAGTTATTGGGAGATGTTTCGAGTAATTTGATATTTATGCTTAGAAAGAATTATGTAACTGGAGCATTTTTAATACTTGATAATAATTCTGCAGAAAAAGTAGGATTATATTTTAGAGATTTAGATCCTAATTCAAATCCAAGTGATAACTCAGATTTATTAATGGAAAGAGGTCCTGCTTCAATTGCACAAAATTTAGGGATTCCTTTAGATACATGGTGGAATAATAGATTTATATTTAATCAAAATAAGAATTCATCTCCAGAAGAATTTTTCTCAAATCCTATTAATGCAGCTGTAGAAAATAGAGGATTATCTTACAAAGATTTAGGATATTGGAGCAAACCATTTTCTTTAAATGATAAGGATATAAAAATTGTTACTTATTCTGTTCCATTGTTAGACGAAAATGGTAAACCATATGGAGTTCTTGGAATTGCTATTTCATTAAATTATCTAAATTCACTACTTTCATATGATGAAATAGACTCAAGTGGTAAAGGCGTTTATATGCTAGGAGCTGATGACAATAAGAATATGAACTTTGAAAAGGTTACGACTACAGGACCATTAGCTGGAAAAATACTTGGAGAAGAAAAAAACATTCAGTTTAATAGAAAAGAAATATATGATTCCATATATGAGATAAAAGAACCAGATTCAAAAAATATAGCTTATGCATCAACAAAATATTTTAATTTGTATAATACAAATACACCTTTTGAAAATGACACTTGGGCAATCAGTGGTATAATAGAAAAGGATAAACTTCTATATTATTCAGAGAGATTTGAAAGGCTTCTAGGGGTATCATTAATTATTTCGACTCTAGTTGGAATAGTAGTAATTGTTATTGTGGGTGAAAGGGTCACGAAGCCAATAAGAAATTTAGCTCAGGATGTAAGGGAAAGTAATCCTAGTAAACCAATAGAACTTGGGAAAATAAGTATTTCAGAAATCGATGAGTTATCTTCAGCGATAATGACATTAAGTTCTAATGTGGCAGATTCAGCTTCAAAAATGTCTCAAATTATAAAATTATTTAATATGCCAATAGGTGCTTTTGAATATAAAATAGGACATGAAGCAGTGCTATGCACGGATACATTTTTCGATGTAATAGGAATTGAAAAATCAAAGCGATTTGATTCGTATGTTGATAAAAGATATTTTAGTAAAATAATAAAGAAGATAACAGAGGAGAAAGAAAGTTTTCAAGAAGAAACCTACAGGATTAAAGGAGTGAATAAAGAAACTAAGTGGATTAAATTAAAGATTTTAGAAGAAGAGTCTAGAACTTTAGGAGTAGTAAGTGATATTACACAAGAAATTTTAGAAAAGCAAAAAATAGAATATGAAAGAGATTATGATTTGCTTACTAATATGTTAAATAGAAGGGCATTTAATAATACAGTAGAAGAAATATTTAGAAATAATAATCTTAAAGTCGGAGCATTTGTAATGTGGGATTTAGATAATTTAAAATATGTAAATGATACCTATGGTCATGACTATGGAGATGAGTACATAAGAAAAGCTTCCAAAGTATTGAAAGAAATTGAGAAATATGGAGGAATAGTTGGAAGAAGATCGGGAGATGAGTTCTATACATTTTTATACGGATATGAAGATAAATACGAAATTAGGAAAATTGTAAAAAGCATTCATTCTGGTATTGAAGATTCAGTGCTTAATCTGCCTAATAATAGAGAATTAAAAGTTAGAATATCAACAGGGATAGCATGGTATCCATATGATGCTGTAACTTTTAAGGATTTAGCTAAGTATTCAGATTTTGCAATGTATAAAATTAAAAAAACGGTAAAAGGAAATATAAGTGAGTTTAATAAAGAGGAATATACTGAGGATTCGTTCTTGTTTAGTAGTCAAGAAGATTTAAATAAGTTACTTGATGAAAAACTTATTAAGTATGCATTCCAGCCAATAATAGATGCAAAAACAGGAAAAATATTTGCATATGAAGCTCTTATGCGTTCAAAGCTAGAGTCACTTAAGAATCCACTTCATATAATCAAGCTTGCAACTGCAGATTCACGATTATACGAAATAGAAAAAATTACATTTTTTAAAGCGCTTGAAGGTTTTGTAAGTAATAAAGAGAAATTTAAGGACGCTAAACTTTTTATAAATTCTTTACCAAACCATGTATTATCCTATGAGGATACAGAGAGATTTGAAGAACTGTATGGAGAACATCTTGATAGATTGGTAATAGAACTACTTGAAAATGAACGTTCTAATGGAGATAACATTGCTATAAAGAGAAAAGTAATTGAAAAGTGGAATGCTAAACTTGCCATTGATGACTTTGGTTCAGGATATAATAATGAAGCAGTATTGTTAGCAATTACACCGGATTATGTTAAAATAGATATGGAAATTGTAAGAGGAATTGATAAAGATTTAAATAGGCAGCAAATTTCAAAAAACCTCATCTCTTATGCTAAGCAAAGAAAAATTAAAGTTGTAGCTGAGGGGGTTGAAACAAGGGAGGAATTAAGAAAGCTTGTAGAGTTTGGAGTGGATTATCTCCAAGGATATTATTTTAGCAAGCCAGAATTTATTCCACCTGAGATAGGTAAAGACTTAGTTATGGAAGTTCTGGATATTAATAAAGAATTTAACACAAAATAAAACCACGTCATATTTTGGGGGATAGATACGAATGGAAAAAGAAGTAGGCGCTAAAGTTGTTAATGGGAAAATAATAATAGCTGATGGAATGAATGATGAAATTATAACTATAAAAGCTAAAGAAAATGTGAATCTATTTATCAATGATTTAGAATGTGAAAAGTTTAAACCATATGAAGTAACTTCAAAAGATAAGATTACTTACAATTGTGAGACAACTCCTGCTAAAAGAGAAGTAAATATAATCATATCTGAAGATAAAATGAAAGCTTACATGACAGTAGAATATACACCTAAGACTGAATATAAAATAAAGGATAGGGAATTTTACATAAATTTAGCTATATCTACTGAAGTGCTGTCAAAAGAAGAACCTGAGTACTTTACTGTTCCAGAGTTATATAAAAAATTAAAAGAAAAAGGAATAGTTTTTGGCATCAAGGAAGAATCTTTAGGATCAATATTAAAAGGCTGCTCTAGTGAAGTTTTAGTTGCAGAAGGATTGGAACCAGTTAAGGATACACCAAGTGAGGTGAAGTTATTTTTTACACCAACTCAAATGGTTTTTCCAGAACCTGATTCTAATGAGAAAGTAGACTTTAAAAACTTGTTTAGAATATCTAATGTTAATGCTGGAGATAAAATTGCAGAAATAATTCCTGAGGCTCAAGGTAAGAATGGAATGAATATTTTTGGAAAAGTCATAGAGCGCGAATATGTTCGAAGCTTACCAATTGATGCGTCAAAAGGATGTAAGATTGAAAATAATCATATTATAGCTCTCATTGATGGAAAAGCGCATATTGCTAATAGAAATGTAAGCGTCAATCCTATCTACACTGTAGAATCAGTAAATATGGAAACTTGCAACATTAAATTTTATGGAGATGTAGAAGTTTATGATAGCGTACAAGATAATATGTTCGTTAGTGCTGGAGGTTCATTGGATGTAAGTCAAAACGTTAATATGGCAAATGTTGTGACAGGTGGAGAAATAACAATCTTAGGAAATACAATTAATTCTAAGATATTATCAGGGCAAGTAGATATAAGAAAAAAAGAATATTCAGATGTACTTTCTGAGTTTAAAAATATTTTAATTAGTATGATAGACTATATTAATGGATTGAATTTACAAAACTTTGAAAGAAAAGATTTTGTAAAGACACTGACTGAAAAAGATTTTGGGAGTTTTCAAAAAGTAGCGTTAAATATAATTTCTTTAAATATAAAAAATAAAACAAAACGCAGCAAACTTGTAGATTTTATAAAAGGAAATGTATTAGGTCTTAATATTTTAGAAATAAAATCAATTTATGATCTAAAAACCTTGCTTAACATATTAGATAATGAGATAGATTATTATGATAAGAATATAATAGTCCCACTAGATATTCGAATCGGATATTGTCAAGAATGCGAGATAAAATCAACAGGAAATATTATCATAGGAGGTAAAGGTGAATATACTTCAAAGTTAACTGCAATGAAGGATATAATTTTTACAAGATCTGATTCGGTGGCAAGGGGAGGAATTTTATCCGCAGGACAAAATATAAGCTTAGGAGTAGTAGGAAGCAGAGCATATATACCTACAACGTTAATGGTGCCACAGTATGGAAGAATAACTGCTGCTAAAGCATATGCCAATACAGTATTTTGCTTTGGTAGGACAAAGGTTATCTTAGATGAAGATCTAAAAAATATTAATGTGTATTTTAATAGTGAGAAAAGGGCAATTGAATTTGGTAAAACGGCATTGTAAAACAATCAATTCTGAAAATATGAAAAATATAGAGGATAATGGTTCGAAAGAATATGCTCGTTTTAAAAGAATTTTTAGAGAAAATTAAAGAATTATAAAAATAATAAGTAAGTATTTGTCTAAAAAATATATATGTGATATAATAAGGCAACAGTTCATACAAAAGACTCGTATATTTCCGATATTATGGTTGGAAAGTCTCTACCTGCTATCCGTAAATTAGCAGACTACGAGGTAGTGTTTTAGTGCTAAGTATTATTATATTCGCATATAAATACAACACCTCAGCTTTAAGATGGGGTGTTGTATTTTTTTGAAAACTTTTCTGAATATATGTATAAAGAATTTGCGTGTCTATGTATGATTAAATTTTACATAGGGAGATTGAAAGAAAATGGAATTAAGTAACAAAGAGATTTTAATCGAAGATTTGGACTGTAAAAATGAAGAAATTAGCGAACTTCTTTATGGAGTTGAAGACAAGCCTAATTTATCTACACAAATTTTGCTAGGATTTCAGCATATATTTGCTGCGTTTGGTGGAATTATAGTAGTTCCATTAGTTATTTCGAGTGCATTAGGGTTTGATATAGTTACATCGACAGCACTTATGAGTGCAACTATATTATCGGCTGGAATAGCAACTTTTATTCAATCGAGGGGTATTGGTCCTGTTGGTGCAAGAGTTGCATGTATAATGGGGACAGATTTTACATTTGTAGCACCATCAATTGCAATTGGCAGTATTTACGGACTTCCAGGCATATTAGGTGGAACAATACTTGGATCATTAGTTGGAATAGGTTTAAGCTTTATAATACGACCTATGATGAAATTATTTCCACCACTTGTTACAGGGACAGTAATAACATTGATAGGATTAACTCTATTGCCTGTGTCAATGGATTGGGCTGCTGGTGGTAGTGGTTCGCCTAATTATGGAAACTTAACTAATATTTCGATTGCTATGATTGTAATGATTATAACTTTATTGTTAAACAGGTATGGAAAGGGATTAGTAAGCAGCGCCTCAATACTAATTGGAATGGCAATTGGATACATTATTTGTATTCCTCTTGGAATGGTTGATTTTTCATCAGTAAGTTCAGCAAGTTTTGTATCATTTCCAAAGATATTTGAGCATGGAGTTAACTTTGATCCTAAATTAGTACTTCCATTCATTCCTGCTTATTTTGTTACAACAATTGGAACAGTAGGATGTTTAAAAGCTATCGGAGAAGTTTCAAAGGTTGAAATGGGCGATAAGAGAATTGGAGCAGGAGTATTATCTGATGGACTTGGAAGCATGCTTGCAGGCATTCTTGGAACTTTCCCTAATACATGTTTCAGCCAAAATGTAGGTTTAATTCCGTTAACAAAAGTAGCAAGTAAATATGTTGCTATGATGGCTGGGATAATATTAGTAATACTAGGGTTTTTACCAAAGTTTGCAGCACTAATAAATATAATGCCTCAACCAGTTTTGGGTGGGGTAGGTATTGTAATGTTTGGTACAGTTGCGGCATCTGGAATTAAGACATTGAGCAGAGTCGAATTAAATAACCGTAATTTATTAATAATAGCAACAGCAATTGGACTTGGTGTTGGAATTACATTCCGTCCTGAGTTTATAAGTCAATTACCAGAAGGTCTTAAAATGATTTTCTCATCAGGTATTTCGACTGGAACTATTGCAGCGCTAATATTAAATTTATTATTAAAACAAGAAAAGAGTGGAGTAGAATAAAATGGAAAGCTTACATAAAAGAATTTTAGAAGAAGGACAAGCATTGTCAGAAAATGTACTGAAAGTTGATTCATTTTTAAATCATCAAGTGGATCCGGAATTAATGTACGAAATGGGCACATACTTTAAAAATTACTTCGAGAATCATAAAATAACAAAGGTGTTTACAATTGAAAGTTCTGGTATAGCACCTGCTGTAATGACTGCAATGCAAATGAATTTGCCTATGGTTACTCTAAAAAAGCAAAACTCAAAAATACTGAACGGTGATGTTTATCAAACAACTGTACATTCATTTACCAAAAGTTTAGATTATGAGTTGACATTATCTAAAAAATATATAAATGATGAAGATAATATATTAGTTATAGATGATTTTTTAGCAAATGGAGAAGCGGCACTTGGAGCTGCACGTTTGATAGAAGAAGCTGGAGCAAAAGTTGCAGGAATAGGAATAGTGATAGAAAAATCATTCCAAAAAGGCGCTCAAATGATTAAGGATAAAGGATATGATGTATACTCTTTGGCAAGAATAGCGAAACTATCAAAAGGTATAATAGAATTTGCTAAATAAAGTATTTATATTACAAAGCAAAAATTAAATTATATTTATTAGCATTTTAAAGAGTGTTTAATAAAGGCCTTATAAATTAGAGTTGTTCAATTTTGCGTAATACAAGCAAAGTTGAACAACTTTTAATGTTTTATAGAGTATAATACTTTCTTAAATCAATTATTGATTTATGTCATGCTAATAAGTAAAATAGATATATAATTAATTTCCAATATATGAAATTCTTTATTGGAAAGTTATATAAAATAAAAAGGAGACAAAGATATGAAAGCTTATGAACGTTTATTAAAATACGTTAAGGTATATACTACCTCAGATGAATATTCAGAAACACATCCAACAACTAAAAGGCAATTTGATTTAGCTAATCTATTGGTTGAAGAAATGAGAGAAATTGGACTTAAAGATTGTAAAGTTGATGAGCATTGTTATGTATATGGAGTTATTCCTGCAACAAAAGGATATGAAAATAAAACAAGTATAGGGCTTATAGCTCATATGGATACAGCCCCAGCAGCTAATGGAGAAAATGTAAAACCACAAATTATAGAAAATTATGATGGTGGCGACATTGATTTGAAAGGAAATAACAGTATTTTATCACCTAAGAAATTTCCGCACTTAAAAAATTTAAAAGGTAAGACTATAATCACTACAGATGGAACCTCATTGCTTGGAGCTGATGATAAAGCAGGTATTGCAGAAATACTTACAGCATGTGAAACTATAATAAATGAAAATATTCCTCATGGAAAAATATGTGTCGGATTTACTCCTGATGAAGAAGTTGGACTTGGAGCGCATTTATTTGATGTAAAAAATTTCGGGGCAGATTTTGCATACACAATTGATGGAGGCGAGGAAGGCGAAATTTCATATGAGAATTTCAATGCTGCAGCAGCGGAAGTGAATATTCATGGGGTATCAGTTCATCCAGGGTCTGCGAAGAATACAATGATTAATGCAACAAATGTAGCTATTGAATTTAATTCTATGCTGCCATCATGTGAAAGACCTGAGCATACAGAAGGGTATGAAGGTTTTTATTATTTAGATAGTTTTAATGGAAATACTGAACATGCATCAGTAAAGTATATTTTGAGAGATCATAATAAGGAAAAGTTTGAAAATAGAAAATCAACAATGCAATTAATAGAAAAATTATTGAATGAAAAATATGGTGAAGGAACAGTTAGGGTTACATTAAAAGATCAATATAAAAATATGATTGAACTTATAAAACCTTGTATGCATTTAATAGATAACGCTACAGATGCTATGAAAGGTTTAGGTGTTACTCCAATAATAGAACCTATTCGTGGAGGGACTGATGGTGCTACTTTAAGTTATATGGGACTTCCATGCCCTAACCTTGGAACAGGAGGCCATGCTTTCCACGGTGAATTTGAACATATTGCAGTTGAGAGTATGGACATTTGCACTGAAATTATAATAGAAATTCTAAAGAGATATGCAAATCAATAAATGAGAATATTTAATTTGAAATAAATTTTTTGGATTAAATTACAAGTAAAAAATGAATTATTAAATATAATACCTCAGGTTTTTTATTAGATGAATAGCCTGAGGTATTATTATATTATTTTATAAGATACAAAAACATATAAGTTCTTACCAATAAATACTTTTTTTATTCTTTAGGAAATTATAATGCAATTAAATTTGTAGATAACTTTATAGTAGCATATTTTACTAGGGTTAATTACTATAAAAGAATAAAAAAATAAATCATATTTGCCTGCCAAATTTTTCTCACATGTGTTCGAAAAGGCAGATGCGTGAAAAAAATCTTCAGCTCCACAGTCGCCTGCGATTTTTTTATGGAAGATGTATTTAAATGAAACTTTTTAAAAAGTTAAAAATTAAAGAATTTAAGAATTTAAGAATAAAGGAATATAAGAATTTAAATTTTTAACAATGAAAAACTTAAAAAGTTAACAATTTATAGAGAACATAAGGGTTTGTAGAGTATATAGAAATTACCATATATAATAGATTTAAGTTATTATGCTTAGAATAGTATAAAAATTACTAATATAGCTTGTTCGAGCTATTCTATTTATTTCTATTAGATAGGTAGTTCTTGTGTATAGCATTAAAGAAAAAGTCAGTGATTTCTTCATTAATTTTATCATTGGAATTATTATAAGCTTCATTATTTTTCTTTTTTGAACAAGGAGTATGTTCATTAACTTTTTGTTTCTTAGCTGAATCGAATTTTATTATTTTTGAATTACTCATTATAATATCATCTCCATCCTTAATTATAGAGTGTCTTTCACCATTGATATATTTTACATACATTAATTCCATATGAACGCACCGCCTTATACTTATTAAAATAAAAGTATTAGATAAATTTTATTGATAACTAAGTATATGGCTTCAGTTTGTGAAATATTACATAATAATATTAAAGTAATTTTTTTCACCATTATAAGATTATGGTATAATTTTCATGTGATCTTATGAAGGAATAAATATATTTAATCATAGTTATATTATTAATAGAAAATATTTTTGCAGTTAAAATATTATATTAGTATATGGAGTGGGATAAATGAAAAATAATGCAGCACAAAGAGAATTTAAAAAGTACAAGAGTCAGATAAATCAAATAGAAGAAATAGTTGAGCATTCAAAGCCAGGAGCATTATTAGAGCATGAGAGTTCAATAAGAAAGAAACTTAGACATCTTAAGGAATTAGAAAATCAAAGTCTAAGAGATTTTAATGAAGTTTATGAGAGATATGAGGAATTGCTGGAAACTGTTTCTAAGAAAATGCTTAATTATTATAATAAAAATAATAATACAAATTTTGATTTTTACGAGGTAGTGCGTGGAAATTATAATAGTTTTTTAAATCAAGGATTAATGACAATACTCATAAAACAACATATTCCTAGATTAGTTGCAAAAGAATTTGAAGAAAACTTCCCAACTAACCCTAAAGATGAGTATCGTCAAGCAAGAAGCATGAGAAGAAAGTTTTATATACATTTAGGCGATACAAATACAGGAAAAACATATAATGCTTTAGAACGTCTTAAAAGTGCTAAAAAAGGTGTTTATTTATCACCGCTTAGAATTCTAGCGTTAGAAAATTTTGAAAAGTTAAATAAGGAAGGGGTAATTTGTGATCTTTTAACTGGTGAAGAGGAAATAATAAATGTGGGATCTACTCATACATCATGTACAATAGAGAAAGTTAATTTAAAAGAGCACTATGATATAGCTGTAATTGATGAAATACAAATGATAAGTGATCCTTTCCGAGGAATGGCATGGAGCAAAGCTCTATTAGGTCTTCAGTGTGACGAAATACATATATGCGGAGCTGCAAATGCTAAATATATATTAGAAACAATTATAAGTGATTGCAAAGATGAGTATGAAATAAAGGAATATAAAAGGTCTATACCATTAGAAGTTGAATATAAGAATTTTAGTTATAATGATGTTCAAGAAGGAGATGCTATCGTAGTCTTTTCTAAAAAAAGAGTATTAGAAATAGCAGAGGAATATTCAAGTAGGAACATCAAGCCAAGTATAATATATGGTGATTTGCCACCGGAAGTTAGAAAGATGCAATACGAACAGTTTATTAATAAGGAAACAAAAATCCTTGTAACTACTGATGCAATAGGAATGGGAGTTAATCTGCCTATCCGAAGAATTATATTTATGAGCATAAAAAAATTTGATGGAGAAGAAGTAAGAGAATTAACTTCACAAGAAATAAAGCAAGTTGGAGGACGTGCGGGAAGACTTGGTATTTATGATGAAGGGTATATTGCTAGTGTTGGCGGCAATGCAGATATAATTAAATCTAAATTAGAAATAGAAGATGAAGTTATAAAACAAGCCGTTATAGGACCATCAGAGGCAATACTTAGGATTAGAAGTCTGCCTTTAAATGAGAAACTAGCTCTTTGGAGTACGAGAACAGAAAAATTAGATTATTATACTAAGATGGATGTAAGTGAATATATTTTAATCTTAGACAGATTAAAGAAATACAGGCTTAATGAGGAAGTTCAATGGGATCTACTGAAAGTTCCATTTGATGTGTCTAGAGATGAACTTATGGATGCATTTTTAAATTATGTAGATGAATTATTTGTTAATAAGCAGAAGGAATTATTTAAACCTCAATGTTTTAAAGGGGGTTTAGATGATTTAGAGATATATTATCAAAAGATAAATATGTATTATTCATTTTCTAAAATATTCAATTTAAAGTTAGATGTCCAATGGGTTTATGATGAGAGATTTAAAGTAAGTGAAGAAATAAATGATATATTATTAACACTTTAATAATATTAATAATACAACAAGTAATAATAAATTGAGTGCTAAATTTACTTCGATTTGTTATTACTTATTATTTTATATGAATACGTTTTAAAATAAATATTCTAAAATTAGCAGCCTAAGAAAGTTTCAAAATTAGTAACAAAATATTATAAGGGACAATAATATGAAATTGAAAACATAGATTAATAATTTTAATAGATAAATTTATTATATTTCAATTTTTTATGAAATATAGGAGGTAGCTGATTGGGTAATAGTATTATTGAAATGAATAAAATTACTAAAAGTTTTTTTATAGGCAAAGAAAATCAATTAGATATCCTTAAGAATATTGATATTAATGTTAAGAAAGGTGAATTTATAGCTATTGTTGGTGCATCTGGATCTGGTAAGAGTACATTAATGAATATTATAGGAGTACTTGATAGGCAAACATCAGGTAAGTATATTCTTGATGGAATAGATATTGGTAAAGTAAATGACAATAAGTTAGCAGAGATTAGGAATAAGAAAATTGGATTTGTATTTCAGACTTCTAATTTAATAGCTAGAACAAATTCTATTCAAAATGTAGAACTGCCAATGCTTTATTATGGAATGGATAGAAAAACAAGAATAAATAGGGCAAAAGAATTATTGCGGCTAGTTGGAATGGAAGACAGGCTAACGCACCTGCCTAATGAGTTGTCAGGCGGCCAAAAACAAAGAGTTGCAATTGCTCGTGCATTAGCAAATGATCCAGATATTATACTTGCGGATGAACCAACTGGAGCACTTGATTCTGAAACTGGTAGAACAGTTATGAATTTATTTCACAATATACACGAGAAACAAGGAAGAACTATAGTGTTAATTACTCATGATAATAATTTGGCCAGTGAAACTCAAAGAATATTAACTATAAAAGATGGAGAAATTATTGGGGAAAAGCAGCTTTGTTAAATAATATAGTATCAAACTATTTACTGATATTCGATATAATGAGTATCGTATTATTATAATAGTGTAGCACATATATGTAATGTTGCTTAAATTTATTAACAATATTGTTAAAGGAATCTACGAATTTGAAAAATTATCTCAATGATTATATTAAAATGGAATTTTATCAGGAATTGAAAAGGTTAACTTTAAAATTATCATAAAATTTTCTTGAAAATTGTAATAATATATTTATATATATCCAATTTTGAGGTATACTTTAATTGTTTGAGTTTTTTTCATAATAATAAGCCAATTTACAAAATAATTAAAAAAGGGGAACGCAAATGAGTGAATTAAATCATGAACTTGGAATTATAGCATTAGAAAGCTGTTCAGAATTAGGTAATGCTATAGAAAAGTATATCCAAAAAAACAGAAATTGTACTGAGTCATTCTTAGTGCCACTTGATGAAATACGATTTTCTAATGGGGAAGGAAAAGTAAAAATTTCTGAATCTATTAGAGGAAAGGACATTTATATTTTATGTGATGTTGGAAACTATAGCTGTACATATAAGATGTTTGGGATTGAAAATCACAAGGGTCCTGATGAACATTTTCAAGATATAAAGAGAACTGTTGCAGCAATTAGAGGTAAGGCAGCAAGAATAACTGTAATCATGCCTCTTTTATACGAATCAAGACAACATAGACGTAAAGGTAGAGAATCTTTAGACTGTGCGTTAGCACTTCAAGAACTTGAAAGATTAGGTGTTGATGAAATCATCACTTTTGATGTACATGATCCTAATATTCAAAATGCTATTCCTTTACTATCTTTCGAAAATGTATATCCAACATATGATATTGTAAAAGGAATCTTATCAAATGAGAAATCATTAGAATTAGATAAAGAAAAGCTGCTTGTAATAAGTCCTGATACCGGAGCGATGGATAGGGCTATATATTACTCAAGTGCTTTAGGTGTAGATGTTGGCTTATTCTACAAGAGAAGAGATCATTCTACAATTGTTAATGGAAAAAATCCTATTGTTCAGCACGAATATATGGGAAGAGCTGTTGAAGATAAAGATGTTTTAATAGTTGATGATATGATAGCATCAGGAGAATCTGTTCTTGATATAGCTAAGGAATTAAAGAAAAGAAATGTTAAGAATATATATGTTGCAGCAACCTTTGCTTTCTTTACAGAAGGCGTTGAAAAGTTTAATAAGGCTCATGAGGAAGGTTTATTGACAAGAATATATTCTACTAATTTAACATATATACCAGAAGAATTAAAAGACTCAGCATGGTTTAGGAGCGTTGATATGTCAGAGCTTTGTGCTAGGATTATCAATAGATTAAATTATGGAAGATCAATTGCTAAATACATGGATGCAACAAGAATAATACATAGCTTGTTAAATAAGTAATTATTTTATAAGAAAAAGAGCTACTTAGGTTTTTAAGTGAAATAACAATTCATTTAAGTACATAAGTAGCTCTTTAAACAATTATAGTAGTGAAAGTAATTTTATATAATAAAGCAGTGTACATACTATAACAGTGTTGATTATAAAAATGTTCTTCTTGATGCTATTAATTTAAGTTCAGTAGCATCAGTTATATCGTAATTGTACTCACTACCTCTAGAATGTGCTGTATTTTGGGTATCCATATATTCTAAATTACTGAAAAGTAAATTAAAAACAGACTTACATATTTTAAATGCATAGATTAGAATTTTAGACATACCTTTGGAAACCTTAGTAAGTGAAATGTTTTTATTGGTTGTATAGGTTACCAATTTGAAACTAGATTTGTTAATAGCTTTACCGTTCATAATAATCCCTCCAGTTTAAAAAATAATTTATATTGTTTTGAGGATATTAATTTTTTATTACCTCTATACTAATAATATAAATCATTTATACTAAAACTGCATCTTCATATAAATTCCCATTTGGTAAATTAATAGGCAATTTTCTGAAGATATTTACGAAAATAATTTTAATATTATCTTAATAGTAATAAAGGTTTGATAAATGTTAATAATTAATAAATTTAATACAAATTTCTTCTAAAATGGATCAAAAAATTAATATATTTTAGTAACAATATCAGTAATAAAAGTTATGGTTATTTAATATATATATGTAAAAGAGAATTAAGTAAAATAACTTTTTACATAACTATATAATATAAAGTGAGACTTGATTTAGGTGGGGGGCCAGCTAAATCCTAGTTGAATTTATCTAGGGTTTAGCCACTGTTGTCCTCCACTAAGAAAAGTGAGGGCAACAGTGGTTAGACATCAGATAAATTATGTAGTTATTATTAGTAAAAAACTTTACATATTAAGATTTTGTTTTTAGAATGTTGAAATTTATATTTAGTAGATGCCGGGGGAGGATAAGATGAAAATTAGGTGTAAAATTGCATTGATAGTAACTTTACTATTTTTTATGACAATGATGAGTAATGAATTACCAGCTTTTGCAGAACCTGAACTATCACTCGAACAAGCTATACAAAACATTCAGGAGTGCGATAGTAAAATTGATAATAATATAGACAAGCTAAATAAGCTTAAAGAAGAAATTTTTCAAAAAGAAAATCAAATAAAAGCTAATGAGGAACACCTAAAGATAGCTAAGGAGAGCGTAGAAGAAAAAGATAAGAAATTAGCAGAAAGATTAAGAGGAATACAATTGAGTGGAGGTATTGAATCAACAACACTTCAATACCTAGATGCTCTAGTTTCTTCAGGTAATGTTTTGGAAGCAATGAATAAGGCATCATTAATATATAAAATATGCGAGAATGATAAAAATCTAATTTTAGAAGCAAAAGAATCGGAAAAAAGAATCATAGAAGTAAAGGAAGAGATAGAAAAAGAAAAAGCTGACTTGCAAAAAAATGAAAACGATATTAGAAGTCAAGTTATAGAATTAGAAGATCAAAAAGATAAACTCTTAAAATATATTAAACAAAATAATATATTGCTGAGTAGTAATACAGGAATAACTATTCCGGTGACATTATCATCTGATATTACGGGACAGACAAGGTCGCTAATAGAAGAAGCTGAAAAATATTTGAAAGTTCCTTACTTATGGGGAGGAGAGTCGCCAACAGGATTTGATTGCTCAGGTTTAATTCAATATGTCTTTAAGTCACAAGGAATATACGTACCTAGAATATCACAGGATCAGCAGAGTTTTGCAAAGAAAATTAGCATATCTGAAATTAAACCAGGGGATTTGGTGTTTAATAAACCATCAGAATCTACACACGTAGGCATGTATATAGGAGATGATATGTATATTCAAGCGCCTAGAACTGGAGATGTTGTTAAAATAAGCAGATTAAGCAGGTCTAATATGAAGTATGTAGGAAGAGTATTAAATTAGAGTAAAGCCATATTAAACATTACAGCACACAAGGTGTCTTGGGTACCAATATTTACCTTATGTACTGATATTTAAAACATTTAATCATATATGTCAGAAAACTCTATTTTTATCCTTTGAATATTACTTTCTTTAGCTAAATCCTCATCTGATATAATATTTTCACTTTCTGGCAGGACTTTAAAGGGAAGTTCTATTATAAACTCGCTTCCTTTGCCATATTCACTATTAATCTTAATTGTACCATCGTGAAGTTCAACAAGGGATTTTACAAGAGAAAGTCCTATACCGCTTCCTTCTCTTTTTCTCGAAAGTGATTTATCTACTTGAACAAATCTTTTGAAAATAGATAATTGTTTATCGGGAGGAATTCCAACACCGGTATCTTTTACAGACACTATTATGCTTGATTTTTTATCCATGATATTTACAAATATGCTTCCTCCAGAAGAAGTAAACTTTATGGCATTTGAAAGAAGATTAAGCATTATTCTTTCGATTTTATCTGCATCGCAAGCCATGATTTTTTCTTCAACATTTGTGTCAAAAATAATATCTAAACCTTTATTTTTAGCGTATTCAGTTACAGACAAAGTTATGTCCTCTATAGTAGATATAATATTTTCATTTTTTAAGCTGAGTTTAAAATATTCAGCATCAATTTTAGTAATATCTATTAAATTATTTACTAGCCTCAATAACCTATAGCAGTTTTGCTTCATAATATTATAGTATTTGCTTATTTTGTCTTTGCTATCTGTAGTAGTTTTGTTTGCTCCAATTAAATTTAGAAGCTGCAGTGTGCTAAGCATTACGTTTAGTGGGGTTCTAAATTCATGAGATAAATTTGCAAAGAATTCTGTTTTAAGTTTATCATATTCTGCAGCTTTATCTAACAATTTACTTTGCTCTTGGATTTTTAATCTAAGATTTTCAGATTTTTTGTGTTCCGAAATATCTCGGATAACACTTAATATACATGGGTTGCCTTCATATTCAATAGCTCCAGAGTATATATTTACTGGAATGATATTTCCATCGAATTGAATCATTTTTTCTTCGATTATAGGTACCGATATATTATGCTTAAGCACTTTTTCAAATCTATTAAGTATAATATCGCGATAATCCTTATGAACAATACCGATTTCAAATAAGTCTCTACCCAGAATGTTTTTAAAGTTGTTAATATTTAGTAATTTTTCTACGCCTTTATTCACAAAAAGTATTTTATAATTTGTGTCTAAAATAAAAACTCCCTCATAAATACTGTCTAATATGTATAAGAGTTGCCCCTTTTTCTTTTCAATTAACTTATAAGTGTCTTTTAGTTTTTTATATTTCTCTTCTCTGAGAATTTTTATATTGCTAATTTTTATCTTATTTTTTAATTCGAGTTTCCAATCAAGTATAATCTTTTCAATAAACATATGAAAAAAATCTAAACCGACAAAAAAAGAATCGTAAGGTAAATTTAAGTTGTTAGCTAGTATTTGAATTTCTTTTGTGCTGTCCTCGTAAATTCCTGTATCTAATAGGAGAAGCCTATTGGTTTTTTTTTCTAGAATAAATGAAGTATTATCTTTATCCATGTTTTTAAGCCAGCCTGATGTTATAACATATGAATTTGTATTTAAAAGATTATTAACTACATCTTTATTAATAAATAAGTTAAGGCAGTGTTCCGTTTTATAGAGTGTGCAATTTTCTTTGTTATTAATAAAATCTTCTAAGTTAGAGCTGCAACAATTATTCTCAATAATAATAAAAATTTTATCACATTTTTGCTCACACAACTTAATAGTATCTATTAAGCAGCGATTTTTTTTGCTCATTGTTTTCGAACATGTAGGAGTAAAAGGGACAATCATAACATCTTTTATATTATACGTCTTTACTATAAATTCAATCTCTTCAATAAAATTTTCACAAATTACTATACCCAAATTAGTTTTCATGTTATCCTCCCATTATAGCTAAAAGATTAATTTACCTCATAGCTGATTTTTACTAATAGATAATATATTATTCAATAGCGATTTTGTAAGTAAAAGTGACTATTCCATATGTTTAAATAATTAGCTATGTATATAGGCTTGGCTAAATATATATAAATTTATAATTTATCAGAAATTTGTTTTAATATCAAAAGTTGATTAAACAAATGCATTAATATTATACCCCTTTTTTTTCTAAAATTCTATAAAATCACCCATTTTTACAGTTTATTTGATATTATAAAATGTAGATAGTATGTAGTATTAAGAGCAAGCTAGATTTAAAATTAAGAGATAAAACAATGAAAGATGATGCAAATATAATTTTTAATATTATAAAGTTACTGTTTTGCATATACTATGTTTAACTTAGAAGCAGTATATAAAATAAGCTAATAAAATTGGAGGAAATAATGAATACAAAAGAGAATTTTTTAAGCGATGTAAAAAGCGGTGAACATATAAAAATATCATTAATGGTCATGAAAATATTATTTAGAGATCCTGCAAAAATAGTATGCATATTGGCTGATAAAAGTGGAGAAACAAAGGCAAATTTACCCAACAAAAAAGATGATATTACAGAGGGAATAGTTTTAGAAGCTGAGGGAATTAAAGACGGAATTTTGGATGTAAAAAAATATGAAATTATTACAAACTATAGCATTTCAGATTATCTTCCAACAGTAAATAGGCCTGTTGAGGATATTATGGAAGAAATAGAGCTTTATACAAGTAAATATATAATTTCAAAAGAGGCTAAAGCTTTGAATGATTATTTCTTTAAAGATGAAGAGTTTGTAGATAAATTTAAAAGAGGTATAGGCGGAGTATCGATGCATCATAATTACATAGGAGGACTTGCAGAACATACATTAAATGTTATGCATTTAACTTTAATGCTTTGTGAAAGATATGGTTGTAGAAGGACAGAAATTGCCATACTTGCTGCAAAATTGCATGACATAGGGAAGATTTACGAGCTATTTTATGATGGGCCATTTAAATATACTCTTAGAGGTGAAATGGAAGGACATATCGTCATTGGTGTAGAAATGATAGAGAAAGCAATCATAAAAAATCCGTCATATTATAGCGAGGATTTCATTATGAGGATAAAGGGATGTGTGGTTCAGCATCATGGAAAACTTGAATATGGTTCACCTAGAGAAATGAGAATGGAAGAATCTTTTATAATAAACTATGCAGATTCAATAGATGCAACAATGAATAAAATTTCTCGAATAAAGAACATAACAGAGCCGGGAAATTGGTCAGAATACGATAGAAGAATTGAAACTAAATTATATTTATAATCAACTAAAAGAAACGTGGGTAGCATATGAATATTTTATTTATGAAAGTCATATTAAGGGCATCGTGGGTACATTCGTTAAAAGAGAAACGGATGGTTGTAAAAAGTATAATACAAAAATTAAAAAATAAGTTTAATATATCTGTATCTGAAGTTGGTGACCAAGATATACATAAAACAATAGTTATAGGTATTGCAGGAGTATGTGCAAATTCTGCTCAATCTGATTCTGTTATGGAGAATGTTATAACTTTTATAGAAAATAATACAGATGCAGAAATAATAGATATACAAAGAGAAGATATTAGAGTATAAATGTATGCTTAATTTACTTCTTTATTTCTGTGAATAGAAAGTTGAATTTAAAGATCTATATATAAAAATCCAAATTTAAAGCCGACACTTTTAATTAATTACATATAATTAGCACTAAATAGTGCCAAGTCAGTATAAAAATTTTATCATACTGACTTGGTACTATTTAATTACCATATTGTATTAAACTTGTTCTGCAATATAGTAAAGTAGTTGCTCAGTAGCAGCCCAACCTAAGCAAGGGTCAGTAATTGATTTACCATAAATATGTTCATCAATTTTTTGAGATCCTTCTTCTATGTAACTTTCAATCATAACACCCTTAACTAATTTTTTTAAATCATTATTATATCCTCTGCTATAGAGGATTTCTTTAACTATACGGGGTTGTTCAGCAAATTTCTTCATAGAGTTAGCATGATTTGCATCAACAATTACTGCCGGATATGGAAAGTTACATTCTCCATATAGTTCAGAAACTCTCATTAAATCTTCGTAGTGATAATTAGGAATATTATTCCCATGCTTATTAACTGAACCACGCATAATTGCATGCGCATAAGGATTACCAGTAGTATTTACTTCATTGTGCCTATATAAAAAGTTATGTTTTGCATGAGCCGCTTGGATTGAGTTAAACATTACTGATAAGTCTCCACTTGTTGGATTTTTCATACCAACGGGTACATCAATACCACTGGCTGTAAGTCTATGCTGTTGATTTTCAACGCTTCTTGCTCCAATAGCTACGTAAGTAAGTAAATCATCACAGTACATATAATTCGAAGGATAAAGCATTTCATCTGCTGGAGTTAAACCCGATTCTTCTATAGCGCGAATAAACATCTTTCTGATTGAAATCAATCCTTCAAGAATATTAGGTGATTTTTCAGGATCTGGTTGATGAAACATTCCTTTGTATCCCTCACCAGTAGTTCTAGGCTTATTTGTATAAATTCTAGGAACAATAAAAAGCTTATCTTTAACTTTTTCATTTACTTTTGCAAGTCTGTTAACATAGTCGCAAACAGAATTTTCATCATCTGCTGAGCAAGGTCCTATTATAACTACAAACTTATCACTATTGCCTGAAAATATTTGCTTAATTTCTTCATCTCTTTCTGATTTAATCCTTTTTAGATTATCAGCTAGAGGAGTAATTTCCTTTATTTCCTCTGGAGATGGTATTTTTCTTACATTTACAAAACTCATTGTAAAGCCCCCTTGTATAAAATTATAGATATCTAAAAATGAAAGAAATATATTGTATACTATAAATAATATAATGTTATACTATTTTAAAAAAAGTATACATCACTTGAAAAAAATTCAAATTTAGTATATCTATATTACTATATAATTGCTGAAAAATCTAGTAAAGTTTAGAATATATCAAAAATATTTAATTTTTTTTGTATATATGTTAAGAAAATCTATGAAATATTAAGCAAAGTCATAATATTATTGTACAGTTTGTGAACAAAAAGAATGAAATAACTAAATGGAATATTTTTATTATTTATAGTTTAAGTACTTTTTTAGGAATTTATTTCAAGGAAACGGCATATATTTTATAGGTAAAAATATTTGAGAGGTATTTATGTCTATTTATTTTGATTTAAAAACTATTAATGAACTTACAGGAAGTAATTCGTATAGGCAACCTAAAGAACTTACATTAGATGAGTTGTCACAATATAATGGAAGAGGAGGAAAGCCCGCTTATGTAGCTATAGAAGGTGTAGTTTACGATGTAAGTAACAAATCAAACTGGAACGGAGGGACACACTATGGGCTTGATGCGGGTCAAGATTTAACAGAGCAATTTAATTCTTGTCATGGAATGATGGAAATTCTTAATAATGCACCTAAGGTTGGAATACTAATAGATGATAATATGGGTGCAATGAATTTTGATATCAATGAAAATATGAAGAGGCAAGTGAAGCAGAATACATCGAATTTTAGACCAGATGATTGGATTAGATATATTGAGCCAATAGTGAGTTATTCTTTAAATGATACTAATCAAGGAACAGGATCACAGGGTAGTGGTGCACGACGTTCATATCAAAAAGCTATTTTATTAGGAGTGCTTGTTGGCTTAGGAAAAACTCCTCAGGAAGCAATTACCCAAGTTCAACAGTGGCAAAATACAGGAGCATCTACTTTGTTAGGTGGACCAAGCACTGGAGGAACAACAGGCGGTGGCACAGGAACCGGAGGAACAACAAGCGGTGGCATGGGAACCGGAGGAACAACAGGCGGTGGCATGGGAACCGGAGGAACAACATGCGGCGGCATGGGAACCGGAGGAACAACAGGTGGTGGAGCAGGAACCGGAGGAACAACAAGAGGTGAATCACCAGTAAGAAATAGACTTTTTTTTGACTAAATTAAATACCAGAAACAAAAAGGATGTGATATTATTCATATCCTTTTTGAAAATGAAAAGAAATTAAACGAATTTCTATCAAGTTATAAATTTCAAATGTATTCAATTCATCGAGCTATTCCAGTTATTCTAAAACCAGAAATGGATGTTTATCATATAAACCACTATACATGGACTGTTAAAATTAGAAGTTTGAATCATATTAACATTCTTTCAATTTTACTTATTAATTCTATTGGCAGGTCACCTCTTAATGACCTTTCTAATAAATTAGGATTTCTTATTTCATTTGTTAATAGATATACTTCTATTAGTTTCGCTTTTTCTTTTTTGTTGGGACTTAATTGGTAAATTACATACCAATCTTCCAAGGACATTAGTGGGATATCTATCTCATTAATTTTCGTTAATTCTGGGATTGAGTCAGAATGAAAAATATATTTGAATGTGCCATTGCTATGATTAATCTTTAAACCTGATATTATGTTAACTTCAAAGCCTCCTATAATAGATCTGTGAAAGTATTTTGGTGAATATAATTTACTTTCTTTAGTTAGTGTTTCATTACTAATATCGTTAAGTATTTTATCAACTTTTTCAATGTCATTTATATCAATAAAAATATATATATCATCAGGTTTATCTGTAATTCCAAAATGACTTAATAATACTGATCCCCCAACACCCCAAATGATATTTAAATCATTAAGCTTACTTCCTATATAACTTAAAGCATTAAGCATTTTCTTCACCTCTTGAAATCATATAAATAATATTACTTACTTGTTAATATTATTTATATTTAAAAATCTTTTATTCATTAAATGCAAAATATAAATAATGACCTATTTAGGGGAATAAGTCATTATTTATACCTTTGTTAGCATTTATATAATTATTAATTATGGGGAGAAATAATAATGTTTAAATTATCATCTCAAGTATAATATATATCATTATTGTGTCAATGGTATGTCAAATATGAAATAATGACCAATTTAGAAGACTTTTGTAATAGCTTGAAACACTTAAAATACATGGTATAGTAGTTTATAGATCATATAAAATTAGCGAAAGTGAGGTAAATTATGGAGTGGATTGATTCAGTAAAAGGATACAAACCTTGCAATGAACAGGAAACGAAGGATAAGGAAATTATTTTAAAGTATTCCAGAATATTTGATGATATTTTAACTAGAAATAATGAAATCATACATATGACAAGTTCAGCGTTTGTATTAAATAAAACTAGGGACAAGGTTTTAATGGTTCATCACAATATATATAATTCATGGTCCTGGACAGGTGGGCATGCTGATGGAGAAAAGAATTTACTGTTTGTTGCAATTAAAGAAGCGGAGGAGGAAACTGGTGTAAAAAATTTAGTGCCTATTAATAGTGAAATAGTTTCAATAGATATTTTACCTGTTTTTGGGCATATAAAAAAAGGGGAATTTGTTTCTCCACATTTACATGCTTCTCTAGCATATCTTATTGAAGCTGATGAGAATGAGGAACTTGTTGTTAAGCCAGATGAAAATAGTGATGTTAAATGGATACCTATTGATGAAATAAATTTATTTTCTAATGAAACACATATGAAGAAAGTATATGATAAAATAGTTGCTAAGATAAGGAATTTATAGTTATTGAGGCTTTATCACATAAATTGATAGTATAATAATACTAATAAATATTTACATAATATTTTATTGTAATGAAAAAATAAAATTATAAAGGAGAATTTGATTATAAACTATAAATTTAATTACAGTAAGTTTGATTATGTAAGGAGAAATAGATATGAGATATGTAATGGTCTGTGTAATAAATGGTAAAGCAGGAGAGTTTAATAATAATTTGAGAGAAGAACTTTTTAGAAATTTTAAGGCGAAGTCATCTAAGCTCCCTGCACATTTTACAATTAAAGCACCTTTTGAATATGATGATGAAATCACTGACTTAAATAATGTTCTCGAGGAATTTATCAAAGAGGAAAAAGCAGAACCATTTATAATTGATGGTTACGATCATTTTTATGACAGAGTTATTTTTATGAAAGTAAATATGTCTAAGGAAGCAAAAGAAGTTCATGATAGATTAATAGATAAAATAAATGACATACCATATATTAAATTTGATAGAAAAGATGGTAAAAATAAAACCTTTCATGTAACTTTAGCGTCAAAAAATCTAAATCCTATTTACAACAAAGTTTGGGATTACGTTCATCAATATGATTGCGAGTTTAAGTGCAGCTTTGATAATATAACTATTTACAAATGGGAAGAAGGAACTTGGAAAATATATAAGAAGTTTAGCTTAAGTTAATTGAATTCTAATTTAATACATAGTAAAAAAAACTATTTTATTATCTAATATTCAAGATAGTAGATAACAAAATAGTTTTTTTATTGCTTACAATAAATGAAATGACGTTTATGCAGGTGTATTTTTCTTTGAGTGAATATTTAAAATCAAAAGCCTTGAAGAGATTAATGCAGTAATAGGAATTATAAGAATAATACCTATTCCGCAGCTTAAAACTTGGAATACTTCAGAACAAAAAACTTTTTCGTTTATAATGGTAGAAATAGGGTAATTAAGTTCATTAAAATATATTATTAATGTCATAAATCCGCTTATATATGCAAAAAGCAGAGTATTAGTCATAGTTCCTAAAATATCTTTACCAATATTCATTCCAGATTTAAATAAGCTGCTTTTTGTTGATGCAGGATCATTTTTATAAATTTCATTCATTGATGATGATATTGATATAGAAACGTCTATAATTGCTCCCAATAGCCCAATTAGAATTTCACATATTACAATTTTTGAAAAGTTTAATTGAACATATAGGGAAAGGAATGCAACAGTTTCTGCCTGTTCATTACTGAAGCCTTGTATTTGAGCATTTAGGCTCATATTATATGTTATAAACATGACTAAGAAAATAACTATTATAACAGATAATAAAGAAGAAAATGTTTTTTTGTTAAAACCATTAATAAAAAATAAACTAAAAAAACTAATAAAAATAGCACAAATAAAAGTAACTTTAATAGGATCAATTTTGGCGCCGATTAGAATAAGCATAAAGAAGAACGTAAAAAAATTTAGAATTAAAGTAAAAAATGATTTGATTCCTCTTGTGCCTCCAACAATTGTCATAAGAATAAACAAAATGATTAATAATATTAGTACTATATTCATGATCTTAGGCTTCTCCAATCTTATGGTTTTTAAGAATAACAATAGATGTAAAAATTGTAATAGGAATACTTAAAACTATTCCTATGCTTCCGATAAGTGCTCTCATAAATTCTAGAGAAAGATTTATATTTATAATATAAGTTATAGGTAACCCGTTTCTAAGTAGAAGTAATATAATTGGCATACTGCCGCTTAGATAAGCAAAAACTAATGTGTTTGACATTGTTCCCATAATATCTTGTCCAATTTCTCTTGCAGATTTAATTATTAATTTACTATCAATATTAGGGTTTTTATAATATAGCTCATCTATAGCAGAAGATATAGAAATTGCAATATCCATTATTCCACCTAGTGTACCTATAATAAGTTCGATGAAAAATATCTTTTCTGGAGGATGAGTAAGAAATTCCATTTCTTCAAAGTGAATTCCGCTCCAATTATTTAAATTTATTACAATACTAGCTATTAGCATGGATGTTAAGGTACCAACTAAAGTTCCAATTATAGCAGAAGCTGTTTTTTTATTTTTTCCTGATACTATCAATAAAGAAGAAATTATAAAAAGTATACTTCCTATTATAGAAATTATAGCTAAATCACAGCCTTTGGAAAATAACCCAATTATTGAAAATACAATTAAAATATTAATAATAACACTTACTAAAGATTTAAAACCTTTCATTCCTCCAACAAGCAATATTAAAGCTATGAAAATGTTAATCATATAAATAACATATTTGTCCCTCTTTAGTTCTAGAATTTTCGCAGAAATTATTTCGTGGTTATCATTGCTTTGTAGTGATATAAAAATTTCATCATTTACTTTTAAATCTAAGTCGTTAACTTGAGAAAATGATGTTGTATTATCAAGTTGAACAAAGTTTCCTTTAAACATACCATTCATGATAACCGCTTCAATTTTTTGGTTCTTCATAGGTTCTATTTTTCCAGTAGAATTTTCTTCTTTAGATTCATTTTCAGTTATTGATGTTATTTTAGCTATTGGGTTGCCGTATAAATTTTCATTAGTAGAAATAAAAAGCAAACTAGCTAAAGATATAACAATTAATATCAATAGAATTAAAATATTCTTTTTATTGGGCTGGTTATTTGTATTTGTTTTTAATTTAAATAAGTACTTATTTACTGAATTCTTAGTCATACACATGTATCTCCCTTACAATGCACAATTATGTAATTATAACAAGCTGCAAATTCACATTCTAAAAAATTATACTCTTCTAAAGTGGTATAATCAACCATCTTATATTCAAAAAATATAAGATTCCTAATTGCTTGATTTTACATAATAAAATAAAGAATTATGGAATCTTTTTGTTATTGTAACATTTTTGACTAAATTCTGTGACAAAACTGTAAAAATCCTTTTATATAATTAAGAAAAGATAAATTAATAAATAAGTAATTGAAATGCAAAATAACATATTTGAAAGGAAGTAATTTAAATGAAAAATAAAAGTATTAAGAGTAAAGTTATGACAGGCGTTATTTTAGCAAGCATGGTAGTATCTGCGAGTACAGGAGTATTTGCTGCAGATTCTATAAATGTTGCAAATACTAGATCAGCAGTTCAACATCAAGGTAGAGCAAATGGATTCCAAGCTAAATTAGATTCTTTAGTAACAGCAGGATCTATAACTTCAGATGAAGAAACTGCTATTAAGCAAGCCTTAATGCCACAAGATGGATTTAAAAATGGAGGACATAAAGATTTTCTTAAAACTAAACTATCAGATTTAGTAACATCTGGAACAATAACAGCAAATGAGCAGACAGCAATAGAAACAGCTCTTGAAAATACGAAAGGGAACTTTAAAACAGTTTTGGATAGTTTGGTAACGGCAGGAACACTAACTTCAGACAAAGAGACAGCAATAGAAAATGCATTAAAGTCAGAAGCTAAAAATGGAGGACATAAAGAGTTCTTTAAGACTAAACTATCAGATTTAGTGACATCTGGAACAATAACAGCAGATGAGCAGACAGAAATAGAAACAGCACTTGAAAATGGAAAAGGGAACTTTAAAGCAGTTTTGGATAGTTTGGTAACGGCAGGAACACTAACTTCAGACAAAGAGACAGCAATAGAAAATGCATTAAAGTCAGAAGCTAAAAATGGAGGACATAAAGAGTTCTTTAAGACTAAACTATCAGATTTAGTAGCATCTGGAATAATAACAGCAGATGAGCAGACAGCAATAGAAACAGCACTTGAAAATACAAAAGGGAACTTTAAATCAGTTTTAGATAGTTTGGTGACAGCAGGTACATTAACTTCAGATAAAGAAACAGCAATAGAGAATGCATTGAAACCACAAGAAAAAGCTGTAGGAGAAAAAGAAAAATCCGAAGGAGTTGAAAAACATAAAGATATGGTAAAAACTAAATTAGATGGATTAGTGACAGCAGGAACAATAACAGCTGATCAAGAAGCAACTATAATAGAAACTCTTACACATTCCAAGTAAAATTAAATAAATATTAATATCTTAAGATTCAGAAAATATAACATGAGTTATAGAAAATAAGCTTTAATAATAATAATCAAAGAAGATCAGTTATTGACTGGTCTTTTTTTTGTTATATAAGGAATTATAGAAGCTAAAATAGATTCTAAGACTATATGAAATATAACTTTACTTTATTTTACGTATATGTCGTAATCAGGTTTCTGTATTTTAGTTTTAGTTCAGCACTTAGCTTATTAGAAATTTAAACGTAAAAAAATTACTACAATGCATATATAAATAAATAGTATCAAAACATTGAATAATAATACTGTTTATTGTATAATTATACATGTGGAAATAGTATATGTATTAAATAAAAGATTATTAAATACATATGTATTGTAATAATATATATGATTTAAAATAATAAGGTCATAGTATATACTAAATTTTAATGTATAAGCTTATTTACAATATATATACTAAATACAATAAATTTTTTATTTATAAAAATATTATAGATAGAAGGAGAGTAAGCATGGCAGTAAATTTAAGGGGAAGAAGTTTTTTAAAGTTATTAGATTTTAAACCAGAAGAGATTAGATATTTGTTAGATTTATCTAAGGAGTTAAAAACATTGAAAAGAACTGGAATTTTACATGATAAGTTGAAAGGTAAGAACATAGTACTGTTATTTGAAAAGACATCCACAAGAACAAGATGTTCGTTTGAAGTAGCCGGAAGAGATTTAGGGATGGGAGTTACATACCTAGATTCAGCAGGATCCCAAATGGGGAAGAAAGAAAGTATTGCAGACACTGCAAGGGTTCTTGGAAGAATGTATGATGGAATAGAGTATAGAGGTTTTAGTCAGGAAATAGTCGAAGAATTAGCTAAGTATGCAGGAGTTCCGGTATGGAATGGATTAACAGATGAATTCCATCCGACTCAAATGATTGCAGATCTTCTAACGATAGAAGAAAAACTTGGAAGATTAAAAGGTGTTAATTTTGTTTATATGGGTGATGCAAGAAATAACATGGGGAACTCTCTAATGGTAGCTTGTGCAAAGATGGGACTAAATTTCACTGCTTGTGCACCTAAAGAATTATTTCCTTCAGAAAATTTAGTAGGAAAATGTAAGGAAATAGCTCAGGAAACTGGAGCTACGATAACTTTAACGGAAGATGTTGATAAAGGAACTGAAAATGCAGATGTAATCTATACCGATGTATGGGTATCAATGGGTGAACCAGATGAAGTTTGGGAAAGTAGATTAAAATTGTTGCTCCCATATCAAGTAAACAAGGATGTTATGGATAATGCAAATGAAAACGCAATATTTATGCATTGTTTACCGGCTTACCATGATTTAAAAACTAAAGTGGGAAAAGATGTAGGAGAAAAATTTGGCATTACTGCATTGGAAGTTACGGATGAAGTATTCGAAGGAAAACAATCTGTAGTATTTGACGAAGCAGAAAATAGAATGCATTCTATAAAAGCAATAATGTTAGCAACAATTGGTGCATAAATCCACCAGAGCTAATGGGAAGTAGAAGACCTTTTTCATAAGGAGTATACAAATAATAATGTATTGTTTGTATACTCTTTATGAAGAAGGCTTTTGTTTTTTATAATATTATAAAAGGCAATAATTAAATTTGGTGAAAATCACAAAGAATGATGTAATATCTTTTTTTCATATTAGAGTATGAGATAATAGATAAATGGAATAATTAATGTAATTAATTGACATAAGGGGGAAAGGACAAAATGAGTGGTAAGATAAAAGATATGACGGAAGGAAAACCTTCGAAGCTTATTTTTATTTTCGCATTACCATTAATTTTTGGTAATATATTTCAGCAATTATATACAATCGTGGATACTATAGTTATAGGAAAGTTTATAGGTGTTGAAGCTTTAGCTGCTGTAGGTTCAGGTGCGTGGCTTAATTGGATGGTAATTGATATGATAATTGGCTTTACACAAGGCTTTTCCATACTTATTTCACAATACTTTGGAGAAAATAATATAAAAAAATTGCGTAAGACGGTTACAATGGCCATAATACTTGCAACCATTTTAGGAATTCTTATGACAATAATTTCATTACTTGCTGTAAGGCCTATATTAATAGTATTAAATACTCCAGAAAATATTATTAACGATTCGCTTTCATTTCTAATAGTTGCTTTTTGTGGAATACCTGCAATTTTAGCTTATAATACGTGTTCAGCAATATTAAGAGCTTTAGGAAATAGTCGTACACCACTTATTGCTATGGTTGTAGCTTCTGCAATTAATGTATTATTGGATATTTTGTTTGTAGTTGTATTTAAGTGGGGAATTAAGGGACCCGCTATAGCAACTGTAATAGCACAAATATTTTCGTTTATATATTGTGTAAATAGTGTTAGACAGTTATCAATACTAAAAATTACTGCTAAAGATTTTAAAATCGATATGGTTATGATAAGAAAATTAATTTTTTTAGGGACGCCAATATCCTTTCAAAATGGAATCATAGGATTCGGTGGCCTTGTGGTTCAATATGTTATAAATGGATTTGGATTTGTATTTGTAGCAGGATTTACAGCTACAAATAAACTCTATGGAATATTGGAATTAGTAGCAGTTGCGTTAGGTTATGCAATGTCTACATTCACAGGTCAAAATTTAGGAGCTAAAAAATATGATCGTATACATAAAGGAATGAATTCAGCTTTAAAAATGACTGTTGGAACATCTATTGCTCTTTCTTTAATAATATTTTTCTTTGGACGCTATTTTGTACTGATGTTCATATCGGGAAGTCCAGCAGAAGTTGAGTTAGTAACAGATGTGGCACACAAATATCTAATGGTTATGAGCAGTATGTTATTTATATTGTATATGCTTCATATTTATAGAAATGCATTACAAGGAATGGGAGATACTATTATACCAATGATTTCGGGGATTGTTGAATTATGCATGCGTATTTCAGTAGCGCTCTTTTTGCCTTTATTAATAGGAGAAACAGGAATTTATTTTGCAGAAGTTGCTGCCTGGCTTGGAGCTGAATTGATTCTGATGACTGCATATTATATAAGAGTAAAAAAACTTGGTAGCGAAGAGTTAGAAAAGAACTTAGAATGCTAAATAAATATGAAATTTAACTATACAATAAAGTATCAACTAATTTAGAGAGAGTTAACTATACTAACTCTCTTTAAATAATTTTAATGTATTCTTGAATAAATGAAAATAATCATGAAATGTCTAAATATTATCTGAACCAAACATCTTCATATTCTTTATGTGAAACAAATTCCTCCTCTGCAAACCAACATTGTGGTATTATCTTTTTGTTATTTTCTCTAGCAAAGTCAACAACTCTTTTGACCAGTTGCTGACCAATATTCTTGCCTCTAAGCTCTTGTGATACAAAAGTGTGATCAAGTATAATGTTATTTTCTCCACTATCTATATATGTTACTACAGCTTTTATATTATCTTCGTTATCTCCGATGTAAAATTTATGGTTACCTTCCTTAATCTCAATCAAAATAATTCTCCTTTCTAAGTAAAGTCTAAATTTATTTATTAAAACTTATTATACTTTAATAGTTTATCCAAAAGCTAAAAATAATGTACAAATTTTAAAGCATTAAAGGTTTAGTCTGAAAGTGTTTTTAATTAATTGCAAAACTATGTTAAAAAAATATCAATAATTTACCCAAAACTTAACAAAGAGATTGAAGTGAAATGTGTATTTCTTATTAAGTAAAAATAGTGAATTGCTAATTAATGTTTAAATAATCGACCTATTTAAATTTCAACTGGGAGTTTGAATGTTAAAGAATTAACGTCTTGAAAATGTTAATTTAAAAACTACCCTTTAAATTGAAAAAATAAAGGTTTATAATAAAACAAAATACCAAATAATTCATTAATTAATAAGGTATTACATTTTATGTATTATATTGAATGTTATGAAAACGTATATTTGTGAGGTGATATTTCATGTTATATTTTTTGAGCGGATGAAAATTAATAGAAATATGTTCGTGTAATAAGTTATAAGCAATTTTAAGGAGTTTGATAACGATGAAAACAGAACAAGGCCTAGTAATTGAGGTGGTTGGAAATTCGGCAAGAATTAAAGTTGGCAGACATAGTGATTGCAAAAACTGTGGTGCTTGCCCAGGAAGCGAAAGTTTAATCTTAGAGGCGAATAATAAAATAGGGGCAAAGCCAGGGCAAAGAGTAATTCTTGAAATAAAGGAAACCAATGTTCTGAGGGCCGCCTTTATTGTATTTATCTTGCCGCTAATTGCTTTATTTATTGGTGTGATGTTAGGAGGGATTATAGGTCAGTATATAGGAGTTAATAAATTTATGTTCCAAGTGATTGGTGGAGTAGTTATATTTGCGTTATCTATTGTTGTTGTAAAGTATTTCGATAAGGCAAGTGCTGCAAATGAAAAGTCCAAGCCAGTAATTATTCGCATTTTATGATAAATTTATTTCCCGATATTTAAATAAAAAATTGATGAACTATTAATTATTCAAGTATATATTACTTATATTGTAAATATTATTTACTTGTATTATAAATATTATCTTACGAATTATTGTAGTTATGTAAATTTAATTGTAAATAATTTATTCTTAAGAGGTTTGTGAGGCGATTATTAATGTTAAAAAGTTTTCTTGGAGGAATTCATCCGAAGGACAGTAAAAAGTATACTTCTGACAAAGCCATTGAATTACCACCATTACCTGAAACGGTAATTATTCCTATGAGTCAACATATTGGAGCACCATGTACACCTATAGTTAAAGTCGGTGATATGGTCAAAAAAGGACAAGTTATAGCAAATAGTGAAGCGTTTATGCATAGTCCAATACATGCATCAATTTCAGGAAAAGTTACAAGTATCGCAGAAATGCCACATACATCATTAGTCAAATGCTTGTCAGTTGTTATTAAAAGCGATGGCTTAGATGAGTGGGTTGATGGGATACCATTAGAACGGGATTGGGAAAAGCTTGAGAAGAAAGAAGTTCTTGATATTATAAAGAATTCTGGAATAGTCGGAATGGGTGGCGCTACGTTTCCTACACATGTTAAACTTTCGCCTAATAAGGAAGTTGATACATTTATAGTAAATGCCGCTGAATGTGAGCCATACTTGACAGCAGACTATAGGATGATGATTGAATATTCTGACCGTATAGTAACTGGAGTTAAGATAGCTATGAAAACACTAGGAGTGAGCAAAGGGATTATAGGAATAGAAGATAATAAGCCAGAGGCAGTAAAAGCTATGAAAGAGGCTTTCAAAGGAACATCTGTTGATATTGTAGCACTGCCTACAAAGTATCCTCAAGGTGCAGAAAAGATGCTTATAAAAGTGCTTACAAGTCGAGAAGTTCCATCGGGTGGATTGCCTATGGATGTTGGAGTTGTTGTACAAAATGTTGGTACAGTTATAGCTATTTATGATGCAGTAGTAAAGGGCATTCCAATAATTCAAAGAGTAACTACTGTTTCAGGAGATGCAATTAAGGAACCTAAAAATCTATTACTAAGAATAGGAACAAGTTTTAAAGAAGCCATAAGTTATTGTGGTGGATTTAGCAAAACGCCAGAGAAGCTAATTATGGGAGGGCCTATGATGGGAATGGCTCAATTTTCATTAGATGTTCCTGTAATTAAAGGTGTATCTGGAATTCTAGCATTAAGTAAAGATGCCATAAATTCTGGTGAGGAGTCCCCTTGTATAAGATGTGGAAGATGTGTTGAGGCGTGTCCTATGGGTTTGATCCCAAGTATGCTAAGCATATTAGGTGAACGTCATAAATTTAAAGAGGCCAAAGAGGAATATAATTTGCTAAATTGTATTGAATGTGGAAGTTGTGTTTATACATGTCCTGCAAAACGTAACATAGTTCAGTATATAAAATATTCAAAATCACAAAATTTAGCAATGGCACAAAAAAAGTAAAGGAAGAAGGGGTAAAATGAGTTCCGAAATTGGAGTACAAGAAAGTAAAATGCAAGGAATTAAAGTAAAAGAAGCTGATACCCAGGAAAATAGTTTTACTGTATCAGCATCTCCACATATTCGTTGTGATGAATCAATCTCAAAGATAATGTGGAATGTAAACATAGCATTAGCGCCAGCAGCTATTTTTTCTATATATTATTTTGGTATCCCTGCATTAATTAACTTAGTTGTTGGTGCAGCTTCAGCAGTTGCTTTTGAATATTTGGTTCAAAAATTCCGCAAAAAGAAGATTACAGCATTTGACGGAAGTGCATTTTTAACTGGATTATTGCTAGCTATGTGTGTGTCTCCAACGTTACCTGTTTATATGATAATAGCGGGTTCGTTTGTGGCCATTGTAATAGCCAAGCATTCTATGGGTGGGCTTGGATATAATATTTTTAATCCGGCTCATATTGGAAGAGCAGCATTAATGGTATCTTGGCCAGTTGCAATGACAACATGGACAAAGATGACAACTTCAGTAGATGTTGTTAGCTCTGCTACACCATTGAACATATTAAAACAACAAGGATATTCTAAATTGATTGAAACTTTTGGTGGCAATACAGAATTGTATAAAGCTATGTTTATTGGCACAAGAAATGGAAGTGCAGGAGAAACTTCAACAATACTTCTTATAATTGGGGGCGCGTATCTTATATATAAGGGATATATAAAATGGCAAGTTCCTGTATTCATGATAGGAACAGTAGGAATAATAACATGGGTTTTCGGGCCTTCAGGTTTATTTAGTGGTGATCCTATTTTCCATATGATGGCTGGAGGATTAATTATAGGTGCATTTTTTATGGCAACAGATATGGTTACAGCACCTATAACTTTAAAAGGGCAAATAATTTTTGCTGTAGGAGCTGGAGTAATAACGTCATTAATTAGATTAATAGGTGGGTATCCAGAAGGCGTTTGCTATTCACTTTTACTTATGAATGCTGTAACACCACTAATAGATCGTTTTGTAAAGCCAAAACAATTTGGAGCAAGGGGGTAGTAAAATGTCCAATGAACATGCTATTAATAAGGAGTATTCCATTTTTCAGATAGCAATAAATTTAATAATAACTTGCTTGGCGTCTGGATTAATAATAGGACTAGTATATTATGTTACGGCACCAATTGCAGCTGAAAAGAGAGAGATATCAAAACAAGAATCTATGAAAGCACTAGTTAGTGATGCCGATAACTTTAAGGCAGTTCCAGATAAGGCTGATTGGTTTACAGCCGAAAAAGGTGGTAAAGTAATTGCATATGTAGTTCCTGGAGAAAGCAGAGGATATGGTGGAGAAATTAAAATGCTGGTAGCTATTACACCTACAGGAGAAGTAATAGATTATAAGATACTAGCACATAATGAGACTCCAGGTCTAGGGGATAATGCTTCAAAAGAACCTTTTAGAAGTCAATTTAAAGGGAAAAAAGAAGCAAATTTAACAGTAACAAAAGATGCTTCTGATAAAGATGATATTCAAGCTATGACAGGAGCAACTATTTCATCTAGAGCTGTAACGTTAGCTGTCAAGAATGCTGTACATGAAGTAACAGAGTTTGCAGGAGGTAAATAATATGAAGGAAAAGTGGAAAATTTTTAGCAAGGGTTTGTATGATGAAAATCCAATATTTATGTTATGCTTAAGTCTTTGTCCTGCATTAGCTGTTACATCATCAGTAATCAATGGTTTGACTATGGGCTTATGTGTAACTTTTGTTATTACAAGTAATAATGTAGTTGTATCGCTTACACGAAAATTGGTGAATCCCAAAGTTAGAGTTCCGGTTTATATCACATTTATAGCAACTATAGTTACGGTTGTAGAACTTGCATTACAGGCAATATCACCTGAATTATATAGTGCACTTGGAATTTATTTGGATTTAGTAGTTGTTTTTGCGATAATACTTGCAAGGGCAGAGGTGTTCGCATCAAAAAATAAAGTTTTTCCATCATTCCTAGATGGCTTTGGTATGGGATGTGGTTTTACACTAGCTATGCTTTCAATATCTGTAATAAGAGAGCTTTTAGGAAGCGGATCAATTCTTGGCTTTAAAATACTAGGTTCATGGTACAATGCACCTTTAATTATGATATTACCAGCTGGTGCATTTATACTAATCGGTTATATGATAGGTGCAATCAAGCTCCACAATGCACATAAAGAAGCCAAAAAAATAGAAGGAAGTGAAGCATAATGAGAGAGTATTTTACGTTGTTTATAGGTGCATTACTTGTGAATAATTTTGTTCTAACAAAATTTGTAGGGCTTTGTATATTTTTTGGAGTTTCTAAAAGTCTAGATGCATCAATAGGTATGGGAATGGCGGTTACCTCTGTTATAACTCTGAGTTCAATGTTAGCATGGGTTGTATATACTTTTGTACTTTTGCCATATCATTTAACCTTTTTAACAACAATTGTTTTTGTTATACTTATAGCAAGTTTTGTACAATTATTAGAATTAATTATAAAAAAACAAGCACCTACATTATACAGCATGTGGGGAATATATCTTCTTTTAATAGCCACAAACTGTATTGTATTATCAGTTCCATTATTAAGTGTTGAGTCAAACTACTCGTTTGTAAAAAGTGTAGTGTTCTCAATTGGTTCAGGAATGGGATTTGCACTGGCCTTAGTACTTATGGCAAGTTTGAGGGAGAAGCTAGTTTATGCAGATGTGCCAAAACCACTAGAAGGAACAGGGGTTGCGTTTATATTAGCAGGCATGTTAGCATTGGCATTCCTGGGCTTTTCAGGAATGATATAAAGGAGATGAGTAAAGATTATGTTTACTGTTATAATGGTTTTAGTAGTTCTTGGAGGAATTGGTGCAGTTTTTGGGTTTATCTTAGCGTTTGCAAATAGAAAATTTGCTATGGAAGTGAATCCACTAATTCATGAAGTAGAAGATATTCTTCCTAAGGGACAATGTGGTGCATGCGGTTATGCAGGATGTGCAGCATATGCAGAAGCAGTGGTTATTAATAAAGAGGTTCCTCCAAATTTATGTGTTCCTGGAAAGGATGCTGTAGCAAAACTTGTGGCAGAAATTACAGGTAAAAAAGCAGAAGAAGTAGAACCAAGAATAGCTCATGTTAGATGCAAAGGAACAAGTGAAAAAGCAACATTAAGTTATAATTATAAAGGGATTCACGATTGTAAAGCAGCAAGCTTAATACAAGGAGGTCCAAAAGGATGTAAGCATGGATGTATTGGATTTGGAACTTGTGTAAGTAGTTGTCCTTTTGGGGCTATGACAATGGGTGAAAATGGGCTTCCAGTTGTTAATAGGAAAAAATGTACTGGCTGTGGTAAGTGTGAAGAATCATGTCCTAAAAATGTAATACAAATGATATCAATAAATGCGAGAGTAAAAGTTGATTGTAATTCAAAAGACAAAGGAGCTGTTGCTAGAAAATTATGTAGTGCTGCTTGTATAGGTTGTGGACTTTGTGCAAAGAATTGCAGTTATGGGGCTATTCAAGTTCAGAATAATCTTGCAGTAGTAGATAAAAAAATATGTGCTGAAAAATGTAGTGAAGCAACCTGTTTGGCAAAATGTCCAACAGGAGCAATAAAAGTTGCGAATGAATTAATCGCTAATAAAAATTCAGATACACTAAAAGTGACAATTTAAAATTTATAGTATTTTATATTAAATTAAGGTTTAATACAAAATATTTATTAAATGTATAACCAGTAGAAATGGAAAAATAGGCATCTCTGCTGGTTATAAATTTTATAGTTAGTTAAAGATTGGAGTAAACATATGAAAAAAAATTTATGTCTGCTAATAAGTTTTATTTTTATTATTAGTCTTAATGGGTGTAGTAATGGTAAAAATAAATACTATGAAAAAAGTAATATCGTAATGGACACAGCTGTAACTTTAAGCGCTTATGGAGCAAATTCAAAGGAAGCTGTTGAAGAAAGCTTTAAAAGATTAGATGAGATTAATGATATGGCAAGCACCACCATTGAAACTAGTGACATATACAAAATAAATAGCTTATCAGGAAAAGAATATGTTAAAGTTCATCCTGAAATCATAAAGATGATCCAAACATCCATAAAATATTCTAAATTAAGTAATGGAGCTTTTGATGTTACTTTAGGGCCAATAATAAATTTATGGGGAATAGGTACCGATAATGAGAGATTGCCTTCTGATGAAGAAATAAAATCTAAGCTACCTTTAGTTGATTATGAAAAAATTAGCATTAATGAGAATGATAATAGCGTAATGTTAAAGGATGAAGGCATGGCTATAGATTTAGGCGGAGTTGCAAAAGGATTTGCAGCTGATGAAGTATTAAAGATATATAAGAAATATAATATTGAAAATGGACTCATTAATTTAGGTGCAAGCTCTATTTATGCTCTTGGGAAGAATAAAGATAAACGTGATTGGTCTGTTGGGATTAAGCATCCAAGAAGCGAAGATCCTAATGAATATTTGGGCGTAATTAAATTATCTGATGAATCATTATCTACATCAGGTGATTATGAAAGATATTTCATAAAGGATAATAAAAGATATCATCATATTATAGATCCAAAGACAGGATATCCAGTTGATAATGGGGTTATAAGTGATACAATAGTGGTAGATGGTGACAATCCTGATAATGGAATGTTAGCAGATATTTTAACTACAACAGTTTTCACGCTGGGACAGGAAAAGGGTCTAAAATTAATCAATGGGTTATCAGGAGTATCTTGTGAAATTACTACCGCGAATTACAAGGTATATGCATCAGATGGGTTTAAAGATAGAATTACTGATATAAATAAGGATTTTAAATTTACAGATTAAATAAAATCTGTGTTTGAATGCACAATATTAAAAATTAAGCGCACATATTCATATAAGTGTGCACTTAATTTTTGCGTTAATATAAGATTTAGAAAGATGATAAAGTAACTCATTGACTAATATTTAAATCATTAAAGAAAGGGAGCTTGGACATATGTTTGACTATAAAATTGGAAGTTACACCAATAAACACACCTGTACCAATTCCAGCTATAGATAAGATTGGTAAATAAAGTGTAACTGCAATATTTTGGACTATAACTGAAGCTACAATTAATTGTCCCACGTTATGGAAAAAGGCTCCAGCTGCACTTACACCTATTATACTAATTTTATCTTTTCCAATATTTTTTACGAAAATCATTGCATAATAGCTAAGCAAGGCTCCAACGGCACCGTACATAAGTGTAGAGAGATTTCCACCAAAAATAGTTGAAAGAAAAAGTCTTAATATTATAATTAGAAAAACATCTTTTTTACTATTTAACATATACAAAGCTACGACAGTAATTAAATTAGTTAGCCCAAGTTTCGCACCAGGTGCAATAAATGGAACCGGAATCATACTTTCAATTGTATACAAAGCTAGGGCTTGTGATACCAGAAGGCCTATAAATACTATACGAAAAGTTTTATTCATTTAAACACCTCAAACTGTTTGCCATTATATCACTACTTTTTATTTCAATCATAAATTTATGTGGAAGGCAAACTACAATTTGACCTGGTTCAGATATAAACCCAGACCTGATACATATTTTATCCTTGCAATCTGCATCTATTACTTTAATAGACTTATCTTTAATCTCAACTATATTTTCACCATAGGATGTTTTTATGTCTATTTGTTCATCACCTCTATGCTCAGATAAATTGATTTTCTTATAAAGTTTACCATCTATAGTCAATTCAGCATATGTACCATTATAATGTTTACCCATTATTCCAAAAACAATCTCAGGAATAAATGAAATGCATAGCAGTGTAACTATTATAATTATATCCCATTTTTTAAACATATAATTTCCTTCTTTAACTTATAAATTTATTATAAATTCTTGCCATAAATTCTAAAATATATCATGGTTAATATTGTATATTAAGTTCATTTTTAAATCAAGAATTTAATTATTATATAAATTCTAAATAATATAATTCATTTGTAATAAGAAGAATATTTGATTTACATTATCTTATAGTTTAAGGCAGAATTCTATGAATTAAAATTTTTAGAAGGCATATGATTTGTAAAAAGTAATTAAGAAAAGCACAGTTTAAGAAGAATTACATTTTATATATAATATTAATTAATTAAAACTGCAAAGAATGTTATTGAAAGTATTAGCAAAACTTGTAATTTAATATTTACTGCTATAAAATAATAAACAAGATCGTGAACACGTGTGACTGTTGAATGTAATAGAAATGATCTATAATGTCCTGATTAAATTGATTTACTAAAAGACAGTTTTTACTTGGAGATAAAATTACTATATTTGTTAAGGTTTTGGGAGGATTAATATGGCTACTACGATTAAAGATATAGCAAAAGCATTAGGAATATCACATTCAACTGTATCAAGAGTACTAACAGGATCTAAGTATGTAAATGAGAAGACTAAAGAGGCGGTACTTAATGCAGTTAAGGAACTAAACTACATTCCTAACATGAGTGCAAGGAGTTTAAAAATAGACAAGGCTTATAATATTGGTGTGTTTTTTTCAACAATAAGCAATGGAACGTCACCGTTTGTATTTCAAACTGTTATAAATAGTGTATATAGAAACATAGATAAAAAGTATAATGTCATTGTTAAAGGAATAGATATGTATGAAGAAAATACTATAAACCCAAAAAATTATGATGGTATATTAGTTGTGAGTCAAAAAATAGGTGATGATAATTTTATTAGAGAAATATTAGATAAAGATATACCTATTGTAGTTATAAATAGAAAGGTAAATCATAATGTCATAAATGTATATACTGATGAAAGCGTTGGTGCGTATAAGGGCGTAGAGCAATTGATAAAAAAAGGCCATAAGGATATTGCAATAATAGAGGGATCAAGAAATTTCGATTCAACTAAGATGAGACGAGAAGGATACTTAAAAGCTTTTAATAATTATAATATTAATTTGAATAAAAGTTTGGTGTTAAATGGGGATTTTACTGTTAAGAGTGGATATGAAAAAGCGAATGAATTAATAGAAATAAATGAAAAGTTTTCTGCTATATTTGCTTTCAATGATGAAATGGCAACTGGAGCTATAAAAGCTATTACAGAGCATGGATTAAAGATTCCAGATGATATTTCAATATTGGGATTTGATGGAAACGAAATTGGTAGATTCATTACGCCAAGTATTACAACAGTTAAACGACCTATAGGAGAAATAGCAAAGATTGCGACTGATTTACTTTTAAAATTGCTAAATAATAAACAAGATATAACAACAAAGGAAATATATATAGAATCAGAATTGGAGTTGGGGAATTCCGTTAAAGATTTAAATTAGAATAAATCATTATAAAGCTGAAGTGATATATAAGTTTTTTTTACTGCAGCTTTATAATTTAAGTACATTTCCAATAAATATAAAAAAACTATTGCAAATATTTACATGAACGTATATACTTGTATTAAGAGTTTGGGAACACGTGTGCAGCGCATATTATTTAATGTTAAGTTTAGAAATTTAATTGTGTTATATGTACTTTGGGTAATTCTGAATTAGTGTATAATTGTAATAATATTTTCTTTAGGAAAAGTATATAAATTTAATAAGTTAAGAATAATTTTACTCAATTAGGAACACGTGTGCCCAATATTGTAAGGAGGGAATGCTATGAAAATGGAAATTAGATACTCAAATCATCCAGAAGACTCCAAACATTACGATACAGAAACTTTAAGAAGACATTATTTAGTTGAGAAAGTATTTGTTGATGGAGAAGTAAACTTAGTTTACAGCCATAATGATAGAATCATATTTGGTGGAGTTACACCAGTAAAAGAAGCATTGAAGCTTGGAGCTTCTAAAGAATTGGGAACAGATTACTTTCTGGAAAGAAGAGAGCTTGGAGTTATTAATGTAGGTGGAGAAGGAACAATTATAGCAGATGAAGTAGAATATAATCTAAAATATAGAGATGGATTATATGTTGGACAAGGTACTAAAAATATAGAATTTAAATCAGTTGATGAAAAAAATCCAGCTAAGTTTTATATAAATTCCGCACCAGCGCTTAAATCATATCCAACAGTAAAAATAGATTTAGAAAAGGCTAATAAAATAAAATGTGGCGATGAAATAAATATGAATAAAAGGACAATAAATCAATATATTCATCCCGCAGTATGTGAAAGCTGTCAATTAGTAATGGGGTTAACAATACTAGAGCCAGGAAGTGGATGGAATACAATGCCATGCCATACTCATGAAAGACGTATGGAAGTATATTTATATCTTGATGTACCTGAAGATCAAGCAGTGATGCATTTTATGGGTGAAGGACAAGAAACAAGACATATAGTAATGAAGAATGAGCAAGCAGTAATTTCACCAAGCTGGTCAATACATTCAGGAATTGGAACTCAAAATTATTCATTTATATGGGGAATGTGTGGGGAAAATATAACATTCGATGATATGGATACTATAAGAATTCAGGACTTAAAATAATATAATTAATTCTAAAATAGTTAGAAGAATAAGTTCCTGCATATCAATTTCTTAAATATAGTTTTAACTAATATGGTAATAAGAAAGATACTATAATACATGTATGATTTTCTTATAACTATCTTACATACGATAACATAAAATTTTAAATACAAATGATAGGTTGGTATTCTAATAGTGAATTTAAGGAGGAATGAAGATATAGAGTGATTCATGCACCTGATGAAAACGTTATATCGAATTAAATTCAAATAAAAGCTATTTCTTAGTAGTTTTTTTGTTGAAAGATGCTTATGAAGAATATTGTGTTATGAGAATTTATCGAAACAAATAAAAAAATTTATGAGAGTTAAACTATAGTATTTAAGGAGTTGTTATTATGAAAATTAAACAAAATATTGAGAAGGTTCCTGGCGGTTTGATGATAGTGCCTTTATTTCTTGGAACATTACTTAAAACGCTTTCACCAGATGTTAATAAATTTTTTGGCGGATTTACAGGCAATTTCTTAACTGGAACATCAGTAATTCTATTTATATTCTTTTTCTGCATTGGAACAACTATTGATCTACGTACATCTGGTTATATTGCTAAGAAAGGCATTTCATTATTAATAGGAAAGGTTTTATTTGCTTCATTATTAGGAGTCCTAGTGTCTCATATACTTCCAGCTAATGGAATACAAACAGGAATTCTATCTGGACTTTCGGTTTTAGCAGTTATTGCTGCATTTAATGAAACAAATGGCGGACTTTATTTAGCTTTGATGACGACTCTTGGTAGAAAAGAAGATGCTGCTGGTTTTCCGTTTATAAGTATAGAATCTGGACCATTTATGACAATGGTGGCTATGGGGATTGCAGGAATTGCTTCGTTTCCTTGGCAAACATTAGTTTCAACATTAATTCCTTTTGCATTGGGTATTGCGCTTGGAACTTTAGATCATGATTTTCGTAAAATGTTTGCTCCAGTTGTTCCAGCTTTGATTCCATTTTTTGCATTTACTTTAGGATTTAGCTTAAACTTTGGCATGATTATTCAATCAGGATTTATGGGAATTATAATGGGAGTTGCAGTAGTAGCACTTTCAGGTGGATTATTATCTCTTATTGATAGATATTTAACTGGATCTGATGGTGTTGCCGGATGGGCAGCTTCATCAACTGCTGGTGCTGCTGTTGCGGTCCCTTACGCCATAGCACAAGCAAATGCACAATTTGAACCAGTTGCAGCTTCAGCTACAGCAATTATCGCCACAAGTGTATTAGTCACATCGATATTAACTCCTATTGTAACTATGTGGTTTGAAAAGAGAGCAAGGGCCAAGGGGTTGCCGATTAAGCCGTCTAAATATAATAAAAGGAAAGATGTTGAAAGTAACTTGAATAGAATTTCAATATAAAATATATTAAATAAATTTATTCAAAAGCTGCAGATATGTATTTAGTCTGCAGTTTTTTTATAATGCATTTTACAGCATTTAATGCAGAAAAAATGGTATAAATATACTACAATAATAAATTTACAATTGAAATTCTAATGAGGTGAGTACTCATTTAAGACAAAATGTGGAAGTTCAATTGTAGCATATATATTTTAATTAAGTAATCTAGAAGTTATCAGTGAGAAGATAGGTATCTAAATAATTGAAACGGTGCAGTATAAATGGTAAAATATATATTAATATGAAAAACTAAAATTCATTTTTATATAAAGGAAAAGATTCCGTTAGAAAATATACAAATTGAATAATCAAGGAGCATTGGTATGAAGCTTACTTTTAGATTAAAATTGTTTTTTTATTTTGTAGGAATTATATTATCTACATCTATTCCAATTGCATTAATAACCTATAATCATATGTATAACTCGATTAAAGATGATTTATTTTCATGTGCGGAAGATCAAATGGTACAAGTAGATAACAACTTTTCTAACGTGTTACAGCAAATAAAGTACAATGCTAAGTTTCTGGCAACTTATTCAGATGCCAAAAAAGCAGACCAGTCTATTTCAGCTCTATTTAATATTCCTGATATTGCAATAAATAAAAAATATTCAAAACAAATGCCTGGCATAGAGGGGGTTATATATAATGTGCTCGAAGCTTACGGAACATCACATCCAGAAACAACTTATGTGTATATTGGTACTAAATGGGGTGGTTATATTCAATGGCCTGATGGATTAAGCACAAATACATTTGATCCAAGAACAAGACCTTGGTATTCCTTGGCATTATCAAATCCAGATGAAGTGGTAATTTCAGATCCTTACGTTTCGGCAGTTGATAATTCTCAAAATGTCATTATAAGTGCATCAACAACAGTAAAAAATGAATCTGGAAGCATTGTTGGAGTTATGGGCATAGATTTAAGTTTGGAAAAGTTATCTCAGATAATAAGAAATATTAGAATTGGAGATACAGGGTATGTTTTTCTTTATTTAAAGGATGGGACAATGCTAGCTCACCCAGATATAAATTTGAACTTTAAAAATATTTTACATTTAAATCAGATAGGTTATACATATTCTCAAACAAATGAATCTTCAAAATTTTCATTTGATAATTATGATAAACTTATAGATTTGGATAATGGGAGTTTTGAAACTTATATAAATGGTAATCCTGTGTTAGTTAATGTTTACACGTGTAAAGATACTGGTTGGAAGATGGCTTCAGTTATACAAAAAAGCGAATTAACAAGTAAAGCTAATAAAATGGGATATTTAATAGTTATGGTGACATTAGGCATGCTCCTTCTTGTTATTTTTGTTACTCTCATTGTTACTAAGAAGGTAACAAAACCAATTACAGAATTAACTCCTTTGATGCAAGCAGCTGGCAATGGAGATTTATCAGTAAAAGCTAATATTAATACTAATGATGAATTTGGGAAATTAGGAAGATCCTTTAATTTGATGATTGGTAAGTTAAGTTCAAGCTATGAGGAGTTATCATCAGTTTATGAAGAATTGCTAGCAACAGAAGAAGAATTAAGGGTACAGTACAAAGAATTACAAGAAAATGAGGAAGCACTTAGAGTTAGTGATGAAAAATACAGACTTGCATTAGAATGTGCAAATGATTCGATTTGGGAATGGAATCTAATTACTGGTAAATTCTTTGCTTCTGATAAATTAGTTGATATTATTGGATACAAGTTGAATGAGATAGATAATCTTAGGAACTTTGTATATGAGAAGGTTCATTCAGATGATATTGATAAAGTGAAAAAAGATTTCAAGAATCATATTGATAAGTTTACAGATGTTTATAACTCTGAATTTAGGATAAAAACAAAAAGAGGATCGTACGTTTGGATTTTATCATGCGGTAAAGCATTAAGAGATTCTGAAGGAAGAGCTATAAAGATGACTGGTTCTATTAGGGATATTTCTGAAAGAAAGATTTCAGAGGATAGAATAAAATTCATGGCTTTTTATGATTTCTTGACAAAACTGCCTAATAGGACATTGTTCATGAATAGACTAAATGAACAACTACAATTGTCTAATTATGCTAATAAACAAGGAATTGTATTTTTTATAGATTTAGATAATTTTAAGAATATAAATGATACAATGGGACACGAGTATGGAGATAAATTGTTAATAAGTTTAGCAAAACAGTTTGAAAATTTAATTGAAGAAAAAGATACAATATGTAGACTTGGTGGAGATGAATTTATATTACTTCATCCTGATTCAAAAGAAGATGAAATACAAGATTATGCAAACAAACTATTAGGTTTGTTTGATAAGGTATTTAAAATTGACAACAAGCATATGTATATAACAGCCAGTGTCGGAATAGCTTTATACCCTAAAGATGGAAAGGATAGTAGTACAATTTTAAGAAATGCAGATGCTGCTATGTATAGGGCAAAGGAATTAGGTAAAAATAGATTTTCTCTTTTTGATCCCCAAATGTACCTAAGCCTTGAACGAAAGACTAGCATAGAAAGAATATTAAGAACAGCAGTTGATAATAATGAACTTACTATCAATTATCAACCTCAGTATGATGTAAAAACAAATAAAATCTTTGGTTTTGAGGCATTACTTAGATTAAATAGCAGAGAACTTGGATTCATATCTCCTGCAGAGTTTATTCCAATAGCAGAGGAATGCGGATATATTACACAATTAACTTTATGGGTGATTAAGGAATCTTGTATACAAAGTGCTAAGTGGTTTGAAGCAGGCTATAAATTTAATAGTATAGGAATTAATATCTCATCAGTTGATTTACAGGAGATAGAGTTCTTAGATAATGTTAAAGAAATTATTGAAAGTACATCAGTTAATCCGAATATAATTGAACTTGAGATTACGGAAACTGTTCTTATGAAATCTTTTGATTCTAGTATTGAAATATTAAAAAAATTAATGGACATGGGAATTAGGATTGCACTTGATGACTTTGGCACAGGATATTCATCGTTAAGCTATCTTAGAAGGATTCCAATAACTACATTAAAAATTGATAAATCATTTATAGACAATATTTCTTCAGATAAAAAAGAGGAAGCTATTATTAAAAATATTATTCAAATGGCACATAATATGGACTTAAAGGTTATTGCAGAAGGTGTGGAAACTGAAGATCAGCTTTTAATACTTAAAAGAAGAAATTGTGATTATATTCAAGGGTATTATTTTAGCAAGCCTCTTCCTGCCAATCAACTTGAAGAGTTACTGGAAAAATAGAAAAGTGGAGAAGTATGTTTAAATTTAAGCTATTAAAATATAATGTTCACAGATAAGTATATATTATAATACCTATAAATGAATTAGTGTTATGCATTTGTCACATAATATTAATAAATTTAAGTATACAGAACTAAATAATTTCCAAAGATAATAGGAGGAGACAAATGACTCGAAAGTATGTGAAAAAATCGAATGAAGAATTGAAAAGAGATTTGACAGACGAACAATATAGAATTACACAAGAAAATGGTACAGAAGCTCCATTTTCTAATGAATATGACAACCTGTTTGAAAAAGGAATTTATATAGATATAACTACAGGTGAGCCATTGTTTATATCAACTGATAAATTCAACTCTGGGTGCGGCTGGCCTGCATTTTCAAAGCCGATAGATAGAAAAGTAATAAAAGAAAAAATTGATAAAAGTCATGGCATGGTAAGAACGGAAGTTCGAAGCGGTATTGGTGATGCACATCTAGGGCACGTATTTACTGATGGACCTGAAGGTATGGGAGGATTAAGATACTGTATAAACTCAGCATCACTTAAGTTTATTCCAAAAGATAAGATGAAGGAAGCAGGATATGAAGAATATTTAGATAAAATACTCTAATAGCAACATTATTATCATAATGTTAATTAAAGACAAATTTAAGAAAATAAATAAAACTAATATTTTTTTAACGGCGGTAAAATTATCGCCGTTAAAATTTAATAGAAAAACCCACTTATATTTCTATCTTTTCCGAATCTTCCAGCATAACTAAATCTTCTGGGTAAGGATTAAAATAGGTTTGTTCTAAAAGGTAATCAATATTAAATCTTACTACATATGATTTAACTAAGAGCATAGGAGACATTATTGTAAGTTTTTTCATCTTATATTTTTCCAAAGAGTCCATTAATAATTCTGTTTCTTCCTTAGTTATATATTTAGAGAAATATCCTATGGCATGCATTAGAACATTTATATTATTTGTATACTTAGGAAGTTTTTCAAATGCTAAATTTAAATTTTCCTCATATTCATCTATAATATTTTTTATATCATTACCTTCACCATTTGCTGTAATTCTACCTAATATCTTGGTGTACTTTTGGCTGTTTGCCATAAGTAACAATTTATTTCTACGTTGAAAATGTATTAATTCATTAAGCGAATTAGATTCTTTGACTTTTCTAAAGTCTGCATTCATAAAAATTCTTGTAAGAAAATTATCTCGAATTCTATAATTATGTAATCTACCTTCATCTTCTATTGGTGAATAAGGATATTTCTCTTTAATCTTATTCCCAAATATTCCAGCACCTCTTGTGCTTCCTGTAACCTTTGCTGTACCATTATAAATTTTTACATTTTTATGTCCACAGGAAGGTGAACCACTTTTTAAGAGAAAACCATCTATATCATTTAAAGTGTTCAAATATGACTCTGAAAACTCACTCATTTCTTTTGTGAATTCTTTTCCTTCTTTTGGTTCATATAATTTCAGTTCGTTATTTTCAGAGACAACTCTAATTGTTGGTCTTGGAATTTTAAGTCCTATAGAAGTTTCTGGACAAACATTGATAATGTTAACAAAAGGTTTTAACTGTTCAACAAATGCATCAGTTATCATTTGGCCGTTATAACGACAGGCTTCGAAACCTAAACATTTACTAAAAAAGACATTTGGTTTTAAAAAATTACCCATGAAAACACTCCTTTTTTCAATTTACTTATAATATTATCATTTTATACGTAAGTAATTCATTAAAACAGTCAATAATAAAGAAATTATTAATTGATCATTATTGACAGCATTAGATTTTAAGGGTAGGATAAAAATGAAATATTTTTGGAAACTACATTAAATATTTCCACGCGATATAACGTTTGAATATATAACCAATGTTTACACAGAAAGGATTTTTTATATGACTAAAATAGATATTATTTCAGGGTTTCTTGGTGCTGGAAAGACTACTTTAATTAAAAAATTAATAGAAGAAGCATTTCAGGGTGAAAAGCTTATGATAATTGAAAATGAATTTGGTGAAATAGGAATTGATGGAGGATTTTTGAATAATTCAGGAATTGAAATAACAGAAATGAATTCAGGATGTATTTGTTGTTCGTTAGTTGGGGATTTTGGGGTTGCACTTAAAGAAGCATTAGATAAATATTCACCAGAACGTATAATAATAGAACCCTCAGGAGTTGGGAAATTATCAGATGTAATTAAGGCAGTAGAAAATATAAAAGATGAAGTAGATATTAAACTTAATAGTTTTACAGCAGTTGTTGATGCTGTAAAGTGCAAAATGTATATGGATAACTTTGGAGAATTCTTTAATAACCAAATTGAAAATGCAAATACTATTGTCTTAAGCCGAACTCAAAAGATTTCAGAAGAAAAATTAGAAGTGTGTGTATCCCAAATAAAAGAACACAACAGCTTTGCAACAATAATAACAACAAACTGGGATGAGATTAATGGGAAGCAAATTCTATCTGCAATGGAAAAGGAAGAATCCCTTGAAAAAGAGCTTTTAGTAGAAGTTAAGAATAGTAAGTCTGAAAATCATCAACATAGCGAAGAGTGCTGCTGCAATAATCATAAGAACCATACTAAGGAAGAATGTGATAATCATGAACATCATATAGATTGTAATTGTAACGATCATAACCATAATCATCACACTCATGATCATGAGTGTAGTTGTGGACACGACAATCATTCACATGATCATCATCATGCAGATGAAGTATTTACAAGCTGGGGAATGGAAACACCTAAAAAGTTTTCCAAAGTAGAAATAAATAATATATTAAAAACTTTATCGGAATCTTTTGATTATGGAATTATATTGCGTGCTAAAGGCATAATTCCTTGCTCAGATGGAGGATGGATAAACTTTGATTTGGTTCCAGGTGAGTATGAAGTACGTGAAGGAATAGCAGATTATACTGGAAGATTATGCGTTATAGGTGCAAATTTAAATAAGAATGAGATAGAAGAATTGTTTGATGTATAGATTACAAGCTAAATATTTTGACTTTATTTAAAAAGTTTAGTTTAGGAAGAGGAGTGAAAATACTGACGATAATAGAACTCCTCTTTTTAATGAGTGCAAGTAATTTGAAATTATTTGGTTTTTTTTTGCGATATAATAATATCTTTTTGATACGTATCTGAAGAAGGATTTTCCTCGACTTCAATTCCAGGAATATTTAAGGAGTCTTTCTCACCTAGGGCCTTAATTATCCATAAGATTCTTTTTTGATAGTCTTGTAGTAATTTCCTATTCATGGACATTACCTCTTTTCATAGAATTTAATATGTAATAGCTTATACTAATAAAAATAAAATATACGTTAAACGAAACTTTAATCTAAGGTATTGATAATTATTAGAAAAGACTGCGAAGCACACGGAATTTAACCAAAGTCGCCTACAATTTTGTTCTATTTAATTAAAAATATAAGTGAAAGAAGGAATTGATTTATGACAGATGTACCAGTTTTTCTTATTACTGGTTTTTTAGAGAGTGGTAAGACTACTTTTGTAAAGGAAATATTTAATGACCCAGAGTTTTATGAGGGGGAAAAAATTCTTTTAATTGTTTGTGAGAATGGCATAGAAGAATATGAAGTGGAATTTTTGAAAAATCACAATGTAAATATTGTTAGCGTCAGCAATATAGAAGGATTTACAGAGTTACTTTTAAAAGAATTCAACGAGAAATACAAACCAAGCAAGGTTGTTATAGAATACAATGGCATGTGGCAATTTGACATTTTCGATAATTTGAAGTTTCCTTATAGATGGGAGATTGCTCAAATTATAACAACCATTGATGCATCAACATTTGAAGGTTACATGAATAATATGAAGTCTTTATTAATAGAACAATTTAGAAATTCAGATTTGATTATATTTAACCGTTGCAACGATAATACAAATAAATTGAAATTTAGAAATAGTGTAAAAGCTATTAATTCAAGAGCAAATATGATGTTTGAATTAGAAAATGGTGAGATTGATGACAGCCCCTTAGAATTACCATTTGATATACATGAGAAAGTAATAGAATTTAAGGACTACGATTATGGAGTTTGGTACTTAGATGCAACAGAATATCCAGAAAAGTATGAAGATAAAAATATAAGAGTGAAAGGTCTTGCTTATAGCAATCCTAAGTATCCTAAAGGTGTTTTTGCATTTGGTAGAAATGCAATGACTTGCTGTGAAGATGATATATCATTTTTAGGTATTCTGTGTCAATCAAGTAATGTATTTAATTTTAAAGATAAGGAATGGATCGAGTTAGAAGGTATAATTCATAAAAAATATATACAACAAGAACAAAGGGAGATTCCATATATAGTGGTTAAAGATTACAAAAGAATAGATAAGCTTGAGGAAGAATTAGTTTATTTTTAATAAATTAACAATGGACATAAAGTAAATATATGAAAGCAGGTACATTGAAAAATTTCTTAATATACCTGCTTTTTTATTTGATGAATTTATAAATTTATTAAAAGTTACTAATTAATGTTAGTGTCTCTTTCAATAAACTTTGCAACTCCATCATCATCGAAACTTGAGATAACACTTGTTGCAACTGCCTTTGCTTCAGAAATTCCATTTTCAGGAACATAAGAACGATCTGCAGATTTTAACATTTCAATGTCATTAAAATTATCTCCAAAAGCAATTACTTCATCTGCACCAATCAGTTCCTTTAATTCCTTTATAGCAATAGCCTTAGATGCTTTAGAGCTAAATATATCTAAAAAGTAATTATCTTTATATACATTTTTGTTAGGAACACATTTTAATATAGGGTTATCTAAAATGCAATTTTCAACATTTTTTATACGTTCAAAAGAACCATACAAAACAAAATATAAAATTGTATAACCATCCTTTGGAACTTGTGCAAAATTATAATATTGATGACAACGACCTTTGTATAATAAATGCCTTTCTGCAAAATACTCAAGATCAGATGGGTCGTCAAGATTATTGTATATGAAGTGGATATCTCCATCTTTCAATGCGTACATAAATCCGTAGCTTTTATATTTATCGAATATTTGTATTAGCTGACTTAACTGAGATATTGGAAATTCATTGATTTTTAGATATTGCTCTTTATTTAAATCATAAAATCCTATACCGTTATTCAGTATGATAGGAATATTAATGGGGATTTCACTTATCAATCTTTTTGCAGCCTGAAGGTTTCGTGCAGTTGCAATGCTAAACAATGTACCTTTTTCTATTTGTTCATTCAAAATTTTTAATGATGTTTGTGAAACTGCTCCATTAGAATTTAATAAGGTACCATCTAAATCTGTTACATATAATATTCTTTTATTCATTTATTGCGCCCCTTTATATAAGATAGAAGATTTCTATAAAATAAGTATTAAGATAGAATTTATATTACAAGTAATTTATATATTGTGAGTTTAGCATAAGAAAGCTACCAATTCAAGGAAAAGCATGAATATCTAAGTTTAGGAAAATTAATGAACATTGGCATTCATGAAAAAATTGACAAATGACTATTTTAAAATATAATTTATTATAGTATGTAATTAAAAAGATAGGTAAGGGTGAAAGGACATTTTATGTATCAAGAAGAAAGATTATATGAAATATTAAATATACTTAGAGAAAAGACTGTGTTATCTAATAAAGAAATAATGGAAACATTCAATATATCTAGGGATACTGCTAGAAGAGATATTGTTAGATTAGTAGACGAAGGAGTTGCTATCCGAACTCATGGAGGAATTGCAGTTCCGTCTATAAGAACTGAAATTAAGGATTATAAGAGCCGCTTATCTATAAATTCTGAAGAAAAAATAAAATTGGGTAAATATGCAGCCAAATATATGTCAACTAATCAAGTATGTTTTTTTGATGTATCTACTACTATTGAAGCGTTATGCCAATGTGTTACAGATGACATTTCTATATATACACATTCTTTGGACAATATGGAGATTCTTGCTGAAAAAAGATGCGACGTTCACTTGTTGGGGGGGAAATTGCAACATAAAAATCGTTTTTTATATGGTAGTGGAACAATAAATCAAATTGAAGATATACATTTCGATATAGCATTTTTGGGTGCTGCAGCAGTTAGTGAAGATGGAATTTATGTAGTTGATTTTGAAGATTCATATATAAAGAGAAAGGTAGCAGAAAGAAGCACTTTTGTATGTGTTATAGCTGATGGTGAAAAGTTCCTTAATTCCAGTACATTTAAAGCTATTTCCTTTGATAGAATAGATTTATTAATAACTACAAAAGAGCCACCCCAGAATATAAAAAAAAGAATGAAAGATTCAGGAACCATTATTGAGATAGTGTAAGTTTATAAAAAAGGAGAATAAATTATTAACTTAATTTATTCTCACTAAACTTAATCAAATTTTATTTTGCTGCTTTATTAGTCCTTTTCTATAGGCGTTAAGAAGCATCTTTAAGTCTTCTATTTGCTGCTTTAGAGTTACACCTACATCAGTATCTCCAACTCTTTTCCTATTTACAACTTGTTCTAGTAGAAGAGTTGTGGATAGTATGTCGGTTTCTTCTTTTATAGCAGCGTCTGTAGATTCGAATGGCTGATGAGATACTAGTTGAAGCCCAAAAGAGTTATATATTAATGTATATCCAGCTAGTCCAGTTTTATGTTGGTATGCTTTTGAAAAACCTCCATCTATAACTAGTAGAGTTCCATTTGCTTTTATAGGACTTTCTCCATTTTTTTCTTCAACGGGCATATGTCCATTTATTATATGAGATTCAGATGAACTAAGTCCAAATTCCTTTAGTATTTTTTTGCAGATATCTTCATTATCTCTTAAGCTAAAGTAAGGATCTTTATTTTCATAATGAGTTTCTTTTTCTTCAATAAAATATTGTTCAAATATTGTCATTCTATCCTTACCAAATAATGGTGAAGAAGCACCACACCATAGATACCACATTATATCTTCTTTATTATCTGAATCATCTTTGTCTTTGGAAAAATAGGCCTCTCTTGCTAGCATATCTAATTTATCTAAAAGTTCCTTGCCTTTATATTCTTTATCAGCTATTTTTACTTTTTTAAAGCTTCCATCTTCATTTAATGGTATGAATCCATGATATAATAGATTGGAATTAAATTTTAAATACAAACTACCGTTTGAATATAAGAATCTAACATGCTTATTGTATTTATCACTATTAATAAAAGAGGATTTTAACTTATCAATTAATTCTTTCTCATCAGGAGTAAGTTCATATGGATTCTTAGGATCTATAGTAGGAAAAAATGAATCTTTCAATTTATACGTTTTACCATTTAAGCTAATAGTTCCTTCGTCATAATTAATTTTATTTAATAAAAGCCTGTGATTCATATTAAATTCAGGATGCCTTAAAATCACCTGACCTTCAAGTTTAAATAATATTATAGCTATAGCCTTATGCATTTGAGCTATTAAATTGATTTCATTAATACTATATTTTTTATCACAATCTATCTTGGGTAGGAAGATATCGCATGGATAATCCTTATAAAAGTCCATAGAAAAAGTTGCGAGAGGCAGTAGGTTAATTCCGTATCCATTTTCTAAAGTATCTAAGTTAGCATACTTTAGAGAATTTTTTATAACATTAGCAATACATACATCTGAACCACAGGCAGCACCCATCCATAAAATATCATGATTTCCCCATTGAATGTCAACAGAATGATAGTCAACTAAAGTATCCATAATAATATCGGCACCAGGGCCTCTATCGAATATATCTCCTAAAATATGAAGTCTGTCTATAACAAGCCTTTGTATCAATTTAGAAAGAGCAACTATAAATTCCTTTGACCTATCTGTATCTATAATAGTTCTAATAATTTGTTCATAATATTCATATTTATCTATTCCTTTAGGTTGTTCATGTAAGAGTTCTTCAATTATGTAAGTAAAATCTTTTGGAAGAGCTTTTCTTACTTTTGAACGTGTATACTTAGAAGAAACGTATCTGCATATCTCAATTAACCTGTATAAATTTATTTTGTACCAATCATCTATATTTTCTTCTTGCTTCAATACTATCTCTAGCTTTTGCTCAGGATAATATATAAGGGTTGCTAAGCTTTTTTTCTCACTTTGCATCAAGCTATTGCCAAAAAGATCTTCAATTTTTCTTTTTATGACCCCTGATGCATTTTTTAATACATGGACGAAAGGTTCATATTCTCCGTGGATATCAGTGAGAAAGTGTTCAGTTCCTTTTGGTAAATTTAAAATTGCTTGCAGATTTATTATTTCAGTAGATGCTTCATTAATTGTTGGATATTGTTTAGAAAGCAATTCTAAATAGCGTAAGTTGTCAGATATTTCATCAGTTGATAAACTGTATTTTTGCATCATTACATCTCCTTTGTTATTATTAAAAATTCTATAACTAATTAAATTATAGAAGAAGGTTTGATAATAAACAATAATATTAATAAAATAAGAGCTTAAAGTAAATTAGGCTCTTATTATCTTATAAATTTATATTTTACTTATACCAACAAGGATTATAACAGATCTAGGTTCTATCTCAAATGCCTCTCCAACTTTAAGCATCTGATCAATTGAATCATTAAAGTCTTTTCCAGAAGGCATAGCCGTATTTACAGCAATTCGCCATTCTAGGTATATAGGTAGTTCAGGTAATTTTATATATTGCTTTTCCCAATGCGCATTGATGCAAAGATACACAATGTCATCTTCTTTTTCATTCTTATTCCATCCTGCAAACATTATCCCAACTATTCTAGTATCATCTGATGGATCTAAATACCAAGGTTCTATACCATGTTTGCTGACAGCAGGTAAGCCACATCGTGCTTCCTCAATTCTATCCTTAATTGCAGGATGACGTTTTCGAAAACTTATCATATTTTTGAAGAAAGTAAATAAGTCATGATTTTTATATAGCAGACCCCAGTTTAACCATGAGATTTCATTATCCTGACAATATGGATTGTTATTTCCAAACTGTGTATTTCCAAATTCATCTCCAGATAAAAGCATTGGAGCCCCTTGACTTGAAAGAAGAACAGCACAAGCATTTTTTATTAGCTTTCTTCGTAAATTTATTATATTTTCATTATCAGTTTCTCCTTCGGTGCCACAATTCCAGCTATTATTGTTGTTCTCACCATCTGTATTATTCCAACCATTTTCTTCATTGTGTTTATCATTATAAGAATATAAGTCATATAAAGTGAATCCATCATGGCAAGTAATAAAGTTTACTGAAGCATTTTTGCCTCTTATATCTGGATTATAGAGATCGTAAGATCCAGTAATTCTCTCAGCAACAGTGGCAGCTAATCCTGAATCGCCCTTTAGAAATCTGCGAATATCATCTCTATATTTTCCATTCCATTCACACCATCTTTTCCAAGATGGAAAACTACCAACTTGATATAAACCACCTGCATCCCATGCTTCGGCTATCAATTTTGTATTTGCAAGAATAGGGTCAAATGCTAAGCTTTGCAATAATGGAGGATTATTCATTGGTGATCCATCTTCATTACGCCCAAGGATTGAAGCTAAATCAAACCTGAATCCGTCAACACGATATTCTGTAACCCAGTAACGAAGGCAATCTAAGATCATTCTATGAACAATTGGGTGATTGCAATTTAAGGTATTTCCGCATCCGCTGAAATTATAATATTTTCCCTCTGGTGTAAGCATGTAATAGACATTATTATCAAACCCCTTAAAAGATATATATGGACCATACTCATTGCCTTCAGCAGTATGGTTAAAAACAACGTCTAAAATCACCTCTATTCCATCTTCATGAAATTTCTTTATCAATGACTTTAGTTCATCGCCTTCTTTATTTCGTTCAATTCCAGCAGCATAACTGGTGTTTGGCGCAAAAAAACATACAGGATTATATCCCCAATAATCACAAAGCAAATTGCCCCTAACATATCGTGCATCAAGCATTTCATCAAATTCAAAAATTGGCATAAGTTCTATTGCATTGATTCCAAGCTCTTTTAAATAAGGAATCTTTTCTGCCAATCCGGCAAATGTCCCAGGATAATTAACTTCTGACGATGGATGCTTAGTAAAGCCCCTTACATGCAACTCGTAAATAATCAAATCTTTCATAGGAATTAAAGGTCTTTTACTGTTTCCCCAATCAAAATCATTTGAGACAACTCTTGATTTATATTGATTTCCACATATTGTTTTCGTTCCCCATACGCTTTGTCCAGCAATTGCTTTTGAGTAGGGATCAAGTAAATATTTACTACTATCAAAAACTAGTCCTCTTTCAGGTATATAGGGCCCGTCCACACTATATGCATATTCGAATTCTTCAATATCTAATCCAAGTACTATCATAGAGTATACATTACCTATTCTGTAATATTCAGGAAAAGGAATGACGGCATAAGGTTCACACATAGCGGGCTTGAATAAAAGTAATTTACATGATGTTGCACTTTGAGAGTGGATAGTGAAGTTAACACCTCCTGGTATAACTACTGCACCATTTTCTAGATAAAATCCAGGACGAATTTTAAATCCCTCAAATTCGTCCATCGGGATTAAATTTTTCTGAAGTGTTTTTACAAATTCATCAAAATTTACAGTATTTTTTAAGGTATTTATATCTAGTTCTATATTCTCATTAATTGAAAATTTAGAAGTATCCATAATATATTTTCCTCCTTAATATTATTAGGATCCTCTTAGTTTTATTATATTAGAACGCATATGCTTTTAATCGGTAAATAAAATAATTATTTAATTATTACTTATAAACTATTGAATTAAAATTCTAATTTACATGTTTTCAACCAACTAAGTTAGAAATATGGTATTAAGATATTTAAATTATGGTATAATTTTCACATAAGTTGTTAACTGCACAAAGTTATTTATATAAAAAAATATGGTCCGATAAAGTAAATATATAGATAGATAATAAACAAAGTAGGAAATGTTTTGTTTGAATAAATGGGACAAACTATATAACTGATAAGATTTGTAAATGAGGGGGGAAATAAATGACTAAAAAAATAATTTGCAGTTTACTTATTGTAGCATCCATAGTTTCTGTAATGCCCAAGGGGGCTTCAGCAGAGTGGAAACATAATAATACCGGTTGGTGGTATGACGAAGGGAAATCTTATAGTATTGGCTGGAAACAAATAAATAGATCATGGTACTATTTTGGCAATGATGGTTATATGAAGACTGGATGGATTTTAGATAAGGTTTGGTGGTATTATTTACAGGATAATGGCGCTATGGCATCTGGTAAAACATTAATTAAAGGTAAAGAGTATGAGCTTGATAGTAGTGGGAAATGGATAAATAATGCTCTTCCTAAGAGAAATGTTAATATGAACATTAGTAGGACCCCTTCAGAGGAAAAAATAAGTACAACCCCAGACTTTAGTTTGTTTGAGGAAAATGGAAATACGTATTTTAAAGTTCAAGATAGCTATTATTTAAAAGGTGTATGGAATATAGATGGTAATATATATATTTTTGATGAAAATGGTGTGTTGCAAGAAGATGAATATACGTCAGAAAGTGGCAGAAAATATAGCCTGGGAGATGATGGTAGAGTTATAGAATGTCTTAGTGATAAAAATTATAATTTATGTCCAGAATATGCACTGACTACTAAATCAACTACAGAGAACTATGAAGTTAAATTAGATTATAGTAATATGCTTACTATAATTGATGTCAATTCAGATGAACAAGAAAAGGATGGAGTAAGAATTGAAGATGGAACAGGTTACAAATTAGACAATACCAAACCTAAGGCAACTATTAATGGAAATACTTTATATTGTAGAACTAATCAAGCTGTAGATTTAGGGATGATAAAAGTGAGTAGCGTAGACGATAAAAGTTCATCATTTCCTAATTTAATAGCAATGTCTAAAAGTGAGGATGATAGTGTTGCAGTTTCAGGAATAAATTTAAGCTTAGAAGATGGATTTTTTAAAGATGTTCATCCAACAGTTATTGCATACAAAGCAGGAAAAACTACTATTACAATAAATGTTAATGGGACCAAGACTTCATTTGATGTAGTAGTCACTGAATAATTTTCTACACTAATATGCGTAAGGTTAATATTATTATAATTGTCAAGTTTAGTGTATATATAATATTGCATTAAAATATGAACTCAAATAGAAGAATTGAGGAATTTATATAAGTAGTAATACAAACTTAAATGAAAAAGAATATAGATATGCTATTTTGACTAGTTACATGATTTTAGTAACTAGTCATTTATGGTTTTGAAAAGGAGATTACTTGTCGATTAAATTTTTTTCGTATTCCTCTATCATTTTCTTTGTCATCAATCCTCCAATAGGTCCACCTACACGTCCATTTAACCTGGATGACTTATTTCCTTTATAATTATCATTAAGTTCAACGCCAAGCTCATTTTCAAATTCTATTTTTAACTTATCTAGTTTTGCTTTAGCTTCTGGAACTAAGGGTCTTCTACTCATAATTTAACACCTCCATATCAGTATTAGTTTTATAAATTTATAGTAAAATATACTTAAGAAATTATTGTTGAATTTAACTTAAGGAAACTTATGAAAAACTAATGATATGTGTATATGTTTAAAGAAGTGATTAAATTAGAATTTATTTAGAGTAAACCGAAATAATTCCTGCAGAAATAATATTGAGTATTATAAAAATTCTTATTTATATTATTGTAAATTAATTCAAAAGAAGATCTTAACACCTTTTTTACAAGTATTTTCATAGATTAAAATTTGTGAGAGAGGTTAAGATATTAATGCCAAACAAAATCATAGATTAAGGGAGGTAGATTGATATGGCTTCAAGAAATAAAACTTTAGTTCCAGAGGCAAAGACAGGTTTAAACAGACTAAAAACTGAGGTAGCTTCAGAAATTGGGTTAAATGACTATGAAAACATTGACAAAGGAAACCTTTCTTCAAGACAAAATGGTAGCGTTGGCGGAGAAATGGTTAAGAGAATGATAGAGAGTTACGAACAAAGTCTCTAGAAATAGATACTTAATGTTTTAATTTCGTTATTCAATTACCATCCATCCTAAGATGAAGGCTAGTAGAACATGGCTAAGGCTTATGTGTTCTACTAGCTTTTTTATCGTTTAGGAAAATATAAAATTTTGGATTTTTAAAGCTAGTTATATTAATGATTGAAATGAAGTTGGATTGTAAAAATGTGATCAAGAATGAGCCTGTTGCGGCTACTTTTGTTCTGAAAAAATAAAAGAGAATAAGAGAAATTATAAGCATAGATGAGATTATCAAAAATAATGAAAATAAAAAGAGATAGAGGATAAAAAATTTATATGGAATTACTTTACAATATGGTATAAAATGTAAAAGAGATAAAGATATATACTCAAAGGAGTTGAATAATATGTTATATTTGTATACTATATCAATAAAGCTAAGTTTTTTATCATTAATATTGCTCTTATCTAGGCTTATTGTGAACAAAAATAATATTAATATTTTTGGCAACAAGGAAAAAAGAGGCCTATTTATAACTATACTTGTTATTAGTATTGTACCAATAATTAATATATTTTTTGCAGTTTCAAGCATATATGCATCAATTTTTATGAAAAAGGAAAAGTTTATAAAATTCATGAACGAATAGCTTTAGTAGAATCTAGGGCTATTTTTTATGAATTTATTAATGCTATAAACTATCAATAAAAAAAATATTAAGATTTTCATCGTAAAGTAATTATAAATTTATTGAAGAAAATAATTATAAGATATAAAAGATTATATATGACAACAATATTACGATATTATTATATATTTTATAAGATTTATATAAGCGTATTTCATCTCTCTCAGTTACAGATATAATATTTATAAGAAGTTTAAGATTAACTAAATTATGTGTAGATAAATAATCTGGAGGGATGAGTTTAATGAAAATTAAATATATGCTATCGGAATTATGGATCGCGTTTGGTTTTCCAATTATAGTTGTAGTGATTATAATTTTAGGATACTACTTTTTAAAAATGAGAGCAAGAGAGAATATATTTTTTTATAAGATTTTTAAATATATAAAGATATTATTTTCCATAATATTTATTTGTTTTATAACTATAGAAGTTTTAATAATTAACTATCCAAAGTATAATCAAAATAGTGACGATTATGTTATTGTACTTGGTGCGGGTCTTGATTATGGAAGAATACCTAATTTAATACTTCAAGAAAGACTTGATATTGCAATAAAATGCATGAAAGAAAACCTAGCTCAATATATCGTTTTATCTGGAGGACAAGGTGAAGATGAAAGTACATCAGAGGCACAGGCTATGAGTAAATACCTACAAGATAGAGGTATAGAGGAAAATAAAATAATATTGGAGGATAGATCAAGAGATACTAATGAAAATCTAAAATATTCTAAAGAAAAGATTGAAGCGTTTAGCAATAAACCAATAAGTGATATTAAAGTAAAAATAGTAACGACAGACTTTCATGCTTTTAGAAGCAGCATTTTAGCAAAGAAGAATGGATATAAAAATTTTGATAATTATTCTAGTACTATGCCTTGGTATTTTGTGCCTTCAACATATATTAGGGAAGCTATTGCAGTTATTAAGAGCATATTATTTGATAAATAGATAAGTGATTGCGAAATAAGTTATTACTGTATAATTATAAAGAGTATTTAATATACTGTTCAATACTCTTTATAATTATACTATAGAAAGGCCTATAAATTTATCACAAAACAACAAACGTTTACAGACACAAGATGTACGTGATTAATATATAATAATATAAAGGATTATATATTTAGTTAGAAGGGGATAAATATGTTGGCGGTAGTTATTTTGGTTTGCATAGTATTAATTGTATGTAATGCTTTTTATGACAATGATAAAAGTTAAAAGAATAGAAATCGTCAAACAAAATTAGACTAACTTTATAGAAATAAGGGAAACTTCTTAAAAATAATTAGTTATAATTTAAGGCTATCGATTCATAAAGATAGCCTTTTTGTTTATAATAAAATCCTTATGGAAATCAAAGGTATTAGATAAAATCTAGCAGTGGAATATAAAAATATATATAGTTGCTGGCTTAAATAATGTATTGAATAGATTTTTAATAATATGTTATAAGTGATGTAAAATAATGAAATAGAGATTTATTATAGAGTTTTTATAAATAGTAAGAATTAGCATGGTAACTTAATTACAAAAGTTGATCCCTTTGTATATTCACTATATACCTCTATTTTCCCACCACATAAGTCAATAATTCTTTTTACTAGGGCTAATCCTAAACCATTGCCTTCAGAAGAATGTGATTTGTCGCCCTGATAAAACTTATCAAAAATATGCTTTTGTGTATCTTTGTTCATACCTATGCCATTATCTGAAATGCTTGTTGTAATCCAGTTGTTATTTTGCTTTAATGTACATTTAATAGTACCATTGTCGGGCGTAAACTTTATTGCATTACTAAGTATATTTATCCATACCTGCATTAATAATTCTTCATTTCCATAGAAAGTAATTGATTCTAAATCTATATCTAAGTCAATATTTTTATTTGACCATTTTGATTCTAAAATCAATAAAGTTTGCCTTAGTTGCTCATCTAGTTTGAATTTGCTTTTTTCTGCTATTATTCCTTGGTTTTCTAATCTTGAAATTTGTAGGATATTGCCAACCAGATTGGATAATCTCTTTGTATTATTAAGTATTTTATCTGTGTATTCGGATTTTTCTTCTTTACTTAGATTGTTATCTTGTAGCAAAGTTGTATAACCTTCAATAGATGCAAGGGGAGTTTTGAATTCATGCGACACATTAGCGATAAAATCACTTCGAAAGGTTTCTATGTTATTTAGTTCGTCAACCATAATATTAAAGTTCTGAGACATCTTTTTTAGCTCGTCAACGTAATAATATTTATCTTCATCTAATTTGATGTTAAAGTTACCTTTTCCAACCTCTATAATTGCGTCACTAAATTTCACTAGTGGAGCTAATATTTTTTTTCCTATTATAGCTGAGATAGTTGTTCCAACTATTATACTAATTATAGATAAATCTATAATGGGCCAAAGAAACTTGTTAGCTTCTGAAGAGAAATTTGGATGAAAGAATATAGCTAAAATTGCAGTAAGTACTGATGATACAAACATTATTGAAAAGATAATAAATGAAAAGACTAATCCTAATTTTAAATTTGGTTTATCATTCATACTTTTTAACCACCTTATATCCAAGTCCTCTTACAGTTAAAATATCGAAATCTATGTTGTTTTTAAAGCGATCGCGCAAACGGTTAATATGTACATCTACTGTTCTTATATCAGTTTCAGAATCAAGACCCCAAAATTCATCCATAAGTTCTTGTCTCGTGAATATGCGATTGGGATAAGAAATAAGTTTATATAAAATATAAAATTCCTTTTGCGGAAGAACTGTTACTTCACCATTTTGATATACTGACAGGGAATCATATTCAAGCATGGTATCACCAACACTTTGCTTTCTTTCACTAATAATCTGAGCTCTTCTAAGTAACGCACCTACTCTCAATACCATTTCATTAACATCAATTGGTTTAACCATGTAGTCATCAATTCCTAGAAGAAAACCACGTTGCTTATCCTGAAAGCTTTCCTTAGCAGTGATCATTAATATAGGTAGGCTAAATTGAGCATCACGAATAGATTTTATTAGTTCAAAACCATCCATATTTGGCATCATAATATCAGAAATAATTAAATCAATATATTCTTTATCCAAAACATCAAGCGCTTCGATTCCATCTTTTGCTCCAGTAGTTTTATAACCATTTTTAAGTAAAACAGTTGAAAATAATTCTCTTAATTCTTTGTCGTCTTCTACAATTAAAATATGAAACATTTGGATACCTCCCTTTTCTGTACCAATTATACTATCTTTTGTCTATGTTTAAAAGTATCATGTTTATATATAAGATCTAAGTATTTAATCATAGATAATATATTTATTGTAACAATTAAATTTGAAATAAATAGAAAAGTTTAAATTCAGTTAATAATTCTATGATACACTCCATATTAAAATAACATAAGTAGCAAATGATAGATATAAATAAATAATAATCCAAGCAATCTCAGGGATACAAAAGATAAATATAGCAAACTTATAAGGAAATGGGAAAATATAAATAATAAAATGTTTATAGTATAATAAAAGTAGAAAAATTAAAAGTGTGGTATTATTTTCATGTACATATAAAATATTTCAATGATTTATTTGCATGTGAATCATTGACTGTCTGGTCGGTCATTTAAATAAAATGTGAGTATAATGAGTCAGTAATTTATTGTAATACAGTATTTTTATAAGTGAGGTGGTTTTCTTGGCAAGATTGAAAAATAAGGAAAATGAAATTCTTGCCGCTGCAATAGACATATTTTTCAAAAAAGGTTTTTCTGGAACTAATATGCAGGATATTGCGGACAAGGCACAGATAGGTAAGGGTACAATATATGAATACTTTAGAAGTAAAGATGATTTATTTGTACAAGCTTTAAAGTACGACCATAGAAATTTCACTATGAATGCAAACCAGAAGATATCACAAGAAGAATCATTTCTTAAAAAGCTAGGAAAGCTTATAGAATTAACTGAGCATGCTATTATAGAAAGGGCTGGAAGGATAAGTTATTATATAACAAATGAGATTTCAGAATTAAATCCTGAAGCAAAACGTGATCTTGAAGATTTTATAAAAGATATAAAAAGAAATGGGAGAAGCATTACATACAATATTTTAAAACAAGGAATCGAAGAGGGGGAGGTAATAGATACAGGAATGGACATTGATTTTGCTACAAATGTTATAGGAGGAATGGTGACATTACATTGTCATCGGACTTGTCATGAAAATTATTATTCAGTAGAACAAAGAAAAGAGGAAAATGAAAAGCTGATAAATTTTATTATGGGTGGAATTGGCGCAAAGAAAAATTAATTTTATAATATATAAATTAACAAAATAAACTATATGTTTACAGATTAGGAGTGTGAAACATGAAAAATGTAAAAAAAATAGTTATATATGCTGTAATTGTTATAGCTGTAATAGGTTGTGCCGCAGTAGCTAAAACTAAGTTATTCACAGCAAAAAAACAAGCAACCACAGCTGTTGCAGCTAGTAAAACAGCTGTTGAAGCACTGGTTGTGAAATCAGAAGAGAAAAGTTTGGGGGATTCATATAAAGCAACCTTAGAAGCTTATCAGCAAGGAATTATAACTAGCAAGATAGCAGCAAAGGTTGTTAATGTGTCTGTTGAAAATGGACAATATGTAAATGCTGGTGATACTATAGCTACGCTAGATGACCAAGATATACAAAATAGTATAAAAACTGCACAAGCTCAGGTGCAAGTTAGTGAGCAACAACTAAATTCAACACAGCAGCAGCTAAATTCATCGCAAGTAACGTTACAGAAGTTGCAGATTCTTATGGATGATGCACAGCGTAATTATGATAGGCAAAAGACACTTTTTGATGGAGGTGCTATATCAAAAACAGATTTTGAGTCATCTGAAAAAGCTCTAAACACTTCTAAAGCAGATTATAGTTCAGGATTAGCAAGTATTGAATCAGCAAAAGCAAGCATTGAAAGTTCAAAAGCAAGTTTAGAGGCACAAAAGGTAAATTTGCAAAAGGCACAAAGCGATTTAGCTAACACAGTGATTAAAGCACCTATAAGTGGCGTAATAAGCGATAAAGTTTTAAATGTAGGGCAGATGGCATCTCAGGGAGCAACTCTTGCAAAGGTTAATGATATATCATCTGTATATGCAACAATACAAGTACCGCAAGAAAAAATAGGAGGAGTACAGATAGGTCAAGCTGCAACAATTACAGTAGATGGAAGTGATAAAACTTATAATGGAACTGTACAAACTATAGATTCAGCTGCAGATGCTACAACCAGAGTATTTAATTGCAAAATAAAAATAGATAATAGTGATAAATCATTGCTGCCTGGTATATTTGCAAAGGCTCAGCTTATTAGTGATAAAAAAACACAGGTTTTAACTGTTCCAATTAATGCTTTAGTTGGTAATGAAGGTGATTGTTCTGTTTTCATAAATGATAATGGAACTGCTAAAAAACAAAAAGTAACTATTGGAGAAACAAATCAAAACAGTGTTGAAATAACAGATGGTATTAAAGATGGTGATCAAGTAATTTGCACAAATACAAGTACTATTCAAGATGGTAGTGAAGTAGATGTGGCTATAAAGGAAGATAATAATTCAGATAAAACAGCTTCTGAACAAGATGGCGGTGCAGACGATGCAACAACTAAATAGGAGGGATAATAAATGAATATAGCAAATATTAGCATTAAAAGACCCGTATTTATATCAGTTATAATGATTGTCCTTACTATATTGGGGTTTGTATCTTACAAAAAATTAGCACTTAATGATATGCCAAACGCTGATTTACCATATGTTTCAGTTGTTGTTACAGAAAACGGGGCAACACCGGAAGAAATTGAAAGTAAAATAACAAAAAAAGTTGAAGATTCAGTACAACAAATTTCTGGAGTTCAGAATATAACTTCAAGTGTAAGCTCTGGAATGTCACAAACTGTTATAGAATTTGACTTGAGCAAAGATAGTAAGGTTGCTGCACAGGAAGTTAGAGATAAGATGTCAAGTGCTCGAGGACAGTTACCAACTGATATCAATGATCCAGTTGTCTCAAATTTTGATATGTCAGCAACATCAATCATATCTATAGCTGTTTATGGTTCAAGTGATAATCAAGAAATGGCAGACTTTGTAGATAATACTTTAAAAACAAAGTTATATACAGTATCTGGTGTTGGAGCAATAAATGTATCTGGTGAGGATACAAGAGAAATTCACATAAAGCTAGATAATAATAAATTATTAAAATACGGCCTTACATCAAGTGCTGTGGTAAATAGTATTAGAAATGATAATATTGATCAATCCACCGGAAAAATTACAGATGGGGATAATCAGATATCTATTACAACAACTAGTAAAATAAAAAAAGTTGAAGATTTTAAGAATATTTTAGTATCTAATAAAAATGGCACAGAAATTAGGATAAGGGATATTGCAACAGTTGAAAATGGGATTGAAGAGAGAAAAAGTCAGGCTTATTATCAAGGCAATCCATCAATTGGTATTGATATAGTTAAGCAATCTGGTGCTAATACGGTAGAAGTTGCTAAAGACGCTAAAGCAGCATTAGAACAAGTTAAAGCTTCACTACCTAAGGGTATGCACGCTGATATTGTTAGTGATAATTCAACATCTATACGAGATACAGTAGATGATGTTATGAATACTATCATAGAGGGATGTATATTAGCAGTTGTTATTGTATTCTTGTTCTTAAATGAATGGGAAAGTACACTTATAAGTGCATCATCTCTTCCAATATCTATAATAACTACGTTTGTATGTATGAAAGAGATGAACTTTACACTAAACACCATGTCTCTAATGGCATTATCACTGGCAGTAGGACTTTTAATTGATGACTCTATAGTTGTTATAGAAAACATTGTACGGCATTTGCATATGGGAAAACGTCCAATTGAAGCAGCTAGAGATGCTACGTCAGAAATCGGATTTGCAGTAATTGCAACAACTTTAGCGGTTATCGCTGTATTTTTACCTTTAGCAATGATAGAGGGAATTATTGGAAAATTCTTCATTGAATTCTCACTTACAATTGTTTTTAGTATGGCGGTTTCATTATTTGTATCATTTACCCTTGTACCGATGATGTCTTCTAGAATGCTTAACTCAGAAAGAAGAGAGAGTAAAACATTTGTTGGTAAGTTCTTTAAGGGGTTTAATAGTAAATTTGATACATTAGCTGAAAAATATTCACATTTATTAGCTTATCTTCTTCATAAAAGGTTAATAGTTTTAGCTGTTTGCGCGGTTATGTTTATAGCAAGTCTTGCCCTTATTCCATTATTAGGTTTTACTTTGATACCTATAACTGATAAAGGGCAGATAACTGTTAGTGCTAACTTTGATTCTGGCATAACATTAGATACTGCAAGTCAAGAGACTAAACAGATTGAAGAGATTATTAAGAAGAATCCAGAAGTTCAATATTTATATTCAACAGTTACTAATAGCAAAGCAACAGTTAATATTACATTGGTAGATAAGAAACAGCGTAAGATTAGCTCAAGAGATATGGCACAAAAACTTGGAACCGATCTAAAGGCACTACCTGGAATGGAGGTTACAGCATCAGCCGCATCTATGGGTGGAGGAGGCGGAGGCTCTTCTAAAGATGTAACGTATGACCTTGTTGGTAGTGATAGAGCAAAAGTTCAAGCTTTTGCAGAAAAAATGAAAGCAGAGATTGCTAAGGATCCTCAGGCAAGCGATGTAGGTGTTAATACTAACTCAGGTACACCGGAAGTTAAGATGACTGTTGATCGTGATAAGGCAGCTGATTTAGGCGTTAATAGTTCAGATGTTGCGAGCACTTTGGCTACATTATTTAATGGATCGACTGTAACTAAATATGATGGTGGAAAAGATAGATATGATGTTAAGGTAATGCTACAAGATGGTGAGCGTAAAAATCTTAATGATCTAGATGGAATTTATGTTTCTGGTTCAAATAATAAGCTGGTTCCTATAACAGAAGTAACTAAAAAAGTTGTTGGAACAACTTCTTCAACATTACACAGATACAATAAACAGGCACAAGTTGAACTTTCTTGTAACGTAAAAAGTTTGGCTACAGGTACTTTCAAAGATAAATATTTAGCTCAGATAAAAAGTGAACTGCCACCAGGAGTTTCATTATCTGTTGGAGGATCAATGGGAAGCATGCAGAAGAGTATGGATAGTTTAGTGCAAAATGCAGTTTTATCAGTTCTTCTTCTATATTTGGTTATGGCAGCTCAATTTGAAAGTTTTGTTGATCCTATATCTATAATGTTTGCTTTACCACTTGCAATGATTGGAGCGTTAATAGGATTATTTGTTGGTGGAAGTCAATTAAGTATGATAGCCATGATAGGTATCATAATGCTTATGGGACTCGTTGCTAAAAATGGTATCTTACTGGTTGATGCTGCAAAAGAAAGGATTAAGGAGGGAATGCCTCGAAATGAAGCATTAGTCCAAGCTGGGCTTGTAAGATTACGTCCTATAGTTATGACTACTTTAGCTATGATATTTGGTATGATTCCTACAGCAATAGCTACAGGAGCAGGGACTGAAATGCGTAAGCCAATGGCACAAGCAGTAATTGGAGGATTAATCACTTCAACAATATTAACATTATTCGTAGTTCCAATAGTTTATACACTACTTGACGGATTAAAGAGAAGATTTGCAAAAAAAATTCGTAGAAAAAAATCAACTTCAATTGATAGTGAATCAAATATAAGCATATAGCAAAGAAATCACTAATTTTAATAAGATCATACTAAAATTAAGTTTTAGTATGATCTATATATAAAGTGTATTAGTTTAAATACAAGGTTCAGGAGTAAATCCTAAATTATGACTACATTTACTAAACAATAAAATTGTAGTAAAATAAAGCTACAACAGAAAAATAATCTAGTAAATAAAAAGAAAAGTCGAATTTATATTAAAATAAATATTAATGAAAATGAAGAGGAGATTTATACATGAGAAAAAATATAAATAAGATAATAGCATTTGCAATAGGGATTAGTGTTATGAGTGGTGGTATTGTACCGGCACTTGCGGCAGATTCAACTCAACAAACTGCTGTTAGTACAAGCACTACAACAAATTCACAAATCGTAAACGGAAAGCCATTGATTACTTTAGATGAAGCTATAAAGTCTGCAATTAGCATTAGTAATACATTAGCATTTGATGAGCAAAAAATAAGTTATCAAGATAAAATTAATGATCTTAATGAAAAAATTGATGATAATAATGGTAAAACTAATAGCGATAAAAAAGACTTAGATAGTGATACTGCAGATACTACTTTAAAGCAAGTTAAGCAACAAAGAGATTTTGATGAAGACAAGCTAATACAAAAAACTACTACAGCTTATAATGGAATTGTTACAAGTCAAATGAAAATAGATAAAGCAACAAAAGATTTAGAAGTTAAAACTAAGCAGCTTAATGATGCAAATCTAAAAAAGGGTCTAGGAATTATAACAGCAACAGATTTGACAAATACTCAACTTCAGATTGAAAGTTTACAAAATTCATTGAAAGCAAGTAAAAATGCATTAAATGATTCTATAGCGAGTTTTAAGGTTTTAACTGGTAAAGATGTGTCACAATATAGTCTAGAACAAGATATTAAATATGATACATTTAAAATAGACGGTTCTGTAGATGGATACTTAGATAACGCAATAGATAATTTTGAAAAATATACTGAACAATTAATTAAGCTTAATAAAGATTACCTAAAAGATAATGAAGTAAAGGAACCATCTAAGCAAGCAGAAGTTGATGTGCCGTCAGAACCAAAGTTTACTTCAACTTCAGATGCAGCAGATATAAGTAAGTACTTAACTGATTATCAAAATTATCAAAACGCTTTAGCAGCTAGCCAAGCATATGCAGCGGGGTTATCACAGCGTATAACTTATTTAAATTCAAAACTGGGTGTTTATCAAAATGAAACTAACTTAACTGAAACTAAGAAAAAATTTAAGGACCAATTAAGAACATTCTATACAAATCTTCTTTCTACAGAAGATAGTATTACTACATTAAAGAAAAATATAGAGTTAAATAATAAGCAACTTAGTGATGCTAAGCTTAAATATGATTTAGGAATGATGACTAAATCAGATTATGATGCCTTAGTTGTAAACAGTAAAGATTTAGAGATTCAACTAAGAACTTTAATTGATAGCTATAATACTCTAAAAGAAGAGATTCAAAAACCTTGGATAGCATTTTCTTAAATTGGCAATAACATTCAAGGCTAAAGTATAAATTTAAATTAAAAAGTCTGTATATACTCTAATCTGATAATTTATTAGATGATATTGAAGTGTATACAGGCTTAATTTACATTAAAAATATAACTATTTATTTTGAAGCAAGTTATATTAAATGATAATAATAGGCTTTTTTATAAAATCAATTTAATACAAGAAGTTCATGGGTTCACATATATAGTATGTTGAGCGTGTTTTGTGAATAAATAGATGATTATGAGCATATATATTCATAAAATATTCGGAGACTATGAAGTTTATTAAAATAAGAAAATAATAGAAACAATGTTTTCCAATCAACTTTTCTAAGATATAGCAGATAAGTAAAAAGAAATGATTTAAAAGAAAAAAGAATTATAGTTGAAAGGAGAGTGTCCTTTTAATTATAATTCTTTTTACGTGTAATATAGTTATGGATTTTTTGTTTTTCTCATAAAATCTTCTGAATTTACTATATACCTTATATGAGAACCTTTTCCGATAGTACCTTGATCATCACTAGCCTCTACATCAAAAAATAATTTTTTCCCATCTACTTTTGTAAGGGTAGCTTTACATTTTATATTTGCGCCAATTGGAGATGCTTTAATATGTTTAACACTCATGTCAATGCCTACTGTAGTATAGCCACTTGGAAGTTCCTCTATTACTAAACTTTTTGATACATTTTCCATTAGAGCAATCATAGCTGGGGTTGCATAGACTTCTAGATCCCCTGATCCCATTTTTATAGCCGTTTCATTTTCTGTAACTTTCAACTCTTTAATATATGAAGTACCTTCAGTTAAATTAAATTCCATCGAACACCACTTCTCCTCTTAATAAATATAGATTTATTATTAAATATGTTACATTATAATAATTTTATAGTACTAAATATTTTAATACTTTTCAAGAATAATAAAAATTAGTAAGGATTAAGAAAAAGATTCTGGATTTTTAAAGAAACATTTTAATATTACAATAAACCTTTTTTAAAATTTTTATTGTTCTAAATATAAATTGTTTCAAAGTTAAAAAGGAAAATTTATAACAATTACAGCCAAAATATAATAAAAAAGTGCTTGGAATATTAAATTAATTATATTTTGAAAAATACTAGAAGTTATTAATTAAATAAAAGAAAATAACTAGCAGATTAAATTCTACTAGTTATTTTTTTATATGCACACGTAAATATTTACTATTAACAAGTTGTATATATTAAAATTATAATTTTATCGCCTCAAATTATCTTCGTAAATATCTTTCCTAGAAGATGGAGGAGTTACACGAACATATGCATATTCAGGAGCTTTATACCCTGGACCATATATCAAAAATTCGATGATTTTCTTAGTAAAAGCCTTAACGAGTATTTTTCTCATTTAACATCACTCCTTACCTATATGTTACATTAATTATATTGGAATATTCGGAAAATTGCAACATTTTATTAATGAATAATAATTATTATCCAGTATAATACATTCATTTTTATAGAATAGAAAAGCATAATAGTTTTCTTATTCCACTCTTATTATAAATCTATGATGTATAAGTAAGATTTATTAATTTTTTCATCTAGTAAATTTTATCTATGCTATTAGATAATAAATAGCTAGTATAGTTGCAATTATGATTTACTAAAAGAAGAAATGAGAAAGTTACATAAAAATGTTGCTTCCATTATTATCCTCAATACCCATAGTAAATTAATTGATTGAAAATGACATTAATTGTATAATTTTAGATGAGTTGATTGAACCGGATTAAAGAATAACTAAGTATTTAGTGAAAATTAAAAGGAGACTGATCCATGTGAATATTAGAAAAAAACTTACTTCATTTATACTAGTTTTTTTTATTAGTATAAGTTTTGGACAAGCGTTAAATGCACAAGCTGCAACTGCTGATTCAACAATAGTATCAAGTAACACTCTTAACAAGTCGTCAGAGGAAATTCCTAATCCAGGTATACCTGAAAATAAGCCTAATGAATTAAATGTTATTTCTAAATATAGTACTCAAAGTATTAGTAATAGTGATGATATAAAAGTTAATATAACATCAACTATTGGTTGGAGAAAAGAAAGTGGATACTGGTATTACTATAAATCAGATAACACAAGGGCAACTGGGTGGATTAAGCCAGATAAAAGCTGGTATTACTTGAAATATGATGGAAGAATGGTAACAGGGTGGTTTAATACCAATGGTATATGGTATTACTTAGATCAATCAGGCAGTATGGTTACTGGTTGGAGTAAATTGAACAATGTTTGGTATTTCTTAAACAATTCGGGGGCTATGGTGACAGGACTAAATAAAATAGATGATAAAATTTATATGTTTTATAGTAGTGGTGAAATGGCTAAAGGATGGTATAAATTAGGAGATAATTGGTATTATTATGGTAGCAGTGGAAGTATGGCAAATGGATGGATTAAAGATAATGGAACTTGGTATTATTTATATGATACTGGTGCTATGGCTAAAGGATGGGTTAATATTGATGGAAAGTGGTATTATTTAAAATCTAGTGGAGCAATGTCAACAGGATGGATAAATTCTGGAAATGATACTTATTATTTAGATAAATCATCTGGAGCGTTAGTTACAAATTCCACAATAGATGGTTATAAAATTGGTTCTGATGGCAAAAAAATAGGATCAGGAAATCCAGGCAATAATAATTCAGGTACTGTAACTGATACTTTATTAAAAGGTATAGATATTAGTCATTACAATGGGGATATAGATTTTAAAAAAGTTAAAGCTTCAGGGATCCAATGTGTATACATAAAAGCTACAGAAGGGACAACCTATGTGGATAATTATTTAGGAATTAGTTATAGTGGCGCGAAAAATGCAGGATTAAAGACAGGTTTTTATCACTTTCTAGTTGGGACAAGCTCTCCTGAAACACAAGCACGTAATTTTTATAATAGCATAAAAGATAAACAGAATGACTTAAAACCGGCTTTAGATATAGAACAAGATGGATTTGATGTCATGGGTTATGCATTAAGGTTCATAGATGAATTCAAGAAATTAAGTAATATGGACATTTGTATATATACATATTCAGATTTCATAAAGAATAATTTAGATAGCAGATTATCTAAATATACATTATGGGAAGCCAATTATTATAAGAGCCCATTTAACTTACCAGCAAATAGTGTATGGAATTCTAGAGCAGGACATCAATATACAGATAAAGGTGTTATTGATGGGATCTATGGAGATGTTGACTTAGATGAATTCACAGAAAATATTCTTAATAATTAAATGTTTTATAAAAAAGTAGATAAATCTGTTAAAAGAAAAGCTATCCTTAAAGGATGGCTTTTTTTATTCTTTAGGAAATTATAATGCAATTAAATCTGTGGATAACTTTTATAGTAGTCTATTTTACTAGGGTTAATTACTATAAAAGAATAAAAAAATAAATCATATTCACCTGCCAAATTTTTCTCACATGCGTTCGAAAAGGCAGATGCGTAAAAAAATCTTCAGCTCCAAAGTCGCTTGCGATTTTGTTCTATGCTACAAAACGAAAAAATGCCTTATTATGATCTATTAATATTTTTGAAATAAAATCATTTATTGATTGAACGGATGAATTTAATGAAAAGTTTCATAATAATATTGTAACTTTTTTTGATTCATTTAGTGTGGAAAACTTTTAAGCTTTATATAGGTTATATAAGTGTAGGAATAATGAATCCAATATAGTTGCATATTAAATAGTATAAATACAAGTACACTATTAAATTTTCCTATGCGGCATACAAGTATAGTTAAAAATTAAATAGTATTTAATTTCAACTAAGGAGGAGAAGTCAATGAGAAAACAGAGACGATATAAAACAATGAGGAATAAGAATACAAAACTCGCGAGGCTAATAGTCTCATTTATATTTATAGTTTTATTTGTAGTATCTATAAGATCATTAATTGATATAAAAACATTATACAATGGACAAGAAGCGCAAGCATTTGATTTGAATAATATTAATTCAAGTTCAGAGAATAAAATAAATGAAATTTCTAATAACCTAAATAGAGATTTAGGAACTAGTTATAAGAAAGAAAGTACAAATGGTTCTTTTACTCAAAAAAATAAGTTTGAAGTTGAAGATGTTGCTTATTTAGAAAGCTATCTAAGCAAAGAAATAAAAGGAGAAAAATGTGATAGATCATATGGTAAAAAGGTTGTTTATTTAACCTTTGATGACGGGCCATCAGTAACAGTTACTCCTAAAATATTGGATATACTTAAGCAAGAGAACGTACATGCAACTTTTTTTCTTGTAGGAAAAGCTATAGATGATAATAATAATGCTAAGAATCTTGTGAAAAGAGAGGTTGCTGAAGGGCATGCAATAGCAAATCATACATATTCTCATAACTATGATTATTTATATCCAGGTAAAAAGGTTAATTTAGATAATTTTATGTCGGAGATTGAAAAAACAAATCAATCTTTAAGAAAGATACTCGGTGATGATTTCTCGACTAGAGTAATTAGATTACCAGGAGGGCGTATGACATGGAACATTAAAGATTCTGATGGAGTAGGTAAATTAGACAAGTTTTTACACGATAAAGATTATCATGAAATTGATTGGAATTCACTATCTAAAGATGCTGAAGGGCAGCACAAAAATGCAGAGCAATTGAAACAAGAAGTTATAAAATCTGTGGATGGAAAAGAAAAAGCTGTAATATTAATGCATGATACATATGGAAAAGAAGAAACAGCGAAAGCATTATCTGGTATAATAAAATATTTAAAAGATCAGGAATATGAATTTAAGATCATTAGATAAATTAGCATTTAAAGTAAAGAACAAAAAACTGTAACTTTTTTGTAACGCTTTTAGTTTAGAAAACTTTTATACTTTAGGTGGGTTATAAAAAATATTAAAGTATATATATTACGAATTTATAGGTAAATTAATTAAATAAATTTTACTTATGTATAAAAAATAATGAAGATTAGTTAGGAGAATAAGTATGATAAATAAAGTTGAAAAGAGATTTAAAATATTGTTTGCAGCAGCTATAATAGGTGCTATCACTATAAGTTCTGCAAGCATAGTGGGGTGCAGTGCTAAAAAGTCACCTGAAATAGATGCTGAAAATAAGGGAATAGTAGCTGAGAAAGTTTCAGAAAATAGTGATGAAATAGAAGGTGAAAATATATCAGAAGAAGTAGTCCGTATTGATAAATCCTCCAATAATGATGATAATAAAGAAATAACAGATTTACAAGTAAAAAAGAAAAATGATTCAGTTAAGATAACTAAAAATGACAAGCCTATAGCTGTCTCAAAGTCAGACGCTGAAAAGAACAATTTTACAGAATATATAGATCTATTAGGTATGAGCAAAGAAAAACTTGTAGGTACATTAAATGAAAAGCCAAGTTCCATTGGAGAAGGTGGAATAGAATTTGAAAAAGCTGGCATTAGAGTTTGGTTTGATAAGAAAAATAATAATCAGGTAGAGCAAATATTTACTATGAGAAATGATTTGAATTTAAATGGTGCTAAGATTGGTGACAAGATAAGTATATTTAAAGAAGTCTTTGGAAATCCAGTTAGCAATAAAAATGGAGATGCACATTTTAAGTATAACAATATATTTTTATTTGTAAATTATGATACAAATACTGAACAAACGTATGCCGTATATATTTTAAAGAACGATTTTTAGTAAATTGAAAACAGCTTTCCTATTTTAAAATTATAGAATTATAGTTGTAGGTTAAGCATTGAAGCACAGAGAATTTACTGAAAAATACAATAAAAACGCAATACTGTATCTAAATGCTAAAAATTATGGATATGAAGCAATTATATGTCATGAATAAGGTGAAAATAAATAATAATCAGAATGAAAAGTGGGGTATATAAGTTATGAGGAAATATGCAAGAGTTGTAATACTGATTATTTCTTTAGGGAGTATTCTAACAGGTTGTGGGAATATTGTAAATGCAGCTAGTTTAATTCAAGCTCCTATTCTTTCAAATGTGAAAGAAAATGAAATTAATAAAGAGCTAAAAGAAATCTTACTTCCTGGAAGCGAATTCTTGGTTCCTAAGAATTCACAAGAAAAACAAAGCGTTTTTGTAGATGATGTAGATAAAGATGGTAAAAGCGAAGCCTTTGTATTATACAGGGATATGAAAGAAAATAGACAAGTTCATCTATTGATACTCAAAGAAGAAAATGGAAAATGGAATAAAATGCTTGATATAGCTACTAATTTTAATATTCTTGATTATTTTAGGCTTGAAGATCTTGATGGAGATGGGAAAAAAGAAGTGATTTTAGGTGCTTCAATATCAGATTCTGAGCCAAGTAAGCAGTTATTTATATATGAAGTAAATGGAAAAGAATTAGTTGATAAAGTTAATCGTACTTACGAATGGATAGATATATCTGATTACGATGAAAATAAGAAGCCTGATATTCTCATTCTCGATGGAGAAATAAATAAATCGCAAATAGTAGAAATGTCTAATTATGAAAACAAGCAGTTAAAATCTAGTGCATTTATAAACATAAACTCTGAGGGTTTAATTGAAAATGTCGTTAGTGGAAAATTAGCTGATGGGAAGAAAGCGTTATTTATTGATAGTGCACTAGGAGCGCATTCTATGCTAACTGAAATTGTTGCATACGATAGTGGAAGGTTTATTAAAATTGGAGATGAAAATGACGGTATTTTATTTAAGGCATATCCATTATATAGCAGAGATATCAACAACGATGGTATTATAGATGTCGGAGGAATGTATATTCCTAAAGGTTTTGAAGATGCAGCGATGGCGGAAATTCCTTTTATGTATATTTACTCTGATTATAGAGAAGATGGAACACATGAAATTGTAGAAGAAAGATATACAGATAGTGTACAGCATTTCTATATTACAATCCCTTCCAAGTGGCATGGGAAAGTTACAATTAAGAAACTTGATCAAGGTGTTAGACTTATAGATAATGAAAGCCAAGAAAATTTATTTGAGGTAAAATGGATAAATAAAGGTTCATATGGTGAGAACAAAACCAAGCTTGGAGAAACGAAGGATATTATATTTTATGCGGATATTAAAGAAGAACAGTCTATTTCAAAGGAGAATTTTCATTTACTTAAAGATGAATTTTAATGGAGGAAAATATGGAAACAATTCTTGTTGTTGAGGATGAACTATCAATTAGAAGTTTTATCTGTCTAAACTTAAGAAAGAAAAAGTATGAAGTTCTAGAAGCTGAGAATGGAGAAGAGGCGTTATCTATTTTTAACAGTAAAAAGATTGATATTGTTTTGCTAGATTTAATGCTTCCAGGTATCGATGGATTTGAGGTATGTAAGGAAATTAGAAGAATAAACCAATCTGTTGGTATAATTATGCTTACTGCTAGATCTCAGGAGGAAGATAGGGTTAAAGGACTTGTAGAAGGAGCGGACGATTATTTGCTAAAACCTTTTAGTATGGTTGAGCTAGAGGCAAGGATTATCTCTTTAGCGCGAAGATTGAATTATGTATATATAAAGAAAGAAAGTTCAATTATTAAATCGGGACCATTCGAGCTTAATGTAATAAACAAAAAAGTATCTTACCTTGGAAAAGATATTAAAGTAACTCCAACAGAATATTGCTTACTTCAATTTTTAATAAATAATAAGAATAAGGTATTTACACGAAATGATATTTTGGATGAAGTTTGGGGAATAAATTACGTTGGTGATGTAAAAGTTGTTGATGTAAATATAAGACGTATACGAAGGAAAATTGAGAATGATCCATCAGCTCCAAAGTATTTATGTACGGATTGGGGATATGGGTACTTATGGAAGGAGTAAACCTATGAAGCGAAAGATCATTGCTTACTTTATGATCATTAGTTTACTTACATTAAGTCTTGTAATGATAGGGTTTGGAATTGGAATAAGACAATATTATTATCAGGGAATTGCTAATACATTTCAAAGCCAAGCAGAGGCAGTTCCTTCTATATTCACAAAAGAAACTGATTTTACTAATAGTAATTTGATGAAATTTAGCGATAAAATTATCAAAGCTTATCAGTTTAAAGGAGCGGAGTTACAACTACTGAAGAGAAGTGGGAAAGTGATTCAATCATCTACAGGTTTTTATGATGATAAAACTTATTCGGTTGATTCTGATGTGCTAGATTTGAAAACTACGTATAAAATTGAGAAAAATTCATATTCAGGTCAGAAAATTATGGCGATATATACTCCTCTTGTTTTCGATGGCCAAGTGTTGGGGATTTTGCGATATACAACATCATTAACACAAGTGAATGCTTTAATTATGAATCTGTTGATCTATGGGGGAATAATATGCATTTTTATTGCTGTTATTGTATTTCTTGTGAGCTTGCGTTTAGGGAATATAATTGTAGAACCATTAAATGATATTATCAATTTTACAAAGAAAATAGCAGAGGGGAAATACAAGGAAAAAATTAAAAATACTTATCCAAATGAACTTGGGGAAATAGCGAAAACACTTAACTACATGGGTGATGAAATATTAAAAACTGATCGTTTAAAGAATGATTTTATATCATCAATTTCTCATGAGCTTAGGACACCTTTGACAGGAATTAAGGGGTGGATTGAGACAATGAGAGATCCAGACGAATTATCTGATGAGGAATTTCGATTTGGTTTAGCGATTATTAATGATGAATCAGATCGCCTTATCAGTCTAGTGGAGAATCTTTTGGATTTTTCAAGATATCAATCAGATAGAATTAAACTAATTTTATCAGAGGTTAAGATAGAAAAAATTATTAGTGAAGTAACATTTCAGCTCCAAAAGAAAGCGGAAAAAAAAGAAATTAAATTAATTTTGGAAACACATCCAGCAATTATTAAAGCAGATGGTGATAGGTTAAGGCAAGTAATACTAAATGTATTAGATAACGCAATTAAGTTTTCATATAAAAATAGTAAAATTTATGTTATTCAATCAGTTAACGAAGACTCTATTTCTATTAAAATTAGCGATACAGGTATTGGAATTAAAAAGGAGGATATAAAGCATGTTATGGAGTCATTCTATAAAATTGACCCTAAATCTATTGGTGCAGGACTTGGATTGGTCATTTCTAGCAATATTGTAGAGATGCATAATGGCATTCTTAAAATTGATAGTGAATATGGAAATGGAACAACAGTGACAATTTCACTTCCCTTAGAAAAAGTCAGGGGTTAAGAATAAGCCATTAGAATTTACAAAATACTTTACATAAATTATTTTAATAATAGAGATCTAAACAATATTGTGGAATATTATTAATAGTTATGTTAACATACAATAAATTGGAATTTTATGACTTTAAAAGAATGGGGGATAATATGAAAAAATTAAAATTAACAAAAGTAATAGCTAGTGCTTTAGTAGTAGCTTCAGTATTAATGTTAAATCCAATAAGTGCAAGTGCAGAATGGAAACAGAATAAAACAGGTTGGTGGTATTCAGAAGGAAATTCATGGGCTACAGGCTGGAGAGTAATTGATGGAAGTTTATATTATTTTGATATAAGAGGCTATATGTTAGGTAGTACGCCAAATGAGTTTGGGGATGAACATGTAGTTAATAGTAGTGGTCAATTTCAAAATGTCACGATTGAAGGCGCATGGGCTTTTTGTAAAAAAACTGGTGTAATAGTGGCTTATGTAGGTAATGACAGCAATGTTGTAATTCCAGATAAAATTGATAACGTTGCAATAACAGGTATAGGGAATAAAGCATTTTATTTAAATAAGAATATAACAAATATAACTATTCCAAATAGTATAAAAGCCTTAGGAAGATCAGCACTTTTTGGATGTACAGGTTTAACAAGCATAAACATTCCTGCCAGCGTAAAAAGTATAGATGGATATGCATTATCAGGATGCACAAACTTAAAAAATATATCTGTAGATAGCAACAATATAACTTTTAAGAGCGTTGATGGATTATTGTATAGCAAAGATGGAACTAAATTGTTAAATTATCCTGCTGGGAAAGTTGACGAAAAATACGCAATTCCAGATGGTGTGACAGATATAGGGTGGAATGCATTTTCTGGAGGAGTAAATTTAAAAAGCATAGAAATACCTAGCACTGTAACAAGCATAGGAAGTAGTGCATTTGAGGGATGTAAGAATTTAAGCAGTATAACTATTCCTGATGGAGTTATAGATATAGGAATTGGTACTTTTTATGGATGTACAAACTTAAGTAGTATAAAAATTCCTAATACTGTTATAACAATAGAGCATAGTGCATTTCAAAACTGCATTAGCTTAACAAAAATAGTTCTTCCTGACAGTATAACTAAAATAGGAAAAGGAGCATTTAATGGGTGTAAAAATACTTTGTTTAATGTAAAAAGTGAGTCAGTGAAGCAACTTTTAATTAAAGCTGGTGTAGATTATAATAAAATTGTAGGGAATTCCTAAGATTAAACAGTGAGTAGTAAATTAGTTAGTTTTATAGAGTGGTGCAAAAGCTACTCTATTTTTGTTTGATTAAATTAAAATAGAGAATAAAAGATGATTAAACAGAAGAGTAGTTCTTAGTATCTATAAATTAATCTTTTTGAAAAACAATATATTGGCTATTATCATAAAAATGTGTTGCGGTTATTATGCAGCACATTTTTATTATTGGTTTACTTATACATTATCTATGTTTTCGACAAACGACTTATTTTCTATACCATGATTTCTCTTCTTATCACTAAATAATGCAAAAAGTATTCTTGGTAAAAAATTGAAGCACCCACCTTAAATGTAAAACTAAATGATTTAACAGTATATGTCAAAAAAGTATCTTGGATATTAGATACTATTTCTTGTATTTCTTTCTTTTGAGCCTCAAAACTTTCTTTGATTTAATTTTCATCTATTGTTGGCGATAAGGCTAACACAGCAGTTTCTTTTTCATCAATTGTATTTAATATTTCTGAAAGACTAACGTTTTTATTACTACTTACTTTGATAGAAGAAATCATCTGTAGTTTAGCCTCATCATCAAATACAGTATCATTTATTTTGTATTGTTTGAACGACAGATTCCTTAGCATCAGACATCTGGATAGTTATATTTGATGTAAATATAGTTAAAAATAAAGTAACCCCGAGTATAGTTCCAAGTGTTCTTGTCATATTGTTTATTCCAGAAGCTATTCCTATTTTGCCTACAGGAACGTTAGCCATTGTAGAGGCTATTAAGGTTGCGATACTTAAGCCTGTACCAGAGCCAGCAACAATTAATCTTAAAATAATATCTATATTTAAAGAATTTTGAGTAAGAGAACTATTTAAGTAGCAAGAAATACAAAGCAGAAGGATTCCCAATTCACTAGATGCTAATCTATTTTCTAAATATTAATGGGGCACATATAGGGGATATATTAATAATATAAAACTTCTAGTTTACTTCTATGTCTCAATAAATATTACTTAAACAGCAGGATTATATATGGAAGTTCAATGCTAAAAGACTAAAGTTGTATATAAATCTAAAGCGGATGGCTATTATAAAGTGAAATTCTTATGGTTAATTATCTTATGTAAATATATGTTATAATAAATATAAGAAGCTAGAAAAATCTGAAGAGCGGATTCGATGAAAGAAATAATAAATAGAATAAAAAGATTTAAGGAGAAACTTGCAGATGTTATGCCTTATTATATACAGATGTCTGATATTTTAAGTGTAATGAGCTATCATATAAATTATTATTAAAATATGAGGAAAATAAATATGAAATATAAAAGTTATAAAAGATTCAAAGGAAAACTCAAAAGAATTCTAGAAGCACTTAAGATGCTGTTATATTTTATTCTTACTGGAATATTTGTCTTGATAGTATGGCTAATAGAAGAGGCATTGAGAACAAAGGTAACACATATATCTGAATTAAATTTTTCAAAATTTGATACATTAGTTTTTCTTAGTAATTCTTTAAGGTATGACTTTATAGTCGCTATCAGCCTGGGAATTATCTTTGTAACAATTGGATGCTGTTTTTTGAAAAGACGTATATCAAAGTTAGCTGTGACATTGACTTTGATTTGCATTATAACAGGAACAATTGGACTAAATAGCATGCTACATTCATATATAAATATAACTTATGATGGGTTTTATGTAGGGGGAGCTGTATCAAAAGAGAAGAATTATAAATTTGAAAATGTTGATAAAATACAATCATACTGTACAAAGAGAACAGGTAAAAATGGCTCATCATATGAGTTTAAATATTTTATTATAATGAACGATGGAGATACAATTGAATTATCAAAAGATATAGATGAGAATCAAATTTATAAACTTGATAAGGTTCATAGATTATTTGTAGATAAATATAAAATTACTTATTATTGTACAGGCGTAAATGATCCATACTATAATTTATTATTAGATAGACTTTATAATGATGATAATAAAAAGGCTATTAAAGATATATTTGAAGATAAAGTTCAAAGGCCATTAGTATAATAGTGAGAAAATTATAAAATTTAAGTAGAAATCTAATTTATAAAATTGGATGAAGATAGAAGAGCATATATTGTAGTATATTTTATGTATGTAAAAATACTTTGTTTAATGTAAAAAGTGAATCAGTGAAACAACTTTTAAATAAAGCTGGTGTAGATCATAATAAAATTGTAGGGAATTCTTAAGATTAAGCAGCAGTCAGTAAATTAGTAGTTTTATAAAGCTGATATTTTCTTTTATTTAGAAAGTCTCAGCTTTAATAAATAACATGTTTTAGAAAAACTTGATGATGTTATGGTTTATTTCATACTTGTTTTATTATTTCTTAGATCAAATTTTTCAATTTGCTCTGGACCTCTTAATATTTTTCTTTTTATATGAAGAACACCCTCTGAATCAGTTCTGATTCTCCATTCAATCAACATTATTTTTCCATCTACTATTTCAATGCCTTGTATCCCGCTTGCTCTAACACATGATCCGTCATTGAAGTAAGGCAACTCCTTAACTTTTGGAAAATGGGGTCTATGAGTATGTCCGCAGATGATCATAATTTTGTTCATTTTAATCCAATGACTATAAATACGCTCGATTTTATGAATCTTTTCGGAACTCTTTACAGGGCTTGCAGGATTTATGAATCCTATTGAGTGAAGAAATTTCCAAAAATATCTTACTGTAAGCATATTAAAACGCCACAAATTGTCATTCATTCTGTCTCCCTGATGACCATGAACAGTTAGTATTTCCTGTTCAGTATTTTTATGTTTAAAGACTACTGCCTCATATGGTGTAATCCCAGGAAACAACTCTATTTCTTCTTCGTTATATTCATCGTAGAATTTATAATAATTCTTTTCTACAAAATTGCTATATTTTAAGTGTACATTATGATTACCATATAACATAATCAATCTATCAGAATCAAAGAATTTTTTTAATAGAGCATATACTTCATCATGTGCAAGTCTTATATGTTTAAAGTTAGAGTGTTCCCAAAGTTCATCTCCATCCCCAACTTCAACATAAGTATATCCATTATTAAAATAGAATTCTAATGCGAATAAAAAGATATTTTGATTTTTTGCAAATTCATCAGAGGGTGTACCATCACCTCTATGGCAATCACTGAAAAATATGTATTTAGAGTTGTTATCAAAATATTCAATTTTAGCATTCTTATAAGCTTCTGTTAATCGCTTTTCTGCGAGCTTTTTTTCCGCTATCATAGTACACCTCTTTTATGATATTTAAAATTAATTTGATTATATGTAGTTAATCTGCCCTTTTAAAGAAGAATATATGTTAGTGAGATACCATTTTTTATCATGATTAAAGCGATTTAATCAGTGCTTCTAACTCTTCAGATAAGGCTTTTGCACGTTCAAAATCTGTGTTTCTTAGAGAGATGGCTATTTTCATTTCTAAATCTCTTTTCTTTTGTTCAATTTCTAAATAGTCTTTATCAAAGTATTTCGCATAAATCATCTTTCTAAATTTTCTCATATTCATTTTTCTGATTGTTTTATCTTCAATGAGTAAAACATAATCTACGCAATTAATTATAGAATAGTAATCATGAGATATCATTAAAATAGCACCATTATATTTTTCTATGGCTTCTTCAAGGGCCATTTGTGAATATATATCTAAATGGCTTGTTGGCTCATCTAAAAGCAGCATATTTGCTTTGCTTGCAGAAATTTTAGCTAGTTGAAGTATATTTTTCTCTCCACCAGATAAATCTTTTATTTTTTGGTTGATTCTTTCTTCTTCAAAATCATAGTTTGAAATGTAAGTTTCAACATCATCATAAGTTTTAAATCCTGCATCTAGGAATTCTTCAAGTATTGTATTAGACTCATTTAATATTTCTCCTTGAAGCTGTGATAAATATGCAACTTCAATTTCAGAATCTATTTCAATAGCAGGGTTGCCATTTTTATAGATGTCTCTAAGCAAAGTAGTTTTTCCAGTACCATTTAACCCAACAATAGCTACTTTATCGTTAGATTTAATCTCAAAATTAACATTTTCTAAAAGTATCTCATCAAAGCCAGCACTATAATTGTTAACTTTTAGAGCTACTTTTTCTTCAACTTGATTGTTAGTAGTTAAACGGATATAAGGCTGCTTAATCTCAACAAAAGGTCTTTTTATTCTACGTGCTTCTAATCTTTCTAGGAATTTCATTTTACCTTTTAGATACCTTCCAGCAGCAGTTTCCCCTGTAACTTCAGCTCTATCTCTTAGTCGCTTTATTATGCGTTCATTTCTCTCAATTTCTTCATCATCAGCAACAGACAGTTCTTGAAGCTCGATTTTAGTTTGAAGCAATGTGAAGTTATAGTCTATATAGCTTCCATCAAATTCTTGGAGTTCATGATTTTCTAGATGAATAATTTTATTAAAACAATTATTTAATAGATATCTATTGTGAGTAATAACTAACATTATTCCCTTATGAGAATTTATTAGGTTTTTAAGAGAATTAAGATTTTCAAAGTCTAAAAATACATCAGGTTCATCCATAATCATTAAGTCTGGACTATTAAGCATTTCCCTAATTACTTGGATAAGCTTAAATTCTCCACCACTTAAATCAGATATCTTTGAATCCTTAAGTTTACTTAGGTTTGCAAGATTTAATTTCTTACTAAGAGTGCTTTCAAAATCATCTCCACCGATTACGTCAAGAGCATCTAAAGCTTCCTGATATTTTTCTAGTAGGGCATCAATATCAGAAGAGGTTTCCATTAAGCTACAAATAGAAGTTATCTCATTTTGTAGTTTAATATAATCTTCACATAAATATTCGAAAACTGTTGTTTCTTTTGTGTTGTCTACCTCACAGAACTGACTCACATATCCAATCCTGCAATTTGGATCAATCTCTAGAGTACCATCAAACATATAGTTCTCAGGATCCATGATTATATCTATTAGTGTACTTTTTCCACTACCACTAGAACCTATAAAAGCACAATGCTGATCATTTTCTAAAGTAAATGAAATATTATGATATAGATCCTTATTTGGAAATGAGTACGACAAGTTATCAATTTTTATCATTTTATTACCTCGTTTTTCATATGATTAAATTTTATAATCATTTATATTATGTTATATATCGTAGAATTTTACACTTGATTGTATCATAGATTCGGAAGTTTATAAACATTTGTGAAAGATATATTGTATGATATTCTCTTAAAGGAACATTGTTTTAAATAAAACTTTTTCACAATTTAAAAAGTTAAGAATTTAAAAGGACGAAATGTTTTTTGATGGCATGTTTTACAAAATATAGATAGCACATAAGTATTATATTTAATCATATCTATATCCACATTGTAGTCATAGATATGATTATATTATATCAACCAAAGCGTAGCTTATTAAGAAAAAAAGGGATGTACATAGTTTGAATCAATAAGTGGTGTTATTAAAAAATTGCCACATACTGATTATCTAAAATAAACATATTATTCTTCCACTTTAGGGTATTTAAAACATAACCTAAAGAATCTGCGTTATATCTTCCAGCTATCCTTTGATAGGCTAGCAGCTCATAAACATTATTTGAATCAAAATCTACTGGATATAAGCCACTCAAAGGATTTACAAATCCACTAATTGGACTTTTAAGCTTACCGTTCTCATAATATATTTCATGTAAATATTCATCATCTCTACTATTGGATATATCTATAATGTAGTTTTTATCATTTTGTCTACTGACAACCTCAACCTTATAGTTATCCTTATAAGTAACATTATAGTCGTATTCCTCATTGTATGAATTAAAATCAAACAGCAATTGTGGATTATTGTCTATAAAGGAATAAATATAGTAATACATTATTCCGCCACTTCCACCTGAATTAATACTTATGAAAATATCATATATACCATTATCGGTAAATTTACCTAAAGAAAGCTTTGGACTATATTCTGAATTGTCAATGAGAGGAACGCTTATAAATCTGCTTGTTTTTCCATCCTGTATTACAAGGGTAATGTTTTGAGTAAATGGACTATCTGATGTTTTTATACCTGTTAAATACACATTATCAGGTATTCCATCACCATTTACATCTCCACGTACTAAAGAAACAATACTGGGAGTTGCCATATCATCCCTCAAATAACCATTATGCATAATTACTCCTTTACATTATAGTTTTTCATATAAGTAGTTTATGAACTAAGAGGTGATATGCTACAGATTTTAATTTTTAGGAACCTATACATCTTTTCTGGAAATGAATGTAGTAATCGTAGGAGTGAATTTGCTCAAACGAATTTATAGATGCTTTCAGTCTGAGCTGAGAAAGATGGTATGTCTTATCCTAAGGCGGAAATCGATTTAATATGTAAGACTTTTTTAATTAATCTGTTCCATGATATTTTGCCAGAATCAGCTATTAAAGAAACATACGGTGTTATAAAACTTAAGTATGAATAAATTAAGAATAAAGTTGAAGATTTAACTAATGAATGTTTAAATAATATATATAAAATTTCTGAAAGATGTGTTTAGGCTAATATAAAGAAGACTTAAAGTGAGCAAATATTTACTTACTTTAAGCCTTTTTTTATTTTATAGGAATTTATATTCTAGTAAAACCTATAGACAACTTAAAAAAATTTATTGAATAATTTTTATATTCCAAAAAGAACAAAAAAGAAATCTTATCCGCCTACAGTTTTTTAATTCTTACATGTATTCATGTCCTAATTTGTTAGCTGTTAAAATAGCAGCGTAAACATCTTCAGGGGTAACTTCAAATGGCATGTTATGTGCAGTATCTTCTTTTGAAGTAGCAGCTCTTGCAACTTCCATAATTTCTTCTGGTTTTATTTCATCGATACCTAATTGTTTTAAAGTAACTGGAAGACCAACCCTAGTACAGAAATCTAATACTTCTTCAATTTCATCCATTGGAGCATTTTCAAGTACTAATTGAGCTAATGTACCAAATGCAACTTTTTCACCGTGGTACATATGATGGCAAGCTGGCAATACAGTTAAACCATTATGGATAGCATGAGCAGCTGCAATACCACCGCTTTCAAATCCAAGACCACTAAGAAGAGTATTAGCTTCAACTATTTTTTCTACTGATTTTGTACAAACTCCTTCTTCTACAGCAAGTTTTGCCTTATATCCTTCAGTAATTAATGTATCATAGCATAGTCTAGCTAATGCTTGAGCTGTAATAGTAGTAGTACCAAAAGCACATGTTCCAGCATTGGATTTTTCACAAGCTCTTGCTTCAAAATATGTCGCTAAGGCATCACCCATACCAGATACTAAAAGACGAACTGGAGCTTTTGCAATAATACCAGTATCAACCAAAACTATATTAGGATTTTGCTTTAAGAATAAGTATTTATCAAAGACGCCATCATCAGTATATAAAACTGATAAAGCACTGCATGGAGCATCTGTAGCAGCTATGGTAGGTACAATTACAACAGGAAGATTTGCATAATATCCAACAGCCTTAATAGTATCAATAATTTTTCCACCGCCAATACCAATGAGAACAGTTAATTGATTTTCATCACAAATTTTGATAATACGATTTACTTCAGTTATAGAGCATTCTTCGTTAAATAAATCATATTTTACACCTATATTTTCAGTCTCAAAACTTTTGTCTATAGTATCTTTTACCCTTTTTAAGCCACTTTCACTAATCAAGCATAATGCTTTTTCACCAAGTACAGATACGTATTCTGCAATATTTTTTAATTCACCATTACCTTGAATGTATTTACTTGGTGCAATCATAATTTTTGCCATAAAAACTCCCCCTTAACTCTTTAACAATGTATATTAATTATTATGTCTTAAATTATACCATTTTTATCAATTATGGTAAAGTTTACATGTGTTAAAAAGGTAGTAATTAAATGGATGTTACATAATGGAATCATCGATAATCAAATATTAAGTGATAATGAGGCTTTGATTGAGTAATAATGCACATTTATTTCGTAAAACTTACTGAACTTACTATAGACATGCTATTTTTAAACAAGACAAACTATATAGAAATTTATAGGAAAACCATTGAGAATTTAAGAAAGAACAATTTAACATATTTTAGTTTAAACTACAATTATTATGATAAATAGAAAGGTATGGTATAATTTTATTCATATAAATATCTCAGATTAAACTTGAACTTATGAATATAGTTCGCTGAAATAAGATTTATTTTAAATTTTAGAATAAATAAATGGGGGAAAAATAAATGGATGAATTATTAAATTTACTAAAGGTTAAGCTTTGTAACTGTACTATAAAAGATGAAGAAATTATAAAGATTAAAGCTTATATTGAAAGTGAAGAAAATTCTTTAAATTTAGAAGAATTTCATAAATATAATATGGAAAAGGCTCTTAGAAGTCACTATAACATAAGAGCAGATTTTTGGAAGCTAATGGACGGTTTTATAGAGAAAGAAGAAATTTTTAATAGAATAATAAATGTATTCTTTGCTATAGGAGGAGAAAGCTTCTTTCAAATAATAAATGGAAGATTTTATTCTGTATCTAAAACTGTAAATTATTTAAAACCTATGGAACATAAAGAAAAGCTTCTATTATGGCTTATAAAAAATTGTCTTTATCGTAGAAATGTAATAGAAGTAATTACAATCGTTGAAGAAATGGTATCAGAAGACAAGGAAATATTATCAAAAACTTTTTTAGAAGCAGAAGACGAGTTTACTAAATTGTCATTAGCAGCCTTAGCAATTAAAAATGGCTGTAGTTTACCAGAGAATGAAGAAGAATTTATAAAACATAATTTTGAAGATGCAGATAATATAAATAAATATTTAAAAGATAAGCAAACAGCTCTAATTGATTTTTTCTCTTATGCTTGCGATAAAAATGAGGATTTAAAGGAAGTTGTCAGCAATATCATTAGTAAAAGCACTAATAGAAGAATGTTATTTTATGAATTAGTAGAATTTATTTGTTTTTATGATAAAACAGCACAAAGTTATGATATTGCAAATAGATTTAATATTGATAAAAAGCTATATGTACATAGATTAATAAGTATATATGTTAGAGAAGAAAATAAGAAGATACGTGAAGAGATAGAAGAAAGGATAAAAGAAATACCTTTAGTTTTTAGAGAAACTTTTGAAGCTTTAAAGAAAAAGAAGCTTGGTCAAGATAATTTTCATGATTTAGAAGTATTCTTACTTGCTTATTTTATTTATAGCTACTCTAAGGAAGAAGCAGATCTTGAAAACTTAAAAAATGTTATAGGAATAATTTTGAATCTTTTCATATGTACTGATAGAACATTAGAAATTTTAGAGAGAAAAGAAAAAGCTAAAATACTAGAGTATGTATTAGAAGGCAAAAATGAAGATTTATTAGAGGACTTTTTTCATAGGACTGAGAAATTTGATGGACATAGTGGTTATATATGGCGATATCATGGTCTCTGTTTTCAATTAATGTATTCTATAGATGAAATTAGAGATATTATACATAGATTTATATATATATCAGTTAATATTGGAGAATATGCCTTAGTAGCTTCAGTTATATCATATGTAACTGGATATAATGATATAAGTTACATAAGTTTTGCAAAAAAACTTTTAAGTGAAGGGATAAATGAAAAGCACTTAATTCTAGTTGCTGATGCAGTTTTAAATCCAAAAGCCAAGGAATATTTAAAAATGTTATGTCATGAAGAAAATACTGAGATTATAAATATTGCAGAGGATTTAAAAGGTGAGTCAAAAGAAGTTGTACTTGAGGCTTTATTTAAAGTTAATAAGGAAAAATATTCTGAGATTTTAGTTAGAAGTTTATCAGATAATTCAAAGTTTATTAGAGATAAAATTGCAGGACTACTTAGTTCTTATGAAGGATGCAAAAAGCAAGTTTTATGGATATTAGCAAGCAAAAAGACAGCAACCCGAGAAATTGCTGCCAAAATATTAATGAATTTTGATATGAGAGAATTTAAAGCAGAAATCGAAAAATTTGCGGAGAAAGAAAAAAATGAAAAAGTTAAGATTTTACTTTTAAACATTGTAAATGCAGATTATTTAGACGCCAAAATACTTGAAAGTGCTAATAGTATAAGTAGTTACTGCAGTGAGAGGCTCAAGAAAACTTCGTATACTGCACCAGAATGGATGGTTGTAGAAGGTTTCACAGACGTAAAGTATGAAGATGGAAATGTTTTATCAAAGGATGTAATAACTTATATTATAAGTAAATACTCTCTTGAAAATGTGGTAGAACGAAATCTTATAGCAGAAAAGGTAATAGAAATGTGCAATAAGGCTGATTTAGATGCCCTTGGAAGTGAAATTCTAAACCTTTGGATTAATAATGGTGCAGATACAAAACAAAAATGGGTACTAGCTCTAGTTTCAGCAATTGGAGGCTTCAATGTAGTAAACACATTAAAAACTCAAATAGATGTTTGGTCAAAAACTTCAAGAGGAGCTATCGCTTGTGAGGCGGTAAAAGCTTTAGCTTTAAATGGCAGTGATGATGCCTTGATAATAATAGATAGTATAGCTAGAAAATTTAAGCATAAACAGATTAAAAAAGCAGCAGCAGAAGCTTTTGTGTCAGCAGCAAAGATGTTTAATTTAACTGAAGATGATTTAGCAGATAAAATAATACCAGATTTAAGTTTTGACAAAAGGGGAGAAAGAGTATTTGATTTTGGAAGCAGAAGTTTTACTGTAAGTTTAGGCTTAGATTTCTCTTTGAAGATTACAGATAATACTGGAAAAATAATTAAGACTATGCCAAAACCAAATAAATCTGATGATGAGCTAAAAGCTAAAGAGGCAGCAAATGAATTCAAAGCTTTAAAGAAACAGATGAAAACTATTGTTTCAGCCCAAAGCTTAAGACTAGAAATGGCTCTTGCAGTAAACAGACTATGGAAGAAAAAAGATTGGGAAAAACTTTTTGTAGAAAACCCTATAATGCATAATTTTTCTCTTGGTTTGGTATGGGGTATTTATGAAGATGGAGAACTAAAGGATACCTTTAGATATATGGAAGATGGTAGTTTTAATACAGTTGATGAGGAAGAATATAATCTTATAGACAATTCTTTTATAGGACTTGTACACCCTTTAGAACTTGATTCAGAAATATTAGAAACTTGGAAACAGCAATTTGAAGATTATGAAATAGTACAGCCTTTCCCACAGCTTCAAAGAAAAGTTTATACTGTGACTGAAGAAGAAAAGGAAATGAAGAATATAGAACGTTTTGCTGGAACTAAGATTAATGGGCTTTCACTTGTAGGTAAGCTTACTAAAATGGGATGGTATAGAGGTTCAATACAAGATGCAGGATGCTATTATCAGTTTTATAAGGAAGATGAAAAAATAGGAATAGGTGCAGAGCTTCAATTTGAGTATCTTGGAGTTGGTTATGAAGATGAAGAAACTACTATTTATGAACTTGTTTTCTACAAAGCAAGTACAGTCGAAAGAGGAAGCTATGTTTATGATGAAGTAACTGATGAGAATACAATTGTACCAATGAAGGTTCCCAAAAGATTCTTTAGCGAGATACTTTATGATGTGGACAGAACGTTAGAAGCTAAGACTGGTTTTACAGCTAATTGGAAAATGGATAGGTAAAAATCATGAGATTATATTTTAATATAAAGCAGGCAGGTTCACGTAAAAATTTTATAACAAAAGAGGAAGTGGTGTTGTCCATAAGATGGGAAGCGGTGCTATTAACATAATTCCTATTCATTCTGGACAAAGAGGAAAATTATTCTTACCACTTATAGACAGTGATCCAAAGAGTGCGGAAATAATATCTAAAATTGCTATTTTAGCAGAAGATAGTAAAATAAAAGATCCAAGCATACTGGAGCAAGTTGTATAATTTTCAAAAATTTTAACTTGCGGAGTGGTGCTGAAAATCAGTAACACTCCGCAGAATAATTGATGTTGCAATAATTAATAGAGAATAATACAACATTCCCAATATATATAAAGAATTTTTATTAGAAATCAATGGAGCAGAATTAAAATACCAATTGTAATTGTGTATCACGATGCTGAATATATGAAAGTATTATCTAAAAATATGGAAGATTTCATTTTTAGAGGCCTTTTAGAATGTGGCAAAAATATAGAAGATAATGAAATTGAGTAAAGTACGCATTAGTGAAAGAGGGAATTATATGATTCAAAAATTGATTAAAGAAAAACAATATGATGAAATTATTAAATATTATACGAGTGAAAATATTAATGAAACAGATAAGTTTGGAAGAACAATACTACATAATTTAATTATTAATAAATTACCACTAGATATATTTAAAGATATGATAGATAAAGGAGCCAATCCCTATTTAAAGGATAAATCTGGACAAAATGCTATGATAAAAGCAATTAAATTTAAAGATGTTGATGTCATTAAGTATTTGATAAACTATGGATTTGAACTTAATTCAGACATTGGAATCATTGATACACCGTGGTTTTTTGCAAGGAATGATTGTAATATAGCAGATTTACTCATAGCTACACATAATTCCATTCGTCTTAGACTCTATGAAGAGGAGAAACAATTAATTGATGATTTATTATATGATGAAGAATGTTTTAGTAAGCTTGATAAATTGAATACTTCAGAACTTATTCATGGTTATATTTTAGGATTTAATTACGATGATGATCTTAAACCCATTAAATATTTGTTAGAAAACGCTATATGCAAAGAAATTACAGCAATTGAAGTCTTTCAATTGCTTGATGGGAGATATTTGCTTGAACATGAGAAATCAGAGTATGATGAAAATTCATATGAGCTAATCAAATATATACTATTAAAATATCCACAAATTAATAATTATTATGAACTTGGGTACTTGTAAAAGTTATATTTGCTTAGAACTAAACTCTGTAATTTTGCTATAAGTGATGAGATTGTATGCAAGTCAATTGATGAATTAATTGAAAAAGAATTTGCACGAGATAATAGAGAAATATAAAAAACTATTAGAAGATTGGAGTGAATAAATAATGAAAAAAAGCATTTTACCAATACCGACACATCTTAAAAATATATTAATTCCTAAAGGAGGCAAGAATGATGAATTTTTTGTGGCAGGAGATATTGCTTGTACATGCGGAAACAAAGAATTTTCTTTAAGTTACCTTGGAGCATATGAGAACGAAATTATTACATTATGTGAATATGAAGGCGTTTTTTATTTAGCAATAGAATACAAATGTAAAAAATGTGGGAAAGTACATTTAATATTTGATGATAATCTTCATGGTTGGAATGGATTCGTTTGTGGTGACAAATCTGGATTTAAGGGATATGAAGATTTTCCAATGGAAAAATTTAAAAAATTATGGAGATGCCCAAAATGTAATGACGAGCACCATGAAGTATCAGTAGCCATTTCATCTGGAGGTAAAGAAGATTTCTTAGAAAATTGTGAAGATACAGAGTTTAGTGAAGAGGAATGGGTAAATGCTTTTAGCTGGATTACAATAAGCACAAGGTGTACAAATTGTGGTTTTATAGATGAAACCTGGATTGATTATGAAACTATGTAGAAATTGCCTAATATATTAATGTTAGAGTGGTAAATTAAAATAGTATATTGGCGGATCAGGAGAGAAATATGATTTATTTTACATCAGATTTACATTTTAATCATGAAAAAATCATCAAGCACACAAACAGACCATTTCATACGGTAGATGAAATGAATGGAAGATTAATAAAAAATTGGAATAATGTTATAAGACCTAATGATGAAGTTTATATTTTAGGGGATTTTACTATGAAAGGCGGCATAATTGCCAATCATTATTTACAATTATTATGTGGTACTAAATACTTAATAAAAGGAAATCATGATAATTTTATTGACGATAATGCTTTTAATAAAGACTTATTTCAATGGATTAAAGATTATCATGAAATTGAATATAGAAATTATAAATTTGTACTGTTTCATTATCCTATAATGGAATGGAACAAAAAAGGGCATGGTTCTATTCATTTACATGGACATATACATTCAGATATTACATATAATCTTGAAATGCTAAAAAATGAAGTAAAGAGATACGATGTAGGTGTTGATGCAAATAATTATATGCCTATATCAATCGAGGAAATTATTAAAACATTAGGGTAGAAGATTATGAAGATATTTATATTCAAAACAAGTTTTAGCAAAGGTAGCACTTAAAAATGTATTGATTTATTGTTCTCAAAATTTTAATTTTATAAGCAATATTTCTTATATTTAATATATTAGGAGGGAAGATTGTGGAAGATTTAATTATAGATAACAATATTTTTAAAATCAGCAATTATCATATCAATGAGTTTTATGGTATATATATTGATGCTGATTTCCGACTAAGCACAGGGCATATGTACTATTTACCATCAAAGAATCAAATATTCTTTAGTATAAATAATTATAAAGATGTATCTAATATTGCATCACATTTAGATCAGCTAGAGAAATATAAAGATAACTTTTGCTATATTAAAATGGATGTGGAAACTTTACAAACCACATGTTACTGCGAATCTGAAGGAGTCCCATATGATCTGTTCCAATGGCCAAATGATGAAATTTGGTGTGTAATTGGATATTCGAAAACTTCTTTAAATAGGGTTGTATGTCTTCCTATAGGAGATAGAAAGGATATCGAGGATTGTAAACCAATGGCATCAGTAGCTGAACATATTTTTAGAGATGGAGATAAAATATTATCTTATACTGATGGAACTTTTAATAAAAAAACTACAAAGCTAGGAGAATACAAATTTTCTAAGGATAAGCACTTCCAGTCAGTAAAGCGTGTGAAAATAGAAGAGCCATTAGTAAGTAGATGCTTGTATAACGAAGAAGGAATACACGCTTTTTCAACAATTGATGAAAATGTGATATTGCATCGCTTGCTTGATGATAAAGGAGTATCTATTAAGGAACGTAAAGTTTATGTAGAAGGTATGTTTTTTGATGCATATTTTGAAAAGAATAGTCCTGTTATCAATTGGAAAAATTATGAGACAGTTGAGGTAACAGCAAATGGCGGAAACATATTTCATGTAGAAAGACCCAGCGAAATATTCTATGTAGTTTATGGCATTGACGGTGAACGGATAGAAGAAAAGAAGTTATTTGAATTTACAGAATTATGTTCTATATATTATATGGAAAGTGTGAAGTTAGATAACGATACATATGCATTAACTTTTACATATGGCAGCGATGATGAACCCATAAAAGGAGGTAACGGCTGGCTTGTAGTTAAATCTGGAGAGCTTCTTGAATGTTGGTTACAGCATATAGATAAAAAGAGTTATATTGATCAAGTTACAGGCAGAAAGATTACACTTAATATGAATAATGTAATACTTCGTAAATTGAAGGCTTGTGGTAGTAGTTATTCATTATATTTTGATGGAATAATTGATAGTAAACATAGAAATAGAGCGGCAGTAGTAATAAAGAACCTTATTTAATATAAAATTGCCTTGTTAAAATTTAACAGTCAGGAATGATTCAATGTATATAAAGTTCAAATGGGAGTGGTTTGAGAATGGAAAAGAATACGATACGTATATGGAAAAAGTAAATGGATATGCTGAGAGACAAATAATGATACGTGATAACGGATATATAGCCTCAAATAGAGAAGATATGGGATTTTTCTTAGCATAAGGCTTAATTGAATCAAATGAATTGGATGAAATAGTTAGCAAAAATGAGTTTGAAGAGGTATAGTCTAATGGGGAGGTGTTTAATGGAAATTACAGGATTGTGGTCTGTAGGAAGTATTTATTATGGAAGTTTTGAAGAATCCTATGTGGGATTTATGGAGAATAATTTGGGTTTTATTTATTACATGAATATAGAATATGATGAAATTGAATTATTTAAATGGGAAATAGACAATTCTAAAGCTTTAAGTATAAATGGAATTGAGGTTTATTCATTTGAGGATGAGGTTTTAAAGGAAGTTAATAAGAATAATGTAACAAATTTGAAAAATCTTAAGGTTAAAAAGTATAAGAAAACAGCATTTAATAACAAGGAAATTGAAGTGTTAGAATTTTCAAAGCCATTAGTATTAGAGGATATGGAATTTGGATTAGAAGAAAAAAATGTTATAAGTAGCCATATTTATAAAAGGTTAATTCAATTGATTGGAGACAAGTTACCAGAAGAATATAAATTATAATAATATTTCAGATTTAATATATTGGTATGTTGTTGTGGAATATGGTCATGAGCTAAGTGCAAGATAAATTGCAGAGAAGGCTTTTAAAATAAGGAAAATTAGAGATTTATACGGTGAGAATATATAAGTAAAAAATACACAATTAAATAAGTTGGAGAAAAAGTATGGAAAGGAAAGAGAGAATGAGAGAAACTATTGTGAATTTAACCCTTCCACAGGAGACAAAAGAATTCTTATTAAAAACAAAAATAGAAGAAGATGAAGGTGTAGCATGGAAGTTATCAATCATGACAATTTATAGCGATGTAACAAATAATGATATTTAAAAGATATTTCCTAAAATACTGAACTGATTTTAATCATAATTATCAATATTTCAGTAGAATCTCAAAAAATAAGATATAGACAATACATAATTGTTAAGTAGGGAAAGTAAGATGAAGATAGAAGGTATAAAAATTATTAATGAAGTATAGGTAGATGAGGAGTGTTAAGTAAAATGGGATTGGAACAGCATTTAACGGAAAAAATAAGTAATGTGTTTTTAGATTTAGGCTTAACGTATGAAGTTATTGATGATTTTAAAGAATATGTGGAAGGCAACATCAAAGAAGAGGATTTCTTTAATAAACTTCCTAGTATAGATATGAAACAGTTAAAGATTGATGTACTAGATGCTGTAGTTAGTGTATATCATTCTTTAGTCAAGCATAAAGCTAATGATTATTTATCAAAATATTTAAGAATACTATTTAAAATGGGCAAGTCTTCATTATTCTTTGCTTTAGATAAGACAAGTTATTATAAACCAACTTCTTATTATAAAGAGTTTTTAAAATACGGTTTAAGCCCAGTCTTCGTTATAGCTTATTACGCAACATCTATTACTGAGCAGGAAAGAACTTTAGATCGTGGATTTATATTGTTTTATGATAGTCTTTATGAAAAGCATAGAGATTCATTTTTAGAAGCTATTAAGATAAGCGAAATAAATGAAAAAGCTATAATAATAACTTATTTAGCTTACAAGGAAAAAGATAAAGAATATTTCCAGTGGTTAGAAAATGACATGATTGAATCCATAGGAAATTTATTTAATAATAGTATATCTGAAATGCAGAAAGATGCATTAATTGAATATTTAAAAGAGGGAACTTCAGATTTAAAAGAGATAGTGGAAACTTTAAAAAATGACAGCAGATTAGTTTTGAACCTTAATAAGTATGTTTTCAGGTTTTTTATAGGAATTAGTTGTACTATATGCGTTGAATCTGAAATAGCAAGAAGATTTACTAAATTTGCTGCAGAATTTGATTATAAAGAGTTCTTTTACGATTTACATAACTATCTAAAATATAACAGATATAATGTAATATCAAACCTTGTGGATGCGCTTCAAATTAAAAGAGAATCATACATTGCATGGCTTGGAGCATCTAACAATTTAAATTATAACTATACCTATGGAAAAGAATTAAAGGAAGAAGCAGATAAACACATAGGAGAATTTAAAAAAGCTACAGAAATGTGTTTTGGCATGAATAAAGCTTATATGGCCTTCATCCTTTGGCAAAAAGGAGAAGGTAAGGAATTCCTAAATGATGCAGAAGATGCTTTTATACATGAATTTTCTACGTTTATGGACAAGAATGGTATTGAAAGAGAGGTTTACGAAGATTTTATACAATACTTAGAAGGAAATATCTCTTTTAGTGACATAGATAAGTCTTTGGAAGGCTTATTTGGAAAACGAGATATGTACATGTCTTCATTTAATTTTTCTAAAATTCTATTTTGGTTAAAAAATCAATCTTCGATGTTTTCAAGGGCCATGGATATATTTATTGCCATAGGAAATCCAGACATATTAAGAAATATGTATAATGATTATCTTAAGTACGAGGGAAAAAAAGCATCGGAAGATGATTTGAATTCTTACATTGAACTACTTGTAAGTTGTGGAGCATCTATTAAAAACTATATAAGTTATTTAGGACATTGTGCATTTGGTAATTACGTCAGAAATAGCTTAAGTAGCCAAGCCGTTAAAATTATAGAAAAGTTAATTGAAACAAAGGAAGAAGAGGTAATAGAAAATATCCCTAATTGTGATGCTGAAAGTAGAAAGGGAATTTTAGAAACTTTAAATAAAACTCTTGAGGAGACTAAAAGTGCAAAAACTCTTATAGAGTATTTAGGCGATTCCTCTAAAGTCGTAAAGGAAACAGTAATAAAGCTTTTAAGCTCAAGCAAGATAAAGCAGCAGATGGTGATAACTAGCTTAAGTTCAAAAAAACAGGCAGTTAGGGAATCGGCAGTAAAGGTGCTTTTAAAGAGCAGTGATGAAAAAGTTTTGGAAGCCTTAAACAAAGCCTTGGAAGTAGAAAAAAGTGAAAAGATAAAAGCTCTTATAAGGGAAGCTTTAAATCTAGAAAGTGCTTTGGAAGAAAAAAATGAAGAATTAGATATTTTAAAATACTGTAAGCAGGGTTTAAAAGGGAATAAAGCAGCAACTCTAAGATGGCTGAATTGTGATACTTTGACAAAGGTAAAGTTTAAGGATAGTGAAGCTTATGCAGAAAGTGAAATTATAAAATATATGCTTGTATGTTATGCTTCTTGTATTGAAATTGGATTAAGTAGTGAAGCTTTAAAGGTAGGAGAACTTTTAGATAAAAAGGACTTATCTAAACTTGCCTTAGAAATTCTACAAAGGTGGCTGGATGCAGATGCAGAAAGTAAGAAAAAATGGGTACTACCATTTGCTTCAGTTTATGGAGACTATGAAGTAATAAGTTTAATTAAAAAGAATATAGAAGAGTGGCCTAAGAATTCAAGAGGTACAATAGCTAGTGAAGCAGTTAAGGCTCTTGCTCTAAATGGAAGTAATGAGGCTTTGATAATAGTAGACAATATATCAAGAAAGTTTAAATTTAAGCAAGTTAAAAATGCAGCAGCTTCAGCTCTTAAATTTGCGGCAGAGCAAATTGGAATAGACATAGAAGAGCTTTCTGATAGGATAGTTACAAATTTAGGCTTTGATGTAAGGGGAGAAAGAGTTTTTGATTATGGAAATAGAAAATTTACAGCATCACTTACTCCAGAGCTTACTTTAGAAGTAACTGATGAAAGTGGCAAAAAGCTTAAAAGCCTGCCAACTCCAGCTAAGAAGGATGATGAAGTTAAGGCAAAGGAAGCTTCTGAAGAATTTAAAAATTTAAAGAAACAGTTAAAAACAGTTGCTAATATACAAGTGATTCGTCTAGAAATGGCCTTATCTAGCAATAGAAAATGGACAAAAGAATCTTGGATAAAACTTTTTGTTGAAAATCCTATTATGCATAAGTTTGCTATAGGTCTTGTTTGGGGTGTTTATAAAGACAATGTTTTAAATGGAAGTTTCAGATATATGGAGGATGGCAGCTTTAATACTAAAGATGAGGAAGAGTATGAATTACAAGATGGAATGATAATAGGAATTGTTCATCCTATTGAATTAAATAGTGAAGACATAGCTTTATGGAAAGAACAATTTGAAAACTATGAAATTAAACAGCCTTTTGAACAGCTAAATAGAGAAATATTTACTGTTACAGAAGAAGAAAAGAAGAAAAATACTGTGGAACGCTTTGGTGGAACTATGTTAAATGGTTTGTCCTTGCTTGGCAAGCTAACAGACTTTGGTTGGATTAGAGGAGCCATTGGAGATGGTGGCGGTTATTATGCTTTTTATAAAGAAGACAGTAGTTATAAAGTAGAATCTGGGCTGAATTTCAGCGGCGTATCTGTAGGCTATGAAAATGAAGAAGCAACAGTTTATGATTTATGTTTTTATAAATTAGGAACTATGTCAAAATATGCTTATATGGATGAGAAAACCTATAAGCAAAATATAGTATCAATAGAAACACTGCCTGAAAGATTCTTTAGTGAAATTCTTTATCAAGTAAACAAAGCATTAGTTTCTAAAACAGGAACTAATGATAAGTGGAGAGAAGAAAAATAGTTTGAGAATTCTCTTATTTTTATAAAAGTTTAAATGTATCTATAGAAAGGTGAGGTGTATAAATTGAGCAGCAAAGATTATGAGAACTATGAAGAAGATATGATTGAAGATGATGGAGATGTTGTTGTAGAGCATATAGAAAAATATTTAGGATGTATTGATTCTAGTATATATGAAATAGTTCCTGGAAGTAAAGTATCCATACAAGTAAATGTAATTAAGCCAAGTAAAGAGAAAAACTATTTTACATTAGTAACCACTGGAATGTGTGAATATCCAATGGGATTTTCAACAGAAGACAACCAATACAAATATGCTGAATTATTAATTAAGTTACCATCTGATTGGAAGTTGGATCAAGAATCCTGCAAAGATGAAGAAAACTATTGGCCTATTAAAATGTTAAGGCTAATCGGCCATTTACCACATATATATGAAGGTATTGTAAATGAAGAAGTAATCATTCCTAATGGGCAGAATGGAGGAGCTGTAATTCCATTTAAGAATGGAACTGAGTTAAGTAGAATTATGATATGCGTATCTGATGATATTCCGCCATATGTATTTGATGATGGTGCGAAGATAGATTTTTATACATTAGTTCCTATAACAGAATTAGAAGAAGAATTAGTGAGAAGAAATGGGAGTGATGCCGTTATGCATATGCTCAAATCAAAAGATGTGGTGGATTTGGATAGGGAATATTTAGTGTGAGAAAGTTGAAATATAAGTATTATAATATAAGGTATAGCGGTAAAGGAGCTTTTTTGAATGGCAGAATATATAGATAAATCAGGAATATTTGAAGACTTTAATTTCAAGCTTGTAGTGATTGATGCTTTATTAGATAAGAATCCATCATTTGAAAAAGAATTAGAAGTATTAGTTGAAGAGTGCACAGAGAATTACGAATGGTATACAGATGCAGGTCCTATAAAAGAAATACTTGAGTTTTTGTCACAGTTAAATATAGAAAAGAAGGTTAAAGGATATTTAGAGGAAAACAAATTATTATCAGATGAATATCGTAAAAATGCATATTTGAGATGCTAAAAATGAGAGCCTATTAAATACAGATGATTTTAAGTATTTTACAGAATTAGAAGGTTTGAGATTTATGGATTGTTACATTGAGATTAATAAAATTGATTTCTTGAAAGATTTAAATAAGCTTAGACGATACAAATTCCATAATTGTTTTCATGACATCAGAAAATCCTGAAGAAGATGTAAATGACGTCTTGGAAATTCTAAAAAATGAAAAGTTTTTAGATAATGACATTTATAAATCAGGCATTGTAGCTATTGCACATGGTAATGGTGAAGATGAGAATGAATATAAGGTAATACATCCTGGCAATTTTAATGAGAAATTTCAGTTATAAGTATAATTTACTTAAAATAGGAGGAATTCATGAGTAAAAATAGTGAGATAAAAAAATTTGATGAAAATTTTTCAGATGAAGTATTCGAGGCAGCTGCTATAACAGCTTCTAGTGGAGTTGGTGCAGGAAAGGGAGGGAAAGACGAATTATGGAGAGCGTCTATAAACCTTATTGCTTGGAAGGATTTAAACAGCAATGAGCCATCAGTAAAAGAGGAGATTAATTTATCGTGGCTTACTGATAACGAAGGCTTAAAGGAATGGCAAAAGACTATTAAAGGAAATTCAATAATTAAACTTAAGCTAAGAAAAGGCGAAAGAGCCTTCATGCTATTAGAACTCATAGATGCAGACTATAAGGATGAAGAACTTCAAGACATATTAGTTGAAGAACTAAAGCCAGTATTTTATGAAGATGAGATCCTTGGAAAATTTGAATTAGATAAGGGAATTAAGACTTTTCAAACTGATATCACATGGGCAGAGGAAAAAGGACGATTGTATTTTGATCTAGATAATAAAGAAGAAATGAAAGATTCTCTTAAAACTGCTCATGAACTTTTCCAAAATCAAAAGAGTTGGAGTGTTAAAGTTAGAGCTTATGCTGCAAGTGAACTTTTAGAACTTGCTAATGATTGGATTGATGAAGAAGCAGAAATTGAAGAAGTTTCAGAAGAAATGTTTATTAAATCCATAGAATTAGATACTATAAGCGTTTATCCTAAAGGTGAGTTTGAGATTTTCTTTTATGATGGAGACTTGTTTGCAGGGCACTGTATCATAGTTTGTGGAAATATCGACGGAAGTTTTGAATCAGCTGATATAGCAGGATAAAAGAATATATGTTGACGAGGGAAACATGCGGTTTTAGGTTACTTGCTATGTACAATGTTTTGAATATACCTTTTATATAATAAATGGATGAAATAATTTTGTAGATTGGTTTGAAGAAATAGCAAATAAGTGGTTGATATAATTAGATTGAATTTAGGAGGGAAAACTTTGGAGGATTTAATTATAGATAATAATATTTTTAAAATTAGCAATTATCATATGGATGAATTTTATGGTATATATATCGATGCTGATTATCGCCTGAGCACAGGAGATATGTGTTACTTACCATCAAAAAATCAAGTGTTTTTTAGTATAAATAATTATAAAGATGCAACTGATATTTCATCACATTTAGATGAAATAGATAAATATAAAGATAACTTTTGCTATATTAAATTGGACTTAGAAAAATTACAAACCACATGCTACTGTGAATATGATGGAGTACCATATGATTTGTTCGAAGGACCAAATAATGAAATTTGGTGTGTAATTGGATATAACAAAACATCTTTAAACAAGGTTGTATGCTTGCCCATAGGGGATAGAAAAGATATTGAGGATTGTAAACTAATGGCATCAGTAGCTGAGCATATTTTTAGAGATGGAGATAAGATATTATCTTATACTGATGGAACCTTTAATAAAAAACCTACAAAACTAGGTGAATATAAATTTTCTAAGAATAAATACTTTCAGTCGGTAAAGCGTGTGAAAATAGAAGAGCCATTGGTAAGTAGATGCTTGTATAATGAAGAAGGAATACAGGCCTTTTCAACAATTGATAAAAATGTAATATTGCATCGCTTACTTGATGATAAAGGAGTATCTATTAGGGAACGTAAAGTTTTAGTAGAAGGTATGTTTTTGGATGCATATTTTGAAAAGAATAGTTCTGTTATCAATTGGAAAAATCATGAGACAATTGAGGTAACTGCAAATGGCGGAAGCATATTTCATGTAGAAAGGCCTAGTGAAATATTCTACGCAGTTTACGGTATCGATGGTAAACATATAGAGGAAAAGAAGCTATTTGAATTTACTCAATTATGTTCTATATATTATATGGAAAGTGTGAAGTTGGATAATGATACATATGCATTAACCTTTACATATGGCAGCGATGATGAACCAATAAAAGGAGGTAACGGATGGCTTGTAGTTAAATCTGGAGAACTTATTGAATGCTGGTTACAGCATATAGATAAAAAGAGTTATATTAATCAAGTTTCAGGGGAAAAGATTACACTTAATATGGATAATATAATACTTCGTAAATTAAAGGCCTGTGGTAAAAGTTATTCATTATACTTTGATGGAATAACTGATAATAAGCATAGAAACAGAGCAGCAGTATTAATTAGGAGGAAATCTCCATGAAGAAGGCGTAATTGAACAAAGGTTTGGAAAAGCTATACCTTTAATAATACAGAACTTGAATATTATGATTTGATTGCAGAACAAAACAAGCGAGCTAATCCTGAAGAAGTTATTAAAGAATTTACAGATTGGGTTTTAAAATAGTAAATGAGGGAAAAAGAAAATAATTTTATTGAATTACATGGAGGTAGATTTGTGGGCTTTGGAAAAATATTATATGAAACTTTAGAATTCAGTAATGAGTTAGACATTTTACATAAGCATATTACTAAAAATAATCTTCAAGTTCAAAAAAGTGATTCCTTTGACAAACAATGCTTTTTGTTAGAGCGCTATATTGGTGAGGAGCACTTTCAATCTATTCATAAAAAAATGAATATTGTTAATATTATGTCAGGAGTTTTTGCATTTCCTGTTTTTATTATAATTTTGATGGTTTACGTATATGCAAAGTGGATTGATAAAAAATTTGACGTGTTCGGATTCTTTCTAAATAATCCTGTACTATATATAATACCTGCTATTTTAATTGGTGTTACTATAATTCTTGCTATTTATCATTCTATTTTGAGTAAAAATCTTTACTATAAGATTTATCCAGAATTGAAAAGAAAACTTGCCATAGGAGAAGTTACTAGATAAGGAATGATTGAGCGTATATAAAGTTCAAATGGGATTGGTTTGAGAATGGAAAAGAATATGATACATATATGGAAATAGTAAATGGACATGCAGAAAGACAAATAATGATAGGTGATAACAGGTATATAGAATCAAATAGAGAAGAGAGAGATATGGGATTTTTCTTAGCAGAAGGCTCAATTGACATAAGCGAAATGGACGAAATAGTAAGTAAAGATGAGTTTGAAGAGGTATGTGCAAAGGTAAAAGATTATGATGAAAAAAATATGTAAATAATTCTTGAACATGCCAAAGTGCAATAATAAACAATCTTTTTAAAAGCTGCAAATTATAATGTTTTATTAAGGTCTCATATAATTGGGATTGTTGTTAAAACTTAGAGTAATAAGAATAAAAAAAGTTAGGGTGATAATATGAGTAACTATCCAAAAGAAATAGAAAATTTTCATAATACAATTTTAAAGTTAATGGGAATTGTCTCAATAGAAAGTGGTATTGATAGTTTAGAAGAAGTAGACGCTGAATTATTGCAAATATCTCAGTTTTCGCATCTTCCTCATGCAGCTCTTCTACGTACAAAAGGAGGGCTTAAAAATGAGGTGGCGAAATGTATAATTTAAGTGCAAGAGCAATTAATATGCTTAATAAATCAAAAAGGCATAAGGTACCGCAAGATGAGGAAGTTATAATTAAGGTTCTAAAAGATATTGGATATCCATTGTATGATAGTGTAATAAGATTTCAAAAGCTTTATGCTGGCATGTCATATAAATTAGGAAAATCCTTTGAAGGATTTTCTTTAGATATGATAGGCTCTCAATTTAATCCACGTACAATGGATTATGATTATTATGTAGGTGCAGAGGAAATTGATGAAGAATATTATTTTACTTGTGCAACTTTTCACTATAATGAATCAATATACATGGTAATTGATTCAAAAGGAAAGATTTATGGCAAAGAGTATAATGACAACAAACCATATTTATTGGCAGATTCAATTGAAAAATTTATTGAAAAAGATGCAGTTAAAAACTATTTTTTAGAAAAGCAGCCACAATGGGTTAGTGCAAGTTTTGAAGACCATGATTTAAATGAGTGGAAGACTAACAAAGAATATTCTTTGATACAGATAGATGAAGCTTGTGACAGCTGTAGTACTTATTTAAAGGATAAAAATGATGAATTTTTTCTAACAATACAAAGATATGAAGATGGGACAGAAAATAAACTTGTTTATGCATCTTCTATAGAACTAATTAAAAAATTATTTAACGATAAATTAAAAGTGGCTATTGGGTATCCCAGATATGAAATATTTAAGTTTGAAAATAAAGAAGGGAGGATTTAGTGAGGGCTTGATAATTTTTAGTATACTCTCTCACTAAATATAATATATGAGTGAAATAAAAGCATTAAAACCTACCGTTGAAATATTATATGCAGATGAATTAGCTGCATTAGAAGCTAACGATGACGGGCCTAAACCAGAAAACTGGAGATTATCTCCTAAGGCTGTAAGGACTTTTATTTTAGGAAGAAGTAAGCCTTTAAAGCTAAAAAGAAAGAATGTTAATATTACAAAGAAATTTTATGGAGATGATACTCTTATTGAGAGATGTATTATAACTTTAGCTGGAAATAGGGGACTTATGCTGGTTGGAGAGCCGGGAACAGCTAAAACCATGTTAAGTGAGCTTTTATCGGCTGCTATTTGTGGATGTAGCACAAATACTATACAGGGAACAGCAGGAACTACAGAGGACATGATTAAGTATACTTGGAATTATGCTTTGCTTTTAGCTAAAGGACCAGTTAAAGAAGCATTAGTTCCTTCTCCTTTGTATGTAGGCATGAAAAAGGGAATTATAACTAGATTTGAGGAAATCACTAGATGCCCAGCAGAGGTGCAAGATAGTTTAATCAGTATACTTAGTGATAAAGTTTTAAATATACCAGAGTTTGGAGAAGAAGGACTGCTTTGTGCATCTCCTGGTTTCAATGTTATAGCTACTGCTAATACTAGAGACCGTGGAGTTAATGAAATGAGTAGTGCCTTAAAGAGAAGATTTAATTTTGAAACTGTATTCCCAATAAGCGATGTTTCTTTAGAAGCTAAGATTATAGAAGGAGAAGTTGAGAAGCTTATTAAGAATTCAAATATTGATATGGAAGTGGATAGAGATGCAGCGGAAATTCTTGCTACAACCTTCCATGAATTAAGGGAAGGAATCTCTTCTGAAGGTAGTAGAATTGACAAGCCTTCTGCAGTAATGAGTACAGCTGAGGCAGTGTCAGTTTATTATCAAACTCTTATGAGCAGCTTTTATTATGGAGATTCTAAAATTGATATGAGTACTATGGTACAAAACATACTAGGTTCTGTCCTTAAGGAAAGCCGTGAAGATGTGGATAAGCTAAGGAGTTATTTTAACATTGTAGTTAAAGGTAAAAGTGCAAAAATGGGTGGTAACTGGAAGGATTTCTATGAAGCTAAAAAGTGGATTAAATAAGGGTGGAGCTAGCATGGGTAAAAATATAGACAATCAGAATATAGATAATAAAATAAAAAACTATGTGAAAAAAGCTTACAATTTAGAAAGCAAAGTAATGTTTTTCCCAGTAAGACACCATAGTCCTGCCTGTAGCTTTCATCTGAAAAAGGTAATAGAGAGTTATAATCCTGAAATTATATTAATTGAAGGGCCTGCAGAGGCTAATAAAGTAATAAAGTATATAGCTCATGAGGAAACGAAAGCCCCTGTATGTATTTACTATAGTTACTATGATAGAAATGCGCTTATAGAAGAAAACAAAGAAAAGTATAGGTGCTATTATCCCTTTTTAGATTTTTCTCCAGAGCTTTTAGCATTAAGAGAAGGAAAAAAGAGAAATATTGCCTGTGAGTTTATAGACTTATCATATTCTGAAATACTTATAAACAGCAAAAAACTAGAGATCATGGGAAAAGCTCAGGAGAAAAATACCTATAATGATGATTATTTAATGAAGGAAAGTATTTTTATTAAAACCCTTTGTGAAAAGGAAGGCTGCAGAAATTATAATGAGCTTTGGGAAAAATTATTCGAAATAGATGGACTTAAGATAAGTACTGAGAAGTTCATAGAAAATATGATATTTTCCTGTTATCTTTCTAGAGCAGGCTATAATGAACAAATGCTTAAAGAGGATGGCTGTCTTTCTAGAGAAACATTTATGAGTATTAAAATAAGAGAAGCTGTTAAAAAATACAATAAAGTTCTTGTAGTAAGCGGAGGCTTTCATACTTCTGCCCTTATTGATGGACTCGAATCTAATGAGGAAATAACTCTTCATAATATAGCTCAAGAGGACACTGGAGTATATGCCATGGCTTATTCTTTTGAGGAAAGTGATCAATTAAATGGTTATGCCAGCGGAATGCCTCATCCTGCTTTTTATCAACGAGTTTTTGAAAATATTCAGAAAAAGGTGGATAAGCCTTATGAAGATGCTGTTCTTAATTATATTGTACACTGCGGGAAACTTATAAGAAAAAATCACGGAAATCTTTCTACAGCAGATGAAATTGAAGTCTTTAATATGGCAAAGGGACTTAAATCTCTAAGGAACAAGTATGAATGTGGAGTTTATGAGCTTAAGGATGGCATAACATCTTCTTTTGTAAAAGGTGAAATGGATGCAGAGGCACAGGTTTCTTTAAAATATTTGAGAGACCTGCTTACAGGAAATAAAATAGGTAAGTTATGCGCATTAGCAGAAGTGCCACCTATAGTACAAGATTTTAATGAATTGTGCAGAAAGTTTAACATAAAAAACACTAATTTAGAAAATGAAGTGCCATTAAGTATTTATAAGAGTAAAAAGCATAGGGAGCAAAGTAAGTTTTTTCATATAATGAAGTTTTTAAATACTAGCTTTTGCTTCATGGAAAAGGGACCTGATTTTATTAAAAGGAAAAATACCAATTTAGTAAGAGAAGTATGGAAGTATAAATGGACTACTAAACTTCAAGCTACACTTATAGAACTTTCAGTGCATGGTGGGAGCTTAAAGGAGGCAGCAAGTTCTATACTTGCAAAGAGGTTTATCTCTTGTGAAAATGTATCAGGAGAAGCTTCACTGCTTTTAATAGAAGCTGCACTTATGGGCGTTGAAAGCAGTTTTCAGGGACTTCTTCCATCCTTTGGTGAGATCTTAAATGGCGATGAAGATTTTGTATCAGTTACAAATTCTTGTTACAATCTAAATTTTTTATGTAATTCAGAGGATTTGCTTAATATTAATATAAATGGAAAGCTTAAAGAATTCTTTAATGCTGCTTATAATAAAGCTGTGTCTCAAATAACAAGTTTAAGCACTGTAGATTATGACAATGAAAATGAAGTTATATCTAAGCTAAAAGATATTTATCATATTTCTAATAAAGCTGATTTTGATAGTGAAACTTTAATCGACAGCTTAAAACTGCTTATTAATAAGAAGAATCTAAACAGCGCAGTTGAAGGAGCAGCATTAGGTATATTATACGGATTAAATTCTATTAATTCTAAGGAAGTAACAGATAAGGCAATGCAGTATCTTTATGGAACTGGGGAAAAACTTATGAAGTCAGGAAGCTTTTTAAAAGGACTATTTTCTACAGCTAAAGACTTATTACTTATTGAAGAGGATTTACTTAATGGAATAGATAGCTTTATGAGAAACATAGAAGAGGAACACTTCATGGCGCTTCTTCCAGATTTGAGATTTAGTTTTACATTCTTTAATCCTTTTGAAATTGACAGCATTGCTAAAGAGGCAGCAAAAGTGTACAGCACTGATGATGATAATATTCTATATGAAAAGGCATTAAAAGAAGAGGATATAAACCTAGCAGTATCATTAGATAAATATGCAATGGAGATTTTGAAGAAGTGGAATATACATCCATAAAATACCAGGTGTAAGATTCTAGATAAAGTGCAGATTAAATAACTTATATTGTGGGAATTGGTTTGAGTTAACAGTTATATGAGGTGAAATAATATTTGCTAAGTGTAAGTTTTACTTTAAAAGAGAAAGGGTAAGGTATGAATGAAGATTTAATTGGTTTAAATAGATGGCGATTAGTACTTGGAAAGTTTGCAGAGGATAGAATAGGATTTTCGGAAGATAGCAGCAATTACTCAGAGCTTAGTGATTTGCTAGAGTTCTTATATGATAGGGATTATGATGAAGAAAGAGGAATAAGAGTAGATGACCCAAGAGGAGGAAGAGGAAGTTCTAAGTTTACAGTGCCTTCTTGGATAACAAAGGTTAGAACCTTATTTCCTAAAGAAACAGTGGAAATATTAGAAAAGCATGCTCTAGAAAAATATAACATGAAGGAGCTTTTAACAGATAAAAAAGTGCTAGAGGCCATGGAGCCTAATGCAGAGCTTTTAAAAAATATATTGCAGATGAAACATTTAATGAAGGGAGATGTTTTAGATACAGCAAGAAAAATAGTTAAAAAGGTAGTCGATGAAATAACTAAAAGTCTAGAAAATGAAGTAAAGCTTACTATTATAGGAAAAGTGGACAGAAACAAAAGAAGTGCTGTGAAGTCTGCTAGAAACATTGATTTTAAAAGAACGATAAGAGCTAATTTAAAAAATTATGATAAAGAAGAAGAGAGAATAATTGTAGACAAAGTTTATTTTTATGGTAGAGTAAGAAAATATAATACTTGGAACATAGTAATTGCTGTAGATGAAAGTGGCAGTATGCTCTCTTCTGTCATTCACAGTGCTATAATGGCAGGCATATTTTCAAAGCTCCCTATGTTAAAAACCAGCCTTTTTATTTTTGACACGGAAATAGTAGACTTAACTTCTTATGTGGATGATGCAGTTCAAACACTTATGAGTGTTCAGCTGGGAGGAGGGACTAATATAGGAAGGGCTTTAGGTTATGCAGAAAAATTGATAGAAAGTCCTTTAAGAACTATGGTAGTAATGGTGACAGACCTTTATGATGGGTATAATTACAACATAATGTATGCAAGGGCTAAGGCAATAATTGAAACTGGAGCTAAGCTTATAATTCTTACAGCTTTGGATGATAAAGCGAATGGCTTTTATGATAAGAAGGCTGCAGGTAAAATGACTGCACTTGGAGCAGAAGTTGCAGCGATGACGCCAGGAGGGTTAGCTAAATGGATAGCAAAGATAATTTCTTAAGTAAGTTAAAATCTTATATTCTTTCTATTAATGATGAGTATCTTATTGGAGTTACTAATAAAGGTATATTTAATAGAGCGTCAAAGGACTTAAACTCTGATGCTGGTGTTAAAATTACAGTGGAAGAAGCATCTGTAAAATGTGAACTGCCAGATGGAAATTCATGTAGCGTAAATGAAGATATCCAAGCCTTTAAGTGCAGCTGTCCATCAAGGAATATTTGTAAGCATGCTGTAATGAGTTATTTATATATAAAAAATCATATGGAAGAAATCTTTGGAGAGTCCTCTTCTTCAAATGGGGATTCTAGTGAAGAAAGGGACATATCAAAACAACAGAAGGAATTCAGTCCAGATTATTCAGAACTTTTAAATATAACCTTAAAGAGCATAAAAACTGCTTTGGGTGACAGAGAATTTGGAAATATTGTTAAAAGAATGGAGTTTGGATTAAAAGCAGATATAAAAGAAGAAGCTCTTCTTGAAGTAGAATTTGCAGGAGAAGCAATTGTAAAGTTTATTTCTGTGAATGGCGAAAAAAAGAAATATATATCCATAAAGGATAGCAGTATAGTCAATAATGCTTTATGCAGCTGCAAGAGTAAAGCACTTTGTAGACATAAGGCAGAGGCAGTAATTCACTATGGTCTTTACAAAGGCATGTTAAAGAAAGAAGAGGTTACTTCTTTAATTGCTAAGGACAAAATTGTAAGTAAAGAAACTTTAGAAAGATGTATAAAGGAAGTTAGAAAAACTATAGATGAAATATATTTTACAGGTCTTGCAAGAATTCCTGAAAGTTTTTTAGATAAGCTGGAACAGGTATCAATTATTTGTCATAATAGTGATATTCCAAGTATTGAGAAGAAGATAAGAGCACTTCAAGGAAAACTCAGATTATATATTAATAAAAATGCTTCTTTTTCTGTAGAAAGTTTTAGGTATTTGCTTCAAAGCATTTATGTTTTGACCATGGTTATTGAAAACTGCAGTGATGAAAAAACTTTAGTAGAATTAATGGGAGAGCATAAAAGTTCTTATTATGAAATTCCTCCTATAGAACTTACAGCAGTAGGATCTAGCAAGTGGATAACAGAGTCAGGCTATGAAGGAACTACATTTTACTTTACAGTAGAAGGCTTTAACAAATGGTTTACTTACACTATATCTAGAAATTCATCCTACAATAATAAAAACAGCTGTAGCAGAGAAAGCTGTCCTTGGGGAATTGCTTCTGATATAGAAAGCTTCTCTAAATCTAGAATAAAGCTGGTTAATGGAAAGATAAATGGAGATTTTAGGTTATCTTCTAGTGAAAATAGCAAAGGGGAAATTGTAGGTACCACAGATATTCAAAGTATTTATCTTAAGGACAAGACCTTTAATTCTTGGAAGGATTTATTTTTAACAGTTTCTAAGAACTCAGGATTATATTTTAATGAAAGAGAAGAAAATTATAATTTATTTCTTATAAAGCCATTGAAGTTTGGAGAAAGCAGCTTTGATAAAATACAGCAGCTCTTCAAAATGCAATTATATGATGAAAAAGAAGAATCTGTAACCATTGAAGTCAAGTATTCTAGTCATAATAAGAAGCTTATAGAAAAGCTGGAGAGAATGGAAAGAATGAAAAACTATCCATTTATGCTCTTGACTAAAGTATTCAGTAACGAAACTGGACTTACAGCAATCCCTATAACAGCTTATTATAAAAATGGTACGTTAATGAATTTGACTATATAGATGGTAATTGATTTAACTTGCCTTATCTTCTTATCTTACAGAAAAGACAGCGTAATATAGCTATCAATATGTATACAGTAGTTTGTTTAATTCAATTACATAAAGGATGTGATTTTATGGAAAATAATCAAGACTTGAGAACTGTGATTGATGATATAGAGGTGCTTTTGGATGGAATTTTATTAAGTGGAGTAAGCGTAACTTTAGACGGCAATTTAAGAGAAGTGAATAGACTCGCAGTAAGTTGTGATAAATTTGGATTAAAGGAAGGAGTATCTATGCTTTTTAAGCTGGAGGAAGCTCTAAAAATGAAAAGACATTCTTTGAATTTTGATCTGGATGAAGTGGTGAAAATTCTTGCGGTGCTTGGAAGTTATTTTAGCTTGATTAAGGAGAAGATGAAAAAGCTTTAAGTTTATAAACAACATTAGATTTATGCCATACTACACCGAAAGCAGAAACATTATTATTTCGCAGGACTATGAAAATTTCGCTGAAAGTGCTAAATTACAGTTTGCATCACTAATGCTTGCTCCCAATTTCGTGACAAGCATTAGTAGAACAAACTACAATTAAGAACTTTTAACAGCTTATTTTCAAATGCCTACTGCATAAAAATGTTTCTGCTTTCTATTTTGCTATATTTCATAGTTTTTCGGAACAAAACATTTATTATTTCGGTAAGCTACAACATAAATCTAGTTTTAAAGCTAGGATCTATATATCACATTTTATACTTTAAATTTTTCATCAAATTTCTTATAGCGTATATAAATGTGATATACTAGGGCAATTGTTAAAAGTAAGAATGCAAGTTTCATTCCAGTTCCATAATAGAAGTAATCCACAAGAGCTCCTATGATAAAGAAAACTGACCATATCAAAATTGTTTTCCCAAAGTAGTTACAAATTTTCACTTCGTCATAGTTTTTTTCTTTCTTCTGGAGATGCAAGGTTATATCCTGAAATAAAATAACAACCTTTTCCATTGGATTTTATAAATAATATACCTATAATTACAAATACAGCTGCAATTAATAAATCAATTGACATATATGTCATGGCGTCACCTCCCTATAGTACATTAGTTATGTACAACATAACTATAAATATTCAAATTTTTTCATAGATATATATAATGTTTATCTAAATTTAAAGTCATTTAATTATAGATAAGAATATTTAAGTATATTCTTATTTTTTATAGATTCAGAAATTTTTCATATCTAATTTGATCTCTATTATCAATAAATACTCTGTCTACAATCTTAAAATCATTGCTTTCGTAAAAGTTTCTTAGCCTGTCTCTAAATGTACCACAATTTAACCTTAACCAGTTTACATTGTGCTCTTTGCAAATTAATTCAGCAGATTGTATTAGTTTGCGTCCATATCCCTTTTTTACACTTTTTCTACAAACAGCTAATTTGTGCAGTATTCCAGATTCATTCTTTTGTAAATTTGCCCAAAATAGAGGATCATACCATTGCAAAATATATACTCCAATTAAGGTTCTGTTCTCGTAGCATAATTTCATATCATCGATGCTATATTTCTTTAGCAATTCTTCACTTGTTATATCTTCATACTTCCACATTGGTTGATTTATAGAATTAAGCCATGTGGCAGACTCATTTAGAACATTTGAAAAAATATCGATACTTTTGTGGGTTACATTTACTACTTCCAAATATATTCCTCTTTTCTATATTGCTTTTAATTTGCCTCACTTATAAATTTTGAAAAAATTATATTATTGATTAGATTATAGCTTCATATAATAATTATTATATCACTACCAAATGAGATAGGCTTATAAAAATAGATTATTAAAACTACAAAATTGCCATTATTTTTAATATGTAAGCATTGTGCTAAATCAATATATTTAGTACAGTGCTCTTTGTTAAATTAAGGTAAAGGTATTGGCATAAAACTGTAAAGCTTAGGTTAATACTATGTAAATACTCATGTTAAACGTTTCCTATAAATTGACTTTGAATTTTTACAATGATAATATTCAAATTGTTGGAAGATTTGTTAAAAGTAATGTTTAAGGAGGAAAACTAGTGTCAAAATTATTGCTCAAAAACGTATGTAAAAAATACGATGATGAATCATATGCAGTCAAAAATGTCAATTTAGAAGTTGATGATAAAGATTTTTTGATTTTAGTTGGGCCATCAGGATGTGGTAAATCAACAACACTTAGAATGATAGCTGGTCTTGAAGAAATAAGCGAAGGCGAAATGTGGCTGGACGGACAGTTTGCAAATTATCTTACTCACAAAGAAAGAGATTTAAGCATGGTATTTCAAAATTACGCACTATATCCAATGATGTCCGTTTATGATAATATAGCATTTTCTTTAAAGGTGAGAAAAGTTGATAAAGCTACTATAAAAGAAAAAGTAAATAAAGTTGCAGAAATTTTAGAAATACAAGAATTATTAAAGAGAATGCCAAAAGAATTATCTGGAGGTCAGAAGCAAAGAGTTGCGATAGCAAGTGCAATAATTAGAAACCCTAAAATTTTGCTTATGGATGAGCCTTTGTCAAATTTAGATGCAAAATTGCGAAACCATATGAGAGTTGAAATGTCAAAACTTCATAAAAAATTAAACAATACAATTATATATGTAACGCACGATCAAACAGAGGCAATGACACTTGGTACCAAAATAGTTGTATTAAAAGGTGGAATAGTGCATCAAGTAGATACTCCAGAGCAATTATATAATAATCCAATCAATAAATTTGTTGCAGGTTTTATAGGATCACCGTCAATGAATTTTATAAAATGCCAATTAAAACAGGAACATGATGAAGTGTATTTCATATTTGGTAATGAAAAAGTGTACTTACCTAAAAGTAAAAGTAAGTTATTAATAAAAAAATCCTATGAAAATAAAAATGTAATTATCGGCATAAGACCCGAGCATATTACGCAAAGTGCAGATATAAAGGACGAAGATAAAGAATATGTATCTTCAGTAATTAATATAAAAGTGGAATTAAGCGAAATGCTTGGAGACAAGACATATGTTTATTTTAAAATTGGAAATAGTGAGCTGACAGCAATTTTTAAAGATAGCGTTAGCTTAAGCACTGGGGATGAGGCTCAGATTCTAATAAATACAAAAAATATTTGTATTTTTGATGAAACCACAGAAAAGAATATTTTGCATGATGAAGTTAAAGGAGGCCTATGTAATGAATAAAATAAAAAAATTTGAAATTGGACCATATTTGTTTATTATACCAAGCCTTATAATTTTTATATTATTTTTATTTTATCCATTTTTTAAAACAATATATTTAAGTTTATATAAAACAGATAAAATGGGACAGCCTAAATTATTTGTAGGAATTGAAAATTATACAGATTTATTTTCATCATCATCATTTTATAATAGCCTAATTGTTACAGTTATATTTGTAGCAATAGTTGTTTTAGTAAGCATGGCTTTAGGACTTATAACAGCCTTATTATGTAACAAAACCTTTCCGGGAATACGAATTTTTAGCACTGCGTATGCTCTTCCAATGGCAATTGCATCTACATCAGCATCAATGATATTTAAAATTATTCTTCACCCATCTGTAGGTATTGTAAATAAAATTCTCAATGTTAATATAAATTGGTTAACTGATCCTAAGTATGCATTAATTTGTGTTGCAGTATTAACTGCATGGCTTAACAGCGGTATTAATTTCCTGTATTTTTCGGCGGGACTAAGCAATATTGATGAATCTATATATGAAAGAGCATCAATTGATGGGGCAAACTCACTTCATAAATTTTTTAAATTAACGTTACCTGGACTTAGTCCAATTCTATTCTATACGCTCGTAGTAAATATTATCCAAGCATTTCAAGCATTTGGACAAGTTAAAATATTAACTCAAGGTGGACCAGGGGAGTCAACCAATCTTCTTGTTTATTCAATTTATAGGGATGCATTTTTCAATTATCGATTTGGTAGCGCAGCCGCACAATCAGTTGTACTTTTTGCAATAATAATGATACTTACATTAATAATGTTCAGAGTAGAAAAGAAAGGAGTTAAGTATTAATGGAAGCTGTAATTAATGAAAATATAACGAAAAAGGAAATAGAAGATATTCAAACTAAGATGAGAAGAAGACATAAAAATAGAAAAAGAATTAACTCTTCTTTGAGACTATTAATTAATTTGATTGTTGTTTTAATTGTACTTCTACCTCTTTTATATGCTTTAAGCATTGCATTTATGGAATCAAGTGAGGTATTTTCAGCAGATTTAAATTTAATACCCAAAAATCCTACATTATCGAACTTTTTAGATGTATTAAAAAAAGTTCCATTATTTAAATTTGTATTTAACTCATTTTTAGTAGCAGGATTAATAACAGTTGGGCAAATAGTATCGTGTTCACTAGCGGCATTTTCATTTTCATTCTTAAATTTTAAAGGTAAGGAATTATTGTTTATGATTGTTATGTCAACAATGATGATACCAGGAGAAGCAACGATCATTTCAAATTATTTAACAGTAAGTTCATGGAATTGGCTGGATTCATATCAAGTACTTATAGTTCCATATTTGGCATCAGCAATGGGAATATTTTTATTTAGACAATTTTATTTATCCTTTCCAATTGCACTTTATGAATCAGCAAAGATTGATGGATGCTCAAATATAAAGTTCATATGTAAAATTTTAATGCCTCTTACAAAATCATCAATAGGTGCAATGGCAGTTTATACATTTATAAATGCTTGGAATATGTATATGTGGCCACTTCTAGTAACTGGATCTGATAAAATGCGAACAGTTCAAATTGGTATAAGTATGCTTAATAGTATTGACTCACAGTCCATAACAATGATGATTGCAGGTGTTGTAATGGTAATAATACCATCACTATTAATCTTTGTTGCAGGGCAAAAACAACTTATAAGAGGTATGTTCTCTGGTGCTGTTAAAGGCTAAATCGAACAGTAAGATTTATTAAAGTACAGATAATGGTTAAAAAACAGCATTTAATTAAAAAATATAAGCTGTTTAAATATAGGAATATTATGATTTTCAAAATTGAAGGGAGAAAATAGAAATGAAATTAAAAAAATTCTTACCACTTGTTTTAACGGCTACAATGGCCCTGACTTTACTTGCAGGATGCGGTGGCGCTAGTAAAGAAACTGTGAATAACTCATCTAATGGTAATAATAAAGGAAAAACAACAATAACGTTTTGGCACTCTATGGGAGGCGTAAATGGAGATGCTCTTACTCATTTAGTAGATAAATTTAACAGCGAAAATGATAAAGGAATTTATGTAGATGCACAATATCAAGGAGAATACGATGATTCAATAAATAAACTTAAAAGTGCACAGCTTGGAAATATGGGAGCAGATTTAGTACAAATTTATGACATTGGGACTCGTTTTATGATAGATTCAGGGTATATAGTTCCGATGCAGGAATTAATTGATAAAGATAATTATGACATTTCGAAAATCGAACCTAATATAGCCGCATATTATACTGTAGATAAGAAGTTATATTCAATGCCATTTAATTCATCAACCCCAATACTATATTATAATAAAGATATGTTTGCTAAGGCTGGTATTAAAGATGTACCCCAAAGTTTTTCTCAAATTGAAAACATTTCAGGCGATTTAAAGTCTAAAGGTGGAGCTGCTAATGCAATTTCTCTTGGTATTTATGGCTGGTTCTTTGAAGAATTTATTGCTAAACAAGGGCTTAAATATGCAGATAACGGAAACGGTAGACAGGGTGCAGCAACTGCAGTTGACTTTGACAAAAATGGTGCGGCTTTAAGTATTTTAAATTCATGGAAGAGTTTATATGATAAGGGATGTACATCTAATGTAGGACGTGGCGGAGATGCAGGGCTTGCTGATTTCTCAGCAGGAAAATCTGCAATGACATTAGGTTCAACAGCTTCATTAAAACAAATTTTAACTGATGTTAATGGTAAATTTGAAGTTGGTACTGCATACTTTCCAACTGCTGTCGATGGTTCAAAAGGTGGAGTTTCAATTGGAGGTGCATCTTTATGGGCATTAGATAATAAAGATGACGCTAAAAAGAAGGCCACATGGGAATTTGTAAAATTCTTGATTTCTCGAGAATCACAAGCTTATTGGAATGCTAACACTGGATATTTCCCTGTTACAGCTGATGCTCAAAATGAACAAGTATATAAAGATAATATTAATAAATTCCCACAATTTAAGACAGCAGTTGATCAGCTTCACAGCTCATCACCAGAGTATGCAGGAGCACTGTTAAGCGTATTCCCAGAAGCTAGGCAAACAGTTGAAACTGAAATTGAAAATATGCTTAATGGAAAACAAACTCCAGAAGAAACTGTAAAAGCTATGGCAGATAGTATTAATAAGTCAATTGGCGAATATAACAAGATTAATAAGTAGCATGATTCATGCGGCAATTTTTGAGCCTTGATGTATAAACTAATTCTGTAGTTTTATAAAATATATTAAAATTAAAGTTTATCAAACATATAAAAAGAGTATCAACAGTAATTAAATACTTGATACTTTTTTGCATTATATAAATTATGTGGAAGGTGATAGAGTATGTGTGATACAAGGATATGGGCACATAGAGGTGCTTCAGGATATGCGCCAGAAAACACTTTAGAAGCATTTGAACTTGCAGTTGTCCAAGAGGCAGATGGTGTTGAATTAGATGTGCAACTTACAAAAGATGGAGAATTAGTGGTAATACATGACGAAACAATTGATAGAACAAGTAATGGAAAGGGTAATGTAATAGACTATGCATTAAATGAACTTAAGAATTTTAACTTTAATTATTCTAATCCTAATTATGATCATGCTGAAATTCCTACTCTCAGGGAAGTTTACGAGCTTTTAAAGCCAACCAATTTAAGTATAAATGTAGAACTTAAAACTGGAATTATATTTTATGAGGGAATTGAAGAAAAGGTATTAAAGTTATCAAAAGATATGGATTTGGAGGATAGAGTAATATATTCGTCATTCAATCATTATACAATAAAGAAAATTAAGGAACTTAATAATAAAGCAAGAACTGGATTATTATATTGTGATGGATGGATAGGTATTTTAGAATATGCTAAAAAATTAGGTGTAACTGCATTACATCCATGTGGCTACAATCTTCAGTATGAAAATCTAATAGAAGAATGTAAGAAGGAAAATATGCGACTTCATGTTTGGACTGTTAATGAAGAAGATGAAATGAACTTTTTATACAAAAACAAGGTTGATTCAATAATAACTAATTATCCAGATGTAGCAAGAAGAATAAGAAACAATCTGTAAATCTAAAACTTGTAAACTAAATTTGCTATATATAAGCATTGTGCTAAATCGATATATTTAGTACAGTGCTTTTCATTATTTAGGAACTACCTATTAAGGCAAAGCTTTCATAAAGTATAATAAAAATAGCTTTACATTGTAGTAAATTATAATTTAGTTAAGTTTGCTGCTGTTGTACTTTATTTGAAGTTATAACTTATATAATATGATTTTCAATTGTTTTGAAAAGAACCAATTGAATAAAGATGGAAAAAAGTATTCATATTCGTATTATATGGTATAATAACTACAATAAAAGCGTAACATTAATGATAGATGTTAAGGCTTAAATAAATTATATCTATACTGTTTACAATTTTAATATGTATATTATAGTCAAGTTTCTAAATTTGAATCTTAAGTGAGCAATTAGTGCAGATTTATTATTTGAATATAGATAACATATAAAGAGTTTATGATTGAAATAATAAACTATAAAGGAATGAAATATTTCCAGTGCATGTGCACGTAGTGAACAGTGAATATAAAATTGTGAATATCAACTAACTTTTATAGATGGAGGGAATAGTATGGAATTTAAAATTAATACAATTAAAGCTAATGAAGGTGACTTAGTTATGCTTCCTGTTTATAGTGAAAATAAAGATTTGCAAGATGAAAAGCTTACAGTGATATATAAGCATTTTAAAGAAAGCAATAAATTTAAAGGTAATGCTGGGGAACTATGTGTGGCTACTAATGTAGTTGAAAGTGGAGTTCAAGACATAATATTTATTGGACTTGGAAGCAAGGACGAGTTGACAACAGAAATTATAAGAGGTTCTTTTGGAAAGGCAATAAAAAAGGCAATTGAATTAAAAGCTAAAAAAATAGCATTAAATATGATATCTAATGAGAATTTATCAGTTGAAGATATTACAAAGTCTATGGTTGAAGGAATTGGTTTTGGAGAATATAGATTTGATAAATACAAGACTGAAGCTAATGAAACTTCGGAAATTGAAGTAAGTATCTGCACTGATGAAAATGGAAAGCAAAACTCAATAGATGAATATATAGATGAAGCTTTGATACTTATTGAAACAACCAAATTTGCAAGGGATTTAGTGAATGAACCAGCTAATGTACTATATCCAGAAACTCTTGCAGAAAAGGTTATTGGTTCTGGAAACAAATATGGATTTGAAGTTGAAGTATTTGATGAAAAGAAAATTAATGAACTTGGAATGGAATCTTTCCTATCAGTAGCTAAAGGATCAGAACTTCCTCCTAGACTTATTGTAATGAGATATTTTGGAGATGAAAGCAAAAAGGACGACATATTAGGTCTAGTTGGAAAGGGAGTCACTTATGATTCAGGTGGATATTCTATCAAGCCAACTAGCAGCATGGATTCAATGAAATCAGACATGGGTGGAGCTGCATCAGTTATTGGAGCAATAAGTGCTATAGCAAAGAAAAAGCTAAAGATAAATGTTGTAGGAGTAATTGCTGCATGCGAGAATTTAATATCTGGCAAAGCATATAAACCAGGAGATATAATTGGTTCTATGGCTGGTAAATATATTGAAGTTTTAAATACAGATGCAGAAGGAAGACTTACTCTTATAGATGCAGTACATTATATAATAGAAAAGGAAAAAGTTAATAAGGTTATAGATTTAGCTACATTAACAGGAGCTGCTTTAGTTGCACTTGGAGATACTACAACGGCTGTAGTATCTAATAACGATGAGTTTTATAAAGAGTTAGAAAGCGCATCACTTAAAGCTGACGAAAAAGTTTGGAGATTACCTAACTTTGATGATTATAAAAAACTTATTAAGTCCGATATAGCAGATTTGAAAAATACTGGAGGCAGGCATGCAGGAACTATTACTGCTGGATTATTTATAGGTGAATTTGTACAAAATAAGCCTTGGTTACATTTAGATATTGCAGGTACAGCATGGACTGAAAAGGAAACTGGTTATTGTTCTAAAGGTGGTACAGGAGTTGGCGTAAGAACTCTTTACTATTTAGCAAAGAATAAGTGTTAAAATCAGTAAAAGTATTCTTATAGTTTATATTAAATTCTTCGAGAAAATAGAACTTATTAGCTTCTAAAAAGCTAATAAGTTTTTTTATATTTATAGGGCAGACTAGAAGTAAGATTACAAGGATTACATCCCCAAAATACTAATTTATAAAAAGTGTTATTGTTGAGTAATTTTATCATGTATAATAGTAATAACATATAAGTTAAAATAGACCAGAGGAGGGGATATGAAGTGGATTTACTAATGACGATATTATTACTTATGGGATGTTTATTGATTTCAAATATTATTAGTCACTATGTTCCATCTATACCTACAGCTTTGACACAAATTGTTTTGGGTGTAATTATTGCATTTGCATTTAAACATACTTCTTTTGAATTAGAAGAAGAATGGTTTTTTCTATTATTCGTAGCACCGATTTTATATAATGATGGAAAATACTTTCCACGAGAAGAGTTATGGAAAATGAGGCGTTCAATATTTGGAAATTCTTTAATATTAGTTTTATTAGCAACTATAGGTGGAGGATATTTTATTCATTGGATGATACCAGAAATTCCGCTTGCAGCTGCCTTTGCATTAGCAGCTATTTTATCACCAACTGATCCAGTGGCTGTGAATGGTATAGCAAAGAGAATTCATATACCTGAAAAAGTACTAACTCTTGTTAAAGGAGAATCTTTGATAAATGATGCATCAGGTATAGTAGCCTTTAATTATGCTATAGCTGCTGTAGTAACAGGCTATTTCTCATTAAAAGACGCAATTTTAAATTTTTCGTATTTATTTTTAGCGGGGGCAGTCTTAGGGTTGATTTTTGCCTTGATTTTGACATTAATAAGATTTAATTTGCGTAAAGAGGGAATAAATGATGTTGTCTTTCACTCCCTTTTGCAGATATTAGCTCCATTTGTAATATTTATAATTACTGAAGAACTTTTGCACGCATCAGGAGTAATTGCTGTGGTGGTTGCAGGTATTGTTCATTCACTTATCAGCAGAAGATTTGAAACTAGCATAGCGGAAGAGCAGGTACTTACAGAAAATATATGGTCAATTATTTTATTTGTGTTAAATGGAATTGTATTTTTATTATTGGGATTAAATATTCCTTTATCAATGAGTGACACAATAGCTGATCCCTATATAGGAAATTTAAAAGCTATCGGGTATGTTATTGCAATTGGATTTGTTATTTTGGCAATTCGTTTTATTTGGTCTTATATTTCAGCTTTTTATGAATATCGTTTAAGCAAAAGTAAAAATATAGAAGTGCCTAATGTAAGGATAGCGTTATTAACTAGTTTAACAGGTGTTAGAGGTACGGTTACAATGGCGGGAGTTCTATCAATACCTTTTTTCTTGGATAACGGAGATGCATTTCCAGAACGTTCACTGATACTTTTTTTAACTGCTGGTGTAATATTATTTACATTAATATGCGCAACAATATTTCTACCATTTTTATGTAAAGGCGAATTAGAAGAAGATAAAAAGATTGGGGATAAAAACCTAATCGAAGCCAAAAATAAACTTTTATTTGCTGGTATTAAAGCTATTGAGTCAGAAATAAATGATAAAAATGAAGCAGTGGCTTATGAATTAATTCATGAATATAAACATATATCTCAAAATCTTAGATTTGAGCAAACTTCAAACGCAGTCGAGAGAAATTTTAATCAACAAGAAATGGTTGAAATACAATTAATAGCGTTAAAGGCAGAACGAAAATATATTAATGAATTAATGGGTAAAAGTGAGATTGATGAACAAGTATTTAAAGCACTTGACAAATCTTTAGATTATAGAGAAGAAGTCTTTCTAAGAAATCCTAGTCAAGATACTATGTTTCTTGTAAGAAAATTAATGAGAGCAACGAAAATTTTTTACAAAAAGTCCAAAAAGAGAAAAGAAATCAAGCTAAATAATTTGAAATTAGTAAAAGATATTCAATTGAAATCCTTTCAAGCTGCAATTGAAGTCTTAGAGGAATATCTAAGAAGTCATGAAGGATCAAACGCTGCACAAGACATAATTCTATATTATAGAACCATGATTAATAGATTCAAAAGAAACGTAGTTAAATATAATGAGGAAAGCATAAAACAAAAGGAAGAACTAAGAATTAAAGCCATGGATATAGAGCGTTCAGCAGTTCGTAATATGTATGAATCAGGAGAAATTACTAGAGAAGAATCAAATGAATTAAGAAGGTATATAAATTATATTGAAAGTGTGATTTTATATAAGCATGCAGAATAATTCATATAAATAACTATGATAAAACAGTTTTTATGGTATGGCATGCAATGGGTTATGCTTTTCCATGTTAAGGACAACAGTGAAACAAAGAGTAGAATAAAGCAGTAGCTTGATTAGATGCTGCTTTATTTCATTATTTTATTTAGAAATTTGTATTTCACTTCCTAGATTATATCTATCTATTTGTTGTATATTATCTCTAGAAATTATATCAAATGCTTTATCTTTTTCTACATTATTAAACTCTACGATATATCCAAGAGCAACATTTGGGTCTTTATAGAAACTCATATTTTTATCGCTATCATAATTAGAGTAATAAACTTGACCTTCTGTAAGATGATAATACATACTCATGCTACTTGCCATTAATAAACTTGCTTTTTCTGAACTTCCCTTACAATATACTTTTACAGTATTATCATTTCTTTCAATATTATATATTTCCCCTTTACTTCCATCAGAAAAATCGAAAGATTTTGAATAGGTTACATTATTAGTTGTTTCTTTATTTGTATCTTCTTTTTTATTACCATTTTCATGTGTTTTTCTAAATTCGTCCCAAGTTATATTACAAGTTAAAGGCATTATGCTTATATCTTTCTGGTCTTTAAGAATATCATAGGTGGCTGTATTTGATTCATATCTCCCTTTTATTACTTTATCATCTGAAGAACTTCCAGAAGATCTTAACTTATACATTTTATCTCCAACCTTTAAGATCATTGAAGAATCCATATACCTATCATCATGGTCTTTTTGAGGTTCGCTATAAGTAACTGTTGTTCCTAAAACATCAGATTCTAATTTATCTAAGGTCCTGTCAGATCCAGAAATTTTTGTTGATAAATCTTTTTCAATTATGTTATTAAAAGATCCTGAAAAATCTGCGTTTGCATCCATCCCTATGTTAACTTTATAATTGGGAAATACTACATCTAGCCTTAAATCACCACTTTCAGGAAATTCTTCGTCGTCATTGTCTTGATCTATAGTAATTAATAGAGTTTTATCATCTATAAAATCAGTGGACATACCTTCTCCGCCCCGGTGAGTTTCACCATAAAGTAATTGAAATATTGAATTATCATTGTATTTAGTTTTATCAAAAGGTTGTGTGCTTTCAACTTTAATCACTGCATTTAACTTATGCTTTGTTACAACTGCCTTTTCTAATGTTACCTTTAATCCATTTTGAGTAACGCTCTTATTTATATCAACTGAATAATCTTTATAAGTAGCTGCAGCCGAAGTTGTACTACTTGTGTAAGAAGAAATTGCTTGTACATTATCAGCTGCTAAAGCTGGCATTTCTAATGCACCCATGGTTAACATAAAGCCCATAATTCCAAGAGCTGGCCCTAATAATTTACTAATTTTTTTGTTTATCATTGATAATTTTCCCCCTAACTAATAAGTAATAAATTGTGAGCGATAAGTGATAAGTGAGAGTCCAAATTTTACATTTGGTTACTCGAACTTAGCTAACAATAGTATGATATTAGCTTCCTTTGTAGTTCTTTTGGTGTATAAAACTTAGGTCATGATATTTAATTCGACTAAGTTTGTTTTTTTATCGCACAATTAATTATATCCCTATAATGGAAAACAATCAATTAATTTACATTGGAGTTCGAAAAGATGGTAAGATATTCATAAGGCTATTTATGGAAGACTTAACTACAATTCATCAGCACATAATCTGTAAACATAAGAATCATGTGTAGTACAAAACCAGTAAATCACTTATAAAAAATAAGACCATCGCTTAGTGTCGAAATGTAGTATTCATAAACGCTATTTTTTAGTTGCTTTCAAGCAAGTTTTCAGAAATAGGACTAAGAAAATAGATACACAAAATGTTACATTGCAGATAAAAGTTTTTAGTAAAGGTACATCGAACTTAACAAGGAGATGATTTTGTGAATCTAAAAAAAGTTATTGCCTATATTACAATTTCTTATAGTTTTACCTGGACATTGTGGCTGCCATTACTATTAAATAGGCACTTTGGTATGAACTTGCCAATAATATCAGGACAATTTTATATTTCTTCATTTGGACCATTTATAGGAGCAGTAGTAACGTCACTAGTTATGGGAGGCTTTAAATCTTTAGGCGAGTGGGCAAAACGTGCTTATTCTATAAGGTTTAAATCTAAATGGGTTATAATATAATTGGCTTTTCATTTATTCTTTGAGATTATAGCAGTAATGCACATAGAATTGTTGTAGGCATATGGCCAGATTTTACTCGATTTGGGTTAACAAATAAACTGCTTGGATTAAATTTATTGGAAACAACTATAATTTGGATCTTGACTTTTGGTTTAGGAGAAGAATCAGGCTGGAGGGGATTTTTATTGCCCGAGCTTTGTAAGAAATTTTCTATTAAAAATAGTGCATTAATTGTTGCTGCCATTTGGCTCTTTTGGCACCTGCCTGCCTTTTGGTTCAATGAAAATTATATGAATATGGGCCTTGGAATCATAGGTTGGGGGATAAGCCTTACTTTTGGATCAATATTTTTAGCTTGGCTATGTCAAGGCAGTGAATTTAGTGTTATTCCAGTTTTAATTTGGCATGGTGGTTTTGACCTTTTGACAGCTAGTGATCAGGCGGCGCAAGTTATGGCAATGGTTTGTAGCGTGTTTGTGATAATTCAAGGTGTATATATTAGCAGAAAACTACCTTCACGCTGAATGCTTCATTGTATTTAATTATAAGAGATATTTAAGAAAATATAGATTTAAAACACTTTTTAACAATAGTATATTTTTATTAAACTTTTTATATTAAGAAGTATATATAAGAAATATATATAATAGTCTATAAAGTTAAAAATGATCTAAGAATAAATTATCTTAGGTCATTTATTCTTAGATCATTTTATTATATGCAGTGGGAATTAATCTAGTCTCTAATAAAATCCTCCTGAAAGTAGAGTTGAAATTTAATTGCTTTACCGGGGATATATAAAACAGTAAAAGTAAATAGAAATATTTACTTTAGTTTAATATGTATATTATTATCAGCCATACGTATAATAAATTTGAAAGGTGGTCGTATAATGAGGAAACACTCTGCTTTAGTAATGATTTTATTATGTCTTTTATTTGGAATGTTTAAGCCAATTCAGGTATATGCTGTTAATAACTTTAAAGAAGGTGTTTATAAAGCAGTAGATTTAAACTTTTCTCCCAATAGTACTTATTTTATTCAAAATATTTCAAACACAGATAGCATTCGTGTGTTTATATTTGATGAGAATCAGCTCGAAATACAATCTATACAATTAGAGCCTACACAAAGAAGATATAATTTAGTTCCTCTGAAACCTGAATACAGAATCGCATTAGTTGGAAAGGGAGAAGCCTATATTGATGTTGGCTAAAGAGAGAGTTATATATTACTTTTTATATGTGTTCAGAACTAACTATTTTACTTAATGTTTATTTTAGATTAATGAAACAGAATTATAATGTAGTATTTAGCTATATATGATAAATTTGAAAGGTGGTTCAATGATGAAAAAGTTAACTACTTTATTAATAATAATGACTCTTTTATTTAATATATTTTTGTTAACACCTGTATTTGCTGTTACTAATTTTAAAGAAGGTGTTTATCAATTATCTAGTTTTAATATTACCTCAGATAATCTCTATAGTATTGAAAATATATCTTCTAGCGATGCTGTTTATGTGCTCATTTTGGATGAAAATCAACGTACATTGCAGGCACTACGTTTATCTGCAAATTCTCAAAAGTATAATTTAATACCACTAAAGCCTAGCTATAGAATTCTAATTGTTGGTAATGGGGAAGTGGTTATTGTTTAATTAATTACTGCAGCTTTTTTTGCATTGTAAGCTAATTTTAAAAAATATTTTTTAAATGAACATAGTTTTAAATAAAACTTTTTTTAAATTTAAAAAGGAAAAAAGTTAAGAATTTAAAAACAAAAAAAGTTAACAATGTTACAATTTATATTAGAGGTATGGTTAAGATGCATTAAAAGGTTTTCTAAGAGACAAGTGTTATGAAATATGATAATAATAAAGATGGTTGGAAAATTATTTTTACAAATTTGAATTATTTTGAGCAATATTGGTTGCACTTTTACATTTTTTTGCGGCTTTATGAATGCAAAATATAAATTATATATGAATTTATTGTAAATTATGAAATTAATTAGAATAAATATTCCGATAATATAAACTTAGTGATATAATAGGTGAGTAAATTATGTAAAAAAGTGAATCAATATACATAAATTACTAAAGTTTTCTTTTGAGGAGGCAATATACGTTGCAAGATATAGATGAGCAAGAAGCAGATTACATTATAGAGTCAAAAAAGAAGTGTAGAAAATTAGGATTAGATCCTAGTAATCCCAGAATGTCCCTAAATGCTATGTCAAAATTAGAGCTTGCCAGAAAGAAAGATATGTATAAAGAAGTTTTAGAGGTTGTAGAATTTTTTAGTGATAAAATGATTAAATCATTAGAGGGTACTCCTATATTAGTAACTATAACAGATGAAAATGGATATTTATTAGAGATTCTTGGCGATGAGACCATAGGTGACATAATGTTTAAATTGGGAATTAAGCCAGGCATTCAATTCAGTGAAGAAGATATGGGGACAAATGTGGTTAGTTTAACACTTAAGCAAAATCATCCAATGGAACTAATAGGAAAAAGTCATTTTCATAATTATTTACACGGTTGTGCTTGTTATGGAGCACCATTTCATTATTCAGATGATGATAATCTTCTTGGAACTATATGTATTATGACTGCTGTTATACTTCATAATCCCTTTTTCTTAATGACATTAACGACTGTGGTTGATGCCATAGAACGAGAACTATTACTTAGAAAACAAAACCGTAAAATAAATAGACAAAAAGAACTATTATATGAATCAGAAAAAAAGCAAAGAGAGATATTAGAAAAAGATCTTGTAATGAAGGATGAATTTATAACCCTTATTACTCATGAATTCAAAACTCCAATAAATGTTATTTATTCAGCTATTCAACTGATTGAACAAGTATATATTAATCAGATTCCTCAATCAGTCAAAAACTTAATAGCAAGTATAAAGCGAAATGCTTTCAGGCAGTTAAGGCTTGTAAATAATTTGCTAGATATTACTAAGTTAAAAGCAGATCAATTTAAATTAAACAAAAAAAATATAGATATTGTATTTATAACACAATTAATTGCAGAGTCTATAAAAATATATGCAGAACAAAAGAAAATCGTGTTTGAATTTAAAACTAATACATATAGCTTAAATACTTCAATAGATGATGAAAAATATGAACGCATAATTTTGAATCTTTTATCAAATGCAATAAAATTCACACCAGAAGGTGGAAATATAACTGTTGAGATTACAGAAAATATGAAGAATAAAACAGTATCAATTGCTGTAATTGATACTGGGGTAGGGATTCCAGAAGATAAGCGTGAAGTGATTTTTGAACGATTTGGACAAGTTGATAATAATCTTTCAAGACAGGCAGAAGGTAGTGGTATTGGTTTAGCATTAGTAAAGATGTTGGTAGAAATATTAGAAGGAAGCATAGAGGTAGAAAGTGAATTGGGAATTGGCAGTAAATTTACAATAACGCTACCTATTAAAGAAGTTACATTTGAGGAGAAAAGCAATGCATTCATATCTTCAGATAACGGATTAGTAAATGCCATTAATGTTGAATTTTCTGATATTTATTTTTAAGATGGAGATCTATCAAAATAATCTGTAAAAAGTTGTTTAGAGTTTAATTATTAGTTAATAAATAAGCAATTTATCTCATGTCTGTTAAACAACTTTTATATTGTGAGTATAGAGAAGGGAATGACAGAACTATTATGGACTATAAGAAGTTATTTACACCATTTAAGATTGGAAACATGGAGGTTAAGAATAGAATAGTTTTTTCGCCTATAGGAATTAATGCATCTAATAGCAATGGTACTATTTCAAATGATGAAATTGATTATTATGAAGAGCGTGCAAAAGGCGGAGCTGGACTTATAATTATGGGCGCTCAATTTATTTCACAGGATATAGCACAAGGTCCTCTTTCAGGTATACTAGATCATACGTATGCAATACCAAAACTTACTACTCTTTGTGAAACTGTACAAAGATACGGAGCAAAAATAGCTGCTCAATTATGTTGTGGTACAGGACGTGATGCACTTCCAAACGAATATGGAGAGCCACCGATGTCAGCATCACCTATACCAGCAGCATATAATAGAAAAGTTAATTGTAGGCCTATGAGTCATGACGATATAAAAGAAATTATTAAAAAATTTGCATGTTCTGCCAAAATCGTTAAAAATGCAGGTTTTGATGCGATTGAGATACATGGACATGCTGGAGATTTAATAGATCAATTTATGTCTCCAATATGGAATAAACGTGAGGATGAGTATGGTGGAACAGATGAAAAACGTGCTAGATTCCCTATAGAAATTGTTCGTTCAATAAGAAATGCTGTTGGACCACATATGCCAATATTATTTCGAATATCACTTGATCATCGCTTTGAAGGTGGGCGTACTATTGAAGATAGCATGCATCTTATTAAGCTACTAGAAGAAGCAGGAGTTGATGCCATAGATATAGATGCAGGATCGTCTGAAGCAATTGATTATGTTTTTCCACCTTCATATCTAGGAGATGCATGTATGGAATATTTATGTGAGCCTACACGCAGAGCTGTTAATATTCCAATACTTAATTCTGGCAATCATACACCCGAAACAGCAGTTAGGTTAATAGAATCTGGGAACGCTGATTTTGTCATGTTTGGACGTCCTCTAATTGCAGATCCAGAAATGCCAAATAAGCTTATGAATGGTAATCGTGAAGATGTAAAACCATGCATTCGCTGTAATGAGGGATGCATAGGACGTATTGCAGTTCGATTTACTAAGTTAAGCTGTTCGGTGAATCCGCAAGCTTGCAATGAAAAACGTTTTGAAATTAAATGTACTAAAACTCCACAAAATGTCGTAGTTATAGGAGCTGGACCCGCAGGGTTAGAGGCAGCACGTGTTGCTGCAATTGAAGGACATAAGGTTACTCTCTTTGAAAAAGAAAAAGTAATTGGTGGACAGATAGCAGCAGTTTCAACACCTGCTTTTAAGAGTCAGTTGCGTAGATTAATAGATTGGTATGGTGTTCAGCTTAAGAAATTGAATGTTAAAATTCAACTAGACACAGAAGTTTCAGCTGCTGATGATATATTAGCAAAGTGCGATAAAATAATTATAGGAACTGGTGCAGTTCCTTCTAGGCCTCAGATTCCTGGTATTGATAGTTCAAATGTTATTAATTTAATTGAGGCACATAAAAATAAAGAATTATTAAAAGGTGAAAATATTGTTATATGTGGTGGCGGCTTATCAGGTTGTGATAGTGCTTTAGAATTCGCTACAGAAGACGGTAAGAAAGTTACGATTATTGAAATGTCAGATGCAGTTGCAAAGGATGCTTTGTTTGCTAATGCAGCATCATTAATACCCATGATTTATAAAGTAGGAGTAAAAATTTATACAAATAGTAAAGTTACATCAATTGATAGCAAAGGTGTATATATAGAAAGATGTGATGGTACATCTGAATTTATAAAAGCTGATAGTGTGATTAATGCATTTGGTATGATAAAGAACAATAAACTAGCAGAAGAAATAAAAGAAAAATATTATGCAAAAACAAGAGCCATAGGCGATTGTGAAGAGGTGGGTAATGTAGGAAAAGCTGTACATAGGGGATTTTATGCAGCGCTTAGTTTGCAATAAAGCTAAACTTGATTCAGGTGAATTATTACATGCATTTGAATATTATCTGAATTATAGCCAAAAAAGTACCTAGCAGATCACAAAGTCACAATTTATAATCAACGGCAATATATTTATTGTTCACCCCACTGTTGTCTATAAAGTAATTATATAAGTGAGAGTTAAAATCTATGATTTAGCTACTACTTAATTAACCATTTAATGAATTATACTTATTTGAACTTATTAAGACAAGTTTTATATATAGATCTAGGGTGCTACAGCGGTTGAACATTAGATAAGATGATTAATGTTTTTTAAATTATTTTTTAGAATGTTAATATGAATCATAGAAGGAGAGATACATATGAAAAGAATATCATCTATTTTAGCATCAAATTTTAGGAAGTGGGGAGTTAGTCATGTTTTTGGGATACCTGGGAGACCGATTGAATCTTTAATTATGGAATTATATAAGCAAGATATAAATTTTATTTTAAGCAAACATGAAAGTGGCTCTGGCTATGCAGCGGCAGGCTATTCATTAATAAACAGGAAATTAGGAGTAGCTCTTGTAACTTCTGGACCTGGAGGCACAAACGCATTAACTGCTGCAGGACAAGCGAATGCTTACCATGTACCAGTATTATTTATCACTGGGCAACAATCCATGCATAATGTGGGAAAAGCTATGGGACAAGATTCGACAATTTTTGGTACGGATTTAGTTAGAATGTTTGAATCAGTTACTAAATTTAGTGCCAGAGTAGAGAGAGCTGATCAGTTTAAATTATATCTGCAACATGCATTGGAAAAAGCGTATTCAGGAGTCAAGGGACCAGTCCATTTATCAATACCTATGGATATACTTGATGAAGAAATAGATCAATTTGAACTTGATTTACCGAATAATATGGATAAACTAATATCCTCAAGATTGGATGAGTTTGTTAATAAACTTGATAATGCTAGAAAACCTGTGATTTTGGCAGGTAAAGGTATTCATTCTAGTTTAGCTTATGAAGAAGTTAAAAGTCTAGCCGAAATTTGGGACATACCAGTTATGACGACTCCAGGGGGAAAAGGAACATTTGCTGAAAATCATCCGTTATCACTTGGTGCATTAGGTTTAGGCGGTACAGATAAATCAAGTGAATATATAAAGGAAGATATAGACTTAATGATAGTAATAGGAAGTAAACTATCTGATATGTCTTTAGTAGGAATATCACCAGACAATTATCCTAAAGAAGTAGTTCATTTAGATTATGATAATACATTCATAGAAAAAGCATTACTAGTTCAAACATTACCTATTACTGGTGATATTAAAGCAAATCTACAGCTAGTATTAGATGAAATTAAAGATAGGAGAAGAAATAAATATACTTTATTAGAAGAAAACTATGAATTTAAAAATAGTATTAAAGGAAATAGTAAGTATCTTTCATCTGCTCATTCTATGGAAATAATAAGAAAAGGATTGCCAGATGATGCTATTGTTTTTGGTGATGATGGAAGTCATTCTTTTTACGCAATAAGATATTTTAATATCAGAAAACCAGGTACATTCTTTTTTGATGATGTATTTGGAGCTATGGGGCATGCTATAGGTTACTCAATTGGAGCACAGCTAGCAACCTATAATTCTAGAATTATCTGCATAACTGGTGATGGATGTACTTTTATGCAGGGAACCGAAATCTCAACGGCAGCAAATTATAATATTCCAGTTACTTTTATAATAATAAATAATGGAAGACTAGATATGGTGGATAAAGGTATGAAAAAGAATTTAGGACATGCAGTTGGAACAACATATAGTGTATCATTAAATGCTAAAAAATTTGGTGAATCACTAGGCGTAAAATCATATAGATGCTGCAATGAATTTGAATTAAAAAAAGCGTTAGAAATTTCGAATTTACATAAGGAAGCAATTTTAATAGAAGTTATGGTTGATCCAAATGAAATACCACCAACTATGAAAAGGGGATAGTAAAATGAATAAAGATTATGAAAACGGAATCAATATGTTAAAACAAATGACAGATGAAAATGGTGAACAAATGATAAACTCTGTGGGAGAAATATTTCCGGATTTTTTGGATAAAATGATTTCTTTTGGATTTGGTCAAATATATGCAAGACCAAATTTGGATTTGAAAACAAGAGAAGTTGTAACTATAACTGCACTTATAACACAAGGTGCATTTGAACAATTAGATTTCCATATAAAAGGAGCTCTTAAAGCTGGATTAAAACAAGAGGAGATATTAGAAATTATTTTGCAATGTGCAGCATATGTAGGTTTCCCTAAAGCTTGCAGCGCATTAGGAATTGCAGGAAAAATTTTCGCTGAAAAGCACTAAGTTGGAGATTACTTCCATGACTGAATTTTCCAACTTTTAATGTGGCAAGCAGTAAATGAAACAACATTTAACTGAAATTCGGCTCACGTTCGTTGCTAAGTAAGTGATTCTTACACAATAAAAGATTTTGGTTATCTTATAACATATTTCTGCATGCTCCTAAATCATTAAGATAAGTACTAATTATTTTCAAATGTTTGTTTTATATTATGATTTTCGTGATTGGAAAAATGCATGTGATTTCTGGTATGGGTGCACACAAAAAATGTAACAATAATAGATAGTATAAAGATAAACAAATTATAAGCTAGATCTAGACTATGAAATATACCCTTGTTTCAGCAAGCTATGTGCATAAATTCAGATTTCGCTTGGTTTATCTATAATTCAGCATATAAATTTAATTTATAAAGTAGCAGAAAGTTAATAAAGGGAGTGCCGAAAAAATTAATCATTCTTCGACACTCCCTTTACTATTGACACAACAAAATAAAAACGATACAATAAGTTAGATATCGCTTTTGTGAAGTGTTATGTATAAAACTCTAATTATATTATACACTTCAGAAAAAGCAATGTCAATAGAGTTTAAAAATAATTTTACAAAATTATTTTATCATAAGGAGTGAAATATAAATTATGAACAATAACGACTTTGAATGGAAACTTGAACGTGAATGGCTGCAGGAGGTACTTAAAGAAGCTCAAAAACAACTTGATGAAAAACGTAACTTTAAAGAAAAATTTAGAAGTGATGCAATTGAAATGCAAAAGGAGTTATGGGAGAATGTTGGATCTGTTTCTGTAAATAATGGATTAGAACAGATTGTAGAATTTATGCAGTCTGTTAATACCATGAAAATACAGAAGAGAACTCATGAGTTCACAAGAAAGCTTGAGCAAAAATACGAAAGAGTACTTTTATCCCCATATTTTGCAAGAATGGATTTTAATGAAAAAGGGGAGGAGAGAGCAGAAAAGTGCTATATAGGAATATCTAATCTTATTAATGAAAATTTTGATTTTCTAATATATGACTGGAGAGCGCCAATTTCAAGTATGTTTTATGATTACGAAATTGGACAAGCAAAGTTTAAATGTCCTGAGGGTATAGTAGAGGGTGAACTTACACTTAAAAGACAGTATAAAATTAATAATGGTAAAATTGAATATATGTTTGACAGTAATCTTAAGATAGATGATGAAGTATTGCAGGATATCTTGAGTAAAAGTACCGACACCAAGATGAAAGGGATAGTAACAACTATACAAAGAGAGCAAAATAAAGTAATTCGTAATGAGGAATATAAAAATTTGATTGTTCAAGGACCAGCTGGAAGTGGTAAGACTTCTGTCGCTCTTCATAGAATTGCTTATCTTTTATATAAGCATAGGGATAAAATAACTCCTAAAAATATAGTGATATTCTCGCCAAATGATATTTTTAATGAGTATATTTCTGATGTATTACCTGAACTTGGAGAAGATAATATGTGTCAGACTACATTTAAGGAATATATGCACAAAGCCTTGGGCAGTGGACTTAATAAGGAAAACTATAGCGAAATGATGGAATACATTTTAGCATCAAAGAAGGAAGCTGATTATCAAATAAGAATCAATAATATAAAGTTTAAATCATCAATGGAGTTTATAGATATATTAAAGCGTTATGTAACCTTTATGGAAAAGGAAGATACAAGCTTTAAAAATATCACATTTAGAGGAGAGTTAATAATTTCTTCGAAGGATTTAGAAGAATTATTTTTCAAAGATTATGTAAATCTTCCGCGAAAAAGGAGGCTTCAAAAGATAAGAGAGAGATTTTTATTTCTTTTAAAGCCTTATGAAGAACATCGTATAGAAGAGGTGGCTGATGAACTTAAAGATTCAGGTTCTTATTTAGATAAAGCTGAAATTATAGAACATAGTACAGCTATAGTAAAGAATGAGCTGAACCAGGTTTATCATGAAATAAATAGAGCGACAAAATTTGATTTATTGGATATTTATAAAAATCTATTTGAGAATCTTGAGTTTTTCTTGAAAGATTCAAATATTGAATTAAGTGAGAAGAAAATTAATGAAATAAGAAGCTATACTTTAGAGAAAATAAAAGTACGCAAGCTTAATTATGAGGATCAGCTCGCCATTCTATATCTAAAAGGTGCTATGGGAGATCTTCCTAAGACCTCAGAAATCAAATACGTTATTATTGACGAGGCCCAGGATTATTCACCGCTTCAGTATGAAATTTTTTACCAGCTTTTTAACCATGCAAATATGACTATGCTGGGGGATTTAAATCAATCCATACACCCGTTCATGAATGTAGGAGACTATAAAAATATATCTCATATATTTGCAGAAAATAATACCTGCATAATAAACTTAACAAAAAGTTACAGATCAACAATGGAAATTACTAAATTTTCAAGAAGGTTCCTTAATAAGGAAATTCATGCTCAATGCGTGGAAAGAAGTGGAGAAGAACCTTTGCTTCTTGGTTTTTTTAATGAAGAAGCTATAAAAGAAAAACTTCTTGAAGATGTAAAAATATATAATCAGAAAAATTATAAATCTATTGGAATCATAACAAAAACTGCAAAGGAAGCGAATGAGGTATATAATTTCTTAAAAAATAAGACTAATGCTAGAGCAATAATGAAGGATGACGATGAATATGTGAGTGGCACATTGGTAATCCCTGCTTATCTTGCTAAAGGATTAGAATTTGATGTGGTGCTTATATATAATGCAGGAGATGAAAATTACAGTTGCGAAGAGGAGAGACTTCTGCTTTATACTGCATGTACCAGAGCACTTCATGTTTTACGAGTATACTACTCAGGAAATATAACACCATTACTTAAGTAAAATTATTATTGAGTGTTTAATAACCTTGCGTGAGAAGTTTAATAAAAGGCAAAAGAAGACTATGACCAAAATTATATTAAAATCAGTATGAAGTACAGATGAATTAAAAAAATAAGACTGACATCTCATGCTGATATTTTAAATGGTGATATTATATAAAAAATTAACTATTGGTTAATTTTTATTAATAAAAGATGAAAAGTCTTCAATTGCCCCAATTATGTAGCTTTGATATCATTTAATTATAAGGTTCTGAGATGATAGTGAAATTTATATAGATATCGGCCGAAATTGAGATATTTCAAATTTTCAATGAGGAACCTAATATTATTTTAGTTAATCAATAAGAACATAATAAATAGAGGAGTTAATTTTATGATGATAAGTGAAGTTATTAGGCATTATAGAAAAAAGGAAAATCTTACTCAAGAGCAGGTTGCAGATTATTTAAATGTAAGTACTCCAGCAGTAAATAAGTGGGAAAATGGAGTTTCATATCCAGATATAACATTGCTACCACCTCTTGCACGTGTCTTAAAAATAGATGTTAACACTTTATTGGCATTTAATGAGGAATTAACAGATACGGAAGTAAAAAAACTTACAAAAGAGGTGGGTGAAACTGCATCAAAAGAGGGAATTAAAAAAGCTTTTGAGAAAGGCAATGATTTAATTAAACAATATCCAGGCTGTGATGAGTTAATATTAATGATATCAGAAGTGTTGAGAATATATTTATTAGGATCTCAAATTGAGGAAAAAGAAAAATACGAAAGAAAAATTATTGCATGGCTTGAGCTCGTGGCAGCAGGCAACAAAGAAAAGACTGCTTCAATGGCAAAAATAGATTTATCAGCGATTTATAGGGAGAAAAAAGAGTATGAAAAAGCTCAAGAAATATTAGATAAAATTCCAGAAGTAGATGTAGATAAAAAAATTCAACAAGCAATATTATTTGAAAGTATGGGTAAAATAGATGAGGCTTATGTGGTTTGGGAAAATAAATTATGGAAAAATGGACATGATACATTAACTGCGTTATCTTTTATAATAAAGCTACTATATAAGGAAAAAAGATTTAGCGAAGCAGAAACATATGTAGAGCGTGCTAAAGCGGCTGTAGAAGTATTTGATTTTGGACCATACCATAAGCATGAATTAGACTTATGGCATGCAATAGAAAATCATGAAAAGGAAAAAACAATAAAAGCAATTATAAATATGATAAATGATGCAGATGCCATGGGTTATGCAATTAAATCAAAACTATACACGCATATTAAATTTGATGTAACTAATAATTGGACTAAAGATAAATATAAAGATTTAGTAAAGAGGGGATTAAAAAAGAGAAAGAATATTGATTTTGTTAAAGATGATCCAAGAGTAAAGTCTCTGTTGGAATAAACAATATTAAGTCTATTTTATTTTAAAATTAGAAATAAAATGGACTTAATATTTATCTAAGTGATTTTTAATTTTGCATAAATTTAAGGATATTGAAGCATACATAATATAAAGTAAAAAAGAATTGTATTACTATAAGTTTGTAGTAAAAATAATCTTATTAAAGGAGATTTAAATTTGGGACTAAAAGACAGAGTGAGAAAATTAAAATCAGATATACCTGCCGTATACAGATCATTAAGAAAGAAGGAAACCCCAGTAATTGCAAAAGTCTTTGCAATGATTACAATTATATATGCGTTATCACCAATTGATCTTATACCTGATTTTATACCTGTTATAGGTTTGCTGGATGACATAATTTTACTTCCAATACTTATTACAATAACAATAAAATTTATACCAGAAGAAATACTTAGAAAATGTAGAATTGAAGCAGAAAACTTATGGATTAACGGAAAACCTAAAAGGTGGTATTTTGCCATACCAATTTTATTAGTATGGATAGCGTTAATATTTCTAACATTAAAACTTTTTACAATTTAAAATAGAAAAAATATAAGAAGAAAGATGAAAATACCAAATATATCAATAAAATAAGAAGCGAAATACAATTGAATTAACAATATATGTTATAATAACTATAAAGATAGTAGCTTATTATAAAACGATAAGTTATGAGATAGGAGGTATTATAATGGGAATTTTTAATAGGATTTAATAGTCTATATTTTAGAGTAGTTACTAATTCTCCGGTGTAGACTATAAAGAAAGTTTCTAATGTTTATTACTGGGAGGTAAAAGATGTCTTATTTTAAATATCAAAATTTTAATATTTTCTACAAAGTATATGGTAAAGGAAAACCTTTAATTATAATACATGGGGATACAGCGTCTTCGAAAATGTTTATGCCAGAATTAAATTTTTATTCTAAAAACTTTAAGGTGATCTTGCTAGATTTAGTAGGACAGGGCAGATCTCAAAGAGCAAGCGAATTACCTTTAAATTATTGGCATTTTAATGCAATGCTAGTTATTGAATTATGTAAATATATAGGTATTGAAAATGTTAATTTATTAGGAACAAGCGGCGGTGCTATTATTGCTTTAAATGCAGCGTTAGAGAACCCAAACTTATTTGATAAAATAATATTAGATAGTTTTATGGGAGAAAACTTATCCTGTGAGTTTGCTCAAAAAATTTTGAATGATAGACAAGTAGCAAAAAAGAAGTTAAGTTCAAAGTTATTTTGGTTTATGATGCACGGATTTGATTGGAAAAATGTTATTGATCAAAATACAAATCTAGTCATGAAATTTTCAAGATATAGAGGCGATTTTTTCGAGGCCAGTCTTAACAATATAAAAAATCGGACTCTAATTACAGGAAGTTTGAAAGATGATATAATACCCAATATAGAAAATGTATTAAAAAACATCAATTTGAAAATAGAAAATTCTAAATTAGTATTTTTTAAGTATGGAAATCATCCAGCTATGTTTAGTAATAGAAAAGAGTTTAGAAATTTAGTACTTAACTTTTTGATGTAAATTACAAAAATGTTACGTCATTAAAACCCAATATGCATAAATCAAGATGCCACATTATTCATAATGAGTTTTGTGGCATTTTTTTGTAATGCGAATGATGTTTGTAATAGATGCTATAATTGGTGTATTGAGGAAGATGAATTATGAAAAAAGACGAGTGCAATATTGGAAAATTAGTTAAGGAATTAAATATCAATAAAGAGACTATAAGATATTATGAAAAAATTGGATTGATCTCTGAAACTAAACGTGATAAAAACGGGTATAGGTTATATTCGGAGGAAGATATAGAAAAGATTAAATTTATACTTATTATTAAAAAATTTGGTTTCTCATTGAGGGAAATAAGTACATTAATGCATAATGAAGTTTTATGCGGTGATATTACAAGAATTAGGGAACTTGTTGGAAATAAGATAAATGAGATTAATAGTAAAATGAATGAGCTTATAGAAACAAAAAATCTGCTTGAAAAGGTAAAGAAAAATATATTAGATAAGAATTTAGGATGTTGTGGTGATATGGAAGTTTATTTGAAAATTAAATCTTGACTGTGTAGTATAGTACATGCCTTAAAATATCATTAAAAACTAGTATATCTATTTAAATATGATAATTTTTATAATAAGAGTTCTAAGGAAATTACTTGATTATGAAAATGAAATGGGAGGTTTTTATGATAATAGAAGAGGAAACAATATTATATTTTTCAGGAACAGGTAACAGCTTGCAAGTAGCCAATGATATAGCACGTGAATTAGGCAATTTTAATTTGTGCAAAATAACTTCACTTGTATCAAAAGAAAAAATAAAGATTGAAGGAAAAACACTTGGAATAGTTTTTCCTGTAATCTATAATCGTTTGCCATTGGTTGTAGAGAGAATTATGAAAAATCTAGAAATTAATAAAGATACGTATGTTTTTGCGGTAGCAACTCATGGTGGAACACCAGCTGAAGTGTTAAATAAACTAAAAAAGTTATTGCAAAATAATAATATAATGCTTAATTCTGGTTTTTTAATCCATATGCCATTAAATAATATTTTTGCTTTTGGATCAATTTCTATTGAAAAACAAAACAAAATTTTTCAAAAAGAAAGATATAAAGTAAAACATATAGCACATATAGTTGCAAAACACGAAAATTACAAATGTGAAGTTAGCCCATTAATATTTGATACATTAATTGATAAGATTTTTATCAAAACTACCGACAAGATAGTGAAAAACCTACATCTAAGAGATAAAGATTTTTGGGTTGATGATAATTGTAATGGCTGCAGATTATGTGAAAAAATTTGTCCTGTCAATAACATACAGTTTAATATTAATAAGCCAATATGGAAACATAATTGCGAGCAGTGTGCAGCTTGTATTCAATACTGTCCGAAAGAAGCAATTCAATGGAGAACGAAAACTAAGAAAAGAAGAAGATATAGAAATCCTAATATAAGTATTAATGAACTTATAGGGTATTGGTATTAAAAATTATTTATAATATGCCAGACTGTTGTCATATTTAACAATTTATAATGATTATGGAGGTGTTGATTTTGAAATATGAATGGAGAAAAGAGGAAAAAGATATCTATCTGCCAAAAGAAAAACCAACTTTAGTTAAAATCCCTAAAGCAAAATATTTCTGTATTAAAGGAAAAGGAAATCCGAATGATGGAGATTTTTCTAATAGAATTGCTGTAATATATTCTCTTGCCTATGCAGTAAGAATGATGCCTAAAAATGGCTTTATACCTGATGGATATTTTGAATATACTGTTTATCCGTTAGAAGGATTATGGGATATAAATGAAGGTGGTAAGAGTAGTAAAGTATTTAATAAAGATGAACTTATATATACTATAATGATAAAACAACCAGATTTTGTGAACGAAGAAGTGGCTAAGAAAGCTTTTGAAATTGCTAACAAGAAGAAGCTAGATAAATTATTAGAAGAAGTTTATTTTGATGAAATAGAAGATGGATTATACACATAGGTTCTTATGATACTGAACCAGAAACTTTTAGTAAGATGAAAGACTATATTAACGAAAATTATTTAAAAATAAAAAGCTTAGTTCATAGAGAAATATATTTATCAGACGCTAGAAAATCTGAAAGAGATAAATTAAAAACAGTATTAAGATATACGGTAACTAAATAGTAAACTTAAATTTATACAAGAGTTAAAATTAATAATCATTTATATAATAAAGGAGAAATATTATGGCATATAAATTGAAAGAAATAACAATAAGAACAAATAATTCTGATAAGGGAATAAAAATGATTGATGAACTATGGGGGGATATTGCAAGTGGTAAATTACCTCTTCTTTTTGATAGTGAACATATACTTCAAAAAGATGCTTCTCCAATTTCAAAATATAGTAACTATTCTAGCGATGAAAGAGGAGATTATGACCTTACAATAATGAATGTAACACCTGATTTTTTTGAGAAAATGGAAATGAAAGTGAGTACAGGCTTATATAAGAAATACGATGAAAAAGATGAAGATGGAAAAATAGATGTGTGTGCAAAAAAAGCATGGGAAAAGGTATGGAGTGAACAAAGTGCGGGAGATATAAAGAGAGCATTTACTGAAGATTATGAGAGTACCGTGCCTGGTGAGTATACGAAAGATGGAAAAGCACATTGCTATTTATATATTTCTATTAAATAAAATATAAAATAAGATTGCAGACATAATCCTAAATTTATAAATTTAGGTCTGAGCAATATTTATAAATTAATCTTATATTAGAGGAAAGAAGTGATGGAGCAAAGAGATGTTAGGAATATATTTTAGTGGAACAGGTAACACAAAACATTGTATTGAACTGTTCGTAAAAGAACTTGATGCGATAGCGAAAAGTATTTCAATTGAAGATGAGAGTGTGCTAGATGAAATGCAAAAAAGTGACTTTATCGTTCTAGCGTATCCAATTTATTTCAGCAACTTACCTAAAATAATGAGAGATTTTATTTTGCAGAATAAACAAAAGTTTATTGATAAAAAAGTTTTTATCATTGCTACTATGGGATTGTTCAGTGGCGATGGGGCAGGTTGTAGTGCAAGGTTACTTTCAAAATATGGTGCAGAGATTGTTGGCGGGCTTCATTTAAAAATGCCTGATTGTATAGGTGATGAAAAGCTATTAAAGAAAACATTAGAGCAAAATAAAGTTATTGTAGAGCAAGCGCATATAAAGATAAAAAAGTCTGTAAATCTCGTAAAAGAAAATAATCCCACACAAGATGGTATTGGGTTTATCTATCATATTGCAGGTCTTTTTGGACAAAGACTTTGGTTCTATGGAAAAACAAAAGAATATTCAAATAAGCTTAGAATCAACAATAAGAAATGTGTTGCTTGTGGTGTCTGCGTAAATCTATGCCCGATGAAAAACTTATCTATTATAAATCAGAGCTTAGTTCAAAAAGGAAGATGCACCATGTGTTATAGGTGTATTAGCAATTGTCCTAAGCAGGTAATTACTCTGTTAGGAAAAAAGATATATGAGCAATGTAAAATAGAGAAATATATCTGATGAACAAAATGAGAATATACGGCATAGTACTAGGCAAATAAATATCTAAGTTTATAAAAATATATTGCATATATCTAAGTTTATTTAGATATATGCAATATATTTTTATAATAACTGTTAATTAGTAATTTTAAAAAATAAGTTGAAATACATTTTAAATCATTATAATATGAATTCAGGCACCGGTGTACTTTATTAATGAAGAAGGTAAAGTATGAATATTAATATTGAAATGATACCAGAATATAAAATTGCTTATATGAGAAAAGTAGGTCCTTATGGTTTAGAAAATGTGCAAGTAATGGAACAATTGAAAAGCTGGGCTACAGAAAATGGCTTGTTTAATGAAAGGTCAATAATCCTAGGAATAACTCAAGATAATCCTGAGATTACAGAACCTGTAGATTGCCGCTATGATGCATGTTTAGTTGTTTCAGATGAATTTGATTTTGAAAGTACGAATATTAACGTTGGGAAAACTATTGGTGGAAGATATTGTGTGTTTAAAATAAATCATACAGTAGATGCTATACAAAAAGCATGGATTGAAATATTTTCAGAGTTATCGAAAAGAAATTATAAAATTGATGATAAAAGAAAGATTATTGAACGATATACCATGCAAATGATAAGTAACCATTATTGTGAAATTTGTGTACCTATATTATAAAAAATTCTAGTTTACCTAATAAAATAATATGAGAATAACCTGCTTTAATTGATTTTGGATTTTAATATAATGATAAGAGTTTAAGACTTAGAATTAAATATCTGCATATTAGGAAGAAGTATCTAAAAAGGCAAAGATACTTCTTCTTTGTGTAGATAAATTGATATTTTACATATATATTGGAAAAACAGAGAAATCATCATAAGCATGATAAAATATGACGGATTAATTAAGAATTTATTAATTCTTATGGCTAAAAGCTTTTTGTACTTAATGCTATGCTATACTTTAGGAAGTATTTATAAGTATTGGAGTATAATGGTGATTTATTATAGCTATTTATGAATGAAAAAATTATGATATTTTTAGGGAGTGTCTATAAATGTACTTTAATAAATGGAAAAATAAACAAAAATACAAAACTAAAAGAATATCCATAAAATACATGTTTTTAAGTTCTATTTTACTAATTTTAGCTGTAGGCTTTACTTATGAAAAAACAGGTGAATATAGAGATGCAAAAAAATTTCCTGTAGTTGGAGAAATGGTTGAAGTAAATAATCATAAGATTAATATTTTTAGCGAAGGTAAAGGAAATTCAACTGTTATTTTTTGTTCAGGTCACACGGAACCTAATTCCTATGCAGATTTTTACCCTCTCTATAACGAAATTTCAAAGTACGCTAAGGTAGTAACTTACGATAGACCTGGTCATGGCTGGAGTGAAATTACAGATGAACAAAGAGATATAGATACTATAGTGAAAGAAATGCATGATGTCCTTGAAGAATCAGGACAAAAAGCTCCTTATATACTAGTTGGACATTCATATGCATCGTTACAAGTAATAAGATTTGCACAGATGTACAAAAACGAAGTTTCAGGAATAGTTCTAATAGATGGTGGTAATCCAGAGTACTATGCGGAAAATGGACTAGAAATTTCTAAGAGCATAGCTTATACCTATAAGTTTTTAAAGTCTATAGGAGTAGCAAGGCTAGTAGTTAATTGCACAAATAATTATTCTAAGAATCTTAATTTACTACCTGATAATTTACAACAAACATATTTATCAATGATTTTGAAGACTATGTATAATAAAAATATTATTGATGAAGGTGATTTGGCAGAAAGTAATGCAAAAACTGTATTAAAAAATGGAACTTTAGGTGATTTGCCTATGAAAATTTTAACAGCTCCAGATGATGATGTATGGAATAATAGTCAAGCCGAATTAAAAGATTGGTCAACAAACAGCGAGCAAATAATAGTTAATGGCGCAGGACATGCCATATACCATACACATCCTGAGGTAATAAATAATGAGATATTAAAACTTTTAGAAAACTGAATATAAAAAAATAAAAAAATGCCGTATTATTAATTTACGGCATTTGTTATATGCAATACTAATAAAGGTACATTGTTTTAAAGAAAGCTTGTTAAAAATAATTGAATTTTTAAAGTTTTCATTAAACATTCATTTGAATGAATATTATTTTAAATAAACCTTTTTTAAAATTTAAAAAGTAAAAAAGTTATGGAGGTCAAAACAAAAAAAGTTAACAATTTAACTTAAGGTGAATCTATATCTAATTAAAAAAGCCCCTATACTGGGGGCAAAATAAGCACTTTAACTTAATAGGAAATAGACTTATCATAGTATTTAATAAATTTTAAGATATTTTTACAATAAATTATCGTAAAAAACCCAAAATATTATTATGGAGTTATGCTTGTTGGAGTAAAAACTAATTGACCATTACCTAATACAACAAAATTAAAATCCTCTTTCATTGGCCTTAAAACATAATGTATTGAGTTACCTTCTAATCGTATAGATTGCTGTATTACTTTGCTGCCATCGAATATAATTAAGAAAACTTCAGTAGGGGAAATATTCTGAGCAGTATACGCAACATTTGGGAGCAGATTCAAATCCTTCATTCTGTAAATACCTTGTGAGAATGTTTTTTGAGCTGGAGACGCAAAAGAAAGAATTGTATTTAGGTTAAGCGATAAGAAAAGAAAAATGGAGCAGATAAATATAATTTTTTTCATCGATTTGCACCTCTTCATAATTTTAGTAGCTAAATTTATTATGTGAAGGCGCAAGGAAAATATTCATATTAGGAGATTTAAATGTTATAGTAAAAAAGATTAAAAAATGGCTAATAAATAAACAGTTTATAAAGTTAGAAAATGCTATACATCTATCTGTAAGTAATAATTAAATGATTACCTAATATGCTATAATTAATTTATTAAAATTTAATTTTGTATATAAAGGGGATTTAATTATGATAGTAAAAAGTGTAACAATTTATGTGAAACAAGAGAACATAGAAAAGTTTATTAAAGCAACTAAAGAAAATCAAAATAATTCATTGAAAGAAAACGGAATTGTATGCTTTGATCTTTTTCAATCCAAAGATGATTCAGCTAGGTTTTTACTTTACGAAGGCTATAAATCGGAAGACGATGTGAATAAACATATGGAAACCGAACACTTTAAAAAGTGGATAAATATAGTTGAACCGTGGTTTTCAGCTCCAAGAGATAAAGCAACATACATACCTGTTCCATAAATAGTATGAACATTCAAGATAAAATGATTACTTTATTTTACGTTAATAGAGAAAATAATTCTTATTAAGTCTAATTTTAGGCGTTGCGAAGTAGTAAGAATAAATTGAGCTAAGCTAAGATTTTCTTAAATTCAGAGAATTTTAGCTTTAAATATTTCATCTTAAACATCAATATAATTAAAACCTATTTCAAGATTATCATAAATATTAAACTGATTCTCCTAATTAAAATAATATGAATACAAAATGCTTTTATAATCATTTGAAAGATAAAATATTAGGTTATTAGATATATAAGTAATAGATTATAGAGCGTTATGCATAACTTGAATCAAATCACAAATTTCCTCATAACATTTGAAAGGCTAAATATATAAGTAAATCTTAGTGACACAAAATTTGTCTACAATTTGCTTCTTTTTAAGTTTTACTTAATCAAAAGATGAGATGTAAGATAGTAAATTTAGTTGCATATATATATTTTCTGAGAACTATAGGGTTTTATCACATAATATGGTAAAATTTAAGTGTTTAATAAGAGTTATGATGAAAGAAAGGAGAAAATATGACCGAAATTATAGTGATTTTTGCATTAACACTAATAACGCTTAGTGCCATATTCTTGGATATCACTAAAAGATTAAATTTGCTACATAATATTTTAATGTATATATATTTTATCTTTGCTCCACATATTGTTGTGTTAGGAGACTTTTTTATCTACAATACCAAATTTGGACAAGATAATTCTATATACAGATGGATTATTTTAATAGAGATAATTATTTTTATTCTATATATTTTTATAAAAGTAAACATAATTCCAAATAATAAAAAGCAAATAGTAAACTTCAGATTAAGGATAATGTTAGGCGGAAGAAGTCTCGTTTTATATGGATTATATACAGCATTTGTTCAAATTATTATATATTTAATAGGAAATACAATAATGCAAAGATTAGCAATTCCAGAACACATAGTAGTAATTGATAGTATTATTGTTGTGTTAAACATTATTATTTTAATTATTAATGGAATGCTAAGAATTTTATGTACTTCAAGGAGATTGAATATTGTAAAAAGACTTATAGTAGGCTTTTGGAGTCTTATTCCAATCGTAAATATTTTTGTAATGTTATATGCTTGTCACATTGCAGCAATAGAGTATGATCATGAGTGTTATAAAGTAATTAATCATGAGGCACGTGTTGATTCAGAAGTATGTAAAACAAAATATCCTCTTGTATTAGTTCATGGTGTAGGCTTTAGAGACTTAAAATATATTAATTACTGGGGGAGGATACCTAAAGAGTTAATTCGTAATGGAGCCACAGTTTATTATGGAAATCAAGAAGCTTGGGGAACAGTTGAGTATAATGCAAAAGATATTAAAAATAAAATATTAGATATATTGAAAGAAACAGGATGTGAAAAGGTAAATATTATTGCGCACTCAAAAGGTGGACTAGATTCACGTTATATGATTAGCAAATTAAAAATGGGAGATTACGTTGCATCATTAACTATGATATCATCTCCACACAGAGGATGTAAGTTTGTTGATATTGCTTGCAAAATTCCTGATAGAATCTATAAATCTATTGCAAGATTTTTTGATAAGCGTTATAGATTTCTAGGTGATAAGAATCCTGACTTTTATACTGCAAGCAGACAGTTTTCAACTTACCATAGTAAGAAATTCAATGAAGAGGTAAAAGACGTAGAAGGGGTGTATTATCAAAGTTACACATCTGTAGTAAGAAATATATTTAGTGATTATGTTGTTGCAATACCGTACATTTTAGTAAAGTTAACAGAAGGTGAAAATGATGGTCTGGTATCTATTGAATCTGCTAAATGGGGAGAATTTAAAGGTGTATTGAGAAATAAACGAAGGCGTGGAATCTCTCATGGGGATATTATAGATCTAAGAAGAGATGACTATAAAGACTTTGATGTAATAGAAAAATATGTTGAAATTGTATCAGATCTTAAAAATAAGGGCTTTTAGGTAGTATAATAAAATTTATATGGAGCATTATAGCTAATGAATAAAGGATTAAAAATACTAAGGCAGGTTTAATTAACTTCGCTTAACATTTTTAATCCTTTATATTTTAAACATTTATATTTTATCGCCTAAAACCAATATTTATTACTTCTTAAACGTGTTATTATACAATTATATTCTGATTCAAACTTTGAAATTTTGTATTATTAAAAAAATCTAAAAGCAACAAATATTAATAATATTATTATAACTGGAATAGATAAAATGGATGCCATTATACGTCTACCAATTTTACTGCCAAAATTAATAGTGCTTCCTATACCGTTTCTCTTATCAACAGATTCAGATGGATTAGTTGGATTATAGTAGAAAATTCCAAGTTTCCAATGTCTAGGGTCATCATCTTTATTCACTAGAAATACATCTCCTTATATTTATATACAAATAGTTAATTTTTATTTGTTTAATTATATACCTTTAATTGTAAATAGTCAAATGCTTAATGTACCTACATATAAATTTCGTATATTGCTTTTGAAAACAGGATTCAAAACTAAAAATATACGAAATGCATAGTGTATTTAATCAAAAGACTCTGTATAGATCATTCTTCAACTGAGAATACTGTACAAGGTTTTAAAATTTTGGCAAATAATCAATAATAGTCAAAAATGAGAGTATAGCACCAATACTAGACGTTACTGTGAAAGATAAGTATTATGTATACTCTACATTATTTCTAATTCATTATTAAAATAAGTAATTGTTCTAAATCAAATATTCTGCTCGTATTAAACATTTCCCCAAGGTCATAAAGTGTTTTTTCTGAATTTTCTACTTCCTTAGAATACATATGTATTATGTCTATTTGATCATTTATATCAAAGTTATAATTATTATCAATCCAACGTACTACATTTAACTCTTTAATAATGAGATAACTCATAACAGCTAGTGTAACTTTAGAGTATAATTCTTCATCAAAAGTAGCTTTCATAAAATATTGGAATATAAAATATACCATTAAATGTTCATATTCATAGATTTTTGTTTCATAATATTCATTAAAAGCATCATATTGTTCTTTATAAAAAGTAACGTCGTCTATTTTATAAAAACAGTCAATAGCATGATCTAGTATTTGTGGCCAGTTATCATTAATAGGATTGAGGTTTTTATACACATTCATACATTTAAGCATATTTTCATACTTATCAGATTGCTTTATTTTATACTCATCAAATTTATTAAGGAGTTCTTTCTTATAAGATTTGCTAGAATAGCTATTTATTATATTTTTAATTTTGGATAGCTCATTTTTATTTATTTCTTCTTGAATATCATGAGCAAAATTAATTACTAATGCAATTCTATGATTTAAATCTATAGATCGATCTTGTAGAATATCTAAGATCGTTTTCCTAGCCGATATTAGCTGCACGGAAATATCAAAATTTATATCATCATATGAATTTTTTATTTCATAATCGTCTGAAACTTCAAAAGTAATTGGATTAGGATCTTGAAGAATTAATCTTGCAACCTCAGGACAGGACAAAGATACCCCCATTTCACGTAAATTACTATATTCCTCTATTGACCTTGGGTATGTTTTACATGTATAACATAAGCTTTTTTCTCCAAGTTCAGTATAGATATCACACAGGTTATTTTTATTTAAAAATGGGCAGTTATTATTTTGTAATATAAAACCAGGCTCGCCATCTTCATATAGTGTTAAATTTGATCTTAATCTTTCACCAAATTCACCATTTACCTTGTTATAATTCTCATATGTTTCATCATCAATTATAATTTCCCACCCAGCACAACAAGTATCAGTACATTTTGAAGCGATGCATTTAAAATCTTTATAATAATGGGGTACTATTGTTTTCATGTAGATTACCTCTTATGTTTATTAATTAAATTCCATTATAATATACCACTTAATTTAACATTTAGAAAAGTATTTTAATAAGATCACGTTTGTAAATATATTATAAATGATTTGAATAAATTAAAAGACATGCGCATTTTTATTTTGTAACTTCACAAAGTTTTGATTTGATGCAAAACTTACAATAAAATTCTGTTTTAATCCAATGTTATTATACAAAGCTCTAGTGTAATACTTTTGATATCTCATGTTAAGGATGAATGATACATAAATTCCATTTTAAAGGGAACATATTTGTAGTTTTACTGCATGAGAATATATGTTATCGTATACACAAGGAAGACACAAAAAAGAAAAGTAAAGGGGGAAAAGAATGTATAACCTAAATACTAGGCAGGTTGAATTTATAAATTTGTTATTGGATGAGAATCAATATAGGCCAATTAAATATTATGCAGAATTCTTGAATGTGTCTGATAAAACTTTAAAGAAAGATTTAGTTGCAATTGAAGAATATTTGAACAAATTTAATGTTGAATTAGATAAAAAACATAGCATTGGAATAGCGATAAAAGATGTTATGAATGCAAAACTAATTTTACGCAATACTCTTGAATCACAAAGAAATAAAAATAAGAAGATTTCCATTAATGATAGAAGAATTGAGATCATTAGAGACATGCTCATTAATTCTCATAATAGTACTTCGATTCAGAAGCTTTCTGATAATTATTATGTGAGTAAGACAAGCATAATTAATGATTTTAAATATATAGAGGAATGGCTTCATTCTTTTAACTTAAAATTAGAAAAAACAGTAGAGGGAACACAAATAAAAGGCTTTGAAGTTGATATCCGTAGAGCTATTGCATCCTTGCTATTTGAATATTCAAAAGATGGAAGAAATAAAAAAACTATTGAAGAATTAGTAGCACGTTTAGATGTAATTACATTAAATGGATTGTCAGAGTTGTTTGAAAAAGACAAGGTGATATATGTTAATAAACTTTTACTTTACTTGGAAAATAAATACAACTGTAGAATAGACGATCCATATTATATTAACTTACTTACTCATATTTTAATTTCAATGGAAAGGGGTTCAAAGGGGAGGACAGTATACAAAAAGGATGTCATCGGAGAATTTAAATCAGAAAAGGATTATAAAGAAGCTCTCTTATGCATTAACAAAATTAATAGAGATTTTGGGATGAAATTAGATGAGAGTGAAGTTTATTACTTATATCAATATTTCGTATCTTTTGGATTAATTAAAGATGTAATTGAAAATGAAGATAAAGTGCTAAACAAATTAGATTGTTTAGCAATAACCTATAGAAATAAGATGACACAATGCATGGAAGAGATCTTACAAGTAAACATTGCAAAAAATCAAAGTATAATGGAAAAATTATTACTTCATATACGTCCTATGCTAAATCGTATGGAGCACGATATTCAAATATCAAATTTACTTATGAGTGATATAAAAGACCATTATCCTATTCTTTTAAATGTGTGCAAAGCCGCTGCACTTATGGTATCTCATGATATGAAACTAGAGGTTATTCCTATAGATGAAATTGGATACTTAACTTTGTATTATCAGTTAGGCTTGGAGGAATGTTATTCTGAAAGGAAACGAGTTCTAGTTGTTTGTCATAGTGGATATGGAACATCCAAGCTCTTAAGTACAAGACTTAAAAGATATTTCCCAGAATTTGAAATTATAGAAAGCACTTCTGCAAATAGGCTCATGAATAGAAAGCTTGATGATATTGATTTTATAATCTCAACAGTTCCATTAGATTTAGAAAGTAATTCTTTCTTATTAGTATCAACATTCTTAAATGAGCATGATATTAAAAATATATCTGAGTTTTTACTAAATAATAAAGAGAGATTTTCTAAGATGCCGGTCGAAACTAAATTTATTGGAGAGTATCTATGGGAGAATTTAATATATTTTAATAAAAACGAAAGTGACATAGAGAAAGAAATAAAAAAAAATATCAAGGTGAACATTAATTTTAGTGAAATAGATATTAATAGAAATTTAAAAATACAATTAGGGTTTTGCAAGGAAGAATGTATACTTGGACTTTCTATAAATGACATAGAAAATAATGAGAAGCAATTAGTATTTTATGTTGCTATGGACGATATTGAGCTAATGACTCACATTTTAAGAGAAGCAGTAAATTTTAGTGTTAAAGAAAGTTATGCTAATTATTTAATGAAATGTAAGAAAGAAAAAGATATAAAGCAATACTTTAAATTAAATAGCGAAGGTGGTACAGAAATGGAAGCAGATTTAGCAAAAGTAATACAAAAGGAAACAATAAAACTAAATATGAAAGCGACTACAAAGGATGAAGTATTAAGAGAACTTACGGAATTATTATATGATACAGATGCACTTTCAAATAAGGAAGAATTTTTAGAAGATGTATATTACAGAGAAACTTTAGGTTCAACAGGTATAGGCAATGGAATTGCAATTCCACATGGAAAATCTAAATTTGTAAATAAAACATCCATAGCTTTTGGTAAAACCAATTCGGATATTAAATGGGAGACTTTAGACGGAAAGCCTGTGAATTTCGTTATACTATTTGCTGTAACTGAATCTGATAAAAATAGTGTTCATGTTAGGTTACTTTCCAAAGTAGCAGCAAAACTTGGAGATGATGAAGCTTGTGAAGATTTATTAAAAGCAACAACACCAGAAGAAGTATATGAAATATTTACAAGAACAGAAGAAATCTAATCATAATGCTTAAAATTAAAATTTATATAAATAAAAAATTAAAGGGGGACAACTGTATATGAAAATTGTAGGAATAGCAGCTTGTACATCTGGAATTGCACACACTTATATAGCAAAAGAAAAATTAGTACGTGCTGCAAAATCATTGAACCATGAAATCCATATTGAAACACAAGGAACAATTGGGACAGAAGATGAACTTAGTCTTAAAGAAATCGAAGAAGCAGATGTAGTGATTATCGCAGCAGACATTAAAGTAGGAGGGAGGGAGAGATTTAAAGGAAAGAAAGTTATTGATGTTTCAACAGATATTGTAATTAAAGCTCCAAAAGCACTTATTAATAAGATTCAACAAGATTTAGGGTCAAAGTAAAAATTTTGTGAAAAGGGGAGAGAACTTATTATGTTAAAAAGTTTACAATTAAAAAAACATGCTATGACAGGTATATCATACATGCTTCCACTAGTTGTAGCATCAGGTCTATTAATCGCCATTGGTAATTTAGCAGGGGGAAATCCATCATTAATTTCTGATTATAAAAGTTCTTATAATGTTTGGCAGGCTGCAGTTTCACTAGGTGTATTTGGTATGGGATTGTTACCTTCAGTTATGGGTGCTGCCATTGCATACTCTATTGCAGACCGCCCTGGTATTGCACCTGGTTTATTAATGGGTATGGTAGCTAATGCTATGGGTGCTGGTTTCTTAGGTGGAATGCTTGGAGGTTATCTTGCAGGTTATTTTGTAAATTATCTAAAGAAAGTCATAGTTGTACCTAAGTGGGCGCAAGGGTTATTGCCAATGATGATCATTCCATTAATATCTTCTGTAGTCATAGGATTAGTTATGTTTTTTGTAATTGGCAGGCCTATAGCAGCAGCTTCAGCTGCACTTACAAATATGCTTAATAACATGCAAGGGGGATCAAAAGCAGTGTTTGGTGCTATTATGGGTGCTATGGCAGCATTTGATTTTGGTGGTCCTGTTAATAAAGTTGCATCTCTTTTTGCAGATGGACTTCTATTACAAGGAGTTTATGGTCCAGAAGCTATTAAGATTTGTGCTTCTATGATTCCACCTTTTGGAGTTACATTATCATGGTTAATAAGAAGATCCAGATATACCAAGGGCGAGTCAGATAATATAAAAATAGCATTTCCAATGGGTATATGTATGATTACTGAAGGTGTTATTCCTATTGCAGCAGTTGATCCACTTCGTGTAATTTTCTCTTGTTCTTTTGGTGCAGCTGTTGGCGGTGCGTTAATCATGCTATTAAATGTTGGATCTCCAGTTCCATCAGGAGGAATGTTTATTGTACCTGCAATGCAAAATCCAATTGGTTTCTTAGTAGCATTAGGTGTTGGATCAGTTATTACAGCAATTTTACTTGTAGCTCTTAAAAAAGACGCTAAAGAAAAAATATATGAAGAGGAGGAAGAAGAGGAACAAGTGGATTTATCAGGTATAGAAATAAAATAAATATTCGTATAGATAAGGAGAAGTGCTATGTATGTTTCTATGAGAGAAATGCTGAAAAAAGCAAATGAAGAAAATTATGCAGTTATGGCTATTAATTGCTTTAATTTGGAGACAGCAAGAAGCGTAATTAAGGCTGCAGAGCTAGAAAATGCACCTATTATAATCAATTTATATCAAGAACATTTAATTGATCATTGTGATAGTGAACTAATAACACCTATTGTAAAAACACTAGCTAGTAGAACATCTATAAATATAGCCTTAAACTTTGATCATGGACAGGAAGTTATATTTTTAAAAAAAGCAATAGATGATGGTTTTTCATCAGTAATGGTAGACGCATCACGCTTTGGATTGCAGGGAAATATCGACATGACAAGAGAAGTTGTAAATTATGCTCATCCAAAGGGTGTTAGTGTTGAAGGTGAAATCGGGTGCTTGGGTGCTACAGAAGGACGTGCATTTACGAATGATGACATGTATACGAATCCAGAAGAAGCATTAAAGTTTGCTGAGGAAACTGGAATCGATGCATTGGCAATATCAATTGGTACGTCACATGGAAATTATCCAGATGGAATGATACCAGAATTTGATTTTGAAAGATTGAAAACTATTAAAAAATTAACAAAAATGCCGCTAGTTCTTCACGGAGGCTCTGGCTCGGGAAGAGATAATATTTTAAAGGCTGTTAAATATGGTATTAATAAAATTAATGTTGGCTGTGACTTTATGAATGCAAATGTTGAAGCTATAAACGCAATACTGCAAAAAGATCCAAACATTAACTACTATGCTCTAATGCATAAAGTTGAACGAGAAAGTATCGAATTGGTGAGAAGCTACATTAGATTATCAGGATCGAATAATAAAAACCAGTAGTAAAAATGCTCAATGTAATAATTTTAGAATACAAATTGAAATAAAAAGGAGAATGATATTATGTTAATAAATATGAAAGAGTTGTTATCTGTAGCTCAAGAAAATAAATTTGCTGTACCAGCTTTTAATACAAGCAGCAATATGATTTTAAGAGGTGTAATGGAAGCTTGCAAAGAAAAACAAGCTCCAGTAATTATTGCAATACATCCAGATGAATTATCATTTGTAGAGGACAGCTTTATAGAAAGTGTAAAGGAAGAAGCTTTTAAATCAAATGTACCAGTAGTTATTCATTTAGATCATGGTGGAACTTTTGAGCAGATTTTAAGGGCAATAAAATGTGGGTTTACATCAGTAATGATTGATGCTTCACATATGTCCTTTGAAGAAAATATTGAAATTACAAAAAAGGTAGTAGAAGCAGCTCATCCAATTAATGTTTCGGTTGAAGCAGAACTTGGAACTATAGGTACAACTGGTAATGGCGGAGAATATGGAGCTGATGAAATAATTTATACAGATCCAGAAAAAGCAAAAGAGTTTGTTGAAAGAACTGGGGTAGACACTTTAGCAATTGCTATTGGTACATCTCATGGAATTTATCCTAAAAATATGAAACCAAAATTAAAGTTGGATTTATTAAAAATTATAAGAGAAACTGTACAAATTCCATTAGTATTACACGGAGGATCAGCTAATTCAGATGATGAAATTGCTGAGTCTGTAAAATTAGGAATATCTAAAATAAATATTTCTAGTGATATAAAAGATGCATTTTATAAGAAATGCCGTGAAATATTAACAGAGGATTTAGGCGCTCGTGAACCAAATGCAATTTATCCTCCATGTATAGAAGCTATGAAGGAGGTTATTTATCATAAAATAAATTTATTTAATGATGAAGACAAAGTAAAATACTACAAATAAAAGATAAAAAAGCGAATTCAATAAATAAATTTTCCATGTAAATAGTCTGTATCCACTTCATTTCAGTATTTAATTGATGAAATAAAGTAGACACAGACTATATTACTTTCTTCAAAAAGTTCTAGCAGCTAATTGTTGTTCTCATTTAAAATATAATTTACATAATCTTTTGCACTTTGTTCAATTTCTTCATTACTAGCATTAAAGGATGAACCGAAAATCGAAAAATAAGGTAATGAAATCGCTCCAACATGGATTGCAGTTGCTTTAAATGGTGCAATAATTTCATCAACAGTAAATGTTATAGGGCCTTCTTTAGAGTAATTAGCCTTTTTATCACCAATAGACATGGCTATGCCAAATTTTTTTCCTTTAAGTTTGTCACCTTTAGATCCATATGCCCAGCCATAAGTAAAAACATCATCTAGCCATTTTTTTAATAGAGGTGGATAGCTATACCAATATAAAGGAAATTCAAATACTATTTTTTCATATGTTTCAATTAAATTTTGTTCTCTAAGGACATCTATATTCCAATCAGGATATTCTTTATACAACTCATGAATGGTAATTTCATCAGGATATTTAATTAATTCTCTCTTCCATACTTTATTTACTTTTGAACTCTCTATATCAGGATGAGCTAAAATAACAAGTGTTTTCATATGTTTTCTCCTTTTCACATTAGTATTTTTATAATAATATTTTATGATGCCTGGTTATATATGTAAATACACACAATAAAGTAACAAAGTTACTTGAAAGTAAGTATAGAAGAATGTTAGTATGTTATCAAGAAAAGTACACTATAGATAGCAGGCGAGGGAAATATGAAAAAATACAATCTAGGAATAGAAGCTACATTAGAAATCATAGGAGGAAAATGGAAAGCGTTGATTATTTGCTTTCTTATGCATGGAAAGAGAAGAACAAGTGAATTGCAACGTTGCATTCCATCAATAACACAAAAGGTTCTTATTCAACAATTACGTGAACTAGAAGCCGATGAAATTATAGGAAGAACTGTATATAATCAAATGCCGCCCAAAGTTGAATATTATATTACTGAATACGGCAAAACCGTAAATAAGATTATTGATTCAATGTGTTCTTGGGGAAGGGATAATATCGAAAGAAGACAGATCCAGGGAGAAGATATTGAATTATTAAATAATAAGTTTGAAAATGTTGAATAATTTAATTATGTGAACAACATAAATTTGATGTGAAAATAATAAATGTAGAAAGTCTTAAAACATATCATTATTTATATATAAGAAGTTCATTAAAATGATAAGCAATAAGTAATGAACTTCATATATGGCTTTTTTATTTACTTAATAATAGTAATATAAAAAAGCTCTATCATATGACTATTAAAAAATATACATAAAAAATCTTTGATTCAACAACAACCTAAAAATTTTTATAAAAATTTTAATTTTTTTGCAACACTTCTCTAAGTTGGATTGTATTACTAATATAAAGGCAATTAAAAAAATAATTAGTCCATCTGCCAGTTTATATTCAATCATGCTTTTTAGGCAGATAACACTAATATGTCCGGTCCACTATGAGTGATATCCGCTTTCTTGGCGAATGATATACCCATGGCAATTTTGGACTTGTTATTTTCTTTCAAGTGCCTAAAATGAAAATTTAAGATGCAAGCACATAAAAATAAATATAATATTAGATTGTGCAAGCTTAGAAGGAGAAGATAAGATTATGAAAAAATTAATGATAGTTTTATTAACTGCAGTAACAATTGTGGGGATATCAGCTCAAGCATTTGCAGCAGATGATATATCAAGGCACAAATCTAATCCAGCGAATATCATTGATGATACTGTTCCAATATCAAACTATGCACCTAAGGATGTTGATATAAACAAGGTAGCAATATGCGGAAAAAATATTGAAATTGGAAGAAGCGGAGTTTCAATATATAAAGGCAAAATTATGGTTCCTCTGAAATTTACAGCAGAGAGTCTTGGTTTTAAAGTTGAGCCAGATAAGGATAATAAAGTTATAAGCTTAGATAATGGTACAATTAAGACAAATGTTTATGTGGGACAAGATAGTTATTATTATTCAAGCAGCAAAGCAATAGGATTAACTATGATGCATGAATTAGGTGCAGAGCCTATAATAGAGGATAATATGGTGTATGTTCCAATTAATTTTTATAATTTTCTATTCAGTGATCAAAAAACAGTAGGAAGCTTTTTTGTAAGAGATAAAGATGGACAATGGATTTATTCAGCTAATGGAGAGTTATCAGTAGGATGGAAATTAATAAATAATAAGTGGTATTTCATGAATAATAATGGCATAATGCAAAGAGGATGGGTTCAAACTAATGGCAATTGGTACTATTTATTAAATAATGGAGAAATGGCTTCAGGTACAGTAACTCCAGATGGATATAAAGTAGATGAAAATGGAAAATGGGATGGTAAACCAGCTGCCACTGTAGTAAATAAACCTGAAGATGCAGATGATATAATAAGTCCTATTGAAAGGTTTGATACTATAGACCAAGCTCAAAAAGCATTAAAATTTAAGATTACAGTGCCAAAAGAATTATTAGGTAAATACAATATAAAATATATAAATACTATATCAAGAGATTTATTTCAAATATGCTATGTAAACAAACAAAATGACATTATATTTAGAATGGGACAAGGAACTTATGATATAAGTGGTGATTATAATGACTATAAAATTAATAATACTGTAAATATAAATGGAATCAATGTAAAATTAAAAGGAGATGACAATCTTATTAAGGTTGCTGTTTGGAGCGTAAATAATATGTCATATTCTATCTCACTAAATGATGGTATGGAACAAGAGGATATTATTAATATTATAAAAAGTACTTTTTAGTTATACAGAAAATCAACACAAAAACCTAATTTGTGCCTCAAATGATAGAAATTCAATACATATTTGTTCATATGGATTGATGAAATTTTTACTGGAATGTTCTAAGAAGAAGGTTGTATCTATTTATGCATATTTCATAAATAAGTTTTAGAGAGGCAATATCTAGGACAACCTCTATCTAAGGATATTTATAAGATTAATTTTAAGTAACACCATAGCAAATATGTATCTGGTTTCTATGTAGAGGTACATAACAGGTTTTGTTAAAAATATATAGATATATATATTCTAGCAAATAATTTTCATTACATATTACTACAATTACAATTAAATAAAGTAAGTTAATTTGAACTTGTATTAAAAAGAGATTTAAACAATAAGTAACATAAGTAGAGACATGAATAATAAGTAAGAGTTTATTTTGGGAGTATAGATAAGCAGTTTGCAATATAGATTTAAGCAATACTATAAATTTTGATATGGTATTTATTGAAAATTATAAATCTGATTTTTAAAGTGTTTATTTGAGTAAGTTTTATTAATACATTGTTGTGCTACTGGATGGAAGGATGAGTTTTTTAATGAAAGATGTTTCATTGCGTACGGATGAAATTATTTCACAAGATTTAGATCATTATGGAGATATGCTGCTGAGACTTGCATATTCATATATGAAAAATATATACGATGCAGAAGATGCTGTTCAAGATGTTTTTGTACAATTGCTTAAAAATATAGAGATATTTGAAAGCGAAGATCATAAAAAGCATTGGTTTATTTGTGTTACCAGAAATATCTGCAAAAATAAATTGAAATCAGTATGGTTTAAAAAGCATGTGGAGTTAATTGACATGCCTTATTACGATGAATACAAAGATAACAATGTTTTAAATCAGGTTATGAAACTCCCACTGAAATATAGGGAGATTGTTCATTTATATTATTATGAAGGCTATACTACGGTTGAAATATCAAATATTGTAAATAGGAAAGAAGCGACAGTAAGATCATTACTTAGCAGAGGAAGAAATATGCTGAAAAAAGAGCTAAAGGAGGAGTATGATTTTGAGTAAAAAATATAAAGAAGAACTAAATAAAATAGTGATGAATGATGATATGAAAAAAAGAATACTCCAAAATGTTTTGGCTGAAAATAAGAAGGATAACAATGAAGAAAAAGAAATAAAAGTAAAAACTACTATGTCAAAAGTAAAGAAGTATAATGCTAAAAGAAATATGCAAATGGCGGCAGCCTGTGGTGCAATACTTATATGTCTAAGTGTAGCTAAAAGTTATCCTATGCTTTTCAAACATCCGTCTAATGATTTAGAACAAAATGAAGTGGAAGAAAATCCAGAGGATAAGAATAATGATTTAAAATCTAGTGATGATAGTGAATTAGTTTATAATAAAGATAGTAAAGAAGCATCTGACAATGATCATAAAGAAGATATAGCTGTAGGTCAAAACAATACAAATAATAACAAGAATGTGAATAACTATAATAATGGCAGTAGTCATGTGAACAAAAATATCAATAATGCCTCAAAAGCTGGACAGGAAGGAAAAGAAAACTTACAATCTAACTCAGGCTCAGAGGAAAAGAAGAGGCAGACATCAGGTAATAATGATAATAAAGCTATAGAAAATTCAAATACTTCTTCAAAAACAAATCATAAAGATGATATTAATAATAAAGAAAGTAAAAATCTAACAAGCACAGATCAAAAAACATCTCCAGAAGATGTAAAGGAAAATAAAATATCTGGCGATAATACAGATGATAGTGTCTCTAGTACATCGGTTGTAACAGATAAAGCCGTAAATTATAGTCAAGAATATACGACACTAGATGAAGCTGAAAAATCATTAAATTTAAAAGTGAACCCATTAAAAATATTACCTAATGGATTTAAAGCAGAAAATGTTAGTGTTATATCAAATGAAATAATACAAGTAGAATATAACAATGGTAATAACAATATGATTTTCAGAGCTGGTAAAAGCACTGATAACATAAGTGGAGATTATAATACTTACCAAGTTAAGAATATAGTAAAAGTAAATGAAATAGACGTAACTCTTGAAGGAAACAAAAATGAAGAGTATAACTTAGCAACATGGAAAAAGGATGGAATATCATATTCAATTTCAACTGAAGATGGTATTAATGAAAAGACGGTACTAGATATGATAGTGTAACCACACTATTTTTAAATCTTATAAAACCATGAGGTATCTTATAATGATATTTCATGGTTTTAATTTATTTGAGAACATGTATAGGTGTTTATATAATTTAAGAGTAATTACAGCACTAACCTATAAATGATTAACTTTAAGTTTATAATAATATTGCCTATTAAGAGAAGTAATGTGCTGGCATTTTAACAATGTGGTATTTACAAAATATGTTATAATTGTTCTATAAGTAAGTATTGGCTTTAGGAATAATTAGTACTTTCAAACAAATAAACATAATGGTAAAAGTCAATAAAAAGATTATTAATATAATGTCTTTAGGAGAATAATTATGAAATTTAATGCATTAATACCAGAACTATCAGCAACTAATATTGAGTATACAAAACAATTTTATATATCTTTTTTAGGGTTTAAATTGGAATATGAAAGAATCAACGAAAAATTTATATTTTTATCTTATAGCGGAAGTCAGTTCATGTTTGAGGAAATTCATTCAGATGGATGGAATGTAGATACTTTAGAGTATCCACTAGGAAGAGGAATAAATTTCTCTATATCTTGTAGTGATGTTGAACAATTATACGAGGTCGTTAAAAGCAACAAAATCGAAATTTATAGAGAATTAAAAGAAACAACATATCTTTGTGATGGAGAAGAGCACATTCAGAAAGAGTTTCTTATACAAGATCCAGATGGTTATTTGTTGAGATTTACAGATTAATATGCAATGACTCTCACAATATTTAAATGTTATGAAAAAAACTATTACAAAAATTGTAAGCGAAGTGATATAAAGACGAGTAGAATTAACATATGGAGGGTAATTATGAAAAAATGGTATGATGAAGAGTATGAATGGGAAATTGAGGTGACAGGATTTCTTCGAAGTGACCATACAGAGAGGTATTGCCGAAACGGCGAGGAAGTTGGAGATAAGTATACTTGCACCTATGGTTGTCCTGTAAACAATGATGGACAAGGCATCTGTTCAAAAGTAATGATGATTATGTTTCCAATCATGGAGGCTGTCAGAAGTGGTGGAGATTTAGAGAATATTGGTGGAGATAGTAAGTATAGCAAAGATGTTGTGTGTCCAGATGGCTGCGTTATATTTAGAATGACGGCGAAGAAACTTGAAAATGAGAATATTTATAAGGGAAAGTTTTTCGATTAGTTTAAATTTATATTATGTCAAGCTTAAAGATGGTCAAAATATATAAATTTCAGTTTAGTAATCTGGAAAACAGGAGTTGAAATTTGAATTTTATTTTATTGTGAGGTAGCAGAATGGAAAATGTACCTTTGAATACTGGTTTTGTAAACATTTAATTTTGAACATTATAAATAGTCATTTGGAGGTGAATTGATATGAATTTAAGATTGGCTAATTTAAATGATTTACCAAAACTCAAAGCTGTGTATGGAAACATAATTGATGATATGGACAGAAACAACATACTAATTTGGGACGAAATATATCCGTGCCAGTATTTCAGCAAGGATATTAAAAATAATCGCCTTTATTTATTGGTTGAGAATGATGATAATATAGTTGGCTCCTTTGCATTATGTGAATCAAATGCTGGAGAAAGTTGTGTAAAATGGGAAAATCCCAATGACAAGGCATTATATATTGAACGCTTTGGAGTTAATGTTGATTATTCAAGACAAGGAATTGGCAGTATAATGCTTAAGCATGCTATTACACTAACTAAGCAGATGAGAGCTAAATATTTAAGGCTTTTTGTTGTTAATATAAATAAACCAGCCATAAATTTATACCTAAAAAACGGATTTACGCAGGTTGATGGAATCTATGAAGAAATAATCGATGCAAACCTTCCATTTCATGAATACGGATTTGAAATGGAAGTATTAAATTAATAAATGCAGTTTTCATGTAGTAAGAATAGAGAATCCAAAAGATTTGGAAGAAGGAAGTTTTATTTTAAGAAAAGTGATTTCATAAAAGGAGCATCGTACTTATTAAAATTTAATTTGTACGATGCTCTCTCTTTTATTTTTTAAAATGTAGTAAATTGTTTATATAAATATTTCTACAATCTTTTCATCTATTATGCCTGATTATTAATAAATGATATGTTCTTTAACAAAAATCAATTTAAATCATATCTGACACCTTAAAATAATATGCTTTAAATTTTATTTTGCATTAGTAAAAGCATTTATTATAGCAGTTTCTTCATTTGAAATTGTTAAAACTATTATTGGAATTATGGTATAAAAGTCTCACAACTTTTTTAAACTGGTTTAATTAACCTGTTACATATAATTTAATATATTAACTTGCACATTTGCTTAACAAATAGAGAATTTTTTTATTTTATTTGTTAAATGAAAGATATGAGCGGAGTATACGTGTTGTTAAAGAGAATATTGTCTTATATACTTAATTAGAGTAGATTGAATTGGAAATATATGCATAAGCTTAGACTTAATGGTAAGATTATAATTATTGAGTTTTAATGAAGTTAAATGAAGTTAAATGATATAAGGTGAAAATTATATGATGAATAAATCAAGAAATATTTTTTATAAGATAAAATTAAAATATAAATAATAAAATTACCTCTTGACTTTAACCTTAACTGGAAGGTTTATACTATGATTGTCAACAGGAAGGAGAATTAATTGTGTACACTATTGGGCAGTTTTCTAAAATTGGGAGAGTTTCAACTAAGACACTTCGTTATTATGATGAGATTAATCTTTTAAAACCTATGTATGTGGACAGTGATACTCAGTACAGATATTATGCATATGAACAGGTTTTAAAACTTCTTTCTATATCTGAATTAAAAGAATATGGCTTAAAACTAGAAGAAATTAAAGCCATTATGGATGAGGAAGATGTGGACTTACTTAAAGAGTTCTTACAGAACAAAATTGTTGAGATTAATAAGGAAGTCCAAAACAGCTTGAAACTCAAAGATTCTATAGAACAAAAAATTAGGAAGATTGAGTTAGGAGGTAATATTATGGAAGTTAAGAAGGATTTAAAAGTGGAATTGAAGGAAAGAAAGTCATTAGTTGTTATCAGCAGGAGAACAATCACAAGCATGAGTAATATAAGTAGTGTTATAGGAAAGGTATTTGAGGATATTTTTAGGATGAATCTTAAGCCATCAGGACCAGTAATGACAATTTATCATGATAAGCAGGAATTTGATGTGGAAAATGCAGATTGTGAAGTTTGTGTTCCAGTAAATAGCAGGGTAAATGCAGAGAAAAATGAAAATATAAAGGAACTTGCAGGAGGTCTAGTTGCATCCACAACTTTTGTTGGGCCTTATTCAAGGCTTGGAGAAGCTTATGCTAAAGTTGTAAAATGGATCGAGGATAATGGCTATGAATATGCAGGGGCGCCTTTTGATATTTATTTGAATGGACCTCAAAGCGTTAAGAGTCCAGAAGAATTTGTTACTGAGGTTTGCTTTCCAATTAGTAAATAATATGTTAATGGGTAATAAAAAATTTACACTTATTTTTAAGTTGTTATAGATTATATGATGAACAATGTATTAGATTTTTAAGAGCTAAGGGGCTTGTCTCACTAGCTCTTTTTGTGATATTGGATTAGTAATTTAATATAATCAACTTTGAATGTTATTCTATATAAAAATAAATGTATTTGTAATTATTAAACCAATTATAGTAAAATAAAATATAAATGAAAACAGAGTAACTTTCAATATTAAAATTGGATTTTTAATTTTTAGAAATATTAAGAGAAGGTGAAACTATGAAGATATTTTTACGTATTCATCCTAAGAATAGAGTATCCTCTGTACAGATATAAAATTGATATTGTACAGAGGAGTGTATATTTAGATGAATAAATTGAAGAAACCAGTTATTACGAAAGAAACAATCAAAGCAATGGAGGATATGTCGTTTTTCATTCATGCTAAGATTTTTGACGATTTGCTTATTGTTGCACAAAAAGAAACAAATTGTTTTGTATTAAAGACGAGTGAGGGACTGATAGTGATAGATGCTATTTGGCCATCAAAAAAAGCCTTTGAAGCGATAGTTAATGCAATTAAATCTGTAGGATGGGATCCTAATACAATAAAAAAACTTGTTTTGACTCATGGTCATGTTGATCATACAGGGTGTGGAAAATGTTTTGTTGATAAATACCATGTCCAAACATACCTTTCCAAAATAGATGATATTTTTTGGGAAGAACATCCAACGAAGCCTAATAGACCAGAAACGTGGAAAAATTATAAAATTGATGTTTACGTTAAGGATGGAGATAAAATAACATTAGGTGATAAGACAATGTATGTTTACAGTACTCCAGGTCATACTCCAGGAGGTTTAAGCTATATATTTCCTGTAGAAGAAGATGGCAGACTTCATATGGCAGCATTATGGGGTGGTACTACACCACCATGGACAAGGAATGAAGTGAAAGAATATCTCAAATCATTGGATTATTTTATTAGTGAAGCAATGCGTAAAAAAGTAGATGTGGCTTTAAGCAATCATACAGTCATAGATAATGGCTTGGAGCGTATTTTGTATTCAAAAGTAAGAATGGACTACATGCCGAATATTTATATCATCGGACAAGAAGGATTTCAAAATTATTGTCAGGTATTTGGGACATTAAGTCATGATATGCTAGAAAGATTATGAATTGTAACATGAAATCAATAAAGTTAAATTTTTATTAGTGCAAACTTTAAAAAGTTGATATATGTTTTTAATATCACATTATTCAAGACAATGTATGAATAGTGTGATATTTTTTTATTATCTAATTCTAAAAACGCATTTTGATCTGCTGCGCCCACTAGATGAAATGAGGTGATAAATAATGTCGACATTAAGTAGAGCAGCAGAAAAATTTAGAAATCTCTAAATTTAAAGTTGATGTAGTAAATAATAAAAATGTTAATCGAAAATTGAATATAACCATTTTACATAATGTGCTATAGTTAATATATAATGTCAAAATAATTTACATTAACAACATTATAAAAAATATAATTTTTGCAACAGGAATTGGAGATGACATAATGATTATTGATGGGTTAGTAAATGCATTTATTAATATAGGTTTGTTTATAATTCTTGTATTATTTGTAAAAGGAATTCAGGTTAATTTCGATAAAAATTATACACCACTATATTGGATAAGCATAAAAAAACACGATATTAAACTATTATTTTTGGGGATTATTGTGGCATTGCTTTATAAGTCACTCTTAGGATTAATAGGTGTTACTTGTGGGAAGATGGTATTGGAAATAGATAAATCAGGTATAGCTAAAACTATAATTTTTACTTTAGTAAGCAGCTTTGGATTTTTCGGGGTATCATTATTAGAAGAAGGATTATTTAGAGGATATCTTATGCAGGTGGTATTTAAGGAAATTCCTAATTTACTGGCGATAATTTTACAAGGACTAGTATTTGGATTAGTACATTATCATAACTATTCATTACTATCTCATACATGGATACGAATCATTAATGCTATGCTAGTAGGAATAATATTTGGGGCTATTGTAATAAAGACAAAATCGCTTATGTTCGTTATAGGAGCTCATTTATTCTATAATACTGCCGAAGATATATTGTTTCTAGACAACTCATATAAGTTTACGAGATTTATTTCCTTTAACCACTCTAGTTACTTATCACCAAATTTATCAGAAAATCTATTTTGTACAGAATCTATAGAACTAATTATGTTATTTATAATAACGCTCTCATTAATATTCTTGTTTCGAAGATCTATTTTATATAATAAAAGCAAAGGAGATTTTTTAGATACTTAAATATTACTTATTACGTGAATTAACAAAAATAAATAGTAGATCTGAATAACACATTGATTTAATTATATGGTTTAGCATAATTTAAACCTTGTTAAAAATAAATAAATTTTTAAAGTTTCCATCGAACATTCTTTTAAAGGAACATGGTTTTAAATAAAACTTTTTTACAATTTAAAAGGGAAAGAAGTTAAGAAGAAAAAAAGCAAAGAAGTTAAAAATTTGCAGGAAATATCCAGGCTCAGAGATGTTGGAAAGCTTTTAAGAAATAATATAATCTAAAAATTTAGAGGATTAAATATTTATTTTTGGTGCATTTAGCGATAAATATAAATGATCTAATTAATATTTGATACAGTAAATAAAAAAATGTAATACGGAAAACTGAATAGTATAACATTTACAAAACATACTATAACTTACTTATAAACAAACATCATATTCATAGAGTATTAAATAGTGATTTAAGCAACTGAAATCAGGATAATAAATTAGAATTTATATGATACATTTAGGAGGATAATATGTTTCCAAATAGAGAAATGGCTGAAAAAGAATTAGAAATAGCAGGACAATTAAATCAAGGTCCATGGACAGAGCATTCTATAAATGTAGGATTAGCAGCGCAAATGATTGCTGAAAAATGTAGTAATCTTAATCCAGACAAAGCTTATGTGTTAGGACTTCTTCATGATATAGGTAGAAGATATGGCATAAGTGCAAGAAGACATGGCATTGACGGATATAAATTTATGTTAGAAAAGGGTTGGGGTGAAGTAGGAAGAATTTGTTTGACACATTCATTTCCGATTCCTGACTTTGACAAAGAAATAGGAAAAAATGATATGAGTGATGAAGAAAGTGAATTTGTTAGAAAATATATTAATGATTTAACTTATGATGACTATGATAGACTTTTAATTCTTTGTGATTCACTTGCTGACGCTCAAGGTTTTTGCATGCTAGAAAAGCGATTTGTTAATACGACAAGGCGCTATGGAACATTTTCATATACAGTAGAACGTTGGAATGCAACATTTGAAATGAAAGAATATTTTGAAAAGCAGATGAATTGTTCTATATATGATATTCTTCCTAATATAAAAGAAACTACATTTATGGAGGCGCCATTATGGAAACCACCAGTAAAATAGAAATAGATAATATTCCGGCGATCTTATGGGGAGAACCTTCAGACAAAATATATATATTTGTTCATGGAAAAATGTCTAGCAAAGAAAGTGCACATGAGTTTTCACAGATAGCATCAGAAAGAGGATATCAGGTTCTTAGTTTTGATCTCCCAGAACATGGTGAAAGGAAAGATAAAAATTATCTATGCAATGTTTGGAATGGAGTACATGATCTTGAAAAAATTGGAGCATATGTACAAGAAAATTGGAAAGAAATAAACTTATTTGGGTGCAGTCTTGGCGCGTATTTCAGTTTGCACGCATATAAGAACCTTCCAATAAAGAAATGCTTATTTCAATCACCAATTGTTGATATGGAGCATCTTATATGCAAAATGTTTAAATGGTTCAATGTTACAGAAGAGTTACTTAGAGAAAAAAAGGAAGTATATACTCCCATTGAAACTCTTTCATGGGATTATTACAGCTATGTAAAAGAACACCCAATTAATAAATGGAATATACCTACTGCAATTATTTATGGATCAGAAGATAATTTGCAAAGTCATGAGGTTATAGATAATTTTTCGAAAAAATTTAATAGCGATTTAATCGTATCAATTGGTAGTGAACATGATTTTCATACAGAGGAACAATCACAAGTTATCACAAAGTGGTTGAAAAAATACATCTAAAAGCAAGCTGGGATTTGCATTCTACAAATCTCAGCTTATAAGAGGCTATAACCATATTGGGTAGCAGCTGAAAGAAAACAAAAATAAATTAGAGTGTTTTACTGTAAAATTTTTCTGTGTTTTTAAGAATGTTGTTTTTAACATATAAAAAAGTTTTATATTCTCCTTCATTAGCAAGTTTATTAAGCAGAGTTTCCAAAAGAGCACGTACATCTTCATGTAATACATAATAATGTTTTCTGTTTTCGTAATAACTAAGAGGACTTTCATCAGTATACTTTTCTTTTAAATAATTTTTTGAAGCACAAACCCTGTCTATAAACATTTCTACAACATAATTAACAGGCATTTTCATTCCTTTGAGACCTTCTGATTCATTTACTCCATAATCAATCCAATACTCGAAATGATGCTTATTCCTACCCTTATGATGTAGCCATGCTGATGAATATCCTTCAACAGCTTTTTGAACACCATTAGGACTTACATACCCCTTATAATACTTTATCCCAGCTGAAAACTCCACTAACGAGTACTTTGACAAATCATGAAGTAATCCTTGTTTATATAAACCTACTTTAAAACAATATTTCATAACTAATAGTTTATGGTTAGTTATAGTTTTAAAATGATTAATAAAATTCATAATTCTTATTTTCTCCTATCTAAAACTAGGCTTATGTTTAAATCTAATGAAGTAATAAATATTTTTACTACGAAATACCATTAAAATATTTATCACAAAATTATATTACTAATTTCGGTGAGTTATATGTATAGGCCTAGGCTATAGTTTTGTTATATATTTTGCAATGCACATTTCCTAATTCACTATTACGGATAAAATTCTTGTAATATTTTTAGAATTATGATGAAGTGTTATTTTTGCAATATATATATTATATATTTTTTGTGTTTAAACTTAAAGAGATAAAACTCAGAATAAGAATAATGAAAATATCTAAGAATTAACTATAGATATCAAATTTAAGAGTGTGATTTACAAATGCATCTGATTTAAATAAGCAATAATTTTTTAATAAATATTGAATTTTTTATTGCAAAATTGTTGACTAATTATATTATTAAAGTTAATATAAGATTATAAAATAAAATCTAATAAAATTTAATTGAATAAAATTAAATTATTAAATTTAGAACAACTTATTGGAATTTTTATAAATTATATATTATCAAAGAATATATAAATGATTAGTAGGAGAGGTGTTGGTAATATGAAAGATATTATTATAATTGGAGGAGGACCAGCGGCCCTTACAGCAGCATTATATGCAGGTAGAGCTGGATTAGATGCATTAATGCTTGAAAAACAATATGAAGGCGGTCAGATAGTTACTACAAATGAAGTGGAAAATTATCCTGGTTTTCGCAGCATAACAGGGCCAGAACTTGCCAATACTATGTATGAACATGCAAAAGATTTTGGAAGTATTATGAAATATGAAGAAGTAATAGATATAAAAATCGATGGAGATATAAAAAAAGTTGTAACTGGTGTGAATACTTATGAAAGTAAGGTCATAATCTTATCAATGGGTGCAAAACCTAAAAAAATAGGAATTGATAGGGAAGAGGAACTTACAGGTAAAGGTGTATCATACTGTGCTACTTGTGATGGCGGCTTCTTTAGAAAAAAAATAGTGGCTGTTATAGGCGGTGGAGATACAGCAGTAGAGGATGCACTTCATCTTTCAAGAATTGCTGAAAAGGTGTATGTAATTGTCAGAAGAGATTCACTTAGAGCAAATAAATCTGCTCAAAAAAAGTTATTTGAAACAGATAATATAGAAATAATCTGGAATAGTGGAGTTACAAAGCTTAATGGAGAAGAAAGATTAAGTGGTATAGAAATTAAGAATAATAAAGATGGTAAGATAGATAATTTGGAAGTTAATGGCGTTTTTGTAGCAATTGGAAGTGACCCATCGTCAGAATTAGTTAAAGACTTAGTAGATTTGGATAAAAATGGTTATATTATTGCTGATGAAAGCTGTAAAACAAACGTAGATGGTATATTTGCCATAGGAGATATTCGAACAAAAGAAGTTAGGCAAGTACTTACAGCAGCTTCTGATGGAGCCATTAGTATATATGGGGCAGAAAAATATTTGATAAACCACTAAGAAAATAGTTAAAATATAATATTAATAATTTAGGAGGAATGAATTATGAAAGTTAAATTTCAAGGAAATGATGTGACATTAGAAGGAAGAGAAATTAAAGTTGGTGATACTGCACCAGACTTCGTAGTAACAGATAATGGTTTAAATGCTGTTAATTCAAAAGATTTTACAGGAAAGAGAGCATATGTAAGTGTTCCATCAATAGATACACCAGTATGTGATTTAGAAGTAAGAAAATTTAATGAAGAAGCTGCAAAATTAAGCAATGTAAAGATATATGTAGTATCAATGGATCTACCTTTTGCACAAGGAAGATGGTGCGGAAATCAAGGTATTGATGCAGTACAAACATTATCAGATTATAAGGATAGGAGCTTTGGTAAGGAATTCGGAACTTACATTAAAGAATTAGGTCTGCTAACAAGAGCAGTATTTGTAGTTGATGAAAATAACAAGGTTACTTATGTTGAATATTGCGAGGAAGTAACATCAGAACCAAATTATGAAGCTGCTTTAAATGCATTAAAGTAAAGTGAATTTTATTCGCGCACATAGATGTTATTATAACTTTGCATCCTTTGTGGACCTATAAATGCTTTCTAAAGAAGAAAAACCAATAAAGACTAAAATTCTCTAATATTATTTATATATCAGAAAATTTTAGTCTTTATTTTTATTCTCTAAAAAATTATATCGTTGGATAATTTGTGGACATTATGCTTCTTGTAGATGAATTATGAAACTTAATTATTCAGAAAGTTACGTTTTACTAGAGAATAAAAGAGAAAATATATTCACCTTCTAGATTTTTCTCACATGCTCTTGAAAGTTGAGATGCGTAAAAAGATCTCAGGCTGCACTTGAACCTGAGATTTTATTCTATGTATACATTTACTTTTTAGTAAATAGATTAGTATGGTTAAAGTGACGATATCTATTTAATAATTGGACCTGGTGAAGGGTAGACTTGTCTACCAAAAGCGGTATTAACAATAATTGCGGCTGCAAGATAAATTCCTAAAGTACCTGCTATTAATAGTCCAAAGGCGGGTATATTTGAAAAAATCTTTGGTAGCACGCCTAAATCAATTAGAGAAATACAAAGTGAAGATAGATCTAAAGCGAAAACGATTAGAAATAACACTGAAGGTGTTTTAAGGAATGCTGGCGTCCACATAATAAGTGAAATACTAAGTACCAACCATCCATACGCGTATCTAGAGAAATTCCGTTAGTTATTGCATTAAATTTAATGAGCATTTCAATTCCACCTGTTAACATAAAAAATGCACTAAAGAATAAAAATGTGTTTCCTCCAGTAGTATTACCACCTTTTAAATCAATTAAAGCAACTACAACTTGTACTACAAATCCTCCAATAAGCCAGCATCCAAGAAGTGGCAAGGCTCCGCTTGTTACTCTTCCTGATAATAAGGCGAAAAAGCAGAAACTTGCTACTGCTAAAGCAACTAGGCCTGCGGGACTAGGATTAGACCAGTCTTTTGTTCCGTTTACCTGGTTCAATATGATACCCTCACTTTCATAATATTATTTTAAAGTTTGGAGAAAAGATTATTTCCTATCCTTTAAAGATAATTATATAGAATATATTACAATTAATCAACATTTTTCGAGCAAAATTGTTAATTTTTTATCACCTGCAATAACCTTTTTTTACTTTATAAGTTAATTGTATAATATTTAAACTAAAAACATTAATATATATGTGTGGTAACTACTTCGTTGAAATTAAAGGGGAAAATTATTGATATCTAATATTAAATAATTCTATGAAAATATTATCTATTTTTACTATAGCATAGAAGGAGTGTTTTCTATTGTTAAATTTTTCTCAATTCATTGTATTAAATATAAATGACCAGATATTTCTAATGAACTTATAAGTATTGTGAAAATATGTAATATAGTAGAGAAATATTTCCTGATATATTAAGTGCCAATAAAATGTAATAAGTTATTAGAGATAATATACAAATTATGAAAGCTGTGCTATAATTCAATCAATAAATAATAATTATTATCAATTAATAAAAATTATAAATATGCTTGAATTTACAGAAGTTACGCATAATAAATGGAGAACATTTAATCAATATATTTTCTTTTAATTAAGTGAATCCAATAATGCCTAATAGTATACGATAATTATTAAGAAATTATATATTATATGAAATATCAAGGGAGGTTATGAAATGAGAAAAAATAATATACTTAAAATAAGCAAGTTGAGTTCGCAGTGGCAGACAAGTGATCCTTTCATATTTTGTGCGCATCATAAGGATGACTATCCAAAGGGGAATAGTGAGATGGGACCAGATGCTTCTTTGTATGGTAGAACTATTGGCAGCGACTTTAGAGGGATTGATGGGTGGAACATGTATCATGGAGATACCATTCCAGGATTCCCTCAGCATCCTCACAGGGGGTTTGAAACAGTCACTATAGTACTAAATGGTTATGTTGATCATGCTGATTCAGCTGGTGCTACAGGCCGTTATGGAGCCAATGATGTGCAATGGTTGACTGCTGGTAGAGGCTGCAATCATACAGAAATGTTTCCTTTAGTTAATACCGAGAAGGAGAATCCACTAGAATTATTTCAAATCTGGCTCAATCTACCTAAGAAAGATAAATTCGTTGAACCACATTATAAAATGCTTTGGGCGGAGGATATACCTGTTATAAAATCCAAAGACAATAATGGAAAAGCGAGTACTGTAAGAATTATTTCGGGTACTTATAATGGGACTAATAGCTTAGAACCTTCGCCTAACTCATGGGCAAGTAAAGAGAATAATCATGTAAGAATATGTCTTATACGCATGGAGCCTGAAGCAAGTATAGAGCTTCAAAAGGTGTCCTCAACATTAAATAGGACTATTTATTTCTATGAGGGAGAGACAATAAGCATTGAGGAGACTGATATTGATGTTTATAATAGTATAAAACTTGCAGGTGATGAGGTAGTAAAAATAGAAAATGGCGCTAAGGAAAGCTGTATTTTACTTTTAGAAGGAGAACCTATTGGAGAGCCAGTTGTAAGTTATGGACCTTTTGTTATGACGTCAGATAAAGAAATTATGGATGCTTTTGCAGACTATAAGAGCACTGGTTTTGGAGGTTGGCCATGGAAACGCGATGATTTTGTTCATCCAAGAGAAAAAGGGAGATTTGCACGATATCCTGATGGAACAACAGAATTTAGATAATAGTTTTTTGAATAAAATACCTAAAATATTTATAATAAAAAACTTTAGAAATAATATACAAATCATGAAAGTTATGCTATAATTTTATTAACAAATAATTATTATTAATTAATAAAGCTTTGCGAATGGAGTGAGATGTATGAAAACAATGGATAGTTTTAAATTCTTTTCAAGGTTTTCTGAAATAGATGGAATAAAAGACGTATATGCTAACAGTAAAAAATTGAGAGATTTAATAGATTATGATGATGAGGTTTGCTTAGGACAAAGACAAGTAGGCGAGAGAAGTTACCATATCTTTTATTTAAATAAAAGACAATTTTGTGTTTACTATCATGGTGGCGGTACAGATGCGATGTGCTGTTCAAAGAAATTAGATGATGTTCTATGGTATGTAAACAGCTTAAAGCCTGAAGATTTCAAAAATTAGTAAAATTAAATTCCGAAAGGAAGCCTCAGGCTGTCGATAACATCGACAGCTTTTCATTTATACATAGAGAAGTATAAAACATTTATTCTGAAATTTAGTTATGTTAACGGCTCAAGAAGTATGAAAAATTACATTCTGAAACCTAGTTATAGTAATGGTTCAGCAGCAGAAAAAGGAAAAATTTATTAGTATTACCACGAGGTAAGGGGTAGCCGCTCTTTTCTTCATAAAGAAAAAATCAAAGGCGTCTAAATTTATTAGACGCCTTTGATAAATGGCCAAATATAGACTATTTATATAAAAGATATAATTGAAATATCTTTTATAAGTTGTCAGAATCACCAATCATTTCTGATGAAACTTTAGTGTTTACTTTAAAATTTTTGTAAGTGTAAATACCAGTAAATAGAGCGCCTATACTCCCGCAGATAATATCACCCATAGTATCCACTAGACTATTATTTTGGCTTCTTAGACCAAATAATCTATCAGTTGTAAACTCATAAATTTCCCAAATTCCAGCCATAGCAATTGCAAAGAAAAGGCTAAAAAGAATAATTGTTTTTATATTAAGCTTATTTGTTTCATTTTTATTTATAAGCTCCAATATTAATGAACCTATATAGAAGAGTATGCCCCCTGAAGACAGATGTTCGATTTTATCAAGATAAGGTATAAATGAATATCCCTTAAATTCATTAGCAAAAAACATAGTAACAAAAATAAATGCTAAAACTGAAAATCTTAAACCAGTCGAAATTGGAATTCTACTTTTCTTTACTAATACTTTTATAACGGTTAACACTAAGATTATTAATATAGGTTGAAGTGTTCTTTGCATATCTCCTCTGATAAGAAAATAAATAGAACAAATAGCAGCAAGAGCATATAAAAACAACTCAAAGTAGTCATTAAAACTATATTTTCTTCTAGTTCTCATTTTTTTGTTCTCCTGTCTTAAGAATTTTTATTTATATATTGCGATTAAGTTTATACATTTTAATTTCAACTGAACACTTGCCTTATTAGGAATTTAAATGTAAATTCATTGTTAAAATAATATATATTAGAATTATTCTTTATAAAGAGTATCAACACCACATGGCAAAATTATACAGATAGTATTATAGTACCTTCTCTATGTTGTGTTTATGGTGCCAATGAAAAACATAAGTGTTCACTGAGCGGTATCAACAATATTAGACTAAAATTAATCAACAAGCAATTATATTTTAGAGTCATATTTACCATATTCTGCTTAACGAAAGAATATTAGATCTGCTATTGGCAAAAAGTTCAATTTGTTATAATATACATATATTATATAAATTGTTGATGAGGTGGTTGCAATGATGGATTCTGTAGAGGAATCTTCAAAAATGAAATATAGAGAAGATAAAAATGGAAATAAGTTATCAATATTAGGTTATGGCTGTATGCGTTTTACTAGAAAAGGAACTAGCATTGATATAGATAAAGCAGAAAATGAACTTATGGAAGCAATAAATAACGGCGTGAATTACTTTGATACGGCTTATGTTTACCCAGGTAGTGAGGCTACACTTGGAGAAATTTTAAAAAGAAATAAATGTAGAGATAAAATATTTATTGCAACAAAGCTCCCACATTTTATGGTTAAGTCAAAGAAGGATTTAGAAAAGTATTTTAAAGAACAATTAAAAAGGCTCCAAACAGATTACGTTGATTATTACCTTATGCATATGCTTACTGATGTGCAAACTTGGAACAGGTTAAAAGCATTAGGCGCTGAGGAGTGGTTAAAGGAGAAAGTTGAAAAAGGACAAATTCGTAATGTTGGTTTTTCTTATCACGGCAATACAGAAACTTTTCTTCAGCTATTAGAGGTTTATGATTGGGACTTTTGTCAGATTCAATATAATTATTTAGATGAACATAGTCAGGCAGGAAAAAGGGGATTAAAGGCCGCTAATAAAAAAGGTATTCCTGTAATTATAATGGAACCTCTACGTGGTGGAAGATTAGTTAATTTATTACCAGAAAAAGCTAAGAATATAATAAAGGAAGACCCAAGAAAACGTACTCCAGCAGAATGGGCATTTCGTTGGCTTTGGAATCAGCCTGAGGTTACGTGCGTATTATCTGGAATGAACTCCCTTGAGATGCTTCGTGAAAATATAGATATTGCAAGCAATGTAGAGATTGATGAATTCACGAAAGACGATTTTGACTTAATAGAACAAATTAAAAATGAGCTAAATAGAAATATTAAGGTTGGCTGCACAGGCTGTGGATATTGTATGCCATGTCCTAAGGGGGTAGATATACCTGGAACTTTTCATTCGTACAATCTTATGTATTCTGAGAATAAAAAGTCAGGCAGGCATAATTATCTAATGTGTACTGCGGTGCGTAAAAATCCAAGCAGTGCTTCACAATGTGTGGAATGTGGTAAATGCGAAAAGCATTGTCCACAGCACATAGAGATTCGAAAAGAACTTAAAAATGCAAGTAGAGAGCTTGAAACACCTATATATAAAATTGCAAAAACAGCAGTGAAATTATTTAAGCTATATTAACATTATAGAAAGTCATCCAGTGAAATGGATGGCTTTTGCATTTTTATAAGAATTAAACGTACATTTTTAAGAATAAAAAGAATATTTATAAAAAACATACTGTAGATTTGCGTTTAATTCTAAAATATGTATGTTTAGAGAAATTGGTGTTTACTTTGTTTTTTTATCAGAGTATTATCAAGATATAAGGTAAAGCTTACACATCGCAACCAGCATATCATAAAAATAATTCTTTACATAACTATAAAATTCTTATTTATAATAAAATCATCAATGAATAAAAGTAATATTATAAATTATTATTGGAAATGACAATAAAATTTACTGCATATATAAAAGAATAAATAGTGAAATTTAGTTTATATCAGAATAAGCTTTTCAAATTTTGTTCTTTAGTAAAGGAGAGTACTTTGTGTATACGTTTTAATTAAGTTCACGGCACAAAAACTACTTCTAGTTACTAATTAAATAAATTCAGTTAAATAAGTTTAATAATATGATATTTATCTTCATTTTGCTTAATGCTAAGGCGCTTTAGTATTTGGTATTAAATGAAGTAAAATATAAAACTTAACCTTAAAACAGTTAAGTAACTTAATGTCTTTGTTGCAACAAAACAAGTAGAATATTTTTAAGAAAGAAACTCAATATTTAAATACATTTTTTAAGATAAGATTAAATTGTATTTTTAGGAGGTAGTTTAATAATGATTAGGAGAAATAAAAGAATTTTATCATTAACTCTTTCAATGGCTGTCTTTACTACTATGTTTATGTCAACTTCATTTATCACAAAGGCTGAAACTGTAAGTTTAGAAGCAAGCAGTGAAATTACCTCAAATGCATCTACAGAAAGTACAGCAGTAGCAACTAATATTGCGTTAAATAAGTCTGCAACTTCATCTTCTGTTACAGGTGGAAACGCTGCTTCTTTAGCTGTTGATGGAAATTCAGGAACTAGGTGGGAGTCTGCTCAAGGCAGTGATCCTCAATGGATATCTATTGATTTAGGTGGAAGTTATAATATCTCAGGAGTAAAACTAAATTGGGAAACTGCTGCTGCAAAAGATTATAAGATACAAGTATCAACTGATAATAAAAATTGGATAGATGCTTATACAAAAACAGGAGGAACAGGAGGAGTAGAAAACATAACTTTTAATTCTACTGCAACTGGAAGATATATAAGAATGTATGGAACAGCAAGAACTACACAGTATGGGTACTCTCTATGGGACTTTGAAGTATATGGTACTCCAGATGGTAATACAGTTAACAATGTTGATTTAGGTCCAAATGTTAAAATATTTGATCCATCAATGCCAAGTTCAGATATCCAAAATACTGTAGATAGCGTGTTTAGTAAGATGGAGACAAATCAATTCGGAAATGAAAGATATGCCTTTTTGTTTAAGCCAGGTTCATATAACGTAAATGTAAATGTAGGTTTCTTTACGTCTGTATTAGGACTTGGAAAGACACCCGATGCTGTTAATATAACTGGTGCAGTACGTTGTGAAGCAGATTGGATGGGGGAAATGCAACTTGTAACTTCTGGAGATCGGTTGAAAATGTTGCTGTAACTCCAACTTATTCTTCAAACAATTTGGCTCCAGCAGGTACTTTAACTTGGGCAGTATCACAAGCTGCACCAATGAGGCGTGTTCACATTAAGGGTGGATTGTCTTTATGGGATCCACTTGGAACTAATTATGATGGAGCTTGGTCTAGTGGTGGATTTATAGCTGATTCAAAGATTGATAATTCAGTTACTTCAGGATCACAACAACAATTCTTTACTAGAAACAGTCAAATGGGATCTTGGAATGGTGCAAACTGGAACATGGTTTTTGTAGGGAATAATGGAGCACCTACAGATGACAATGCATATCCATCAACACCAGATACAGTAGTCAGTCAAACACCAGCTATTAGAGAAAAACCATTTCTTTATATTGATGATAATGGAAATTACCAAGTTTTTGTTCCTGATCTTAGGAAAAATTCTCAAGGAATAACTTGGTCAAATGGTTTAGGACAAGGTACATCATTACCTATAGATCAGTTCTATATAGCAAAACCAGATACATCCACAGCTGAAAGTATAAATGCAGCTCTCAGTCAGGGAAAGAACATTATATTTACTCCTGGAGTATACCATCTTAGTGATGCTATAAATGTAACAAAGTCTAATACAGTTATATTAGGTCTTGGACTTGCAACTTTGATCCCAGACAATGGTACTGCTGCAATGAATTCACCAGTATTATTAAAAGTTGGACAAGATGGAAGTTCTGCTGATCACTCAGCTAATCCTACAAGTCTTAGTGATTTATTCTTTAGAATTGGTGGGGCAGCAGTAGGAAATGCTGATACAAGTCTAAAGATAAATAGCAATAATGTTATAGGTGATGATTTCTGGGTATGGCGTGCAGATCATGGTACAGGAGTAGGCTGGACAGTTAACAATGCAAAGAATGGTGTTATTGTAAATGGTAATAATGTAACGCTATATGGATTGTTTGTAGAGCATTTTAAGGAATATCAAACTATATGGAATGGTAATGGCGGAAAAGTATATTTTTATCAAAGCGAATTGCCATATGATGTTTCAAATCAAGCATCTTGGATGAGTAATAATGGTACTCAAAATGGATATGCTTCTTACAAAGTGGCTGATTCAGTTACGTCGCATCAGCTTTTTGGATCAGGTATTTACTCTTACTTTAGGGATGCTGTAGCAGCAGAGAATAACGGAATAGAGGTTCCGAATGCGTCTGGTGTAAAGGTTCACCATGCATGCTCTGTATTTTTATCTGGTAATGGTGAAATAACACATGTAATAAATAATACAGGCAATACAGCAAAATCAGGTAATATGAAACAATCTGTTACTGATTATCCTAATTATTAAAATTAAAAAAATGCAAATTCCTTAATTTTCGGCGCGTAAAGGGAGTTCTTGGGCCAATATCTCTTTTTATTGGGTTATTAAAGCATTGACAGTGTTTTAGTAAATAATGTATAGTATATTATGAGTTTATATTTGTAAACTATAAATGTGGTTTACAATACAGCGCCGGAGGGAGGGATAAAAGTATGTCAGAAATTAAAGTAGGGGAAAATGAATCTCTAGAGCAAGCATTGAGAAGATTTAAAAAGAAATGTTCAATGTCTGGAATCCTTTCAGAGGCAAAAAAGAGACAACACTATGAAAAGCCAAGTGTAAAAAGAAAGAAAAAGTCAGAAGAAGCTAGAAAGAGAAAGTTTAAGTAATAAATTATAGCGTTACTAATAGTATTAACTATTATAATATAAAACTATTTTACTTACAAAAAAGCGACTTCCACGTTTTGTGTCTCGGAAGCATTCTTGGGGAAATTAAAAATTTACAGGTAGTTATTATTTAACTACCTGAATATTAACAGCCTAAAAATTTTAGCCTAAAGTTGAAAGTATTTTTTGAAAATTTTCTTCTTTAGGCTCTTTTTATTAAGAAAAAATAATTTGAAATTGAGGAACTGTAAAATGAAATTACTATTTGATAGCGAAGGAAAAGTAAATTATGACAAGATTAATAAAAATACAACAGTTAAAGATGTGCTAGATGCAATTGACGTATTTTTAAGTAATAATCCTCTTGATTGTAATGGATGTGAAGAGAGTTGCTGTAAAAAGTCTTGGTCAGTAGAAATGGATAATATCTGCGTAAATAAATTGAGCAATTGGAACGAGGAAGCAGCTTCGAATTTTGTGCAGGAAAAGTTAGTTAAAAAGAGAAATTACTATAGGGATTTTGATCAGTACGTATTAGATAAGAAAACTGACTGTAATTTCATAACAGAAACAAATCTATGCACTATATATGAAGAGAGACCAGTAATATGCAGGCTTTATATCTGTAGTGCGAGAAGTTATAGATATAATGTGATTAGAGAACTCATAGGAAGTACATATTTACAAGCACTTGTGCTTGAAGAGAAGATGAGAAAGAACGATCTCCCAGAACAAACGATTGATAAATATAAAAGAAATCCAGCAGTTTTTGCTAAAGAATACAATATACTTTTAGAAGAAATTTTTGATTATGCAGAAGATGAAGGCTGGCTTTACTCTGATGAAAGAGATGAATTGTACGAAGAAATATCCATAAATCTTTAACACAATTTTCAATATAAAAGCATTGTGCTAAATTCATATATTTCGTGCAGTGCTTTCTTGTTGAGCAAAATTTAAAGAATATATTTAGTTTAGTATAATTATTTAAAAAAGATAAATCCAAAAGTTTTTATTTAGACAAAAGTATTATTTGAATATTTAAACTATTCTAAAAGAGTAGAAAATAATTATAAAAATGTAACTTTAGTGGAAAGTAATTGAATAGAGGTATACAATAGTAATGTACATAAAAAAAATAAATAAAAGGAATTGATGAAATGGAATATCTATATTCAATATCTACAGTATTAAGCTACATATTTTTAGCACTATTTTTTATCAGAGTATTGATAAATAAGAAAGAGATAGACTTTAAAAGTAATAAAATTGAATGGCAGGTAATTGTGAGTTTATTACTCTTAAGTATTGTACCAATGGCAAACACATTCTTGACTTGTTCAAGCATTTATTTTTCAATACTAATGAACCATGATAACTTTATAAAGCTTATGAACAGAGAGCTTTAGAAAAGTTTAATGTTTTTATTGTACAAGCTATAGTAACCCAGCTATTCCGACTTCAGAAGCATCAATGGGATCTTGTTGAAGAAAGAATAACTGAACTTTCTATAAGGAGTTAAAGTAAATTTATTTCAACTCATATTACCGTACTTAAAATAATAGTGTTTTATTGAGTTGTTTTTCCATTATCCAGTAACATTCGTCCAATAACTTTCTTGGGTCTTTTATTATTTTTGTTATTATTTCCTTTTTGTTTTTTTTCTTCTATTAATTTTTTCATCATTTCTATTTGTTTCTCATTCATGTTTAATTCCTCCAATCTAAAGCCTATTCATAAAATAACAAGCCAGTACCGCTCATATATTTTCTTTTATACGCTTAAAATAAATTGCATAATCAAAATATTTTTACAATTTTATAATTGATTGTATCATAAATTCAAAAGTTTATAAACTAAAACAGATGTATTATACTTATTTCTGCTGTATTATAAAAAAATGCATCCAAATAACTTCAAAAATTACTTGGACACATTTTATTCTTTTTAGATATCAAATTTAAAGATTTTACTTATTAGATAAACATATTTATAAATTTGCTAAAACTTTAAGGTCTCATCTTCACTAGAAATAATAAATATTTTCATAGTTTTTTGGAATCAAATACTTGTGATTTCGGTAAGTTATAACATAAGTATAAAATATATGTTGTTTATCTATATAATGCTAGAAGTAAAAATAGAGTTTATACTTCAGGTTCCTTGGCAGAAATATTAGCTTTCTTTTTAGCTGCATTTGACTCTTTAGTAGAGTTGCTGTCTGATTGATTAGTTATCTCAGACTGAGTAGAAGTAATATTATTTACTATTGAGCTATTAGCACTAGCCATGTTAGCTAAAATCATGCTTAAAATTCCTTCCATAGCATTAGGAGTTTTTCCGTCAGTACCGCCCATAATTACTGTTTGTGGTACAAGAGGAGATTTACTTATCTTTAGAGCTTCAGCAAAAGATGTTAATACACTTTGTTGTACTTGTAATTCTGGTCCGCCATAAGCATCAACTAAGGCTTTAGCAGCAGTACCTTTTGCAAGACCTACCTTTGTTTCCTGCTCAGCATTCGCTTCAGCAACTGCTTTGATGTTTAATGCTTGAGCTGCACCAACTTTTTCAAGCTTGAAGGCTTCAGCACCAGCTTGTAATTCTACTTGTTTAGCATTAGCAGCAGCATTAAGCTCAGTAGCTTTAGCGTTAGCAGCAGCTTCAGCTTCTTTTGTATATCTTAAAGCATCAGCTTCTTGAGTTCTTTTGTATTTATCAGCTTCTGCAAGCTTTTGAGTCTTTAAGGCTAATTGTTCAGCAAGTTTTAATTCAGACTTACCTTTGTTATCAGCGACTTCTATATCGATACTTGATTGAGTAAGAGCTGCCTGAGCTGCACTTTTAGCAATTGCTTCATTAAGTTCTCTTTGCTTTTCAGCTGACTTTTGTTTTGCCTCATTTGTTTTAATTTCTTCTAACGCAACTTGTCTATCTCTAAGTTGTGCAAGGATTAGATCAATTCTCTTATCTGTTGAAGAAGCAGCAGGTGTACCAATTAATACTTCTTGTAATTCTAAATCATATAACTTGAATTTTTCCTTCATTTCTTTAGAAGATTGTTCTTGAATAGAACTTCTATCTTGTACTAATTCAATTAAAGTTTTAGTTTGTCCAATATTTTTAAAGTAACCTGCAACCATAGGATCTAGTGATTGTTCAATAAGCAGTTTAATATCACCAAATCTTTGGATTACTGAAGAAGCTTTTCTATAATCAATGTTAAACACTACAGTAAGTGGGAGATTAGGTTCAAAAGCATCTTTAGTTATAAGATTAATTTCTTTTAAGTTATCATCTAATTTATGATCCCCAACCTGACCGCTAATCCATTTTAATATAACATTAGTAGTAGGGACTGGAATGATCTTACCTGCATAAGTATTGAATGGATACTTACCTGGCATCATACATTCTCTCCAAATACCTTTCTTGCCTTGTTCAACGAGTTCTCCATGAGAGTAGTCAGAACCAGATACATCTTCACCTTTTTCACCAAAATAACTAACAACAACGCCGACATAACCAATATCTATAATACTTTTTGGAACTATGTCCACATTTGCAAATAATCTGTTAATAAAATAGACACCGTCTGTTAATACTTGTATCTGCTTACCTTTTCTACCGCCAGCAGCTAAGAATTTTTCTGGCTCCTGGAAGTTACTGTGGTAATATTCGCTTGTAATGCCTTCACCAACTATTGGAGCAATTATAGCTCCATTATCTGGAGTAGGCCCTTCATTAACAGTTACTATACCAATTGTGTCTTTAGTTTTAATATTGTTTCCAAATTCATCTTGTTCAAGATTTTTTGAACTCGAGATAACTACAGGTAGGAAGCCATTAACTCTTAGTAAATCACTTCTCATAGTTTCTATTTGTTCTGATTCATCCTTTGAAGTAAATATTGAATGTACTTTATCCTTTGTAATTATAATGAATTGAGCAAGGTTGAAAGCATAAGTACCTTCACGAAGGATTTGTCTTTGAGGCCCTTTCTGCCCGCCATTATTTAAAAAGGCTACTACGTCTTGAAATGATTTGCACTCTGGAATAACTCTTCCTAAGGTTTGTCCATCAGCAAGGCTTTCTCCTGATCTTGCAAATACATAACCTATCTGCCCTTGTGGGATGGTTACAAGTCTTACCTTCTTAACCTTGTACTTAAAAGGAGTTTTAAAATGCACTCCGGCTCTGAGCACGTGTGGTTGATAACCAGCTTCACCTTTTAATGCAATTAAACCATCAGCAGGCACGGACCCTTTTAAGCTCCACCATTTTTCTACTATACCTACCTCATCAGTCCCGATACTTGTAAATCCTATGCCATATAGTAATATAAATAGCGCTAAGATTCCAATACCTACATAAATTAAAATTGATATTGTTCCTGAATTCATAAAATTCCCTCCATAAATTTATTGTCTTTTTGTAAGACATTTCCTTGTTTAATTGGTATAGATAGTAATATATTATATTAGGCATTAATTGTAAATGTCCAAATTAGTCAAATTTCCTCATTAGATTTGTTGCGGTTACCAATTAGAATAAACTAAACTTTGTTATCTTTCTCAATATCGTTCAATCGCTTTAAATCTACCTCCGATACATTTACTTTTTAAGAATATTTCAATGCATGCTGATTTATGAGCACTTTTTAGTAATTAAACTATCCCAAATCCCTATTATTAAATTTTTTTAATGTTATGTTTGCATAAACTAATACAATTGTATAACTTGCTTTTAAACGAATACCTCTTAGGGCTAAAGGGCCTTTATCTATGGGAATTGTATAGGTTTCAACAATGATGATATAGATTGTATGAATCCAATAAATTAAGGCTTATAAAGTTTTAATACATTATTTTGTTATTTAGGGGTATAATGGGAGCAGGCATGCTGAGAAACAGCTTCTACTTTACTTGGGAATATTTAAGACAATTTGAAGGGAATATTAATATGAATTATATATTAAAAACTGATAATCTAACAAAACAGTATGGAACACAATTAAGTGTAAGTAACTTATGTATTAACATCGAGGAAAGGGACATATATGGATTTATAGGAAGAAACGGAGCAGGAAAAACAACTACTTTAAAGATGATCTTAGGATTGATTCCTGCAACTAGTGGTAAAATAACGGTTTTGGGAAAAGAAGTTGATAAAAAGGATATTTCTTATTTAAGAAATATCGGATCTATTATAGAATTTCCGTCATCTTATGAAAATCTAACTGCTTATGAGAATTTAAAACTTCATTCTAATTATATGGAGTTGGAAGATAAGGGAATAATAGATGAGTGCTTAGATAAGGTTGATCTTTTAAATGATAAGAATAAAAAAGTTAAAGAGTACTCATTGGGTATGAAACAAAGGCTTGGTATAGCGCGCGCAATTCTTCATAAGCCAAAGCTTTTAATTTTAGATGAGCCTACTAATGGATTAGATCCACTAGGAATAAGAGATCTTAGAAATTTCATACTAAGACTTGCTAATGAGGACAATATGACTTTTATAATATCAAGTCATATATTAAGTGAACTAGAACTTACAGTGACTAAGCTTGGTATTATAGAAAAAGGAATCTTATTAAAAGAAGCTTCGATGAATGAGATCAATGATAGTTACGAGGAATATGTTGATGTCAAAGTTGATGATGTAAAAAAAGCACAAAAAGTATTAAATGAAAATTTGAATTTAGATAGTTCATTAATTGATGACAACTATTTAAGGCTTAATATAAAGGGAAAAGAAATGAAAACAAACTATATAAGCAAAGCGCTAGTAAATAATAGTGTGGAGTTATTTGAAATAATTAAACATAAGGAAGGTTTGGAGGATTATTTTGTAAGGATTTCAGGAGGAATAAGGTTATGATGAAATATGTTTTATCAGAGATTTTTAAGTATAGAAAGGCAAAGATCAAATTCTGTACAATAGTTCTATTTATTCCAAATGTTATTGCATTTATAATATATGGCTTTAATAAAAAATATAATTCAATACTTTTATGGGAAGATTATTTAAATACTATATTAACTTTCCTAAATGATATTGTAGCACCCATAGTTTATGGAATAATAGCTGCTTATATCTTTGGACATGAATATGAAACCAAAACTATGAATGTGATGTTCACTTATCCTATTAATAGAATGAAGCTTTTATTTTCTAAGCTTGCATGCATTCTTTATATTATAGCAATTACTTTAATATTAGTATTCTTCACTTCAATAATTTTAGGATTTTTACTAAAGCATGAAAGCTTAAATATGGATTTACTTGTATATTATTTTATATCACTTTTAAAGATGGTAGTATTTCACTTTATGCTTGTTTGTATAATTTGTGCAGTTGCTATCTACACAAAAAATGTATTACCAGGCATAATATTTGTTATTTCAGCTACTTTTGCAAATATAGTAGTAGTCAATACACAGTTATCGGCATTTTATCCATGGAGCGCACCAGTCTTACTAAGTCCACATGAAGGAGTGGGAAGATCTTATATTCCATCTACTTTAAGCATGATATCTCTAATAGTTATTTTTTTAATTGGGCTTGCTATATCAATTAGGAAATATAGATACGTTGAGTAAAGATGATTACTGCATTAATGGATCGAGTAATTTATATAATGATTATAATTATAGATATCCAGATTACGTTAAAAAGACTTAAAGTAACTAACAGATACTTTAAGTCTTTGTTTTTATAAAAATCTAATATTTATGACGAATTAAATCTTAATAATTTATATATAAATATCCAACTTAAGAATTAAACTTATTCATAGTAATTTCTAGCATAGACTAATGACTTAACCATGTTAAAATCTTCATTTAAATGGATATATATTGAATTTATCGATTCAAAAAGCTCATCAATAGATATAAAAGCACTAGTAGTAAAAATACAATTTTTCAACTTATTCCAGATATTTTCCTGTGGATTTAGAACTGGAGAATATCTAGGAGTATTTATTAAAAACAATTCTTCGCTATGCGCGTCAGCGAAGTCCTGCATTATTCTAGAAGTGTGAAATTTAGCATTATCCAGTAAAACATACACTTTT
>NZ_JHXK01000010.1 GCF_000621745.1 Clostridium beijerinckii HUN142 | reverse complement strand
ATCCAAATAAATGTAACAATGAATATTCAAGCATTGAACCATGTCCTGCTGATAATACAAATCTATCTCTGTTATCCCATTCAGGATTTTTTCCGTTATGATTCATCTTAGACCATAATGTATAAGCCATTGTAGCTGATCCAAGTGGTAAACCTGGATGTCCTGATTTTGATTTTTCAATAGCATCTGCTGATAATACTCTTATTGCATTAATAGATAATTTATCTAATTCTCTACTCATCTTTATCCTCATTTCCTAGACATATTTTTTATAAGTTCTTATTTGTGCTAATTAAGTCCCATATTACGCTTAGCAATCTTTCAAAAGGTGGCTATTTCACTACACCTTTTTATATTGTTACATTTTTTTATTGATTCATTTTTAAATTGTTTTATATTTTCATTTATATATTCTTATATTCTTATATTCTTAGGAATATATATTTTTACCATTTTAAATATAACCCCAGACCAGAAATGATGGTCATGCTTTTGTGGAAGCGTTATATCAGATGATTTAGCTGTAGACATTTCTTCAGTAGAAGTTGTTCTATTTATGCTTGTCCTTAGCTTGTCTTAGGAGCATGAATAAATGGTGCAACTTCTACTGGTAGAAATTCACGGCTAAATCATCAGTAACCTGAACAAATGCATGATCTTCATTTCGACGGGTTATTTTCCAAATGCTGCTGCCCAGTCTGCTTTGAATCTTTCTAATCCTTGATCTGTTAATGGATGTTTTAACATTTGCATTACTAAACTGTAAGGAATTGTAGATATATCTGCTCCTGCTTTTGCTGCTTCTATTACATGGATTGGATTTCTTACACTTGCTGCTATTATTTCTGTTTCTATTCCATGTACTGCAAATATTTCTGCTATATCTCTAACTAAATCCATACCTATCATTGAGATGTCATCTACTCTTCCAAGGAATGGGCTTACATATGTTGCTCCTGCATTTGCTGCAAGTAATGCTTGTGTTGCTGAGAATATTAATGTTACATTTGTTTTAATTCCTTCACTAGCTAATACTTTAGTTGCCTTTAAGCCTTCAGCTGTCATTGGAATCTTTACTATCATATTCTTATGAATCGCTGCAATTTCTCTTCCTTCTTTTATCATTCCTTCAGCATCTTCACTTACAACTTCTCCACTTATTGGTCCATCAACTATTTCTGTTATTTCTTTAATAACTTCATTAAAGTCTCTTCCTTCTTTTGCTATTAATGATGGATTTGTTGTTACACCACATATTACTCCCATTTCATTTGCTTCTTTAATGTGTTCTACATTTGCTGTGTCTAAAAAAAATCTCATTTCCCTAACATCTCCTCTTTATATATTTTGTTTGTTATTTAGCAACAAACTATTATTTGCATATTTACCTTCCATTTAATATTTATGTTTCAGAATATTAAATTTAGACATTTCCTTTTTCAACTTCAATTTTATACGTCACTTTTTAATTCATACTTATTAAGGAGAATTTACAAAGGAGTTCCAATTGCTGACTAAAAATTCTCCTTAAAAATATGTTGGTTTATACTATGATATCTTATTGTCCATAATATGCATTCGCACCATGTTTTCTAAGATAATGTTTATCTAAAAGGTGCTGTTTGACACCCTTTACATCTTTGTTTAAAGTCATTGTCTTATATGCCATTTCAGCAACTTTATCTAATACTACTGCATTGTAAACTGCTGAATTAGCATCTTTTCCCCAAGCGAAAGGACCATGGTTTTTAACTACAATAGCTGGAACTTCTAATGGATTTTTATCTCCAATAGTTTCAACTATTACATTTCCTGTTTCTTTTTCATATTCTCCACTAATCTCTTCATCTGTTAGATCTCGAGTACAAGGAATATCCCCATAAAAATAATCTGCATGTGTTGTCCCAAAAGCTGGTATACTCATTCCTGCCTGAGCAAAAGTTGTTGCCCAATCTGAATGAGTATGAACAACGCCTCCAACACTCGGATAAGTTTTATACATAACTAAGTGAGTTGGAGTATCTGTTGAAGGTTTATACTTTCCTTCTACAACATTTCCTTCTAAGTCTACAACTACCATATCTTCTGGTTTCATAGTATCATAATCAACACCACTTGGTTTTATAACTACTAATCCAGTTTCTCTATCGATTTCACTAACATTTCCCCAAGTGTAGATTACAAGACCTTTTCTTTGAAGTTCCATATTAGCTTCATAAACTTTTTCCTTTAATTTTTCTAACATTTGAACACCCCTATCTGCTTGTTGTTTGTATGTACGTACAAGCGTACATACAAAAATAATATCTAATATATATATCATTAAAGGTTATCTTTGCTCCAGTAACTCAAAATCAAGTCATCTAAAGCAAAGATAAAATTTAAACTCTAGAACAAGAATCTCTAACAATAAGTTCAGCATTGTATGTGTATTGAGGCTTGTCTATTCTTCCCTCAATCATATCTATAATGCATTTGGCTGCTCTTATTCCCATTTCTTCTTTCGGATGCTTTATTGTTGTAAGTTTAACACCTGATGAAACTGCTAAACTAGAATCATCAAAACTTACTATTGATAAATCTTTTGGTATTTCTATATTTTCTTTTCTACAATTATCTATTACCTTCAAAGCAACCTTATCATTATAGCAAACAATTGCGGTTGGTTTTTCTTCAAGATTTAAAATCTTCTTTATAAACTGGTCTATATACATCTCTTGATTATCAGTTATATATTCTCCTACTATACTTTTGTTAAAACTCAAGTCATATTCGTTTAGAGCCTTTATGTAACCCCTTCTTCTTTTTTCACCTTGTAAATCATCTGCTTTAAATAATGCAGCTATATTTCTATGACCAAGTTCTAATAAATAATTAGTAAGCTTGTACCCTCCCTGTTCATCATCTACTACAATATATGCAGAATTTTCTTCATCGCAATTAGCATTTATTGCAATATATTTTATATTGTTCTTTTCTAACTTTTTAATGCTATCATGATGCAGGTTATTTATTGTACTTTGTGCTGGTTCAACTATTAGTCCTGATATATCTTGGTTTATGATATCCTCAAAACATCTTCTTTCATTCTCAATGTCATTGTTACTATTAAATAATAATAAATTATATCCCTTGCGTCTTAATTCTTCCTCTATACCTGATATAATTTTAGGAAAAATATAATCTGATATATAAGTTGTAAGAACAGCAACATTTTTTTTAACTTCATTAGTCTTTTTGTTAGAGTAAAAGCTTCCTTTTCCTCTTTCTTTATATATCCAGCCTTCTTGTACTAAATAAGTAAGAGCTTGTCTTACAGTATGTCTACTTACATTAAATAAGTTAGCTATTTCATTTTCGGAAGGTAATTGGTCTCCTGCTGAAACCTTGTTTTCTTCTATTAGGCTGATATAGTAATTTTCTATTAATTCGTGCTTTGTTTCAGCTTCTTTCATCTTTTTCAACTACTTTCATCAAATAACTATGCAATAACTTCTTAAAATATAAATCGATTTCTTTAAAATTATATTCTAAAAAGTTGTACGCACTTGATGATTTGATTATATCTCTATTCCCTATATATATCAATAGTTTTTTCTAAAATTTATTTAAACATCAAGCTTAACCATACATCATCTGCTTTAATAATTTTTATCATAATCGCAAATAGAAATTTTACTGCAAGGCTGTCTTTACCTAACTTAAACCATAATGATACTTATTTGGAAAGTTAATATTTTTTATTTTTTTGATTTTACGTCTTGTATGTACAACATTATTGTATTATAATAAGCTTGTACATACATCAGAAACTTGTTTGTACTCATGAAAAGGTATACTAAATTTAGATAAGCATTTTTATTTATCCAATAGCTAGCATCCGTAGTCCTCCATCTTCTTAAGTGAGAGATAACGGCCGCAGGCTCCTGGATTAGGTGCCCCTTGAGGGTATAAATTCAACTAAATTCAAGGTGGAGTTAAAACTCCACTCGAAAAGTTTTAATTTATATATTAGGAGGAATGTTAAATGTTAAAAGTAAAAAATTATGAATTTTGGTTTGTTACAGGAAGTCAACCTCTATATGGTCCTGAAGTAATAGATCAAGTATCTGATAATTCAAAGATAATCGTTGAAGGGTTAAACACTAAAGATCTACCTTATAAAATCGTATTTAAAACAGTTGCTACTGATTCTCCTTCAATCAGAAAAGTATGTAATGATGCTAATAATGATGAAAACTGTGCTGGTATAATTACTTGGATGCATACATTCTCACCAGCAAAAATGTGGATCCACGGTTTAACTGAACTTAGAAAGCCATTACTTCATCTTCATACTCAATTTAATAAAGAAATTCCTTGGGGAACAATTGATATGGACTTCATGAACTTAAACCAAGCGGCTCATGGAGATAGAGAATTTGGATATATCGGAGCTAGACTTGATATAGCTCGTAAAATAGTAGTTGGTCACTGGACAGATGATTCTGTTGCTACTGATATAGCTAAGTGGATGGCTCCTGCTGTAGCATTTACTGAAGGACGCAGCATTAAAGTTGCTCGTTTCGGAGATAACATGAGAGATGTTGCTGTTACTGATGGAGATAGAATCGAAGCTCAAATCAAATTTGGCTGGACTGTTGATTACTATGGAGTTGGTGATTTAGTTAACTCAATGGAAAAAGTTACTGAAGCTCAAATTGATGAACTTATGAATGAGTACTCTAAATTATATGATATAGATCCTAAAGCTTCTATAGACTCTATTCGTGAACAAGCAAAAATCGAAATTGGTTTAAGAACTTTCTTAGATGCAAGAGGCTATACAGCTTTCACAACTAACTTCCAAGCACTTCATGGAATGAAACAACTTCCTGGTCTTGCCGCTCAACATTTAATGGCTGAAGGTTATGGATTTGGTGCTGAAGGCGATTGGAAAACTGCTGCACTTCTTAGAGCTATGAAAATCATGGCTGCTGGAAAAGGTACAGGCTTAATGGAAGATTACACTTATAATATGGATTCAGAAAATGGGTTGATCCTTGGAGCTCATATGCTTGAAATCTGTCCAACATTAGCTGCAACTAAGCCAGTAATTGAAGTTCACCCACTTGGAATTGGAGATAAAGAAGATCCAGCTCGTTTAGTATTTAAAGGTGCTTCTGGTCCTGCTGTCGCTGCTTCATTAATAGATATGGGTAACAGATTCCGTTTAATAGTTAATAGTGTTGATTGTGTTGAAGTTACTGAAGATATGCCAAACTTACCAGTAGCAAGCGTTCTTTGGAAACCACAACCATCATTAAAAGAAGGCGCTAAAGCATGGATCATGGCTGGCGGAGCTCACCATACTAGTTTCTCATTCTATGTTGATGAAGAACAATTGTTAGATTGGGCTGATATGGTTGGAATTGAATGTGTAGTAATAAATAATGATACAAAACTTTCAACATTCAAGAATGAACTTAAATTTTCTAGCACTGCTTGGAAATTTTAATTAACAAATGCTATAAATCTTATTTATATAGAAAATAGTAAGTTTTAGTTATTAATTTATGAATGTATTTCATTAACCTTCCAGAAAGAAATAGCACATTGTACATTAATACTAATACTTACTATTTCCCCCTCATTGATAAAATAAAAATAGATAAAACCTGATATTCAGGTTTTATCTATTTTTATTTTAATTTACCGCTGCTATCACTTATTATTTATTCCGATTCAACTATTGGATGCCTAAGCTCCACAATTGTTCCCTGTCCAAGGGTACTTTTGTAAACTAGCCCATACTCATTTCCATGTATAAGCTTTATTCTTTCGTTTACATTAAAAATTCCATAGCCCACCTGATTCTTATTGCCATCTCTATTATTAAGCATGTTATTTATTTTATTTAATGTTTCTCTATCCATCCCTTTTCCATTATCAACTACAGTAAAACATAATAAATTATTTTCAATTTTTCCTGTAATCAAAATCTTTCCATTACCACGCTTTTCTTTTATCCCATGATAAATTGCATTCTCAACAAGCGGCTGCAATATTAATTTTATTAATTTGTAATCAAGCATTTCTTCATCAAATTGAATTTCGTAGTCAAGCTTGTCTTCATATCTTATTTTCTGAATAATTAAGTAACTCTGTACATGGCTTAGTTCTTCTTGGACACTTATTATTTCTTTTCCTTTACTTAAGCTTATTCTAAGCAAGTTAGTAAATGCTTCTATTATCTCCACTATATCTTCTTCATTATGTTCTTCCGCCATCCACCGTATTGTATCTAAAGTATTATACATAAAATGTGGCTTGATTTGAGCCTGTAAAACATTCATTTCAGCCAGCCTTTTATTTTTTTCTTCAATTTGTACTAAATTTATAAGATTGTTTATTTCTTTTACCATAGTATTAAAAGAACTGCCAAGTTCTCCTATTTCATCATTATACTTAGTATTGAATGATACTGTTAGTTCTCCTTCTTGAGCTTTTCTCATCAGTTTCTTTAGTTTTTGAATTGGATTTACAATAGATCTTGTAAAAATTATAACTAAAATTTCAGCTATTATTAGTGCTAAAATAGCTACTACAAAAGAATAGTATCTTATATATTTAATAACTCGTAAACTCTCACTTTCGGGAAATACGCCAATTGTTTCCCATCCTGTATATTTTGAATCAATCTTTGTCAATTGATAATTTTCTCCATTAATATTTTTTATTATTATATCGTTATTAATATTCTCTATCCATTCATTTTTAATTCTATATACTATGTTATTAACAGGAGTATAAACAATCTCTTTGTTCATATCCATAATATAAATAAAACCTGCAGTTCCCGGTCTTGAATTCTCAATAATATTTTTAATAGCATCTAATTTTATATCAATGAGTATTACACCTTTTATTTTGTTAGTAGATGAATCTACAACTGCTTTAGACATAGAGAAAACTTCATCAGCAGAATAACGAAAGATATTGTCAATATTCCTACCTATTGGTTTAGTAAATAAATGTATAGCTTCAGGTTGATTATAAGCCTTTGTATACCATTCTTCATTATATAAAGGATCTCTTGATACACTGTTCATAACATCACTTATATACCCACCATTAATGTTTACTACCATTATTCCAGCTATCTCTGGATTAAATTTAACAAAGTTATAAATAGATTTATAAGCATCATCTTCAATGTCATTATTTTCAGTTTTATTATCGTTAAGGAATTTTATTATCCTAGGGTCGATTGACATATAGTTGATAATGTTTTCAGTATTATTAACGTAAGACTCAATATTGTTATTTATCTGTTTTATTATTTGGTTAGTATTTTCATTTTGTGAAAAATTAATCGAATCTTTATATAATAAATTTCCTAGAGTAGTAATAGTAATAGTAACAATGAGAATTACTCCAAAAAAATAAAATATAAGTTTATCTCCTATGCTCTTATTCATAAAATATATTCTTAAGCTATTCACCCTATCCCTCCAAAACATTTGTACAAATCAGCTATATCATCCGCAACTTAACATAATTGCGGTTTCCATTGTACTATTAACTCTATCTATAATCAAATAGCCTATATATTAAATTATAGCTCAAACCACCAATACTTGACACATCTATTTATTTAAATATACTGCATTAGTGCAAAAATTAAATGAACATTTGTGTCTTCTTATTTTAAAAGATCATACAAATGTTCATTTTATTATACTTATTTAATTTCATTAAGATACAACATTTTTTCGCTTTTCATCTCTAATTACAATAATTCTCTGCAATACAATAAATATGAACAACAACATTCCAACTGCTATTTTAGTCCACCATGAATTTAATGTTCCATCAAACATTATAAGACTTTGAATAATTCCTGTAGTTAACACTCCAAATAATGGTCCGATTATATTCCCATATCCCCCTGTTAATAATATTCCTCCGATTACGCATGCTGCTATGGCATCCATTTCCATTCCATTACAATGAAGTCCATAACCTGAAAGAGTATATATTGTAAATAACAAACCACCTAAGGATGAACAAAAACCTGAAAATGTGTATACAAGTATTTTTGTTCTTTCCACTGGTAATCCCATTAATTTAGCAGAATTTTCATTTCCACCAATTGCGTATACAGTTCTTCCGAACCTTGTAAACTTCATCATATAAAATGCAGCAGCTACAACTATCAGGCTAACGATAACATTAATTGATATAAAGGCATCTGGTAATATTGATATTCTATATGATGAGATTTCTGTAAAAACTGGATTATCAATTATAATTGTATCAATACTTATGACATAACTTGCTCCTCTTGCAAAGAACATTCCCGCAAGTGTGACTATCCAAGGATGCAGTTTAAATTTTTGAATCAATATACCTTGAACTGTCCCAAAAATAACTCCAACAGCAAGAACTATTAACATTACTAAGAATGGATTTACTCCCTTTTGTAATAAACTTGCTGTAATCATACTTACAAAGGCTATCATTGATCCAACTGAAAGATCTATCCCACCAGTTAATATTGCAACCGCTTCTCCAATTGCCACTACTATCAAATATGCATTATCAATAAATAAGTTAGTAAATACCTGTGCGGACAAAAAACTTTTATATAATACTGATCCTATTAAAAACAGCCCTATAAATAATGCGATTGTAGCATAAATTGCAATATAATCTTTGTTTATTTTGAATATATTCTTTTTCCCTATTGGTTTATTCATGCCTTAATCACCTCTTTTTCTTTTAAGCTAACTTTTGTATTTTTCTTTATCTTAAGAATTTTTCTAAATTCGGGAGATTGAATTATACATACAACTATGACCACTATTGCCTTAACAACTAGTGTAATTTCAGGTGCAACACCTAAGCTATAAATCGTTGTAGTTAATGTTTGTATGAACAATGCCCCTACAACTGTCCCTGAAAGATAAAACCGCCCTCCTGCCATAGACGTCCCACCTATAACTGTCGCAAGGATTGCATCCAATTCTAACCACAAACCAACATTATTAGCATCAGCACTTTTTATATTAGCGCATAAAATTATTCCTGCTATTCCTGCTAACATTCCACATATAACATAAAGTGAAAATACAACTTTCCTAGATTGAATTCCTGCGAATTTACATGAATTATTGTTAACTCCTATAGACTCAATAAATAATCCTAGAGCAGTTCTCCTTATTAAAAAATACATAATTAATGCTACCGCAATAGCTATGAATATTGCTATAGGAAGCAATATGTAGCCTGTCCCTATAAATATGAAATCCTTATTAGTAAAAGTTAATATTTGTCCTCCTGTTATAAGTTGAGCAACTCCTCTACCAACAATATATAAAATTAATGTTCCAACCATTGGTTGTACTCCTATATACGAAACTAAAAAACCATTCCATATTCCACATATAAGTCCACTAATTATTCCTATTGCTACTGCTAATGGAACTGAACCTCCATCAACTATTACAGTTGCAGAAAGAGCTGCACTTATTGCAATTATTGATCCTACGGAAATATCAATTCCTTGAGTTGCAATTACGAGAGTCATTCCTAAAGATATCAATATTAATGGAGCTGCACGATTTAGTATATCTATAGTATTTCCAAATAAATGCCCGTCTTTCATGCTTATGCTTAAGAAACTTGGCGTCATTATAAAATTAAACAAAAGTAATATAATTAAACTTGTTAATGGCCAAAATATTTTAGCATTATAAATTTTAAGGAAAAAAGTTTGTTTCTCATTATTTTCCATATTATCTAGCACCTCCTGCTATAGTTTTCATGATATTAGATTCCTCTATTTCATTTCCAACTAGTTCTCCGATAATATTTCTATCTCTAAGGACAATTACTCTGTCACAGCACTTAACTACTTCTGGTAGCTCTGACGAAATAAACAAAATTGTCATTCCTTGCTTAGCTAATGCTAATATTAATTCTGTTATTTCACCTTTTGCTCCTATATCAATTCCCCTTGTTGGTTCATCTAAAATTAATAATTGCGGTTCTGTTGCGAGCCATCTTGCTAATATTACCTTTTGTTGGTTACCACCACTTAAGTTACTTATTTTTTGCTCCATACTTGGAGTTTTGATTCTAAGTAAATCTATATACTTTTGTGAAATTTCTTGTTGTTTTTTCATCGGCAAATATTTAAATATTCCTCTATTAGCTTGCAATGCTAATATTATATTTTCTCTTATTGTCAGATCACCAACTATTCCTTCAACTTTTCTGTCCTCTGGGCAAAACCCCAAACCTTCCTTAATTGCTTTTTGAGGATAAATATACGAATAGTTTTTTCCATTTATAGTTATATTTCCACTAGTAGATTTATCTATCCCAAATATTGTTCGCGCACATTCGCTTCTACCAGACCCAAGAAGCCCTGCAAATCCAAGAATTTCCCCCTTCTTGATTTCTATATTAAATGGATTTATAGTTCCAGACCTTCCAAAATTATTTGTTGATATTAAATTCTCTCTCTGTTCATCATTAACTACTTTCTTTGTTCTTGTACTTTTTTCTATCTCGCTATAGTCTTTACCGATCATTTTAGAAACTAATTCTATCCTAGTAAGTTTGTCTGCATCATATGTCCCAACCAACTCACCATTTCTAAGCACTGTAAGTTTATCCGAAACCTCATATACTTGATCTAAAAAGTGAGTAACAAATATTATTGACATACCTTCTTCTTTAAATTTTTTCATAATTTTAAATAATTGCTTTACTTCCTTATCATCTAAACTTGATGTTGGTTCATCTAAGATTAATATACCTTGAGATATATCTACAGCACGTGCAATTGCTACCATTTGCTGTACTGCAACCGAATAATTATTTAAGGCCTTTTTTACATCTACCTTTAAATTAAGCCTTTCTTCTAATAGTTTCTCTGCACTTCTATTCATTTTCTTCCAATCTATACTTCCATTTTTCTTAGGTTCGCGTCCAATATATATATTTTCTGCAACTGATAGATTTGGACATAGATTTACTTCTTGATAAACAGTACTAATTCCATGACTCTGAGCTTCCTGAGTAGATGATATTTTTATTTCTTTTCTCCTCAATATAATTTTTCCTTCATCTATCTTATAAACACCTGTAAGAACCTTTATCAATGTCGATTTCCCAGCACCATTTTCTCCCATTAGCGTATGGATTTCACCTTCTCTTAGTGTAAAATCAACATTTGAAAGTGCTCTAACACCCGGAAAGAACTTGCTAATATTTTTCATCTCTAAAACTATATTAGAATCACTCACTTATATCACTCCCCTTGTTTAACACAATTACAAACATGTACGTACTACATCTTTTTTGACATAAGAGCATGGATTTAATTCCAGCTCTTATGCATATTAGAATTAATATTTTCTGTTTGGTAATTCTGCCGCAGCATCTTTTTGTAAGAATTGACTTTCTTTTGAGTTTATAGTTCTTTCAACCTCTTTACTATCTAATATGTTTTTAGCAACTTCAAGTAATTGAGGTCCAAGCAAAGGATTACATTCAACCGTTGCATTAGCTTTACCATCAACCATTGCTTGGAATATATCTTTAATACCATCAACTGAAACTATAAAGATATCTTTTCCTGGTTTCTTTCCATATTCCTCTATAGCTTGAATAGCTCCCATTGCCATATCATCATTATGAGACCATAATACATTTATCTTATCACCATCTGATTTTAGAAAAGCTTCCATAACTTCTTTACCTTTTGCACGAGTAAAATCTCCAGTTTGTGATTTTACTATTTTATAATTAGGACAATCCTTTATCGCATCATTAAACCCTTGTTGTCTTCCAACCATTGCAGTAGAACCTACTGTTCCTTGAAGCTCTGCTATATTAAGTGCTGCATCTTTGCCGAATTGATCTATTAGTATTTGTGCAGCCTTTTTACCCTCTGCAACCATGTCTGAACCCAAGAAACATTTATAAAGTGAATCATCTGAGACTGTAACTTTTCTATCAACAATTACTACTGGAATTTTTGCATCCTTAGCCTCTTTAAGAACTGTATCCCAACCTGTTTCAACAACCGGGTCTAAAGCAATTAAATCTACCTTTTGTGCAATAAACGATCTTATTGCTTTTATTTGATTTTCTTGTTTTTGTTGTCCATCTGAGAATTTCAAGTCAAAGTTAGAATCTAATGTTGGAATTGATTTTATAGAGTCAGTTTCTGCTGTTCTCCAACCACTTTCTGCACCAACCTGCGCAAATCCAATTACTTTTTTACTAGATGAATTTGCCGCTGATGTCTTTGCTGCATCGCCTCCACTAGCTCCAGAGCCGCCACAACCTGAAAGCATACCAATACACAATACAGTACTCGCCATTAATGCGATCATCTTTTTTAACTTCATAATTAATTCCCCCTATATTTATGATTTCGTTTTCATGAATTAATTATATACTCATACTTATAAATTGTATTTGCATTAATCAGCACTTTTGTATACTTTTACCAACCCACAAAAATTATATGTCTAATCACTTAAAACATCTTTAGTTATTTTATTACATTTTAATAATATTTTCTTAGGAATATCATCTTTCTTGTTTAGTATTTTTATTGCATAATCTACTGCCTCTTTTCCTCCAGTCTTACATGTAAATGTTCCTTGCAATATACCATTTCTAACAAGCTCTATCCCTCCTTGAGGTCCTTCTAAACCATCAACACCAATTATCTTAATATTTTTTGAGTTGGTGCTCACCGTCGCATAATATGCTCCAAGTGCCATATAATCACTATGAGCAAAAATTATATTAACATCCTTGTCATCTTTTAATATTTCCTCTAATTTATCTTCTGTTTCATTCTTCTGCCAATTGCCTACAATAGTTCTATCTATAGCAATATTTTTATGATTACTAATTGCTTCTTTAAATCCACTAGTTATTTCTTTATCCGTACTTGAATCTAATATTCCTTGAACTTCTATAACATTAGCCTTGCTATTACCGGCTAAATTAGCAATCAGCTCTCCCGCCTGCGCTCCTATAGATCTTGTATCAGCTCCTATATATAAAGTATAATCGTATCCATCAACAGCTCTATCCAATAATATAACAGGTACAGACTCATATGCTTTTCTCACAGTTGGTGTTAATTGTTTCGAGTTATTAATTGAAACGATCAATAAATCTGCACCAAAATTCATCAAATCTTCTATATCCTTTTTTTGCTTCTCAGCATCTCCACCTGCATCCTTAAAAATTATTTTTATATTGCTATGTTTTTTTGCTTCTTCCTGTATTTCTTTGTTCATACTTATTCTCCATGGTTCATACAGGTTTGCCTGAGACATACCAATTATAAATGTATCTTTTTTCTGAGAGTTTGTCTTATATAAATAGATTGCAAAAATTATTAGCGCAACTATACAACCTATAATTATAGATAAATAAATAACCTTTCTTTTATTATTCACTCTATTTTCCCCTCTTATATTCTGTTGGTGAAATTCCAACTACTTTCTTAAAAGCTCTACAAAAATAATGTTGATTACTATAACCCACTAAATCGGCTACATCATATATTTTAATAGCCGGATCCTCCATAATGTACATTGCTTTTTTTATTCTTATTTTAGTTAGGTAATCAATAAAGGATAGTCCAGTTTCTTTTTTTAATAATTTACTTAAATATGAAGATGTCACTTCTAATCTATTTGATATATAATTTATACTTAAATCATTTGAGTAATAATTATCTTCTATATATTTAATTGTCAATAAAACCATAGAACTGCATTTCTTTTTTTCATTAACACTATTTATTATTTTCGTGTATTCATCTTTTATCTTCAATACGCTGTTAGAAACACTAGCCTGTTCAATTAATACATTGCACTTTAAATATTTATATATCTCTGTCTGTATTTCTTTTGCAACGGAAATCCACCATACCATATCATTTATCTTACTTACTAAAATTATATTTCTCTTATCATCATTAAAAATATATTTTAACTCTAAATTTTTAAATTCATCCTTTAGTATATTAGCTATTGCAAACTCTAACAATTCAATATTCCAATTGCTACTACTTATTTCAATGTTAAGTTTCTCTACAATTTTTATAACCATAATTCCAATATTTCTTCCAAACTCAATATCAAAAAAACTCATTTCCTTTAAAACTTGCTCATCACTTAATTTATTATTAAACCATTCGCTAAAAAAAGTTTTTTGTAATACTTCTCTATTTTCAGTCAATTGTCTTTTTACCCATTCTAAGTAATTGTTTTCTTTTTCGTTTTCGGTAAGTTTATTTACTACTTTAACTATTATCTCCTCTATGTTCTTTTTACTTACAGGCTTTAGAACGTAATCAAAGACATTATACTGCAATGCTTTTTGAGCATATGAAAAATCATCATATCCACTTATTATAATGACAATCCCCTTGTTATCAATCTCTTTTAGCTTTTGTAACAGGTTTAGACCGTTTAAGAATGGCATATTTATATCCAATAATATAATATCAGGCTTCTTTTCTTTAATAATTTGTAATGCAATTTCCCCGTCTTCTGCTTGTCCTACAATCTCAATACCAAATCTATCCCAATTTAAAACGTTCTCAATACCTCTTCTAATTTTAGGTTCGTCATCAGCGATAACTAGTTTCCACATAATTCCCTCCACTTATAATATATATTGCAATAATAAATTTATATTTATTATTTTAGTTAACTAAGTGCTCAATTAAGATTAAAATGTAGAAACTCAATCGCAATATATATTTTTTATTTTGTTACTATATAATTATTATTGTTTTATTACTCCATTAATGTAATTATTAAGCACATACTTATATTATTTTAATATATTTCCAAAATAATTTCTAGAAGTAATTGTATGTACAATTTTAATGTAATATAATATACTTGTACATACATGAAAGCGATATCTTTAATTATGTAAATGTATACTAAAAAATATGTAGTAATTTATTAAATATGGAGGTGTTATCATGGCAATAGAAAAAAAAAATTTTGGAACAATGCCTGATGGAAAAGATGTTTATATTTATACTTTAACAAACTCTAATAAAATGAAAGTTGAGATTTCTACTTACGGAGGTACAATAGTTTCATCTTTAGTTGCGAATAAGGATGGTAAATTTATTGATGTAATGCTAGGATATGATAATTTAGATGATTATTTAAAAGGTGATAAATTCTTTGGAGCCTTAATAGGACGTTTTGGAAATAGAATTCAATATGGAAAGTTCATCCTTAATGATAAAGAATATACTTTAGCTCAAAACGATGGAGAAAACCATTTGCATGGTGGGGTAAAAGGCTTTGATAAAGTGGCATGGGATTCAAAAATAGTTGAAGACTCTCCTAATGCATTAGAACTTTCTTATTTTAGTCCAGATGGTGAAGAAGGATATCCTGGTAATCTTAATGTTAAGGTTACTTATGTGCTTACCGAAGATAATGCTATAGAGATAAATTATAGTGCAACTTCTGATAAAGATACAGTCGTAAATCTTACAAACCATGCTTACTTTAATTTATCTGGGCACTCATCTGGTGATGTTCTTAATCAAAAATTAATGATAAACGCAGATAAGTTTACAGTAAACGATAAATCTTCAATTCCTACAGGCGAAATAATAGAAGTAGATGGAACTCCTATGGATTTTAGAACATTAACTCCTATTGGCAAAAATATAAATAGTGATTATGAACAAATTGACTTTGGAAAAGGATACGATCACAACTGGGTACTAAATACTGATGGATGTGATAGCTCAAAAGCTGCTCAAGCTGTTGATGAGAATTCCGGAATAGTATTGGATGTTTATACAACCACTCCTGGAATTCAATTTTATAGCGGGAACTTTCTTGATGGTTCAGATTTAGGTAAAGATAAAGCCGTTTATAATCGTAGAAATGGTTTTTGTTTAGAGACTCAATATTTTCCTAACTCTATAAACTGTAGTAAATTTAACTCTCCAATACTTAGGGCTGGAGAAGTATACAAACATAAAACCATTTATAAATTCTCTACCTTGTAAATTATAATATATTACTTTTAGATTTTTTACCTCAATAAAAAATCCATAGTGGATAATTCTGTTTTATGATTTAATTGCTAAACAAAAACATACAACAAGGATAGCCACTATGGAATACCCAAATAAAAACACATAATCACGTAAAAACAAACGCTTGAATTTCCATGAGCATATGACTATTCAAAACTTTACCTTAAAAATTAATTTTTCGCGCTAAATATTCCAATAAACACCACTCTAAATAAAATACCCAACGGTACAATAATAACTAAAATAAAGCAAGAAAAGTATATCCAAGTTTACCCTATCTACAAAGGCGACGCTATCTATAAAAGTCGATAGCATTGAAAAACATGCTCATTTCCTAAGTTAAAATTTGTTACTAAAGTATATTAAATAAATATATATCAATCTTCAAAAGATATTCATCACGCTGAGTACACTCAGATTTATACATTACTGAATTTATTTTAAAATCAGACTTTTAGAATATTTTTTGTAGTCTATACAAATACTCTTCAAAATTTATACATATTTTAAAATTAATGTTTACCAGCTTTATACTTAAACTTACTAAACATTTTAATGCTTATATTATTTTGATGGCATTTTTATTAAAGGAGAATTCATATGTATAATAAATTAAAAAAAGTTATTAGTAACTATCCTATTAATACAAAATTTAAAATAACTTTCTCAATAATTTTAGGACTTACTTCTTTTCTTATGGCAGTCGTGATATGCATAATATTGTTCATTTCATCACAAACAAATTCACTATATAATGGTCCATACAAGGTTTCTGAAACTATTTCTAATATTAGAGTAAACTTACAAACAATAAAAATGGACATGTTTAGATCAATCACAGAAACAGATCCAGGAATAAAGAACTTTTATCTAGAACAAGCCGATACAGAATCCATGACTCTTACGAAAAACATAGAAATTTTAAAAGAAATACATAAAGGAGATCAATCCTCACTAAATGAATTTTTATCAAGTGTAAAGGATTTAGATGATAAGAGAGAAAAATTAAGTGATTTACTTAAATCAAAAACCAATCCAGCCGTAATGAAGGTCTGCCAAGATGCTTACTCTTCACAAATCAAAGAATCTGAAGAATGTATACTTAAGCTTTTTAAAGCATCCCAATCAGATGCTAATTCCTTTGTTACTAATTCAAATACTTATAGAAGTATATCACTAATTTCTATTACATTTATTATGCTTATATTAATTGTAATATCACTATTGTTGGCCAGGGTATTAAACGATGTATTACTTGAAGGAATTAATCACATTAAGGATATTGCCAAAAACTTAGCCCGTGGAAATCTTAAAATAAATACTGAATATAACGCAAAAGATGAAATGGGTGAAATGTCTCGCGATTTAGCTAATTCTATAGGTATGTTACTCTCTTATATTAACGATATAACAAGCACTTTAGAAAGATTAGCAGATGGGGATCTAGATATACAATTAGATACTTCAATAGAATATATAGGCGATTTTACTCCTATACAAAATTCAATAAAAAATATTATTGATTCTTTAAATATTATATTTCAGAATATGGATCAATCAATCTCATTAATTTCTAATGGTTCCGAACAATTATCTTCAACTACCCAAATACTCTCTGAAGGTTCTATAAATCAGGCTGGCGCAGTTGAAGAACTCTTTACTAGTTTTAAAAAAATACTACAAAAAGTTAATAATACTACTAATAATGCAGATAAAGCTAACAGTTTTTCCATTAATGTAAAGCATATCGTAAAAGAAGGAAACGAAAAAATGCAAATATTGATGGAATCTATGAAAGAAATAACTATGTGTTCAAAACAAATTGCTGAAATTATAAAAGCAATAGAAGAAATTGCTGCTCAAACTAATCTTTTAGCATTAAATGCTGCTATCGAAGCAGCTAGAGCTGGTGAAGCTGGAAAAGGTTTTGCTGTAGTTGCAGAAGAAGTCAAAACTCTTGCTGAACAATCTGCTGAAGCAGTAAACAACACTGCTAAAATTATAAAAAATTCATTATATGTAGTAGCTAATGGAGAAAAGCTGGCTACCGAGACTGCTGCCGCACTAGATGTAATAGTTAAAAATGTTGATGATACAACTAATCTAGTGAAAGAAATAGCTATAGCTTCTGAAGATCAAACTGAAGCCATAACTGAAATGACCGGTAGGGCTGATCAAATTTCTCAAGTAGTTCAAACTAATTCTTCAACAGCAGAAGAACTAGCAGCATCTACAGAAGAACTAGCTTCTCAGACCCAGATAATAAAAACTGAAATATCAAAATATACATTAAAAAATAAATAATAGGTTTTTATCTATGAGATTATATTATTTATTTAAAGGCAAAGAATTTAAAAATAACAATTCTTTGCCTTTAATGGCCTTACTAACAAAAATGTAATCAAATAAAATTACCTCTAAGTTATACTTTTTATTTTTGTTCTTCTAAAACCTTATAAATTGCTTTTGCTACGCCTAAATTGTCATTTGTATCAGTTATATACTTTGCTATTTCTTTTATTTCTGAAATAGCATTTCCCATAGCAACCGATTCTTTAAATTCTGTAAACATAGAATAATCGTTAAAACTATCTCCTAGTACCAAAACTTCATCTCTTTTAAATCCCATTTTTTCAGCTACTTTTGCAAGTATAATACCCTTTTGAGCTGTTATATCTGTAATTTCTATATTATCTCTAAATGAAGATGAAACGGCAATTCCTTTTAATTCTCCTATAACTTTTTTCATTTTATTTATAAGCTCTATATCTTTATGAAAAGCTACAAATTTTCTAACTTCTATACCGCTACTTAAAAATTTATCCAAGTCAGAAATATAATTAAGTTGAACAAAATATGGTTGAACTTTGGCAAGTTCCAAGGCTTCTTCTGGACTAAGCTCAGGATTAAAGGATAAAGTTCTATATGCCATTTCCTTTAAAGCTTCCTCTTTAGTATCTGTAGTATATATTCCTTTATTAGTAAATATTCTTGCAGATACTTTTTCTCTTTGAAGTATATTTATAATTTTAGTTGCAGTTTTTAGTTCTATATTTATCTCTTCTAGAATATTTCCATCTTCATCTCTATACTCTGCACCATTCATAAGTACACATTGACATCTTATATTATTTTCCACCAAAAGAGGTTTAACCGTATCATATTCCCTTCCTGTTGAAATTGCAAATACAATTCCTGCCTTTTCAGCACTCTTAATAGCAGATACGGTCTCTTTATCTATTTTATGTTTTGTATTCAACAGTGTCCCATCCATATCTGACGCAATAAGTTTTATCATTTGGGATCATCTCCTCGCTATTTTATTAAATTTCTCATACCATAATATTATAACAAAGTTTATCCAATTGTAAAAATAAGCAACATAATTTAATCTTTCATTAGTGTTTACTTGAAGATAAGTTTTATTAATTCCTAACTTTATTAAGCATCTTTTTTATATTATGCAGATTACGGCGAAAAAACCTACCCTTTATCTAATGCAAAGTGCAGGCTTTTTATTCATATAAAATACTTAGAACTATTAATTATTTAAATTACTACTTCATGTAAATAAATTTAATGTATACATTGTTATAGCCCTATTTGAATACTTATTTTACTAGAATCTTAAATGTAAAGTTTCTATTACAACATAATATTAAATTACTAGTTAATGCTAGTTAAGCTTATAAATTTCATATTTCTATAGTTAAATTTCTCTACAGAAATATCAAATACTATTCCACTACTTAAAAATATAGTATTATTTAAAACTAAAGTCGGGTCATCTTTCTCTAAGTTCAAAAAACTTGCTTCTTCTTCAGTTAACTTTTCAGAAGTTATTATTCTATCCGCAAATCCTATTTTTAATTTCAAATCATTTGTAATGTATTCAAATATAGACTTACTACATATTTCCTCATTCAAATAAGGAATAATATCTTTATTATAGTAAGATTCCTCTATTTCAATTGGATCTCCATTTAAATATCTTACTCTTTTAACATAATATATTTTCGTGCCAATATCACATTTCATTCTATCTGATAATCTTTCATCTGCGTTAATTAACGAAAATTCAGCAACCTTACTTTCTAACTTTTCCTTAGAATATTGCTTAGATAAACCATTAATATCTCTTATTTGCGCGCAGCCAAGTTTTGCAAATTCCCTCAAAAATATACCACTGCCTTGGACTCTATAAATATAGCCTTTACTCACTAATATTTCTATAGCTTTTCTTATAGTATTTTTACTAACATTAAATTTTTTTATCAATTCCTCTTCTGTAGGAAGTTTTTTAGTCAAACTATATTTATCTTCCAACATCTCTTTTTCTAGAATATTAACTACCATTTCATACTTTGTTTGCATCTCTGTAATTCCTCACTTTATCTTAAATAAGTGTTTTGACTAGTATCTTCTTCTAGTTCATAATATGTTAATCCTAGTCTATGGCATTTCTTAAAGCATATAAAAACCATTTATATCAAATATTAAACCCAATATTTCCTTTTTCATTTTCACTCGAAATATTGGGTTTAATATTTAATAATTTCCTTTAATGAATATCATTATCACACAAATCCGCTTTTTTCTTCCTATAATTTATCTACTATAGTTATTCGTGTATTGCCATTTTTCCTTCTCATCACTTAAATTTTATATTTGCTAATGCCTTCATCTAACGAAATAATTTAACTATTACTATAATTCGTTGGTATGATTTATTATATAATATAAAGCACCCTTTGTAAAGGTTTAAACAATTTGCTTTAAGCGCGTACAATTTAATTAATATAATAATTCAAATAAGTATATAAGTTACGATAATAATTCTATATTATTACTGATTACACATGCTTAACCGTTGATAATATACCATAGAGATGAATCTTTGCTCAATTTATATAAAACTGCTAATTATTTTTTATAATCAGCAGTTCTCACTTAATTTATGTACCATATGTATATTTTATATAAGAATATGCTATTCAAAGAATTAGTTCGAAAAAGTTTGAGTTCCCATATATTTATCATTACCACTAATTACACCTATGCCAACCTTAGTATAAGAAGGATTCATCATATTTGCTTTATGTCCTGGTGAATTCCACCATTGATTAAATAATTCAACCGGTTCATAATTGTTATATGCTATATTTTCACCTGTTGTAGTATATTCATAATTAATTGCTTTTAGCCAGCTTGTCCAATTATTGCCCTCTGGAGTAGTATGGTCAAAATAATTGTATTGTAGCATATGATTGCTCTTATACCTGGCTACCTGAACTAACTCATTATCCATAACTAATGGCTTTAAACCTGCCTCAGTTCTTTTTTGATTCATCAACTCAAAAATTTTATTTTCTGCCATTGTTTGTATACCTATAGAATAGTTTTTCGGTAATTCAGGTAAGCCATTTATATCAACAGTATTATTATCTGCTGAATTATAAGCACTTGCCTGGCTGCTATATCCTGAATTAGTTAACAGTTGGCTTGAATCATTTGACGATTCTATTAGTTCTCCTGATTCATCAAAGCAATAAATCTTACCCGCAATATTTTGAATTCCTGTTTGCATTGCTCCATTACTATTCATATAATACCACTTATTATTATCTTGTATCCAACCTATTTGCATCACTCCGATATTGTTAAAATAATACCAGATTCCATTGATATTATTCCAACCTTCTTGCATTACTCCTGAATTACTTAAGTAATACCAGTTTCCTTTGTCATAAGTCCAATCTGTTTTCATTCTTCCATTTTCATTAAAATAATACCATTCATTTGAAATACTTTTCCATCCTTTAGTTACTTTATTGCCTTCTTTGTAGCTCCATGTTCTATCATCATTCTGCATCCATTCCGCGGATGCTTTTAACGGTGATAGTGTAGAAATTGTTGCTGCTACAATAACTGCGCTTATCGTTTTTGTAAAAAAAGTTTTCTTCATTAGTTTTCCTCTTTTCTTTTGTTATTCTGTTATCTTGCAATAGAGTTAGCATACCCCTTGTAAAACCGTTTTCAGAAATACATATAAAAGTTTGTCCATATAACAATTTTACCATAAATTCGACATTTTTCAAGTCATTTTATTCTCAGATATTTAATACTAGTTAAACAAACTATATAGTTTACTTTTCTAATTCATCATAAAGTAACTATATAAATGTATATATACCCAATTTAAATGCTTGAATTATTAGATAACCTTATTTACAAATTTTCTAAAACCTTAATTTCATACCTTCAGTAGAAATTTAACTACAAATTTATTATTGCAGTATATCTATAATATAAAAAACTTATGTTAACACCAGTTTTTAATTAGGTTAATTTTAATATAAATATAAAGATTAATCATTTTAACATCTAATTTATAAACTCATATATTACAAATAGATAATATTTCAGAGGCGTTATAATGTATAAAAAAGGTGATTTTCATATCCACTCAACTTTCTCTGATGGAAAATGCTCCCCAAAGGAAATTGTCATACTCTCAAAAAAAAGAGAAGTGGATATTATTGCTATAACAGATCATAATAGTACATCTGGTTTAGATGAAGCTATCATGGCTGGCGAAGAGCTTGGTGTAAGAGTTATTCCTGGTGTTGAACTTTCAACTAAATACAATTCTTCCAGAGTTCATGTTTTAGGTTATTTTAAAGATGATAGCTACAAAAATGAACTTTTAGTTGAAGTATTAAAAAATGTAAAGAACCATAAGGTTTCGAATATAAAAAAATTATTAGGAAAAAAGTTAGACTTTTGTAGCACTAAAGATAAGCTTTCTGTAGAAGCTGGCATAGAAATTCTAAAGTTTTTTGGAGCTACAGTCATTTTAGCACATCCTGTCCTTTTGAGAAGATCTGATTTCAAAAAAATTATAGAAATGAACTTTGATGGACTTGAAGCTAAATACTTCAGTAATACAGAAGAGGATACTGAATATTTCTTGAAGGTAGCTAGTGATAGAGACTTGCTTTATACAGCAGGATCAGATTTTCATAGTTGCAAAGAATTTTATAGAGTTCATGGGATAATAGGTGATGTTTATCTAAACGAATTTGAGATATATAATTTTTTAGTTGGTGGTAAATTTCCATATTTATAAATACTTTACTAAAATTATTTAATCTTTAGAATTAGATATATGTTTAATTAGATTATTAATGTGCTACATATATCTAATTTCTTACTCTATAAACTATATTTCTTCAGCCTTTTTTCTTCTTTTATATATTTGGTTGGCTAATAAGTATGCTGTTATAGTAGTTCCTAAGACACATATTGCAGTTGGGGCCACTGCTATAAATCCAGCTAAAAGCAGTCCTTTTCCTGAAACCTTAATATCGACACTTTTATCGTTTGACTTAATATTTACATTAATACTGCTTGCTTCTTTATCTGCTTTACTAATTTTGTTAAAGGATCCATTCATTATCTCTTTTTTAAAGTCTAACATTCAATCACCTCTTATGTAATTTAAAATTTATATTTCTGCTTTATCTATATAATATTAATTTAAATCTATTATATACAAAAAACTTCCAATTCTGAATAAAATTCTAAATAAAAAATTGTAACTATACTATAGAAAAAATCTATACATAGTTACAATCTTAATTATAAAGTTCATTCACTATTTTATTCCAATTTTTGAGCATACATTCGGCTATTTTAGAATCATACATTATTCCTTCATTCTTCTTTATTTCATCCCTGCATAGCTCATCACTTATGGATTTTCTATATGGTCTATCGCTTTTCATTGCATCTATAGAATCACAGACAGCTAATATTCTTGAGGCGAGTGGTATTTCTTCTTCTTTTAATCCTTTAGGATACCCTTTTCCATCCCATCTCTCATGATGATGTAAAACTATCCTAGAAATATCTTCAAAAGTGCTCGCTTTACTAAGTATATTATATCCAATATATGAATGTTTTTTCATTAATTCCCACTCATCCACTTCTAGGCTATCTGGTTTATTTAGAACGCTATCGGGTACTCCAATTTTGCCAATATCATGCAGATCTCCTGCTATGTGTATTAATTCAAGTTCTTCCTCTGTCATTCCTAAGACTTTTCCTAAATTATAGGCCATATCTGCTACTCTAGTCGAGTGACCATATGTATAAAAGTCTTTTGCTTCCAAGGTCGCAACCATACTTCTTACAACACCATGATACATATCATCATTATATTGATCCAATATTTCTCACCACCTTACTAATTTTGCTAGTCTTACTAAATATAATATCATAAAATTCATTGTGTTTGAATATAATTATTTAATTCAATTAAGATAATTTAAAATAATCTTTAACTATTTATAAAAACTTGACGATTAAATTACAATATAGTACTCACTTGCAGAATTATATTCTTGTGTAATTTCACCCCAATTTTCAACAATACAATTTACTATTTCAGGATCATACATTATCCCCTTATTTTTAATTATTTCATTCCGACATTCTTCATCACTTATTAATTTTCTGTAAGGCCTATTACTTTTCATTGCATCTATAGAATCACAAACTGCTATTATTCTAGATCCTAATGGTATATTTTCCTTATATAATCCATTTGGATATCCTCTTCCATCCCATCTTTCATGATGATATAGTACTATTTTTGAAATATCATCCAGACTTTTTACCTTGCTTAATATTTTATATCCTATCTCTGGATGCTTCTTCATAAGCTCCCACTCTTCCAAATCAAGTTTACCTCTCTTATTTAAAACACTGTCAGGAACACCAATCTTACCTATATCATGCAAATGCCCTGCAATGTGCAAGATCTCTAATTCTTCATTCTTTATCCCTAAATACATACCAAGCTTATTCGCCATATTTCCAACTCTAGTCGAATGTCCCGCAGTATAAATATCTTTTGCATCCAGTGCTGCAACCATACTCTCTATTATATCGTGATAAACTTCACTACTAAATAACATATTCATAATCTTACCTCCTTAAATTAAACTTCTAAATTATATTACATTTACCTAAATTAACTTCCATTGAAAATTATTATCAATTATATTATATCCTATTTTACCTATTAATCAATATTTAACTTTCAGTATCATTTCATGATAAATATTTATATTTTCCATCCATATTCTGCTCAATTTTTACTTTTATCACTATTACTTTTATTTTCAAGAAAAAAAAATAAGGGTAGTTAAATTAACTTCCCTCAACTTTTAAATAACATTATTTAATTACTTTCTAACCATTCTTATAATAAATTTTATACCTTCATTTACTACTATAACCATAAATGCTAATGCTAAAACTTTGCTCCACATTATCACTGATAAAGCAACTGAACTAAAGAAAGTAGTAAATACTTGAGTAAATATTATTTGAGCCAATCCAGTTATAAATATTACTTGAATAGCTATCTTATTCTTAAAAAAATTAGGCAATATACTCTCTGCTCCAAATTCTCTGCAGTTAAACGCATTAAATAATGCACTAAATGCAAATAATCCAAATAAAACAGTTTCCATCTCACTTGCAAACCCGTTTTTTTCTGTTGATGCTCCTAAAATATTGTACTTCATCTGTATAAGTAAGATTGATGTAACATATATTGCATTTAGTATTATTGACATTATCATACCTTTTGTAATTATACTTGAATTTCTATTTACAGGTTTTCTATTAAATACATTATTTCTAATTGGTTCTAAACCTAGAACTAGTGCTGGGGGTCCATCCATTATTATATTAATCCATAATAATTGAATTGTAGTAAATGGCATTTCAAAATTTAATATTTGTGATATTATTGCAACTAAAAATGCTATTATATTTACAGTAATCTGAAATTGTATGAATCTTTGAAAGTTTTCATACACACCCCTTCCCCACTTTATTCCATCAATGATAGTGGTAAAATTATCATCTGTTAATATTATGTCTGCAGCATTTTTTGAAACTTCTGATCCAGAAATCCCCATAGCTATTCCAACGTCTGCCTTTGTTAATGCTGGCGCATCATTTATACCATCCCCAGTTACTCCAACTACTTCTCCATTATCTTGAAGAGCTTCAACAATTCTCATTTTTGTCTCTGGCTTACTTCTAGCTACAATAGCTATATTTCCAATCTCATTTCTTAATTCTTTATCATTTAAAGTATCAATGTATGTAGCTTCCACTGCTTTTTTTCCACCCTCAAGCATTCCAAGCTCATTTCCTATTGCCATGGCTGTATTTATATTGTCTCCAGTCAGCATCTTGGTTTCAATTCCTGCTCTTTTAGCAGTTTCTATGGCTTTAGCTACATCCTCCCTTAGTGGATCTCTTATGGCAACAAAACCACTAAATATTAGTCCATTGTTTGTATCTAAGAGTTTAGGTTTCAAAATACTTATCTCACTTGTAATCGCTGCCTCTGCTTCTACATCCTCAATAATTCTAAATCCGAAGCCCAGAATTCTCATAGATTTAGATTGTAGTTTTTGTATCTCTTTTATTATTTCATTTTTTCTATCTTTTGTAATATCTATGAATTTATTATTTATAACTTCATTGGTAGCATTTGATAGCAATATTTCTGGAGCTCCCTTTACAAGTACTACATTCATACCTTTAATCTTCATAACGGTAGCCATAAATTTATTTTCAGAGTTAAATGGTATTTGATGAATCACTTCACTTTCTTTTCTTTCCTGCTTATAATCATATTCCTCCAGATATGAAAGTAATGCACATTCTGTAGAATTGCCTAAGTAATTCAACTTATCTCCTTCAAAACTTATATCTGCCGTTGAGTTTACGAGGCAATTTTTTATAAAATAATCATCTATATCATTTTTATCATCAAAGAATTTTCCATTTAAATATAGATTCTCTACAGTCATCCTATTCTCAGTTAAAGTACCTGTTTTATCTGAACAAATAACGCTAACAGATCCTATAGTTTCACAAGCTTCTTTTTTAGTTACTAAAGCATTTATCTTAGCCATCTTTTGCATTGTTATTGCTAGTGTCATATTAATCATAGTTGGTAATCCTTCTGGTACAGCTGCAACTATTAAAGCAATACATACAACAAAAGCAGTTTTAATAGGATCTATTGAATTTAAAAATTGTATTATTCCCGATGTATTTATATTCAAATTTCCAGATAAGATCATTTTTGTGACCATAAATATAAATAGTAACCCTGCTATAACACTTGATATCTTAGTAATTGTTTTGCCCAAATCTCCTAATTTTCTTTGAAGTGGTGTTTCTTCTTCCTCTATTTGAAGAGTTTGAGCTATTCTTCCCATTTCGGTATTATCGCCAGTTGAAGTTACAACCATTGTCGCTCTGCCATAAGCAATTAGAGTTCCACCAAATCCCATGTTAATTTGCTTTGCTGGAATTGGATCCTGTATTTTCTTCTCTTCCTTTGATTTTACTTCTTCCATATCAATAATTGCTTTAGCGTTTTTTGTAACCTCTTCTGATTCACCAGTCAACATATCTTCTCTAACTTTCAAGTCTATTGTCTCAACGAATCTTCCATCTGCAGGTATCATATCTCCTGTTTCAAGATATATGATATCTCCTGGAACCAGATCATTTTTCCCAACTTGAGTTACATTACCATTTCTCAGTACCTTTACAACAATATCTTCTGTCATTTTAGCCAAAGCTTCTGCTGCCTTTTTTGATTTTCCTTCTGTAATTATTCCAATAGTTATTCCAATTGCAACAGCACATACTATTCCAACTGAATCATAATATTCTCCAATTATCGCACTAACTAAAGCTGCTATTAAAAGAATAAGCATCATTGGTTCCAGTAACGCATTTTTTATTTCCTCAAATATATTTCCTTCTTTTTCATGAGTAAACTCGTTCTTTCCATACTTCTCAGATCTCTCTCTTACTGATGAGTCATTTAAACCAATCTCTAAATTAGAATCTAGTTCTTTTAAAACTGATTCTATATCTTTATTAAAATATTTCATTAATTAAACTCCTTTTATTAATACAAAAATCCTTCAGACATAATTCTAAAATCTATAAATAATATTTTAACATAAAATAGAGCCAATATTAAGTTAGCTTAAATATTGACTTGACTACTAGTCTATATTATTCATTATAACCTATTTTACTAGAACAGTATCAATTTCAGATACTTTTTATTTGCATATGACTTCTAAATAAAATAGCTTTTTAGAACTTACATATTCAAATAAATTTAAAGTTAGTTTATTTCTGCCTATTCTATATGATAATAAAAGCATACCATTATTTTGTTTTACTAAGATTCTTACTCGTTATAGAATCTAGTTAACAAAACAAAAGTATGCTTTTTATTTTAATTGTAGTGTATATTTACACTCTGCTTAATTCTTTATATTTTATTTTTTCTAGTTCCGAAATATTTTCATCTTTAGATGGAATACCAAAGTTTGGAGTACCATCCTCATTCCATTTAATTACCTCAATTCTAGTGTGCCTATTTGGATCGTATAGAGGATCTCCTATAATTTCAGTGTAATTTCTAGCATGATATACTAAAATATCCTCTTTTCCATCTTCTGATATAGTAAAACTATTATGACCTGGTCCATATTGACCATTTTCCATCGCTGTTTTAAATACTGGTTCTTTACATTTTATCCAAGAAGATGAATCTAATAGATTACTGTTTTCTTCTGCTATAATCATTCCCATGCAATAATTTTCATCAGTAGCACTTGCTGAATATGTCAAAAATATTTTACCATTTCTCTTTAATATTGCTGGTCCTTCATTAACCCAAAATCTCATAGTCTCCCAATCTAACTCCGGTTTAGTTAAAAGTACTGGTTTAGTCCTTAGTGTCCATGGGTTCTCCATTTCAGCAATATATAAATTAGAATGCGATTTAGGTTCTATTTCCCTCTCCTCTTGCGCCCATACGTAATAAAGTCTTCCATTGTGCTCAAATGTTGTTGCATCTAGAGAAAAAGATTCCCATCTTGTTTTGACTTGTCCTTTTTCTATCCAATTATCAGTTAGTGGATCTGCATTATTATTTTCAATTACATACATTCGATGATTAAAAGTAATTCCAGTCACCTCATTGTTTGGTGCGGCTGCAAAATATATATACCACTTACCCTGAATAAAATGGATTTCTGGTGCCCATATTAAATTACTCATTTCACTACTATCATGTTTTTTCCAAGCTATAAAAACTTCTGCATCACCCAATCCTTGTAATGTTTTTGATCTTCTTATTTCAATACAATCATATTCTGGAACTGATGCTGTAAAATAATAGTATCCATCAATATGCTTATAAATAAATGGATCCGCTCTTTGAATAACTATTGGATTTACATATTTTTTTTCTTCCATAAAAATGCTCCTTAACTTAAAGATAATATAAATAATAATTTTATATTTCATTAAAATATAAGTGTATATTTCAAACTTATATAAATAAAACCTTTCTCTAATAATTTTGATAAGATCTTATTTTTATATACACTTGATGTAAAGTTCCTATATATGCTCAATATACGTATATTATATGATTTAATTATATACAAGCGCCGCTCTTTTATCAACACTTTATTTTACTATATAATTAATAATTTTATATATATTTAAAATAAATATATATAAAATTATTATCTTTAATCAATTCACATATATTCTGTAATAAATTTGCATTCAAAATCTTGGTAAATCTAGTGTTTATTAAGACTAAAGTATAAGCATCCATTTCAATATAAAAATATCTATAGAAAAATAAATTGCTATCATAGTTATGTGTTTCATAGCTATGATAGCAATTTATAATTTTAGAATCCTGTATTATCCTATTTCATCGCCTTATTTGTAATATTTATTTTATATCCATATAAATCGAACACTATCCCATCCAAACTAATTAAAGTAGTTTTATCTAATATTTACGTATTATAAATTAACTGAACAACTGTAAAAATGATGAATTTAAATTCTTTTGTTAATTAGCTTCCTTTTGTGCAAACATCCTTATTATATTTAATAACTCTCCCCCATAAGCTTCAATTTTTTTTGTTCCCACTCCTCTAATCTCCAATAATTCATCTAATGTCCTAGGTTTGCTATTAGATATTGCAATTAAGCTTGTATCTGAGAATATTATATAAGGCTTTATCTTATCCTTATAAGCCCTATCTTTCCTCCAAGATTTTAAAGCTTCAAATAGCTCGCTATTTATTATAGGCTCTCTACTATCTAATATCTTAAATACAACTGATTCTTTACTTTTCAAAACCCTAATTGATCTAGAATTAAGTTTTAACATTGAATATGTGCCTTCTTTCAAATCAACATATCCCTCATCTAATAATTTTTTTATTAACTCTTTTATAAACGTACTTCCATATTCCTTCATTATTCCGTATGTTGTAACTTGGTCTAGATTGTTTTGTATTATTTTAGGCCCTTTAAAACCTTTCAAAATATCCACAAGAACTGATATGCCATACTGTTCTTTTGTTCTAAAAACTGTGGACAAAATCATCTGGCTCTCTTTCGTAAAATCTTTTAATTCATCATCATTTAAGCAGTTACTGCATTTATTACAGTAATTTAATTTTCGATCATTTCCAAAATAATTCAATATATATTTTCTATAACATTCCTTTAAATTGCAATAATCAATCATAAATTGAAACTTTCTAAGTTGAATTTCTCTTCTATTCATGGAAGAACTTTTGTTAATAATATATTCTACTCTACTTATATCTTCTTCACAATAAAATAAATAGCAGTCACAATTTTCTCCATCTCTTCCTCCTCTTCCTATCTCCTGATAATATGATTCTAGATTTTGAGGAAAAGTAAAATGAACTATAAATCTAATATTTGACTTATCTATTCCCATCCCAAATGCATTTGTTGCAATAATTATATCCAAATTCTCATATAGAAACTCTTCTTGAAACTTTTCCTTCTCTTCATCCTTAAGTCCACCATGATACTTACCAACATAGAATCCTAAGTCTTTTAGATAATAATATAGATTATCAACTTCTTTTCTTGACGCGCAGTATACAATACCAGACTGGCCTTCATTTTTTCTGATTATGTCCTTAAGAGTTTCAATCTTATCTACTTCCTTAAGTATATTAATGTTTAGATTTTCCCTATTAATATCTCCTTTATATATATACGGTTTCTCTAATCCCAATAATTTGATCGAGTCTTCTCTAACTTCACTTGTTGCTGTTGCAGTAAACGCTGATATTATAGGCTTAATTTTAAGACTTTTATAAAAATCCGATATTCCTAGATAACTTTGTCTAAAGTCATGCCCCCACTGAGATACACAATGCGCTTCATCTATTGCAATTTGGCATATATGAAGATCTTTAACCAATTCTCTAAATATTCTAGATTCCAATCTTTCTGGTGATATATATATTATTTTGTACTCTCCCATAGACGCTTCAATTAATATATTTCTTATAGTGTCCACATTCTGAGTACTATTTATGTATGCAGCTTTTATTCCAACTCCGGCTAGATTGTCCACTTGATCTTTCATAAGTGATATTAAAGGAGAAATAACTATAGTTACCCCCTGCATAATTATAGCTGGAATCTGGTAACAAATAGATTTTCCTGCCCCTGTAGGCATAAGACAAAAAGTATCTACACCCTTTAAAATACTATCTATAATCTCGAATTGCCCTCTTCTTAGAGTATCAAATCCGTAGTATTTTTTTAAAGCATAAAATATCTTTTGTTTATTATCCATCTTTGCTTCCCTTTCTTTTATGTATAATAAATTCTACTTATAAATTTCTCTTTAGGCATATAAAAGAAAATAACGAGTCCAAAATGCCACGATTATTCTTCATCAGGCAAGAAAGTAGATCTATCTCACAATAAACCTATTAGCCCAATCTACTGATGAGCAGAGAACCCAAATCTATGATTGGGTGTGAATCACTTACTCAGCGAGTGCATGTGAGTCGAGCTTCCCATGCTGGAAAACAGACCTTGTAAATGTACTTGTTATTTTTGATTATACCTTAATACTAGTATATACCACATAGTTAAAATCTTAAACACAAAACAGCGTTTAACTTTTTTAATCTCAAAAGTTAAACGCTATATTCTATAGTTATAAATTATTTTCTAATGCAATTGATGTATTAACATCTACGTGATCAAAGTAATACTCTAAATAAAAATCTGCTATCACTTCTAGCCTTATCTAATTTATTCTTATTTAAATAACTCTACATTAAATACTTATCGCCAAATCAATCCGCATAATAGCTCGAATAACTCTAATAAATTCTTCGGATTTTTTCCTGTTAGTTTTCTTATTTTTTCTAGCCTATAATTTAGAGTATTTCTATGTATATTTAGCCTATTGGCCACATTCCCAATATCGCCATTTTCCTCAATGTATACCTGTATAGTTTGAATAAGTTCTAATTTATTTCCTGTCTTATCAAGGTTTGACATCATTGATACCAAAGGTAGCTTATTATCATGAGATAAATTAATGAAAAATTTCAAGTCATCATAGCTATAGACTAAACTTGCTGATTTTATCTTTGCACCAAATTCCATTGCTAATTCTGCACTTTCTAGTGAAATAGCTGCGACATCTTCCTTTGCTCCAATGCTTATCCTATTTACATCTTTATTTATTTTCAAGTTTTCTAACAATGTATTATATAAATCCCTAGATGTAACGAAAAACGCTATTCTATTATTAACCTCACTATAATTCGAATACTTCTGATATAATATTTTAAAACTTCGCGAATTTATATTTCCATCTACAAGAATAACGCTGCATTTTTTCGTAAGATCTATCCCATAACTTTTAGCTCTTTGATGGAAACTTTCATCGTATTTTGTTTTTCTATGAGCTAGTTCATTATAAAATTTCTGCATATTTAACCTTTTATTCTGAATCTCCTCATCTGCTTTAGATTGTTCTATTAATAAAACTGCTGTTACACGGACAAGCTTGCTAAATCTTCTTACCTCATCTGGATGCCCAGTTATTCCTATGACTCCTATTACTTTATTGTTGATAATAATAGGTTCGTTAACTCCAGGTTTCATTCTATAATCTTCTTCATACACTTCGTTTATTTGTTGATTATCTATCGCTTCCCTAGCTCCCTCATGTACATTCCCTATTCGCTTAATATCTCCACTGCCTATGATTATTCCATTCTCATCCATAACATTTATATTGTAAGGAATTACATTCATCATTTCTAAAACAATTTTTTGTGCTATGGTTTTAGATAGCGTCATATCACTCATTCCTTTCTAGGCTATAATTATATTATAAAAACACAAAGCATTTTTTCAATATACTATAGATAAACAACTTATAATATGAGTTCTAGCGAAAGTAAAAACATTGTTATTCTACAGAACTATAAAAATATTTCTACTTTCTAATATGTACTTATTGCAAAGTATAAACCTAATTTCTAAATTATTTATCTATATACTACTTATTATGATACTTTTTAAAAATAAAACAAAGCTAACTATATAACAATTAGATCATCAAATCAATAAGTGAACCTATAATACATAGTTCTGATTTATTCCATATATAATAGTTGTTCCGAAAAGCTATGAAGATATTTCTACATAATAAGTCTAATTTATAGTTTAGATATCTATAGCAACATATATAAATTAAAAGTGCGTCTTAAAATAAAACGCACTTTTAATATTATACCTATATTGAATTAATTAAAGTATATTCATAAGTCTTACTATGTTTTCAGCAGTCTTTTCAATATTCTCCTGACCTTTTACTAAAGCTTCTTCTAAAGAAGTTGCACCCTTAGTTATTCCAAATATTGAATCTATTCCACTTTCATATAGAACATCTATGTCTTCGCCAACTCTTCCCGCTAATGCAATTACTGGTTTATTATGTTTTTTAGCAATTGTAGCAACCCCTAAAGGTGTTTTACCGTATTGAGTTTGAAAATCTATACTTCCTTCTCCAGTCCATACCATGTCTGCTTCTTTCACTTTTTCTTCTAATGACGCATATTCTATCACCATTTCAATACCTTTTTTAAGAGTTCCATTTAGAAATGCCATAAGTCCAGCTCCAAGTCCTCCAGCTGCTCCAGCTCCTGGTTCATTTAAAACATCTTTTCCCAATTCTTTTTTTATTACGTCTGCATAATGTCTTAAATTATTATCTAATATTTCTATCATTTCCTGTGTTGCTCCCTTTTGTGGTCCAAATACATTCGAAGCTCCTTTTTCACCGCAAAGAGGATTATTAACGTCACAGGCTACCTCAATTACAACTTCTTTTAATCTTTGATCAAAGTTCTTTAAATCTAAACTCTTTAGTTTTCCTAATTCTCCACCACCAAGAGCTAATTCATTACCTTTATCATCTAATAGTTTTCCTCCAAGTGCTTGTATAACTCCTGCCCCACCATCATTAGTAGCGCTTCCTCCAATACCTATTAATAGTTTTTTTACACCTCTATCTAAACACGCTTTTATAAGCTGTCCAGTACCATAAGTGGTAGTTCGTAAAGGATTCCTTTGCTCTTGTGGCACTAAATGTATTCCGCTTGCACTAGCCATTTCCAATATCCCTATTTCTTTATCTCCCAAAATACCATACTGTGCTTCTACTTCATTACCAAGGGGCCCCATTACCTTTAATGAATATATTTCTCCATTAGTAGCATCTACTAATGACTGCATAGTTCCTTCTCCACCATCAGCCATAGGCACATGTAAGCATTTTATATTACTATTTGCTTTTTTTATTCCTCTTTCCATTGCCTCGCAAGCTTCTTTTGCTGTCATGCTCTCTTTAAAAGAATCAGGTGCTAATACAATAACTAAATCTTTTTTCATTTTCAACGCTCCTAACTAAATTTTTATATTTTGTGAGATTGCTAAATTGAATGAATTTTACTTATATTTATCTTATTATCTTATAAAACCGTATATTATTATTGATACAATAACCATAGATCCTCCAACTATAGATTCATACGGCATTAATTTCATACGTTCTTTTATATTCATTTTTACTGCATCCGCTGACGCATGAAAGAAGTTTCCATGAGGTAGATGATCGATAACTACAGCTCCTGTATTGATCATAATTGCTGCACTTAAAGGCGCAACACCAACAGCTAGTATTGCTTTGGCAAAAGTTCCTGTCGCTACAATCGCACCTGTAGATGTTGAAGCCGTAGCTGCTGCCATCAATATACCTGATATAGGTGCCAAAAACATTCCTGAAATTCCTGTTTGTTGAATACAGTATACTACCGCATCACTTAGATTTGATTTAGAAATAATACCTGCTATTGCTCCTGCACCAATTAATATCATCACAGTTGGCGTCATTCTATTTAATCCTGATGTTGTATACTCAAGAATCTTATTACGTTGTCCCATTGCAAACAATCCAACTAATCCTGCTATAGGCAATATATACATTGCATCTATTTGAATAGTTGCTAAGAATTTCATGTGCAACATATTTGCTACAGGATTAAGTGCTAATAATATTACAGCAACTATTGGTGCCACCATTGCCCTTCCAAAACTTGGTTTTATCTTGTTATCTACTCTAGTTGGTATTTCTGACTCTTTAATCATTTCTCCTTTTTTACTAATTAACGTTGCAACAAAATATGTAACTATAAGCCCAATTACAGCTGGTATAAATGCCCCTATCATTACCTGTGCTAATTCAACATTAAATCCCTTAGCTACCGCAATTGTATTAGGATTTGGAGAAATTATGTTTCCAGCCTTACCTCCTCCTATCATAGCTAAAAGTATAGATGACTTAGTGATTCCAACTTTTCTAGCCACAGGAAGTGCTATCGGTGCAACTATAATAACTGTAACCGGTATAAAAACTCCAACCGCTGTGATTATCATACTTGATAGCGCAATTGCTAAAAGAACCTTTTTCTCTCCAAGTTTTTCTACTATAGTCTCAGCAATTTTTTCTGCTGCTCCAGATTCAATTAGTACACCTGCAAGCACTCCTGCTGCTATTACACGAACAACTGCCCCCATTACACTATTCGTACCTTCAATGATAGCTTGTGCTGTATTAGCTAAACTTGCTCCACCAATTAATCCGCCTATAACAGCCCCTCCAAAAAGTGCATATACAGGATTCACTTTCCTTAAAATTAGTATTATAGCGATTACTAATCCGATAATCGCTCCACTCCAATGAATAATTGCCATTTTACTTCCTCCTCAAATTTAATAATTATACAAATTTATACTTTATTATACCGTGTAACCGAGTTAACGTTTACTAACATATACATAATAATATATTTAGTAAGACCTTGATATTGTTTACTTGACATTTTTTTTTGTGTATTTGAACAATAAACTCAATAATTTAAATCTTATATTCCACTTTATTAGTTGAATTCCAATACTACAGACAACTTTTAATGATCTATGCCTTCTGTTAAATAAAACTGCCACTGATGCCAGACTTTTTCATTAATTCAATATTATTAAGCGCTGGAAACTTACATTTTAATAGTATAATAACAACTATTCTAAATATTTTGCTTTTTTAATTTGTTTAGGTTATTGTGCATTATAACAATAACCTAACTTTAAACAAGATCATCTATTCTTTGCTGATTAATTCTTTATACTAGCTAAATATTTACTGCTTAGCTTATTTAATAAACCAATCAATTTTTCTCCAAAAAACATCATTATGAAATAATTTCCGATTCCGTGAATTATATCGAATTCAATTCCTGATATCCAAAAAGCTATCCCCTCATTCAATCCTATAAAAATTATATTCGGTATAGCATAGAAGAATCCAAATAGTAATCCAAATATTCCTGAATAAATTGACAAAATTAAATACCTTCCTTCAATAAACTTTCTAACTATACAAGTTGATATACTTAATAGCGGCCATAATATTAGATATCCTATCCACCACAATCCGAAACCGTAAATTAATCCCATGGTAACTATAAAAACAAAAACTATATAAATAGCTTTCTGTTCATAAACAATTGAGAACAATATTATAAGTAAAGTCACAACCTCAATATTGGGAAGAAAACTCAATACTATTTGCGACACTGAAAGCAAACTTCCTAATACACTAAATAACACAATTTCAAGCACTTTAAGTTTCATTTGATCAATCCTTATATTAAAATACTAAAGAAGAAGCAGTACCTCCCATTAAAGTTAACTGCTTTTTACTAAAGCTACTCTCTAATTTTTTTATTTTATTATTATTACCAATTACTCAGTAAAGTAATTTTACTTAATCAACATTAAATTCCATTATGTAAATTTTTTCATTCCAATAGAATACTTTTATGCTAAAACTTAATTCATATTTCTATAACCTCCATCAAATCTGTAATTCAAAAATTAAAAGCTGCCAACTTTCGTCGGCAGCTTTAGAATAAAATAATCAAACTCAAATTAATTCCGTTATCTCCAAATTTGAATTATCTTAAAATTCTATTTAAACATGTCTTTAAATAATCTACTTTCTTTTACATCTTGAGTCACTTTCGCCAAATTACTAGTATCTCCAATTAAAATAGCTCCGCATAAACGATTGTTTGCAAAATAATATTTTGTATATGTCTTTTTAACTGGATCTTTAAATTCAACTGTTTTATATTGAATTTCTGGATTTTTACCATTGTCACCAATTGCATATAATGAAGTATTAGCTCCATTAAATGTTAATGCTGCATCTACTGTCTCATAAGTTAATGAATCTCCTGCTGCATTAGCACCTGCTACTTTTCCCATTTCTATAGCTTGTGGCCATATTCCATAGTTTATTCCATCATATTCTGCACAATCTCCACATGCATAAATACCAGAAACATTAGTCTCCATTTTTTCATTTACTATTATTGCTCTGTTAGCATCAATTCCTGCTTTCTGAGCTATTTTAGAATTAGGTACAATACCACAAGATATAACAACTAAATCAGCTGCAATAACTTCTCCTCCATTAATTCTAACTCCAGTAACTGAATTTTCACCTTCTATCTCATGAATTTTCACGCCTAATCTCACGTCAATTCCTTTATCTTTAATTATTTCTTCGAGAAATCTTCCGCCTTCACAATCTAATTGACGTCCCATTAATTTATCAGCAAGCTCTAATACTGTAACCTTGCATTTTGCTTTTGTTAATTCCCATGCAGCTTCAAGACCAAGAACTCCTCCACCTATTACAACTGCATTCTCTACCTTTGGCAGCAATTCTGTAATTTTATCTGTATCAGAAAGTCTACGAATTGCTATAACTTCTTCCTTATCTTTCCCTGGAATTGGTGGAACAAAGCATTCAGCTCCTAAAGCATATATACATTTATCATACTTTAATTTAATTCCATCTTTAAAAAGCGCCTCTTTATCCTTAGTATTTATCTCAATTAACTCTCTATCAAGAACATTTGTAATATTATTTTCTTTATACCAAGCTTCATCATGAACTGCAATTTGTTTTGAATTAAATTTAGCTATCATTGACTTTGTAAGCATTGGACGATTATAACCTAGCACATTTTCATTAGAAACTAATACTATAGAACATGTTTCATTTCTTTCTCTTATGGCCGTTGCAGCGCTTATACCGGCTGCTCCGTTTCCAATAATTAGATAAATCTCATTTGTATTATTTTTATAATTACTATCATCCATTTCAACTGGTACAAAATTTTCTTTTCCTACACCGCAAACTGGACATATTTCAAGACTTGAATCAAATATTTCTCCACATACTAAACATTTTACTAATGTTCTTTTTGCCGATTTTTTCTTTGGATTTTCTTTATTTTGAAGTATACATCCAAAATTATATCCGTAGTCATAAGCCTCACTTAATTCACTATCACTAGGCTTAAATTTGATTCTGAATCCATCATCCAAAACCTTCATCCTAAGTTGCTTTAATCTTTCTATAATGTGAGGAACTCCTTCACCGCTCCATCCATAACTTCCAAAAGCACTAGCAAGTTTTCCTCCATGTGTTCTGGCAAACATCTTTATAGTTAAATCCCAAATTGGTTCTAAAGCCTCACCAACTATAGTAGGTGTTCCAAATAAAATTCCGTCAGCGAATCCTAATTCTTCAACTACTTTTTCCTTATCTTCTTCTACTAAATCGTACGATCTTACATCTATATCCCCACTATCTTTAATACCTTCCGATATCTTGCCCGCTAACTCTTTAGTATATCCATACGCACTAACATAAGGTATAATTACTGTTTTTCTTGGGTTAGGATTAACTACAGTACACCATTTTTTATAAAGTTCTATAATTTCATCAATTCTACAATCTATAACTGGACCATGTCCAGTGCATATCATATCAATATCTAAATCTTTAATTCTATCTAGTGCTTTAACCATATATGGCGTCTTAAAAGGCCCAATAATGCAATCAAAGTAATATTTAGTAGCTCTTAAGTACCCCTCATTATCTTTAACCTTACTCAATAATATTTCATCAAAACTATAGTGAGACCCAAACGAATCACAAGTTATCAGTGTTTTATCCTCTTCAATATATGTATACATTGTATCTGGCCAATGTAAGTTAGGCAAAAACATGAAACGTAATGTTTTATCTCCTAATTCTAAAGTATCATTTTCTTTTACTGTTATACTATAAAAATCACGATTTACAATATTCTTTAGAAATCCTATAGCAACTTGTGTCCCAACTATTTTGATATTAGGATTGATTTCAATAAGTTTTTCTATACTTCCTGCATGATCTGGTTCTGTATGATTTACTACGATATAATCAATATCATTAATATCAACTAATTTATTTAATGCACTTAAATACCCATCCCAAAACTTGGCTTTAGCAGTTTCAAATAATATAGTTTTTTCACCTGTTTTAAGTAAGTAGGAATTATAAGATGTTCCAAACTCTGTCTCCATAACTATATCAAATACTTTTAAACCAGGATCTAAGACCCCTGTCCAATAAAAATTCTTTTTCAACTCTAATATTTCCATATAAAATTCCTCCCTATAACTTTCATCTATATGAAAATATTATACCTTTTTTTATAGTAAAACTGTATCAAATACTAGAAAATTATTATAATTCACAATTAATAAACCTGTTTTATATGAAATAATACGAGTTCAAAAGGTATGATTCATTATATTTAACAGCCATCTTAAACAATTTATTTTTTATTGAATTTATTGAGATTTTTCCTTCTTCATAATCTTCAATGCTTTTCAAAAAGTTCCTTTTCTCTTTATCATCTGCTAACTTCTTAAAATATCCCCATACATGTAATGCAGCATTTATTGAGTTTCCAATTGTTATTTCCGTTTCCATAGCATCTTCAATGCAGTTATAGAACTTAACTGCTGGATACTGAGTTTTATCTTTAAGTAACTTCCTTATTTCTAAGTAATTTGAGGGAGAATTCTCTAGAACCTTGTATTTATATCTTCCCCATTCTTCTTCAAGTTTTTTTATTTTAGTATTTTCAGTTATAGAATTTATACACTTTACAGCTGAAAGATTTTTATCCTTAACTTCAAGCATTATATCTATATCCTGCCCTTTTACACTTTCATAGAACTCTATAAACTTACTAATTTTTATGGTATTTGAATGAGAACCTGCCTTTTTAAAAGGGTCTTGCTGAGAATAATGTATTTTCTGCCTTCCATCTTTCTCTTTCCATGTTTTATTGCACTCACTTATCCAATACGAATCGCTTTTTTCTCTATCATAATAATTTATCTCATTATGGAGATTATCAAAAATAACTGGAATATTAAGTTCCTCCCCTATTTTAAGAACATCATTTATATTGTACGATTTATCATCATTTTCAATAACAAGTCTTTCTTTCACTTGATTATTTAATAGTTTATAATTGTCTGCGAATCTGTTTATCGCCTGCTCTTTATCATTGTAAACTCCACCGATATGCAATATAATTTTATGATTTTTTCCAACTCCCAAGTTATCCAAAATTTTAACATGATAATTTAAATCTTCAATCGCTCTCTTTACAACATCATCATTAGGAGAATTAAGTACTGTATATTGCCCCGGATGCATAGATACTCTTATATCATTTTCCATAATCTTTCTACCTATTTCCGCAAATTCTTGTGAAAACATATCCCACCAGGATAATTGGTTCAAAGGACTAGATCCAAATGGTATTAAATCTGAACTAATCCTAAAAAGCTTTATATTATTCTTTATATTATAATCAATTATATTTTTAAGAGATTTTAAGTTGTATGATATTATTTCCAATAATTTTTCTTCAGTTAAATTCTTTGCAATACAGCTTTTTAAATTAGTATCTGGAATTCCTATTGTTAAACACGCATATCCTATACTCATTATTTAAACTCCTTTTCTAAGAATCATAGTTACCCATTCGTTTGTTTTGGTACTCTTTAAAATATTATACCTTTGATTCTTTAGCTCTTGTTTAGTATCAAATATATACAATAATCCAAAAATAACAAGTCATTTAATTTCCTTTATACAATGTTATGTCTCATTTCTGCCATTCATCCGACATTAATTCAAGTAAACATTTTCATCGTTCCAAAAAAGTGTAAACTAAATCTTTGGCTTGTTATTTTGCAATATAATAATTAAAATTAGGACTTATTACAATAAGTCCTAATAAAATAACAATTATCTATTAATTTTTATTTAGATTTTCTTTATTTAAAAGCAGGAATCCAAAATTATAACCATAATCATAAGCACCACTTAACTCACTCTCACTTGGTTTGAATTTAACACGGAATCCTTCATCAACAACCTTCATTCTAAGTTGCTTTAGTCTTTCTATAATATGAGGAACAGCTTCTCCACTCCATCCATAACTTCCAAAAGCGCTTGCTAGTTTATTACCATGAGTTCTTGCAAAGATTGAAGTAGTTAAATCCCATATTGGCTTTAGAGCCTCACCAACTATTGTTGGTGTGCCAAATAAAATACCATCTGCAAATTCTAGTTCTTCAAGAACTTTGTCTTTATCTGCTTCTACCATATCATAAACTCTAACATCTATGTCTCCACTAGCCTTAATTCCTTCTGCAATCTTTTCTGCTAATTCTTTTGTATACCCATACGCACTTACGTATGGTATGATTACTGTCTTTCTAGGATTTGGATTTGAAACATTAGACCATTTCTTATAGTATTCCATAATTTCATCTATTCTACAATCAAGAACCGGACCATGCCCTGTACAAATCATATCAATTTCTAAATCTTTAATCCTATCTAATGCTTTAATCATGAATGGATTCTTAAAAGGTCCAATGATGCAATCAAAATAATACTTAAGAGCTCTTAAATATCCATCATTATCTGTAACCTTACTTAGTAGAATTCCATCAAAACTATAATGAGAACCAAATGAATCACAAGTAACTAATGTCTTATCTTCTTCAATATAAGTATACATTGTATCAGGCCAATGTAAATTTGGTACTGACATAAAACGTAAAGTTTTGTCACCCAAGCTTAAAGTCTCATTTTCTTTAACTATTATTCCATTAAATTCTCTGTTAACAATGTTCTTCAAGAATCCTATAGCAACTTGGCTTCCAATAATCTTAATATTAGGATTCAATTCAATAAGTTTTTCTATACTTCCTGCATGATCTGGCTCAGTATGGTTTACTACAATATAGTCAATATCCTTAATATCAACTAACTTATTTAATGCATTTAAATATCCATCTAAAAACTTAGCCTTTGCAGTTTCAAATAGTACTGTTTTTTCACTTGTTTTAAGTAAATAAGAATTATAAGAAGTTCCAAATTCTGTTTCCATGATAATATCAAATACTCTTAAATTAGCATCTAATACTCCTGTCCAGTATAAATTTTTTTTCAATTCTAATATCTCCATGTAAAAATCCCTCCCTAGATATATTTCGTTCAAATCAGAACATTATACACCTTTTTTTGTATAACAAACAATTAATAATACCTTTAACATCGTTATACTAATGTATTTCGCCATATATATTATAAACAAGTTCTTATATATTTTCATAAAAACATATAAGATATTGATTGTTTCATTAATTGACTATATATTTGCAAATTCTAAGTATACTCTCATACTTTTTTACTTATTCCTCTACAAATGTTGTTTATATATATCTGAAAATTCAATATTTATTTTTTCTACACAAGTATTAATTATATTGTTACTTATATTAACTTTTTCTTTACTTTTATTTAATACCTTTACCGGAAGCTTAATCGTAAATTTAGTTCCTACCCCATATTTACTTTCTACCGATATCGTGCCATCATGCATTTCTACTAGCGACTTTACGAGAGACAATCCAATTCCACTGCCTTCATAATTTCTTGTAAAAGATTTATCTACCTGTCTAAATCTATCAAAAATAATATCAACTTTTTCTTCTGGGATTCCTATACCTGTATCTTCTACAGATAAGGTTATATATTCTTCTCCATCAAATATGTTTACAAATATGCTTCCATCATCATCTGTAAACTTTATACAATTAGAGAGTAAGTTTAACATAATTCTTTCAATCTTATCAGGATCACAAGCAATAATTTTTTCTTCAACATCGGTATCAAATACAAGGTTTATATTATTATTACTTATATAACTAGCCACTGACAGAGTGATTTCTTCTACAACACTGACAATGTTACAATTAATCATATCAATCTGAAAATGTCCTGCATCTAATTTAGTCGAATCAATTAAATTATTTATTAAGCGAAGTAATCTAAAACAATTTTGTCTTTCAATATCTATATTATTAATTATCTTTCCTTTATCAATCGGTTTCTCTTTATTTAAAAGATCTCTTCTTAGAATTTGTATCACACCTAGTATTATATTAAGTGGTGTTCTCAATTCGTGAGAAATATTAGCAAAAAATTCAGTTCTTAATTTCTCTAATTCCAAAGCCTCTTCTTTTGATTTTAATTCAATATTTTTTCTCTCAGTTATGTCTCTTACAGTTGCAATAACGACCTTCTGCTCATTAAATATTATTGCACGACTATTACTCTCAACCCAAAACTCTTTATGATATTTATCTATTGAAATAGCTTCAAGCGTTACTGGAATATTGATTTTATTTCTCTTTCTATCATTAATCAATTTAAGTATATCATCATATATGTACGGTGAATTTTTTGAGATAATATCTTTTATACTCATACCAATTAGTTCGTCATGTAAATATCCATATAGCCTATTAGCAGTATCATTAACTTTAATTATGATTCCATTAAAATCATGAATCAATATTGCATCACTTACCGAATTAAAAATAGTGCTTAAATAAACTTCACTCTTCTTTAATTTCTTATTTGTTTGCTTTAACTCGCCTATAAGCTTAATATTTTTCATTTTCAAGTCATATGTCTCCAAGGCCCTTTTTACGGAAATTAACAACTCATCTGCCTCTAATGGTTTTAAAAGAAATTTATAAATATGCCCTTCATTAATTGAATCAATAATATCTTTCACATCCATGAATCCAGTTAAAATAATACGAATTGCATTTGGGACAATAGAGATTGTTTGCTTTAATAATTCAACCCCTGTCATTCCTGGCATGCGCTGATCTGAGATAATCAAATTAATCTTTTTAGAACATGATTCATCTTTAAGTATATTTAACGCTTCAAACCCATTTTCTGCTTTAATTACATCATACTCTTCTTCTAAGAGTCTTGTTAAAGCCTCAAGATTTGCTAGTTCATCATCAATTAATAGTATTGTATATTTTTTATCTTTATCATCTGTTTTATTAAGTTCTCTAAGCTTGTCCTTATTTATAACAAATTTCATTTATCTTCTCCTTACTGAAATCAAAATATAATTTTAGATTATGGTGCCTTATTGATTTTATTATTAATATCTTTAGTAAGGAATATGAATAGTTATAGTTGATCCTTCCCCCACCTTAGATTCCACATCAATACTTCCATTGTGTTTTTCAATAATACCATATGATATAGACATACCTAACCCTGTTCCTTGTCCCATTGGTTTAGTTGTAAAAAATGGTTCAAATATTCTTGATATTGCATCTTTAGTCATACCACACCCATTATCACAAAATTCGATTATAATTTCTTTGTTATTGTCAAAAACTCTTATTACTATTAATCCATTATTCTCACATACTAAGTCATTTTGTTTTTCAACTATAGCATGACACGCATTTACAATTATATTTAAAAATACCTGATTTAATTGTGAAGGATAGCACACTATCTTCCTATGAGTTTGAAAGTTCTTTATAAATTTAATTTGTTTAGTATATTGGGTTTTAACCAACCTTATTGTTGTTTCCAAAGCTTCTGAAACATCTATCTCTTTTTTAATTGCCTCATCAAGCCTAGAGAATAATCTCAAATCGTTAACTATGGTTGTTACTTGATTAGATCCATCTAGAATATTAATTATTGATTTAGAAAATTTGTTAAAATATTGTTCGAAAAAATTTAAAACATCATCATCCGCATCATCCAATAATTCGATAAGTTCTTCTTTAAAATTGCATAAATCCATATTCAGAACTTTTGAACTTAAATATATATAATTAATAGGATTATTAATTTCATGTGCTACCCCTGCTACTAAAGTACCAAGACTAGCCATCTTTTCTGATTGAATCAATTTTGACTGAGCTGATTTGAGCTTATTATGTTGTTCTTCTAACTCAGCAAGAGTCTGCATAAGTTGTTTTGTTCTTTCATTAACTTTATCTTCTAATTCATCATTAACGCGTTTCAACTCTTCGCTAATTTTTTTACGTTCTGTAATATCATTCCAAACAAATATTATGCATTCTATACAGTCAATTTCAATTATTTCCGTTGAAAATAATCCAACTCTAACTTCTCCATATTTAGTGTTCCAAGTTATCTCTTCATTACGCAACATGCCTCCACTATCTAATATTTGAATCACCTTCAAGCGATGTTCTTCATTTTCCCACAAGTTAAACTCATCGGAGTAATGACCAATTATCTCTTCACGTTTATATCCAAAAGTACATAAAAATGCTTGATTTATCTCAATGTATAATTTATCACTAAGCCTTACAATGGCAATTACATCTGCGCTATAATTAAATGCTTTATTAAATTTCTCTTCTGAAGATTTGAGTTCATTTATTGCTTCATTCCTCTGCTGAATCATATTATATAAACTTTGAGCCATATTATTAAATTTAATAGCCAATTCCCCTATTTCATCTCTTGAATTAATGAACAATCTGTGAGTCAAGTTTCCATTTGATATCTCATCAGTTCCTATACCCAACTCATATATCGACTTAGTAACAATACGAGAAACAATACTAATCGCTAACCAAAGAAGAAAAACCATTACCAAAGTCCTTATGATTGTTGCAATTATGTAATTTTCAATAACTCTTGATTTATAATACCTTGTAATACCTATAGTGATCTCACCTATTGGTATTTCATCTTTTAAAACATTAACTTTCTTTATAATCAAATTTTGCTCAGAATATATATCATCCTTTTTATACTTATTGTATATTTCTCCATTACCTTTAGCTTTAACTTGAATATAACCAATTTCCTCATCCTCAAATAATGCATCACTAATTTCTTTAATTCCTACAATATTCAAATTCCAAATTGGATCTTGATAGCTAAGTGCTGCTAACCTAGTTATTGTTTCTACTTTCTGCAATGAATCCCTATTTATTCCTACAACTAGCATTATTATTCTTATTATTTCAAATATTAACATGGTAATTATAACTACTGTTAATGTTGAAATTGTAAATCTGTGCTTAATCTTCATATTCCTAAATTTCTTTTTTATGCTCATAACTTAACCCTTATTTACCCATATGATTTAATACTGGAATATACTCTTTACTTCCAAATAGATCTTCATACTTAAATTGTGAAATATTATCCTTTGAAATTATAGGCACACACGGACCACTTTGGAATGGAAAATCTATTCCTGCCTTTTCTCCATTTAAAATTCTTACAATCATATCTAGTGCTATTCTACATTGTTGGATAGTTTGATCTGATGGAGAAGCTAATACAGCTCCCTTTTCTATTAAATTAAAAACATCACTTGTTATGTATGTTGATACAATTCTTATATTTTTAAATTTCTCTTTGTGTTTAGCAATAAATTTTTCGGCTTCGATTACTGCTGGAGCACAACCAATTAAATAATCATAATCATCACTATTTTCTAAAACACTTGTTATATGTAATCGCTGCACATCAGGTCTAGTGTCTCCATAAAAAGGATTGCTAATATCTATCTTTTGATCATTTTTCTTTAACCTTGAAACTGCATCTTTAAAACCATTTAATGTATCTGATGCCCATCCTGATTCTTTTGGCCCAGGAAAAAATGCAATTTTTATATCTTTACCTGCTGAATCTTCAACAACATACTCTCCTGCTTTATATCCCATATCATAATAGGAAACTATTGCTTTTGCGCTAATATTAGGAGTATTAATATCATTTACTAGTGCAACAATAGGCTTATTATTATGAACAATGCTCTCTATATCTGAATTAAATTTTTTATTATCTAATGTAGCAAACACTATTCCATCAATTTTATCATCCTCTGCTAAGTCCATCAGCTCTTCTTTTTGATTTCCAAACTCTATATATCCCCCAACTGCATATAACTTTACCTTCACTCCTAATTCCCTTGCATAATTTATTATTCCATAATTCGCTGAGACCCAATATTGATCTTCAAAATGAGGTAGCAAAACGCCTATCGTATATTCCTTCTTAGGCTTAATATGCCTCCACTTTTCTTTTACAACGCCTCTAAGATCACCCTCTTTACTATTTGAAGCAGCATCAATATTATAATAGCTATTTACTATTAACTTTTTTTTACCTATTTGTGTCAGAATTCTATCATCATTTGTCTCCACTGTAGTTATACTCTTCGGTACGCGTTCTCTTTCCACGTATTCTTCTTTTTCTTTTCTGACAATATCATTAGATCTTATGTTTTTGTGATTTTTTATATATGCTAATCCCAATATAAATACTACTGACGTTATTAAAATTGATAGTCCTAACTTTCCATTGATATATTTTTCAACTTTCGTAGCAAAGCACATCCTTACTTTCAAGCTTTCTATGGAGATTACCTGCAGTATTACTTTAATCGCCATTAAACTCCATCAAACTTGCTATTCTACTATAATCTTTATGCTATCTTAAGTTTAATTTTTTTACTATAATTTGTCAAAACATACTATATGACAATATTCTGCAAAATATATTTTATACTCAGTATAAATACGAATAAAATAAAAGCACTATACCAGAAATTCCAGTGATAAGTGCCTCTAAAGTGTTCTATCTCTAATAATTAAATTTTAAGAAATTCAGTTTTTAATTCCTGAGCAGCTGTAATAATATCTTCCTTTGCTATAATAGCAGAAACTATTGCAAGTCCATCAATTCCTATTCCTGTAAAATCCTTAACTCTATCTTTATTTATTCCACCTATTACAACTATAGGTATAGATACATTTTCTCTGATTTTTCTTAATTCATTCATACTAGTTGAATTTGCATCTTTTTTAGTGCCAGTTGAATACATAGCACCAACCCCTAAATAATCAGCTCCATTTTTCTCTGCTTCAAGTGCCTGCTCCACAGATCCCGTTGAAACTCCAAGTATCTTATCATTTCCTATAATTTTTCTTACAATCGCTGCAGGAATATCACTTTGTCCAACATGTACTCCAGCCGCATCTACTGCTAGTGCAATATCTACTCTATCATTTATTATTAATGGAATATTGTACTTATCTGTAATTTCTTTAACTTTCACGGCTGTATTATAAAAGTCGAGTGATGAACAATCTTTTTCTCTCAATTGAATTAATGTACATCCTCCAATTATAGATTTTTCTACAGCTTCTTCTAACGTTTCTGTGCTCATTAAATCTCTATCTGTTACAAGGTAGATACTATAATCTATTTTAGATTTCATGAAACTTCTCTCCTTAAGTTATATTTTAAGTAAGTGGATACATTAATGCGTGTATCTCATTTTAATGATATACACGCAAATATTGTTTATTATATTTCCTTTATCTTATTCATCTTTTCAATAATATCAGAAGTCAAATTGCTTATGGCATCTATAATTGCAATATGAAAACTTCCTGTTCCAATCTTCCCTGCTTTATCCAAAGCAATTTCACCCGATATTCCCATGGAAATAATACCTGAAACTGCTCCTATAAAATAATCCGAACCTGCCCCACAAAACGCTCCAATTAATGCAGTTGTCATGCAGCCTGTTCCTGTGACATTAGATAACATCTTAGTGCCATTTTCAAGTATAACTACTCTTTCTCCATCAGATATAATATCCGTTGCACCTGTAATAGCTACAGTACAGTTAAGCTTCTTAGCCAAACTTTTAGCCACATCTACTCCCTCATCATTTCCTGTTCTTGCATCATTTTCTGAAGCATCAACACCTTTAGTTGTAGATCCTAATCCACTTATAAATTTAATCTCAGACATATTTCCGCGTAAAACACTTATTTTCACTTCTTCTAATAATCTCTTTGTTGTTGAATTCCTAAATTCTGATGCCCCTGCTCCAACTGGATCAAACACAACCGGAATATTTAATTCATTTGCTTTCTTACCAGATGCAATCATAGACTCAATAGTTCTTTCATTTAATGTCCCAATATTTATTACAAGAGCAGATGAAATTTTAGTAATATCCGCTGCTTCTCTAATGTCATCAGCCATAATTGGTGATGCACCTATTGCAAGTAAAATATTCGCACAATCATTAACTGTAACATAATTTGTTATATTATGTACAAGTGGTTTCTTATTTCTAACCTCATTTAATAAATTTCCTATTTTTATTGATATTTCATTACTCATAAATATCTTTTAGTAAGAATTCATTCTTTTAATAATTCTCACTAAAATACCTCCTTTCAAAAGTAAAAGCTTTATTAATTTCTTTTCCAGTATAATATTCAAGAATTCTTATATATTTTATAACAAATTTTTATATATTCATATTTTTAGTACCGAAACAACATGGTATTATTTCTTTACGGTTGCTTACCTCTTACAATTATAATTTACATAAATCTTACTTCTTATCGAAAAGCTCCACTTTATCGCCATTTAAAATTCTGTTAGTTGTTCTTACTGCACACATCTTTCCACACATAGAGCAGCTGTGCATATCTTCTGGTGGTACACTTTCAAAATATTCTCTAGCTTTCTTCCCATCAATAGCAATCTTGAACATTTCTTCCCAATCAAGCTTTTGACGAGCATCTGCCATTGCATTATCTCTATCCCTAGCACCTGGAAGTCCATTAGCAATATCTGCTGCATGCGCTGCAATTTTAGATGCAATAATTCCTTCTCTAACATCCGACAAATCTGGAAGTCTCAAATGCTCAGCTGGTGTTACATAACACAGAAAGTTAGCTCCATGTGTTGCTGCAATAGCCCCACCAATAGCAGAAGTAATATGATCGTATCCCGGCGCAATATCTGTAACAAGAGGTCCAAGTACATAGAATGGTGCACCATGGCATAATCTTTTTTCAATTTCCATATTAGCTGCAATCTCATTCATTGCCATATGTCCAGGTCCTTCTATCATAACTTGCACATCTTTTTCCCAAGCTCTCTTTGTTAGTAATCCTAACTCTATAAGTTCTGTAATCTGTCCAGCATCTGTTGAATCATCAATGCAGCCAGGTCTCATAGCATCTCCAAGACTTATCGTTACATCATATTCTCTAAGAATCTCTAATAATTCATCATAATATTCATAAAATGGATTTTCGTTTCCTGTCATTTCCATCCAAGCAAATAATAAAGATCCTCCACGAGATACAATGTTCAATCTTCTTTTATCTTCTTTAAATAATGCAACTGTTCTTTTGTTTATACCTGCATGAATAGTTACGAAGTCAACCCCAGCCTTTGCATGCGCTAAAACTACATCTAAGAAATCCTTAGCTTTTATATCTAAAAGATCTTTTTCAAGATATCCAATTGCATCATACATTGGAACCGTTCCTATCATAGCTGGAGAATATTCTATAAGCTTTCCTCTAAACTCTTGAGTCTTTCCATAATTACTTAAATCCATTATTGCTTCAGCACCAAAGTCAATTGCCATTTTTACCTTTTCCATCTCTCTGCAATAATCAACCGAGTCTCCTGATATCCCTAAGTTAACATTTATCTTTGTTCTTAATCCATCACCAATCCCCTCAGGGCTAAGTGATTTATGGTTGATATTCGCCGGTATAGCTACTTTACCTTCTGCAACAAGTTTCATTAATTTTTCTTCTGAAATTCTTTCTTTTTCCGCTACTATTTTCATTTCCTTTGTAACTATACCTTTTTTAGCTGCTTCCATTTGTGTTTTATAATTCATTTCTTTCCCTCTCCTCATACCATTATTATTTAATTTATTAGTTATAAAATTTAACTTGAGTTATATAGTATTAATTAATACTGCCTGATAAATACCTGTAAATAAAATTCCAAAAATTATTCAATCATTCCTGCTTTCTTATATAGCTCGTAAAAATGATTAGTAGGGCCTACACCTTTACCAAGCTCAAAACCATGTTCGATTGCACATGTTATATACTCTTTACCACTTCTAACTGCTTCCTCTATTGTCATATTTTTAGCTAAATTTGCTGCTATAGTTGAAGATAAAGTACATCCTGTTCCATGAGTATGGGTAGTATTTATTCTTTCTTGTTTTAGAATAAGAAAGTTCTTTCCATCATATAACAAGTCTGTTGCTTCCCCTTCTAAATGCCCTCCTTTAACTAAAACTGCCTTCGGACCAAGTTCTTTAAGTCTCAAAGCTGCTTCCTTCATTTCATCTAAGTTTTCTATTTTCATCCCTAAAATTTCTTCTGCCTCTGGCAAATTAGGAGTTATTAATGTTGCTAATGGAAATAATTCCTTAACTAAAGTATCTTTTGAATCCTTCGATAACAGATTAAATCCACTTTTAGAAATCATAACTGGATCTAGAACTATCACTGGTAGTTTATCAACTTTTCTCAAAGATTTTGATATAGCTTTTATAGATTCAATTTTAGAAACCATTCCTATTTTTATAGCATCTACTCTTATATCTTCAAAAATAACATCTATCTGAGATTCAATCATTTCAGGATTTATATCTTGAATTCCAAAAACCCCCATAGTATTTTGAGCCGTTACCGCTGTGATAACACTCATTCCATATACTCCATTTGCTGAGAAAGCTTTTAAATCTGCTTGAATTCCTGCTCCTCCACAAGTATCTGATCCTGCAATAGTTAATGCTCTAAACATAAACTCATCCTTTCACCTGTAATATTTCATTTAAATCTTATCTATGTTATTAGTTTCCTCTCTCTTTACTTGAAACTCATTATCTACTAGTATTTTTTTAATGACAGGAACTTTTATAAAAAAGTACGCTATAATCGCTCCAACACTACAACTTGATATAAACGGAACAACATATACAAAAATTGCTACTTGTTTTCCTAACACCATTGTAGCTATAGGATAAGCTAATAATGCTCCTAATATTCCAGTTCCAATTATTTCTCCAATTACTGCAATGCCTGGCTTCCTAAATCTTTTATAAAGAATTCCTGCAAGTAATGCTCCTACCATGCTTCCTGGAAAAGCCAATAAACTTCCTGTTCCCATAAAATTTCTTATTAGTGATGTCACAAATGCATTCATAAGCGCATATACCGGTCCAAGTGTTATTGCTCCAACTACATTTACAAAATGTTGTATTGGAGATATTTTAGCAGCTCCAATGGGTATTGAAAATGTTCCAAAAATAACAGAAATACCAATTAATATGCCACTTAGCGCCATCTTCTGTGCTTTACTCTTCTCTTTCATTAAAAATCACTCCTTTAATAATAAAATCAATAAATTTACTTTTTTAATGTGAAATAAATTTACTAAATCACCTTAACAATGACATTTAAATTGATTAACCTTAAAAGAAGTTAATTATTTTGCACAAAAAAAATGTATCCACAAGGGATACATCAATAAATTATGCACAAATCATATCAATACTTACACAAATAATATTAATATACTTCCCTACGCTGGTATTATCCAAATCAGGTTATAAGAGTCTAGGAAATCAATCTTTCCAATCTCAGCCAAAATATTAGCTCCCCTAGTTATTCAATTATAAAATTTTCTTTCACAATTTAAAGGTTATACCATTAAGTTTCAAACGTCAAGTATATTTTATTATTTTGCTTCATTCAAAGCATTTGTTACCGCACTCATGATGCCCTTCGAACTATAAGTTGCCCCAGATACAGTATCTACTGATGTTGATTGTTTTGAAATTATACTCTTAATCATAGTTCCCTCTGCTCTTTGATAAAACTTTGGAGTATCTTGATTAGATATAGCTTGTATACTTGATATTTTCCCATCCGACACAGTCACAGAAACCTTAGTCGTTCCTCCTCTATAGCCTGTTCCACTTCCTGTATATGTTCCGTCCCTATATTCACTTGCATTATTTTGAACTGTATTTGAACTTGTAGTTTCATGATTTAATTTTGAACTTTCTGGTGCAGCTTCAGTTTGTGAATTTATATTGCTTGAAACTGCATTACTCTTAGCTGCGATTCCAGATTTAGTTACTGCATTACCGGCGAAGTTAGTAAGTCCATATATACCTAAAAATGTAGCCATAGCTACTGATCCTGTTAACTTAGCATCTAAATCTCTTCCAAGTACATTTACATTAGCATTATTTCTGTAACATACTTCAGTACATTTTAAGCAATTTATACAATCTCCACCTTTGACACAATCTACCTTATAGAGCGGTAACCCCATTGTGCAAGCTCTACATTTACCACAATCAGCTTTTGGCTTATTAATCTTAACTATTCCAATCTTAGAAATAATAGAGAATATTGCACCTAAAGGGCATAGATATCTGCAGAAAAACCTCTCAATAAACGCTGCTCCTATTGTGATTAATATTAAAAATATCAATCCAACAAGTAAATTCGAAAAAATAGTAGATACATCAGTTATTTGACCAAATACATCCCAAGGGCTTGTGCTTTCCAGTATACTGCTTCCCATAGTCCATGAAATAGCTATTATAAAAAGTAATACTAAATATTTGAAATACTTAAGTATAGAATCAACTTTTTCATCTACTCTAAACTTTATTTTGAATATTTTTTTTGATATAAAATATATTAAGTCATTATATGCACCAAATGCACATATCCAACCGCAGAACCATCTTCCTAATACTATAGTCAAAAGCATAATAGCTATAAATTCTATTAAGCTTGGTAATGCTTCCAAAAAGTTAACATTACCATTGATAATCATTTGATATGCAGTTTTTACTTCACTGAATGTCATTGAATAAAGGCCCGGTAACAGAATAAATGCAATCAATTGTATAATATGCCTTATAATCTGCGATTTTTTTATTTTACTTGCCATATTTCTTTCCCCTTTTCTAACTCTCTATATTTAGCAATAATAAATTTTTATTTTAATTATCATTAATCATATTTTCCAATTAATTTCCAACAGAAATATTATTTTCACTTCATTATCTGCTATTGCAATTTCTTTAATTAAGTGAATTATAGCAATAGAACCTTAACGCACCCTTAATCTAAGCTGAGAATTCGCTGAGAAATGGCAATTAAAACATTTTAGAATTAAGGAAAAGGTTAAATTGTACGAAAAATCTAACTAAAAAAAGATAGTACAAATTGAATTTATCCCTGCTAATAAGTTATATTCCAACTTAACGAGGTTTGTTTCAATCAGTATTATCTCTTCTTATCATTTTGCTTGATTTAAAGCTTTCTTATTGCCTCAATTATGCCCTTACTTCTATATTTAGCTCCAGACACAATATCTAAAAAAATTCACTATCTGTTAATGTAAAAATACTTTCATCAATACCTGATGTTTTATATATTTTCTTGTCTTCTTTAATAAATATAGCGTCAATGCCCTCTATAGTCTCTATAATCTTCATAGCCTTATCAATACCAATTATATAAACACCAGTTGACAAGCCATCTCCGTCAATTGAATTATCTGATATAATAGTTGCACTTATAATTTTACTTTCAGATGGGTATCCTGTTTTAGGGTCAATTATATGATGAAATTTCTTTCCATCCTTTATGAAATATCTTTCATAATTACCTGAGGTTACTATTGATTTATTTTTTATGCTTAATATTCCTATAAATTCTCCCCTAGGCTTAAATGGGTTTTGAATTCCAACTTTCCAAGCTGAACCGTCTTCCTTACTTCCAAGAGCAGAAATGTTTCCACCTAAATCAATTAATGCACTTTTAATATTATACTGATAAAAAATATCTCTTATTTCATCAGCTGCAAATCCTTTTGCAATACCTCCGACATCTAAAGCTTGTTTATCATGTTTTAACATTATTGAATTATTTTTGTCATCAAAAATAACATCGTTATAATCTATAAGTTTTAATACCTTTTCTATTTTAGATTTTTCCGGAATTCGTTCTTCTTTTGTACCTATACTCCATAACTTTACTAATGGTCTTATTGTTGGATCAAAAGTACCTTCTAAAATTCTACTGTATTCTATGGCTTTTTTAACTACAAAATAAGTATCATTATTTACTTTCTCTCCATTATTTCCTGAATTAAAATTTATTTTTGATATATCACTACTTTCTTTGAAAGCTGACATTCTATCATCAATTTCATTTAACCTTTCTAGAGCTTTATCTATTGCCCTTTTAGCCTTATTTCCATTTGCTCTTAAGTTGATCAAAGTTCCAAGAGCATAACTACTCTTAGATACTTCATGTTTTTCAATTTTACCAGTTACAAATACAAAAAATAAAATAACTGTTATTATCACAACCATTAATATAAAAATACTTACTGTACTTATAATAATCCCCACCCACCTAAAATATATAAATTTCCTCATTGTTGGAATTATAACAAAAAAGCCTTAATGTATCCTTAGTTAGAGCTTAGAATTTGCTGAGAACTATTTAAGACTACTCACCCAGATTTTCTTAGCGATGCCTTAAACTAAAGATGCGTTGATATTTTAGTCAATAGAATAAAGAAATATACTAAAAAAGAGGTTACAAAATAATATTATAAATCTATTTCGTAACCTCTTTTCTTATTTGATACAATCAAGGAACATCAAGTCCATCTGCCTTATTTTCTAATTTTAAATATATTGAGAATGTTGTCCCAACTCCAAGCTCACTTTCTACTCTTATTTTTCCACGATTACTATCAATTATTGATTTTACTATAGAAAGACCCAATCCATATCCCCCTTGTTCCCTAGCTCTGTGATAATCACTTCTAAAAAATCTATCGTATATTTTATCTAAATGCTCTTTAGGTATTCCAGTTCCATTATCAGATATCTTCAAAACCGCGAAGGTTTTATTTTTGTAATCTTCTATACCTGTAGAAATTGTTATAACACCTTTTTCTTTATCAGTATGAGTTACAGCATTTTGAGTTATATTGAATATGACCTGCTTAATTTGATTTTTATTTATATATACATCTACATAATCCTTCAACTCTATATTTAAAGTTTTATCCTTAGAAAGTATCTGCAGTTGAGGAATTATTTCATTTATAACATCATTCAAATTCTCCTTTTTTATTTCAACAATTGGCTGCTGATCTAGCCTAGTTAATATTAAAAGATCATTTACCAGTTTTGCAAGCCTTTCACTTTCTATCAATATGCTGTTTAAAGCCAAATCTAATTTTTCCTGATTTTTTGCTGCCCCTCTTAATAATACTTCAACAAAACCATGAATTGAGGTTAATGGTGTACGTAATTCGTGTGATGCATCAGACACGAATCGTCTCATTTTTTCTTTGATAAGCTGTTCTTTTTCAAATGATGTCTCTATTCTTTCAAGCATAATATTAAAGGATTTTGATAATCTATTAATTTCTAATTGACCACTTTCTTCCGTTAGTCTTGTATGCAGATCAGTTACACTTATTCCTTCAACAGTATCAGTTATCTTATATAACGGCTTCAATGTTCGATTAAAAATAGTAATTCCAAGTATTGTTCCCACTATGAGAATCATAATTGAAAGACTAATATGCACATACTCTTGCCTATCTAAGATACTTGTAATATCGTCTATTGGCGTACTCAACTGTATTAACCCTGATGGTGAATCTAAATCCCCAACTTTTATCCATGCAACCATTTGATAATTATTGTTTTCATCTCTTACTACTTCATATGTATGTTCTAAATTCCCTTGTTCATTGCAAATCTTTATATATTTCTCTCTAGAAAGTACTGGTACTGGTATCTCTTTCCTCTTTCGTTCATCTGGCTCCTTTGAATCATCGTCACCGTCATCATCATCTCTAGGTGTATCTATATTGCTTCTTTGACCTAACAGCTCTCCATTTTTATTTATTAGAGCTACACTCATATTTTTATCCCATAAATTCCTTAAAATTTCTTTAGTATCACTTTCGGTTATATCCTCCATGTTTTCTTTTGACATTTTCTTAAAGTCTAGATTATGAAACCTCTCATGAAGTACTTGCACCTTTGTTTTGTATAAATAATTTTTCATACTTATATACTGAAAAAGTCCCATGATTCCCAGTAATAAAATTAATATCACAAGAAACCTAAATAACAACTGCCATTTCAAACTCTTTATTTTTAATTTATTTCTTAATTTTTTCATTGTGCCACCAGCTTATATCCAACACCGCGGACAGTTTTAATGATATTATGATCTTTGTCTCCAATTTTATCTCTTAAGTACCTTACGTATACTTCAACAATATTATCTTCTCCATTAAAATCATATCCCCATACTTTTTCAAGTATAAGCGATTTGCTCAATGCTATTCCATTATTCATAAGTAAAAAACTCAACAAGTTGTATTGCGTTGGAGGTAGATCTAATACTTTTTCACAATAAGTTATTTCATGAGCTTTATCATCCACTTTAAAATTTCCTATATTAGTAATATCGCTTAGCTCCGGAAAACTATTTCTTATCCTAGCATTAATGCGTGCTAAAAGCTCCTTGAAGCTAAAAGGTTTTGCCATATAATCATCCGCTCCAATATCCAACCCTTTCACCTTATCATCAACTTCGTCCAATGCTGTTAGCATAATAACTGATGTTTTTATAGACTTCTTAATAATTGAACATACCTCATATCCATCCATTCCCGGCAACATAATATCCAATATCACTATATTAGGGTTTATTTTACTTGCTATATCGATTGCTTGATTCCCATCATATGCCTCATATACTAAATACCCTTCACCTTCTAACCCCATTTTAATAAAGTCCACTATACTTTTTTCATCATCAACTATAAGAATAGTAATCTGATCTCTTACTCCTAAGTTCATTAAATTCCTCTCCTCTATTAATAAAATAGTTTTTCTTAACTTCAAAAGTCTTTTAGGTCAATAAACTGCAATCAAAATTATTTATAAATCTTTTTAAACATTTTTATATAGATAGCTTATTTCAAGATATTATATTATAGTTAGTTTAGTAATTTTATAGTTAATTATATACAAATTCATATACTGGAACAATAAATCAAGAAATTTACATATATTATTGTAATTAAATTTCTACATTCTGGCCTTAATCAAGCCCTCATATTACTAGAGCTTTAAATGAAAATTTATTATTGCAACATGTATAGTAAATTTTTATATGCACTAAATTCTTCTATATCATCTATTACTAATAAAGTTAAAATATTTCTTAATTAAGTGATATACTAATTTTAATAAATATTATAGAAAGAAGGATTAATATGATAAAAATAGTGGCCAAAAGTGTTATTAAAAATGAACAAACAGAAAAATATCTAAGACTTGCGAAAGAGTTAGTTGATAAAAGTAGAAAAGAAGAAGGCTGTATATCATATGGCTTGTTTCAAGATATTAATGATAGTTCTATATTCACCTTTATAGAAGAATGGAAAGATGAAGAAGCAATTAATTTGCATAATAACAGTGAGCATTTTACAAGAATAGTTCCTTTACTAGGTGAACTTCGTTTAGGCAATGGGGAAGTAAATTTATACAAAGAAATATAAAAATCCAAAAGACACCTTCATAAGGTATTGTTAATCACTAGATACCTAAAGTAACCTTAAAGTTATATATGTAAATACCAAAAAGAAGATCATTCATTTGTTCCAAGTTACTGAAGTATTTAGCTGTGAATTTCCACTAGAAGAAGTTGCACCATTTCTCCATGCTCCCGAGGCAAGCTCGTGACAGGCAATAAATGAAACAACTTCTACTAAAGAAATATCTACAGCTAAAAACTTAATGCAACGCTTCTACAAAACATGACCTTCCTTTCTAGTGTAGACTATAATTAAAAATATGTATTTTACTTTAGGTTCGGTATCTATGTCTTAAATAACCCAGGTATATATGAAATACCTGAAGTTGTAGTAAAATAAGGAAATAGAATACATATATTCTATTTCCATTGTTTATCGATTTACCTTAAGTTCTGTAGAATACCTTAATATGTGCATTATTCTTTTCCAAAAACCTGTTCTTTAAGCTTCAATCCTGTTTTAGTTACAGCTATTCCACCTAAAGCTGTTTCTCTAAGTGATTCTGGCAAGCTTTTTCCAACCTTGTACATAGCACTTACTGTATCGTCAAATGGTATTTTTGAAGCTACACCTGCCATTACCATATCTGCCATACATAAAGCAGTTATTGCTCCTTGTGCATTTCTCTTGGCACATGGTATTTCAACAAGTCCCGCAACTGGATCACAAACAAGGCCAAGTACATTTTTAATTACTATTGCTGCTGCATCTAAACTCATCTCAGGAGTTCCTCCCATCATCTCAACAACAGCAGCTGCTCCCATTGCGGAAGCTGACCCACATTCTGCCTGACATCCACCTTCTGCTCCTGCCAATGTTGCATTTAAACCAATAATCATTCCTACAGCAGCTGCCGCAAATAATCCATTTATAAGTCCTTCTTCATCTAATCCAAGTTTTTCTCCAGCACTTAAAATTACTGCTGGTAATATTCCACAAGAACCAGCTGTCGGACATGCAACTATCTTACCCATAGACGCATTAACCTCCGATGAAGAAAGTGCCATAGCCATAGCCATATTGGTTACATCACCTGTCAAAGCTTTTCCTTTCTTAGCATAATTATGTATCTTAAAAGCATCTCCACCAATTAAGCCACTAACAGAATAAACTTCTTTCTCCATTCCCTCATTAGCTGCTGAGATCATGACGCTCAAATTTTTCCTCATTTTCTCTATTACTTCGTCTCTTGACAATCCTTTTTCTTCTACTTCATATCTTATTGCATATTCACTTAATGAAATATTATGTTTTTCACATATTTCTAACAATTCCATACCTGTTTTTGCAAACATATTATTCACCTTCCTTTGCTGGGCTTATTGAAATTACATTATGTACTAATTCTATTTTCTTAATTTTCTCTATTAAAATATTGTTCACTTTATTATCCATCTCAAAAATCATTATAGCTTCATGCCCTTTTTGCTGCCTAAAAACTCTCATAAAAGCTACATTTATATTTTCACTATATAATATACTTGTAACACTATTAATTACACCTGGCGCATCTTTATGAGCTATTATTAAAGTTTCATACATTCCAGTAAAATCAACCCTATTATTATTAACTTCTACTACCTGAATATTCCCTCCGCCAATTGATGATCCCATAACTTCGCAATATTGACCACCAATTGTTTTCATAATAAATTTTACTGTGTTAGGATGAACATCACCTAATTCTGCCTCCTTAAATAAAAATTTAATACCTTTTTCTTTTGCTATCTCCATAGAATATCTAAGTTTTTCATCACTTGGTTCCATTCCTAAAATACCAGCAACTAAAGCTCGATCTGTTCCATGCCCTTTATATGTCTTAGCAAATGAACCATGTAACAAAAATGTCACCTCTGATACATCTCCACCTGCTATACTTCTTGCTATTTTTCCAAGCCTCGCTGCACCTGCTGTATGTGAACTTGATGGGCCTATCATAATAGGACCTAAAATATCGAAAACTCCTATCCCTTTCATTTTGAGAAATATCCTCCCTTTTATTTGTTATATATATCATTAGTTTTTCTTTACCAATATATTTATACTCCTAGCTTTTTCTAACTAAAATAATATCATAAATTTGATTACATATATATGTTTCAATTTAGTTTCTACATATTAATCTTAATTTAGCACTTGGCCTACTAGAATTTTAAATCTAATTATTATTGGAATATGTAATCTTTAAAATATAATCCATAATAAAAGCATCATCAATATTAAATATTGATGATGCTTTTAACCAAATTTTCATTAGCTTCTATTTTTCATGTATATTTCTTGTCGCAACTATATCAACGCCAGTTCCAAGAACATCTTTTATTACAACATCTCCTATTTTAACAGGAGCCTTTATTGTTATTTTATTTATTTCTTCCATGCATTTGAAATTAAGTCCTTTAGGAATTGGATTATTTGTTTTAACAGGTACTACAGGTAATTCTCCATTTTCCACTTTAACAGTTGAAGTTATTACTCTTACAGGATTTGTAACTTCATTTATTCCATACTCAATACCTCTATTACAGCCATTACCTTGTACACTTTTATTTTCAGCATCTACTTTTAAATGACATCCCTTAGGGCAACATATACAAATTAATTCTTTTTCCATTTTATTCACCATCCTCTAATGATATTGTTATATCACCTTTAACTTTCTCTAATAGCACCTTACTTAAAACTACCTTTTCCATTTCTGATGGTGCTAAGTGAGCTCTTTTAAATTTAGCTATAACTTCATCATTGCATCTTACAACTAATGCCTTATTATGATATATGTTATTTACTCTCATAAATACAGTTAATTTATCATCAACAGCTTCTGCATTAACTTTTTGTGGGACTGTATAATTTATATTTGCACCATTTATTATGTTTACATATTTGTCTTTCTTAAGTTCACCCTTAATATATTTAGCAGCAGAAAAACCTGCATGTTTTGACTCTTGAGTTACAAAATCAACTAAGTCATGGACATGAACTACATTACCACATGCAAATATTCCTTCTACTGAAGTTTCCATACTCTCATTAACAATTAAACCATTAGTTCTTCTATCAGGTTCAAGTCCGGCATTAAATGATATTTCATTTTCTGGAATTAATCCAACTGATAGTAGTAGTGTATCTACATCAAATTCTTTTTCAGTTCCTTTAATAGGTCTCTTATTTTCATCTACTTCTGCTATTACTACTTTTTCAAGTCTCTTATCTCCTACAATATCTACAACTGTGTGTGATAAATATAGAGGAATATCATAATCATTTAAACATTGCACTATATTTCTATTTAATCCATTTGAATATGGACACAATTCGACTACAGCTTTAACTTTAGCTCCTTCAAGAGTCATTCTTCTAGCCATTATAAGTCCAATATCTCCTGATCCTAAAATAAGGACTTCTTTACCAGGCATATATCCTTCTACATTTATATATCTTTGCGCTGCACCTGCATTAAATACACCCGCTGGTCTATCACCAGGAATATTTATAGCACCTCTAGTTCTTTCTCTGCAACCCATTGCAAGAATTATAGCTTTGGCCTTAAGTTCCATATAGCCTTCTTCTGTATTTATTGCATAAACAGTTTTATCTTTTCCGATTTCTAATACCATAGTGTCTAGTTTAACTTCAACATTAGTATCTTGAATCATTTCAATAAATCTTCCTGCATATTCTGGCCCTGTAAGTTCTTCCTTAAAAGTATGAAGCCCAAAACCATTATGAATGCATTGATTTAATATACCACCTAATTCTTTATCTCTTTCTAAAATTAATATTTTTTTAATTCCACTATTATATGCTTCATATGCTGCTGCAAGACCAGCTGGTCCTCCACCTACTACTATTAATTCATAACTCATAATAACACCTCATCCTTCTATTTTGTCTTACCTAATAATATATATGAACCTGATTTTTCTTGAACTACATCTTCAAGTGGAACATTACATTCTCTTGCTATTATTTCCTGAACTCTTGGTCCGCAGAATCCACCTTGACATCTTCCCATTCCTGGTCTACATCTTCTTTTAATACTATCTAAGGATGGTATCCCTATACTTCTCTTTATTGCATCTACAATCTCACCTTCTGTTATGCTTTCACATCTACAAACCATTCTTCCATATTGCGGATTTTTCTTTATTAATTCAGCTTTTTCTTTAGCTGATAATTCCATAAAATGAATTTGTTCTCTTTTTGCCTTAAAGTCTGATTTTTTATCTAACTTACATCCTGATTCTTTCAATATTTCTACAACATCAAGAGCTATAGCTGGTGCTGAAGAAAGACCAGGTGATTTCATTCCGGCAACATCTATGAAACCTTTGACTTCATCATTTTCTTCTACTATAAAATCACCTGTATCTGGATTAGCACGAAGACCTGCAAAGCTCCTTATTATTTCTCTAAAATTAACTTTATTAGTTGTACGCATTGAAGCGTCTCTTACTTCATTTAATCCTTCTGCTAGTGTTCCAACATCGTCTTTATCTTCTATATCTCTGGCATCAGGTCCAACTAATAAATTTCCATGAACAGTTGGAGTAACTAAAACTCCTTTTCCAAGTTTTGATGGACATTGGAATATTGTATGGCTGACTACATTTCCTTGAGTTTTATCCATTACAAAGTATTCCCCGCTTCTTGGTACTATCTTAAAGCTTTCTTTACAAACTAAATTATGAATTTTATCTGCATAAAGTCCAGCTGCATTTATTACAAATTTTGATTCTATTATTTCTCCATCTTTAGTTGTAATTTTGAATGTGTCATTTTTTTCTATTGCAACAACTTCTTTTTCTAGCTTAATTTCGCCTCCATTAGCTACTGCATTTTCTGCTAGTGCAATTGTATATTCAAACGGACCTACTATACCACCAGTTGGTGCATATAAAGCTCCAAAAATTTCTTGATTAAGGTTTGGTTCCTTTTCTAGAACCTGTTCTTTACTTAAAATTTGTAAATCTTTTACGCCTATTTTTGTCCCATTTTCATAAAGAGCTTGTACTGTTTTCATATCTTCATCGTTAAAAGCTATTATCAGAGATCCGTTTCTCTTAAAAGGTACACTTAACTCTTTGCAAAGATCTTCAAACATCTCATTTCCTGCTACATTATATTTTGCCATTAAAGTACCTTCCTTAGGATCATATCCAGCATGAACTATTGCTGAATTTGCTTTACTTGTTCCCATCGATACATCTTTTTCTTTTTCTAAAACAACTACTTTTAAATTGTACTTAGTTAGTTCCCTAAAAATAGAATTTCCAATAACCCCTGATCCAATTATTGCTACATCATACATATTACATCCTCCTTATTAATAGCGCATAAAAAAAGTCAAGCTAAAAACAAGGTGTAATCCACCAACGTTTTCATGCTTGACTCTATATTCTCTCAGCATTTATTTTAAATTATATATACATTATATCATGTAAATGTATACTTGTCTACTACTTATCCTAAATTCTTAATTTTATTTACTATCCAAAATTTACAACACTACTTTATTTTAAAATATTACTTTAAACTATGTACCCTAGATGGTATAAACATTTAGGGTACATTATAATTCTTAAAATTTGTGATTAGGTTAAGCTAATTTGAAATATATAAATACTTATTAAAGTATCATTCTATTCCTCTTCCCAGCCTTCTGCTCTCTTAACTGCTTTTTTCCATCCTTTATATAATTTTTCCTTCTTCTCTTCTGCTAAATTTGGAGAATAAGATTGACTTACAGCCCACTTTTCAGCGATTTCTTCTTTTGATTGCCAGAAACCTACAGCAAGTCCTGCTAAATATGCTGCACCAAGAGCTGTTGTTTCAGTTATAATAGGTCTTACAACCTCTGCCCCTGTTATATCAGCTTGGAATTGCATTAATAAATTATTTCTACTTGCTCCACCATCAACTTTAAGTCTTGTTAGTTTACATCCTGCATCCTCTTGCATTGCATCTATAAGATCCTTAGATTGATATGCAATAGATTCAAGGGCAGCTCTTATTATATGATTTCTATTAGCACCTCTTGTAAGTCCGAAGATAGCACCTCTTGCATACATATCCCAATATGGAGCACCAAGTCCTGTAAATGCTGGAACAACATATACGCCACCATTGTCTTCTACTTTCTGTGCAAAGTACTCTGTATCTGCTGCATCAGTAACCAACTTAAGTTCATCCCTAATCCATTGAATAACAGCACCACCAACAAATACTGAACCTTCTAGTGCATATTGTACTTTTCCATCTATACCTACTGCAATAGTACTTACCAATCCATTTTTACTATGAATCATTTTTTCTCCTGTATTCATAAGTAAGAAACATCCTGTTCCATAGGTATTTTTAACACTACCTTCTTCAAAGCAAGTTTGTCCAAATAGAGCACATTGTTGATCTCCTGCCATACCAGCTATTGGAACTCTAACGCCTCCTGTACCTCCAAGATTTGTGTATCCATAAACTTCTGATGAATTCTTAACTTCTGGTAACATTGATTTTGGAATGTTAAGCTTTTCTAGAATTCTTTCATCCCATCTTAGTTCCTTTATATTATAAAGCATTGTTCTAGAAGCATTAGTATAATCAGTTACATGAACCTTACCATTTGTAAGTTTCCACACTAACCAAGTATCTACTGTACCAAATAATAATTCACCTTTTTCCGCTCTATCTCTAGCACCTTCAACATTGTCTAAAATCCACTTTATTTTAGTTGCTGAAAAATATGCATCTAAAAGTAATCCTGTATTTTCTTTTACATATTCACTAAATTCTTGGTCTAGTTTAAGTTCTTCTATTATACCTGCTGTTCTTCTACATTGCCATACTATTGCATTATATACAGGTTCTCCAGTGTTTTTATCCCAAACTATTGTTGTTTCTCTTTGATTAGTAATTCCTATAGCTGCTACTTCTTCTTGAGTTATATTAGTCTTTGCAATAACTTCTTGTAAAACTCCATATTGGCTTGCCCATATTTCTAAAGGATTATGCTCAACCCATCCTTGGTTTGGATAAATTTGAGTAAATTCTTTTTGACTTACTCCTAATATATTTTGTTCTTTATCAAAAATTATTGCTCTTGAGCTTGTAGTTCCTTGATCTAATGCTAATATATACTTTTTCATACAAAAACACCCTGCTTTCTAATATTTATATATTCTAATATTTACCTAGAAAAGGATAAATTTATTATTTATATTTTAGGAAATGAATTTAACAAATAGTTGACTCTTGAAAATTGAGTTAGGGCTCTAGACGTAATTTCGGCGACAATTAAAGCCACATAAAACCTCCATTTATACGGCAGCAATGATATTAATTTTTATTGCTTCGTATAAATTTTAAATTTACTCAGTCCATTAAGTATTTCCCAAGTAAATTTAGTTTTATGTAGCCTTATTCTCTAATTCTCTTCAGCCTACATATTCCAAATTTCTTTTTTAGTTGTAGATACGCATGTTGCCCCTGAATTTAATGCCTGCATTACCTCTTCCTTAGTTTCAATTAGCCCCCCAGCAACAACTGGTTTGCTAGAATACTTTGAAATGATTTCAATTACCTTTGGAATTATTCCCGGCAGTACCTCTATTGCATCGCATTCAGAAATCATATGATTTTTTACATTGTTTAAAGAAAGTGTATCAAATATAAAAACTCTTTGAACTCCTAGTAAATTATACTTTTTTGCTAGTTTTACAACTTGTGGCTTTGTACTTATTATTCCACTAAATTTAGTTTCTTCTTTAATATACTTTACAACAATTTCCTTATTCGTAAATCCTTCAACCAAATCTATATGGATTATTCCTATTTTATTTCTAGATGTTATAATTTCACTTATCTCTTTAATATTCATTACATCTCCAAATAAAACAAATATAACTTGAGCTTCTGAATCTAACGCCTGATTTAATTGTTCTTCATTTTTTACTGCTGCTATAATTGGATTTTCTTCTAATAACTCTTTTATATTCATTGGCCCTCCATGTAATTGTTTTCTTTTTTATTCTTAGTATTACATAGTTGTTTGTCTCTGTCAATTCTAACTATTAATTAACTTTTATAATATTCCATGTAACATTACATAAAATAATGCAGCTAAAGTTCCTCCTACAATTGGGGCAACAACAGGAATCCATGCATATCCCCAATTAGAATCTCCCTTATCAGGTATAGGTAATACTGCATGTGCGATTCTTGGCATTAAATCTCTTGCTGGATTAATTGCATATCCTGTTGGGCCTCCTAAACTTACACCAATAGCCAAAATTAAAAATGCTACAAACAATGTTCCCATTCCATTTGATAGATTTTGATCTCCCATTCCTAAAATTGCATAAACTAGTACAAATGTTCCTACAAGCTCAGTTATGAAATTAATTGAAGTATTCTTTACTTGAGGGCCTGTACAAAATACACCAAGTTTGCTTCCTTTATCTTCAGTAGCTTTAAATTGATCATTATAAACAATAAATACCAAAACTGCTCCTAAAAATGCACCAATACATTGTCCAGCTAAATAAATCGGAACTTGAGCCCACGCTACTTTACCTATTACTGCTAACGCAATTGTTAATGCTGGATTAAAATGAGCCCCACTATAACTTCCAAAAATCAATGCTGGAATTCCTACCGCAAAAGCCCATCCCATTGCAATTACTATTAATCCTGATCCAGATCCGCCTGATTTTTTTAATACGACATTGGCTACAACACCGTCACCTAATAAAATAAGTAATAAAGTACCTACTAATTCTGCGAAAAAAATTGTCATAACATTATCTCCCTTCTACTTCACAATACTTGTTTGTTTTTTTACATTCTAGAACGGTTAATATTACTAGAAAACAACTCATTACATAATATTCATATTTTATTTTAGTATGACTGGTTTAATTTAAAAGTTCTAAATTAATGTACATTGAGTAATTTTGGCCATAAGAATAGCCACATAAAACTCCTTACATTTTAAACAATAGTATATTTCTAACTGTTTAAAACATAAGTTTTAAATTTACTAGGTAATCATAACATTCCCTAAGTAAACTTGGTTTTATGTGGCTTTATTCTCTATTTCTCTATAGCCTACATTTCTAAAATTTTTTCAGAACTGCAATGTAATTGTTTTCTTGTTAAATTTAGTATCACATATTTGCTTTATAGTGTCAAGCTTAGTTAATAATATAACAATTAAAATTAATATGTATTATTTGCTCATTCCTTCTTAATTACTTGACTGCCAATGCATCTTATTTTATACCTAATTATTATTTCTTATTTTCTTCTTTTAATCCTTATTTTTACAATCAAACATTGTTAATATTTTATCTATTATAAATTTATCTTAAGAACACAAAAACTATAGATAAATGTTCAAATCTATCTATAGTTCTATATAATAATATTAATGAAATAACATACTTAATTTAATATTCATAAAAAGCTGACCCTCCGATAAATTCTCTTAAAAGAGAATTCTTTGGCACTTCATCAACATTAATCTCTTTGAAAAAGTTCAAAAACGATTTTAATCTTATAGCTTCTGAATAAACTGAACTTTCTTCCGTTATTTCATCTAGCTCTTTTAATGCATATGGCTTTAAAACGCCAAGTTCATAAACCAATGTAGAATTAAATGCTACATCCGCACCTTCTTGATAAACAAATATATTATTTTTTTCTCCTTTCTTTATAGATTTCCACATTTTTAAAGTTTCTTCCGCCTTATATCCCCTTGACAATGAATCTCTAACTATTCTTCTCACTTTTCTTACATCCGTTGTGGAAATTCTATTATGATTATCTATATTTAGTTGCGTCAATGCTGATATATATATTTTAAATACATTTCTATTTAAATTGTTTGAAATTAAATTTGGATTTAAACCATGTATCCCCTCAAGTATCAAAACTCCATTTTTAGGTAATTTAACTTTATAGTCATTCCATTCTTTTTTCCCAGTTTTAAAATTATAACTAGGAAGATCCACTTCTTCTCCGCTCATTAATCTTTCTAAATTATCATTCAACAAACTTAAGTCCAATGCATCAATAGATTCATAGTTATAATCTCCATTCTCATCTTTTGGCGTTTCTTCTCTATTTACAAAATAGTTATCCAAAGATAATGGTATAGGTATTAATCCATTCACTCTCAATTGTATACTTAACCTATTCGCAAAAGTAGTTTTTCCTGAGGATGATGGGCCAGCGATAAGTATAATTTTCACATCTTTTCTATCTAAAACATCATCAGCTATATTAGCTATTTTTTTTTCATGAAGCCCCTCTGAAACCATAATTATATTTCTTAATTCATTGTTAAGCACTTTTTCATTTAAAGTTCCTACATCTTCAATTCCTAAAATGTTTAGCCATCTTTGAGTCTCTATGAAAATTTTTGTTAGGCTCTTCTCTTCTCTAAATTCAGCAAGTTCACTTAGGTTAGTCTCTTCTGGTCTCTGTAAAATGAATCCTGATTCATACTTAAATACATCAAATTTATTTATTATGCCTGTTGAATATCCCATAGGACCATAAAAATAATCATACCTTCCTTCAAGCTCATAAAGATGAACATGCTTTATATCACAATACTTTAAAAGCTTAACTTTATCGTCCATCTTATATCCTTCAAAAATCTTAATAGCTTCATCTTTTGACGTTCTCATACTCTTAATTGGTACATTTCTATCTATTATTTCTTGCATCTTAGCCTTTATCTTATCAATTTCACCTTTACTTAATGGATTTTCTTTATGAACTTCTCCGTATACCGCCTTACTTATAGCATGGTCTATTGTTATTTTCGATTCTGGAAATAAATCCAATGCGACCTTTATAAATATAAACTGTAAAGTTCTGGTGAAAATTTTCATTCCAAGTTCTGTATCAAACCCTATTAGTTCTACATCCCCGTCATCCTCTATCACTTCAGTCAGCTCACAATATCTTCCATTTAGTTTACATATAGCTATATCTTTAACCTTATCTTTGTAATTATCCATAATTAATTCATAAAAAGTCATCCCTTTTTTAGATTGGATTTTCTTCTCTTTAAATTCAATCCCTCTACACTCCATACTATTCAAACCTTCCTTTATATAATTTGATTATCCCTTTAGATTTTAATTTCACAATTTAAAAATCAAGATTTCTGTCTCTGTACAGTCTCTTATTTTAATTGTATTTAAATATTTGGGTACCATAATAATCATTTCAAATATATTATATACACTATTTCCAAAAAAGATAAACTTTTTTATTAGGTCTATAAAATAAAATACCAATTCTAAATCTACCATGAAATGTTCTTATATTTAGCATGGCTGCTTTTTTCTATGGTGAAATGATCTTAATTGCAGCATAGCTGCTTTTTTCTATGGTGAAATGATCTTAATTGCAGCATAGCTGCTTTTTTCTATGGTGCGTATATTAATTTTATTTTTGCAAATATTACTTTCGAGGTGATTTTTTAATGTTTGTAGTATCAATCAGGACTGCCGTTTTATATTTATTAGTTGTATTAACTATGAGGTTAATGGGAAAAAGACAAATAGGCGAACTTCAGCCTTACGAATTTGTAATAACAATTATGATTTCAGATTTAGCATCATTGCCAATGCAAGATACAAGGTTACCATTATTATTAGGAATTATACCAATTATAACATTGTTATTTTTAAAAACGCTTTTAACCCAAATAGGATTAAAATTTCAATATACCCGAAAACTTGTAGATGGGGAACCTTGCATATTAGTTCATAAGGGAAAAATTAATTACTCAACTCTAAAAAAACAACAATTAAATATAGATGAATTATTAGAAGAGTTGCGACTTGCCAATTATTTTAATCTTGATGAAATTCAATATGCAATTTTAGAAAATGATGGCCAAATATCTATACTGCCAACAGATTATAATTCTTCTAATAAATCTAATTCAGGAAATAATGCTCAAAATACTGAAGCAAAAATGCCAAAAGTATTAATTTCCGATGGTGAAATAAATAAAAACTCTCTGACTTCCATGAATAAAGATGAAGAATGGATATCAACTCTTTTAAAAAAGCATAATATTCAATCAATAAAGCATGTTCTTATAGCTTTATACGATACAGAAGGTAAATTCAAATATCAACTTTTTGATAAATACGAAAAGGAGGATGCGAAATGAGAAATGCTATAATATCAATACTTTTGTTTCTCCTAACTATGTCATGTGTATATTTTTTAAATAAATCTGTCATTAATTTATGCGATAAAATTGAAATGCAAACTGAAGATATCGAGCTTAGCATTGCAAGTGACAAAATGGAAGATGCATATTATCAGTCTCTTGAATTATTAAATACTATTCAAGATAATAATGTTTTAACATCTCTTTATCTTAGCCATCAGGAGTTTGATAATTTGCTAAATGAAGCATTAAAGTTGTCTACATATCTTGTTCACAAAGATTCAACTGAAGCGCATACATCTCTACATTTAGTGAAACATAATACCGATCATCTAAAGAAGCTGCAAACTCCAAGCTTAGAAAATATTTTCTAATAAAACTTTGGCATTACAAATTTTATTATATCCTACATAAATTTAATAGTATAATAAACATTCATTTTATTTGCAGAGTTATGCACAACAATAATTTATGCATAAAACTCAATGTTAATTGCATAAATTATTGTTTTTTTGCATAAACATTATTTTATTGTGTATATTTTTAATATTTTTATGAATATTTTTTCATTTTTTACTTGATTATTTTTTTATAAAACTGTATAATTATAAACATCAGTTAGGCATTATAAATTAGATTAATTTATTGATTATATTTAAGAAAATAGCATTGCATGTATGTTTATGCATTTTCCATGATTATTTAGGAGGGCTTTTAAAATGATAAAATATAATAAAGTGGTTTTAGCTTATTCAGGAGGACTAGATACATCAATTATTATCCCTTGGCTTAAAGAAAATTACGGATGTGAAGTAATTGCTGTATGCGGAAATGTAGGGCAAAAAGACGAGCTTGATGGATTAGAAGAAAAAGCAATAAAAACGGGAGCATCAAAGTTATATATTGAAGATTTAACTCAAGAGTTCGTTGATGATTATATCTTCCCTACTATTCAAGCTGGTGCTATATATGAAGGAAAATATCTTCTTGGAACTTCATTTGCTAGACCAATAATCGGAAAAAGGTTAGTTGAAATTGCTAAAGCAGAAGGAGCAGATGCAATTTGCCACGGATGCACAGGTAAAGGAAATGACCAAGTAAGATTTGAAATGGCAGTTAAAGCATTTGCTCCAGAAATGCCAATAATAGCTCCATGGAGAATTTGGGACATTAAATCAAGAGAAGATGAAATTGAATATGCAGAAGCTAAAAATGTTCCATTAAAAATCAATCGTGAAACAAACTATAGTAAAGATAAAAACATCTGGCATTTAAGTCATGAAGGTTTAGATTTAGAGTTTCCTGAAAATGAACCACAATATGAAAAGATTTTAGAACTTTGTAAATCACTAGAAGCTGCTCCGAACGAAGCAACTTACATTACATTATCTTTTGAAAAAGGAATTGCTGTTGCTTTAGATGGTAAGAAAATGAACAGCGTTGAATTATTAGACGAATTAAATAAAATTGGTGGAGAAAATGCTATTGGTATTACTGACATGGTAGAAAACAGACTTGTTGGTATGAAATCAAGAGGTGTTTATGAAACTCCAGGAGGAACTATTCTTTACAAAGCTCATAAGGATTTAGAAGAACTTTGCTTAGATAGGGAGACAGCTCATTATAAAGAACAAATAGCTTTAAAATTTGCTGATTTAGTATATAACGGTCAATGGTTTACTCCTCTTAGAGAAGCATTAACTGAATTTGTTAATAAAACTCAAGAAACAGTTACAGGAGAAATAAAATTAAAATTATACAAAGGAAATATTGTCAATGCCGGCATGACTAGCCCATACTCACTATATAGTGAAGAATATGCAACTTTCGGAGAAGATGGAGTATACGATCAAAAGGATTCTGCTGGATTCATTAATTTATACGGTCTACCAACAGTTGTAAAAGCTAAAATGCAAGAAAAAATTAAGAAAGAGGAAATGTAATGAAGCTTTGGGGCGGACGATTCAAAAAAGGCACTGACAAATTAGTTAATGATTTTAATTCTTCTATAAATGTTGATAGCAGAATGTATAAAGAAGATATTGAAGGCAGTCTCGCTCACGCTTCCATGCTTGGAAATCAAAATATAATTTCTAAGGAAGCTAGCGATAGAATTACTTCTGGTCTTCTAGAAATATTAAAAAGAATGGACAATGGAGTTATAGAAATTGATGAAACTTCTGAAGACATTCACAGTTTTGTTGAAGGTACTTTAACATATTACATTGGTGAATATGGAAAAATGCTTCATACTGGAAGAAGTAGAAATGACCAAGTAACTTTAGATTTAAGACTATATTTAAAGAAAGCTATAAAGTCATTAAATCAAGATATCATAGCTTTGGAAGAAGTTCTTTTAGAAAAAGCTAAGGAAAACATAGATACAATAATGCCTGGGTATACTCATATGCAAAAGGCTCAGCCAATTACATTTGCTCATCATCTTTTAGCTTATGCTGAAATGTTTAAAAGAGATCTAGGAAGACTTTCTGATTGTTATAAGCGTGTTGATGAGATGCCACTTGGATCTGGAGCACTAGCAACATCCACATACCCTATTGATAGAGAAGCTGTTGCTCGTGATCTTGGTTTTTCAAAAGTTACACTAAACAGTTTAGATTCTGTATCTGATAGAGATTACGCCATTGAAACACTTTCTTGTCTTTCAATGATAATGATGCATTTATCAAGATTTTCAGAAGAAATAATTCTTTGGTGTACTAATGAGTTTAGCTTTATCGAACTTGATGATGGTTATAGTACTGGAAGCAGTATTATGCCTCAAAAGAAGAATCCTGATGTTGCAGAATTAGTTAGAGGTAAAACGGGTAGAGTTTACGGAGATCTTATGACTTTACTTACTGTTATGAAGGGAATTCCTCTTGCTTATAATAAAGATATGCAAGAAGATAAAGAAGCTCTATTTGATGGATTAGATACAGCTGTTCTTTCACTTAAAACTTTCTGTGGAATGATTAAAACAATGAAGGTTAAGAAGGAAAATATGAGAAAAGGTGCTGGTCTTGGATTTACTAATGCTACAGACGTAGCTGATTACCTAGTAAAAAAAGGTATGGCATTTAGAAACGCTCATGAAGTAGTTGGAGAAATAGTTCTACAATGCATTAAAGATAATAAGATGATTGAAGAACTAACTATGGATGAATTTAAAAACTTCTCTCCTATCTTTGAAGAAGATATTTATCATGCTATAGATTTACAAACTTGTGTAGAAGAGCGTAAAGTTATAGGCGGTCCTTCTACAGAATCAGTAAAAATTCAAATTGAGGCATTAAAAAATTTTATAGCAGAAAATAAAGAAGTTTAATAAAATCAGTAAGTATAAAGAAAATCTTTAGTATTTTTTCTTTATATGATATAGCAGCCGTAATATTCTCAGATAACGGCTGCTAACTCTTAGACAAAGCACTCCTTAATGATAATATAGGATGCTTGAGGTTATAAGTTCAACTTTATAAGAACTTTCAATTGTCTATGAAATTTCTAGTATGAAATTTTATAGACAATTGAAATATTATTGTTAAAAATAACATGTAAAAACAATGTACTATTATTTGCTCAATAATTAAATAAGCAAGGGGGCTATTCAAAAGTGGTTAAAATTGGAATAATAGGTGCTACAGGATATGTGGGCGCTGAACTTTTAAGATTATTATTATCTCACCCAAAGGTTGAAGTTGCAGCTTTAAGCTCAGTTTCTTTTGAGGGTCAAGAGATTAGCAATATATATAAAAATTTCTTAAGTAAAACAAATTTAATTTGTGAATCTGCACATGATGTTGTTGAAAAGTGCGACGTAATCTTCACTGCACTACCTCATGGATTAAGTGAAGATATTGCTAAAAAAGCACTAGATAATAAGAAGATCTGTATTGATATGGGTGCAGATTTCAGATTATCTAGGGAAGAAGAATACGAAAAATGGTATGGAAAGAAATTTACACAACCTGAGATACATGCAAACAGTGTTTATGGACTTCCAGAATTAAATAGAGATAAGATAAAGGAATGCTCTTTAGTTGCAAACCCTGGTTGCTATCCGACAACTATAGAATTAGGGTTAATGCCATTACTTAAAAAATCATTAATAAAATTAAATAACATCATTTGTGATTCCAAATCTGGAACTACAGGTGCTGGAAGAGGATTAACTTTAAATACTCATTTTCCAGAGGAAAATGAAACTTTTGCACCTTATAAAGTAGGATCTCATAGACATACACCTGAAATTGAGGAAACATTATCTGCTATGGCAGAAGATAATGTAAATGTAACATTTACTCCTCACCTACTCCCAATTAATAGAGGCATAGTTTCAACAATTTACTGCATTCCAAAAGATAAAGTCGATCTTGAAGAAATTCATAGACTATATACAGAGTTTTATAAAGATGAACCTTTTGTTAGTGTATTGCCACTTGGTGATACAGCTTCAATAAAAAACGTACGATTAACAAACGATTGTCATATATCTCTACACTTAAATCATAGAGAGGATCAAATTATTGTTGTTAGTACTATAGATAACATGATTAAAGGTGCTGCCGGACAAGCAATTCAAAACATGAATATAATCTTAGGTTTTGATGAAGCAGAAGGTTTAAATCTAATTGCACCAGCGTTTTAGTTAATTAAAAGGGGGTTATAAATTTGGATATAAAATATATAGATGGCGGAGTCACAGCTCCTAACGGTTTCTTAGCTTCTGGTGTACACTGTGGATTAAAACCTGGAAGCTTAAAAAAGGATTTAGCTTTGATTTATTCGGAAGTTCCTGCTGCTGCTGCAGGAATGTATACTAAAAATAAAGTTAAAGGTGCTCCTATTTATGTTACAAAAGAGCATTTATCAAACAAAAAAGCACAAGCAATAATAATAAATAGTGGTAATGCAAATACTTGTAATGGTGATGATGGTTTAATTAAGGCAAAGAAAATGACTTCATTGCAAGCTAATAAACTAAACTTAAAAGCAGAAGATGTTTTAGTTGCATCTACAGGAGTAATTGGGGTTCCTTTAAATATAGATGCTATTAAAGACGGTATTCCAATGCTTACTGAAAAGTTATCAAAGGAAGGTGCTAATGATGCATCTTTAGCCATAATGACAACAGATACTTTTCAAAAGCAACTAGCTGTAGAATTTTATATAGGTGATAAGAAAATTACTATGGGGTCAATGGCAAAAGGTTCAGGTATGATTGAACCAAACATGGGAACAATGCTTTCCTTCATTACAACAGATCTTTCTATCGCTCCAGAATTACTACATGAAGCTCTACAATCGAGTGTTGGAGTAACTTATAACAGAGTCAGCGTTGACGGAGATACAAGTACTAATGATATGGTATTAATTTTAGCTAATGGCTTAGCTGAAAATCCTACTATAACTGAAAAAGATGAAAGTTATAATACTTTCTTAAATGCCCTTACTGAATTAAATACAATTATGGCTAAAAATATAGCTAAAGACGGTGAAGGTGCTACAAAACTATTAGAATGTCAAATAATCGGTGCAAAGAATGAAAAAGATGCAGTTGTTTTAGGTAAGAGTGTAATAAACTCTAGTTTAGTAAAGACTGCAATGTTTGGTAGCGATGCGAACTGGGGAAGAATTCTTTGTGCACTTGGATATGCAAATATTGATTTCGATCCTGAAAAAGTTGATGTTGCCTTTGAAAGTAAGGCTGGCTCACTAAAAGTTTGTGAATCTGGCAGTTCTTTACCCTTCGATGAAGATATTGCAAAAAAGGTTCTTAGCGAAAATGAAATAGTTATTAAAGTTAACTTATCCTTAGGTGATTATAGTGCTTATGTTTGGGGCTGTGACCTAAGTTACGAATATGTAAAAATAAATGGTGATTACAGAAGTTAATCTTAAATTATAAATAAATATATTTTAAACTTAATCCGATGTACAGTTCTTAATATGTTAATTATGAACTGTACATTCTAAATTGACTGGGGGTATTAACTTGTTGAATCATACTGAAAGAGCTGAAGTATTAGTTCATGCACTACCTTATATACAACGTTACCGTGGAAAAATAATAGTTGTAAAATACGGCGGAAATGCAATGATAAGCGATGAACTTAGAGAAACAGTAATAAATGATATTATATTAATGAAATGTGTTGGAATCGAACCAATTGTAGTACATGGTGGCGGTCCTGATATTTCAGATTTATTAAATAGATTAAATCACAAAAGTGAATTTATTAACGGCTTAAGATATACTGATGATATTACCATTGAAGTAGTTCAAATGGTTTTAGGCGGAAAAGTAAATAAAAATTTAGTTTCTTTAATAGAGAAATTTGGAGGAAAGGCCATTGGCTTATGTGGAATGGATGGCTCTCTTTTAAAAGCTAAAAAAATAGAATCTGATAACGACTTAGGGTATGTAGGTGAGATAACTAAGGTTAATGCAGAAATATTAAAAACTACCATAAGTTCAGGATATATACCTGTTGTTGGTAGCGTAGCTTTAGGAGAAGATGATAATAAGGCATACAATATAAATGCTGATACTTGCGCAGCAAAAATTGCATCAGCATTAAAAGCTGAAAGATTAATACTGCTTACTGACGTTCCAGGAGTTATGAAAGATCCAAAAGATATATCTACTCTAATTAGCACATTAAGATTACATCAAATACCTAAACTATGCCTTGAAGGGATAATAAAAGGTGGAATGATTCCTAAAATTGATTGTTGCGTTGAAGCAATTAGAATGGGTGTTGAAAAAGCAACTATCCTGGATGGACGTGTACCTCATTCCATTCTTTTAGAGTTATTCTCTAATGAGGGTATCGGAACAATGATTTATTAATCAAAATATTAAAATATTTTAGAAACTTCAAATAAATTTCTCTAATAATAGTTAATGGTCTAAGGTTTATACTAGATATTATTAACTATCGAATAATTTAAAGGGGGCAATTTTATGTCATATGATTTTAACGAAGCAAAAGAACACGTTGTTAATAGCTATGGTCGTTTAGATCTTATACTCACTCACGGTGAAGGTGTTTATCTTTATGACCAAGATGAAAATAAATATTTAGATTTTACAAGTGGAATTGGTGTCAGCAGCTTAGGATATGGACATGAAAAATGGGTTAAAGCTACTAGTAATCAATTAAAAACACTTGCTCATACATCGAACATATTTCATACTGAACCAAGTTTAAAACTTGCTAAAGAATTAACTGAAAAAGCCAACATGAGTAAAGTCTTTTTTGCTAATTCTGGCGCTGAAGCTAATGAAGGATCAATTAAACTAGCTAGAAAATACAGTTACGACAAATATGGTGCTGGAAGAAGTAAAATTCTTACTCTAATTCAATCATTTCACGGTAGAACAATAACAACCCTAAAAGCAACTGGTCAAGAGAAATTTCATAAGTACTTCTACCCTTTTACAGAAGGTTTTGATTATGTAAAAGCAAATGATATAGAAGACTTTAAAGCTAAGCTTACAGATGATGTTTGTGCCATAATGCTTGAAGCAATACAAGGTGAAGGTGGTGTTATCCCACTTGATACAAAATTCGTTCAAGAAGTAGTAACAGCGTGTAATGAGAAAGATGTTCTTGTAATATTTGACGAAGTTCAATGTGGCATAGGTAGAACAGGTAAAATGTTCGGGTATAATAATTTCAATGTAGAGGCTGATATAGTCTCTGTAGCAAAAGGTCTTGGCGCAGGACTTCCTATAGGCGGAATACTTTGTTCCTCTAAAGTTGCAGATGTATTCAAACCTGGTGATCATGGCTCAACTTTCGGAGCAAATCCTGTTGTATGTTCTGGTGCTTTAGTTGTTCTTGAAGAGATTTGTAATGAACAATACTTTGAGAAAATATATAAAAGAGGATTATTTGTAAGAGCGCTAATAGATGAAGCTAAAAATCCTCAAATTGTAGATGTACGTGGTATGGGATTAATGATCGGAATAAAGGTGAAATGTGATCCTGCTCTAGTCCAAAAAGAGGCTATAAAAAAAGGATTATTAGTACTTACAGCCGGTAAAGATGTTGTTAGACTTCTCCCACCACTTACTATAACTGAGAAAGAATTAAAAGTTGGTATAGACATTATTCTTGAAATTTTATCTAGCCTTAAGTAAATCTTACTTTGGCATGAATATAATCTTTATCGCATCTTTTGGATTTTCTCCCTAACTGCTCATTTTTCACTTTCTTATTGTTTGGAGGCATATATATGAAAAAAGACTTACTAAAAATGGATGATCTTTCTAAAGAGGAAATTCTAGATATTTTAAATTTAGCAGATCAGTTAAAATACGAACAAAAACATGGCATAGAACATCATCATCTTAAAGGTAAAAGTTTAGGGATGATTTTTGAAAAATCATCTACTAGGACCAGAGTCTCCTTTGAAACCGGCATGTATCAATTAGGTGGAAATTCACTTTTTTTGACTGATAGAGACATGCAAATTGGTCGTGGTGAGCCAATTGAAGACACTGCTAGAGTCCTTTCTAGATTTATACAAGGCATAATGATTAGAACTTTCTCACAAGATGAGGTTGAAAAATTAGCTAAATATGCATCAATTCCAGTTATAAATGGATTAACAGATGAAGAACATCCTTGTCAGGTACTAGCTGATTTAATGACGATAAGGGAAAATAAAAATATATTAGAAGGTCTAAAAGTTGCTTTTATTGGCGATGGTAACAACATGGCCAATTCTCTAATGATTGGCTGCCTAAAAGTCGGCATGAATTTTGCAGTTGCATCCCCTGAGAATTATACAGCATCTAAGGAGTACCTAAATAGAGCTAAAGAGATCGCAGAAAAAGAAGGCGTTACTTTTAAAATTACTACATCTCCACTTGAAGCTGCTAAAGATGCTGATGTTATAATTACTGATGTTTGGGCTAGTATGGGCAGAGAAGAAGAGGCTAATGAGAGGATCAAAGCCTTTGAAGGATTCCAAGTTAATAAAGAATTAATCACTATTGCTGATAAAAATGCTATGGTGCTTCATTGTCTTCCTGCTCATAGAGGAGAAGAAATTTCAGCTGAAATTTTAGAAGAACATGCTGATTCAATTTTTGATGAATCTGAAAATAGATTACATGCTCAAAAAGCTGTCCTTGTTAAATTAATGAAGTAATAAAATGCCAGTTAACTGAAAAATGATATACTTGTTTACTTCGATTGCTAAAAAAATTGCAAAGAATTTCTATCATTTCAAGGTAAAAAATTGTTAAAGTTATATATATTCAACCAGTAACAAATTTTCGCCTTGAGATAATGAAACTCTAATGAAATTTTTTATGATGCACTCTGCGCAAACAAGTATATCATTTTTTTATATTTACATATAACTTAAATATTTATTTCATAAATTATTATTAATTCTGCAGGCGTGATGATAAAATATAATTATATGCATAATTGATTTTTAATTTAACTAATGATAATTTACTCAACATATATTTTTAGAGGAGATAATATGGATATGGATTTAAAAGAAAAAGTAAAAAAACTCCCTTCTTCACCTGGTGTATATCTTATGAAGGATTCACTGAATAACGTTATTTATGTTGGTAAGTCAAAGAACTTAAAAAGTAGAGTTGGATCATATTTTATAAATTCTAAATCTCATTCTCCTAAAATTCTTAAGTTAGTTCAAAATCTCAAGGATTTTGAGTATAAAATTACTGATACTGAATTTGAGGCTTTTTTGCTTGAATGCGAATTAATAAAGAAAATTAAGCCTGCTTATAATAGGCTAATGAAAAATCCCAAGTCATATTCTTACATAAAAATAGTTCTTAACGAAAAATATCCAAATATTGAAATATCTCATGAATCAAATGAAACGGATGGAAACATTTATTTTGGTCCATATTCAAGAAAAAACATTGTTGAAAAAGGACTTTATGGTATTAAAGAATACTGTAAAATACAATGCAGTATTAATCAGCGAAAAACTTCATCCTGTTTTAACTACTCTCTAGGATTATGTATTGGAATGTGTTTGGATACTACACCGCAAGAAGAGTATCTTAATATATTAAATAAAATAATAAATCTTCTTAGTGGTAATGATAAAATCATTCTCCAGGAAATGGAACATATAATGAATAGCGCTTCTGAAAAATTTGATTTTGAAACTGCCGCTAAATATAGGGATTACATAAGCTCAGTAAATTATTTGCTAGAGAAAATTAAAATTATCAAATTTACTAAAAAAAATAGAAATATTGCTTTGCTTGAATATTTAGATAATGACATAGTTAAATTTTTTCTTATTAGAGGAAATAAGATACTCTTTAGTGAAAAATATACTTTAAAAAACTTTGATTTAGAAGCATTGAAAGGTATTCTTAAAGATAATATTTTATTTTACTTTAACAATGAAGATGTTCCAATGGAAATTGGAAAAGAAGAAATCGATGAATCTCAAATAATTTACACATATTTAAAAAATAAATCCAATAGCTGCAAACATATTATAATTCCAGAAGAATGGTTAGGCGTTCCAAATAATGATATAAACATATGCAATATTCTTAATAAATTGTTACCTAGTATAAAAAATGATACATACTAATAAAATTGTGCCTACTTGTCCGTAATTGTACAAGTAGGTATAATTATTATACTAAGTTCATTTAACTAAGTATAATAATTTATAAAAGGAGATTTTAACTATGGAATTAATGAAAGCAATCGCAATGCGTAAATCTACTAGAAGCTATAAATCTGAGCAAATCAGTGATGAATCTTTAAATACTATTATTAATGCTGGCTGTGCAGCACCAGTAGGGATGGGTGCATATAACTCAGTTCATCTAACTGTTATTCAAAATTCCGACTTATTAGATAAAATTACAGCAGTTACTGCAAAAGTATTTGGTAATCCAAATATGAGACCATTTTATGGTGCTCCTACATTAGTAATTGTTTCAGGAAAACCAAATGAGAAAGCTCCAGCTGTCGAAGTAGCTAACGCTGCATGTATAGTTGAAAACATGTCTCTTGCTGCTACTGATTTAGGAATCGGTAGTGTCTATTTATTAGGTTTTCTATTTGCTCTTTCTAGTGATAATGATCTTCTAAAAGAATTAAACTTGCCAGAAGGTTTTGTACCAGCAGCTGCATTAGCATTAGGTTATCCAACTGAACCTCTAACAAAAGAAAAAGACTTAAAACAAACTATTCAAATAAACACAATAAAATAATAATTAAGACATAACATGAACTTCAATTCAACAGTGGATTATTAAAAATTTCATATAAATTTGTTCGATTAAATAGTGAGGTGTGAAAATGAAAGTATTACTTATTAATGGTAGTCCAAAAGCTAAAGGATGTACCTATACCGCTTTATGTGAAGTAGCCGGTGAATTAGAAAAAGAAAATATTGAAACAGAAATCTTTCAAATAGGAAATAAACCTATTAGTGGCTGTATTGGTTGTGGTGGCTGCTATAAAAGTGGTGAAGGTAAATGCGTATTTAGCGATGATATCGTAAATATCGCTTTAGAGAAGGCAAAAGAAGCTGATGGATTTATATTCGGTTCACCTGTTCATTACGCAGCTCCGTCAGGTTCAATTACATCTTTTTTAGACCGATTCTTTTATGCTGGAAATTGCTTTGCACATAAACCTGGTGCTGCAGTTGTAAGTTGCCGTAGAGGTGGGGCTGCTTCAGCTTTTGATCAATTAAATAAATATTTTACTATTTCAAATATGCCGGTTGTTTCTTCTCAGTATTGGAATATGGTTCATGGCAATACTCCTGAAGAAGTTAAACAAGATTTAGAAGGAATGCAGACAATGAGAATGCTTGGCAAAAATATGGCATGGCTTCTAAAATCCATAGAAGCTGGTAAAAAAGCAGGTATTTCATTGCCTGAAAGTGAACCTAGAGTTGCAACTAATTTTATTAGATAACTCTATTTTAGAAAAAGGATTTAATAAAAGATATATTTTCTTAACTTTTATTAAATCCATCTTACACTTATCAATTAATTAAATATATATATTACAATTAAGCTTCTGTACTCTATTTTTAATTTATCGCTTCTTTATTAAAGTTTTAAATATAAACCTACTAAGACAACATATAACTTCTTTAACTATACTATATTTCTAGTTTCTACCTTAATCCCTATCTTATAATTGTTTCCCGTTAGTAGAAATTACATTTTTAAACCAGCCAAAGCTCTTTTTCTTATACCTTTTTAAATCCCTCAAATCTGATTCATCACGATTTACAAATATAAATCCATACCTTTTTTTCATCTCACCTTGTGAACTTAAAATATCAGTACATCCCCAAGTTAAATAGCCTATAACATCTACGCCTTCTTCCATAGCTAATTTCATTTGCTCTATATGTGCTCTCAAATAATCTATTCTATAATCGTCCTCTACGGTTTTATTTTTATTCAATTCTTCTCTAACACCAATTCCATTTTCAGTTACAAAGATAGGCATTTTATATCTTGCATATATCTCTTTTAAAGCTATTCTAAAACCTATAGGATCAATAGCCCATCCCCATTCATTTTTCTTTAATAGTGGATTTGGTGTCATTCCCTTTATTATACTCTCCTCATCTTCCGGATCAGCTTTTACAGTTGAACTTTGATAATAACTAAATGTCAAATAGTCCACTGTATTTTCTTTTAATAACGCTTCATCTCCGTCTTCGAATATTGGCTTTATGTCTCTACTTTTCCATCTACTTGTTATATATGTTGGATATTTACCATTAACAAATACATCAAAATAGAGATCATTAAATAGCTCTTTTACTTTTAAGTTTGCTAATGCATCTTCAGGTTTACATGTCATTGGATATGTTGTCATATAAGTAACCATTCCACCCATTTTTCCATCTGGAATTATTTCATGCATCAGTTTAGTTGCTTTAGCATGAGCTATAAATACATTGTGACATACTTGATAAGCCAAAGCTTCTTTATTAACATTATTACTTACTTTTACTCCCCACAACTCCAAACGTGGAATAACTAAATTTTGTTCATTGAATGTTATCCAGTATTTTACTTTGCCTTTAAATCTCTCAAATACTACTCTTACATATTTCTCAAATAAATCTACAACCTTTCTTGATGCAAACCCATTATATTTTTCTGCTAACGCCTCTGGTAAATCAAAATGGTATAGTGTTATAACTGGTTCTATTCCATTAGTTAATAATTCATCAAATAAATCATTATAAAATTTTATCCCTTCTTCGTTAACTTCACCTTCTCCATCTGGAATAATTCTTGTCCACGAAATACTTGTACGATAACTATTTATTCCTAACTCCTTAAACAATGCTATATCTTCTTTATATCTATGATAAAAATCAACAGCTACCTCCCAATTAGAGAACCCTTCTTTTATTTGTCTTTTATCTACTATAGAAATGCCCTTTCCTCCTTCATTCCATGCGCCTTCACTTTGAAATGATGTAACCGCACTTCCCCAAAAGAAATTATCTGGAATTATGCTTGCATTTTTTTTATTCATAAATTACCCTCTCCTCTTATCTTCATATAAAACATTAATACTTTAATCACATTTTATATTTATTAAACCTAACTTTCATCACCTGTCTATACAACATTTTTTTGATTATGCTATAATATTCTTAGATAATTTTTATTTATTAAGAGGTGAGTAAACTTGAAAAGTGATTACATTATTAATGACTTAATTGAAAAAATTACTTCTGGGAAGCTTTCAGTATCATCTCGTATTCCGTCTGAAACTCAGCTCGCAATCAAATATCAATGTAATAGACATACTATAAGAAAAGTAATAGCTCACTTAATTGAAAGGTCATATTTGGTTAAATCAATTGATGGCTCAACTTATGTTAATGATGTCCATCATTATAATAACAGCATTCTTTTTTTATCATCTCTTTCTGATTATTACAATCCAGATAATATAAGATCAAATGTTAATGAATTTAAACTTATTAGTTCATCTGATGAACTTAGCAAATTATTGCAGGTAGAAGTAAATTCTCATGTTTGGCTTATAAAAAGAGTTCGTTATATAGAATCCCATCCTATTCATACAGAAGAGATTTACATGCCATATTCCTTATTTCCAAACCTTAAAACAGAAGATTGTGAATCCAGTTTACTCTCATATATTGAGTCCCAATACGATTATAAAATTAGTCACGGTATTAGGACTGTCAGTCCTGTCAAATTAAATAAATATGAGAGCGATTTATTAGATTTACCGAACGAGTCTGTTGTAATGCAGATTGAAAATATAGGTTATTTAACTAATAGTAGAGTATATGAATATTCTATAAGCAAATCCAGAGAAAGTAAGTTTCAATATTATTGTAGACGATAAAACTAATATTATATAAATCCGTATTATTAAAAAATTTAGAATAAAAATATCCTTCAAATACTTAATCCCAAAGTTAAGCATTTAAAGGATATCTTTATTTTATTTACCATATATGTTCTAAAAATCTAATTCACTAATATTTATCTTAGACTATCAGATACCATCTCAAATATTTTGTAAAGAATGAATTATATTATTTAGAAATTATATTTTTTTATTTTAATCTATTTCTTACTGCATTTTTTACATTGGTTTTTTTGATTGTTATTTCGCTTTGATTCGTTATCATCTACAACTTCTTCCGAAAATTCTGTCATCAACTTTGAACGGTTCATTTTATTGTTAACCCTTACGTAGCTATCTTTATTTTTTTCAGTGTTCTTAAAATATTTCATTATCATATAAATTGATGAAAATAGAGCTATCATTATCAGACCTACTATAAGACCTGGTGCTTGATCGGAAATAAGTGGCATGCTAAAGATGACAAGAATCATACTTATGAGTCCAATCCAAGACGTATACGGAAATCCAGGCATTTGGCATTTTCCATCTGGAGGACATCCATTTCTTTTACGAAATCTTATATGAGTTGCCATAATTACTGCGTAAGTAAAAAGTAGAGAAAATCCACTTGCCGTTACTAAAAATAAATATATTCTAGGAAATAGCAATCCTAATCCTAATCCTAAAAGCATTGAAATTCCTGAAAATACTATGGCCTTGTAAGGAATGTCACCTTTATCCTTTAACCACTTAGGTGCATCACCTTCATCTGCAAGGGATCTTAGCATTCTTGCAATCCCAAACATAGAAGCAAGAGATGCAGAAAGTATAGCTGTAATAAGTACTAAATTAATTACATTTCCAGCCCATGTAATTCCCAATCTATCAAGAGCCGCAACCATTGGACTTATATTTTCGCTTAAATCTGCTGTAGGAATTAAAGGAAGTAATGCTATAAGTGAAATTATGTAGAGTGATATAAGACTTACAACTGTATAATTAATTGCTTTTGGTATTGTTTTTCTTGGATCATCAGCTTCTGAGGCTGCTAATCCTATTATTTCAAAACCAGCATAAGCAAATACTACTATAAGCATTCCTCCTGCAATACCTCCTATGCCACTTGACATAAAAGGCTCTCTCATAAGCTCTCCTGCTCCTACCGCTGTTCTTCCCGGAATTATTCCAGTAACAAGTAGAAAAGATATAATTATAAATGAAATTATTGCAAAAAGCTTTATAGCTGAAAGACCACTAGTGAGCTTACTTAATTTATCAGCCCCTAAAAGATTAAGCAAAGTTACACCAACAATAATTATAGTTCCTCCTATGGCTATTGATATATTAGGAATCCATTCATTCAATAAAATTGATACAGCAGTCGCCTCACTTGACATTGAAAGCACCATTCCAATCCAGTAAACCCAGCCAACAACAAATCCTGTTCCAGGCCCAAAAGCTTCTGATGCAAAAGTCCTAAAGGATCCAGAATGTGGATTTGCAACAGTCATTTCAGATAAAGCATAAAGTATAAAGTATACTAAAATTCCTCCCAATATATAGGATATCAAAACAGATGGTCCTGCAGCATTAATAGCCACCGCTGAGCCAAGAAAAAATGATCCTCCTATTATGCTTCCCAAAGCCATCATTGTGAGCTGCCAAGCAGATAATCCTTTGTTTTTTTTCTTCATAAATATTCTCCTCCGTACTAAAACACCTAAGAAAGCAAATAAAAGTATTTGCAAATTTCTTAACGATGTACTAAATAACTTCTAGAATATTATTCCTCAAAATTCATATAACATGTACTTTATCTAGATATAAAATTTTATATCTATTATTTTGTTTAAAATAAGTTTTAAATATGTAAATTAAATCCATCTAAAAATAAAAGATAAAAGTTAATGCTGGTAACTAGCACTAACTTTTATCTCATCCAAAATTAAATGTAAAACTTAATTATTTAATTCTAATTATTTTCTTCTATTTTTCCTACTATAAATATATATGATAATGCTCCTATTAAAGCTAAAATACCTATCAAAGCTATCGCTGGAGTAAAATTACCTCCTGATACAATAATGCCTATTACAATTGGAATAACTATTGATGATAAAGCTCCAGTGCAGTTAAATACACCACCAGCTAATCCAACTAAATTTTTAGGTGCCAATAATGATACAAATATCCAAGTAATAGTTGCTAATCCATTACCGAAAAATGCTATAGCCATGAACATTACTATTAATGGAGTGCTATCAACAAAATTTGCTCCAATTATAGTTGTTGTTAATAATAATCCAATAATTATTGGGGTTTTCCTTGCTACTCCCATAGAGACTCCCTTTTTTATAAGCTTATCTGATACAAAACCTGAAACTAAAACTCCACAAAATGCAGCCAAATATGGTACTGATGACACAAAACCTGATTTTATAAAACTTAAATGTCTATATTCTACAAGATATGTTGGAAACCAAGTTAAGAAAAACCAAAATGTTGATGATATAGTGAATTGACCAATATATATTCCTATAAGCTTACGGTTAGAAAACATCATCTTTAAATCGCTGAATTTAAACTGAGATTTTTCCTTAGCAGTCGAATTATCTACATCCTCATCTTCTACTATACCTCCACCTTCTTTGATATAATTTAGCTCAGCATTATTTATACGTTTACTTTTACTTGGATCTCTGTATAGGGCATACCAAACAATTGACCATGCTATCCCTACAAGTCCTGTAAGTATAAATAAGAATTTCCAACCAAACTTATCCTCTAATATAAATAGTAATGGACTTACAAATGCCAATCCAACAAATTGAGCTGAAGAGTATATTGCAATAGCAGATGCTCTTTCATTTGTAGGAAACCAACTTGATGCCACTTTATTGCTTGCTGGCATAACTGGTGCTTCAAAACATCCTATAGATAAACGTAAACCTAAAAGTGATCCAAATCCACCTACAATACTTTGTAACAATGTAGCTAATGACCATATAAATAAACTACATGCATATACAGCACGAGGTTTAAATTTATCTACTAAATACCCACTTGGTATTTGTAATGCAGCATATACCCATCCAAACGCTGAAAATATTAATCCCATTTGAACAGTTGACAATTTCAAATCTTTAGACATATGAGATGCTGCTACAGATATATTTGAACGATCCATATAATTTATTACTATATTGATAAATATTAGAGCTAATACTAAGTATCTTACTCTAGTTGGCTTCTCTTCAGTTAAATTAGTCTTATAATTATTATTTATATTCATACTCTTTATTCCTTCCTATCTTTAAATAAATTATTCTCTATTTAGACGAATTAAAGAAAATAGCAGTTCCAAAATATTATTATTATTTTTATTTTTAATCATAATACATAGTAGCTTGCTCTTACCTCTGGCCTTGTGATAATTTTCTGAAACAGTATAGTGGAAAATAAGCTTGTAAGATTGACTTGCTATTTTCTAATTGCGCCTTCTTAAAGCATATCTTAGTATACTCTTACCTCAATTATCTCAGCTTTCCTGCATCCATTTGTTGATTCAATGGTAACTCTAATTTTATTTGCTAAAATCTTACCTATATTTTTAAATATTTCTTTTCGCTTACGATTATTTTTCTTAGATGCAATAACTTCCCATTTGTTATCCTTCCATATGGAAACCTTATAATCTTTTACTAATTCAGGCATTACAGAAAAATCAGTGTAATGATGATGAAGATTTATAAGATCCTCGTTTACATCATCGTTAAATGTAATATGAATTTCGTTAATTTCAATATCATTTTCCCATTCAAGTTGTATCCACTCATCTGTATCTTTAATATCTTCTGATATCCACATATGAGGCCCCCCATAAGGCCTTGAGTAACCATCTATAATTTTACTAGGGGAATATGCACTTGTTTCGCCATCAATCCTAAAGCAAAATTCTTTTCTAGCCATTTCCTTCATAGACCACTCAACAATTGGATTTATACCAATATAATCATCAAGATTTGTATTTTCTATAGCCTTTTTTGTAAAAGAAAGTACACCTGTTAATTGTTCATAAGATAAATGTATTGTAACTTTATCATTAGCCTTTACAACCAAAAATAGATTTCTTACCACTTCTGATTCTAATGCAAAGTCACTCTTAATCCATTGATTTCTTCCTTTTTCTACTTGTATTTTTTTGTTCTTTAAAAGATTTTTAGGAATATAGTTTTCTGCTCTGCCTGTATCCCAAACTTCTACTTCCAATGTAGTCTGTTCTAAGCTAGAAATTAGTATTTCTATATCTTCAACTCTGTTTTCTATTGGAAATAAAATTCCTATATCTGTGGTCAATCTATATTCATCGTTGGAATTTACTACTTCAATTTTCTTTAATGATGTAGATGCCATAATAGATGCTGATCTAGCCTTATCTTTCATGTCCTCATTTTTTATTCCTATAATAGATCCATCTTGCTTTAATAAAATCTGTTGCAATTTCTTAATATGCTTCATATATAAATCCCTAGGAATAATTTTGTCTTCTACACACATTGCTGCCGCTAATCCAACAGCTTCTCCTATTGTAGCGCAAGTTGCCATAACTCTAGTTGCTCCAAAAGCTATATGTGATGCGCTAATATTTCTTCCAGCAAACATCAAATTCAATACGTTTACAGAATATGTGGAACGAAACGGTATATGAAATACTCCATCAGCTTGTATATTTCTCGAGCCACAGCTTTCCTCATATATTCCTTTCTCAGGATGAAGATCTATTGACCAACCACCAAAAGCTATTCTATCATCAAATTCGGTCTGTTCAATAATATCATTTTGATTTAAAACGTAATCTCCTATAAACCTCCTATATTCTCTTTTACCTGGAATTGACCCAACCCACTCTAATGTTAGATTGTCTGCATCATAATTTCCCGAATTTTTTATATAATCCCATATTCCATATACTAGTGTCCATAACTCATCTCTTATTATTTCATTGTCTTTTACTATATCAACTTCTCCGCCTAGTTCTATCCACCAATAGCAGCAACCTGAGTCATTAGATTTTATAACTCTATTCTTTGGAATACTGGTTTTACTTATATCTTTTGAAAAATTAGGTGGAATAAATTTAACTGGATGTCCAACATCTTTAGTATAAAATAATATAGTACTTCCTAATAAAATTTTATCTTCTTTTTCGGGCGCCAATAGCTCATTATATTCATATCTTGATTCTCTTCCTAAATTATATTTAGCACCAGCTAATGCTCCAATAAATCCATCTCCGGAACAATCTAGATATACGTCACTTTCAAATTTTGTCTTAGTTTCTGATCCAATTGTCCACCCTGTCACAGATTTTATTTTATTTTCTTTTTCTCCTTCAATTACATCGATTTCTGACACTTCTGTATTTAAAAATAAAGAAATATTTTTTTCATCTTTTACCTTTTCTAATAGTAGCATGTCCCAAAAATAGGGATTTCCATCTGGATTGCGATACTGATTTTCTAAAAACAATTCTCCCATAATTCCAGTTTCTCTGGCATATCTGTTTACTCCATGTTTTGTTGCTCCACATACCCATACACGAATTTCACTACTAGAATTTCCGCCTAAAATTCCGCGATTTTGTACTAAAGAAACACTTTTACCATTTCTAGCAGCAGAAATAGCTGCACACACACCTGCTAAACCACCACCTATTACGGTTATATCCTTTTTTACATTTTTGTAATTCATAATTCGCTCCCTTTATAGATATATTAATCCTAAATGTCTACATCTATTTAGTGTTTTAATATTTACAATGCATTGTATTATTTTTTCATAATCAGCTTTATAGGAAGACTATAGCTTATCCCACCTCTTACTGATTATATCTTTATAATATATTAGGGTGCTGATTTTTTGAATTCACTAACGTATCATCTGCATATACTTTATTTCATACATTTGATATAACAATTATTATTTACACAAAATATAAACATCTAAAAAAAGGAACATCTAGCATTCACATACTCTGCAATCAAAATCTCTATATAAATACAGATATTATCACTTTAATTATTTTTTAAATGTTTACATTTCACTTCTATTTTCTTATAATTCTTCTATGGCATAATCTTCTTAACTCTTAAAGGAGGCTTATTGATGTTTGATTTAAATAATCTTAACGTAAATATTAATCAACATATTTTTTGGGATAAAAAAGAACATTTTTTATTGGATGAAGACATAGATTCAAACTGGGTACTTTACGCTATTGAAGATGGTGAATGCAGTTACGAAGTTGAATCTCATAAAGGAAAAGGTAAATTTGGTGATATTGTAATTTGCCCACCTGGAATAATTTTCAAAAGGGAGGTCATTACCACTCTTACATTTCACTTCATAAACTTTTCAATAAATTCTGGAGATGATACTTCATCTTTTCCAGTTGGTAAAATATCTGTATCAGATTTAAAAAGACTCAATAATATGTACTACTATTTAAAACTATACAGCCATAATAACAATATTGAATTAAACCAATGGAAAAGCTCATTGATAAGCGATATTATGAAATTATATTATATAGAAACACAGTATAGCAGCTCCCCAAAAAACTTTGTTCAGGATGAAATTATAAACTATTCATTAAAGTACTTAAATAAATATGCTTATGAATCCATTAAAATCAAAGATTTTTCAGCTTCGCTAGGACTTAGTTCTGTTCAGTTTACTAGACGATTTCACAAGTGTATAGGAACCACTCCTATTGAATATATAACTTCTTTAAGATTAAGAAGAGCTCAAGTATTATTACTCAGAACCGAAGATACATTAGATTGTATTGCTTCCAAATGTGGGTATGATAACGGATTTTATCTTAGCAGGGTCTTTGCTAAGAACTTAGGGATATCGCCTTCTGATTACAGAAAAAAATACCGGTAATAAATTCATATAAAATAAGAATCTAATATATTTATATGTGGGTTGCACAATATAAATATATTAGATTCTTAAAAACTTGCTGTGAATCAGCCAGCACAAAATAAACTATTTAGAGCATTTACTTTCTCAAATATAAAGTAAATAGCAACAAATCATAGAGCCTAGCTATCTACTTTTCTATATAATTAATCACATTTTTTACTATTAAATTAATAGTTCCATCGCCGTTTCTTTGTATCTCAAACTTGCTAGGGTCGTGGTATGTCTCTTCATTTATATACAAATCAATTTGTTTATCAATATTAAGTCTAACTCTTTTTAGTTTTTTCTCAACCCAAGTTTTGTCCACAGCTACTTCTTCTTGCAGTCCTTGTTGTTTTATATAAGTCGAAAACTCTTCTTTCGCTTGAGGGTGATCATTAAATAATTCAGCTGAAAACTCATCTATATTAATAGAATCTTCTTCTTTTAATTTAGTTTTTATTGCAGTTCTAATCTCTTCAGCTCTTCCTGCATCATTTGTAACATTTTCTCTAGTCCAGTTCTCTGCTGCCTTTACAAAAGTTTTTGTCATATCTCTTTCATTAGTAACAATGCTTGCACCTAAGAATGTGTTTATAAAATAATTTGCCCCATACTCATCCTCTTTACTGCCTTTTTGCTTATCTAAAATCATTAGATTATATTTATCCTCTTCTATAATTGGTTTAATAAATGCAGCTTTTTGAATTCTTTGCCCACTTCCTGGAAGTCCTGCTGCCTGAGGTACTATTCCTATACCTATTTTCTGATCTATAAATTGAACTTCATGAGTAAAATTTTTAACATAATCCATCTTAAGTATTCCTATCATTGGACCTTGATCTGTAGTTAGAGACACTATTATTAAATCTCCAGATGGGATATTCACATTTCCTTTCATTATTATGAATAACTGCCTAGCTAATTCTTTAGATAGTTTAACTAAGTTATTGTCTACTCCAGTCAGATAATCCTGGGATACTTCTTTAACTATGTTTCTTTCTGGATTAAACTTTCCATATTTAAGTTCTTCATCCTTAAAACATTTTTCTAAATGTTTATGTAAGAAAAAATATATATCTTCATTTAATTCCAAACTATACTCGTTTAAAATAGGTTCTTCCCCATTACTATCTAATATATGAATAACTGCTTCATTTATATTAATCTCGTTTATGTATTCCATATTTTCACCACCAAATAAATTTATACATTAGATATTATAAACTTTAAGTAAATTAAAAAAAAGCCTTAAAGCATACAAAAAAAATGGAAAAGAGTCTGATATAAAACTTAATTTCTTATATCATCGATCTCTTTTCCACATTTTTAAATATTCTTAATTTATTAATCAGATAATTTTCCTGATCTAATTATTGATCTCCATATTTACTTACATAATTTTTTGAATTCATCAGCTACAAATTGTACTTGTGTTCCTACAACAACTTGTACGCTTGTTTTTCCTGGTCTTATTATTCCAGATACCCCTGCTGATTTAATAACTTTTTCGTCTATCTTTGTCTGATCCTTTATTTCTAAACGTAATCTAGTTACACAATTATCTATAGATACTACGTTTTCTTTTCCTCCAACACCCTTTAATATTACAGCTGCCACTTGAGTATAATCATTATTCGCAAGTTTTACATTTAGTTCTTCAGCGTCATCATCTTCCCTACCAGGTGTCTTTAAATTAAATTTTGTAATTGCAAAACGGAATGTTACATAATAGATTACTGCAAATACTAAACCTATTGGGATTAACATTATTGGATTTTCTGCCATAGGCGCTTTGAAACTTAAGAACCAATCTACAAATCCAGCACTAAAGTTAAATCCAGCTCTTACTGGTAATAATGTACATACAAATGCTGAAATTCCTGTTAATCCAGCATGAAGAACATATAAACCTGGAGCTAAGAACATAAATGCAAATTCTAATGGTTCTGTAACACCTGTGAAGAATGAAGATATTGCTGCTGCTAATAATAAACCATATACCGCTTTCTTCTTCTTATCTTTAGCTGTATGGTACATAGCTAATGCTCCTGCTGGTAATCCAAACATCATTACTGGGAAGAATCCAGTCATATACATACCAGTTACTCCTTGTGTTCCTTTACCTGACCAGAAGTTACCAAGGTCGTTAATTCCAGCTACATCAAACCAGAATACTGAGTTTAATGCATGGTGAAGACCAAATGGTATTAATAATCTATTGAAGAATGCATAAATACCAGATCCAACTGCACCTGTTGATACAATAGCTTCACCAAATGCTACTAATGCACCATAAATAAGAGGCCATGCAAAGAATAATACTATAGATGCAACTATTGAATATGCTGCAGTTACAATTGCGACACATCTTTTTCCACTAAAGAATCCCAATGCATCTGGTAATTTAACACTTTTAAATCTGTTATAACAAGCGGCACCGATTAAACCTGATAAAATACCAATAAATTGTGTTTGAGTTTTAGCGAATGCTGGCGCTACCTCTTTAACATCAATTCCCTTAAACATTGCTACAGCTCCTGTAGATAATAATGTTGTAATCATAAGCCATGAAACAAGCCCTGCAAGTCCTGCTGTACCGTCATTATCATCTGACATTCCTACACCTACACCAATTGCAAACAAAATTCCCATATTGTCAATTAAAGCACTACCTGCTTTTAGCATAAAAGCTGAAGCAATGTTATTTGCTCCCCAGCCTGTAGGGTCAAGCCAATAACCAAGACCCATTAAAATACTTGCAACGGGTAAACAAGCTACTGGAAGCATTAAAGATTTTCCTAATTTTTGTAAATACTTCATCATAATAATATAATTCCCCTTCCATAATAATTAATAAAATTTATTTTAAGGATTGTTATATCCCTAAATGCATTATAATTCTTATGAACATGTATCCTTTCCAGCAAATAAAAAAGCTGAAAAGGATAAATTATATTATCCTTTTCAGCTAATGCCCTGATTTAATCGGTTACACGCCAAAGATCGTATTCTTATACACTCATATTATTCTATTTTTATTCTATAGTCAATACCTTTTTTTATTTTTTTATTATTGACACTAATTATATGAAATAATATAATTAGTACATAAATGTGTTACTGTTTAATCAGGCATAAGTTTGCGTAATTCGGAAACTTATGCTTTTTTATTACCAATAAATAACAGAATGAAAGGAAGTGACTGTTCCTGTTTAATCGGGAATATTAAGTATGTTTAATTTTTTTAAGAAGAATTCAAAAGACTCAAATAAAGAAGCAAAATTAGTTGCACCTATAACTGGTAAAACAATAGATTTATCAAAAGTACCAGATAAAGTTTTTGCAGAAAAAATGGCTGGAGACGGGCTTGCAATAGATACTACTGGAGATATAGTAGTTGCACCTGCTGACGGAACCTTAACATTAGTATTTAATACAAAACATGCCTTTGCAATTACTCTTGATAATGGAGCTGAGTTATTAGTTCATATAGGTATCGATACTGTTTCTTTAAATGGTGAAGGTTTTGAACAATTAGCTGAAGCTGGAACTAAAGTTAAAGCTGGGACTCCAATTATAAAAATAGATAGGGATTTTATTTTAGGAAAAGGTTTTTCTTTGATCACTCCAGTCCTTGTTACAAATATGGATATAGTCAAAGACTTAAATTCACATGTGAATAAAGATGTTGTTGCTGGAGAAGATGAAGTAATTACTTTTAGTTTATAGAAAAATAGCAAACATATTTTCATTAATATGTTTGCTATTTTAATTACATTTTTATTGCAGCTTTTCTAAACCTCTCTATATGCATTGCTAGATATGCTATTTCATCTTCTGAAACTTTCTTTTCTAATTTCAAAACTAATATTTTTGCTACACCCTTAGATACTTTATATGATAATTTATATTTTAATTTTATTTCTTTTATAAAATCATTTTCAATAGATATATCATCCAAAATTCTTTTAATTGCAAATCTCAAATGTGTGAGAAATCTGGCATAATCTAATGATGTTTTATCCATTTTTATTTCAGTTTTTTCTTCTACATATTCAATTATTGAGTTTATCAAATGTGTATTTTTTATAGTATTGGATAGCTTACCTGAATTTCTAGCAGAATGAATATGTAGTGCTATGAATCCAATCTCTCCTTCTGGAATTTTTACCTTTTTTTCATTTTGTAAAACTTCCGCAACTTTTTCTGCTAACGAGTATTCTTGTGGATATAATGCTCTAATTTCCATAAGAAATGGATTCTCTATTTCCTCTTTGTCCGAAAGCCTTTTCACTGCAAAATTTAAATGATCTACTAATGCAACGTGTATTCTCTCATCCAAATTTTCTTTCAATTCATTTGCGACATATGATATCATCTTTTCGCATAGCACAAAAAATTCTTCATCAACGTTTTCAATTACTTGTTTAAAGTTTCTTAAGTTATCCTCATCTTCAATAACAAATATCTTTTCAACCTCAGTCCCCTTTTCAATGGTATCTCCAGACTTTCTACCGAATCCAATTCCCTTTGCAAAAAGTATTCTTTCCTTTCCATTCATGTTTACGGAAACTATATTGTTGTTATAAGATTTTATTATAGTTGCTGGATCAATAATTTTACTCATATGACCACCCTTTTTATTATTTATAGAACTTTCTAATCTTTAGCAAATCACTTATCATCTAAATTAATACATTATTTAGAAAATATAAATGACCTTATTAATCTTATAAAACGATTCTATCATTAACCTTATTATTTAAATACTTTACTTATCCTTAGCCGTTAGTATCTATTATGATTCTTTTAAACCATATAAATCTAATACATTAATAATAGCTTAATATATTATTTATTGTAAAGCACAGATTTAAGAAATCTTAAGATATAAATAGAAAGCAGATTCATAAGAATCTGCTACATTTCATAACTCAATAATATAATAAATGGACTAATATAAATATATTAATTAAAATTCCATTTATTACTCAATATTTAATATAGAGTATTAAGAATATTCTACTAAGAAACATTATAAATAACTATGCTAAAATCCTTTATTAAAATTCCTATTTTACATTTTCTTTTCTTAATTCTTGCCTTCCAGCAACATATACAAATGGAAGATATATCAATATACTTACAATTAAACAAATAAGAGCTGTAACTCCACCCATGATTGAGTTTGTAGATATAATTGCTCCCAAAATTGGCGGTGTTGTCCATGTTGCCATTATTGCTACCTTTGGAACAAACCCAATAACTGTTAATATATATGCTATGGTTAACGAAACTATAGGCGATAATATAAACGGAATAAAATAAATTGGATTTAAAACTATTGGTGCACCATATATTACCGGTTCATTTATATTAAATATTCCTGGTGCTATACCTAAATTTGCAATTGCCCTTTGTTGTGCACCGGCTTTTCTACCTAATACATATATTGCAATTAATAACGCTATTGAAGTTCCTGCTCCACCCATATTTACATACGAATCTAAAAATTGACTATTTAATATATTTTCTGGCTGTGATCCATTTGTTATTGCTTCTGTATTGGCTAAAAGTAATGGAAGTAATAATGCATTTATTACTGGTGCTAGTATATTTGAACCATGTAAACCAAAAAACCATAATACATGTACCAATAATACTATTACAAATACTCCCAAAAAGCTTCCTGCAATTAATTGTAATGGTTTCTGTAGAGTAAAGAATAATGCCTGATGTATATCTGGTACACTCATAACTATAAATAATTCCTTAATTCCCGCTGCTAATGCTAAAATTATTATTGTTGGTAACAATGCTGCAAATGATCTTGAAACTGCTGGTGGTACTCCACTAGGCATTTTTATTACTAATTTAGGATTGCCGATTAACTTTACGAAAATCTCTGTAGATACTAATGATACTATCAATGAAATAAATAAACCTTGTGCCCCTAAAAAGGTTAATGGAAATGCTCCTCCATCTGGTGTTGTTGCATATAAAATCATCGATGCAGCAACTGATACTATTCCAGCTCCTAAGCCATCCTTATCATACGATCTTGCTAAATGATATGATATCGTAAATACAACTAATATTGACATAATTGCATAAGAACCATTCCATATAGATCCTCCCCAGCTTTTCCAACCTGTTGGTAATAGCCAATCCATAAAATTTTGATACCATTTAAATCCTATATTATTGAACAATACTGCAAATGCACCAGCCATTATAATCGGTGTTATTGTAGCAAATCCGTCACGTATAGCTACTAAATGCCTTTGTGAACCAATCTTAAATGCAATTGGAACAAAGTGCTCCTCCATCCATTCAAAAAACTTATTCATAATTATTTCCTCCCCATATCTAAGATTTATTTGAAATAAAGTCAAAACTCACCCATGGCTCTATATAGTCTAGTATAATATTTACCTAAACCTTACTTTCTCTCTTCGCTTTATTAATATAATAAGCACCCATTGTAGGTGAAATTTCATCATCTACTATATCCTCAATAACTATATTTTCTCTTAGGTACTTTTCAAAAGATTTTCTTAATATCTTTGCTTTTCTTATAACTCCACCAACCAAGGCGATAGAGCAGCTTTCAAATTTTAATTTTCTATACACATTTATAACAGTCTTAGCTAAATCTACGCCTTCATTAACCAATATTTCTTCAGCTATCTTATTTCCTTCCTCGCCCAATATTGAAACTATTTCTGCCAAAGATGCTATCTCGTCCTTAGTAGATGAATATACAAAAGTTACTACTTCGCCTATTGATTTAGCACCTAACCTTTTCATAATTCTCGTAGTTAATTCCGATTTAGATAAAGAATTTTCTTCTTCAAATATCATTCTTTTTATAGCATCAATTGCTATTTTATATCCACTCCCTTCATCTCCTAATAAGTTACCCCAGCCCCCACACCTTACACTTGAATTATTTTTAACTCCAAATGCTATCGATCCAGTCCCTGCTATTGTCAATATTCCATCATTCCCCCTTAACATAGCTTTTAGGGCTATTTCAGCATCGTTCATAAGTACACAGTCAGTCTTAAGTTCATTTTTTATTGTATCTTTTATAATTTTTGCATTATCTCCGACTTCCGATCCTGCAATGCCAAGATATAAACCTACAAGTTCGTCTTCTTTAAGAACATCCATTATTTCTCTTATTGAATCTACTATATTATTTAGTGCTTTTTCTCTATTATTTAGCAAATTTGCGAATCCTTTTACAGAAGTAACTATAATATTTCCTTGAAAGTCATAAGCTACTGCTTCTGTTTTTGTTCCTCCACCATCGACACCTATGATGTATTTCATACTATCACTACCTTTTCCTTAACTTTAAGTAAATAAATAATTAGACTAACATATATTGTTATTAAATTTTTCATGTATTTCTATAATTTCAACTGCCATAGACTTTAATGTCATACTAGTCATAAAGTGATCCTGAGCATGAATCATAAGTAAAGAAACTTCTGTTTTTTCTCCTCGTGCTTCCTTTTGTATTAAATATGTTTGAACATTATGTGCTTTTAATAATTCTGCTTCTGCTTGTTCAATTAATTTTCTTGCTCCATCTATATTCCCACTTTTAGCGCATTGAATAGCTTCCATTGAATAACTTCTAACTTCTCCGCTATGCACTATAAGATTCATTATTGTTTCTTCCACAATGTTTCTCTCCTTTTCAATTATTTATTTTTTATAAGATCTAGAGCTCTTTCTAAGACTTTTTCTCCATTCATTGTTCCATAATCAACTGTATTAATTACTTCTACAGATATATTCTTATCCGATAAATTAGCTTTAAATTTTGATAATAAAAATCTAACCTGAGGCCCCAGTAACAAAACATCTATCTTACCTATATATTCTTTAACATCTGCCTCTCCTACAGCTTTTATATTACATTCAATCCCTTTTTCTTCAGCTGCCTTTTCCATTTTCGAAACTAATAAACTTGTGGACATTCCGGCTGAACAAACTAATAATATATTCTTCATTTTTAACCTCTCCTTGGATATTTTTATTTACTAGCATTCATCTATTACACTATTATATAAAGCAAGTTTTATACCAATATTATATTTATGCACAAATAAATATAAATCATCTCATAATCACACAATTCATGAATCAAAGTGTGCAACTAAAAAAAATAGTGTGTAATTTAACTTACACACTGCTTTGGCTCTTACACAGTAACTATATTTTCCTTAACAATTCTTACTATATAAGCTATCTCATTATCTCCTATATTTATATTATATACACGCTCCAAGTCTTTTAAAATTTTCTTAATCAATGAAAATTCACTATTATACATATGCCGATAATTTTCTAAATCTTTGAATTTTAATTCTTGACCACCATGCTTTAATTTATCTATAAGAAAAGTGATATGAATTAAAATTCCTATCTGTGCATCATGCTGAATTCTCACTTTTAAATTTTCTTCTATTTTTCTTATTACATCTCTAATATCTGAAAATACCTTTATTGAATTTAATTCATTTAATTGACTACTCAATGCTTTTCTGACTTTTAAAAAGTCATACTCGATGTCAATTAAATTCTCCAAATAATTTATTCCCTCACTCAAAAAAACATCTTGTGCTGATATAAACGGAACATCTTCAATAACTATCTTTATAGTTCCTACAACTGCTAATATTATAAACTTCTCTTTTAACCTATTTACTTTTCTAAAAAACTCTTCCCTGTCAGAAATATTAAGCGGTATAATTTTTACTTTTTCTATATTCTTCAAATTATTACTTATTCTTATTTTTATTCTTTCTGCTGCTCCTTCGCCTGTAAAGCATGTGGTTATTATAACTAGTTCTTTATTGTATTTATTGTCTTCCTTAGAAACTTGCATAGAGGACTTTCCAATATCTCTGCATAAATTATATATTGAATCCAAGCTTCTCCCATTAAAAGCTTTACTTCCTGCTTCTATAACAGTTAATGTTGTGACCATATCTATGGTTTTAATTTTTATTTCTAATTCATTACTAATTATATCTCCAAAATTAACTAATGATCCCATATCAACAAGTAACAACATCCCTTTTTCATTATATATTTCTTTAATTTTTTTCTTGGCTTTCTCTAGCATATCCTCTGCCTTCATAGTTAGTGGCATATCTAGAGCTTGCACATATTCTTCTCCTATTAAAGAATTAGCTACCTCAGCCATGCTGCTAGCTGTACTTGTTCCATGCATCATTACTATAACTCGCACCTTTTTCTCTAATTGTTCACTATTTTCATCATTACATGCAGCCAAAAACATAGTTATATAGCCTATTTCATCTAATGGGATATCTATATGAAATTCTTTTTCTGCAATTTTTATAATATCCATGGCCACAGCAAATTCTTCTCTATTTTCCACCCTTATAATATTAAGCTTAGGATGATATATCTTTTTTCCTGAATTAATCCTTTCGATGCTTCCCTGTAAATGAAGTGCTAACCCAAAATAAACTTTCTGGTCAAAATCCCTATTTAACTTTTCAGATGCTATACTCAACATTTTTTCTGCAACCGTAGCTACTTTAATGTTTACAATTTTGGCAATCTCATCTTTTTTAACATTTGTTGTGATATTACTAATATATCTTCTAAAATATTTTTCCAAATCAATATTTAGAATATCATTTATTTCTGTCTCATTAATTCCTCGTTCCTTTAAGTTTTCCATCTTATTTTCTATTATCGAATAAAAACTTTTATTTTCCGAGCCTTCTACTTGATTTTCATGAAATTCAATATTTTTTAGTATACTATCTTCACTTGAAAATCTTAAAATATCAGCCATATCTTGAGATAAATTCTCTATTTCTTTTCTGCATTCTCTAATTCTCATTATTCCTTTTTGAATTCTAGGTTGCAGATCACTTTTATCTACCAAAATATAATTATTTTTCTTAATCTTATAATTTAAAAATGCTTTAGCACAAGCTAATTGTATATCACTTTTTAATTGCCCTATATTATTAGGACAATCATATAGTAAAAATGAAATAATCGCATTTTTACTAATATATATGCTCTTTCCTATTCTTATAGATTCTTCTGTTATGAACTCGTTTAAAAGAAGATATCTTTCCTCTAATTTTCTTTCTCTTAATGTCGGTAATACTATCACCATTGGAATCCTTCTAGTAAATGTTTTCAGAAGATATGACTGTGGATTCTCCGTAGTAGCTGCTATAATCTGCACTTCAGATTTCACCTTTTTCTCAGTATCTCCAAGCTGCCTAAAATATCCCTTATCTATAAAAGTAAATAACATTTCTTGCCCCTGCGGTAATAACCTGTGTACTTCATCCAAAAAGAATATTCCTCCATCAGCTTTTTTTAACAAACCTTCTCTATCAGTATCTGCTCCTGTAAATGCACCTCTTCTTACTCCAAATATTTGTGCCACAACCAACTGAGGATTATCTGAATAATCGGCACAATTAAATCTAATAAAAGGAGCTTCAGCAGCTATTATTTTAGAGTCTTTAGCAAAATTGTACATTGCTTCTGCAAATAGCGATTTTCCTACACCAGTTTCACCCAAAATAAGAGTATGTAAGCCTCTAGGAGGATATAATATTGCAGCTTTCGCTTGCTGTACAGGTAATTTAAGTGACTGATTTGAACCTATGAGCATTTCAAGACTATCTCTATTTTTCACGATTATGTCCGATTTATTTTTAATTGAATTCATTTCATTCTTGTAACTTTTGCTACTACTATATATAACTGGTCGTCCTTCTTTTTTATTTATCCTTTTTTCCTTATATAATTGGTTTAAATACCTACTTATATTTGTTCGGTCTATTCCTATATAAAATCCCAGTTCATCTGCTGTTATTCCTCTTCCTTTGCTCTTTTCAAGCTCAATTAGACTCTTTATTACTTCTTCCTTTCTAAGTAACCCTTTCATTTAATATTATCCCCCACTCATAAGTAGTCCACATTAAAAGCATAGAATTCATCCTTATAACTTTTAACCTATTATATAAATGCACCTCTATATATTGTCCTATATTTTTCGCTTTCTAAGATACATTTGAAATTTTCCTTTGAATTCTTCTACATAAATCTTTGTGAAAATATAACTGGATACTACCAGTTTCGAATTCATTATATAATAATATTTTTATTTTTTGCAACCATATTCTTCATATTATTATAATTGTTTAGATAATTCTGCCTCTACTATAAATATGCCATATAAATCAATTTTACTAGCGCAACTTTTTAAATTGCTATATTATATTATTATATGTGAATAAATATATATTCTTTTTGAAGATTATTTGTTAACTTTAATTAAGGAGGCTATTCTATGCAAGAATTAGAAACTAGGATTGTTGATATTGATGTTGAAAATATAAGAAAAATTTTATTATCACATGGTGCTCAAAAGGTTAAAATGGAGGATCAAATAAATGATATATATGATTTTGAAGATGGACGCCTTTTAGATAAGAAGGGATATGCTAGAATTAGAACTGTAAATGATATGATTAACAATAAAATCGTATATTATATGACTACTAAAAAGATGTTATCTCAAGACAGATTCAAAATCATGGAGGAAAATGAAGTAGTGATTGATGACAAAACTATGGGTGAGGGTATATTTAAATCTCTTGGATTAGTTCTGAAAGAATCTAATAAAAAATATAGAGAAAGTTATAAATTACATGATTGCTTAATCGAAATTGATATTAATGATAAGAAGTTCTGTCCGTTTCCTTACTTGGAAATAGAAACCACATCCGAAGAGAAATTGGAAACAGTAGTAAAGTTACTTGGATATACATTAGAAGATACAACATCTCAAACAATATACGATATATTGTCTGAAAGAGGATTGCTTAATAATGTCCCTAAAGGAATATAATTAAGTTTTTGTTCCATTAAATGTAAATTTACTATAGAATTATAAGTTTATATAATGTAAAATATACATAGAGATAGGTATACTTTTAAAATGAAATTTGTTTAGTTTACTTTTAGACTAAACTTTTTTTCTTATAAAAGGAGGATGTCATGGAAAAATATGATGACATAAAATATTTAAGTCTGCTTGCTAAGCAATATCCTACTATTGCAGCAGCATCAACTGAAATAATAAATTTAGAAGCTATTTTAAATTTACCTAAGGGAACAGAACATTTTTTAGCTGACCTTCATGGTGAGTATGAGCCTTTTGTTCATGTATTAAAAAATGGTTCAGGGGCTATAAAGAGAAAAATTCAAGAGGTATTTGAAAATTCTTTAATGGACTGTGAAAAAAGAAGTTTGGCAACACTTGTATATTATCCCGAACAAAAATTAGAGATTGTTCTAAGAGAAGAAAAGGATATAAATGACTGGTATAAGATTAATCTATATAGGTTGATTGAATTATGCAGATATGTATCTTCTAAATATACAAGATCTAAAGTAAGAAAAGCTCTACCTCCAGATTTCAGCTATATTATAGAGGAATTATTACATGAAGAATCTGATAATAATGATAAACAAGGTTATTATGATGGAATAATAACTACTATTATAGAAATTGAAAGAGCACAAGAGTTTATAATAGCTCTATCTAAATTGATACAACGATTAGTAATAGATAGATTACACATAATCGGAGATATATTTGATAGAGGACCAAGACCAGATATAATCATAGATACCCTTATGGATTATCATTCTGTTGATATACAATGGGGAAACCATGATATATTGTGGATGGGCGCGGCTTCAGGTAATTGTACATGTATAGCAAATGTTTTAAGAATAGCATCTAGATATTCTAATCTAGATGTGATCGAAGACATTTACGGTATAAATTTATTACCTCTTGCAACTTTTGCACTTAAGCACTACAAAAATGATAACTGTACAACTTTTATCCCAAAAAACACCGATGAAAACTTATATGGAACTTCTGAAATTGAGCTTATTTCAAAAATGCATAAAGCCATAACAATTATTCAATTTAAGCTTGAATATGAAATTATAAGAAGAAGACCTGAATTTAAAATGGATCATAGGCTGCTTTTAGATAAGATAAATTATAGCGATGGCACTATAACTTTAAACAATATGACTTATGAGCTTTGCGACAAAAATTTTCCTACAATCAATATCAATCATCCATTTGAGCTTACAAGTGATGAAAAAAAACTGGTTGATAAACTTCAAAGTTCATTTATAAATAGTGATAAATTACAAAAACATGTTTTATTTCTATTTAATAAAGGAAGAATATACTTAACTTATAATTCTAATCTATTATTTCACGGTTGTATTCCTTTAAATAAAGATAAAACTTTTAAAAGTATGACTATTCATGGTAATGAGTATAAAGGAAAAAAACTTCTAGATAAATTTGATTCTTTAGCTAGAGAAGGTTATTTTAGTACTAGAGGCAGTACTGAAAAATTATATGGTACTGATATAATGTGGTATTTATGGACTGGAGCCTGCTCTTCTCTTTTTGGAAAAGAAGATATGACAACTTTTGAAAGATATTTTATCAAAGACAAAAGTACACATAAAGAAAAGAAGAATCCTTACTACAATTTTAGAGATTCTGAAGAAATGTGTAATATGATTTTTGAAGAATTTGAATTGGATCCGGCTGAATCACGAATAATAAATGGACATGTTCCAGTGAAAAACAAATTTGGAGAAAACCCAATAAAGTGTAATGGAAAATTGATAGTTATAGATGGTGGCTTTGCTAAAGCTTATAGAAGTCAAACTGGCCTCGCGGGATACACATTAACTTATAATTCCTATGGACTTCAACTAATATCTCATCAACCTTTCAAATCAATTGAAGATGCATTTAGTAAAGAAACTGATATACTATCTTCAACACAAATAGTAGAAAAGCTAGACAGGAAAAAAGTTGGTGATACAGACATAGGAAAGGAGCTTAAAAATCAAATTAAAGATTTGAAATTATTGCTTAAAGCCTATAGAAAAGGATTAATAAACGAGGTAAGATAATTTGTAATCTTAACATTTATAAATAAAAGAGATAGCAGTTTTTAATCTGCTATCTCTTTCATAAATCTTCTTATTATAAACTTACAAGACACTTACCACTTATTTCAGATATATCTTCAATTGATATAAATGCTATTTAAATTCCCTCCTTTCATTGAAGCACTATATATCTTTCCTAACTTTTTCTAAAATCATTTATAGTAATATTCAATTTTAAGATAATCATTACTTATATACTTTGTAATGCTAATTTGCAAAAGTCTTTCCATTTAAATTTTAGAAATTATTTCAATCAAATCATTTACTTTATAATCGGCTTCTGACTGATCTATGTAGTAATCTCTTGGCTCTAAAGCTACAACTGCTAGCCCTGCTGCTTTTGCTGCTCTAATTCCTAATGCTGAATCTTCTACTGCTAGAACTTCTGTTTCCAATAATTCTAATGCTTTTATAGCTCTAATGTAGATCTCTGGATCTGGTTTGCTTTGCGTACACTCTTCACCACTAATTACAAAATCAATACAACTGGCAATTCCACATTCTTCTACCATCCTTAAAATCTCTTTTCTTTCTGAAGATGATGCAATAGCTATTTTGAGATTTCTATCTTTTAATTCTCTAATCACTTCTTTAACTGAAGGATTCAATATTTCCTGAAAGCAAACTTCATGTTCCTTACAATACTTTGAATATTCTTCTTTTAAAATATTACGTTTTTCATCATCATCAGGCACTAACATTTCCCATATCATCCCGTTTGTTGATCCAATGAAATCTTCAATTTTCCTTGTAGCTGGTTCTATTTTTAAATCATCAAAGAATTTCATCCTTCTTTTAAAATAAAAACTTTCAGTATCCACTAAGACTCCATCCATATCAAAAAACACTGCTTGTTTCAATTTCTTTCCTCCCAAATTAATCGCTCAATACAATATCAAAAATTAATCTAATTTCTAAATCTGATATCTTTATTGTATATTCCTTTTCAATTTCACTGAATGCATACCTTATAATATCTATCTTTCTTTTTTCTCTTTGCACAAATTCCTTAATGTCTTCTTGCATGTCAACATCTTCTTTTCTTAAAATTCTCTCTACCATACAGGATGCATGAAGATAAAGTAAGAATCTTTTATTATTAGACATTTTAAGCCCCAGTTTTTCTTCCATTTTATCAACTGCATCTTGTACAAAATTGAGTACTTTATTTACATCTAAAATTGTTAGCTTCTCAATTATTTTCTTTATAGAAAAATTAAATACCAAGTCTTTTTTTAACTGCTCTTCATCTATATTGAAATTGCACCTTAATATATTAATGAATGAATCAATATCCTCCCCACCAATCAAATGATCCAATCCTATATATGGAATTCCTTCAACTTTTGGATCTACAGTTCCTACGATAGCCAGTACATCATACATTTGAAATGGCAATTCCTTTTGTTTATTTTGATACAGCTTATGATAATCGTATGACATAATTACAAAAGAAGGGTCCTCATGCTTTAAGCTCTTTTGTAATATATCCTGGATTTGAATTGCACTTCCCATACCTGTATAGCAACAAGTTAAAATAGCTTTTTTCTTTTTTTCAACTGGATAAACTAATTGTTTATTAATTTGTACATTCTTTAAAATCTGATCATTAATTTCGATAATATTTTTATCTTGTAAAAGCATACTTCCAATTTCTAATACCAATGGTGTTGAAACAAAATCAATTAATAATAACGGACCTTTAATCTTCTTTTCCAAACGATTTCTAAGATCAAAAAGTGATCCCATATCAACTAGTAAGATAAGTCCATTTTCTGTACTGTTATTATCAATAAAATCTAATATTTTCTCCTCTATATGATCAATTGTAGTATCAATAGGCATATCAATAGCTTGGAAAAAGTTCTTCCTTAACATCCTATTAGCTACATTTGCCATACTACTTGCTGTAGAGTAGCCATGAGCTAAAACAATACTTTTAATTTCATTTTTCAGGCTCTGTATATTCATGCTTTTTAGATAAAATGAAATAAAAATCAAATCTTCATCAAGAACCTGAAAGTCTAAGCGTTCACTCAAATGTGTAAGCATACGCCTGGAAAGCCATAAAATATTCTTCATATAACTTTCAATGAAATTTATAATTTTGGGGCGAATACTATTCCAATCAGGATGATTAATTAAAATTTCTTGCTCTTCCTTAAAATAAAGCAAATATGCTATTGAAAGAATTTTATTTCCATCCTGTTCAAATCCATAATTTTCTTCCATATATTTAAAAGTAGATTTTATATTAAATGTTAATACAGAAAAAAATGATTGATTGTTAGTTACTTCTGTATTAAATGTTAATTCATCAAGTAATAAATTCACATTCTTGACCATCTCTTTAGTATAATGGTCAAACATAATTTCTCCGGATTCAACCTGTTTAAATCCTTCAACAAATTCAAAATATGTTTTTTTAATGTTTTTTTGTTCATTACTATTAATATTTAATAGTTCTGGGTGCAGGTAATCATAAATTCTATCCTCATACCTACTTGATATTTGATGATATAAATTTTCCTTTAATTGATTCTCACTTCCAATAGGTAAATCTCCAATGCGAACTTTAATAATCTCTTGATCTTTCCTCTTAGCATAGCTGCTTCCACAACTGTATTTTACAATATTTTTAATTTTACCTACATTTCCTTCGTAATTACTAAAAAGCAAAAAGGAAATTACCTGTTTTGTAACCTTAATAGTACGCTTCAAGATTTCGCTTTCTTTTAAAAAGAAACTATCTATTAAATGAATTTTTTCTTGTTGAGGTCTTTCTGCAAAACTTGGAATATTAACAATAACAGGAAGTCTCCTAATAAAAGTAGGCAAGAAAGTAGATTGGATGGATTCCGTAGTTGCAAAAATTAACCGTACCTTTGCTTCCTTTTTTATGCTATTATCACCAATAGGAGAATACTCATTTGAATCCATAAATGTAAAAAGCTTTTCTTGACCTTCTTCTGTTAGTCTATGAACTTCATCAAGAAATAAAACCCCACCATCAGCGCTTTCAAGCAGTCCCTTTTTATCTTTGTCTGCTCCTGTAAATGCCCCTTTTGTATAACCAAATAATAAACTTGATAACAATTCTGGATTATGATAATATTGAGCACAATTTAAAGAAATAAATGAAGACTTGGGATTTATTAATTTTTCTTCCAAGCAATAATCATAAATACATTTTGCCAGATATGTTTTTCCTGAACCACTTGAACCTAAAAGCATTATAGGAAGACCATTTTCTGGATAAAGCACTGCTGTCTTTATTTGTTCAATTTGTTCTTTTAGGCTTCCTTTTGCCCCAATTACACTACTCCATATATCTGTTTTTTTAATGTTTGAATTTTCTTTCCATAATTCATCTAAAGTATTATATTCAGCCTGTGCTGGGGTAAAATATAATTTAGAGAAAGTTTCTTTATATAAAAAAATTACTGGATATTCTTTAATTTTTATAATCCTGCCTTGTTTTACTTCTTTGTTAAGATAACTACTTACTGTACTTCTACTAAGCTCTACTTTTTCAGCAATTGAATTGGCTGAAAATTCTTTTATATTATCTTTAGAAAATTCCTTGGTAGCCTCTTTTAAATAATTAGATATATCTATTGCCATTCTGAATGCCCCCTCAGTTAATAAAAGTTAACCTTATTATTTTATAACATACATTTAGAATAAGGCATATGAAAAAATAATAATTCCGAAATATTATGCATACTTTTAATAAAAATGTACTACTCCCCATAGTAGTAGACCTCTTAAGATGATTACCCATACATGATAGCTAAAAATAGACTAAAATATATTTATTATTTTTAAATTTGCCTAAAGCAAAGAAATCGAAAAATATTCGATTTCCTTACCTGAGTCATTTTTTTGTATTTAGGATTATAAGTAGAACCTGATAACATACGTTTAACGCAAACTTTATTTTAGTATTCTAATTTCCACATATATCTTCTCTTAGTTAGTGGATGCTGACGTGCATAAGAAAGTTCTTCAGCATATACACGGAATACTGCTGTAATTAACATTGGATTAAAATAATCAATAACTGTTTTTGGAATAACTGAAGATAATCCATAATCTAAAGCATCAACAACTGTTGTTTTTGCTTCAAAACGCTTTAAGAATGTTAACGCACGGGCATCGATTGGACGAGTGCTTCCCTCATTCATTAATAAAATAAATGGTACATCTTTATCTACGATTTCAAATGGTCCATGGAAAAACTCTCCTGAATGGAAACTTCCTGAATTAATCCATTGCATTTCCATCATTAAACAAATTGATGTTGAATAAGCAACTTCAGCTGTTGCACCACTACTCATTAAGTAAATCATTGAATCATTTTTATAAGCTTCAGCAAATTTCTTTGCATCTGCTATCGCTGATTTTGCCGCTGAATCTGCTAAATCATAGATCTTGCTGAAAGCAACCTGTGCATCTTCATAGTCTTTATAGCCTTCATATTGCTCTAATATTTCCACTGCAAGTTCAAGCGCATAACCCATCTTTTCTAATTTTGCACCATAGCTTTCAGCAAATCTGTGACAGATAACATAATCAGCATCTTTTGTAAGAGCCGAATTTTCTGCACGAGTTAATGAGATTACATGTGCACCATATTCTTTAGCCTTAGCATTAGCTTGTACTGTTTCAGGAGTACTACCGCCAAGTGAAGCAGATATAACAATTGCAGTTTTATCTAATGAAGCTATTGTACCATAATTGAATTCGTTAGCAGTATAGTGACTAACACGTAATTTTTTTGAATTGTTCTCTAAAAAATATTTTGCTGGATATAATTCTGCTTTTGAAGCTCCACATCCTACAAATATAACACTTCTAATTTCTTCTTGTTTTTCTTTTATTTCTTTTATAATTTGTTTTGGATTCATAATAAATCCCTCCTATATTTTTATTTTATATATATTTACATCCTTTTAAGGAATGTTTTCAATTTATTTAAAAATACCTAAAATGCTCAATAATATTCCACCTAGAATACAAATCGCAAGCATCCATCCTGTTGATACTTTCTTTCTTAATAACCAATACATAAAGAATGTTACGCCAAGCGGTATACTCTGTGGTATTATCCCGTTTAATACATCTTGTAAAACAAATTTTTCACCAAACTGCACTGGAGTTGTAATTCCAATCATACTGGCCATCATGGATCCAATAACCATAAGTCCAACAATAGAACAAATGTACATTACTTTATCCATAAGTCCTTCATTATAGAGCTTTGTTAAATATTTATTTCCCATTGAATAACCAATTTTCCCACCATAATAGGTAACGAGAAATGATGGAATAAATGAAATAATTATTGCTAATATTGGTCCTAAAATACTACCTTGTTGCGCTAAATTAATACCTAATCCAAAAGCCAATATACGTACAGTTCCTTGAAAGAAGGAGTCTCCTACTCCAGATAATGGTCCCATTAATGAAGTTTTCATAGCATTAATCGATTCAGGATTAAAGTTTTCTTTGTCTTCATAGTATTGTTCTTCCATTGAAGCACTTAATCCTAAAACAAAAGCATTTGTTTGAGGTGTACAATTATAAAAATTCATATGGCGTTTATAAGCTTCTTTTTTTAATTCATCATCTTTAGGATCTTTATATATGTTGTCTAAAATAGGAGCAATTCCATATAAAAAGCCCATATTCATTTGTCTCTCGTAGTTCCATGAAGCTTGAATCGCCCAAGAACGCCATAGAAATTTCATATACTTCCATTTATTTGGATCATTTTGTTTTTGTATATTTTGCATTTTTATACCTCCAATCAATCTAAAATATCTAATTCATCAACTATCTTCTCTTTTTTAAATTTAAATTCAGCCAAAACAAATGCTACAATACAAGCCGAAATAGCAACACCAGTCACACTTAAATTAGAATATGCTGTAATGAAAAATCCTCCTAGTAAAAATGGAAGCATTTTTGTTGACAGCATAGTGCTAAGCAATAAAGCAAATCCATAAGCTGTTAGAATTTTACTTGATAAATTTAGACCATTTGTAATCCATGACGGAATGACTTCTACAATATTTTTTACTAAATCTGTTCCAAAATAAATCGCTAAAAATATTGGTACAAAATACATTAGTGAATACAAAAATGTTCCCCAAACAATATGAATATTACAGGCCTTTTTATATTCCCCATTTTCAATTAACGAGTCAGCTTTATGAGTTAAGTTTGCAAGAATAGTTCTCATTAAAACTCCAAGCATTTGTCCAAGCACCGCAATTGGAATCGCAATAGTCAGTGCTGCTTCTGAATCCGCATTTGATAAAATAGCAAACGATGTAGCAATAATGGATGCCATGTTCATATCTGGTGGTGCTGCCGCTCCTATGTTTACTAATCCTAAAGAAATTAATTCAAGAGCAGCTCCAACCATTAATCCTTTTTGAATATCGCCTAAAACGAGCCCTACAAGCGTACTAACTATTAACGGTCTTTCTAAATTCATTCTGCCTAAAAGTCTTGAGTCTAAAATACAAATAACACCAATGAAACCTAATAATATTGACTTAATTAACATTCTTGATCCTCCTTTTTATATTTTAGAAGTTAAATCTTCTCTCTTTGAAGTAGGAACTTGTTGCATATATAGGTTAATCCCCATTGCTTTCAGATTTTTGGTATCTTCTAATTCTTCTGGATTTAGGAAAATAGCATTACTATATTGCTTTGAATTTTCTTTATTTGCAATTCCCCCATAATTAATTTCTTTAATACTAGAGCAGCTTTTACAGAACTCTAATGCTTCCTTAGTACCTCTAAAAACAATCATAATATTATCTTTTAATTGTTCAACTTTAGACATTCTCACTAATATATCGTTTACCGAAAATATATTTAAAGTTACTCCAACTGGTTTTGATAAGTTTAATGAAACTTTTTTCATCTCATCATTTGCAGTTTCATCATCTACAACAATAATTCTTGAAATCCCTAAACTTTTTGTCCATGAAAAAACTACTTGTCCATGCAATAAACGGTGATCGATTCTTACTAATTTAATCATAAATCTTCCTCCTTTATATTTTTACATTCATTAAGCAATTTATTGCAGTTAACTATTCCCTGCTGACTTTCTTCAATAATCTGCTGCAATAGACTTTCAGAAATTTCATTTGCTTGAGTAGCAACTGAAATAATTATAGGTAAATTCATTCCTGAAATAACATGTATTTTAGGATATTCTTTTATTAAAGACATCATTTCTGTATTAACGCTTCCACCAAGAATATCTGTGAAAATAAATATATCTGCTTCAATGTATTTTTCTCTTACTATTTTTTCTACTATTTCCCTAACGTTTACTTCTTCGTTTCTATAAGATGAAAAAGCTTCAACCATAGATACATCTCCAATTATCATACCCAAAGTATCCTTCATTCCCTTTGCCAGATCACCATGACTAGCTAAAATAATTTGTATCATTAAGATTCACCTCCATTCTATGTAATTATTATTAGCAATAATCGTGCCAAAAAACAGTTTGTATTCAAAAACATACTAAATTGGTCATTTATATATATATTAGTAAATAAAACCAACAGTTAAAAAATGATTAATTGAAGTGTTTGAGTAAAGTGTTGAAAAAAATAAGCCTAATGAAAAGTATAATTAACTTTTCATTAGGCTTATTTTTTTCTATTTAATTTTTGAAATTTTATTTTAACTCCATCATTATAATTGTAATAAAAGTAATTATATCTTATTTAATACTTACAGTCCTAAATTCAATCCTATCACTTCTATGGTGTGCTGTTGAAAATTCAAAAGGCTGGCCATTATCTAAAAAACCCACCTGCTCCACTTCCAATATTGGAAAGTTATTTTCTATTTCTAGATATTCCTGTTCCAACTCATTTGGTAAAATAGCTCGAATAATCCTATGAGCACTTTTTATTTTAAGTTTAAGATTTTTTTCAATGTAACCATAAACTGAACTCGTTAAAATATCGTTTTTTATGCCAGGTATAAGGCCTATTGGCATATATGTATACTCAATTACATATGGACTATCATCCGCGTATCTAGTTCTTATTACATAATAAACAAAATCATCAGTAGTAATCTTTAGCTTAGTTGCAATTTCTTCCGTTGGGTGAATTACTTCGAATTTTACAATTTTAGATGTTACTTTTCTGTCCTTATGCGCTTCTGAAAATCCTTCAAATTGTTTTGCTAGACTTAATTCCTGAACCCCCTCTTCATCAAGAGCTTTTACAAATGTTCCAGAACCTCTTCGCTTTATTACTAATCCTTGAATTACTAGTTCATCAACAGCTTTTTTTATTGTTATTCTACTAACCCCATAATATTCACACATTTCTTTTTCTAAAGGCAACTGTTCATTAGGATTATATTCACCATTCAATATTCTATTTCTTATGTCTTCAGCAATTTCATCATATTTTGCCATTATATTCACCTTTCTCCTTACAGTATAACTTATATACATGTTTATCATATCATTTATATATTAATTATATCATTTCTATACATTATTAAACACTTAAATTAAGTTTAATTATAAGGCAATTATATATGTTCAATAAAATAATATTTATATATATATAAATTATTAGTATCTTCATTCAATTAAACTCTACTGTTTATAGTGACTTTACTAGTGATGGTAAATACATCTAATAAAAAAATTCCTGAACATCATAACTCTAACACACAATTCATATTAAAATATGATATAAATTGTACAAAAAAAGAAATCATTCTTGATTTCTTTCAAAATAATAAAAACTATATTAAAAAACTAACCGTTATTTTAATATAGTTTAAAATTTTAATTTCACCTATTTTACAATTACTTAATTGCATTTGCCATTTCTTCGTCTATTATTACTGTTACATCTTTATGCATGTGTAACATAGTTGCAGGATTATGAGTTGTAATATTTCCTTTAAATAATCCTTTTATTGCTTCTGCTTTATCTTGGCCTCTTACTAACAATACTATTTTTCTAGCTTTCATTATTTGACCAAGTCCCATAGATAAAGCTTTAGTAGGTACTTCCTCTATAGATTTGAAAAATCTAGAATTTGCCTCTATTGTAGTTTTAGTTAAACCTGTTACATGAGTTTCTGCTATTAAAAAATCATCTGGTTCATTGAATGCAATATGGCCGTTAGCACCTATTCCAAGGATTTGTATATCAATACCACCTAATTCATCCACTTTTTTATCATAGTTCTTAGCTTCTTCATCAAGGTCTTTTGCTAAGCCATTTGGAACAAATGTATTTGCTTTATTTATATTAACATGATTAAATAACTTTTCATTCATAAAATATCTGTAGCTTTGAGGATCTTCCCCTCCAAGTCCAACATACTCATCTAAGTTTACTGTTTTTATATTAGAAAAATCTATTTCTTTATTTCTGTTCATTTCTATAATCTTTTTGTATAAACCTTCAGGAGTACTTCCTGTAGCTAGTCCTAGGACAGCATTTGTTTTCTCAGAAATTACATCTTTAAATATTTTAGCTGCAACTTCACTCATTTCTTCATAATCTTTAACTACTAGTAACTTCATTATTATTACGCTCCTTTGATGTTAATTTTTTAAACAAACCCTGTATCTATATTTGTCTCCTCTCGCTATTGTTATGGTATATTCAACAATCTCGTTTTGCTCATATGCTATTCTTTCGAATTTTAGCCCTGCCTGCCCTTGAGGTATTTCTAAATAAATACTTTCTAATTTGTTTATTAAAACACTTTCTATTACTTCTTCAGCAGATGTAATGTTAATATTAAAAGTATTTTTTAATATCTCATATAATGGATTTTTTTCTATCATATCCTTAGTAAGCTGCTTAAATCTTTCATATGGCAAATAAGTCATTTCATATATCATAGGAATGTTATCAGCAATCCTTATTCTCGAGATTTTATACACAAGCTCGTTCTTTTCTATATTTAATTTTTTAGACACTTTGCTGTTGGCTTCCATTATTTCAAAATTTAATAATTTAGAAGTCGGATTTTTTCCACGTTTTTTCATTTCCTCAGTAAAAGATGATACCTTTATTAAATCTTGTTCTACGACTCTTGGCGAAATGAAATTTCCTTTTCCTTGAACTTTATAAATATAATTATTTTTTTCCAACTCATCTAATGCTTCTCTTACTGTAGTTCTACTAACAGCATATTTTTTACATATTTCTCTTTCGGAGTCTAATTTTTCATTTTCTTCCATGCTGCTTTCTATTTTTTCAATGAGAATATTCATTAGTTGAACATACAAAGGAATATTAGAATTTTTATTTATCGTACTCATAAGTGCACCTCTTTTAGTTCTAGTAGTTTTCCCAACAATTATACTATTCTTGTACACAAAAGAAAATATAAATCAAATAATTTAAAATTTCCTAAACTGCTTCTTTTAAGTACTTTCAATTCTATAATTCCTTAAATAATTAATATTTTTCAAGTGGTAATTACCACTATAAGAATTATAATTTATTCTTTTAATTCTGTCAACATACACTTGAAAAATTCTTTATACATGCTATATACTTAATATATAAACTGATAATGTCCACTTACTATAATATATGAAATTTGACTTAAAAGGAGAAGAAATATGTTAATAAGAAATTGTAATATAATTTACCTAGACAAGATAGAACAAGGCTCAATTCTAGTTGAAGATGGGAAAATTAAAGAGATAAATCCGTCCAATATAGATACAGACAGCATTTTAGATGCAAATGGCCTATATGTTTCACCTGGTTTTATTGATGTTCATATACACGGTGCAGGAGGCTCAGATACAATGGACGGTACCAGTGAATCAATCAATACCATTTCTAAAACTATAATTAAACACGGAACAACTTCTTTTACTCCTACAACTATGACTGTTGCTGTGGACGATATAAGACAATCTTTAGACGCAATTAAAAATGTAAAAGAAAAAGGTTCAGACGGTGCGCATATTCTTGGAGTACACTTAGAAGGTCCGTTTGTAAGTCCGAAAGCAATTGGTGCTCAAAATCCCAACTATATTTTGATGCCATCTATTTCAGCTTACAATGATATGGTTAAGGATTATGAGGATATTATTATATCTATAACATTAGCTCCAGAAGTTGAAGGTGCTAAAGAACTTATTAAGTATTTATCCTCAATTGGAATAGTCTGCTCATTAGGGCATAGCAGTGCTACTTATGAAGAAGCTATGGAAGCTATTGAATGTGGTGCTTGCCATGCAACTCATCTTTTTAATGCTATGACTCCTTTAACTCACAGAAATCCAGGAGTAGTAGGAGCTGTATTTGACAGTGATATAACAACTGAAACTATTTCAGATGGAATTCATATTTCATACCCAGCTTTAAGAATTGCTTATAAACAAAAAGGTACTGATAATGTTTTATTAATCTCTGATGCTATGATGGCTTGCTGCATGCCTAATGGCAACTACTCTCTAGGAGGGCAAGATGTTATTGTTAATGATGGTGAAGCACGCTTAAAAAATGGTGCTTTAGCTGGTTCTGTTCTCACCCTTGATAAAGCAGTAAAAAATGTATACAAAAACTCTAATTTACCACTTTATGAAGTAATAAAAATGGCATCTTATAATGGTGCTAAACATTGTAAAGTTGAGGATCGAAAAGGCCAAATCAAGGAAGGTTATGATGCCGATCTGGTATTCTTTGATGATGATGTAAATATTAAAAGGGTATTAGTTTTAGGTAAGGAAGTATACTCAGAATGACATAACCAATAATTAGTTCTATCAGATAAATATTTTATCCCCCGCATACTCCTATAGATTTCTTTAAAGTCATATGTTTTTTATATAACATATGACTTTAATCCGTTTAAAATTTTAATGGCCTTTATTATAAAATACTTTTATTTTTCATAGCAACACTACTTCTCACTCATATTTACAACTAAGAATGCTCCAATCTCTTACTATTATCTGGAGACATAAGGTGATATATATACGACATTATGATATTTATTCTATATATTAATAGTGCTATCCTAAATATACAAATCAATTAGGAGGTACTATATATGGCATATATAGCAAACGAAAAAAGATATTCAAATATGGTATATAACAGATGTGGAAAAAGTGGTTTGAAGTTACCAGCCATTTCACTTGGGCTTTGGCAAAACTTTGGTGAAGATAATTCGCTGCAAAATATTAAAGCTATGATACATACGGCTTTCGATCTTGGAATAACTCATTTTGACCTTGCAAATAATTATGGTCCACCTGCTGGTTCTGCTGAAGAGAACTTTGGAATAGTGTTAAAATCTGATTTAAAAGCTTATCGAGATGAACTAATTATATCTAGCAAAGCTGGATTTGATATGTGGCCAGGACCTTATGGAGATTGGGGCTCTAAAAAATATTTAGTTGCTAGCTTAGATCAAAGTCTTAAGCGTTTAGGTTTAGATTATGTAGATATATTTTATCACCATAGATTTGATCCTGAAACTCCATTGGAAGAAACTATGATGGCATTAGATCAGATAGTCAGACAAGGTAAAGCTCTTTATGTGGGTTTATCAAACTATGGTGCTGATGAATTACAGAAAGCTGCTCAAATACTAAAAGAACTAGGAACTCCTTGTTTGATAACTCAACCATCTTACTCTATGGTAAATAGATGGATAGAAGATGGACTTCAAGATGTTGCTGATGAATATGCAATAGGAACAATAGCATTTTGGCCGTTAGCAATGGGGTTATTAACTGATAAATATCTAAATGGTATTCCCAAAACTTCAAGAGCAGCTCATAATTCTTGGGTTAAATCAGGTATCACTGAAGATAAGGTTGCTAAAGTAAAGCTTTTAAATGAAATAGCTAAAGAAAGAGGTCAAAGTATGGCACAACTTGCTATCTCATGGGTTTTACGTAAAGGCCGTATAACTTCAGCTCTTATTGGTGCCAGCAAGGCAAGTCAGATAGAAGAAAATGTTGCTACTATAAATAATCTTAATTTTTCTGATTCTGAATTAACTATCATAGAAGACATATTAAAATAGTAAATAAACCTTTTGGATCACATGAACTTATTAATAATTATGATGTCAATTTAAAAATCCTAGTTTTTTAGGTTGGAATTTAAAATAAATAAAGAAGGTAGTAGTAATTTATTTTTTACTACTACCCCATTTATTATTTCATTGATAAATAAGTTGATTTTTTTGCCAAATTTATAATAATTGATTTTTCCTATACTCGCTCGGAGATATGTTGTTTATTTTTTTGAACATTTTTGAAAATATTAGCGGATTCTCATAACCTACCGAACGAGCTATATCCCCTATAGAAAGCTGCCTATCTTTCATCATTTCCTTTGATTTGTTTATTCTAAAACTTATTAAATAATCCTGGATTGTAACCCCAACGGTATCTTTAAATACTTTTGAATATATTTTCTGTCCAAACCTATGTATCTAGCTAGCTCGAAAATCCTTATTTCGTGAGAATAATTAATTTGTATAAAGTCGATTACTTTATTTACATACATATTCTTATTTGTTTTGAATTTCTCATTTGATAAATCTAATACTGCTTCATCAATTAAAGTTGCTAGAAAAAGATATAATAAACTTTGCAATCTCAAATCACTGCTTTTTTCATAATTAGCAGCTTGTATCATTCCTCTAAAACAATTGTTAATTTCAGAATCTTTACCGTACTCAAAAATAGGTTTATCACTTGTTAAATCAGCACGTTTTAAGTAAGCTTCTGCATTCATTCCATCAAATGCGCACCACGAATAGCTCCAAGGATCTCTCCCATCTGCTTTATAATATGAAATCGTATTTGGACATATAAGAAAACATTGTCCCTCTTTTAGATGAAAAATCTTATTGCCGGTTCTAAAAATCCCCTTCCCCTTATGTATATAGTGAATTTTAAAATGTTCCTTAATTGCAGGTCCCCAAAAATGATTAGGTATGCACTGCTCTGTCCCACAATAATATAATTTTAAATCCAAATTATTTATTAAATTTAAAGTATTTATATCGATCACTTTCGTTTATCTCTCGCTTTCTGCTATTTATAAGCATATTAGATACTAGCATTGCTTTTATTATTAATATAAATTCTTGATTCAACAATCAGAGAGCACTTTATAGAACACGAAAGCTAATTGAGCCACTTCAAAATTAGCTATAAAGCAACAGGACATTATTCTCTAAAAGACTCATGTAAAGATTTCTTTTTATGTTTCTCTTTTTGAAGCAGCTCATTTATTTTAAATAATATAATTCTATGGTTTATATTACTTTTCTCTTTGAAGATAATTACATAATGCACCTAATTTATTAGCATCATTTCCAAATACACATGTTTTTAGAACTGGTTTTATTGTCCCTTCCAAATCACTATTCATAAGTGCATCCAATCTCTTGTTTATTTCGTCAACATATTCTGGTCTTTCGCTTATAGCCCCACCTAAAATAATAACTTCTGGATCATAAGTATATTGAATATTGTATATTCCTACTGCCATAATAAAATAGTACTTATTCACTTCATTAATTGCTATTTCATCACCTTTATTACATAGGTCAAAAACTTGAACACCATCAAGACTTCCTTCTTCTAGTCCTTTTAAATTTGCAACCTTTCTTGCTAATGCTGTAGTAGATCCTGCTTGACTCCAGCTTGTGAATTTAGGTTCTCCATCTAACTCACATGTTATTGAGCAATAACCAAATTCTCCTCCATGCTTATGAATTCCACCATGAATCTTCTTATCTTTAACTATAGCTCCACCTATTCCTGATCCACATACAACAAATGCTAAATCCTTATTGTCCTTTCCGGCACCAAGCCAACACTCTCCAAGAGCAGCACAATTCGCATCATTTTCAAGCTCTGTATTCAAACCTGTAGCTTCTTTTAAAATTTCTTTAAAGTTAGGTCCGTGTATATATGGAATAGCACTTATACCTCCAATTACTCCAGTTTCACTATCCACCGCCCCTGGAGCACTTATTGCAATTCCTTTAACATCATATTTATCTTTCATTTCATTGGTTATTTTTGCTAATCCAGAAAAAAAGTCTTCTCTATTACTTGAAACACTGAATTTTCCACTTTCTACAAAACTACCATCTTCACTAATTACAGACCACTTTACTGCACTTCCACCGATATCAAAAACCATAAATTTTCTCATTTAAATCACCTCTGTATAAAATTTACTTATATAATCTTTCTATTTCTCTCTTTGTAAATAGTTGTATAATGCTCCAAGCTTATTCGCATCATTTCCAAATTGGCACCTTTTAATAACTGGTCTCATTGTTCCTTCTAAGTCGCTATTCATCATTATATCAAGTCTTTTATTTATTTCCTCTAAGTATTCTGTTCTTTCACTTATTGCCCCACCCAGTATAATAACTTCCGGATCAAAGATATACTGAATGTTGTATATGCCCACTGCCATTGTGAAATAATATTTATTTACTTCCTTAATCGCAATTTCATCGCCTTTACTGCACATTTCAAAAACTTCAATTCCATTAATGCTATCTTCATCTAAACCTTTTAGCTGAGCAACATTTCTTGCCAATGCTATAGTAGATCCTGCATAACTCCAATTTGTTGCTTTAATTTTATCTAAATCATAGTTTATTGAGCAATAACCAAATTCTCCACCATGTTTATGTATTCCAACATGGACTTTTTTATCCTTAACTATAGCTCCGCCTATTCCTGTTCCACAAACTACAAATGCTAAATCATTATTGCCTTTACCTGCTCCAAGCCAACACTCTCCGAGGGCTGCACAATTAGCATCATTTTCAAGTTCCACATTCAAATTTGTGGCCTTACCTATTATTTCTTTAAAATTTGGTCCGTGTATGTAAGGTATAGCAGTTATCCCTCCAATTAATCCTGTATCGCTGTCTACAGCACCTGGCGCACTTATTGCAACCCCTTTAACATTATACTTTAGTTTCATTTTATCTGTTATATTTGCTATTTCATAAAAAAACTCTTCTGCTGTTTCAGAACAAGTAAACTTATCACTTTCTTTAAAATTACCTGCTTCATCTATTACAGACCACTTAGTAGAAGTTCCGCCTACATCAAAAACCATAAAATTTCTCATTTATGATCCTCCTTATATAATTCAAATAGCCGTCTCAAATTTTAACTTTTGAGACAGCCTATCATTTATTAATTCACAACTTTTAATTAGAATCCGTTATTTTCTACAACTTCTTTAATCCATCTTCCTGATTTCTTAATAGTTTTCTTTTGAGTTGCTAAATCTACAGCTATAAACCCATATCTGTTTTTATATGCATTGCTCCATGACCAGCAATCAATAGGAGTCCACGTATGGTACCCAAAACAGTTAGATCCTTCGCTTATACCTTTATGAAGATACTCTAAATGTTCTTTATAGAAATCTATTCTGTAGTCATCTTCTATTATGCCGTCAGCATTTATATATTTTTCTTCGCCTTCAACACCCATACCATTCTCAGAGATATACCAAGGAATATTGTTATAATTATCTCTTATATTTATCGCAATATCATACATACATTGAGGATATATTTCCCATCCCCTGTATGGATTCATTCTTCTTCCTGGCATTTCGTAATTATCAAAGTATTTATCTGGCATCCAGCCTTTTGATTCATCTATTTCTGATTCTTTCGCTTTAACTCTTCTAGGTTGGTAGTAGTTTACTCCTAAGAAATCAACCGTATTGTTTTTAATTATTTCCAATTCCTCTTCTGTTGATTCCCACATTACATTATCTTTCTCTAATATTTCAAGAAGTATCTCTGGAAAATGTCCTTTAATTGCAGGGTCTAAGAATGAAGTATTAAAGAAACTATCTCCTATTTTAGCTGCTCTTACATCTTCTTCACTGTTTGCTCTTGGATATGCAGGCGTTAAATTAAGAACTATTCCTATTTTTCCACCATCCTTATCACATCCCATAGCTCTAAAAGCTTCTATAACTTTTGCTGATGCTAAATTTAAATTATATAATACTTGTACAGCTTTTTTACCATCAACTAATTTGGGATAGTGAAATTGATATAAATATTCTCCTTCAACTACAACTATAGGTTCATTAAATGTAGTCCAATACTTAACTCTATCCCCAAATAATTCAAAGCATTTTTTTGCAAATACTACAAACAAGTCTACTACGTGTTTAGATTCCCATCCACCATATTGATCATATAACTCAACCGGTAAATCAAAATGATGTAAATTCATAACCGGAAGAAGTCCATTTTCAATACATTCATCAATTACTTCATTGTAGAATCTAACACCATCTTCATCAACTTCTCCTGTTTCAAAATCTTTTATAAGCCTTGTCCATTGAATTGATGTTCTAAAACTATTTAATCCTGTTTCTTTAACTAATGCTAAGTCTTCTTTATGGCTATTATAGAAATTTGATGCTACATTAGGGCCAACTCCATCAAAAAATGCTTCTGGCTCTATGTCAAACCAATGATCAAATACGCTATCATGCTTTTTATTAAATCTTCCTTCACTTTGAGGACCTGATGTTGCCGACCCCCACCAAAAGTTTTCTGGGAATTTAAATTGTATACTCATATTATGCCTCCTAGATTTCCTTATTTTAATTATGTGTTTTTATAAATTGTTGTATATATTTAAATTAAAATGAATATATCTTTTAATTTCAAACTTTTGCTATAACATTGCTGCTCCAATAAGGCCTGCATTATCGCCAATTTGTGCGATTCTTATGTCTACCATAGATGGATCTGCAACCTTAGTTTTAGTACATTCAATAATCTTAGGTAATAGGTACGTATTATATATTAGTACTGCACCACCAATAACTACAGTTTCTGGGTCTACCACAGATATTATGTTTGCTACTCCAATTGAAATATTATCAATCCACTTTTCTATTACTTGAACAGCTTTTTCATCGTTATTTCCATATAAATCAAACACTTCTTTTGTGCTTAACGCTTTTCCATAGACTTCTGATGCTACTCTAGCTATATTTACACCGCTGCATTGCCCTTCAAGGCCACCCTTATTTGTACCTGCGTGACTATATTTATCTTCATTAATTATCATATTGTAAATTTCTGCTGCTTGACTGTGTGCTCCATTGATAATCTTCTTATCAAGAATTAAAGCACCACCTACTCCAGTTGAAACGGTTATATAAAATACCGATTCACAGTCCTTTGCACTACCAACCAAGCTTTCTGCAAGACCTGCTACATTTGCATCGTTATTAACTTGAACTGGCACACCTAACTTTTCTTTTAAGTACTCTTTTATATTAAAATTTTCCCATCCTTTTAAGTTAACTGGATTTAATAATTTACCTACTTTCAAATCTAAAGGACCAGGTGCTCCTACTCCAACTTTTTCTATTTCATAATTACTCCATTGTTCTTTTATTTGACCAATTAATTTATCTAAGTTATATGCAGCTCCTTTTTGTACTTCGTTTTCAACTTTGAATATTTCTACTATATTTCCTTCTTTAGATATTACTGCAGCCCTTAAGTTTGTCCCACCAATATCAATTCCGATTAAATACATTATTTAATAACCTCCTGACATATATAAAATAATTCGAAAATTTTCTAAACCTAATCTTTATAATTATTAATTTAAGTGACTATCTTATTTTTGATCTTCGCTAGAAAGATTGATTGAATACATACGACATTTTTTTAATAATTACATCACTTCTATATAATAAATATATATCTTTATTAATTAAATGTCTATATTTTTATTAATAAAAACATACTTTTATTTTATATATTTAATCAATGTATAAAAAAATAGATAACAAACATAAAATTACGTTGATTATCTATAGGTAATTTGAGCTATCTATTATCGTATTTCAACTCTACTCTCTCTATATTTTTTATTAACTTCTTCTATCATAGGCTTAGTATCAGATGCTATTACATACCTTTGTACAAAACTACTATTCAATCCAATATCATTTTTAATATTAAAATACTTATTATGAATTTCTAATTCATAATTAGTTTGATTCTTTACAACATTTGTTTGTAGTTGTATAGGTAAATTAAACTCCTCTAATTCTTTTAACATCTGAATATTTCTCTCACTGCTTTTTAAGGATGACATTATATTTACAGCTTTCGCGTACCTATCATCGTTAAACATAAACCTTAAAAACTCTTCAGATATATCTGGATATTTAGTATTTTTGCTTATTGCAAATTTATAATCTCCAACTACACTAATTATCTTACTTTCTGGAATTGGAAATATTCCAAATTCTTCTTTAGATGCACCCATATCTTCCAACTGATATTTAAAATCAGAATTCCAAATAATCATTGCTACCTTTTTATCCTTAAGATCATTTTTGCATTGTTGCCAATCATAATTAAATAAATCCTCTTCACAATATCTATCCTTAACAATTCCTCTTATAAATTCTAGAGACTTATATACTCCACTTTCATTATTCAATATATCTTTTGATTTTGTTACTATATTCTCTTCAAGTTTTGTATCAAGTAAATAAGGAATACTATCCGACCACATGCTCATTACCCATGGCTGTTTATAATTTAAAGCAATTGGCATAACCCCTATTTCTTTTATTTTCTTGCAAGCTTCAAAAAATTCTTTTTTTGTCTTAGGAATCTCTTTTATGTTTGCAGCCTTAAATATCTCTTTGTTGTAAATTATTCCTTCCCATAACATAGATGTTGAAATCGTATATGACTTATTATCTGGTCCTAATGTATGATTGTATATATTTTCATCATTAAATCCTAGATCATCTATTGGCAAAAAATATTTGCTATATTCTATTGTATCTATGGCACCTGGAACTAAGGTTACGTCTGGCAACTCTCCAGCAGCTGCCCTTCTTTCTAATATTTCTTCAGCATCACCTATTAATTCTAAATTTATTTTAACCTTAGGATGTATTTGCCCAAACTCTTTTATCATCGAATTTAGCTCTTCACTCTTATCTGTTCTATTACTTACAAAAGTAATAGAACCTTCAAGCTCCCTACTATTTTCATTATTCTGAGGGGAACCCACTATATATCTTTTTAAAGAATTAAATCCAAATATACTCATCAAAATCACTAATAAAAATAAAGTCACAATTTTAATAAGTTTACTATACTTTCTCACAAAACTTCCCTTCTCTCTTGTATCTTAAAAATAAAAAGCATTGCTTTATTAATCATTTTCCTTATTGTTTCTAAAATTATTAGGGGTAGTTCCAGCTATCTTTTTAAATGCCCTTCCAAATGTTATTGAATCATTATATCCAACCTTTTGCCCTATTTCATAAATCTTTAAATTTGTAGTTAATAACAGTTCTTTTGCTTTTTTAATTCTATAACTTGACAAAAAATCATAGAAACCTTCCCCTACTTCTTTCTTAAATAATTCCGATAAATAATTTTGACTTAGAAGTACCTCATTTGCTACATCTTTTAATGTTATATTTTTATTAAAATTATTGATTATATATTGTTTAGCCAAACTTATCACTACTACATTGGGGTTGTTACTTTCGCTATTTAATGTTTCTAATAATTTATCTGACTCATTTACGAAATATTTTTTAGAACTATTATCGTAACACATATTTTCCTTAAGTTTTTTTACCAATTTGTAGTTCTCTCTTAATTTCCACACCTTATCTGTATACCTCAATATATAAACGTTTCTGCTATTATTTACAAAAACCTCTGTTTCACTTTCTATTTTTTCATTTATTAAATCTATATTTTCGTATTGCTTTTTATCAAAATAAAAAATTGTATAAATACAATCTTCTAAACTAAAAGCTTCATATTCTATTTTGTTATATGCAGTTAGTATACAACTCATAAACTCCTTGAAAATATTTGTATCATCTTCTTTTCTTTGAACAATAACCATTTTGTATATATATCCTTCATTTAACTGCATATTCTCTAATAATAATTCATTTGTTTTAAAATCAATCTCTTTATTAGTAAATAAAATATATTTAAAAAAGTCTTTTTTTAGCACCTCTATGGATTTATTTAGTAGCCTATGATTTTTTTCGTTATCTTTTATTTTAGTTTCTGCTTCTTGCATAATATTCTTCAAATCCTCTTGTTTAATCGGTTTCAATAAATAATTGATAGCCCCAGCTTTCATAGTATCTCTAACATAATTAAACTCATCATATCCACTCAAAACCACAAATAAAGGTGGTTTATTCAATTCCCTTTTAGCTTTCTCTATTAGCTCTATCCCCGTCATTACTGGCATCTTTATATCTGTTATTACTAAATTAACCTCTTCTTCGTTTTCTTTGAGATATTGTAATGCCGCTAATCCATTTTGAAATTCGTTAACAACTTCATGTTCATCAAATAATCTTTTTATTATTTTGCTTAATCCTATTCTTATGATTTTATCGTCATCAACTACTATTATTTTCATTTTTCCTCCATATTGAATATTCGTTTAAGTTACTATATATTTAAATTATATATTAGTTTACTAATATTCGAAATATACTTTTTTAATACAGTTAAATTCCTTTATTTGTCTAATACTAAATGTTTATTCCCCTAAGCTTGCTACACATCTCTATTTGAACTACTTTAGTATTTTGATAAATTCTTTTACTATGTTCCTTAAGATTAATAATTGAATTTATAGTTAGGTGAATTTATGAATTTTAATAATAATATATCCATTAAAAAATTAACATTACTTATTTTTGTAATTATGTATATTATATTTTTTCTAATAACAAGTTTAAATTTATATTCGTACTCAAAATACGAATTTAATAAAACAGAAAAACTTATAGAAAATTTCAATGTCAGTCTGAGTCAGCAAGTTGTAGAAAAATTAAATAATATTTCTGATGTATCAAAATATCCATTACTTATTCCTGAAGTGAGAAACTTATATTCTATACTTGCTGCTGATAAACCTTATGATATAAGTGAATATAATTATTTAAAGTACATTTGTGATATGATGCTAATCCAAAACACCTCAATAAATGGTGCTTACATATATGATTTGAGCGGAAGAGGCGTATCAAGTACACGTAATAGTTCTAATGATAAACTTAAAAATCCAAAGTCAGAAAAATGGTTTATAGATTCCTTAAATTCTAATGAATTTACATCAATTTTTCCTAATATAAATGCAAGCGATATATTTGAATTTACTTCGCAAGACTCTAAACAGTTAATAGCATTGGCTAGAAAAATAATAGATATTAAAACAAAGAAAGTAACTGGAGTATTATTAATTACTATTCCAATTGATGAAATTCGCAATTTATTAGTAAAAGATCATCTTCCATTTAATAATCAGATAGTTTCTATCTATGATATTAATGGAAATTTAATTCTAACCACAGGCGAGGAATCCAATGTATTTATTCCTACTTATGACCAGTTACACAATGCAACCACTACTCCTAGCATACAGTATATGGATAGTAATATTGAATATATAGTTTCCTACAATACTATACCTTCAACAAGCTGGATAATTGTAAATTCAATTCCTAAGTCAAATGCATATCATATAGACAACTTATATATTTTTTCGTTTATTATTAACATAACTTTCTTCTTAATTTTATTTATTGTGCTATATATATTTTTTATAAAAAGAATATTTAATCCTTTAAAGTTTTTAATCAAGAATATGGAGAGCAATGTTGAAAATAATTTAAATTATAAAGTATCTTATACTAAAAATGACGAAATTGGAATATTAATGAAATCCTATAATGAAATGAAAAGCAGAATAAGCGATTTAATTAATATTAATTATAAGAGCCAAATTGAACAGAAAGAACTAGAACTTAAGCAACTTCAAAATCAAATTAATCCTCATTTTATATATAATACCTTAGAATCTATTCGCATGATGGCAGAAATAAATGACGATATAGAAACTTCAACCATGTCTGAATATTTTGGCTCTATTACAAGGTACAGTATGAATAGAAAAATAAACACCGTCTTATTAAAGGAAGAAATAAGCATTATTGAAAATTATATTTACCTTCAAAAGATTAGATTCGATCAGCTATTCACAATTGAAAATTTGATTACCTCCGAAATTCTAGACTGCGAAATAATTAAAATGATAATTCAGCCATTAATTGAAAACTCTATCTATCATGGCTTAAGTGAATGTAGCGGTGATGGGAAAATAGTAATTAAAGGTGAACATATAACTGAAAATCTAGTACTAACCATTTCTGACAACGGTATAGGTATGGATCATGTAAAATTAAAAAAATTAAATGATTATATTAATGATAAGAATAATGATTTTAGCGGTACCGCCTTAAGGAATATAAACAAAAGATTAAAGTTGAATTATGGCAATGACTATGGATTAGAAATTCATAGTATTCTCGGAAAAGGAACAACTATGGTGCTAACTATTCCATACATTGTAAAGTGAAACTAAGTCCATGGAGCCCCCTATGGACTTAGCCTTATTTTTCTTATTTACTTATTCCCTATAAACATCTATATTCCTATTTCAGAGTTGAAAATTAAAACCTTTTATATCAATTTTACTATTTACATAACTACTCCTTTATTTCCAAAATATCACTTTACCTCGTTTATTACAAACAATTGCGACATAAAATCTTCACGTTTTCTCGACCAATATTCACTAGCTTTTTCTGTATAATCTTTTGATAATACTATTCCTAAATTCATAAGTTCATCACCGTAGTAATTTCCTTCTCTACCTTCTATTGAATACAGTTTATCCGCGTCAAGTCCCTGTAATTTTATACGATTATATTTTTCATTTGGCCTGCATAAAGCTTGATAGTAGCCCACAATGGCTTGTGACTTATCATCAGACACTACCATCCATGAAGTTTCATTGCTTTCAAAAGGATTTAGCATTCTATAAAAATCACCTTTTTGAATCAACGATTTATTTTTCTTAAAGAATTTAACTTGTTCTTTGACTATTTCCTTTTCCTCATCACTCATAGTATTAACATTAAGCTCATACCCAAAAGTTCCAAAATATGCTACATTGGCTCTTGTGTTAAGCGGAGTAAGTCTTCCTACCTGATGATTTGGTACTGCTGATACATGACTTCCTATTGCGCTTAATGGATAAATCATTGAAGTACCATATTGTATCTTTAATCTTTCTACAGCATCAGTATCATCGCTTGCCCAAGTCTGTGGTGCATAGTATAGCATTCCAGGATCAAATCTAGCCCCGCCGCCTGCGCATGATTCAATTAAAAGCTCTGGGTATTTAGTTATTATCTTTTCAGCCAACTTATATACTCCAAGAATATATCTATGGAATACTTCACCTTGTCTATCTTCTTCCAGCGCTAATGAATACGGTTCTGTTATATATCTGTTCATATCCCACTTAATATAAGAAATTTTAGAATTTCCCATTATGTTATCCATCAAACTAAATACATATTCAACAACTTCATCCCTTGAGAAATCTAGGATGAATTGGTTTCTTCCATGAGACATGTTTCTGTTAGGTGTTTGAATAGCCCATTCTGGATGTTCTTTAAATAATTTAGTATCCTTACATACCATTTCTGGCTCAAACCACAATCCAAATTTAAGTCCTATCTCTTCTACTTTTTCAGATAAACCAGCTATTCCATTTGGAAGTTTCTCTTTGTTTTCGAACCAATCTCCAAGAGAACTTGTATCATCATTTCTTTTTCCGAACCAACCATCATCAAGTACAAACAGCTCTATTCCCAGGTCCTTTGCAGCCCTTACTATAGAAAGTATCTTTTCTTCATCAAAGTCAAAATATGTTGCTTCCCAATTGTTTACAAGAATAGGACGTTCTTTATCTCTCCATTTACCTCTTGCAAGTCTTGTTCTATAAAGTTTGTGGTAAGTTTGACTCATTGCATTTAAACCATCATTAGTGTAGACAATTACACATTCTGGCGTTTGAAATTCTTCTCTTGAATCAAGTTTCCATTTGAACTCATAAGGATTAATACCCATCATAACTCTTGATACTCCATACGAATCAACTTCAACTTGTCCTAAGAAATTTCCACTGTATACTAAACTAAAGCCATACACTTCTCCTACATATTCAGTTGTATTTGGACGTTTTAATATCACAAATGGATTATGAACATGACTACTTGCACCTCTTAAACTGTGAATAGATTGCACACCTTCTGTTAACTTTCTCTTTTTAAGATGACACTCTCTAGCCCAAGCACCTGATGTATGAATCATTTCAAAATCTGAATCTGCTAAATCAACGCTACAGCTCATAGCATTGTCTATATAAAATGCCTCTTCCCCTTCATTAGTTATTTTTGCATTTCTGCATATTGCATCAAGACCTTCGTATATTGTATAACTTAGTATTAGTTTACTATTTAATATCTCATCAAATAATGCAATTTCTAATGTTTGAGCTTCTGAAGCTGCTTCAATATAAGTCGATGGTAATCCATTTAACTTATTCTTTCCTTCAAATATTTTATATCCAACATATTTATAGTTACTAATTCTACTTCCATTTTTACTTATAATCGTATGAGCCGGATATCTGTAGTCTGTAATTCCGTAGCTTGGATATTCCTGCTTTATATGTTCTAATGACGAAGTATGATTTCCCTCAAACATATTGCATGAAGGTTTAAGTTCTCTTTCCATTATATGTTTAAATGACTCTCTATGCCTTAATCGTTTACCATAATAAACATTTTCCATCTGTTCTATGCCATCGATTACTCTAATAATATAACTTATATTATTATTATAAAGATGAAACTCTCTAGTATTTTCATTAAATTTAATTCCCATCTTATCTTTCTCCTTCTTAAGTATTTACAAAATAATACTTTAGTGTTTAGTACACTGTAGATAGTGCTAAAATTCACTTAAACAATCATTTGAAGTTGGTTTACTTTTTTAAATATTCTGAAGAATATATATAGTAATATTCTTCAGAATATTTGTTTTAATTTTAAACTAAATATTTTTTATATAAATAGTTTAATAGCAATTATTTATTAATTTATAATTACCACCTAAACTACAGGATAACTTTTCAAAACTTTAAGCTTTCCTTTTATTTCATAATTTCCAAGTGCTGCAGGTATTAAATAGCTATCTCCCATTTTTATCTTTTCTAAATACCCATTTCCTTCTATTATTCCTTCTCCATCCACACAAGTTAAGATGTCAAATTTATCTTCATCACTGCTATCTTGCAATGTTTCTTCTATAGTTAATTTTTCTATTCCAAAATATTCATTTTTGCATAGTAAACTCTTTTTATAACCATCAAATGCTATTTCTTCTCCTTTAAGATTTTCACATTGAAGTTCAAAGTTTGTCACGTCTAATGCTTTTTCTACATGTATTTCTCTTGGTCTACCGTAATCATATACTCTATAGGTTACATCACTATTTTGTTGTATTTCAGCTATTATAACACCTTCACATATAGCATGAATAAGTCCACTATTTATTAAAAAGCAATCACCTTTTTTTACATCTATCTTATTTAAATATTTTTCAACTTCTCCTGATTTTATTGCCGCTTCAAATTCTTCCTTTGTACATCCTTTAGTACCAACTATCAAACTAGCATCTGGTTTAGCATCTACAACATACCATGCTTCTGTCTTACCATAATCACCTTCATATTTAGCTGCATATTCATCTCCAGGATGAACTTGTACTGAAAGTTTTTCTCTTGAATTAATTAATTTCACTAGTAAAGGTAACTTTTCTAGGCTTACCTTAGCACCAACGATGCTAGTTCCGTATTCTTTTATCAGTTCATCAAATCTGATTCCCTTGAATTCACCATTTGCTACAATTCCTGTTCCATTTGGATGACAAGCTATATCCCAGCTTTCTCCGATTTTTCCCTCTGGAAGGTTATCTCTAAAAGTTTCTAGGTCTCTTCCTCCCCATATTTTTTCGTAGTATAAATTTTCAAATCTTATTGGATACATACTTCCTCCTACTCCCTCACTCGATATATAAAAAACATATCATATATTATTAAAAACCTCACTTTAAATATATATTCTTTTCGGCAACTTGTCTATACTTTTGCAGTTAAAAGCATACTTTATTCATTTAAGATAAAATTTATTAACTTATATGTACTCACATAAACTTATGACTCTTCTCTCGAAACTCCATTCAATTAATACAGCGACTCAGCACACTCTCTCTTAATTACATATTTAGTATTAAATTTCCACTAAGGCATTTATATAAATCACTTTCAATATCCAAAATTTACATACTTCCTTAGACGAAAAAGATGCTGCGATAATGTATAATATTACTGCAACACCTTTAATTTATTTATATATTAATTTATTTATATAACTGTTATAGCTTTAAATTCAAAATTGTCATATCTGTGTCTAGAAAACGAGTACTCGAACGCTCTTCCATTTTCTAAGTATACAACCTTTTCCACTTCTGCTATTGGATCTCCATCCATTAACAATAAATATTCTTTATCAAATTCATCTGCTTTACTTACCCTAACCGTCGAATGAGCACTTTGAATCTTTAATCCTAGCTTTCTCTGTAAAAAATTATATATAGACCCATTAACATCTTCTTTTTTTATTCCCTCTGCAATTGATAACGGCATATAAGTTTTTTCTATTACAATAGGTGCCTCATCTACATACCTTACTCTATGTATGAAGTAGACAAAATCACCGTTATCTATCTTAAATGTACTTGCAATTTTCTCATCGGCATTAATAATCTTAAAATCTAAAACTTTGCTTGTGACCTCATGCCCTAAATTAGTATTAGTTAATCCCGAAAACTGTTTTTTTCGAATAATCTCTTGAATCTCTCCTTCGGTTATGTCCTTTATAAAACTTCCCGATCCCCTTCTCTTTACAACCAATCCTTCTGCAACTAACAAATCTAGAGCTTTCTTCACTGTCATTCTACTAGCATTAAATCTTTCGCATAGTTCTTTTTCAAACGGTAATTGTTCATTAGGCTTGTACTTGCCACTCAATATATATTCTTTAATCTGGGATGCTATTTTCTGATACTTTATCATAACTATTCCTTTCATATCTAATTCTTCTTATTATGCAGACTTATAATTTAATTTTTTAAATATTTAAATATCTCACATGCTCTTGACTTAAAGGGAATTATGTGGTGGTTTTCCATTGCATTTGTTATTATAACTTATTATTCCTTATACAACTTTCTTTATCAGTAATTATTGACCATTTCACTAAAAACCCCCACCATATTCCATATATTTTTTATACAACCTGCACAAATATACTCTACCCTTAATATATAATATATGTCTTTCATGCACTCCTGTCTATACTTTTATTTAGTACTTGTTTATCTCACCAATAAATAAAGAATAGGCTGATTAATACCAACCTATTCTTCGTCATTACTATTTTACTACTATATAAATAAAAATTATTTAAAATTATAATATATCCCCCTATAAAAAGACTTTTATCAAATAATCTATCTTATAGGGGATATTTTAATTGAGATTATAAGCTTTATTAATGATCTTGTTGAGCTGCTAATTCATCAGCATAAGCCATAGCATCTGCTTTCTTAAAAAATGGGAAGTAAATTACAGTAGAAACTATTAAGAATACAAATTGTGCTAAAGCGTAACTAGGTCCACCAAGAATAAATCCTGAAATTACAGTTGGAACTGTCCATGGTACTAATATTGCCCCCATTGGTGTTAGTAAGCCTGATGCAATCGCGAAGTAAAGTAATACTGCATTTATTACTGGACCAAGTATAAATGGTACACCCATGATTGGATTCATTACTACTGGAATACCAAATAATATTGGTTCATTAATATTAAATAAATTTGGAGTAAGCGCTAACTTACCTAATTGCTTAAATTGAGCCGATTTTGCAAGGAATAGTAGTAGTAGTGTAAGTCCCAATGTTTGACCACTACCTGTTAAATTAACAAAACTATCATAGAATTGTTGAGTCACTATATGAGCACCATGAGCAAGGTCTAAAGTCCCCGCTTTTTGTAATTCTGCATTGAATGCAGTATTAGCAGTTAATAATGGGCCTACCATTCCTCCTACTGTAATACCTCCATGAATTCCAAAAAACCATAAGAATGGAACAGCAAATGCAATAAGCATAGCTCCAGGTAATGAATCTGATGCTGCTTGTAATGGTGTTTGAACCACTTTATAAATAATCTCTACAAAAGAAGTTTGGAATCCAAATTTGCATAATGCATAAACAACAGCAGCTCCACTAAATATAACAGTAGCCGGAATTAAAGCTGAGAATGCATTAACAACACCTTGTGGAACACCCTCTGGCATTTTTATTGTAATGTTTCGCTTAATCATTGCGCAATAAACAAATGAAACAATCAAACTAACTACAATTGCAGTAATCATACCTGCTCCACCGGTCCAAGATGTAGGAATAGCACCGCCCACTTGAACTGGAGTCGCGTCTGGTGTCGGCTGATAAGTAACAAAGTTATTAGTAACTATAACAAATACACTTAGAGCAATTACTGATGGTGAAAACGGCTCTACTCCCTCATTCTTGCAGTATGAGTAAGTCATTCCTATAACTCCAACCAATGCCATAATGCCCATTGTTGATCCTTGTACTTTGTATAATGGATCATTCCAACCTGCACCAAAAGTTGAAGTCATAAAATCTGTAAATGCTTTTAATGGAAAAGCTGCAATTAATAAAAATACAGATCCAATAATATTCAATGGTAATGTAAACATCATACCATCTTTTAACGCTTGGACACCTTTAAGATTAACGAATTTCATAATTACTGGAACTATTTTTTCGTTAAGTGTTTGATTAAATGACATAATTATTCCTCCTTTGAATTAAAAATATAATATAAATAATTACAAATATAAATTTGCTATTATTGCCTTATTGAATTTTTATTACTTTAAATGTTTTTAAACTTAATATTATCTAAGTACTATAGCGTCTAGATTCAATATATATGCTTAAAGTACTATTTCTTAATTAAACTTAATGCTAAATCTAATACTTTAGCTCCATTCATCATTCCATAATCAACCATAGGTATCACTTCTACTGGAACTCCTTTTGGTTCACAAAGACTTTTTGCTTTTCCTAAAGTATATCCAACTTGTGGTCCTAAAAGTGCAACATCCATGCTATCTAGATGTCTATCCATTTGTGATTCTGGGAATGCTATAATTTCTGCATCTATCCCCTTAGCCTTAGCTGCTTCCTTCATCTTATTAACTAAAACACTTGTTGACATCCCTGATGCGCAGAATAATTTAATTGTAATCATAATTGTTCCTCCTTAAAATCTTTCTATAAATAAAATAATGTATTAAATACTTAAGTACGTTTACATCAACGCACTAGTAATATGTTGATAAGCAAATAATATATTTATTTATTAAGTAAAGTATTTACAACTTTTCTTAATTCTATAATTTGTTCTATTAAAGTTTTCTCAGATATAGCTGTCATTAAATGATCTTGTGCATGAACAAACAAAACTGATAATTCTATTTTTTCACCTGCGGCTTCTTTCTGAAGCATTTCTGTTTGTGCATCGTGTGCCTTAGCTAAAGCATCATTAGCCAAACCCATCTCTTTTTCAGCTTCTTCATACTTACCTTCATTTGCCATTCCTAGCGCCATATAAGCATGATTTTTACAATCTCCTGCATTAATTATAATATTCATTATTGCCATTTCTAGTTGATCCATTTTTACTCCTCCAATTTGCGTGTTATTTTTTATGCAATTATATAGAGCAATAAATATGCCAAACACTATTAATGATATAAGTTTTTATAATTTTCATCCCCAAACTTATATATATTTATAAAACAAAATGAATGAATATTATATATTATAAGTATATACATTTATTTTAAAAAGATTATATATTTTATTTTCCAAGCACACAATATTTATCAATATATGTAGTGTTTAAGCAAAGCATACAGTGTTTATATAAATATTTATAGTGTTTGAAAAAATAATATCTGGTGTTTCATTTTTTCAAACACTGAACCTTTTATTATAAAACAATATTCGATACTAAACCCTTTATCCATTATCATATATGCATCTATTACTGCTGACTTATTTTTCACTAGCCAACAATCTTCTGATATAGTCTCGTAAATCAATTTACAGAATCGAAAATTAACATATAAAAAGAGAAAGTCAAATGATTCCTTCATCTAAACTTTCTCTTAAAAACATGTTCTAAACTCGCTACTTTAATTTTTATATTTCATTATACCCAAGCACCACTTGCATCTACTGTATAACCGTCAATAACTGTATCACTAGCCATAAATCCATCACTATATAAATAGTACCATTTATCATCTACTTTCTGCCAACCTATTTGCATTTGGCCAAATGAAGCCAATAAGTACCACTTACCATTTACTAGCTGCCAGCCTGTTTGCATTGCACCAGTTTTAGCTAGCAAATACCAATTCCCCTTTACTTGTTGCCAGCCCGTTTGCGCTGTACCAGTTTCATTAGCTAAATACCAAGTACCATTTATTTGTTGCCAACCCGTTTTAGGTTGTCCATTGCTATCGAGCAATTTTACAGTCCCATCAGCACTTGTGTTTAAAATTGCTGTAGTTACACCTGTTGTAACTGAATTTTCAGTTGTTGTGCTCGTTGTTGTAGTTGACCCACTGTTCGATGAACTACTATTTGATGATGTACTTGAACTACTACTTGATGAATTTCTCGCAATAGAAGACGTAGTACTTTCAAATATCTTACCATTATAAGTAACTAATAATTTAATATAATATCCTTTATCACTGCCAATTAACCTATAAGTTTTATCAGTTCCCACTAATGCACCGTTAGTGATACTATCATCTTTATTAAATAACCTATACCAAGCATATGTTACACCTTGAGATGGAACAAACTCTGTAGAATCTGCCTTTAATAATTCAGCAGTTAGAGTTCCACCAACCCTTTCAGTTCCATTAATTGCAACTCTTGAAGGCATTACTACTTCAGCTGTTCCACCTGTTGATCCTCCTGCATTTGTATTTCCTCCTGTTTGTTCTCCACCAGTATTATTGCTACCTGAATTTGAAGAACTTACCCCTTTAATATCATCAAAATACATTACTGAGTTAACAGTATCTGTTCCAATTGTATTGCACCATATTCCCATCTTCTCTATATGAGCTTGGTCAAATGTTCCATTGTTTTTTCCTTTAAATTGGCTAAAAGGTATAGTTAGAAGTTTAGCTTCAGTTGTTGCTGCAAAATCCGGCATCCAAACTTCAAAATCTTCACCGTTTGATGTAAGTTGTATAACGAGTTTTTGACCTTTGCCATCTGGCTTAACCCAAATTTGTAATGCATCGCAACCAGACCAATCCGCATCTAATGATTGTGTAATACCAGTCCATCCGTTTGGAGCAATCTTATAATTAAACGCAAGTCCATAATCGCCACTATTTTTATTATTTGTATCTAACTTTGGTGTAACACTGCAGCCTGATCCAACATTAGTAGACCAAACGCCTTGAAGCAATGCATCTTCTCCTGAATATGATTCAAAATTATCTACCAATTTAGGATCTTTCTCTGCCTCTTTTATATTAAATATAGCTTTTATTGTATCTAATTTATTATCATCTGAATATAAATCAATAGACCCAACAGCTTGTCCTATTTTATCGAGAATAGTTTGTGAAATTGCAGCTGAATATATACCATTTTCATCTTTTGTAGCGTTAAGAGTTTCAATAGCATCTCCTGCTTTATTTTTCAATACAAACTTAACTTGTCCATCATATTCTTTTACGCTTGCTGTTACTATAGTTGGTTCAAGAATACGGCTGCTTGAAACTGGTCCTGTTATGAATCCATAAGAATATGCTGACTCTTTAGTTATTGCAGAACTAGAGTAATCTTCCACTCCATCAGCAAATATTGATTTATCTTCATTATAGTAATTTATAAAGTTATTAATCATTTCATGACCTTTTGTATCACTTACCATATATGGAGCAAAGAAACCATCCGTTTCACCAAAATTCGCCCAAGTCATATAGTACGGCATATCCGAACTTGATATTATATCAGCTACATGCTTAAACCAATCTTTATCGGCATTTCCTGATAGAGCCATAAAACCATTATTTTCATTGTTACGCAATCCTACTTCAGATACTGCTGAGAGTTTACCTTTATTCTTTGCTATATTTTGAACTAGGCTAATAGTGTCTTTGAAACTCGCCATCCATGGATCTGTAGATGCATCTTCAGTAGGATTATCATCATAATAATCAAAAGCCAAGATATCAACAAATTCATCACCTGGATAACGTGATAAGTAATCTTCCTCATTTTCAAACGGCCCATTTGGTGAATATACATATAAGAAATTATGAACTTTATCAGTATCCCTTAAATATTCAACTGTATAACGATACATATTCTTGTACGCTTCCTCGTCACAATATGCTTTACCCCACCAGAACCAGCTTCCATTATTCTCATGGAATGGCCTGAATATCACCGGAACTCCAGCATTCTCTAGTTTATGTGCATAAGTTGCAAGCATATCTAAATACCCAACATATACATCATTCAAATCTCCACCTGGCATAATCCTTGACACTATATTACCAGTTGTTGTTCCTGGAGTATATCCTGAATAATCATAATTTCCGTTTTTATCTTTTCCTTTTTCTTTAACTAATTCAAAATTTGGCATATGAGCTGACAAAGTTATTATACCGCCTTCATTTGACGCCTCTATGCTTAAATCTGCTGCTTTTGAAATCAAATCCTTTCCAGCAGCTTTCTCTTCATCAGTTAATGATAATTCGGATCCCGTTAATGACAGGGCATCAATTCCAACAATCGCAGAAATAGAACTTGTTATATCCTTTGTGTCTGAATTAGTTGGACCATTTCCAGCCTTATGATGTGTATCATTTTGATGTCCATATAAAACATAATCCGATTTACCTACACCAGTTAAATATGAGTATAAATTTGCTGTTTTTGATGTTGCACTCGAGTCAACTAACTTTACTTTTGAAGGCATTAAATCGCTTACATCAATTATATTTTGTGTTGTAGTAGTTGTTGTCTTTTCAACATATTTATCTGCTACTTGTTCTTGACTAAGTTTAATATTATCTATATATATATCACCATTATAGTTAGTGCTTGCTCCTATAATTCCAATAGTAATTGAACTGGCATCTACATCCTTAGAAGTAAACTTAAGAGTTACCTGTACTTTCTTTAATCCAGTATTACCAACATCTACCGAATTATTTAAGTCAATTGAGCCATAGGTATTTAAGCTATCTGTAATGAATAATTTTGTTTGAAATCCTCCAGTAGTCATCTTACTTGGGTTATAAATAAAATCATATGTTAATATATTATATCCTTTAAATGAAGTTGCTGCACCCAAATCTTTGTTAATTTTAAATTCACTCCAGCCACTTGCAGAATCCTTAGAATAATCAAGGGAAAGCTTCAAAGCCCCACTGCCAATCGTAGTGTTATCATAATTTACAACGTTATCAGAAGATCCATGATAATCATAGGCTCCTCCATAAAACCATCCATCACTATCATTCTCAGAATTATCAAAATTCCATTTTAAATCAGAAACACTCGGAAGTGGTGCCGTATCACCTGAAGCTTGGTTGTTTACAATTTTAATGTTATCTATAAATAGCTTACCATTGTAATTGCATTGATTTCCTACAATTTTAATATAGAAATTCGATAATCCCACAGTATCTTTGTCAGTTTTTATAGATACAGTTTTTCTTATATAACCATTAACAGCGCTTTCATTTTTGAAACCAGTTGAATCTACCGATCCCGAACCAATACCTGCATCCTTCCAATTGGAGTCTTGCAATGTGCTTTCCAAGTGAATCTCGCCAGTAAAATTAGCATTTGTTTGTGGAATTATAATATCAAATTGAATCTCAGAACCTGCTTTAATTTTTTCTGAGCTTTTAGCAATAAAATCAAGACAAGTTTCAGAATTCCATGTACTTACTCCGTCATAATTTGCATTAAATCCTAACGCATTATTTCCATTTATATCTTCTATTGCTACACTTGATATATCTGCCTTCCAATTAACTTGATCCGGCAACTTCCCATCTTCAAAACCATTATAATAAACAGCAGAAGGGGTTGTACTAATTTCAGACAGCGCTGCGACTGTGTTAGTCTCATTAGTAGCTGCGGTAACTGCTGCACTACTTGTACTGCTATTTAAATTTGTTGCATCGTTACTCCCCCCCTCCATAGTAACTGTTGTACTAGAGATGCCTGTACTATTTTCTAAAACTGTTGCATTATTATTTTCCGCTATTCCTATTGCTGAAACCGGTAAGATAGTAGTTGAAGTTGAGATTACCATAACTGTCGCTAATAGTTTTTTAATTTTTTTTGTTTTCATTAATTTTCCTCCTAATACCAAGTTATCGTTTAATTAACATTGCAAACTTTTAAAATTCACTTTTCTGATTTAGAGAATTCTTATTAGTTATTTATTTATTTTTTAATTGTAAATCTTTGGTTAAACTTTATCAGTTAAAGCATAATTGATACTATTACTTATTTGATTAATTTGCCTTGTTTATATTTTACTTTAACGATTAATTAAAGCATTTACATTATATAATAATTTAATAAGCTTTTCAATATATGGAAAAATGTTTTTATATATGAAAAAAAACTCTTTATTATACATAAAACTTATCTTGTTAAAAATTCATTACCAGCAAGACAAGCTTTTTCCATAACACATAATTGTTTAATAGTAATAAGAAAATATCTTTCTCTTAACTACTTAAAATGAATTCTTTCTAAAGAAATAACCATGAATAATCAAAAAATTATATTTCTAACTATCCATGGTCCTCATTTATAATAATTTTTAATTGAAATATTTTAGAAAGCTATTTGCATTACTCACCTTATTTAGATAATATTCCCCTTAAATATTGAGTCAACTCTTTCGCTGCTTTCTGATGCGATAGAAATCCAGGATGTTGTCTTGATCCTACTGTTTCTTCTGTTGTATTTGGAAGCTGGAATACAGAAACCTTTTTATCACCAGTCTCTTTAATATATGCATCCACAGCACGATAAATAGACGGAAGCATTGGAATTCCTAACATCCCATATACCCATACTATATTAGCCTTTTTATTATATTTTCTAAGTTTAACTAGAAAGTTATAAGCCGCTTTTTCAAAAGCTTCTAAATCTTCCTCATTAAATGTGCCATCCTCATTTAATCTTTGTTTATGAGTCTCTCCTGTAACTTCATCTCTCCACTCAGGTGAAGTAAAAGCTCCTTCATCATTTGTTCCAAGGTTAACTACTACAACATCTGGCTGCCAAGATTCAAAGTGGTTATCTTCGAAAGCTCCTAGAGATTCATTTTTATCACCAGTAAGAAGTCCGCACACCTTTTCATAATACTCTGGAATATTATAATGAGGATTATTATCCCAACTTGTAAGTATCCCCCATCCACTTTGAGAAATAATTCTATGTTCTGCATTTAAGGCTTCTGCAGTCATTGTGCTATAATTATCTATCGCACTAAACCACATAGAAATCCAATCTTCTTCTTTCTTAGCCCCTATTACTCCTTCTCCTGATGTAATACTATCTCCAATAAATTCAATCTTGTACGTTTTTTCTTCTATAGGTAGACATTCCCCATCAAATTTCACAGCATGTATTTGCATATAACTTCCTGGGTCGCCATTCATAGCCTGAACATCTCTTATAATTTTAACATTTTTTATTTCATGCTCTGTCATCCCTCTAAATATACAAACCCAGTACCTTCCGGCAATTAACATTTGTCTGCTTACAGTAGCGGAATTAACAACTATACTAATCCAAGGCTCATACATATCATAGTCCACTTCTACTTCAACCCAAAGTTCAGAGCCTTTCGCATTTAGCTCAATACCACTTCCTGTCCAAAATACTGTTAGTGGTGAAAGACATCCAGTCGTTCTCCCATGAACTTTTAAATTTTCAATATCTGATAATGGGTATATTTTTAGTTTTTCATTTTCTCTCATTATTTTCCCTCCCACAAGTTTTCAATATTCAAACTATATTTTTATTTAATCCTCATTCTAATTTAAATTATATTTATTTTTTACTCACTCTCCCTGGCTACTAATCACTTTTTGTTTCTAGTAGGCCCTCTTCATTACTTTTATATTACATCTGTAATTTCTTTAATTTATAGAACTCACCTTTTTTCTCCATCAGTTCATCATAAGTCCCAAACTCTTCTAATCCACCATTTCCTACAACTGCAATCTTATCTGCATTTCTAATTGTAGATAGCCTATGTGCAACTACTAAGGTTGTTCTATCTTTCACTAAGCTTTCAATTGATTCTTGTATCTTTTTTTCCGAAACGCTATCTAAAGCAGATGTTGCTTCATCAAGAACCAATATCTTCGGATTTCTCACAAAAGCTCTTGCAATTGATATTCTCTGACGTTGTCCACCAGAGAGATTACTTCCATGTTCAGTAATTATGGTATCTAATCCATTTGGGAGTGATTCTATTAACTCCTCCAAATTTGCCGCTTTAATTATTTTACTTAACTCTTCATCAGAAATGTTTTTTATTCCATAAAGGATATTTTCCCGAATAGTATCAGAAAATAATATTGCATTTTGTGGTACAACCGCAATCTTGGAACGATAGCTTTGAAGATTAATATTTTTAATATCCTGATTATCAATCAGTACTTGTCCGTCTGTGGCTTGGAAAAATCCTATTACTAGATTTAGAATTGTCGATTTCCCGGCTCCTGAAGTGCCTACAAACGCTACTGTTTCTCCTGGATTTATAGAGAAATTTAGATTTTTTAAAATTGGACCAGTACTATCTTTGTACTGAAATTCCACATCCTTAAATGTAATTTTCCCTTCTACATCCTTAATTTTCTTTTTCTTACGGTTATTTTCTACATCGTCAGAAAGTAATATATCTCCAATCGAATCCACAGATTCCAGTCCTTTTGCAATAGTCGGCAATAGTGTAATAATACCCGAAATCTGTGCTACTATAGACCCAAAATAAGTTTGATATAATACAACTTCACCAATTGTAATGTTTCCTTTTAATGCTATATAACCTGTAAAACCAAGACAAATTATTTGGAACACTTGAAACGAAACCCAGCTTATGGATGAGAAATATGCCTGAATAAGATCTAACTTCAAACCCTTTTTAGCAACATTCACCAACTGACTATCTATTTTCTTTGTTTCTTGCTTTTCTAACGCATGAGCTCTGGTAACAGGAATTAATTCCACCATTTCCATTACACGAACTGAAGTCTCTTCCATCTCTTTCCTATAGTCTGTATTATACCTTTTTATCTTTCCTCCAAAAGCAACTATAATAAGTACTGCTACAGGTATAGTTGCAAGAAAAAACACAAACACTGTTAAACTCTTAAAAATAACAACTCCTAAAGCTGCTACAATATTTAATACAATACCTAATATTGTTATAAAAACTTGAGATGATAGATTCTCAATCTGTTCAACATCACGCATAATCTTTGACTGTAATCTTCCTGATTGCATTTGATTATGATATGCAATAGAAAGCTGCTGAAGTCTTTTTACAAGAGTACTTCTGAGTTCTCTTTCTACACTTCTAATAGTTTTTGCATATAGAACTGTATGTACATAATTTGTTGGTATATTTTGCAGTACCATAACAAGAATTATTATAATATTAATTACAATAATATGAACTGCATTATCACCTTTATCGGTTGCTGCATTGATAATATTCGCGGATACAACTGGCAGAACCCATACAGGAGAACTTTTTAATAGGAAAAATATAATTGAAAGAAATAACTTTAAGTAATGTCCTTTATATATACCAACAAGAGTTTTTAAAGTACTATTTTCATTCTGTTTAAAAATTTTCAAAAGAGCTTCTTCGCCTGGTTCTAACTTGTCATTTGTTTTATCTTCTTCACCTATCACTTTTCCACCACCATATCATAATACTTCTTTATAACTTTTTCTGCTGGTTTTCCATATACATCATAACCTTTATAATTTTCAGCTCTATTTAGAGAATATTGATTGCACGCCCAATCCCACATAGCAAAACCAGATACCCATTCACGTTTAAGCGAAGATTCAAACATAGCCTTGTACCATTCTGCTTGTTCATTTAAATCTATATCACCTTCAAGGCTCCAATCGTTTGGAACTTCTGAAGAACCTTTAGTGGACATACAACCAGCTTCAGCAAAGAAAAATGGCTTATCGAAATTTTTGACTACTTTTTCGATTCGATCTAACTCTTTTTCCCAATCCTTAAGTGGATAATAACCACTTGAAGATATAACATCAACACAATCCCACCATTTTACATTATGCTCTTGATATTTATCAGTATTATAAGATACAGCTCCATGATAAACATCTCTAATATCAGCAATTAGTTTACGCCATTCATTTTCTCTACGCTCCGACATAACCATTTCACAGCCTGCAATAAACATTTCACAACCTGTTTTTTCTGCTATACGAGCATAATGAAGTTGGAAATCCGTGTAAGAAGCAAACCATTCACTCCATTTTGGCTCACAATGAACGTCTTCATCAAAGAAATTTATATGAGCCCTCCAAGTTCCATTTTTACAATTTACAGTCGGCTTAATCGCTATTCTAAGACCAATATGCTTTGCATAATTTATGATATTTTCTAACTCTGTATCTGAAATAGTAGAATTAGAACTATAACAAATCTCTTCTGATTGAGGAGTATCCTGAAGACCATTTGGTACCAATATTATAAAATTAATTCCAACCCTTTCTCTTAAATTATCTAAACTCTTATATGTTTCTTTTTTTAAATAGCTCCCTTTCCTCGCAAAAGGCGCAAAAGTAAACCCTTTAATAAATTTCATAAATCCCATTCCTTTCTTTAAATTAAGCGCCATGAAGAAAATAACAGATCAAAATGTAATGTATATTTTCTCAAAACAAATCAACTCTTTTGCTGTCATTTAACAAAAGATTTATAAAACAAAAGTTCTAATTCTTGTACGAAGGTTTTATATACGCTAGGCAGAATAAGGCAAATCTTGTTTGTAGCAGATTTTATATAAAAAATAACCGACGTAATATGATATTAAATAAACAAAAACATGCTGATCTATTATTTTTTTCATTGCGCCTCCGCTTACATATACTATATCAATTTCATTTTTCATCTGATATAATACAATTGTTTAAAAATAGAACAAATCTATTTTACGGAGGCTATTATGAATTATTTATTTGAAGAAATTAATGTTTTAACCTCACCCTATGAAGCCTTTTTAGCTGGCACTAAACATGGTGGCTTCCCAATAAAGGCTCACTGGCATTATTATATGGAAATTATTTTTATCATTAAAGGATCTTCATTAATAAATTGTAATAATAAGGAATATGTCCTCGAGCCTGGAGATTTAATTTTATTTCATCCACAAGCGGTGCACTCTATTTTTTCAGCTTCAAGCGAACCTTTAAAGTATGGTGTACTTAAATTTGATATAAATAATCTTCATATAAATAGTAACTATACTCCAAAACTTGGCTCAATATTCAAATGCGCTATAGACGATCCTTATGCACCTATATTACTTCCATCAAAATTATTTAAAAATTCACCAGAACGTTTATTTAATAGCTGCATTGAAGAAGTAGTAATTAAAGATTATGGTTATGACATTCGCTTTCAGTCTTTAGTTTCATCTCTACTGATAGAAATTCTTAGAATATGGAGAAAAACTGGATTTGATACGAATAACATCACTTTAATGCCCTATGATACTGATTCGTTACATACAATATTACAATATATAGATGAGCATTCACATGAATCAATAAAAGTAGAAGACCTTGCTGAAAAATGCCATATGAGTTATTCGTATTTTGCAAAAAAATTTCACGAATTGTATGGTCAATCCTGTAAGGACTATATTGAATTTATAAGATTGAGCAAAGTTAAAGATTTATTATTATTTACTAATTTTGATTTAAATTATATTAGTCAAGAGACGGGATTTGCGGACTGCAGTCATTTAATTAGAACGTTCAAAAAAAAGACAGGTATAACACCAAAACAGTTTAGAATGCTGCACATTATAGATAAATAACATGTAACTTATAGTTATGCGTATAACTAGCAAAAAAAGAAAACCCCCTGTTACTAGGCTGCCAGAAAAATTAATTGTTAATTCATTCCAATAAAAGTTGTGTCAACCATGAATGCTCCCGGTGCAAGCTCGTGACAAGCGGCGATAGAACAACTTTTATTGAAGAAATACATACAATTATTTTTTCAACACAACACTTCGTAAAAGGGCACCTTCTCTTTCTAGTATAGTATATATATCAAAGCATAAGTATGATTTTTAACTAGCTTATCTACAGTTTCTATAAATTACTACTTAAGTCTAGTAAATGTTAGAACTTGTATATCTGTAACCCAAAATTCCTACAAGCTAGATTTCAGTTTAGCTAGATCTTCTAAATTTATAACATATTCATCGTTGTAGAATTTCATCAATTCTTCTTTGGTATTCCATTCTAATTCTTTAACAAAGTTATTCCAAGTCATAAACCATAGCCAATGAGTTTCTGTTTCCTTAAGTATTTTAGGATCTGGAATCGGTCCATTTTCACTTAGAGCTACTGGTTTTACACTATTTGGAATAGCTTCTGTATTTAGAAATTCAATTGTTAGTGGGCCATGATTTTCAAGAGGAGCATAATAATCATTACTGTTAATATCTACTACATCATCTCCCGGATACCACTCTACATTGGGCGAGTTCCACACCCAAATTAAATTATTTAATTCATGATAACTTACATATCTATCATACATCAACCTATATAGCTTTATGTAGGCTTGGGGACCTTTATCTCCCCACCAAAACCATCCTCCAGAAGCTTCATGCAACGGTCTCCATAAAATCGGAATATTGTTGTTTTTAAATATCTTTAACTGTTCAGCTATTGTATCAAGATCTCTTATCATATTAATATTTTCTTCAGTACCTTCAACTAGTGCTTTTTCTAAATCAAAGTTAGTATTTTCAGTATAAAAGCTCTTCCCTCTTCCATTCATTGGAGAGAACCAGTGCCAGCATAAAGTTATAATTGCATCTGTATTTTTTCCCCAAAATAGAGCTGTTTCTATAGTCCCCTTATTATTAGCTAACTCATCTATACACTCAAAATTACTATCAGGTGTTTCAGTTGCTAGTGAGTAACTTAGTAAATCAAAGCCGACTATAGCTGGAGTCTTTCCTGTCATTCTCTTTATATATTCAAAATCTGTTCCACTTGCCTTATTGCAATGTTGACCCGATAAAATTCCTTTACCATATATTTTAGAGAATATTTTCATTAATTCTATGCATTCTTTACTTGCATCTTTATTACTTAATACAAAATTGGGGTTATCCAAAATACAATTAGTACCCTCCGTAGCTATTATGCTATCAATATTCAAATATCCAATTTGCTTTGATATTTTAATCTCATTAACTCCACTTTTTAATTTTAAGCTTCCGATTTCCTTGATAGCAAATTCACTAGCTATATCAAATACTACACTTCCATAGCATTCATCGTTAATAAAAATTCTGTGTACAGATTGTTTCTGAAATGCTGATTCAGAGATTTCTTCAGGAACCGATAATTCGGCTTTTGAAGGTAGAGCATACTTAATTCCTAATCTGTAAAATCCATTATGTGATAAATTAATTTCAGCAGTTATATAATCATCATCATTTATTAATGCAATTAAGTATCCTGAACCGCTATATCCTTTAATTATATTATTTGTTTTACCATTTATATGCTTAATCTCTGTAGAATCTATTATTATAAGGTTATTTATCATAGATTTTCTCCCTAATTCATAAATAATTAGTCTTTTAAAATTTCAGCGCTACATCACTGCCTTAAGTGTCCATGACCTAGATGAAAAATCCCCTATAACTCCTATAGTATCAATTCCAGAGTACATTAACTCATCGCCACCTGCCTCAATATCAGTACCTTCAATTATATAAGTATATTCTGGATTTAGTCCCTTAAATCTTATTTTTTTCGGAAATCTATTAGGTACTTCCAAGTCTTTAAAATAGAATGCAACCGCTTCAGTCTTATCTTCTGTAACATAAATCCAAGCAGTTTCATTCCCCTCAAACGGGCTTAGAATTCTATAAAATTCTCCGTATTGAATAATATGACGTATTTCTTTATAGCGAGCTACTTGAGATTTAACAATTTCTTTTTCCTCGTCTGAAAACTTTGTTAAATCAAGTTCGTACCCAAAATTTCCCGACATAGCCACATTACCTCTAGTTTCCAAGCTTGTTGTCCTTCCAACTTGGTGATTAGGACATGCTGATATATGAGATCCCATTGAACTTGCTGGGTATACTAAACTTGTTCCATATTGAATTTTTAATCTTTCTATCGCATCTGTGTCATCACTAGTCCAAGTTTGCGGCATATAATATAGCATTCCTGGATCAAATCTTCCACCTCCAGAGGCACAACTTTCAAATAGCACTTCTGAGAACTTACTTGTTATGGTCTCAAGAATATAATAAAGCCCTAGTACATATCTATGAGATATTTCCATTTGCTTGTTACTAGAAAGTCTGGCTGACCCTAAATCAGATATCCCCCTATTCATATCCCACTTAACATAAGATATAGGCGCACTTTCTAATATATTAGAAAGCATTTTTATAACTTCATCACATACATCCTCTCTACTTAAATCAAGAACAAGTTGAGATCTCTGAGCTCTTGATTGTTTTGGTTCTCTATTTGGTACATGAATACACCAATCCGGATGCGCACGATATAAATCACTATCAGGAGATACCATTTCTGGTTCAAACCACAATCCAAAACGGATCCCTTTATCAGTAATCTTATTTACAAGACTGTCTAACCCATCTGGTAATTTTCTCTTATCTACTACCCAATCACCCAAAGAGCAGTTATCCGAGTCTCTCTTCCCAAACCATCCATCATCTAATACAAAAAGTTCCATTCCAAATTCTTTCCCTGCCATAGCAATTTCTTCAATCTTCTCAGTAGTAAAATCAAAATAGGTAGCCTCCCAATTATTGATAAGTATTGGTCTTTCTTCAAACTGATATTTACCACGACATAATCTTTCACGATATAGTTTATGATATGTTCTCGACATTTCACCTAATCCAGCATCAGAATATACCATAACAACTTCCGGCGTTTCAAAAATATCTCCCGCAGATAATTCCCAATTAAAATCAAATGGATTTATTCCCATCTGTACTCTTGTGCAGCTAAATTGATCTACCTCTACTTCTGCTAAAAAGTTTCCACTATATACTAAGCTAAAACCATATACTTCACCATTATCTTCATTTGCATTCTTTGTTAAAAGAGCTAAGAAAGGATTCTGCTGGTGACTGCTTATACCCTTCTTACTATCTATAGACTGCATCCCCGGTACCAATGCTCTCTTATAAATATGCTTCTCACGACACCACGCACCTGATAATTGTAACAAATCAAAATTAGAATGTTCTAAATCGATGCTAAAACTTAAAGCTTTTCGCAAATTTATCTTCTCTCCATTAGACTTGCTATTTACAAACTTAGCATATCTAGTTATAACATTATAACTATTGTAAATAGTATACGATAAGATAACCGTAAGCCCCGCAATATCATCACTTAATTTTACTTCTAGTGTTTCAGCTTCCTCTTTATTATTAACATAAGTTGCAGGTAAAGACTCCATTTTAGATTTACCAGGTATAATATCATGTTTCACGTATTTTAATTCGCTAGTACTAGCTCCATTCTCAAGAATTGCTTCATAACTCGGCGTCCTAAAATCCCCTGAACCAAATGCCGAAAATTCTTGTGGTACTACATCTAAATTGGTTTCTTCAACACTAGATGAACCAATTAGTTCATAGCTATTAACTCTTTTCCCATAATATCTATGAGCTAAATAGCCCTCATTGGTTATCTGCATCACATAACTAGTTTCGTCATTGCATAAATGTAATGTTTTACTCTTTTCATTAAAACTAATAGGCATAAAATTTCTCCTCAAATATACTCTAATTTCAAATAATTTTGTATAAAATCATTTACATATACTATACCAACTTCACTACTAAGACGATATAACACAACTTACTAAAAATAGAACAAATCTATTTTGAGAATTTACTAAAACTTTAAGTTAATTTTTACACTTTCAATAAGCCATATGTTATTTACGTATAAAAATAAGGTATTACCTCCACTTCCGCAAGTAGCTGTAATACCTTATATTCTTTCTTTATGAAACTAATATTCCTAAAATAGTTATTTCTTTAGCTATATCTTCTTTAACCACATCAATCTCAATTTTATATCTCTTAACTTCATCATTCAATTCTAGTATTTCTGTTGCCGAATAATCCCCCCAACCATCTTTAAAATAAGTATCTAAAAACGCCTTGCTCTTACCATTTACACTTATATTGATTTTCCCCGAGTTTATAGAAATGCTCTTTTTATATAGTAAGATAATGTTTCTCGCCTCTAACTCAAAAACTAGTTTTCCATCTTTATTATCTTCTATAGTATATTTCCACCCATTTTGAAACACTTGAAATCCTTCATCATAATTATCAAATCCTAACATTTCTTTTGGTTGAATATTAGCATTATTAATTATTATTCCATTTATATATCTATCTTCGAACACACAAGGAGTATTTAAAACATTATCTGTTATTTTTATAATCTCTCCATCTTTATAATCATTTTCGTAGATATTATTAATAAAATTTATCAATAGTTTAGATATTATATAATGACCATCATCATTAGGATGAACTTCATCAGTTAGTACATCAGCAAATTTCATTTTGTTTTTCACAACCTCACACTTTAGAGCATCTCTAAAGCTTATCATCGGTAAGTTATATCGCTTTCCTATTTCTATTTGTTGTTCTTGAACATTAAACCCTGTATCCATCGTCATAAATACTTCTACTACTGCCGGTTTATTTTCGCTAGTTAATAATTTTCTAATTAAGCTTTCGTAAGCAACCTTACACGAATAATCTTCATGGTCATTAACTGCGGCATCAACAAAAACTATATCTGGATTTTGACTTATCACCTGCTTTTCTACTCTGTGAACTCCTATTAAAGATCCAGTTGCTCCAACTCCTGCATTTATATACCTAACATTTACCCTATTGAATTTTTCTTTTAACCAAGCATAAGTTAATTCAACATAACATTTTTCCTGAACTGTTGAGTTACATCCCTGAGTTATAGATCCTCCTAAAAATGCTACTATTAAATCTTCTCCCATCTCAGCTTTTCTGATTAACTTTAATATTCTACTTATATCCCCTTTATTAACTAATGAACTTTTAAACATTTCTTCTGTTATTTTAAATCCCATGTGTCATCCTCCTAACAACTTTTTATATAATTAGTTAATTTAATAGTATTTTAACTTAATCGTTTAAATAATAATTGAATAATTTTATTAATATAAGTATAATGATTTTTACAAACATAAACTTGCATTATTTCAGCAAATAATAACACTATTTTGATATTAAATTGAATTTATAATAAAGAGGTATTATTTATGAATAAAAATATTTTTAAAGAAACTATGTATTCTATTGATTCTATGTTCCCTTTATATAGTTCTGATATTAATATTGGGGATAAAACAAACCCGCTTAATTGCCACTGGCATGATGAAATTGAGTTTATTTTAATAACTTACGGAAAAGCCATATTTCAAATAGAAAATTCCTCCTACGAAGTAAACGAAGGCGATATCATCATCATTGGATCTGGCGAACTTCATTCTGCTTACAGCCAAAGTTTTAGTGATTCGTGTATTTGCAAATCATTGACTTTTAATTGTGATATGCTAAGCAGTAAAAGTAGTGACTCGATTCAGATTAAATTTATTAATCCGTTAATAAATAATCAATTGAACTTGCCTCATCATTTAAAATGCATCAACGATAACGAAAGAATGATAAGATCATTTTTATTAGAATTAATGTCTACACTGAGTATTAGAGAAAGCAACTTTGAATTAACAGCTAAATCATATCTATATATGATTTTTTCAAAAATAATGCTTATGGTTACTCATAAGAATGCTAATGAGTTATTAAATGTTAGTAATTCAAATAAGATAGATAACTTTAAACATGTTCTTAACTATATTCATATGAACCACAATAAATCCCTTACAATAAAAGAGCTATCTCTGCAACTTAATATGAGCGAAGGGCATTTCTGTCGTATCTTTAAATCCCTAACTTTTAAAACTCCTATTGATTACATTAACTACTATAGAACGACAAAAGCGCAGGAGTTTCTAATAAATAGCGATAAAAAAATCTTAGAAATCAGCATTGATGTTGGTTTCAATAATCTTAGCTACTTCATAAATATTTTCAAGAAGAACACTGGCTTTACGCCATCTGAATTTAGAAAAAAAATACATCTTCGTGGAGCAGACATTGAAAAATGAGCTACTATATATCTTATATAATATTTTTAAGACATATTGTAATTATTTACACAGTTGTGTTATTATTTATTATATAAGCTAAACGTTAATTCTTAATTTAATCAATCTTTTTTGCTAATACATACTTCCAATGCAAGCTACATCAAAATTTCATAATACTTAAATTTACGTATAATACTGTGAATATATAGGGGGGACAAACAAATGATTAAAAAAATACTGAAACCAGAGAAAATTAAAGTAAAAATCTTCAATTTTAAGCCAACAAATCTCAAATATATTAGCTTAAATTTTGTAAAAGAAAAATTCAAAAATCTATCTATCCGCAAAAAGTTATTTTACTCTTTTATGTTAGTATCATTTATCGGAATAATTTCCGGATTAATAGGTTTGACATTTATACAAAAAACAACCAGTGAATATAATTCTGCTTTAAAAAATTACGGTTTTTCTCAAGGTGACATAGGAAAACTTGGAATAGAAATAGAAAAGTCTAATTCTTTAGTTAGAGATACTTTATTTTTAACTGATGCTAATGAACAAAAGGATGCCAAAAATTCTCTTAATAAATCTTTAGATGAAATCGAAGAATTACTAAATACTGTTACAAAATCTGTTACTTCAAACGAAGAAAAGGAAATATTAAACAGAATAAAGATCAATCTAGCAGCATATAAACAAATCAGAACCACTGTTGTTGTAAAAGGTTTAGCAAACGATAAAGAATCTGGGCTAAAAATCTTCAAATCTGACGGATCCATCTTGATGAATAAAATCAGCTCTGATATTTCACTCTTATTGCAAACTAAAATAGATACATGTAATCTACTTTCTACCAAATTAAATGTTTTAAAATTTGTTAGTATAATAATTGTTATTACAAGCATGATAATTTCTTTAATTCTTGGCATTTTCTTAGGCAAAAATATTATAAAATCGATCAGCAACCCTATTGATCATATGAAAAATGTGGCAAGCGAAATGGCTAATGGTAACCTTGAAGTTTCAATAGATATATCTTCAAATGATGAAATAGGTGAATTAGCTTTATCTTTCTCTCAAATGATTAAAACTCTAAAAAAATATATCACTGAAATATCTACCGTTTTAGGCAGCATTTCTAATAGAAATTTTGATATCCATATTATAGAGGATTACAAAGGAAATTTTATTCAAATAAGGAGTTCACTGGACAATATAGTAGCATCCCTAAGCAATGTATTCTTAGAGATTAAAGATGCAACTATGCAAGTCAATAGCGGAGCTAGTCAAGTAGCTAGCACTTCGCAGATTATATCAGAAGGGGCAACCGAACAAGCTAATTCTATCGAAGAATTATCTGCCTCTATAGAAACGATTTACAACCAAGTTCAAAATACTGTGACTACTGCGGATAATACTAATTTAATTACCATGAACTTAGTTAAAAGTATACAAAATAGCAATTCCCAAATGAATCAAATGCTTTCTGCCATAAATGATATAGAAAGATCTTCTAAATACATCAGCAATATAATTAAGGCAATTAGCGATATAGCAACCAAGACGAATCTTCTTGCTTTAAATGCTGCCATCGAAGCCGCACGAGCTGGTGAGGCCGGTAAAGGTTTTTCCGTAGTAGCCGATGAAGTAAGAAAATTATCTTTCCAAAGTGCAGATGCAGCTAAACAAACATCATTACTTATTACCGATTCTATCAAAGCTGTAAATAAAGGTAGAGATTTAGCCAATAGCACTGCTAAAACCTTATTGGAAGTAGTTAATAGTGCGACTAATGTTACCGAATTAATATCAAATATTACATCAGTCTCTAAGGCCCAGGCCAATTCAATCGATCAAATACATGATAGTATTTTAAAAATATCTGATGTTGTTCAATCAAATTCAGCAATAGCTGAAGAAAGTGCAGCTTCTAGCGAAGAATTGACTGCCCAAGCTGAAACTTTAAATACAATGGTAGATAAATTTAAGCTTAAATCCTAAATAAAAAATAAAACAGCCGATAGCTTTACTGAATGTAAAACTATCGGTTAAATAATATAATAAAACTTATATTCCTTTTTCACTTTTATTCATAAGAATACCGGTGCAAATGGGCTAATTTCTCTTATGAATTTTTCTCTAATTTTCTAACGGTATCTTTTATAACAATTTTTCCACTTATAACTCTTCTTGCCGGCTTATAATCGCTCTTATGCACTTTCTTTATTATAGCACCAACTGCCGTTTCAGCCATTGTCTTCATATCTACTTCAAAAGTTGTGATCCCTAGGTCTGATAGTTCTGTTATTAAATAGTTATCAAATCCAACTACAGAAACATCTTCCGGAACCCTATATCCTTTATCCTGTAATTTCTTAATCAAAATATATGCTACTGAATCACAATTACATGCAAAAGCAGTTGGCATTTTCTCTGGCAACTCAAAATTTATTTCTTTCTTGCCAACTTCTCTATCTGAAATATAACTATTTGAAGAATAATCAATACCATTTTCAAGTAAAGCCTTTGTAAATCCTAAAAAACGATCTTGAATGCTGCTTGTAGCACGTGGATTTCCCACAAACGCAATATCCCTATGACCCATTTCAATTAAGTAATCAGTTAATAAATACATCCCATAATAATTATCCGAAGTTACAGTATCATAGTTACTATTTTTATCGTATGTATCTAACATCACTACAGGAACTTCATTAAGATCATTTAGATATTCTATATAATCTTTTTTCAATTCTCCCATAACTATAATTCCATCTATTTTACTATCTTGTATCATTCTTGGAATTACTTTATTATTCTCATCATCTTTGCTTATAATCTCCATAATCCCATAATATGATTTTTTAGTTAATGCATTTAATACATTTTGATACAACTCCCAATAAAAGGAATGATACATTTCAACAAATCCTTCTGGAATTAGCACCCCTACATTATAGGTATGACCATCTCTTAGAGATCGCGCAATAGAATTTTGACGATATCCCATTTCAGCCGCAACTTTCTTAATTTTTTCCCTTAATTCATCACTAACTCCCTCTTTGTCAGATAGTGCTTTAGAAACTGTAACTTTACTTACATTTAAAGCTTCAGCAATGTCAGCAAGTTTAATAGCTTTTGCCATATTATTCATTCCCTTCTTGTTGTACGTATAACTAACTATCATAGATGCTGCTTGTTTACTAACTATGATAACATACGGAATTATCAAAATATTTCAATGTTGTTGTTAAACTAATCCACTTAATAAATTTTATAACTTTACACATCTGCATTTAATATATTATAGAATGATGGGTATTATTTAATATTTTCATATGATAAAAAAGTTTTTAACTATAATTATTGTCTATAGTCAAAATTTTATCCTATTCTGTTTAAAAAATTTTCTGCTCACATTCAATTCTTTATAAATAAACGGTTAGTTTTCATTGTTCTCTAATATTATACAATAAAAAGCTGTATTTCGCTATTAGTATATACTCCAAAAGAGTTTTAATTTTAGCTAAAATACAGCTTAATAATTTTATTTTTTTATATTCTTACTTCACTTTTTAAAGTTAACGTTTAAGCGGTTTATAAAAAAAATTATAATTTCCCCTCTTGCCCGTCTATCGTTCCAAGTTCATTATGTTCTTTAATAAACTTAACAGTTTCATCAATAGTAGTATACGCCAAACCTACATACGTATCCGCAGCACCATAGTAAATAGCAATTCTTCCTGTTTCAGCATCAGTTAACGCCGCACATGGGAATACTACATTGGCTACAAATCCACGTTCTTCATACCATTCTTCTGGTGTTAACATTATACTTCCAGCCCTATATAACACTTTCGATGGACAATTCTTATCTAATATTGCTGCACTCATAGAGTAAACCAAACCGTTGCATGTTCCAGTTACACCATGATAGAACATTAACCATCCTTCATCTGTTTCAATTGGTGCAGGTCCACATCCAATTTTAATTGACTGCCACCATCCTGATCCACCTTTTTGCATTACTATTCTATGTTCTCCCCAATATTTTAAATCAGGACTTTTGCTTAAGAATACATCCCCAAATGGAGTATGTCCATTATCACTTGGTCTAGATAACATAACATATTTTCCATCAATTTTCTTAGGAAATAAAACTCCATTACGGTTAAATGGCAAGAATGGATTTTCTAGCCTTATAAATGTCTTAAAATCAGTTGTTTTAGCTATTCCAATTGCGGCACCATCAAAATCCCCACACCAAATAATATAATACGCGTCCTCGATTTTTAGTAATCTCGGGTCATATGCATAAAGTGGTTGATAATCACTTCCTTCTTCATCTACAAATTTTATTTTTTCTTTTTCAAACTCCCAATTAATTGCGTCTTTACTATACCCTAAATAAATATGTGGTCTTCCATTTATAGTTTCGCCACGGAACACTCCTATAAATTCATCCCCGTAAGGCATAACTGCACTATTAAATATTCTAGCTACACCCTCTACAGGATTTCTTTTAATAATTGGATTTTCAGTATGTCTCCATATTGGACCATTAAAGTTAGCTGGCTTCTCTTGCCATGGAATATTAGGTAGATTTTCGCCTAAAATTTTACTCATATTAATTCACCTTTCTTAAGAAATAGCCAATCTTATGTATTATTATATAATTCTAAAGAATACACAATTTAAATAGCATTTCTTTCTATATTTATTATTATTTATTAGCTTTGTTATAAATATAATTAACTTATTCTTTTACTGACCCCGATACTAATCCACTATAAATATGCTTTTGTAAAGTAACAAATACAAGAAACGTTGGAATCATAATCAGAACAATACCCGCAGATATTATTTCCCAATGGGCACCAAATGGTCCTTTAAACTTAAATAACGTTGTTGATAACGTTAATAAGTTTGGGCTAGGTGTATATAAAAATGGTGTGTAGAAATCATTATAAACACCAACACCTTTTGTGATCATAACTGTTACTATTGCTGGGGAAAGTAGCGGAAGAATAATTTTATAATAAATTTGAAAATAGTTTGCACCGTCAATAATCGCAGATTCATCTAACGAAACTGAAATATTCTCTAAAAATTGTAGGAATATATATATAGTCATTATATCAGTACCGCAATATAGAATAATCGGAGCTAATCTAGTATTAAATAAACCTAACGCATGTACAATCTGGAATGTTGCAACTTGTGTTGCTATCCCTGGGATCATTACAGCAACTAGGAACATACCATTTACAAATTTACTAAACTTTGTTTTAAATCTGCTAAATATATATGCTGCCATAGATCCAGTAAGTATTGAACCTATTAATGAAAATACTAAAACAAATAATGTATTTTTAAAACCATTTACCATATTACCTTTTTCAAAAACAGCTTTAAAATTATCTAGGTTAAGGAAAGACTTAGGTAATGCTAACGGGCTTGTAGTAGTATATTCAGCACCAGTCTTAAACGCTGTAAAAAATACACTTAATATAGGAATTATAAATACTAGTACAAAAAAGATTAAGATGGCATATTTAATTACTTCATAAACAATCTCTTTTCCACTCATTTTTTTTATTTTCATACTCTTACATTCCTTTCCTTTTCATAACTGCATTTTGTATACTAGTGATAATTATACACATCACCAATAATACCATTGCCATTGCTGAAGCCAGTCCCACTCTATGATTTTGGAATGCATACTGTACTGTTTGAACTATGAAAGTCATACTTCCATTTCCACCATTGGTCATTATATATGGTGTTTCAAACGCTGATAATGCTCCCGTAAGCGATAAAAATAATTGTAAACCTAGAATTGTTGAAATACCTGGTATTATTATATATCTAAGTTGTTGGAATCTATTAGCTCCATCTACTCTTGCCGCTTCTAATACATCTGATGAAATAGATGCCATTGCAGCCGAAAACATTACGATATTATACCCAATATATCTCCATACCGATACAGAAGCTAATGATATATTAACAATACTCGGATCCTGTAACCAATATTTCACGAAACCACCTAAACCAACTGCCTTTAAAACAGTATCTAAAGTACTATTAGGTTGGAAAAAGAATATAAAAACAAAACTAATTGCAACACTATTTATTAGCGATGGGAAGAAATATACACCTTTAAATAAATTTGAAAATTTACACCCAAATGAAACTAAGTATGCAATTGCAATACCTAATGCGATTTGAATAAATGATGCAACAAAATAATATATACTTACAAATAACGGCTCAAAATATTTAGCATCACTCATTATAAGCTTATAATTTTTAAGCCCTACAAATTCCTTAGTCTTAGAAATACCATCCCAGTCAGTAAAACTATATCCAGCCATTGCTATTGCCGGCAAATAAGTAAAGACCCCTAATAGCACTACTGGTACCATTAAAAACAGGACTGAAATTATAATTTTTTGTTTGTTATAAGGCAATGAGGAGAAGCTAATTTTTTTCTTCATATTGCTGGTGCTAGTTGCTGCATTTTTAGTATTTGCTGTGGCATTTTCAGCATTTGTTGTCATAATAACACTCCTTTACTCTTAAATTAAAAAGGCGATATTTTATTTTATTTTATATCGCCTCTTTTCAAATTAATGACTACATTAAAATACTATTTACCAATTGAGTCTACTCCAGTAGCCCAGCTCTTATTTAATGAAGCCATATATTCATCAAAAGTTTGTTTTCCATTTCCTAAACCAATCTCGATTACTGTTTTAACCCATTTACTATCATTAAGGTTAAGTAATGATTCTTTTTGAACTTTATCTAAATCAGTAGCCATTTGTGTAGTACCCATCTTTTGTTGAACTAATGTTGCTCCTGATCCCGCTAAGAAGTCTGGTAATTTTGCACCAACAAGAGAAGAAACCATATCCGAATCGTTTGGATATTTTTCTACGAAGTATTTTACGAATTCTTTTGCAATTTCTTTGTTTTTACTATGAACATTTACACCCATCATATAATCTGGGGCAATTTGCATAACTTGTTTTCCATCATGTGATATAGGTGATGCCATAAATTTAATGTCTTCAGGTGTTTTAGATTTAGCCTTCATTTGACCAACTGCCCATGATCCTAAAGCCATTACACCTATTTTACCATCAGCCACCATTTGCTTTGAAGTCTCCCAATCTGTTGTCATCGGATCTTCTTCAACTAACTTATTAGCAACTGCATCATTTAATAACTTTAATGATGTATAAAGAGGTTGCCCTTGTGCAAATACATTTTTGTCATAAATCATTTTATTTGGGTAGTCTACATCACCTGACGCGTTAACTAATTGCGCCGCAGACCAGTTAGTTAAGGCCCAGTCATCTTTATAGTTTGTATACAACGGAACTGCAGATGTCTTTTCTTTAATGGCTTTTAAATCAGCTATAAATTCCTCTGGTGTTGTTGGAGTTTTTGTAATTCCAGCTTCTTTAAAAACCTTTTCATTATAGAGAAAACCATTAGCGTTAGCACCAGTTGCTAAACCATAAACAGTTCCATCTACATCTGCATTATCAAGGAAATCATATTTACCTTTAAGTTCTTCTCTAGTTCCAATTGGTTCATAATAATCTTTATATTGATTTTTAGTTATGTTAGCAGGCAGCATTAAAACATCACCATAATCTTCTGTTCCCATTCTAGTGTTCATTGTATTTTGATAATCGTTTAACGCTTCAAAATTAACTGTGGTTCCAGGATGTTTTGATTCAAACTCTTCTTTATACTTTTTAAAAGTTTCGTCCATGTCAGTTCTATGTGTTAATACTGTAATAGTTCCACCTGATTTTCCATCACTTTTTTCTGATGTACTAGTACTACTGCTACCACAACCAGTTAGCGATCCAACAGCTACCGCACCAGCTAATAATAATGCTAATTGTTTACGGATTTTCATTTTTCATACCCCTCTTCTTTTTTAAGTTAACGTTTAATCGTTTTTAGTATATATTCAAATTTAATAATTGTCAATATTGTTAACCATAATTATATTACTTTTTAATTAATTTAACTTAAATTTTAATTATTTTTTTAATTTTTAATTAACTGATTTTTATTACTCTCTATCCTCACTATTCCTCTCCTTTTCACTTTTTAATATATATTTTTTTATTCCATTCCAAGCACAAAAACTGCTCAAAAAACTGCAAAAAGAAAATGTGAACAAAAAAAGAACAGGTATAGTGAATGGACAAAATAAAATACTTATTTCTATCAGAGATATGCATAGTATGAATGTTACGAAAGAATATTTCATATACACAACACTTAATAACATTGAATTTTTAACAATTATCCTTAATGGTAAATTTATACCTATACTCATTGGATATATGTATATCAATATAATACAGAAGAATACTCCTATTATGATAATAATTGAAGTTGCTATACTATAAATTAATCCTTCTGTGGCAATACAAAAAGCTAACAACCTTCCTAGAATCACCATAAATGCAATCACAAATAACCAAACAAGAAAGGATTGCTTCCAATTTTTCTTAAAAGCCTCCTTAAAATCATAAAATAAATCTGAAGGTTTATCCTGCACCATTTTAACTGTTACTGATGTCATCGCTCCAATAGCGGGGCCAATAGATATAATAGGAATACAGCAAATTATAAACAGTAAGTTCAATTTAAGCAGCGACGTAAATTCACGCGCAAATATATCCCCAAATAAGGCCAACCCCTCTTTAGGTGGTGCATCTTTGGAAACACCTCGCCCCTCTTTATTGTAATCAAAGAAAAATAATCTCATAATGTACCTCCAAGTTAGGTTCCAACCTTAAAGCATTAAATTTATAATAAAGCTACTTTACCCGTTATAAGTTCTATACAGCCAAAGATTGTCTACCAATTATCCAAGGATGTTCAATATAGAAAAATAGTTGGTAGCACGAACAAAAAATACCACATTAAATTCATCAAGCTAATCTATACACTTAGATTTTATCAACCACTCTATTACTTTTTCCAACTAGATTAATTTCAAATTGTTTTTCCTGTCTCTTTATCAAATAAATGCATCTTATATTCATCAATTGCTATCTTTATCATATCTCCAGGTTCTACTATAGTATCTGCTGATGCGCGAACAGTTAACTTTTTGTTATCGAAATTAACATAAAGATACACCTCCGCTCCCATTAATTCATGAAGGGCTATTTGAGCATATAGTGTACTTTTTTCATGTTCTTCTAAGAAATCATTTTCTATGCTGACATGTTCTGGCCTAATTCCAAGAACAACATTTTTTCCAATATACGCTTCAAAAGTTTCCTCTCCACCTTTACTTTTAGGAATAGGAATACTATAGCTATTGAATTTTACATAGTATTGGTTATCTTTCTTTTCAATAGTTGAATCTATAAAATTCATTTGTGGCGAGCCGATAAATCCAGCAACAAATAGGTTAGCCGGCGAATCATACAACACCATTGGCTTATCTGCTTGTTGTATGTATCCATCTTTCATAACTACAATTCTATCTCCCATTGTCATTGCCTCAATTTGGTCATGAGTAACATATACAAAGGTAACGCCTAATCTCCTATGGAGTTTAGTAATCTCCCCTCTCATTTCAGCACGAAGCTTTGCGTCTAAATTCGAAAGCGGTTCATCTAAAAGAAAAACTGCTGGTTCACGAACCATGGCTCGTCCTAAAGCTACACGCTGTCTTTGACCTCCTGAAAGCTCCTTAGGCTTACGGTTAAGTAAATACTCAATATCTAATATTTTAGCTACTTCTCTAGTTTTCTTATCTATTAATTTCTTATCTTCTTTTCTTAAATTTAGTCCAAATCCAATATTTTTGTATACAGTCATATGAGGATATAATGCATAATTTTGGAATACCATTGAAATATCTCTATCCTTAGGTGAAACCTCATTAACTAAATTATCCCCAATATATAGTTCCCCTCCACTTATATCTTCTAATCCTGCAATCATTCTTAACGTAGTAGATTTACCACATCCTGATGGTCCAACAAGAACAATGAATTCACCATCATTAATTTCTAAGTTTAGATTTTTCACAACGGTTGCATTACCAGGATAAGTTTTTTCTATATTTTTAAGTGAAATACCAGCCATATTACGCCTCCTTATTTACTTGCGTTGTTATTAAAACTATTTTTAGGTTAACGTTAATCTAAGAATAAATATAATATACCATTGTTTTTTAATCCTTACAAGATTTAAAATATTATTTTTTGTAGTTTTTAGCCCTTCAATAATTTTTAATCTTTATTGCTTACTATAGAATTTTCCGCTATCACTCTTAGTAAACGTTCTCTTATAAATAGTTTATTTATTCTATCAATGCACGTCAATGTTATAGTAATAATAGTTTATTTTTCGGTATTTTTGCATATTTCTATGTTAACTTTATAATCTAATTAACTTAATTTTTACAGAACAAAATTATTTAATTTGTTAATAATATTTTTTTACTGTAAGATCTTTATAAGACCTAATGATTAATACATTTTAATTTAAAATTACCTTATCGTTATACTTTTTTTAACTTTTTTCTATTGACTTTCATAGTGATACTAAATTATAATTTGTCTGTAAACGATATATCATAAAAGGGGGAAAAGTTATGATTAAAAAATCTAAATTCAAACTAATGCTATCTTTGTTACTGTTATCTGCATCGATGTTTACTTTCCAAACTCCAGCTAGTGCAGCCGAAGACTCTTCATGGATAAGAGGCACGAACGTACCTGCAATCTGGTATGATAGTCAATCCTATTCTTCTCTTAACAAAATTAATAGCGAAGGATTTAATACTGTTCGTCTTGTTTGGAGCACTAGCGGATCAACTTCTAGATTAAATGATTACCTTACAAAATGTGATAATTTAGGCCTTAAAGCAATAGTTGAACTTCATGATGCAACTGGTGGTACCACTACAGACTCGTTGAATACTTGTGTGAATTATTGGGTTCGTAGTGATGTATTAACAGTAATGAAGAATCACCCTAAGGCTTGGTTAAATATCGCTAATGAATGGGGTCCAGCTAACAGTAGTGTTTGGAGAGATGGTTACAAAAGTTCTATAAGTAAAATACGTACTGCTGGTTATACTGGTACTATTGTAATCGATGCAGGCGGATGGGGACAAGATAGCAGTGATATACTAAACTATGCTCTTGATGTGTACAATTCCAATACTAATAAGAATGTTATATTCAGCATACACATGTATGGATCATGGAATAGCAATTCAGATATAGATTCATTCTTAAGCAGTTGTAAAAGTAAAGGTATTCCAATTATAGTTGGAGAATTTGGTTATAACTATAATAGCGGTAATAATAATCTTGGTTGCAAAGTTGATGTTGCTCATTTATTAAGTTATTGCAAACAAAATAAAATCGGATTTATCGCATGGTCTTGGGCTGGAAATGATTCTGCAAATTCATGGCTAGATATGACTAATTCTTGGGGAAGTTATACTTGGTGGGGACAATATGTAAAAGATAATATGTGGTAATATATTATAATCACATATGTTGCTTTGTCTCGGATATAAAGAGATATTATTCTATAGATATTCCATGAGAAAGGAAATCATATTTTGAGCCAATAGCAATTTTAAACTACAAAAAAGAATTAGTGAGCTAACTAAAAAAATACTTATTTTCTATGAACGTCTCTATGATACAGATATCTTCCATTGAAATTTAAAATAATATTTAAAGAAAAATTACCGAAACGTTAGCAATATAGTTTATCCATTTTGTGAAATTACCTTGCTTCCATGAAAAACAAATATATTTCTTCATTCAAAAATTAATTGCTTAATTATATTATAAAAAATTTAAGTAAAACCTTATAATTTGCAACTATATAAAATTCATAAACATATTTTACAAAAGGAAGTAAAAGTAAGTTAATCAAATCTTATTCTTTTCATTTCCCAAAATATACCTTTCTATTCAACAAAAAAATCAGAACTTTTTCAACAAGTCCTGATTTTTTATTTATATAGGCTTAAATATCTTATAAAACTGTAACTATTTCAAAGATCAACCGTTTTAGTCAATTTGTGCTTAGCATAAATACAATTACAATTTTTCTCTTCTCTTTGTAGACTTTATAAATATCTCTTTTAAGGTTTCTTTGTCATCATATTTTATTGCATCTTTTATTTTATCCAATTCTACTTCAAAATTTTCAATGCTTTTTAATAGATTCTCTTTATTTCCAAGGAAAAGTTCGCTCCAAAGGTCTTCATTTATATTAGCAATTCTTGTTAAATCACGATAGCTATCTCCAATGAAACTTCCTGTTTCTCTTCCTTCAACATCGCTATTTACCAGTGCTACAGCTAATGAGTGCGGAAGCTGACTTGTGTAGCCAATCATTTCATCATGATATTCTGGAGTTATTCTTTTAACTCTTTTAAATCCAATTTTATAAATCAGATCTTCCACCATGTTTAAATTTTCTTCTTTATTTCTAGAAACCGGTGTTAAAATATAATTTGCACCTTTAAAAACTTGGCTACTTGCAAAATCTATTCCTTTTTTCTCCCGTCCTGCCATTGGATGGCCAAAAACAAAATCTATATTCTCCGGTAATATATTTACAATATCTTCGATAAACATTTTTTTAATTCCAGTAGCATCTGTTATTACTGCACCATCTTTAAAATTGCTTTTATTATCTATAATAAATTGCTTAACTAATCTAGGATATAATGAAATAATTATAAAATCTGCACTCTTAATTACTTCTTCTCCGTTTTTAAAACCTTCTCTTATTAATCCAAGTTTTTTAGCTTTTTCTAAAGATTCTTCATTAATATCTATTCCATAAACATCATTATACCCAGCTTCTTTTAAAGCCATAGTAAATGATCCCCCAATTACTCCAAGACCTACAACTACTATTTTCATATCTATAGCTCCCTTATATAGAATTAGATTTGCTTATCTTCAATTTTTGCTACAGCTTTAACTTTACTCATTAGCACATCAAATTGATCTGGAGTAAGTGATTGTTGTCCATCGCTTAGTGCATTTTCAGGATCGTTATGAACTTCTATCATAAGTCCATCAGCCCCAGCTATAATTGCTGCTTTTGCCATTGGTTCTACCAAGTAAGCATAACCTCCTGCATGACTTGGATCAACAATTATAGGTAAATGTGATAATTTCTTAATTACTGGAACTGCTTGCAAATCTAATGTATTTCTTGTAATAGTTTCGAATGTTCTTACTCCTCTTTCACAAAGAATTACATTTTCATTTCCACCTGCCATGATATATTCTGCTGACATAAGCCATTCTTCTATAGTTGCAGATAAACCTCTCTTTAATAGTATTGGTTTATTTGTTTTACCTATTTGCTTTAATAGATCGAAATTTTGCATATTTCTAGCACCAATTTGAATCATATCCACTTCTTCAACAAAAGTATCTACGTAATCAGTAGACATAAGTTCTGTTACTATAGGAAGTCCTGTTTCCTGTTTTGCTGTTTTTAAAAGTTTTAATCCTTCAAGCTCTAAACCTTGAAAGCTATAAGGTGAAGTTCTTGGTTTAAATGCCCCACCTCTTAAAAAGTTGGCTCCTGCTGCTTTTACTCTTTTTGCGATTTCAACAATTTGTTCTTCACTTTCTACAGAACACGGTCCAGCCATTATTCCAAGTCTCCCACCGCCAACTATTGATCCCTCAATATTAACTACTGTATCTTCAGGCTTAAATATCCTGTTTGCTTTCTTAAAAGGTTCTTGAACCTTCATAACCCTATCTACACCTTTTAATACTTGTAATTTTTTAGGATCTAATATTGAAGTATCACCAACAGCTCCTACTATAAAATATGTGTCTCCTTTAGAAAGATGAGCTTCTAATCCTTTTGATTCAATTACTGCCTTTACCTTCCTTACATCTTCCTCACTTGCTTTTGGGTTCATAATAATTATCATCTTAATTTCCTCCTGTACTACTTTTTAATTTTTTACTTTTCTTTTTTCTACTATACTTCTGTACTACAAATAGATAGCTCAACTCCAAAATTAGTTGAGAACTTTCTCCTCATCGAATAGAGTAGGCCGAGCCTCCTATATATAATATAAACTATTTAGACATCTTTTTCAATTCTAGCGCCTTAATAGCTAATATATATCCATCTTCTCCAAATCCACACATCTGTCCTATACAAGCGGGTGCAGTTACAGATTTCTTTCTAAAATCTTCTCTCGCATGCACATTGGACAAATGCACTTCTACTGTATCAATATTTATTCCTTTTATTGCATCATGAATTGCATAACTATAATGAGTATAAGCTCCTGGATTTATTATTATCCCATCATAATTTTCAAAGTATGCTTTTTGAAGTTCATCAATTATTTCACCTTCACAATTACTCTGAAATAGAGTTATTTCATGTCCTCTTTTTTTGCCTTCTTCTCTAATATATTCACATATATCTTCAAAAGATTTAGTGCCATAAATTCCTTTTTCTCTAACTCCAACCATATTTAAATTTGGTCCATTTATTACCATTACCTTCATTAATATCCCTCCCTTCAGCATTTATATTTTTCTAAACTATAATGTATATTACAATAAATTATTTAGTTAGCGAGCCTTCTTCACATAAGTTGTGATAGCAAATTATATTAATTTTATAAGATTATAATGTAAGATTTTCAACATAACATATATATGTACATTTCAATTGAGTTTCTACATTTTCTTCTAGTTTAGTACTTGCCTTACTATAATTTTAAAAATAAGTTTATTATTACATCTTATATACTTAATTCATTTCTAAGTTATCTATAATAACTTCTTTTATTTCATTAACTATATTTCCAATTTCTCTATCATTTCTAATTATTTTATCTGCGCATAATCTATATAATTCATAGCGCTCTTCATACAACTTAATTATCTTTTCCCTACCTTCTTTAAGTAAAGGTCTTTTTGATATATCCACATCTCCTAAAAGCTCTTCCAATGGTCTATCAATAAAAATAATAAAAGCTTCTTCCTTTAATACATCTATGTTCTCTTTTCTTTTCACTACACCACCACCTGAAGAAATTATAACCTTTCCCTCTTTAGCTAATTCTCTACAAGCTAAAGATTCAAAATCTCTAAAAGAATTTTCTCCTTGTTCAAAAAGTTCAGGTATCGTTTTAGATGTCATATTTTCAATATAATTATCCATATCAATAAAGTTAATTTTTAATTCTTCGCTTACCAATCTGCCAATTGTACTCTTTCCGCATCCAGGCATTCCAATGAATACTACTTTGTTTTTCATATGTGCCACCTACTTAAATTCATTTTCAAATATTGAATATAAACCTTTAGTTAGTTCATTGTCTAATTGGCATCCCTGCCATATTTCTTCCGCCTTTATAGCTTGCCCTACTAGCATTTCAATACCACCACATACTTTTTTATTTAAATTCTTCCCTATTTTTAAGAATTTTGTCTCCTTAGGGTTATAAATTATATCTATTAATGAATTAAAGTTATTTATTATATCCTCATTAACAGGAGTATCATCAACTTTAGGGTACATGCCAAGCGGAGTCGTATTAATTAAAATATCACCTTTTATCTCTGATATTTCTTCATAAGTTTTAAATTCTATTCTTTCATCTTTATCTGCAGAATTCCCTCTGATTTTTCTTGAAACTAAGTAAATCTTTTTAATGCCATGATCTAAAAGATAAGTAATAACAGCCTTAGCCGCCCCACCATTTCCTAGAACCATAGCAATACTATCTCTTATAACAATCTTATTATTATTTAATATAGTTCCAAACCCATAATAATCTGTATTATACCCATATAACTTATTATCTTTTAAATAAATAGTATTTACTGCTCCTATTTTTTTAGCTTCATCCGATATAAAATCTAAATATTCCATTACATCTTGCTTATAAGGTATGGTTACATTAACCCCTTTTATTTTAAGAAGCTTTATTGATTCTATAAGTTTACCTAAATTCTCTTTTTCAACTTCAAAAAGCTTATATGCCCCTTCTATTTTTAAATCTTTAAAAAGCGTATTATGAATTTTAGGTGAAAGACTATGAGATAACTTTTCTCCTATTAATCCGTAAAATTCCAAATTAATCCCCCCTTTTAACAGTATTTCCTGTATCCACCAATAAGTTTAAAATACGCACTGCTTTGTTCAATTAAACTCAATGCCTTTTTAACTTGTTCATTTTCAAGATTCCCCTCAAAATCTACATATAAGAAATATTTCCACGCTCCCTTTTCCATAGGTCTTGATTCAATCTTCATCATATTTATATTATTTTCTGCAAAATGCCTTAATAATTTATATAGAGTACCTGCTTTATGCTCAAGAGAAAATACAACACTTACTTTATCGCAATTGTTATTTAATTCTAATTCTTTTGATATAACTATAAATCTTGTAGAATTTTCACTTCTATTATTTATATTTCCTTTTATTATGCTTAAATTATATATATCAGCTGCTCTTTTGCTTGCAATAGCAACCTTTGACATATCTTGTAAATCACTAACAAGTTTAACACTATCTGCAGTACTATGAAAAGGAATCCTCTTCCAGTGATTATATTCTTTTAAAAAATCAGTACTTTGTTCAAACCCCTGTGGATGTGAATATACTTCTTTAACATTATCTAATTTTGTTCCTTTAATTCCAATTAAATTTTGATCTATTTTAATGCACTCTTCTCCAACTATATAGAATCCGTACTTATATAAGAGATCGTAAACCTGTGAAATAGCACCAGTTGAAGAATTTTCAATTGGCACAACTCCATAATGAATTTCTCCATTTTTTACTGCTAAGAATACATCCTCAAATTCATCATACGCCTTAGCATCATCTTTCTTACCAAAATGCTTAATCATTGCTTCTTCTGAAAATGATCCTGCAACACCATAAAAGCCAACTTTAATGTCACTCTTCTCACTTCTTAAATGTGGTTTGCATTCAGTTTTAATGCTTGTAGCTTCCACTATTTTTTTATCTTCAAGATCTTTGGATATATTCATAATATTAACAAAAAAGTTTTTTAACCCCTCTGAATAATCTTTATTATTTAGATATTCTATATTCTTCGCAATGACTTCATCTTCCCTCGCTTTATTAAAAACAGGTAAATTGTTTTGTTTTTTATATTCTCCAACCTTTACTACTATATCCATTCTTTCTTCGAAAAGCCTTGTTATCTCTTTATCTATTTCATCAATCTTATTTCTATAATCATCTATAGCCGCCATTTCATTTCTCCTCACTTAGACTCAATTAAAAAATAACTAACTAGTCTACCTGCCATCATATTTTAGACTTTTTATTTTCTTCAATGTGCCTTAACTCGTTCAAATTAACACTTTTCCTTCTTAATGCACAGTTTGTAATTAAATCCTAGATATTCATTCACTTAGTATTGTGAATTCTTTATTATTAAAGTACTAAATCAAGTATTCCAATCGCTGTTACAGCTTCAATTACTGGAACAGCTCTTTGCACGATACAAGGGTCATGACGTCCTTCAATGACAAGCTCTGATTCTCTCTTTTCTACAATGTCTATTGTTCTTTGAGTCTTTGATATTGATGGCGTGGGCTTTATTCCAACCTTAAATAATATTGGCATTCCATTTGTTATTCCACCTGTAATTCCACCATTATTATTAGTATAAGTTTTTACTTTATCACCGTCATAATAGTATTCATCATTACAATCAGATCCTCTTAATTTGCTCATTTCAAAGCCCTTTCCAAATTCTATTCCCTTAACTGCTGGGACAGAAAACATTAAATGAGCTAAAGTTGATTCAACTGAATCAAAAAACGGATTACCGATTCCCGGATTTATTCCAATAACAGTACATTCAATAGTTCCACCTACAGAATCTTGTTCTTTTTTTGCTTTCAGAATTGTATCTCTCATTTCTTCTTCTTTTTCTTGGATTAATAAAGGCAATTCCTTTGTTTTTAATTCCCCTAAAAGTTCTCTGCTTAATTCTACATCATAAAAACTCTTATCGTGGATATCTCCAATACTCTTAACATGGGCTCCTATATTAATTCCTTTACTTTCTAATACCTGATTACATACAGCCCCAGCAAATACTAATGGTGCAGTAATTCTCCCAGAGAAAGATCCACCGCCTCTGTAGTCGTTAAATCCATTATACCTAATGAAACCTGGATAGTCCGCATGACCTGGTCTCATCAAATCTTTAAGTTTTCCATAATCCTTAGAACGCATATCTGCATTTCTAATTACTGCGCAAAGAGGGGTACCTGTAGTTTTTCCTTCAAAGAACCCGCTCAAAATTTCTGGTGCATCTGCTTCTTTTCTAGCTGTAGATAAATTACTTTTTCCGGGTGCACGTCTTGCCATTTCTTTCATAACTTCTTCAATATTGATTTCTACACCTGAAGGAAGTCCGTCAATTGTTATTCCTATTCCAACTCCATGGGATTCTCCAAAAATAGAGACCTTTAATTTATTCCCCCACATTCCACTCATCAAATACACCTCCTAAATTCTTAAAATCATCCCAAAACTGAGGATAAGATTTTGAAACACACTCGTAATCTTTAAGTATTATAGGTTCTTTACATATAGTTGATGCTATAGCTATAGTCATTGCTATTCTATGATCTTTATGACTCCAAACTTCAACGTTCCCTTTAAGTTCCTTTACTCCTTCAATTATCAATCCATCTTCTTTTTCTGTAATTTTAGCACCTAATTTATTAAGTTCCGAAGTTACTGCCGCTAATCTGTCACATTCTTTAATTCTAAGTCTTCCTGCATTTATTATTTCTGTAGTACCTTCACTTAATGCAGCAACTAATGATACTACTGGGATTATATCTGGACATTGAGAACCATCAATTAAAGTTGCTTTCAGACCGTCACTAACATTTCCGATCAAACCATTATTCTTACTATTTAATTTTAATCCCATTCTCTGTAATATATCAATTACTTCCTTATCACCTTGAAGAGAATCCAGTTTCAAGTCATTAAGCACAATATTGCTTGAAAGTGCATCAGCACAGAAGAAGAATGCTGCTTGTGAGTAGTCACCTTCAACTCTGTAATCTATACTCTTATATATTTGATTTCCCTTTATTATAAATTCTTCATAATTATTGTTTATAATTTCTACACCAAAATCCTTAATAGCACTTAAAGTTAAATCAATGTATCCTTTTGATTCCATTTCTGTAGTAATTATAATCTTAGAATCTCCATCTAAAAGAGGAAGCGTAAATAATAATCCTGTTATAAACTGTGAGCTAATATTTCCTTCCATCTTGAATTCTCCAGCTTTTAATTTCCCTTCAGTCTTTAAATCTAGAATTCCCTCTTTATAAGAATATTTAATTCCTTGTTCGTCAAAAATTTTATAATAAGTGTCCAGTGGTCTCTTTCCTAAATTCCCTCTTCCAACAAATCTATTAACTCCTTCAAATAACGCTGCTATAGGTACTAAAAATCTAAGGGTTGATCCTGATTCATTACAATCTATAGTTCTTTCATCTTTAACTGAATTAGCTTCAATATTTTCCGGACTGTTAATTCCGTAAACCTCAAGATAATCTTCCTTTTTTGTTATCTTAGCCCCCAATGATGACATTGCTTCAATTGTAGCAATAATATCATCAGAATAATCTATATTTGTGACCTTGCTAATACCATCTCCAAGAGCCGCACAAATTACTGCTCTATGTGCCATACTTTTAGATGGTGGTATCTTAACTTCTCCACTTAACTCTCCAGGATAAATTTTCAAGTTCCCCATTACTTTACCTCGCTTTTTCTTTATTCATTGCTTCAGATATATTCAAAATAACACATAAGCATTCTAGCCTATTTTCTTTCATATCTATCATTAACTAAAAAATTCTACATTAGTCTTTTCTAAGTATGATTCTCCAATGCCTTTTAATAATACTACCTTTAAAACATTATCAATATTTTTCTTATCTAAAGCTATAGTATCTAAAATTTCTGAGCTTTCTTCTATTTCAACTTCATAAGGAAGATTATATTGCATCAATATATCTTTTATCTGTTCACTTACGCCTTGATCAGTTAAACCTTTATTTTCTGCGATTTTACTTATTTCATACATTCCTATAGCTACTGCTTCCCCGTGTGTAAACTTCTTAAAGTTATAATATGTTTCTATGGCATGGCCCAATGTATGTCCAAAGTTTAACAACATTCTTTCTCCAGTATCTTTCTCATCATTTTCCACAACGCATTTTTTTATAAAGCAACATCTGTGGATAATCTTTTCTATATTGTGCATAACCTCTTCTTTGTTTTTCATGTTTTTTAAGAAATAAAAGAATTCCTTATCCTTTATGCATCCATACTTAATAACTTCTGCCATTCCATCTCTGAAAAATCTTTCGCTTAAAGTTTCAAGTACATTTGGATCTATTAAAACTAATTTAGGATGATAAAAACTTCCTACTAAATTTTTGCCTCTTTCCAAATCTACTGCAACCTTTCCACCAACGCTGCTATCAACTTGAGCAAGCAATGAAGTCGGCATTTGAACGAAATCAACACCTCTTAAGAAAGTTGATGCAACAAAACCTCCAAGATCTCCAATCACTCCTCCTCCTAAAGTTATAATTAAGTCACTTCTTGTAATTTTAAAATCTAATAGTTCATTATATATCAAAGGAAGGGTACTAAAGGCTTTAGTTTCCTCACCTGGTTCTAGTTCCATTAGCTTAACCTCATATCCTGAGTTAATTAAACATGATTTTATCCTATCTCCATAATGAGAACCTACATTTTTATCAGTTAGTATAAATATCTTTTTACCTTTAAAAACTTTTTGGATTTCCAGATTCACTTCATCAATTAATCCTTTTTTAATTATGATTGGATAACTTCTTTCACCAAGTTCAACAACTAAATCTTCCATTTATAAACACTCCTCTTTTAATTAAACAGTTAGCATTATGACTAAGATTACGTTATAACTCTTTTCTATTTTTTAGATACTTGTAATAAGTAATTGTTAATACCAACTGTTCTTTAATTTAATAATTTTATATTTCTCTTCCAACAGCCGCTGCAATAACTTTTAACTCTTCCATAAGCTTTGCAAACTTACTTGGCTTGATTGATTGTGGTCCATCACATAATGCATTTTCTGGATCATTATGAACTTCAATAATAAGTCCATCTGCCCCAACTGCAACTGCAGCCCTTGCTAATGGTTCGACCATCCAGTACTTTCCTGCAGAGTGACTTGGATCAATTATTATAGGTAAGTGACTTAATTTTTTAATAGCAGGCACTGCACTTAAGTCTAAAGTGTTTCTTGTGTAGTTTTCAAAGGTTCTTATTCCTCTTTCGCACAGAATTACATTTTCATTTCCTCCTGCCATAATGTATTCCGCTGACATTAACCATTCTTCTATAGTCGCCGATAACCCTCTTTTTAATAATATTGGTTTATTTGTTTTCCCAAGTTCCTTAAGTAAATCAAAGTTCTGCATATTTCTAGCACCAACTTGAATCACATCTACGTTATCCACAAATATTTCTATATCATACGGAGACATAAGTTCTGTAACTATTGGTAATCCTGTACTTTCTCTTGCTTTCTTTAAAAGCTCTAACCCCTCATATTTCATTCCTTGGAACGCATATGGTGAAGTTCTTGGCTTAAATGCACCGCCTCTTAAGAAGTTTGCCCCGATTTCTTTAACTTCTTTAGCTATTTCAGTGATTTGTTCTTCACTTTCAACCGAACATGGCCCTGCAATCATTGCTATTTTCTTTCCGCCGATTTTAGCCCCATTAATATCTACTATTGTATCTTCTGGATGAAACATTCTATTTGCCTTCTTGAAAGGTTCCTGTACCTTCATAACTCTTTCAACTATTCCATTAGCTGCAACAACCGAAGGATCTATTATACTTGTATCTCCAACTAATCCCAAAATACTAACATCTGACCCAACAACTAAGCTTACCGAAACTCCCTTCGCCTCAAGTTGTTTTGTTAGTCTTTCTATTTCTTCTTGCTTTGCTTTTTGCTTTAATATTACTACCATTTTATATTGCCCCCTTGCATACATTCGATTATTTGCGAAAAAAAATGGAACTCATGTATAATGAGTTCCATAAAATATCAATACTGATATATATTATAAACTTATATAAAATATAAATAACTCATCAAAAAGGTACTTTTCAGTTTTTTGCAAAATAAATAGCCAGCGCTAAAATAAAAGCCCCAGAATGTAAAATAAAAAAAGCTATAAAATTTTTGCATAACTGATTTTACAATATCCTTTTCCATGATTTTCTCCATTTCTAAATTTAATAATTATTTTTACGAACATTAATTACAATATTTACATTTAAAATTAATCTTTTTATCATTATAACAAACTATAGTTAATTGTCAATACAAATTAACACTTTTTAAACATATAGTTAGTTTTACAACTAAAACATCAATAATTTTTCCATAATTATATCAATTCCAAAATTATATATTATGTTTTTTACTTATTTATCAATTACAATTCAAATTCAAATTCAAATATATTATCAACTGGCTAATTAGGTTAAATCAGTTAAGCATTAAATTTTTCTATTTCATATTTAATTAGCATTTTTTAATGAATACAAAGAATATACTCCATTTACTTCCATCAAGAAAATAATACCAAGCTATTCTGTTATTTAAATATTTATTACAGTTTATATTATAAAACAATTATCAAAACACTTATGATGAGAAATAAAAAAGAGGTACCGTAATTCACGACACCTCTACATTTCATGCTATGATTTAATTTATACCTGAACCTTCTTACCATTTGGAAGAATTTTTATAGAAACTAGCAAAGAAATTACCATAATTGAGAAACCAACTAGATACATTGCAGTATATCCAAAGTTTCTTTGGATTGCACTAAACATATGTGGGTATACAAAGTTAGCTCCTGCTGATCCTAGCACACTAACAAATGAATATGTACCAGCAACTAGTTCATCATCAACTACTTCTCTTATGTATTTAAATAAAAATGTTAAATAGCATCCATACATTAGACCATGTAGTTGATCTCCTAAAACAACTAAAGGTATTGAACCCGTTGAAAATAAAAATATCCTAGTTGTTCCTATAAGAAATGCTATTATTAAATATTTCTTAGGCTTTTTATCCTTTAGGTACTTTCCTACAAGCATAAATGATATAAATTCAACACATACTCTTGAAAATATAGATTTACTATATATAGAGTTAGCTAAATCTGCATTTCCCGTTATTTCAATTAAATATGTTGAATATGCAAATTCTATTGCTGTATAAGTCCCTATGATTAAAATATTAATTATTCCGAGAATTACTGAATTTTTATTTTTAAATACAGCAATTAGTTTTCCCCTATTGGGATTTCCATCTGTTTCAGTGTTTTTAAACTTCATAGCTATTAATAATATAACTATACATGCCATTATAATTCCTATTATATGTATGGTTTTAAATCCATATTTTAAAATTATAGTTCCACTTAATAAAACTACGCACCCAAATCCTATAGATCCCCATTTTCTTATTTCTGAATACTCTACATTTTTTCTAACTGCTATTTCTTCGACATATACTTCATATACATTTCCAATTGTTTGCACTATAATTCCATAAAGAACTGCATAAAAATATATAATAGTCTTGTTAACAAACATTAAAAATATTATCATACCAATAAGTGCACATAAATGTATGATAATAAATCTTTTCTTATTTTTTCTCATCGAAAATTTACTTACTAGAAATTGCTGAGAAAGAATTGCAAATAGCGCTCCTATTGATACTACAGTTCCAACTTGACTTAATGATAATCCAACCACTTGATTTAAATATGGCACATAGAAAGTAGTCACTATGCTTGTTACTCCATAATTTATATAAGTAGTCAAGGAATAATAAAACTTTTCTTTGTTTTTCATATAATACTCCAATCCTAATGAATTAAATATTTCTCCTACTCACTTGTATTATTAAATTTATATATTAAATTATACTCTGTTAAGAAAAAGTTTCCATAACTTTAGCAACTTTGCAATAGATTAATATTTTATGTATATATGTTCCAATAATAAATTCATATTTAAAACTCTATCAAGCCAAGTGCTCAATTAAAACTAGAATGTGGAAACTTAATTGCAACATATATAAACTCTACGTACCAAAGCTTATAGCTTGTAAAATTATCGCCTATAGATATAATGATGTTTATGAAAATAAGTATTTAAGGTTTCATAAAAAATATCCTTAACACCTGCACATCTAATACATATTAAACTGCTTAAATTCATAGACCCACTCTTTTATTTCTTTAAGTAAAAGAGTGGGTCTATCATAATTCTAAGTTTCCTATAACATTCTATAATATAGGAGATACTAATCTAATCAAGGATTCCTTAATCTTGAGAGAAAGACTCCTACTATCATATATTTCCATAGTTATCTCATCCGAACACTCAATATCATTCATGAACTGCTTTTCTCCATCCTTTGCAATTCTATCATCGTAAATAAATGCATTAACTTCAAAGTTAAGCTTAAAACTTCTAATATCTAAATTAGCTGTTCCTATACTCATTACTAAACCATCAGCCACTATTGTTTTTGCATGAATAAATCCGTTTTGATAACTATATATTTTAACGCCTGCTTCTAGTAATTCCCCCACATAAGAACTTGCTGCCCACTGCATAAAGAAATGATCTGGTTTTCCTGGTATTATAAGCCTTACATCTACCCCTGATAATGCAGAAATTTTTAATGATTCCAATATTGGTGAATCGAGAACTAAATATGGAGTCTCTAAATACAAATTATTTTTAGCATTGTTAATTAATTTTAAATAAGCATTTCTAATATATTCTTCCTTGTGATCCGGCCCGCTAGTAACAATCTGTATTCCTATATCTCCTAAGTCTTTCTTGAACTCTTTTGCATATTTATTATAATCGCCTATTTTTTCACCAGATGCATGGCTCCAGTCCAATAGAAATCTTTCGTTTAACGCATTAACTGCCTCTCCCTCTATTCTTACATGGGTATCTCTCCAGAAACCAACTTCAGGATCCTCATTTATATATTCTTTTCCGACATTAAAACCTCCAACATAACCGTACTGACCATCAATAACTACTATTTTTCTGTGATTTCTATAATTTATACGAGTATTTATATGAGGTAGAATCCCCGGAAAAAACAGTGAAAACTTTCCACCTGCATTCATGTATTCCCTAAGAACCTTTTTTCTTAACTTGCGCGATCCCATACTATCTAGTAATAATCGGACCTCTAATCCACTTTTAACTTTTTTAGTTAATTCATCAAGTATCTGCTTTCCAATAGCATCTCCTCTAAATATATAATATTCAACATGAATAAACTTTTTAGCATTCTTTATGTCTTCAATTAATTGTCTAAATTTTTCTTTGCCATTTGTATATACATCAATTTTATTATTAGTAGTATATTTCACACCCGAATTATTAAAATTTAGTCTTCTTAAATCAGCAAATTTTTCTCCGCCATCATGACCGTGTTTATCAGGTTTGTATGTATCATTTAAATTTTTTCTTTTCTTCTCATCAAACTTTATTTTTTCCTTAAAAATTTTTTGCCTACTTAGATTTTGACCAAACATGATGTAAATCACAAATCCAAGGCCAGGCAAAATCATTAATATTAATATCCATGCCCATGTTGTGGTTGGATCTTTTCTTTCTATAAATACTAATGATAAAGAAAAAAGTATATTTAACACTAAAGTTATAACTATTAAGCCTAAAAGTATGTTCATTGATTCACATCCCTATATTAAACTCTTCTCTATTCTAATATTGTATCATAATAACTTATTCTAAAAAAAATATTATTTGCTTTTTTAGAAATAATATTAATTTAAGTTGAAAATTAATTTCACTTTTGATAACACACCACCTGCTAATATCATTCTAAATATTACATGAACAATCAGTAATAATACATTTGAACTATCAAATGAATCTATATAAGTCAACTTCTTGACTTTTTTAGATTTCTTAATATATAATATTATTAAAATTTTATATTGTGCGATGAATAGGAGTATTAGTAATAGCTATATCTTAAAGAGAGCTGTTGTTTGGTGCAAAACAGTGTTATATTATTATGAACTTGCCTAGGAGCTTACTTGTTAAAAGCAAGTACGGTAAACCCGTTAAAATAATAAGTGAGAAGGATAAATTTATTTTTTATCTCTTCTAATTAAGAGTGGTACCACGGAAATTATGCTTTCGTCTCTTTGTTTTAGAGATGAGAGCTTTTTTTAATTTATCTATTCTCATTATGTAAATCTAATATTTTAATTAAAATTATGGTTTTAATAACATATTCTTTAATTATTATAAATGTTTTTCTTTTATATGCATTATATTGTGCATTTTACATTAAAATTATAGGAGGCTATATCATGGCAAATTACGGAACTAAAATTGATGAAAAATGGCAAAAATTTTGGGAAGAGAACGAGGTTTATAAATTTAATCCTGAAAACTTAGATAAAAAGCTCTATACATTAGAAATGTTTTCTTATCCATCAGGTGCTCAATTACATGCTGGTCACTGGTTTAATTATGGTCCAACAGATTCATGGGCAAGACTTAAGAGAATGCAGGGGTATAATGTATTTCAACCAATGGGGTTTGATGCCTTTGGATTACCTGCTGAAAATTATGCTATAAAAACAGGAATTCATCCTCAAGATTCTACTTTAAAGAACATTAAAACAATGGAAAAACAATTAAAATCTATGGGGGCTATGTTTAATTGGGAAAATGAAGTTGTTACTTGTCTTCCTGATTATTATAAATGGACCCAGTGGTTATTCCTAAAACTTTACGAAAAAGGGTTAGCTTATAGAAAAAAGGCTCCTGTAAATTGGTGTCCATCATGTAATACGGTTTTAGCAAATGAGCAAGTTGTTGATGGAGCTTGCGAAAGATGTAGTACAGAAGTTAAGAAGAAAGACCTTACTCAATGGTTCTTTAAAATAACTGACTACGGTGATGAATTACTTGATAAGCTAGATGGTTTAGATTGGCCTGAAAAAACTAAATCTATGCAAAAGCATTGGATTGGAAGATCTTATGGTGCACAAGTTACTTTTAAGGTTAAAGATTCAATTTTAGATTTTGATGTATTCACTACAAGAGTTGATACTTTAAATGGTGTAACTTATGTAGTTTTAGCCCCTGAAAATCAATTAGTTGATCAGCTAACACTTCCAGAATATAAAGAAGCTGTGGAAAGCTATAAAGAAGCTGCTGCTAAACAATCTGACATTGAAAGACAATCAGTTTCAAGAGAAAAAACAGGTGTATTCACTGGATCTTATGCTATAAATCCTATTAACGGAAGAGAAGTCCCTATTTGGATTTCTGATTACGTGTTGGCTACTTATGGTACAGGATGCGTTATGGCTGTTCCTGCCCATGATGAAAGAGATTTTGCTTTTGCAACTAAATTTAATCTTCTAATTGAAAGAGTTATAACAGATAAAGATAATACTGATCCAGAGCTTCCATACTGCGAATATGGAGTACTTGTTAACTCAGGTAAGTTTGATGGATTAACAACTGATGAAGCTAAGAAAAAGATCGTTGAAGAACTTGAAAAAGACAAATTAGGTCAAATGAAGGTAAACTTCAGACTAAGAGACTGGTTAGTATCAAGACAAAGATATTGGGGTGCTCCAATTCCAGTTATATATTGTGATGATTGCGGAATAGTTCCAGTACCAGAAAAAGATCTTCCAGTACAACTTCCATACGATGTTGAATTTACTCCAGATGGTAAATCACCATTAGGTAAATCTGAAAAATTTATAAACACCACTTGTCCTCATTGTGGAAAGCCTGCAAAAAGAGAAGCTGATACTTTAGATACATTTGTATGTTCATCTTTTTACTATTTAAGATATGTAGACAGTAAAAACGAGGATGCGCCTTTTGATCCTGAAAAAGTAAACAAAATGCTTCCTGTAGATAAATATGTCGGTGGACCAGAACATGCTTGTATGCATTTATTATATGCAAGATTTATAACAAAAGCTCTAAGAGATATGGGATATTTAAACTTTGATGAACCATTCTTAAGCTTAACTCACCAAGGCTTAATCTTAGGACCAGATGGACTTAAAATGAGCAAATCAAAAGGAAATACTATTTCTCCTGATGATTATATTAAAGAATATGGCGCTGACGTATTTAGAATGTACTTAATGTTTGGATTTGGTTATACTGAGGGTGGAGCTTGGAGTGATGATGGAATAAAATCTGTTGGTAAATTTGTAGATAGAATTGAAAGAATTCTTGAAACATGCAGAAATGTAATAAATTCAAGCGATAATACTAAAGATTCTATTGATTCAGCTGAAAAAGAATTAAACTTCTGGAAACATAATACTATTAAAGGTGTTACTGAAGACGGAGATAAAATGCAATTTAACACTGCAATAGCAAGACTTATGGAACTTACAAATGCTCTTAACAAGTATACTCAAGAAAATATTAAGAACACAAGCTTCTTAAAAGAAACAATAGTTGATTTCATAAAATTACTTGCACCATTTGCTCCTCACTTTGCAGAAGAACAATGGAGCTTACTTGGAAATAACTCAACAATTTTTAATGAAAAATGGCCAGAATTTACCCCTGCTGCTTTAATTAAAGATGAGGTTGAAATTGCAATCCAAATAAATGGTAAAATAAAAGCTAAAATCATGGTAGCTTCTAATTTAGATGAAGAAGGTATAAAAGCTACTTCATTAGAGAATGAGACTATTAAAGAAAATACTCAAGGTAAAACTATCGTTAAAGTAATTGTAATTAAAGGAAGACTTGTTAATATAGTTGTGAAATAAAAGGGTGGCCAATTGGCCACTTTTTTATTAGCTATATGCTTATTACCTTAGTCAAATTTTCACAATGCTCTTTTAATTAATTAATAGAATATATAAAGATCTGATGAGCTTATTTCAATATTCAAATTTAGGAATTAAACCTATATCCAGTTCCCCAAAGTGTTTCAATATATTCTGGATTTCCTGGATCTTTTTCAATCTTCTTTCTTAACTTTTGTATATGAACTGCTACAGTTGCCGTATCTCCGTAATAATCCTCTCCCCATATTCTATCGAACAACTGATCTTTAGTGAAAACTATATTAGGATTAGAAGCTAAAAATATCATAAGCTCATATTCTTTTGTAGTAAGAATAACCTCTTTTCCATTTACAAAAACTTTATGAGAATCCGTTCTTATCTCTAATGCTTTATGGCTAATAATATTGAATTGTGGTTTATTTCCTGACAACCTCTCATATCTAAGCATATGAGATTTTATTCTGGCTACTAATTCGGCAGGACTAAAAGGTTTTGTTAAGTAATCATCCGCACCAAATCCTAACCCCTTTATTTTATCAATATCTTCACTTCTTGCTGATACTATTATTATAGGTATTTCATATTTTTCTCTAACGTCTCTTACTATTTCATACCCATCTTTACCTGGCAGCATTAAATCAACTATTATGAGATTATATGTACCCATAAGAGCTTTTTTTAATCCTTCAGTTCCATCCTGAATTATTTCCACTTTATAGCCATTTAATTGGAGATACTCTTTTTCTAGTTCAGCAATATTTATATCATCTTCTATAATTAATATTTGTTTCATGTGCTTCCTCCTCTTTATTATTTATACCATTAAAGAACACAATGTCCGATAGCTAGTATCCGTAACACTTCCTCTTCTTTAAGCATTGGATAGCAGCTGCTCACTTCTGAACATTGTGTCCATTGTTAATATGAAAATTCAGCTAGAGCTCCCTCCACCTGAAAATCTTCACTTTATTGGTAGTTCTATAGTAAACGTACTTCCCTTTTCCATTATACTTGATGCATAAATTTTTCCTCCATGGGCTTCTGCCATTTCCTTTGCAATTGCAAGTCCTAAACCTGTACTCATAAAATCTTTTGTACGTTCTGTATCTATACGGTAAAATCTATTAAATATATTTGAAAGTTTATCTTCTGGAATTCCAGGACCATTATCTTTAATTTCTATCTTAATCCATTCATCATTATTACTTAATTCCACTTTAATTATTGAATCTTCTTGTCTTCCGTATTTTATAGCATTCCCTATAACATTTCTAATAACTTGATATATTCTTTTTCCATCTATGTTAACCTCTAATTCTTCCGACAACCTATCTTCAAATTTAAATTCAATATTTTTTTCTTTAAGAACAAAATCAAATTCTTCCATGAGATCACTCATAAATGACCTAAATTTAACTATCTTAAAATTAAAATCTAATTTCTGCATATCTAATTTTGAAAATAAAAATAAATCGTCAATAAGATTGTTTATATAAATAGTATTATTATGAATTATATTTAGATAATTTTTTACTTTATCTGGTGAAGTAACAACATCATCTACTAAGGCTTCAATATATCCATTAATTGAAGTAATCGGTGTTTTTAAATCATGAGAAATATTGGCTATCAATGCTTTTCTATTTTCTTCATACTCAAGTTTCATCTTTTCAGATTTCTTTAAAGTTTCAGCCATTTTATTAAAATCGTATATTAAAATTCCAATTTCATTATACACGTCATTATCTATTTTCACATCATAATTACCTCTAGCTATTTGCTCAACACCATCTTTTAACTTCTCTATAGGTTTCATAATTCTTTTTTCCATTCTCATTGTTATATATATGTGAGAGCTCTGATGAACAATAAAAATCATTGCGAAAAATATAGTAACTGCCTTTACATCTACAAATTTGAATATAGAAAAAACAAGCAGTATACTTATTAAAATTCCTGTTGGGCGCATCCATCTTAAATATCTATGTATCCTATTAAATTCATTAAATTGCTTATGATGAGATTTATGATGTATTTTTTGATGCTCATAAACTAATTCATAACGCATCTCATTTAATTCTTTTAGTTTTTCAAAATATTCCCGATGTTCTATATCAATTCTATTATTAAAATGAGTATGAACTCTTCCTCTAAATCTTCTAATCTCAGCCACCACCTTAAAATAAATTTCGACTATTGTAATGATTATAACATTACAAATTAACTTTTGATAAATTAAATTAAACCCGCCTATTAATAATTCTCATAAAATAAATTCTATGAGATACTTAAATTTTGATTGGGAACAAATCTCCTTATTTATAAAAGAAAATCTCTAAATAATTGAATTTTTACATCAATAATTTAGAGATTTCTGAATTTCAAACCCTCTTTACATTAAGAAATATTCATTTTTCTTAATAGATTTTTAACATCAGTTGCATATATATATTTATCATCTTCTCTAATCATTACTCTAGTGCGACATTTAAAACATTTACTATCACAATGTGTTGTCTCAAATTCAATCCCTCTATTTTTTAAAGCTTCAGTTAATTCATTATACTTTTTAGTGTTATTACAAATAATATACTTTGACATTTAATATCTCCTAACCCGGTATATACAGTTATAGTACGTTTACCAAACTAAATCTAGTGATCCATTTACAGTATTTTCGCCTTTAGAGGAAATTTCTACTTTCTCAACTTCATTATTTTTGTTTGCATATATTTTTAATACAGCGTCGCTGTTTTCAGAACACAATAATTCTTTTATAAATTTATGATGCTTATGAAAACCTCTATCATCATTTTCCTTCATTTGTCTTATGTGCTCCTTTATCTTTTCTTCATCCATTCCTTTATGGAATTCTTTATGCATATCCTTAATTTCTTTAAATACTTCTTTCAACTCTAAAGATATAATAGCTTTTTCATCCTTTTCTTCAACTTGTACATTATTTAATAGATTTAATATAAAAGTGATTTTTGAAAGGCCTCCTTTTATTCCACTATGACCATGCACTCCGTGCATATTCATCCCATGATTATTCATATGCATTCCTCTATGGAATCCATGATGTGGGCAATCCTTTATATTAAATTCTGAATTACTATCATGTTTTACTTTTTTGCCTTCAGCATCTAAATCAACATTTATATTAGCTTTTGTTTCCCCACTTTTAGTATTGGTTTCAAATTCATTAGAAAATGATAATACTTTCACATCACCTTTAGCTGCTTCCAATTTTATATTTCCTTTAAATATTTCTTTTTCCTTCATAGTTTTAAATACATCATATAATACTTTAATTTTATTCATTTATAACGCCTCCTGATATTTTCAAGGATTTATTTCCTTGCTTGTTATGAATTCATTATAAAATCCAATTTTAAAAATCCTTTAAAGCAATTTTAAAAATTTTATAAACAATTTTCAAATAATATAAAAATGATACCTATGTTCTAACACAAAAAGTGTATAACCCATAGGCATCATTTTAAAACTCTAACTTCTTATTTTTACTTTTTATAAACTTATGTTACATTACATTTTGAGGAGTACCTTTTAACCATTTTTTTATATTATCGAAAACAATAACAGCTCTTTTTTCAAAGGCTTCTGCTGTTGCAAATGCAACATGAGGAGTAACTATTAAATTTTTCGCTCCAAACAACACATGATCAGTAGGAATTGGGGGCTCAATTTCAAATACATCTACTCCAGCACCAGCAATTTTGCCACTATTTAAAGCTTCTGCAAGCGCTAAGCTATCTACAACAGGGCCTCTTGCTGTATTTATTAGAATTGCACTTTCTTTCATTAATGATAGTTTTTCACTATTTATTAATCCTTTAGTACTTTCATTTAATGGAACATGAAGTGATACTATATCACAATTAGCCATTAATGTATCTAAATCTACAAATTCAATTCCTTCAATATCTTTTTTAGTTCTGCTATAAGCATATACATCACAGCCAAAAGCCTTAGCAATTGCAGCAGTTCTCATCCCTATTGCTCCTGACCCTACTACTCCAAACTTCTTTCCTGCGAGTTCAAATCCAACAAGACCATTCTTTGTTCCACCTTCTCTAGTCACCTTATCACATGGTATAATATTTCTATATAGAGAAATAACCATACCAAATACTAAGTCTGAAACTGCAACAGTTGAGTATCCGGCACAATTGCATACTAAAATGTTTCTTTCCTTACAGTAATCCATTGCAACATGATCTACTCCTGTAAATGCCACACAAATCATTTTCAAATTTGGACAGTTTTCTATTACCTCTTTTTTATATGGAAGATTAGATAGTACTACAGCATCAGCATCTTTGCTTCTTTCTATTAATGTTTCGGTATCTTCTACTCTTGTATCATAATATATTATATCTACTTCATTTCCTAAGCTATCCTTTGCCATTCCTAGTAACTTGTCCTTATTTACACCTAATGGTTCTAATATTACTAATTCCATTTTCTCCATTCTCCTTTATATATTAATTTATATTTAAAACTTATATTATTTTATAGATAAACCAGCTATGAATTTGATTTATGCTCCGAAATATTTTCCATGCCATGAGGTGAAATACTTTTTCTGTAACAGGCATTAAAAATGAGCTTCTAAAAGTTCTTTATCTACATTATAATGATACATCCCTATTACAATCTTTTGAATAGGGATACGTAAAATTTTCTATTTTAATTATTCTTAGAGAAAAAAATTACTATATTTTCTTCTAGAGTGTCCAAGAAAATATCTGAACCTTTTTTTCACCTTAATCAGCATATAAATGATATTTCTGAACGGAATTTCGGAAATAAAATTGAAATGCCAGTATATGATGAATTGCGTGAATTTGTAAATAGCATCAATGTTATGTCTGAAAAACTTGGAACATATGATAAATCCCAAAAAACGTTTCCCCTGAATTTAGAACTCCACTTATGTCTATACAAAGTTACGCTGAGGGTATTAAATATGAAGTTATTGATAGCAATAGTGCCGTTGAAGTTATACTTTCTGAAATTAAGCGTATGACTCACTTAGTAGAAGGTCTACTTTACCTCTCTCTGCTTGATGCAATTGAAGAGAATTATAACTATTCAAGTCTAAATCTTAATGATTTACTAAACAGCTACTTGCAACGTATGAGTTTATTAGCTCAAAACAAAAATATAAATATAGCTATAAATATTTCTAGTAATACAATTATTGTTAATGGAGATGAAGAAAAGCTTTCTAGAGCTATTGGTAACATTTTAAGTAACTGCATAAGATATGCAGTTAGAGTTGTTATGATACAATTAAAAACTACTGATAACAATATAGTAAGTATATCTATATCAGATGATGGTCCTGGTTTTAAAGACTATGAACTTGCAAATATATTTGAAAGATTTTACAATGTAAAAAATGGAAATTTCGGATTAGGATTATCTATTAGCAAAAATATCATCGAAAAGTTAAATGGTAAAATCAGTGCTAAAAATTCAGCCTCAGGAGCTTTATTTGTAATAGAATTACCTATTAAGAATGGAAGTGTCACTAAACTTAAATAAAATATTATTCACATATCGTATTGGTTGCTTCAACTTACTAAATCTTAATTTTATTATTATAAGTAAGTTTTAGTAAGTTGAGCATATTTACGAACTTAATTTTAAAGTAATCATATTAGTAAATACAACTATTTTTCAAAATCTTTATACATTAAACTTGGTTGTATTCCTGTATTGTTCTGATATTTGCCGCTGTTATATAAATCATATTCTCCATGGATATCATGATAATATATTTGGCATATTTCTACATCAGGATAAACTTTTATTGGCTGAACGCAAAAAATTTCTAGCGTCCAGTAACCTGAAAATCCAATATCTCCGAATCCGGCTGTAACGTGAATAAATAATCCTAACCTTCCTGTTGAAGACCGTCCTTCAAGCATAGGAACATATTTATTAGTACTCGTGAATTCATTTGTTCTACCTAAATATAATTTACCTGGTTCTAATAACAATCCATCCTTCGGAATTTTTATCACTTTTGTTGGATTTGGAGTTTTCATATCTAAAATATCATTTTCATAAACTAATAATTCATTATGTAAAGATAAATTGTAACTATTAGGATTTATTTTTTTCTTATCAAATGGTTCAATTATTATATCACTACCAATATTTTTTAATATTTCTTTTCCTGATAATATCATTAGTTATCCTCCTGCTATATCCATTAACAAATAGTTTCTAATGTATCATTTTAATGTATTAAAGTTAATAAACTTTAAATCCCCGACAAATAATACCGCAATATACAGATGAATTTATGCATTCAATATTTCTTTAAACTGAAACAATATTTTTTTAACATTCTCTTCATCTAGAGGCTTATAGCTATTTAAATATCCTGAAGCATCAAGGGCTTCATAAGCCTTCTTACTCATTGAAATCCAATTTTCAGGTATATAAATCCATACTATATCCTCATATTTACAACTTAATAAAAAATGTTCTAATCCTCTAAATGCATATTCTTCAATTTCATGGAGTTCATTTAGCGTTTTATAATCATTAACTATTTTAGAACTTAACTCACATTTATATATGTCTACATAAAAGAAATCAAATTTATTTCTTTTAGCTTTGAAAGCATCACCTTTTATTATTCGTATCTTTTCATTTTTAGGAAAATTATTATTATATAATTTTATTATTTCTTCACTAATTTCATATACGATAACTTCTTCTACGCTATCTTTTCTTGCAATTTCTTGAACTACATATCCAACACCAAGTCCAATCACACCAACTTTTCCGTGAGCAAAAGAAATTGCTCCATATGAACTTTCCACTGTCTTTGGTGTGAGTTTCATTAAATTATTACCATTTTTATATAATTGAACTATATCTATATCATATTCTTCTTCATTTTCATACATATAACCTTGTAATTCTTGCTTTATTATGGTATCTTTAACTATTTTATAGTCGCCACAAGTTCCTTGATTAATTAAGTCACTATATCGCTTTATCTCTTGGAACACAAAACTTTTATTATATGGTTTCATAGTTAATTCCCCTTCTTACAATATTTAATGCAAAATCTTAATAAGTCCTATTCATTATAGCATATTTTCCAAATTTTGTATAATACTGCACAATTTATTTATTAACATTATATATTTAATAAACCATAATATAATAGCACATTCTTAGCCATAATATAACTATTAATATTAACTTTTTATTTTAATATATATATGCTATACTTACTTTAATGATTTAATATCATTAATATTTCATAAAGTAGGTGTTTATATATGAAAAATGTTAATATAAGTGAAGAAGCTTACAATGAATTTAAAGCTTTTTTAGACGAAAATAAAATAACTGATTTCAATATTAGAATAAATTTTGCTGGTTATGCATGTAGCGGTCCAGTTTTTAACATATCTGTTTCAGAGGCTACTGACGCTGATGAAGTTGAAAAAATGAATGATATTTCATTTATATATGAAAAATCCCTAATAGAACAATTTGGTGGATTTATAATACTTTCTTCTGATGAAAATGAAGGTAATGGTTTAAGCTTAAAACCTGTTATCGCACCAGAAGGCGGATGTGGCGGTTCTTGCTCTGGATGCCACTAAAATCATAATAAAAAATCAAGAATAAATGAAGAATATTTATTCTTCATTTTTTTTGATTATAATTTTATACATACTTTACATTAACCTTGCAAAAAATTTCAACCTTATCTTACCATTATACTTTTATTTATTTGTACTATTTACTGTCTCTATTTTCCATTGCACATCCACATAATTATCACTTATTTTATATATACCTTCCAGCATATCTATCCAATAACGTTCTTTTATAACTTTACTTTCCTTATTTTCACCTGTAGCTCCCTTTAAATTTTCTTCATTAAATTCATTAAAATAATCATATGTTTTTGAAGAAATTTCATACATATGCTTAAAGGATTGTAAATCTTCACTTTCTAGCTGTATTTTACTTGATTCATTTTTCATCTCTTTACTTAAAGTAGATAACATATACTCCTTTATTTTTTCATTTATATTATTTTCCATTATCTTATCAGTTTTAATCACCTTGGAAAAAAAGGGTATTGCATTTTGAGTATATGCTCTATACTGTTGCCATAATTCTATTATGTCATTAGACATTTCATCATAATTTTTATAAAGTTTTAATAAATCTTCATTTTTTAGACTATTCTCTTCAATTCCTTTAGACAAAATATCCATATTACTTTCGTTTCTTTGCTTAAAATCCTCTATCTTAGTATAAGATTCCTGACCTAGTTTATATTTGTAATTATTCAATTTAAATAATACATATATATTAAGTATTATACTTACTACAAGAAGTATAGATAAAAATCTTGTATACTCTGTATTTTTCATTCCTTGGGTCAAGAATATCACTCCTCTATACTGTAATTTATTTTAACATATTACCTTATATTTGCCTATTTAAAATTAGTTAATAATTTTCCTATCTAGCCCAGTCATGTATAGCTTCATTTACCATCTTTAATCCAATATTTCCACCTGGGCTTTCTTTCTTTTCAGTATTTATTCTTTTAATCTCTCCATAAGCATTTTTTAATGATAATTCTTCATTCCCAGATATAACCCATATAGTTTTTTTGTTAATTGGCTTTACCTCAAGCTCTCTTTCTCCAACGCCATCTGTAAAATATATTAATACAGCACTTCTTAAATTATTTTCATTTATATATTTAAATACAGGTGTAAATTTCGTAGCTCCATTATCCTTACTTCTCTTTTTTATGTCATTCTCATTTCTTAAGTCATATACTTTTCTAATTTCACTATCACATTCGATAATTGTGATTTTATTTTTGACATTTGAAGTTATTGACAGTATTTCCACTAGTATCTTATGCATATCACCATCTTTCATGCTTGCACTTATATCTATCGCTACAATTAATTCGGTTTGACTTTTAGGAAGCCTTCCTCGTAAATCTAATCGTTCTGGCTGTCTTCTGTCCCTTCTTGTTATTGTCTTTTTATAACCTGATTTCACACTTGGAAGAATGTTCTTAAGAACGAGTTGCCAAGGTATTTCTGCCTTTTCTTTATAAGCTAGAATTATGTTTTCTAATCCTTTTGGAGTATTTTCATTATAGGCACTTAGAGCCGTTTTCTTAGTCAAATTACTAATATCTTCATCACTTATTTGAGCACTTTCCCATAAATCGTGGACTTTTGACATATCTACTTCATATTTTGAATCATCATCTTTATCAAATTTATCTTGTTTTATTCTAGACTTAATTGATTTATGAATCTCTTCTGCATATTCCTCAACGCTTCTATTTTCTTCAAGTGATAAATTATATTCCATATTAACTGTATCAAGTCTTTTGCTAAAGGCCGGTAGATCTTTTATATACTGATTAATTGAAATATCTAAAGCAACATTAACCGCTTCTTTGCTAAATCTAGTTTTCAATCTTCTTTCTCTTTCAAAATGCAAATTCATTATATGATATATTTCATGTTTAAATAATGCTGCCATTTCTTTTCTATTACAATCCAAAAACAAAAATGGATTAAAATGCATCTCAAATCTATCACGCTTTGGAATAGTTGCTATTGGAGCAGTTAAACTAGTATTTATTTTTCGTTGAACTCTAAGCATAAATTGCCCAAAAAAAACATCTTGAGTTTGTAATAAATATAATATATTGTCTTCAACTAACTCAAAGAAACTTCTTTTGTACTTGTCGCTAAATTCATCACCTTCATGCAATTGATATGCTTCTTTTAAAAGTTGCTGTCTTTTTTCTTCAAAATCCATACTCTCCTCCCCCTCTTTTATTGATTACTTGCAATAAACTTAATTTGTAATAGCAATTTTTAGATATAACTTTACTTTTCAAAGGAAACTCGACTCACGTTCGTTCGCTGAGTAAGTTCGATAAGCCAAATCATAGATTTGGATTCTCACTTAAATATATTAAAAAATGCTTCTAAAAACTCTTCATTACCCAGTAACTTTTCATATAGTCCACTTTCCTTATAATCTCTTTTTATTTCCTTCATAATACCAAGTCTCAAGTCTCTTGGGTATAAATTTAGAAGTTCTGAAAATAGCCTTAAATTCCTTTCTATCGGCATGTTTTCTAAATACCTCAACGAATTTTTTGACAATATGTATAATCTAGAATGATTTTCTTTTTCTACTTTTTCCTTTAGCTCAAAATTTAAAATATCACTACTGAATATATCTTCAACCTTTACTAAAGGTGTTTTTAAGTTAATTAAAAAATTCCCAAAATCATTTGCAATGCTAATTCCAACATTTCCTTTTACAACATTCAGTAAAGTATCTAAAGAGTATTTCCCCTTATTTTTCACAAATACTTTATATGCTTTTGATATTCTCTCCCAGCTCCTTGGAGTAGCTTTTATTGTCTCTTCTGAGTCAGGAGTATGTAGATATTCTGGAAATGTAGACAAAAATTCTATAATGTGTTCATCAATGTTTCCATCCTTACTCATTCCCCACTTAATCCATTCTTTAATATCAGAATCAAGCCTTACCCAAACAAATCTATCTTCTTGAGCCGGATCCATATCAACAACATCATATTGACTGCTATTAAAGCCATCATTTTTATTAGAAGGATTCATTGCTGCTATTACCTTAACTCTCTCATCCAATATATATCCGTTAATCTCTCTATTTAAGATAAGATTCATAAGTTCTTGTGCTACGGCATGATCGCATCTATTCAATTCATCTATAAATAAAATAACATTTCTATTTGTATCTTCATTTAATGCCTTTTTGACTTCAATCAATTTACTATGTGTAGCATATATAGTCATTCTATTTTCAACTACAGGCAGCCCACCTATTTCCCCTTCTTTTAACAAGTTCGCATCTATTGTAACAAGATAATGCCCATTTTCTCTTGCTATGCGCTTAACTAATGAAGTCTTTCCAACCCCACTTTCTCCTATAATTAAGGGTACATCATTTGATGCAACTATTAAATCTACTGTATTTAAACACTCTAAATAATTCAATCTTTTCGCCTCCATTCTTATATAGATAATTTATAATCTACTAACAATTTTTTAGCATTCTTGCTTCCATATTCTCTAACAAAATTAATTTTATCCATTTCCAAAACCTCTAGCTCTAGGAAATCTTCAATATATTTCTTACTAATATCTTCTTCTTTAATTTTTTCTTGAAGCACCTCAATTACTAGTGATACATCTATACTTTCATAAATATACTTAACTACATTTATGTTTTCATATATAAATTTCTTTATTTCATCTAAATCATAATTAGAAATATAATTTATAGCTTCTCCATTTAGCTCTATGGCTTTTATTTTAGCCATAAGGCTTGGATTTTTTATAAATCTAATTGCTACATAGTAGTTTTCTATAGCCTTAAGCTGAATCTTTTCAGAAGGATTATCTATATATTTAATTGCATCATAATCCCTGCTAACAGCTAATAATTGAAGTTCCTCGCTAGGGTTCTCTACAAATTGTATAGCCCATCCTTTAGTATTAATAGCTTCCTTTATCACCTTTTCAGTAGGATTATTTATTAATTCTAAAGAGTTCCACAAGCTCTTAACACACATTATAGCAATTTCTTCATCAACGTCTTTAATGTGTTTTACTGACAACGGAGTATTTGCAATAGCTTGTTTTTGCACCTCCTTACTAGGTTTCTTAATGTATTTAATATTGTTACCATTATTCTTAACAATAAATAATTCTAATTCCTCATCAACTTTGTCTAATTCCTGAATATATTCAGGATTGTTTTTCAATCTCAATAATAGTTGATCTCTATCCATTTTTATCTCCTTATTATATATATTAATTTCATGATATATTATTTCTATATAAAACATTATACTTGATATTGCTCACATATTCACTATGCCTAAATAATAAACACATTCTACTTTTATAATACTTAATAAATATTTAATATTAATATATCTAATTAATTTTTTACAACATACCTTATTCAATATTCTAGAACAAAATCGCTGGCAACTGTAGAGCCGGAGATATTTTTACGCATCTTCCTTTTCGAACACATATGAGAAAAATCTGCACATTAGATCCGGCAGCTATGCACTTATAAAAAGAGCAGTTATGCTACACTACTGAACTATTCTACATATAAAAACATTTTATACAGGCGAATATATTTTCTTTTTTATCCTCTTTTAAAAGAAAACCTTCAGAATAGTCTTTCTCATAATTTGTCCACGGATTGTCCAACAATATAATCTCCTAGAAAATAAAAAACTAGCTGCAGATATTTCTTTTAAATATTGAAAATCTACAGCTATATTTTAAATTATTCGAACAATAAAAAATACTTTACCTCATAAACTTAATGTACAAAAATTCTTAATCCGTATATTTTTCAATTTCTCTTTTAACAGAAAATAGTAAACTATTTAATTCCCAAACCTCGCCATCTTCTATTAACTTATTTAAAGTTTTTTGGAATCTGGCTGCCTCTGTTTCCTTACCTAGTGAAATTAAAGTTAATAATAAATTCATTATATTTGAAATCAAATGCGATTTAACCTCAAATAACTTTTGTGCATCTTTAATTTCATCTTTAATTTCTAACATCTCTTCATCTAATCTAAATGCTGCATCCGCAGATCTTTTAAGTTTTTCTTTCAATTGTTCAGGTATATGTTGCTTATATTTATAATTAAGAGAATGTTCTATAGTTGCCCAGAAATTCATTGCTAATGTTCTTATTTGAAATTCAGCCAAAATTTCTATTAATCCTTCTGCCATATTTACAGGATATTTTATTATCATATGATAACTTCTATAACCACTCTCTTTAACATTCCTTACATAATCCTTCTCATAAAGAATTTGCATATCTTTACGTTCTCTTAATATCTGCACAACTGTGTCTATATCATCAACAAACTGACACATTATTCTTATACCTGCAATATCCTCAAGCTCATATCTAATCCTATCTATTGGTATTTCAAATTTGTTAGCTTTCTCTAACATACTTGATACTTCTTTTACTCTTCCTGTTACAAACTCTATAGGTGAATATTCATTTTTTTTTCTATATTCTTTTCTAATTGATTTTAACTTAACTTTCAGTTCATCTACTGCTTGCTCATAAGGCATTAAGAAAACCTTCCAATCATTCATTGCCATTATATCACCCTTTAATACATTACTATCATTTCTCAATTTCATCCTTATCTATTATATCAAAAACTTTAAATTAAGTGTAATTAATAATAAATAAACTATTTAAAAAATATTCATAGACTATTTATGAATGCGTTTAATATGTTATAATCAATGTATAATATAGAATTTTATTCTAGATTGCATTTTTAATGGGGTGACTGAAAATGAGTGATACGAGTATATTAAATCATCTTTTTGACAAACAGATAGTCTGTCCTGTTTGTAATTCGCATTTTAAAGCTAAAACAGTTAAATCTAAGTCACCACGAGTTATTTCTAAGGATTCAGATTTCTTTATAAGATACTCTGTAGCAAATCCATATTTTTATGATGTATTAATATGTAATTCATGTGGCTACGCTGCAATGAGATCAGATTTTGAAAAACTAAAATTACATAAAAAAGAACTTGTTTTAAGCAACGTAACACCAAAATGGAAACCGAGAGAATATCCATATATCTTAGATGAGAAATTAGCAATTGAGCGCTATAAATTAGCCTTATTAAATGCTATGCTTATTGATTTACCAAATAGTACAAAAGGCATGATTTCTCTAAAAATTGCTTGGATGTATAGATTATTGGATAATAATATTCAAGAAACCTTATTTTTAAAGCAAGCTCTCGAAGGATTCAACAATGCTTATATGACTGAGATTTTTCCTATATATGGCTTACAAAGAGATTCTTTAATGTATCTTTTGGGAGAATTAAACCGAAAATTAGGAAATAATCAAGATGCATTACAATGGTACTCTAAAACTATTGTTAATACAAATTCTTCTTATAAAATTAAAGAGATGGCTCGCGTTGGAAAAGATTTAATTAAAACTGCCAACACATAAAAATATATTTTTATTTATCATTTCAAGGGGGAATATAACATGGGATTTTTTAACAAGAACAATAATAAAAATACTGCTATGACAGAAACTATTGTATCAAATGTTTCTAACAGTGGGGAAAACAATACTAACGCTAGTCAAAAAAATTTAACTAATATAAATGATTTAAGAGAAAAAGCTGCCTTAATTGATAATTCTATAAATAGCGCTTCATCTACTGCATCAGAATTAGTATCTTCTGCTGAAGCTCAAAGTAGAGAAATAAGCAATGTTAAGAATATTTTATCAGGTTTTCGTGCTAACATGGAAGACTTAGCTATTAACATTACTAATGTTCACATTAAGGTGTTAGATACTGATAAATTAGCTGATACGGGATTAGATACGATAGGAAATTTAGATACATCTCTAAACGAACTTGAAGACGCTTTCACAATATCAACTTCAACAGTAAATGCTCTAGTATCAAAACTTGAATCTGTAAACAGCATAACTGATTCTATAAGCCAAATCGCAAGCCAAACTAATCTTCTATCATTAAATGCAGCTATAGAAGCTGCAAGAGCTGGTGAAGCTGGTAAAGGATTTTCTGTTGTCGCAGGTGAAGTTAGAAAACTTGCAGAGAACTCAAAACTTGCTGTTCAAAGTATAACTAGTATACTTGAAGAAATTAAAATAGACATATTAAAAGCTTCTAATGCAATGAATTCTGGTAATTCAGCCTTAACAACTCAACATAACTCACTACAGGAAGCTAAAACTAGTTTTTCTGATATTAAAACTTCTATAGAAGATGCTACTGAAGAAATTAGCACTTGCATAGAGAATTTGACTACTGCTTCTGAAGCAAAGGATACTGTTATTAATTCTATTGATAACATAAGTGTTCTTTTCAAAGAACATGAATCTTTATCAAAAGAAATTATTACCGATCTTAATAACCAAGAAGATGCTATTAAAAAGATGAGTAATTCAATAGAAGATTTATCATAGATCTTAAAATCTATTTATTAATAAATAATAAAAGCTATCTAATATTTAAAGTTAGATAGCTTTTATTATCTCAATTATATTACAATTTCTACTCTTCAATAGAAATTATATAACTACAGTTAAATTCTTTTCCTTCTTCTAAGAACATTATTCCTTCTTTATCCTTAAGTTCTCCATTAAAATCTCCATAGTCAGCATGACCAAACCAAGGCTCTATGCACACAAATGGAGCACCATCAACTGGGGCCCATATTCCCATGTAAGGAAATTCATCAAATTCCATACTTAAAGACTTATTATGATTTTTGGATCTTATTGTAATTTTATTCGAGTTCAAATCATCGAATACTAATGCATCATCTTTAAATATATCTTTTTTAAGTTCAATAGTATCATTATTAACTAAATACTCTTTTCTTTCATGAGTAAAATATGTATTCTCATCGAAACACATAATTGAACTATTCTCTATCTTGTTAAACTTAAGATAATAATCTTCTAATATCTCTGTTTTTTCGATTGGACACATAAATGCTGGATGAGCCCCAATTGAAAAGTAAATTTTTTTATTATCTAGGTTGATAACTTTATAACTAACTTTTACAGTATTTTCTTTAATAGTATACGTCACCTGTAATGAAAACTTGTATGGATACACTTCAAGACTTTCATCTGAGAACTTTAACTCAAAAGTAATAGATTCATCACTTTGACTTAGCAAAGTAAATTGAGAAATTCTTGCTAATCCGTGAGATGGTAATTCATATTCCTTTTCATCAACTCTATACGTAGAATTCTTTAACTTACCTATTATGGGGAATAAATGTGGTGAGTGGTATTTCCAATATTCCGGATTACCATTCCAAAGATATTCAGTACCTTCCTTCTTGCCTGTTATAGAGTGTAATTCACCGCCATGCTCACTAGCAGTAATTTTAATTTTTTCATTTTCTAAGGAATAAATCATAAAACGTCACTCCAAATCTTATTATAGTTATGTAAATAAATATAATCTACTTATTCCATTCATGTTTATAATAATATATAAATACAATTACCTAATTGCTTATTATCAAATTATACAGATTAATTTTGAAATCCAACAAATTCCTTATTCATTTTTGTTACATTAAATCTTAAATTTATATTCCATGCTTTATAATATCATTTTAGGATTAAAATCTAGGTAATCCGCTGATGTTAATATATATTCTACTCCATCTAAATATCCATTTAATACTTTCCCAAGTAGTACTGGACCATGCAAATGTCCATATATAACTTTTTCTACTTTGTATTCTTTAATCATTCGTGTAAATTCAGATTCCTCAAATTTATCATTTGTAGGAGGATAGTGAAGCATAACAATTATCTTTTCAAATCCGCTATTTTTCGCAGCATCTAACGAGAGTTTTAACCTTATTTGTTCTCTAGTATATATTTTTTCATCCTTACTAGTATATTTATCTCCATCAGGACACATCCATCCCCTAGTTCCGCATATAGCATAATCTTCATAAGTATAAAAATTATTTTGGAGAAACTTAGTATTTTCATACATCTTATTTAATTTTGATATGCTTCCCCACCAATAATCATGGTTTCCTTTGCTTATAATCTTTTTGCCTGGTAATTCATTTATCCAATCTAAATCATATTTACTATCTTTCTCTTTCAAAGACCAGGATATATCTCCAGCTATAAGCACCATATCTTTTTCAGTTATATTTTTAAGCCAATTTTCTTTTATTTTATCAGAATGCGCTTTCCACTTGTCTCCAAAAATGTCCATTGGCTTTTCAACATTAAAACCTAAGTGTAAATCTGAAATAGTATAGAGTGCCATTTTTCTCACCCTCCGTGTTTCTTCTGTTTATAATCTCTTCTTATCCAAATCAGTAAGAAAAGCAATTACATGGGCTACTGCTTCATATAATTCTGTAGGAATTTCATCTCCAACATCTACATTACACAATAAATTAGTTAACTCTTTATTGTATACTATTGGTACTTCATTTTCCGTTGCTTTTTCTATTATTTTATCTGCAATATGCCCCATTCCTGCTGCTGTAACTACTGGTGCATCGCTATTAAATTCATATTTTAATGCTGCGGCTTTCTTCCTCTGATTCATATTCCTGTACACTCCTAACCGATATTTTCAACAGTTCCAAAATGTACAATTAAAGCTAAAATCCCTTCCGACCTAAAAGCATTATAATTAAGACTCCTTCATTGCACATTAACTGCTTATTTTAAATGAATACACTAATTATTATACCTTAATATCGATAGCAGAAATAGTTAAATCGTTAAAGAAATTTCTACAACTTACTAAGTCCACAGGCTTTTCTTTAATCGATACGCTTATATTAACAAATAACCCAAGTGTTGATAACCCATCTGCTAATTTAGATTTATTATTATTTAAAACAGATGCAAAATGATTTTCACATTTTAAATTTACATCAATTCTGTTATCTCTTAATGTCAAATATCCATCAACCTCTCCTAAATTAGCCGTTTTAACACTAACAACCATTTTTGCATTAGTTTTATCTATTCTTTTGCCATCTTTTCTATTATCCTTTATTATAAGCTTACATGGATATTCTTGATTATTTGCATTTATAGGAATATTTAAGTAATAATACTCATTGCTTATGGAATTGAATACCTTAATATCATTTATATTATTTTTTATCAGATCCATTATTTTTTCATACCCAGCATCCTTTAAATCCACATGAGCTATCAAGTTCTTAACTATATCCCTTACACCATCTATTTTAAATTTCATATCAGCTTTTATAGCTTCCTTGCTATCTAAATTGCTTCTTAATAGTAAATCTTCATTCTTCAAATCACCAAAGTTTTCCTTCGATAATGTTGATAATTCCTTAGGCTGTATATTGCCATTTCTATCATTAGATACACTTTCATCATAATTATCTTTTCCATCAATTCTATTATTTAATAGTTTATTGAATTCCTTATATTCGCTATCTGTAAGTTTGACTTCCCTACCTTCAATATTACTTAATAATGTTTCTAATTTATTTTTATTTGCTGATTCTATAAGACTTTCCGCTTGTGTTTTAGGCTCATTAGCATTTGTCATATTATTACCCATGGTTTCCTTTATTAGATCAACTATTTCTTTATTATTTAATTTCTCAATTAATGACAGCGGAAGATTTACTTTTTGAGTATTTAAATTGCTTTTTTCATTATCAGCAAGCTTTTGAGCTATATTTAGTTCACTATCTTCACTTCCCGCCAATGTTTTTAATACATCTAGTACATTTATTTTCCTATTTGAAGGATCATTTTCATTATACAACTTCGATGCTATTGCTTTGGTTGTATCTGTAGCATTCTTCATTAGGTCAAGTTCCTTATCTATTGTTTTATTTTTAACTACAGTCTCAAAATTATTATTTGGTGATTCTATAAAATTTAATGACTCATTCATTTTTTTTAGTATTTGTTCTATTGATGAATTTCCCTTAAATAGCTTATTAAAACTATCTATACTTTCTTCTGAAAAATCCAAATTGTTTTCTATAAATGTAAGTATATCTTCTTGTGACATATTTTTAAATTCATTTAAGAACTTGGTAAGCATCTCTTTAACTGCTTGACCTTCCTCGCTACCACCGGATATATTTTTACTTTGAAGATATGTTTGAATAAATGCATCTATTTCCTTGGGATTCGAACCTATCTTTCCATTAAATTGAATTAATCCTTTAATCAAATTAATATTATCTCTAGTTAGAGGAAGATTACGCTTAACCATCTGTTTTAAAATATCAATATCTTCCTTTGAAAGGCCTTCCTTATCAATTATTTCCTGAAAGCTTTCATCTCCAGTTGACTTTTCATCTGCAGAATCTTCAACTAGCTTTAATTTTAACTTTCCATTTTCAAATCCGTTTACTTGGAACTTAACTAACTTTAGATCATCCAAATTAATATTTCCTTCAAGTTCAGCGATAAATTGCCATCCATCGGATAACTTGACCGTAATATCTTTTCCATCTCCCTTTGCAACTACTCTCCCTGTAAAGCGTTCCCCTACTTCAAAAGTTAACTTGCTAGAAATTTTCTTTGTATTTATATTATATCCATTATTTATATTCCAAATTCCTGGCATATTATCTTCTCCCCTACTAATCTCATTTGTACTTTCCCGATCACTCTATTATACTTATCGTATGAACACAGCATAAGTTAACTAAAAAATAGAATGTTCTTAGTTACAATTTAAATAATTATATTTAAATATTATGTATTATTAATTTATTATAATCGTATATAAATAGATTATTATTGAGGTACAATATCACAGTATTTATACTTTCAAGTTTTAATATAATAAAAAATAAAGTGAAGCTTCCATTTTAAAGAATCTTCACTTCTACTATTAACTTATTAAATTCACTTAATAATCTATTTATATTCTTTAACTTCTTCTTCTCCGTTAAGTACTCTAATTACGCCTTGTGCTAAAGCAAGCATTTCATCTTCACCAGGATAAATTACTATAGGTGCTATAAATCCTACTCGTTCTCTTATTAAATTAACCATTGGCTTTCCATACGCCATGCCTCCAGTCAAAATTATAGCATCAACATTTCCATTAAGTACTGTTGCCGCCGCACCTACATCCTTTGAAACTTGATATCCCATAGCATCGTGTACCATCTTAGCCTTTGGATCACCATCTAGTGCTGCACTTTCTACAACTCTAGCATCATTTGTATCAAGATACGATACAAAACCGCCTTTTCCTGTTATTTTCTTTAAAATTTCTTCCAATGTGTATTTTCCACTAAAACACATTCTAGCCAAGTCGCCTGACGGAACTCCTCCACTTCTTTCTGGAGAGAAAGCTCCTTCACCATCAAGTGCATTATTGACATCTACTATTTTTCCCTTTTTGTGTGCGCCTACAGAAACACCGCCACCCATGTGTACTACGATAACATTTACATCCTCATAATTTTTAGAATTTTCTCTAGCATATCTTTTAGCTACTGCTTTTTGATTTAGCGCATGAAAAATACTCTTCCTAGGAAGCTCTGGAATACCCGATAATCTAGCTATTTCTTCCATCTCATCTACAACTACTGGATCTACTATAAATGCAGATTTACCAATAGATTTTGAAATTTCATTTGCTATTATAGCCCCTAGATTAGATGCATGTTCTCCTTTAATACTTTCCTTTAAATCCTTCAACATGTTATCATTTACCTTATATGTTCCACTTAGGATTGGTTTTAAAAGCCCCCCCCTGCCTACTACTGCATCTAATTCCTTTATATCTATTTTATTATCTTTCAATATCTTCAATATAACTTCTGTTCTAAAGTTTTGTTGATCAGAGATGTGTTCAAATTTTCCTATCTCCTCCGAAGAGTGTCTTATAGTTTCTCCAAATACTTCTTTTTCATCCTCAAATACAGATATTTTTGTTGACGTAGAACCTGGATTTATTATTAATAATTTATAGCTCACACTTTTTCCTCCCTTAAGCTTTTATTTTCAATATTCCCACATGACCTGTAAAATTAAATTTTATAGTAATTCAAAAATATTAATTGCTACTGCCATTAATGAAAACTTTGTAGAAAATACAAATATATTGGCGATAATATTATATACTGCATATCGGATTGTTATAAGAAATAATTACTATACAATTTAAACCTTTTCATCACTTTACTATTATAACCTGAAACTATATTAATTAACAAATACTTTTTTCGTATAATAGGATATTTATTGAGTTTCCAAATAAAAATCACTTGTGACATATCAATAATTCACAAGTGATTTTATTTTATACTTAGTAACTTATATATTCAAATAAAGCATACTATATACTAATAATATTTATTTTTTTGTTAAATGCTATTAAATTTATATTTATATATTTTTATTTATATCCTTTTTCTTTATCTAATGCTTCATCTCTGATTTCTGTTCTCATACCTTGAAGCGCCTCTTCTCTTCTCTCATTTTTTTCTTTTAAAGTTTGTTGCATTTTAGGATCATCTGTTTTCTCTATCATTTCATCTGCAAGTTCACAGTTCAAAATAGTTCTATCAATGTTATATTGAATTCTATCTACATTGTCTTTTCTATTATCTGGTTTGTTTTTCATAATTGCATCTCTCCTTTGTTTAAGTATTGAAATTACTTATATTTAAATAATTTTCATTTTTTATTATTTACAAGATAATAATTTATTATGTACAAACATATGATACCTACTAAAAATATAAATATTGAAATTTTAACAACACGAGTTTTATAATACATTTATTTTCCACGCATTAATGAATTTAGTAGTGCAATACTATTATAGTCAGGAGGTGATTATATGAAAGCTCAATTAGCACCACATGAAGCCATAGAAGTTAGAGAACTCATCAGCCAAGAAATGCTAGGGATCAAGAAGATTAACGCTAGCATGAATATGGTAGATGATAATGAATTAAAAAGTTTTATGAAAGATTCGCTAGATGCTAAAAAAACTGCTCTAAAGAATATACAATCTGTATTATCATAATTAACTTTATTATATATAGAAAGGAGAGAGATTTATATGGATAAAAACAAAAATAACTCATTATCAGAAAAAGATATTGCACTTGATTTGATAACAAGTTCAAAGGCAACAATAACAACTTTAGCAAAAGTATTGACAGAAACAACCAATTCAGAGCTACGAGATACACTTAAAGGACAACTAACTGCTTGTGTTAATTCTCATTATAGATTATCGGATATAGCCCAAAATAAAGGTTGGTATAACGCTAATCAGGATCCTCAACAACAACTTCAAAATGAATTATCATCTATTGGTTCAATAACTCAATAAAATTACTTAACTGTATTTTAAATCTTAATTTAGCTTGGAGGTGAAATTATGTCTAATAATAATAATGGTGGCTTAGCTCCACACGAAATGATTGAACTAAGAGAATTGATGGACACTAATGTTATAGGTGCTAAGAAAATACAAGCTAGCATGGCTATGGTAGAAGATGATGAATTAAAATCTTTCATGGAAAGATGTCTAGATAGTAAAAAAGAAAATATAAATTCAATGCAAGATTTTATTGAAAATAAATTAAATATGCAACAAGAATAGGAGGTAGTTAATATGTCTTTTTTAGATAAGTTACTAGGAACTGATGATTCAACTCTAGCAGCTAAGGATATTGCTCAAGACATGCTTAAAGATTCTAAATTTGCTGTAACTTCTTTATCTGCTGCCGCTGCTGAAGCAGTGAATCCAGAATTAAGAGAAATGTTAAGAGGGCAATTAGATAAAGCTGTAACTGAGCATTTTGAATTATCTGATATAGCTGTAGACAAGGGTTGGTATCCAGCTGAAGAAGCACCAATGGAACAACTTAGGAATGAATACGAAAATTCTCAAAATTTAAGCTAACAAATTTTTGTGTCAGGCAAGGAAGTTAATACTGTTCTATCGAACGAAATATTAATCTAACTTGCCGATACATGCTTATAAAATATAATTGAGATATTGTGATGTATTCTAAAGACTTTCATAAATATGGTTTATACTTACTGATTATTAATATTTCAAAAGTTTTAGATTTTTATCTAATATACTAAAAATAAAAAGTTGTTAACTAAAAGTTTTAATTCTTTTAATTAACAACATCTTTTATACTCTATTTTATATAATAAAATTATTTAATTTCTATCTTATTATAATTTTTCTTTCCTCTTTTAATTAATACAGCTCCATCTTGGAAGTCTTCTTCAGCTAAGATTCTATTTACTTCTTCAACCTTAACTCCATTAATAGACAAACCGCCTTGTTCAATTAGCCTTCTGCCTTCTTTCTTAGATGGAATAATTTTAGTACTTGTCATTACATCTAATATAGGCAATCCAATCTCTTCTTTACTTATAGTAACAGTCGGAACATTTGACATATCAGCTCCGCCTGCAAATAATGCTGCTGCTGCTTCTTCTGCTTTCTTTGCCTCTTCTTCTCCATGAACAAGTTTAGTTATCTCGTATGCAAGAACTTTCTTAGCGTTATTTATCTCAGCTCCTTCAAGCGTACCTAGTCTTCTTACCTCATCCATTGGTAAGAATGTTAATAATGCCAAGCATTTTTCAACATCTGCATCATCTACATTTCTCCAATATTGATAAAAATCATATGGTGAAGTTTTTTCTGGGTCTAACCATAATGCTCCTCCAACAGTCTTACCCATTTTTTGTCCTTGACTATTTGTAAGTAAAGTACAAGTCATAGCCATAGCCTGACCTTGAGCTTTTCTCCTTACAAGTTCAACTCCAGCTATCATGTTAGACCATTGATCATCTCCACCAAGCTGCATTTTACAGTTGTATTTTTGATTTAATTCATAAAAATCATATCCTTGCATTAACATATAGTTAAATTCTAAGAAAGATAATCCTTTTTCTAATCTTTGTTTAAAACATTCTGCTGTTAACATTCTGTTTACAGAAAAGTGAACTCCTACTTCTCTTAAGAAATCAACATAATTAAGATTTAAAAGCCAATCTGCATTGTTTGCTAATATTGCCTTACCATCAGAAAAATCTATAAATCTCTCCATTTGTTTCTTAATAGAATTCACATTATGCTCAATATCTTCTTTTGTAAGCATTTTTCTCATATCAGTTTTCCCGCTTGGATCCCCAACCATAGCAGTTCCGCCACCAATTAAGGCTATTGGTCTATGTCCTGCTCTTTGCATATGTGCCATAAACATCATTGCTATAAAATGCCCTACATGTAGACTATCTGCTGTTGGATCAAAACCTATATAAAAAGTTATTTTTTCATTCTCTAATAATTTCCTTGTTTCTTCTTCATGAGTAAATTGTTTTATGTATCCTCTCTCTAATAGCTCATCTAATACATTTGCCATTATAGTACCTCCTAAAATCTTCTTATTTAAGTTAATATAAAATAATTGCATTACAAGTCCGGATTATAGAAACTATGAGTATTTCTCAAAAAATATATTGTAGTTTCATAAACTTATTAATTTTTTTAGTATTTAAGTTTTTAACTCATACTGCATTTTAAATTAATAAAGTAATATTATTCTAAATTTCATATTAGAATTACTTATTATAGTATATCCTCAACCTTAAATTTTGGCAATAATTCATATTTTTTATAGACTAATTTAGATTTGAAATTCAATGTCACTTAATCTCAACACCTGGTAATATTACTTTAAAACTATGTTCTGCCCTTGAATTAATAAATTTAACTCTACCTTTCCCCTTAAAAGAGTTTTTAATAATTGTAAACCCTCTTCCACTATTTAAAAATCTTCTTTTTTCATCTAAAGAAATTAGTTTTTCATATAACCAAATATTTCTCTTATTATAATTGGTTCTTTGACCTTTTATATTCTCATCCATGAACTCACCGGGGCTTGAGATTATAATTTTATTCCTATCTATAACTATTTCAATTATTTTATTTAAATCAAAGTATTCTCTATATAGAACTGCATTTTTTATTGCTTCAATTATTGCTTGCATTGGATAACTCTTTGGCAATATCTCTTTTATCTTTTCTTCTGCACTATCTATCATAGATAAAAGATTCCCTTGAATTATGTGTAATTCTCCAGTAGCTTTTTCTAATTTATTAATAATTTTTATCATATTATTAGGAATGTATATATAATTTTTATCAGAAAATACAAGTAAACCTCCATATGTGCATTTAAGAGATCCACCTTCTTTATGTTCAAAGGCTATTCCTGCACTTAACAATAAGAATCTTTCGTTTTCTTCATTAATTTCTATGCCCTTTTTACTGAAATATTTATTAACTAATTCCATATTTAGAATATCAATGCTACTTTTTATAAGAGGACAGGTTTCAATCGTTAAGCTTAGATTTTCCTCAAGTAACACAATTAATTCTTGCTTTCTCATTACATCTGTAGTAGAACCTCTTCTTATATAAAAAGCCCCATTATCTCTAACCTGATATGGTTTCTGTCCACCATCATAAATTGATATTACACCTATTCTTTTATTTTTTATCTCTACAAAATCAACTTCTATAGGTATTGGCGGCTCACATCTTGTTGTTATTATTTGTTGTATCTGCTCCTCTTTAAACATATCATTTTCTTGTATACCTATAATATTCTTAGTTTTATCCTCAACTCCAACGATTATATATCCTCTTCCCCCACCTGAATTGGCTATAGCACATATATCTTTAGTTAATTCTTTCTTTCCAGTCTCACAAAAAAGTTCTAGCTTCAATTTAAAATCTAACTTTGTACCTTCTTCTCTTTTTATCAAAGATAGTAATTTTTTACCATCCATAATATACCCTCCTTATATATTTATTATAAATATCACCAAGTTATAAAATCTTTTATTGACTGCTTAAAAGGCATATATAAACTTGCCTAACAAATAATTTTAAATTTAATAATAGATTTCTTACTTATCCACCATAAAATATTATTAGCTCAAATAATAAAAAAGCATTCTTATTAATAAAAATAAGTTTGCTTTATAATACTATTATTAGATTTTAAATATATTTCCACTCAAAACTCTATTCTTACCGCTTTTTTTAGCTTTATATAATAAATCATCAGCCTTGCTTATAAGTTCATTCAAATCTGTACCATTTAGAGGGAAAAATGAAATTCCAAAGCTTGCTGTTATAGATTCATCTCTACCGTTAAAATTGATTTTACTGCCTTCAATTGTACGTCTTATAACTTCAATTTTGTTATACACATTCTCCTCACTAGCAAAATCTGAAATATATAGAATAAATTCTTCCCCTCCATATCTGGCGAAGATATCATTTTTATCTATTCCACTTTTAATGATATTAGCTGTATTAATCAAAATCTTGTCACCAAATTGGTGGCCATATGTATCATTTACCTTCTTAAAATCATCTATATCTATCATTACTATGGCAAATTTATCATTTAATTTTCTATTTTCATTTTTTTCTAAGAATTCAAAAAAGTATTTCCTATTATATATTCCAAGTAGAGGATCTCTTTGATTTATTTTTTCTAATTCTTTGTATAACAGAGAATTTTCTATTGCTATTGCAATTTGGTTTGCAATTGATCTAAGGAAAAGTTTAAGTTCTATATTCATAAATTTATAAAGATTATGTTCTACGACTACATATCCAATAAATTTTTCTCGCAGCTTTATTGGCGATCCCATAATTGAGTGTATGTCTATCTTATGTTCCCCAGTCTGTTTCAAAGGTTTGGTAGAATTAACTAAAAATTCCTCGCCTTTATTTATGTGCGCAAACTCCTTAGAAGTTAAATTTATATTCATATTTTCAATATTACTTGCCTTAACGATCAATTCGCCATTTTCTATCATAAATATAGTTGAATATGTAACTCCTAGTATTCCAATAATCATGTCATTAATTAGAGATATTAAATTATCACTGCTAAAAAATGTATTTATATATTTACTGACTTCTATTATATTCGATAAAGAATCTATACTCTTCTCTAGTCTTACATTTTTCTCATTTAATTCTTGTATATGTTGTTCCGAAAACTTCTGATATGTTTCATATTCTATCTTTAGCGATTTATACAGCTTCTCATAATCCTGCATTTGTCCCACCATCCTCTAATCATACGAACTCCATGATCATATAACAACTTCAATTTACCATTATTTTATACTTAATACAATTATACTACAAGTAATAAAATAACTGAATACAATTATTTTGAGCTGCTTGTAAATTTTACTATATCTTTGAATTACATTATACCGGCATGTACACGCGATAAAAAATCATAACAAACTTAACTATAATTAGTTTTCTATAACGATTTTTACTATATTCTTCATCTCTCTTCAATTACTGTGAAATTTTTTATGAATTGTATCTTTCAATTTAGGATAGACTAATATTACAAAATTAATTTTACGAGGAGACAAAATAATGAGATTTATACAATGGCTTTTGGGTGTATTTATATTTTTATTGATATGTACACTATTTATACAATTTGGTAATTCGGTATTAAATATTGTATTACTTATTTCACTAATTATATTTGGTATAAGATTTTTAATTCAAAAGTATACCAATCGTTATTAGTTTCTAAAAGTTTAATTTCTGATATTAGATTTTTATATACATATTAAAACTACTATCGTTATGTATATTTTATAAATTAATAAATCCTAAAATATACTTTAGGATTTATTAATTTAATTACTCTTAATTTATTTTCTAATAATTATTTTCCCATGGCTTTGAACTTAAATAATCTATAAATTCATCTCTTAATTCATCTTTCTTTAAAGCAAATTCTATTGTTGCTTGCAAGAACCCAAGTTTATCCCCCACGTCATATCTTTTACCTTCAAAATTATATGCATACATAGCCTCAGTTCCAATTAAAGTTTTCAGTGCATCTGTTAATTGAATCTCCCCACCTTTTCCTGGCTTAGTATTTTCTAATATATTAAATATTTCTGGTGTTATAATATATCTTCCAAGTATAGCAACATTACTTGGTGCTTCTTCGGTATTAGGTTTTTCAACTAAGTCTTTGACCTTATAAACTCTATCTTCAACATGTATTCCATCTACTATACCGTACTTGGAAACATTTTCTTTAGCTACAGTTTGAACTCCTAGTATAGTAGTTTTATATTCGCTATAGCAGTCTATTAATTGCTTTAAGCATGGTTTTTCACTATCAACAATATCATCACCTAGCAAAACAGCAAATGGTTCATTTCCAACAAAAGTCTTTGCACAATGAATTGCATGACCTAATCCTCTTGGCTCTTTTTGTCTTATGTAATGTATATCAACCATATCAGATATATCTCTTACTAATTCAAGTAATTCTGATTTTCCAGACTTCTCTAATTCTAATTCTAATTCTACTGATTTATCAAAATGATCCTCTATAGATTTTTTGTTTCTACCTGTAATAATTAAAATTTCTTCAATTCCAGAAGCGATTGCTTCTTCAACTATATATTGAATTGTTGGCTTATCAACTACTGGAAGCATCTCCTTTGGTTGTGCCTTAGTTGCAGGTAAAAATCTTGTTCCAAGACCTGCGGCTGGTATAATAGCTTTTTTTACTTTCACTGTATATCATCATCCTCTCATCTTATTACTGGTAATTTAAATATATTAATCCATAATAAACAATTACACTTAATTTTGCCCAACACATTTTTAAGTATTCCTATTTTATATATATTTTTTTACATATTTATGAAATAGTAGTTTAAATGTATTCAATAAATTAATACATTTAAACTATAAACTTTACTAATTCTCTTTCATATCTAATGTTTTAAAATCTGTTAATGGAAATTTTACTGGCATTCCTGTTTTTCTTGATTTATATGCTGCAAGTATTATAGACATTGCCTTCTTTCCTTCTTCTCCTGATACTAGCGGATCTCTATTTTCATTTATAGCATCTATTACATCCTTAAATAGTGGTGTGTGTCCTTCCCCGTATACATTGTCTATTTTAACATTTACCGACTTCTTAACCGCTTCTTCATCTTCACCTTCAAATCTCCATGTTTCAAGCTCATTAACTGCAAGACCACCAATCGATACTGCTCCTGTTTCACCGAATATACTTAACGTTTCTTCTAAATTTTTAGGATAAACACAAGCTGATCCCTCAACTATTCCAATAGCACCATTTTTGAATCTTATTATTACAGCACCAAAATCCTCAGCTTCAATATCTCTTAAATACGTATCACATTCAGCGTAAACTCTTTCAATTTCTCCGCCCATCATCCATTGAAGTAAATCTATATTGTGTATACACTGATTCATAAGCGTACCACCATCTAATGCCCAAGTTCCTCTCCAAGGTGCTTGCTCATAATATCCCATATTCCTATTCCAAAGTATTCTAGCTGTACCATTAACTAATTTTCCAAACTTTTCGTTTTCTATAGCTTCTCTTAATTTTTGTATAGGCTTATTAAATCTATTTTGATGACAAACTCCAAGCTTAACATCGTTTTCTTTAGCCACCTTAATCATTTCATTAGCATCTTCAATGGACATAGCCATTGGCTTTTCTACTAATGCACTCGCTCCTTTTTTCATGCTATGAATAGCAATTTCAGCATGATAACCACTTTCTGTTGCTATTGTAACTACATCTATTTCTTCTTTTTCTAGCATTTCTTTATAATCTGTATAGGTATTAACAGAATCTTCAGCTGCTCCAGTTTTTTCTATATATTCAGATTTCTTTGCTTCCGCTTTTTCTAAAACCACATCACAAGTAGCTACCAATTGCGCTTCTTCTCCATTTTTAGCTAACGCTTCAACATGCTTATATGATATTCTTCCGCAACCAATAATAGCAAATTTTAATTTTTTCATATTAATCTACCTCTCTCAAATTAAATACTTTTAGTCAAATTTAATAGTTCATAATTTTTTTCATTTCCTAATCCAATAATTTAGAATTTCGTATGAGATAATTATAAATCTATATTTTGCTTTGATTAAAGGCATTTTACTATTGTTTTAAGTATTATATAAATATCTAAAAATATATTATTTTTATTTATATATTCTAGATTTAATGCAAGTTTATCTGGCATAATTGTGTTTATGTAAAAATCATCAGGATTTTCTGCTTCTCCAAGTAAATCATTTTCATCTCTATATCTAATTGATGCTAAATCTGTTATCCCTGGTTTAACTTCTAGAACCCTTCTCTGTTCCTCATTATACATCTTTACATATCTAGGAACTTCTGGTCTCGGCCCTACTAGGCTCATGTCCCCTTTAAATACATTTATTAATTGTGGAAGTTCATCAAGTTTATATTTTCTTAAGAAAGCGCCTATTTTAGTAATTCTGCTATCATTTCCCACAGTAATTTGTCTTCCTAACTTTTCTGCATCCACAACCATAGTTCTAAACTTTAAAATTTCAAATTCTTTATTTTTTTCACCAATTCTTATTTGCTTAAAAAATACAGGCCCATCAGAATCTGTTTTTATTCTGATCGCAATAACTATCAAAATCGGACTTAAAACTATAAGCCCTAAAGTAGAACATATGAAATCAAATATTCTTTTAACTACTTTATTGAATGTCTTCATCTATTTACTCCTAATTTATTTATTTCAGAACATATAATATTATATTAACTATTTTACAACTTTTTAGTCAATTTAGCTCATATTATTAAATTTCTTCATAAATTTTTAAGTTATTTTAGTGCATCTAAAAATTTCTCTGCAAGCCCACGATAAGTATGATTTTCCAACACATAATCCTTACCATTTTGGCCCAAGTTATTTTTTTCATCTTCGCTTAAGTTTCTAATATCCATAACTGCTTTCACAACAGCATCTGGATTTTCCGCTGGTACCGTAATACCACAATTTGAATCCTTCACTGGATCATTTGAAGCCTCAACTGCATATATTACTGGTCTCGCTGCCATCATATAGTCAAATAATTTATTTGGACTTACGCCATAATTAAATAAATTTTGCTTTTTTAGTCCTATGTAACATATGTCTAATAATCTTAGTACATTATCCATATTATCTTTAAGTACAGGATCTAGAAACTCTACATTTGTTACATTATTAGTTTTAGCATATTGTATTAATTCATTTTTCACATTTCCATTTCCAACTAATACATACTTTATTTTTTCATCTGTAGTTTTCTTTGCAGCATCAATCATTGTATCTAAAACATTAGCTGGTGAGTGATTTCCTGTATATCCAACTAAGAAATAACCTTCATCTTTTAGTTCTTGTAATCTCTCAATCGTTTTTTCAATAGGAACACTCTTCTTCTCTCCAACAATTATTCCATTTGGAACATGAACATAATTATCCCCACTAAATCCCCTATCTTTCATATGTTTATCTGCATTTGGTAAAATTGAAATAATTTTATCACAATTTTTGAAAGCAAAATCCTCCGCCCTTTGAAGCATTACTATAGCTGGATTATTCTTAGAATATCCACCTATTTCCATTGGGGTTAAAGGCCATAAATCATGTATTTCAAAAAATAGTTTAGCATTGCTCCTCTTTGCAATCCTATGAGCCGGATATATATCCAAAGGATAAGTTGAAGATGCTATTACTGCATCTGGTCTATATTTATCAGCAAGTTTCTTATAATTCATTCTCAATTTGAACATGAATGTTGATATATTTTTAATTCTTCCAACTCCATTTCCCTGATATTCTGGAGTCTTAACCCATACATATGTAATTCCATCTATAATTTCCTCTTCGAAATCCTCTTTTATTTGTGGGTTTTTCTTTCGTAAATGTGAAAAATCAGCACCAAGTATGATTACTTTATGTCCCATATCAACCCATTCTCGCCCCATATAATAAGGTCTAAATTCCATTCCATGATAATCAGACCCTGCGTAATGATTTATAAGTAAGATATTCATCTTAATTGCTCCTTTTTTGCATTATAATGTTAATTAACGCTATAGATTATAACATAAGTAAACATCAAAATCTATGATTTTGCTAACTGAACTTATCCAGCGAGTGCATGCGAGTCGGATTTCCTTTAAAAAAAGAACTTTAAATCTATCCTAACATTATATTAATACCTTCTAATTCATTATCCATCTATGATTTTGCTAGTCTAACTTATCTATGCAATGAAAATTATCAACTTTTCTATAAGTTCCTTTCAATTAAAAAGCCTCATCTTTACTTTTAATTTTATTTTCAAACTATAATTTTATAAGACCTAATTACTTAACCATATAACTTATAAATATTTCTCTTAAACCTAAAATCGCACTAATAATTCTTTTTACTTCACAAAATATAAACTAGCATTTATAATGTTCCATTCATTATAAATGCTAGTTTTATGATAATCTATTTCTTAATATTGCTTTCATTTATATTATTAGCACCAACACTACTTGTAGTATTACTATTGTTCTCTTTGTTTGTTTTTTCTTTGCTTCCAGCATAATCATAATCTAGTTCTGAATCTGGATTAAGTAATAATCCATCATGTCCTAATTTATACTCTTTCCCATTCTTCCCAAGAACAATTGAATCCTTCTGCATAGTTCCATCTTTATAAAAATAATACCACCCCTTTTCAGTCTTCAACCATCCTATAGCTTTTTCCTCATTTTTATAATAATACCAGTCACCATTTCCTTTTCTCCATGATGAATCAGCTTCTCTATAATCCTTTTCTTGAGTGGCCTTAGTATTAGATTCATTATTTTTTGAAGTATCCTCTTTTGAAATATCTTCTTTTGGTGTAATATCTTTTTGCGTTTGCTCAGGTTGTTTAACTTCTTCAGTATTTAATTTAGCTTTATTATTAGAATCATCATATTCATTAATATTTTTATAAGTATTTTTCAATGTTAACTTATCATTATCACTTCTTGACTTATTAGTGTTATCTTGAAAATATTGTGATAAATCATAGACTATATATCTGTTTTTTATTTTTTTGTTTTCTTTATCATGATATTCTTCCTTAACTAATACATTTTCCGAATCAACCATATGAATACTGACTTTACTATCATCACCATATAATTTAGGAATTTCAATAAGCATATCAAATCCATTTTTCTCAAGCTTAGCTAAATAAATTTTGTTAACACTTTTATCATCATCTTTTTTAATCAATATATAATCCTTGTAAAAGTCATCATAGCCATATAGACTTATGTTATCTAATCGCTCTGTAACTTTATTAGCTATATCATATTGGTTAATGTTAATGCTATCTTGATATTTATCATTGCAATCTAAACCTATATATGCCTGTCCCCCAAAACAATATACATAGCTATTTTTAAATTTTTCTTCCTGGCTTACTCGATTTTTATCAAAAACTTTTATATCATCATATTTTTCTATGGTAAAATTGTCTTCATTAATCTGTATTTGTTTTACTACATTATTTGGACATATTGCATAGAAGTTTTTTGATATATCATCATAAAATATGCTACTTATAACATTTTCACTATTGCTATTACATTCAAACTCATATTTATCATTGCTATTAATGTTATATAGTATGTACTTTCTATTTTCTTCATTATCTTCAGAGCATAAGTAATAATCACTATTTCCAGAAACAGAATACCATCTTGACTGAAATATATTATCTTCATCAGAAAGTAGTTTATATTCCTTTCCAGATTGCCAATTAAAATAACCATTCTTTCCAAAAATCTTATTACCATAAATATTTAATTCCCCATTTAAATAATTATCTGGTAGCTTTACTCCACATTCTTTACTACTTCCATCTTTATTTAAAATAAAAATATTATTATCATATAATTTTTTATTAACAGAATCATATTTTATTAAGTATACTCTTCCATTATTGTAGCCTAATGGAATCTCCTCATAATCATCATTAATTTCATTTTCTATCTCTATAATGCTCTTTATATTATTAATACTTACATCTGTATTTAATACCTCAATCTCTTCATGGCCTTTCTTTATGTAGTCACGATAATACACGCAAGACAATATAACTGCTAATAAAGCTATCAAACTAATTATCTTTTTCATCTTTCCCCTCCCAACACAATACACATATAAATAAAATAGTAATCTAAAATAAATCAGAGCAGCCTTATAATTACTTTCTAAATTAATTCAATAGAAATAATTATAAGGCAAACTTATTACATAATTGTTAAATTAAAAACTTAATTGTAATACAGATATTATTTAATCCAAGCACCATCTGTACCCAAGACATATTTAATATCATGGTCTATTATAGTTGTATTTTTTTGCATTACACCATCTTTATTGCAATAATACCACTTACCATTATCTTGAATCCATCCTTTCTCTTTATCCCCATCAGAATTCATATGATACCAATTTCCATCTACTTGTTTCCACTCATGCTTATCATCATCAAATGTAATGTCTGGTGTGCTTTTATTAGTTAATGCTCCATCTGCATTTAATATACAATCATTACCTTTCTCACTTTTAACTGTTGTACTTTTTTGCATTTTTCCGTCATGATCAAAGTGGTAGTATAATCCATTATCTAGTTGCCAGCTGTCAACTATTTTAATTCCTTGGTCCCCAAAGTAATAATACCAATCATTACCTACCCTTTTCCACTGCTTATGACTCTCTTTATAAGCTTCAGAGCTATCGTAAGTAACTTCTTCTCCATTAACGAGATCATATCCATGCTCACCTACAGCTACTCCCTTTTCATTAAGCTTTACTTCTTTACCAGTAAGATCTTTAACTGTTGTATTTTTTTGCATTTCACCTTTTTCATTATAGTAATACATTTTACCATCTACATCGCAAACCCATCCTGTTTCTTTATCTGAATCATTACAGTAGTGAATTTTTCCATCTTTGATTTTAATATGTGCTCCATATCTATTTAATTCTTCCTCCGCTTTATCAGTTACATTGTCGCTAACTTTAGTTCCATCTTCATTAAGCACTATTCCATTTTCATCAAATTTGAAATTTTTGTCATTTATTTTTAAAGTTGTGTTTTTTTGCATTTCACCATTCTCATTAAAATAGTACCATTTCCCGCTAATATTAACCCAACCTGTTTCTTTTTGACCTAATCCATTATAAAGGTATGTCTTACCATTTTCTGTAATCATTCCTGTTTGAGTTTTCACTTCTGCATTTGCTGGTGTCATCCCCACTGCTAAAATACTTCCACAAACTAAAACTGCTGCAATTAATTGATTTAATGCTTTTTTCTTCATTAATTTATTCCTCCTCAAATAATCAATAATAAATATTTAATTTGTACACTTGATACATTACCTATAATAAACCCATTTTATATACTTTCAACACTTTTTACATTTTTGTAATTTTCCTGTAGTATTTTGATAATAATTATTACTTATTTAACACTTCTGTAACATTCTTGTAATATTTTGAGATAACTTTTATATAACTAAAAAGATGCTTTAGATATCTAAGCTACTAATTAGATTTATAGCCGGAGTAAATAGAAATATCTAACAAATTCGAGCGAACCACTATACCAGAAATCTAATTTTTACTTTGACAATCCATAATTTAATAAATAGAAAAATATTTCATCTTTTTTTATTTCATATTTTAAATCCAGCATATTCTTTTGAGCTAATTCATTGCATAAATATAGTCCTAATCCAGAACTTGAAATACTTTCTTCCATATTTCCATCAAATTGATTATATTTAATAAAAGGTTCTAATAGATTTTCAGAAATATTTTCAGGTATTGAAGAAATTTTATTTTTAATTTCAAATATAAAATTATCTTTATCCGGTTTACTAAGCGAAATATATATTTCTTTGCCTTTTGAATATTTTAATGCATTATCAATTAAATTTAAAATTATATGCTCAATATCTTCTTTTACGGTTAATACAATAATTTCATCTATATTAACAATAAACTCTTTATTTAATCGTCTACACCTATCAATTAATCTATCACATATTTCTGCAATTAATATGTTAAGCTTAAACTCTTGCTTTATATCCTTTTTTTTAGCACCACATCGCGAAATTTCAAGAAGCTTTTGTATAAGTTCTTTTAACTTTCCACATTCCATCATTATTCTATTAACAGCTCTTTTTTTAAATTCTTCATCCATGCTATTTAACTCTTCTTCTTTCAATATTTGAACATATCCGTATATTGAGGTAACAGGAGTTTTAAGCTCATGTGTTGCATTATCAAAAAAATCTTTCGATATATTTTCTAATTTTTTCTTTTCTTCAATCATCTCATTAAAAGACTTAGTGACTTGTCCAATTTCATCCTTAGATTTTACTAAAATCTCATCAACTTCTTTTCCTTCACCATATTTTTTCATCTCTGCACTAAGCTTTTTCAAAGGACTTATTATTTTATTTATAAAATAATTTAATGCACCTATTATAACTATTAACAGAAAAACCTGTGCTCCTATTATATTGGTCATTGTATTCCTAATACTATCATAATAATCATTATAGCTTTTTTGTATAACTAAACTTGAATCGTATTTTCCATTAAGATAAACAGGATATATGTACGTACAAATCAGACCATTTTTAATATTAAATATTATCACTGAACTTTTTCCTTTGGAACTTTCTAATGCGTTATTAATACTATTTTCAAATAATGTACTACCTTTATAATCTATTGGGTTATTCTCAGAATCATATAATCCCACATAACAATCATAATTATTGTTAACTTCATAAACAGTTTTATTTTTTACTTTAAGGTCATCTTCAATAACCATAGCACTATATTTTAAAGTGCTTGTACTAAACTTCCTTATATTCTCCATATCACTTTTAATGTTATTCTTTATATTTGTGTAGTAAGTATTATATATAAAAATACTTAACCCAAAATTAAATATAATGAGAGCAAAAATAATTCCTATCATTATTTTTCCTTTTAGTGTTTTCAGCATATTTTTCACTTCCTAACTTAAGGTTTTTATCTTATCACATATCCTACACCAAAAACTGTTTCTATAACTGAATTCTCCTTATCATTCCCAAGATTTGCTCTTAATCTTCTTATATGAACATCAACAGTTCTAGTATCTCCATAATAGTCATATCCCCAAACTCCATTTAAAAGCTGCTGTCTTGTAAAAACAATTCCTTTATTCTTATATAAATAACTTAATAACTCAAATTCTTTTCTTTTTAGCATAATTTCTTTTCCATCTCTAATTACTGTTCTTGTATCAAAATTAATAGTGAACTCATCTTTTTTAATATTATCATCATCATTTGTATCATTTTCTAAAACAGTATTAGCTATGTTCTCATGTTCATTATTTAAAATATTTTTACTTGCCCTTCTAAAAATAGCATTAATTCTTGCTGTAACTTCTCTTATTTCAAAGGGCTTTGTTATGTAGTCATCAGCCCCTATTTCCATTCCCAATATTTTATCAATTACATCATCCCTTGCAGTAAGCATAACTATGTAACTTTTTTGACTCATAACCTTACATAATTCAAAACCACTTATATCTGGAAGCATTATATCTAGTAAAACCAAATGAGGTTCAAATTCTTCAAAAATTTTTAACGCACTTTCCCCATTATATGCTCCTTTAACTTCAAAATTTTCCTTTGAAAGAGTAAATTTTAAAGTATCGTTAATTGAAAATTCATCTTCTATTACTAGTATCTTCTTTTTTAACATATTACGCCTCCAAATAATAATTATATATTTCAACCAAAATACTATCTATTACATTTTAAGGTATTATCTCATTTAATTCCAATTATATCATAATAGTAAACAATAAGAATGACTAATCCAGTTATAAGTCTAATTCTTCCTTATGGTATCTATGATAAATCTGTGCTAAAACGAATTCAGGCATATTAAAATAAACAACAAATCATAGTACATGAAAGTCTTAACTGTTATTGGTGCTAGACCACAGTTTATAAAAGCTGCAACAGTATCAAATAAAGTTAGAAGAAATGGAAACAGTGAGATTTTAGTACATACTGGACAACGTTATGATAATAACATGTCTGATATATTTTTTGAGTAACTTAGAATCCCAAAACCTGATCATAACCTAAATATCGGTTCATCAAATGATGGCATCAAACTAGAAGTATGTTAATAAAATTTGAAGAAATATTTTTAAAGAAAAAACCTATATCGTTTTAAATAATATAATTTGCATATTGGAGAAAATATTAAAATTATAGAACCTGTAGGATACCTCTATATGCTTTTATTACAAGGAAATTCACAAAAAATTGTTTCAGATAGTGGCTAAGTTCAAAAGGAAGCTTATTTTTTAAAGAAGCCATGTATAACTATGAGATATGAAACTGAATGATTAGAAACTGTGAATAACGGTTGGAATGTTATAGTTGGAAGTGATTTCAATAAAATTATGGATGCATTAGAAAATTTTAATCCACCATGAACTCTTCCTTCTGTTTTCGAAAATGGAAATAATTCTTCAATTATCACTCGAATCATCTTAGATAAAACTTTCTGCCACACTCTCTGCAAATTATTTATAATTAATCTATAACAAAAAATTCTGACAAAAAATAAGTCAGAACTTTTTAATTGATTTTATTTAACCGCTCTAATTTCGTGTGCAAATTTTCTAAAATTACTATCTGCGCAAAAATTTTCAATCCAAAGAGAACGGCATCTATCACGAATTTTTTGTTTTTCTTCTTCTGATATTTTTACCATATACTTAATTTTGCTTCCAAGTTCCTCCGGGTTAAAATCCTTATCCAACAAAAATCCGGTTTCTCCCTCTTTAACAATCTCAGCTGTACCGCCTACATTAGTTGCAATCGTTGGTATTGAAAAAGAACATGCTTCCATGATGCTAACCGGTAATCCTTCTGAGCTGCTTGTGTTTATAAATAGATCTACTGATTCATTTTTATAATACTCCATTAACTCAGAATTTTTGACACCACCTGGAAAATTGGTCTCCATAAAATTCAGATTTTCTCTTGCATACTCCTTAATTTGATCCAAACCATCTCCCGCTCCAAAATGTGTCCATTTTAGGTTTAATCCTGAATCCTTCAATGTTGCCAGTGATTTTGCCAATAGATCTATACGCTTTACTGGTGAAACATGACAACAACTCACAATTCTATATATTAAATCTTTTGATCCTTGTGAGGTGCCATAATCTTTTGTTCCAAGATATGCAGTTTTAATTTTAGCTGAATAATCTGGATAAAGTTTCTTTAGATAATTACTTCCATCGTCTGAACATGGATATACCGCATCTAAATTTCTTAGGAAATAATATCTAAGTGGTATATAATTCATTGAGTTTTCATTAGCATAAAGATCATATCTATGTGTCCGACTTACAACTTTTGTAATCTTTTTCCCATAAAGTTCTTTAAGTTTTATTGCCGCCAAAGCAATATCATATAGCCAATAACTATATAAAGTTATACCATCATATTCATCCATATTATATTTTTTAATGATTTCCAAAACTTCTTTTAAAACACTGTTTGCTTTTGCTGTAAAATATGTTAAATAAGCTTTCTTTTTTATGGAACCACTAATAGTATTACGTTCTTCTTTATCTACACATCCATTATAATTATAAAATGGAAATAGCTTCACAGCACTAATAGGTAAACTATGCTTTATTTTTGAAGCCTTAATTTTATGTACTTCAAAGTTACTAGGAATACTTCTTGTTTGTACTGCATCATCAGCTACACTAGTCGCTATCAATATTACTTTTTCAAAAGCTTCAGAAAGCATTTTTATTTCGCCTTCTATAAATTCTTCTCCTTTATCAAAAGGAAAAACTTTAGTTAAAAGTACTAAACAGTTTTTCATCTTTTTCCCTCCAGAGTCATAATCAGTATAAGAATAACATATGAAATACTTCATTTCAACAATATAGATATAAGCTTTTACTTTTAATATCACCCATATTATTTCATTTATGAATTTTATATGATAAAATAACGTTATCTGATGTCTAACCGCTATAACACTTATTCTTTATGGGAGACTCTTCTTTCAAAGTAAAATGAGTGATCACAGAGTAAGCGACCACAATCAAATCATAGATGCTCACAGAGTACGATCGCATCGGAACCCCCTAGACATTGTGATAATTATTGTTATGAGTTTAACTAATATTTAGATTGAGATAACTCCCATCTCAAATAGATTTCGCTTGATATTTATTTATACGTAAATATAAATAATTCACAAATAAATACCCAAAATTTAAGGAGGCCTATTATATGAAAGTATTAACTGTTATAGGTGCAAGACCACAGTTCATTAAAGCCGCAACAGTATCTAATAAAATTAGAAGAAATGGAAACAGTGAAATTTTAGTACACACAGGGCAGCATTATGATAATAATATGTCCGACATATTCTTTGAGGAGCTTGGAATTCCAAAGCCAGATTATAATTTAAACATTGGTTCATCTAATCATGGACATCAAACTGGCAGCATGTTAATCTCTCTTGAAGAAATATACTTGAAAGAAAAGCCAGATATGGTTTTAGTTTATGGAGATACAAATTCAACTCTTGCCGGTAGTCTATGTGCAAGCAAATTATTGATTCCTGTAGCACACGTTGAAGCCGGTCTTAGAAGTTTCAATAAGGCTATGCCTGAAGAGCAAAATAGAATATTAACAGATCATATATCTGATTTACTTTTTACACCTACTTTAACTGCTTTAAATAACTTAAAAGATGAAAATATTACAAAAGGTGTTCATAATGTCGGTGATGTAATGTATGATGCAATAAATCTCTTTAAAGAAAGAGCTAAAGATATATCAACAATACTTAACAAACTTGATTTAGCACCAAATAGTTATATACTTTCAACAATACATCGTGCTGAAAACACTAACAGTATTGAAAGGTTATCTTCGATCATTACTGCCTTAAATAACTCTGGTAAGAGAATCATACTTCCATTACATCCTAGAACAAAGAAATTTATCGAAACTTATGATTTACATGTCGGAGAAAATATAAGAATTATTGATCCCGTAGGATATTTAGATATGATTTCTCTTCAAGAAAATTCTCAAAAGATAGTTACAGACAGCGGCGGAGTTCAAAAAGAAGCCTACTTCTTAAAGAAACCATGTATAACTATGAGAGATGAAACTGAGTGGGTTGAAACTGTGAATAATGGTTGGAACGTTATAGTTGGAAGCAATTCTGATAAAATAATGGATGCTATAGAAAGTTTCAATCCAACGGGTACTCCTGCTTCTGCATTTGGAAATGGAGACAGTTCTTCAATAATTACAGGAATTCTAGAAAAATATTTAGGATAAGTACACATACACTAAACGACCAAGATATAAATATACTTTAATAACTAGAAATAAGCAAAAAAATGGAAGGCATCCCTTCCATTTTTTATTTAACAATAAATGTTAGTCTCTATATTATGCTTTAACTTATAATCACTCGTATTCTCCATTATATAACTCTATATTCTTTCATTGAAGATGATGATGTCGGTTTGTATTCGCTACTTTCCTTTTTATAAACTTGTATACATGCTACTGCAAACCCCATAAGCATCCAATATGAAAATACATACGTTATAGAACTCGGTCCAAAACTTGCTGGTGCAAACGCTATAAGCCCTGTTGCAGCTGCAAAGCACATGGCACTTTTTTTCTTTATCCCAATAATTATATTTTGAATCAATAAATATAAATAGTATATACCATAAAGTGCTAACCCTGGTAATCCAAAGTCACCAAGAATCTCTATTGGATAGCAATGTGGACTATATATATTTCCTGTATTTCCTTGATCCTTAATATACTGTTCAACATTTCCTACTCCATAACCTAGATAATGTCTCTCTTTTATTGTACCTCTTAATACATCGCTTACTATTGTCCATCTAACATTAAGAGATCCTTCTCCTCCCTCGTGAATTTCAGAATCCTCTAAAGCATTAAGCTTATCTGCAAGACCATTCTTCTTCTGCTCCTGACCAGATTCTGTCTGAGCAATATTCATTATCATATAACTATATTTAAATGCTCCAAAAAGAGAAATAACTAAAATTAATGGGCATAATATTCCCTTCAATCCTATCCTTTTTATATTTGCAACTGAGTAGATTAAATAAACTACAACTCCAAATGCAGCAGCTGCAAAACCTGTTCTTGATGTTATTATTGAAATTAGCGAAAAAGCAATAATTGAAGCAATTATACAAACTATCTTAAAAAGCATATTTTCAACTTTGTATATTGCATAAAACCCAATTGGTAACAGCATCGCAAGTGTAGCAGATAAATTATTTGGATTAAATGAAAATGCTATAGGTCTTGCATGTATCAAGTCTTGATCACCTTTTGGTAAGAATTCAATAAATGCATCAGCATAATGTTTAACTGGCAGCTGTCTTCCAAGAATAACCTCTATAAAACCAATCAATATTATAAGTAAAATTAGCGATAATAATATAGTAATTGTTTTTTTAATTCTTTCTCTATTAATGTTATATACCATCATGTTTACAATAAACGCAAACATCATCAAGTAGATAGCTATATATTTTATTGACAGGCTTTTGTTTAACGACCATGCTATACTAACACACATATATATAAACCAAAGCACATATATTGCTAGTACTTTTCTATCCAAATCCATTAAAATTTGTCTGTCTTTAAATATTCTAAACAATGACATAAGTGTAAATATGCCTAAAACTATATGAAATAGATATACACTTTGTACTCTTGGTACATATAATGTGTAATCATAAAATGCAGAAATTAAAAGCAGCGTATAGAACATATTATATAAATCTTTATCTTTAAGAATAAAAACCACTAATATTACTACTGTCAATATGTACATTATAGATACTAGATAACTTCCATTTGCTATTCCTAAAACTCCACTAATAGCAAATATAATAGCTAAAAATATATTTCTAATTACGTCTTCTCTCGTCATTATTACTCCTTATCTGCATTTTCTGCAGCCACTTCATCTTCATTTTTATAATGATATGTTGGAACTATCTTTTGCATTTGATGCTTAATCTCTGATATATCGTTAAGCCCCAATAAATTTTGTAATTGTTCCAGCTTAATTGTTAAGCTATTCATATCTTCAAATGTTGGTTTACCTACATATATTTTATTGTGAACTGTATTTTCCAAGCCTTCTTCACTCATTAAAAGTTCTTCATATAGCTTTTCTCCTGGTCTAAGGCCTGTAACTACAATTTTTATATCCCTATTGGGTTCAAGTCCCGAAAGTCTTATCAAATCACATGCTAAGTCATAAATTTTAACTGGTTTTCCCATATCTAATACAAAAACTTCTCCACCTCTTGCAAAAGCACCGGCTTGAAGTACTAACTGTGCTGCCTCTGGAATTAACATAAAATATCTAATAATCTTTTTATGAGTTACAGTTACAGGGCCACCATTAGCAATTTGTCTTTTGAATAATGGTATTACTGATCCATTACTTCCAAGTACATTTCCAAATCTAACCGCAACAAATTCTGTCCTAGACTGCTTATCCATGGCTTGAATGATCATTTCACATAATCTTTTTGTTGCTCCCATAATATTAGTTGGGTTAACAGCTTTATCTGTTGAAATCATAACGAATCTTTCTACTTTAGCATCACTTGCTTCTAATGCTAAATTCAAAGTTCCAAAAACATTGTTTTTTATAGCTTCCTTAGGACTATCTTCCATTAAAGGCACATGTTTATGTGCGGCTGCATGGAATACCACATTTACTTTATATTTTGTGAATATTTCATGAAGTCTCTTTCTATCCCTAACTGACCCTATTAATACAGTGAGATTCATGTCTGGGAACTCTTCTCTAAGTTCATTTTGTATATCATATACATTGTTTTCATAAATATCAAATATTATAAGTCTTTTAGGATTATATACAGAAATTTGCCTGCAAAGTTCTGAACCTATTGATCCTCCCCCTCCAGTTACTAATATAGTCTTTCCTTCTATATAATCTGAAATTCCTTTATTATCAAGTTGAATAGGATCTCTTCCAAGCAAATCTTCCAAATCAACATCTTTTATTCTACTAACCGTAGCATCTCCACTTAATATTTCGTACATTCCAGGTATTATTTGAAGTTTACAATTGGTATTCTTACATATTTCAATTATTTCTGCTTTATTTTTAGCATCAAGAGATGGAATTGCAATTAATATTAGATCTATTTCCTGCTCTCCAACTATATAAGGTATATCGTATCTATTTCCTTCTATTTTTACACCTGATATTCTTTTTCCAAGTTTACTTTTATCATCATCTATAAGAACTATTGGATTATACTTTAGTTCTCTTCTTGCCATCATTTCATTAATAATCATAGTTCCAGCCGAACCAGCCCCAACTATCATTACTCTTCTTTGATCCGATGAGTATTTAAATGGTATGTACAAAAGCGTTCTTCTATATACTCTATATAGTATTCTATATCCTAATACAAAGAAAATACTTAAAAGTATTCCGACAACACAAACATTTAAAGGTATCGTATTACCAAAGGTACTTCTAGTGTACCCAATAGATAATATTCCTGCTAAAATATTTCCACCAACACCTAACAAAAACTCGTCAGTACCAGTTAAATGCCATAGACTTTCATACATTTTAAACAAGTAAAAACAGACTAAATATATCAGACTCAAAGCTATACAATCGTGAGTATATATTTTCGCAATTTCTGTAAAAGTTCCACTTTGTGTTATATTTATTGAGAAAAGATATGCCATATTAACCATAAACATATCGATTATCATAACTATAAAAGTCTTCCAATTCTTCACTATACTTCCCCTCCTACTTCAGAGATTTTCACTAAAATGTCCTAATTTAAATTATTATCTTACTTTATCTAAAACTTTTATTAATAATTTAGGACAAGATAGCATTCCCTTACATTGAATAGAATATCTAAAATTATTTCTATCCAATTTTTGCATTTTATAATTCTTTAAATATTTTCTTACATCATCTTTATTTAAAAACTTAAAAAGTTCCTCATGGAAATTTGAATCCTTACCTAATACTGAAAAAACATGTGATATTGAATAAGGTATTTTAAATTCAACTAAAAAACTTTTTATTTTATTTAAGCTTTCATCATTTTTTATATCATTTAATAGATCAATATATGAATAATAGCAATCCAAATGCTTCAATGATACATTTTGGGTCACTGAATTTCCCCATATAACATAAAAAGCCAATACTTCATTTACACTTATTACTTTTTTTGCATATAACAATGCCTTTACAACAAAGACCATATCTTCTCCATATTTTCTTTTACTATCAAATAAAAGATTATTGTCTTGTATAATAGAAGATTTATATATAGCACTTCTCATTCCTATTGTTATATCATCTTTTAACTGCATAAGAGCTGCTTCTTTCCCGCTAATGAAATCATTTAAATAGTTAGTTCTATTTTGAACCAGTATATTTCCTTTAGCATCAACCTCACTATAATCGCAGAAAACTATCTCACATTTAGTTTCTTCAGCTTTTTCATACATGCGTTCAACAAATTTATGATCAATATAATCATCTGAATCTAAAAAAGTTATGTATTCTCCACTAGCTTCTTTTATTCCTCTGTTTCTTGCCGCACTAACACCCGAATTTTTTTGAGTTATGATTTTATAATTTATACTTGAATTCTCAAGTAACTCTCTTGCTATATCAATACTTTTATCTTTTGACCCATCATCTATAAGTAAAAGTTCAAAATCTTTGCAAGTTTGATTCATAACAGATTTAATACTTCTTTCAATACATTCTTCTACATTATAAACAGGAGTAATGATAGACACTTTTACCAAAACTATTCGCTCCTTTTATTTAATCATATTCAGAAAATAATAAGTAAACATATTAGTCTATTTTATGCCATAACTTACTATAATATTGGGCTAATAGACCTTGTGAATATAATATACTCTCTTGTCTTAAAGAATATATATAATAAGCTTATTATTTTTTTGCATCCATTATAGATATCCAACATACAACTTAGACTTATATTGTAACTTACCAAAATTATAAATATTTTGATCTAAAAAAACTATGAAAATATCTTTATGTAATAAGTCAACTCTTTAAATTAAATATCTATATATTAATTTAGAAAATATAAAATCACTTCTATATTTAAATACTATACCACCAAATAACTTTAAACTTTTCAACACTACTTGAATTATACTAGTATTGATGTTCATATGCAATATTAAGCCATTTTCTTAAGTAAATTTTCATTTTCATTCATCGTATAGATAAACAATATCTAACTTAGAATTATGCAATAATCCACCGAAAGGAGAAACATTGTTATTTCACAGGACTATGAAAATTTCGCTGAAAGTGCTAAATTGCAGGTTACACCACTAATGCTTGCTCCCAATTTCATTGTGACAAGCATTAGTGAAACAACCTACAGTTAAGAACTTTTAACAGCTCATTTTCAATGCCTGCTGCATATTATGACCCTTGAGGTTATAAAAATGTTTCTGCTTTCTAGTATGATATTTGATATTTATTGCAAAGTATAAATCAAATTCTTAAGTTTTTTATCCATAAGTAAAAACACTCCTATTTAAATAAATACTTTTACTACTTTGAATGATTGTACATTCTTGTACTTCTTTAAAATATATCATTGTAGAATGAAAATTCCTATTTAGTATTTTTTAACTTTTTTATTATTCTGGCATGCCATACTCTGTCTTCTTCTTTCGGAAGTGTCATATAATCACCATATAATTGTGTTAAAACAGCATGATAATTCCTAGGCGCATTAAAATAATCTCCTTCGAATTCAACTTTTATCAAATCAAAAAAGTCCTCTTTTTTATATATGTACTGACTCCATACTGTATCCAATCCATATCCCATATATTTTGAATTTTTATCATTCCATTTAACTAAGAAATTAAATAATTTCTGTCTTCTTTTTGTTGTAAAAATATTTGATACAATATTATAAATAAAATATGTAATCCTATTTTTCAATGTAAGCTTTTCAGGTTTTTCTCTAATTCTTATGAAGCTTCTTAAGACAAAATTACTTATTTTTCTTTGAATATTATATATCCATCTTTTTTTAGGAAGACTATCATAAGGTAAAATATCTATAAATAAGCCATTATGCATTTTTTCATTTTCTGCAATTTTATCTTCAATAAAAAGTGTATTATTATATCTTATTTTGCATGGAACTTGATAAATATCATAATTAGGATCATTTTCATGAGTCTGCAAAAACAAATGATCAGGCAATTCATCATTAACTACACTTAAAAATTTATTGTAATCCTCTCTAAGCATTCCAATGTCAATATCATCATCCCATGGTATAAATCCTTTATGCCTAACTGCTCCTATAAGTGTTCCCGCATCTAAAAAATATCTAATATTATGTTTATCACAAATTTTCTTTACATCTTTTAAAATACTTGCCATTATTAACTGGGCATCTCTTAAATCTAAATCTTCATAATTTGAATAATTAGTATTATTGTTCATCTTTTTCTCCTTTAATACATATCTACCTTTTATTATATCAATGTAGGCATAAAACTCAATAATACATATTAAATATTGACTTTTAATTTTCTAATATAATAGCTACTACAGATTGTTAATTCTAAATTATGTCTTAATATGTTATAATTTATTACAGCTTAACCATCTATAGAGCAAATTTTAACCTTAGTAAAAGATTGGAGAATATATTATGGAAAATACTAAAGATTTAATTAGTGTTATTGTGCCTGTTTATAATGTTGAAAAATATTTACCTCAATGTATAGATAGCATTTTAAATCAAACTGAAAAGAATCTTGAAATTATTTTAGTTGATGATGGTTCATTGGATAATTCCGGAAAGATATGTGATGAATTCTCTAAAAAGGATGATAGAATAGTTGTTATACATAAGAAAAATAATGGTCTAAGTTCTGCTAGAAATGCTGGTCTTGAGATAGCTAAAGGAAACTATATTGGCTTCGTAGATAGCGATGACTGGTTAGATAAAAGTATGTATGAAATTTTGTTAAAATTATTGAAAGAAAATAATTCTGATATTTCATGTTGCGATTTTTTAAAAACAGCTAATAGCGATGGCTCAATACCTCATATAGATAATGAGATCATTAACTCTTACAATAATATCGAAAGCCTAAATAACTTCTATAATGACTTATATACACAAACAGTAGTAGCTTGGAATAAACTCTATAAACGAGAACTCTTTAAAGATATTTCTTATCCTGTAGGCAAAATTCATGAGGATGAAGGCACTACATATAAATTATATTATAAAGCTAATAAAATTACTTATACTAATAGGCCTTTATACTATTATAGGATCACTCCTAACAGTATAACTACTAGTAAATTTAATAAAAAGAGATTAGATATAATAGATGTTTACGATGAAAAAGTTAAGTTCATTAAAAATATAAGTAATGAAGAAATCTATTCAAAAACATTAAAATGGTACTTATTTAAACTTATAAATTGTTATTTTGAATGTTCTAATAATATCGAAAATAATACTGAATATTTAACCTTAATTAACCAAAAAGTATCAGAAATATATAAATCTTATATTCAAAGTAATAAAAAACAACTTCACTGGATAATTTTATTTTCTATATTTAAAATCAATCCTAAATTATATAAAATGCTATTAAGAAGTTAAAAGATAACAAGAGAATTATGCTATTCATATTTTGTTTTGTTCAATACATAGTAGAGAAAATAACAAGTCTAAAATGCCATGTATATTTTGTGTTATACACCTAAGGATCTATATCCACATAGAAAACTATTAGGTTAATCTTCGTACGAAACATAATGCAAAATAAACTAACATATTGACTTGTTATTTTTCTATTGCCTCTAAGAATTTTTTCTTAATTTTACATAATACGGAGTAAGTCCCGATAGTTGGCTTAAAATTTGCTTGATTATGTGTTATAATATTTTGTATTGAATTTAAGGAGTGTTAAAAGATAATGATGACAAAATATTTTAAAAGTTTTATACTATTCTTTCTAATCTGTTTATCTTTTCATATTTTTACAGAAACAATAGTATATGCTGAACAGCAAACAAATGAAATTTCTCAAAAAACAAATGAAGCAACTTTACATAATTCAACAAATGAAGATTCTTCAAAAAATACTAATAAAAATAGCAGTACAAGCATTTCAAACAAAGAATCAGAAAAAGATCCTCAAAAAAATACAGATAATAATAACAATGGAACTGCTGTACCGAATAAGCAAGAAGAATCTATTCCATATGGATGGAAAACTATTGATTCTAAAAAGCACTATATAGTTAGTAATAAAATTCTAGAGAAAACTGGATGGTTCATGGAGAAAGATGTTAATCCTGATATAACTTCTAAAGATAAAGGCTATGATGATAAATATTATCTAGATAGTGATTTTTCAGTAGTAATTGGCTGGAAAGAAATCGATGGAACTTGGTATTACTTCAATAAAGATGGAATACTGCAAACTGGATGGGTTTATGACAATAATATCTACTATACAGATAAGAACGGTGCCATGCAAACTGGATGGCAAAAAATAAATGGATATAATTATTACTTCGATCAATACGGTCATATGGCTACACACAAAACATTAATAGATGATAATTGGTATTTCTTTAACGATCAAGGACAACTTCAAAAAGGTTTTTACTATTATAATAATAAAGAATATTATTCCGATGATAAAGGAATAATTGTTCTAAATACTTGGGTTAATTCTAGAACTCACAAATATTATATAAAATCTGATGGTTCCGTTGCCACTGGAAAGCTTTATTTAAACGGAATTATGGAGAACTTTGATTCAAATGGTTATTATGAAGGTTCAGATAAAAATGACAAAGATTATTTATTTGTACGACATTTAAATGTAGGTAATGCTGACTGTGCATTTATAAGATTACCTAGTGGAGAGACTGTTTTAATAGATACTGGTGATACAACAACTAGCAAAACATTAATAGACTTTTTAAATAGTCAAAACCTAAAAAAAGACTTTTTCAAATCTACTACTAGTAGTAGTGTACAAGCTGTTGAATCTAACACTAGCAAAACTTCTAATGGAAAAGGAGTTGTAGATTACGTAGTGCTTACACATCCTCACTCAGATCACATTGGTGGAGTGATTGATTTGCTTAAAAACTTTAATGTCGGAAAAATATTAGTTCCAAAATACTTTGAAATGAAAGACTTTACAAGTATGAAGGATACTACTTCTAGTTCCAGCGAAAAAGAAATTATGAAACATGATTATGAAGTATATACAGCAACAATGGATGCTATAAAGAAAAGCGGAGTACCTTTAGTCACAGATGAACCAAAATCATATATAGACAGCGAAAATATTTTACAATTTGTTCATGCTGATAAAAATTATCCAAGCTTTGAAGCAACTAATCCTTACCAAGAATACACATTGCTAAACAATAACTCTGCACTTGTTTATTTGAATTATCATGATCTTCAAGAATTATTTGCTGCAGATATTGAATGGGGTGCAGAAAATGACTTTATTAGCAGAAAAGCCTTAGACGGAAAAGAAGTTGATGTATTAAAGGTTCCTCATCATGGAAATCCAACATCTTCATCGTATCCGTTTATTGGATATGTTAAACCAACTGTCGGAATAATTTCTAGAGCTAAGGAATCTATTAGCACTACTAATGAATCTTACAATGTTTTAACTACATGTGGTGTTAACATATATGAGACAAGCAGTAATGCTGATGGAATTTCAGTATATTCTACTAAAGATAATTGGAATGTGGAACCAGCAAATAGTAAATCTTAATATTAACTCAAATTCTAAAAAAGCTTATCATTTGTACTTTTTTACAAATGATAAGCTTAAATTCTAATTACCTAAAGTTTTAATCTTTCCTTGTCATAATAATATTATTTAATAATTCTTATACCTGAATATTATCACCATGTTGAGCTGCCAATTCATTTTTTAGGTTTATACTATCTTGTCTCTTAAAGAATGGAAGGTAAACAAAGAATGACATCACTAATACTAATAACTGTAAAAATGCTGTTCTAACTCCACCTGTCAAAAGTCCTGATATTGGTGCTGGAGTTGTCCAAGGAACCATTACCCCGCCAAATGGTGGAACTATTCCTGTTAATATTGCAAAATAAAGTATTGTGCCTGATAGCATTGGAGTAATTATAAATGGAATTGCCATAAATGGATTCATTACTATTGGTGTTCCAAATGTAATTGGTTCATTTATATTAAATATTCCTGGTACTATTGCGAGTTTTCCTAGTTGTTTGCATTGTGCTGATTTTGCAAAAAATAACATACATATTACTAAACCTATTGTCATACCTGATCCTGTTACTGTCATAAATTGATCAAGAAATTGCTGTGTTACTATATGAGCTCCATTTGCTATTGATAATTCTTTTCCGCTTGTAACTATAGCTGCATTATCTAAGGTATTTGATTGTAATATTCCTGACATTACACCACTTACTATTGTTGCTCCATGAACGCCAAACCACCATAAGAATGGAATTAAAAATCCCATTACTAAAACTCCACCTAATGAGTCTGTCATACCTTGTAATGGTGTTTGAAGTACTTTATATATCCATTCAATAAATGTTGTTTGTAATCCCCATTTAAATATCATATAAACTATTGTTGCTCCAAGCACTATAACTGCTGCTGGTATTAATGCTGCAAACGAATTCACAACTCCCTGTGGTACTCCATCAGGCATCTTTATTGTAATCTTATTTGCCATAAACCATGAGTAAACTGCTCCAACTATTAATCCTATTATAATTGCAGTAACCATTCCCTTTCCACCACACCATGCTGTTGGTATGACATCACCTACTGTTTCTCCGCTTTTAGTAGTTACTGAAGAGCTAGTTGTTAATATAAATACTACAAATGATATTATTCCTGCTGATAAAGGTTCATGACCTTCATTTTTAGCATAAGTGTATGCTATTCCTATTGTTGCAACAAGTGCTATCATGTTAAAAGTTGCTCCATTTGCTTTAAACAGTGGGTCAGTCCATCCTGCACCTAATGTAACATTTAGCCAATCATTTAACGGTTGGTATGGTAATTGCGCTAGTAATAAAAATACCGATCCTACCAAAGTTAATGGTAAAGTGAATAAAATACCGTCTTTTAATGCAACAACTCCCTTTAAACCAACAAACTTCATAACTATTGGCAATACTTTTTCGTTTAAAGTTGTCCCAGATGATGACATAATAATTCCTCCTTAAAAATTAGTAAATATAAGTTAACACGGTTTATTAAATAATTTATAAAAAATGGTATTGTAAAAACTTTTTAACTATTTTCCTGCTAGCTTCAAGGCAAAGTCTAAAACTTTTTGCCCATTCATCATTCCATAGTCAACCATTGGTATAACATCCACAGGTATTCCTTTAGGTTCACATATCTTTTTTGCTTTGTTCAATGTATATCCAACTTGCGGACCCAATAATGCAACATCAACTCCCTCTATATTTTTATCCATTTGACTTTCTGGAAAAGCTTCAATATCTACATCTACCCCCTTATTCTTAGCCGCCTCCTTCATTTTGTTTACTAAAAGACTTGTTGACATTCCTGCTGCGCAAAATAATCTAATTATTACCATGGTTCATTCCTCCTAAAATATAAATTTATTTATATAAACTTTGAATAAGTGTCCTTATGAAATTTTAATCTCTTTGTTAATTATTTAACCAACGTATTTACCACTTTTCTTAGTTCGATTATTTGTTCAATTAAGTTTTTCTCTGTTATTGCTGTCATTAGATGATCTTGTGCATGTACAAACAAAACTGACATGTCAATCTTTTCACCATTTGCTTCTTTATGAAGGAACATTGTTTGCCCATCATGTGCTTTTGCTAATGCATCATTTGCTAATTGCATTTCCTTATCAGCTTCTTCGTATTTTCCTTCATTTACATTGTTAAGTGCCATATACGCATGATTTTTACAATCTCCAGCGTTTATTATAATGTTCATTATTGCCATTTCTAACTCTTCCACTCTACACTCCCCCATTCAACGTCTTTTAGAATATTTTTCCTTTTACACTATTGCATAGCATAAATTGTGCCAAACACTATTCTGCTTTTTAGTAGACATTATTTTAAATATATTAATATTATCTATATTAATCCTAACCCTAGATTTTTAAAAACGTTTACAAGGGATTTTATGTATTCAAATTATGATTAACATTTTATATGTTTACTTAATATAATCACTATCTAATATAAGAGTTTGATTATTCTTATTAGCGTTTTGGTAATATTGCCCAGTGTTTAGATGAAAGTATATGATTGTTATTAGTGTTTGAACACTTCCAAGAACTGTTTAATCACTAAATTTATTTTAATCATTAAAAAATAATTTCTACAACTAGAAATGAAGTAAATTATATAGGAATAATAAAAAGCACCTTCTTAACTATAAGAAAATGCTTTTTATTTACAATATAAATAATTAAATTATATCTAATTTTTATTGTACACTAACTCCAAAATATAATACTTTTCCAAGTTCAGTATCTTTTATTGATTGTTTTGCAATTGTAGCCGCATTTTGTTGATCACTAAGGCTGCACTCAAAAAGTATCTTAATCCCTTCTTTTCTAACAAATTTAAATACTTTCTCATTCTCAACTTCAATGTTTTCTACTATATTTATTATATCGTCTTGTCTTAATGCACAGTTTATTAATATCATCTTTCTACCTCACTCCTATTTAATCTTTTGAAAAAATAACTTTATCTTAATTTGATTTCTAATAATTCTTTCTTATACTTTGATTATTAACATATTATATCATTTATTTTTCAGAATTATACTGAGTAAACTCTAACATTTCAATTATTTTCTCATTGTGCTTCTGCTACTACAGAAATCATAATTCCAATAATTAAAAATGTTAGAGTTTTTAAATTTATTTTAATTTGTTAATAATAGGGCTAATTAATTTTATTTATGCTTGAGCACTATTTTCATGTTTTTGTGCTGCTAATTCATCAGCATATGACATAGCATCAACTTTCTTAAAGAATGGGAAGTATATTGCCATTCCAATAAGTAGGAATACTAATTGAGCTATAGCATAACTAGGACCACCAATTATTAATCCTGAGAATACTGCTGGAACTGTCCAAGGTGGTAATGCTCCACCCATTGGTGCAAGTATACCTGTTGCAATTGCTAAATAAAGTAATATTGCATTTACTACTGGAGTAAGTATAAATGGTACACCCATTATTGGGTTCATTACTACTGGAGTACCAAATAATACTGGTTCATTAATATTAAACAAGTTAGCTGGAAGTGCTAGTCTACCTAATTGTTTATATTGAGCAGATTTTGCAAGTACTAATAATAATATAGTAAATCCAAGTGTTTGACCACTACCTGCTAAGTTAATAAAGTTATCATAGAATTGTTGGGTTACTATATGAGCTCCGTGAGCAAGATCTAAAGTCCCTGCTTCTTGTAATTTAGCATTAGCTGCAGTATTGGCAGTTAATAAAGCACCTACCATACCTGATACTGTCATACCTCCATGAATTCCGAAGAACCATAGGAATGGAACAGCAAAAGCAATAAGTATAGCTCCTGGAAGTGAATCTGATGCAGCTTGTAATGGTGTTTGAACAACTTTATATATAATTTCTACAAAAGAAGTATTGAATCCAAACTTACATACCGCATATACAACAGTTGCACCTATAAATATAACTGTAGCTGGAATTAATGCTGAGAATGCATTAACAACACCTTGAGGTACACCTTCTGGCATCTTGATTGTAATATTTTTCTTTACCATTGCGCAATAAACAAATGAAACAACTAAACTTACAATAATTGCAGTAATCATACCTGATCCACCAGTCCAGTCTTGTGGAATAACTCCGCCAACTTGAATTGGAGTTGCATCAGGTGTAACTTTAAACATAACAAAATCATTTGTTACAGTTAGGAATACACTTAAAGCAATTACTGCTGGTGAAAAAGGTTCAAGACCTTCATTTTTACAATATACATAAGTCATACCTATAACAGCTACCACTGCCATAATACCCATTGTTGAATGCTGTAATTTAAATAATGGATCATTCCAACCTGGTCCAAAAGCGCTAGCCATACCATCTGTAAATGCCTTTACTGGGAAGCAAGCAATTAATAAGAATATAGATCCAACAATATTTAATGGTAAAGTAAATAACATACCATCTTTTAATGCTTGAACACCTTTAAGATTAACGAATTTCATTACCGCTGGTACTACTTTTTCGTTCAGTGTTTGATTGAGTGACATAATAAATTTCCCCCTTATAACTAAATTGTGATTATAATATGAATAATTACAAATAAAAATTTGCTATTATTACTTATAAACTTACATATTTATTTTTTTCCTATAATTGTTGTTAAAGGTTTTCTTTTCTCATATGAAATATGAATATAAGTTAACCGATTAGATATATTTTTATATGTGCATTTGTATTTTTACCAAATTACGTAAAATTACAAATGCAGTTTATTTTTGCAAATTATTTCTTATTGGTTAAGTTTATACAAATAATTAATTTTTCAATTATTTATTTTTTGCAAGATTTAATGCTAGATCTAAAACTTTAGCTCCATTCATCATTCCATAATCAACCATTGGTATTACTTCTACTGGAATGCCATGTGGTTCGCAAAGTTTCTTTGCTTTTCCTAAAGTATATCCTACTTGTGGTCCAAGTAATGCAACATCCATACTATCTAAATGTCTATCCATTTGAGATTCTGGAAATGCTATAATTTCTGCATCAACACCTTTAGCTTTAGCTGCCTCCTTCATCTTATTAACTAAAACACTTGTTGACATTCCTGATGCACAGAATAATTTGATTGTAACCATATTTCTTCCTCCTTGATTTAACTTTTATAAATTTTAATATGTTCTATATCTTTATATAGTTTTGTGTTAATTTTAAAGTTACTTGTGAATTTTATTTTTATAGTATTTACAAAATAAAGCTTGTCTTATTTGCTCTTACAAGTCTCAATTTGTTATTTTACTAAAGTGTTTACAATTTTTCTTAACTCTATAATTTGTTCAATAAGATTCTTTTCTGATATAGATGTCATTAAATGATCTTGTGCATGAACAAACAAAACTGATAACTCTACTTTTTCTCCAGAAGCTTCTTTTTGAAGCATTTCTGTTTGTGCATCATGCGCTTTTCCTAACGCATCATTTGCTAGTTGCATTTCATTTTCAGCTTCTTCATACTTACCTTCGTTTACTAAATTAAGAGCCATATAAGCATGATTTTTACAATCTCCTGCATTGATTATAATATTCATTATTGCCATTTCTAATTGATCCATTTGTACTCCTCCTCCAATTTATCCGGTAGCTGGCATCCGTAATACCTTCCATAATATAGTTAACGGCTACATGCTCCTGGATAAGTCAAACTAAAATTCAGAAGATATATTAAACTCCAACTGAATAAAGTTTTACTTGATGCTTTATTGCTTCATGCCAATATATATAGCAATACCTGTGCCAAACACTACTAAATATTTAAATTTTTTTCTAATTTTTTTGCTGTTTAAATTTTATATACTATCAGATCACTCCTATATATCAACTCTTATAAGCAAAATAGATAATATAATTTCATTTAAAGGTTATATCATTTTTACAATAAAAGTTATATATTTTATTTATTTTATGATATGTGTTTACTTAATTCACATAGTGTTTTATAATTATATATAGTGTTTGATTAATCTTAAAACTGTATGCAAACACTAAATAAACAATGTTTTGTTATAATAAATAGCTTTACTATAATAGTCAATTTACCATAATGTTTTCAGCATAATGCACGAAAATGTTTAATCTATTTATAGTGGCTATAATATTTTTATTTATATAGGAGGACATATAATGGCTAAAAAAGATTTAATTTACCAAAAACTTCTCCAGCTTAATTCTCCAGATGGGATAGACACAAAAACACTGGCTCCTCTAGTTAATATGACTAGAGCTAACTTAAGCCATGAACTAAATGAACTTTGTAAAGAAGGTAAATTGTATAAATCCTCTGGTAGACCAGTATTATTTTTTCTTTCTGAAAATAAGATTCAAAGCAATGAATCTCAGTTAGATTTGTTAGCTAAAAATAATATTTCTCTTAAAGATTCTGTGGAACAGGCTAAAGCAGCTATACTATATCCACCTAAGGGTATGAATTGTTTAATATTAGGTGCTACTGGTGTAGGAAAGTCTATGTTCGCATCTCTTATGCACAATTATGCATTGGAAATGAAGGTAAAAACAGAAGATTCTCCTTTTATAGTGTTTAACTGTGCAGATTATACTAATAACCCACAACTATTAACTTCTCAACTTTTTGGTGTAAAAAAAGGTGCGTATACTGGAGCTGAATCTGACAAAGTCGGATTAATAGAACAGGCTGATGGTGGTATTTTATTTTTAGATGAGATTCACAGATTGCCACCTGAAGGGCAGGAAGCTCTATTCATATTTTTAGATACAGGTACTTTTAGACGTATTGGGGATTCAGAAACCAGAAAATCAGATGTATTAATAATTTCAGCTACAACAGAGGACCCAAATTCTGCTTTATTAAACACATTTACAAGAAGAATTCCTCTTGTTATTAATATTCCTTCTCTTAAAGAAAGAACTTTAGATGAAAGATTATTTTTAATTAAAAGTTTCTTCAAATATGAAAGTATCCGTTTAAATAAAGAGATTTATGTATCTTTAAACTCTCTTAGAGCATTACTTTCTTATGATTGTCCTAATAATATAGGTCAGTTGAAAAGCGACGTTCAGCTACTTTGTGCAAAAGCATACTCTGAATACTTAACTAATATACGACGTGACGTAAGAATCCATAGTAAAATACTGCCTCCTTATATTAAAGAAGGTCTTTATAAAGAAAAAGAACACAGAGTTTTATGGAATAAACTTATGAGTGAAGAAATTGAATATTTTAGATTTAATGGTTCTAATGAAGATACAAACACTATCTTTAATAATGGAGATAATACTATTTACGATTTTATAGAAAGTAAACTTGAAAAGCTTAAGTCTTTAGAAATTTCAGATATTGATATTGAGAACATTCTTGAGAAAGATATAGCCAAACATTTCAATAAAAATAACTCTGAAGTTTCCGAAGAAACAAGCAAACAAAACTTATTAACCATTATTGATGAAGATACATTAAAATGTATTGATAGTATAGTAAGTCATATAACTCGAAAGCTTCCTGTAATTTTTGATAGTAATTTATATACGGCTTTTGCTCTGCATATCAACACATTAATTAATAGAATAAATAGTGACAAAATAATAATAAACACTAATTTAAATAGAATAAAAGATCTTTATCCTTCTGAATTTGCTGTTGCACTAGAGATTAAGGAGATCATAGAAAACACTATTAATAAATCAATTCCAATAGATGAAGCTGGATACTTAACATTATTCTTGATACCAGATAATACTTTTAACGATAAATCTCAAGATAAAGTGAAAGTTATCCTAATTGCCCATGGTGAATCAACTGCCACTTCAATGGCTGATGTTTCTAACAGACTACTTGGAGAAAACTATATAATTCCAATAAATGCTCCAATAGATGTTGCTCCATCAAAAGTATTAGAAAGCCTTAAGATTGGTATTCAGGACAATCCAACTTCTGCTGGCTATCTCTTATTAGTAGATATGGGGTCTTTAACAACTTTTGCAGATGTTATAAAAAAGGAATTTCAAGTAGACATTAAAGTGATATCTCTTGTTTCAACTTTACATGTTTTAGAAGCAGCACGAAAAGCACTAATTGGATCATCACTAGATGAAATATATAATGACGTTCTTATGGTAAATTCTTATGTAGAAATACATAAAAATATAAGTAATCCTTCTAGCGATTCTGATAAAGTTTTAATAGTAACTGCCTGCTTAACTGGTGAGGGAGCTGCTATTGCAATTAAAAACTTCTTACTAAGTAATCTTAGATTAGATAAAGATTATTTTGAAGTCGTTTGTCTAAACTGCTTAGATAAAAAATACTTCAAGCAAAAAATAATTAATCTTCAAGAAAAAAATGAGGTACTTTTTATAGTTTCATCTTTTCCTGTAGATTCACCTATAAAACAATATACAATGTACGAAGTATTTAACATGAATGTATTAAAAGAATTACAAAGTATAATTGATTCAAAATTAACTATGATTAATCTACCTAAAATTATAAAGGAAAATATATATAATATAGATGGTGTTGAACTTTATAAAGATGTAACCCTATTTTTAAATATATTACAAGAGAAACTCTTAATTAAATTATCTGATGAAAATATGGTTGGTGTTATTCTCCATTTGTCATTTGTAATAGGACGATTAAGAAATGAAGATAATCCAGCTGTTTATCCTGAAAAAGAGAAATATATAGAAGAAAGTATTAATCTATATAATATACTAAAAGAAAATTTAATCTTCATAACTAATAAATATAAAGTTGAAATATCAGATGATGAAATATGCTATTTGATGAATCTTTTATCAAATTCAGCACCTGAATTACAAAGTAAATTTTAATACAAATATATCCCTATAAAAGAATAAACATATTCTTTTATAGGGATATTAAAGTTTTACTTAGAATAATCAGAAGAATCTACTATAAACTTATTATGTAACCTCTTTCCCATACTTTCAATAATATATAATACAGGTATTTGTGTTGTTATATCACTAATTCCTAATCTTTCTTGTTGGACATAATACGATATATTAAGATCTGATATTTTCGATATTGTACAGTTTTCACTATTTGTTATGCTTACAAGCGTAGTATTTTCTCTTTTTATGTTACTTATATAGTCAATAACAGTACGTGTTTCACCTGAAACTGACATTGCTATTATTATTGAATCTTCATATAGCTTATAATTTCTTGGAAAATACGGATCATCGATATACATAGAAAACTTACCAATTGATGAAAAATATCTAGCTGCATATTTACACAGTATTCCGGATGTTCCCGTTCCTATAAATACTACATTTCTTGCTTTCTTTATTAAATCGCAGAGTACGTTTAATTTTCTATCAAGCTCGCTATTATCTAATTTTTTGAAAAAATCAACTATTATCGATGTATCATTATTTACTTTAGTACTTTCATTTTCTTCAAGATACAATTTTAATTTCACTTTAAATTCCGAATACCCTTCACAATTCAACTTTTTACAAAACCTTAATATAGTTGTTGTTGAGACGTGTGCTTCATCAGCTAATTCTCTAATTCTCATATAAACAACTTTTTCAATATTCTTCATTATATATCTATATAGGGACAACTCTAAATCGTTTAAACTCTGGATAATTTCATAATTAAACATAATTTAATCAACCTCTTCCTTTATAACTAGCTTTTTTACATTCACACATACTTGAATATATTGTTATCTTAAAATTTAAAACACTATACTAGTTAGCCTTTTATGACTTTGTGGATACTATAATTTATCTTCGTTATATTATCAATCAAAGTTCTTTTAATTTAAGTATACAGTATTTGAAAAAAACTTTTAAGGCTATGTTTGTAAAAATTCCTTCCAGCTATATTATAAAAGCAAAATATACCAAAGTGAAATTTCTTACACTTTGGTATATTTCATTTATATTAGTATCTATTTTTTTAATACTATTATTCTATTCTAATATTATATTAATTATATTTGACTAAATTTCTTCTCCATTAGTTTCGATGACTTTTTTATACCAGAAGAAACTCTTCTTTCTTATTCTTCTTAAATCCTTAAGATCAAATTCATCTCTATTTACATATATAAAGCCATATCTCTTCTTAAAACCTTGGTGAGTACTTATAAGATCTATAGCTGACCATGGACAATATCCAATCAAATCTACTCCATCAGTTATAGCAAGTCTAGCCTGTTGAATATGTTTTCTTAAATAATCAATTCTATAATCATCATTTATAGTATCATTTTCTTCAACATTATCATAAGCACCTAATCCATTTTCAGTAATTATTATAGGTAAATTATATCTTTCATAAACTTCCCTTAAAGTATTTCTAAATCCTATAGGATCAATCTCCCATCCAAATTGAGTTTTCTCCAAGTTCGGATTAGAAGTTCCTTTGTAAATACCTAAATCTCCTACAGCAATTTGTTGATCTCCACCTTGACTTGAAACTTCTTTATCATCAATCTTACTTTCCTCTGCTGTTCCTGTACAATAATAATTAAATGCTATGAAATCTGGATTTCCACCTTTTAATATTTCCATATCTCCATCTTCAATAGTTGGCTCGATTCCTTTTTCAACCATATAGCTCCAAGCTATTGGATTATACCTACCGTGTACGGCCATATCTAAGTATAACCAATTCCTTATAGATGATTGGTTACTAGCTGCTAATATATCTTCTGGTCTTGAACTTGCTGGATATATTGAACTTATATTAGGTGCAGGCCCTATTTTCGCTTTTGGGCACATACTATGACATAACTTCATTGTTTGCGCTTGTGCAATCATCATATGATGATTTTGTTTATACAATTCTTTTTCAATATTTTCTACTCCATCATTTACAGTTCCAATTGCCCCTCCATGAAGTATCATCATATTTTGTTCATTTATTGTAAGCCAATATTTAACCCTATCACCGAAGTTTTCAAACAATACTTTTGCATAATTTACAAATGCATCAGCAGTCTCTCTATTTGACCAACCGCCTTCTCTTTGAAGAGCATCTGGCAAATCGAAATGATACATAGTAACTAGCGGTTCTATTCCGTATGATAATAGTTCATTGATTAAATTGTTATAAAATTCAATTCCTTTAGGATTTAAATCTCCTACTCCATTTGGTATTATTCTAGTCCATGCAATTGAAAAACGATAAGTCTTAAATCCCATTTCCGCAAATAATGCTACATCTTCTTTGTAATGGTGATAGTGGTCACTAGACACTTTGAAATCAGGTGTTCCTGGAACTGGGTCCTTTGTATCCTGAACTGATAGTCCCTTTCCATCTTCATTATAAGCACCTTCTACCTGATAAGCTGATGTTGAAGCTCCCCATAAAAAATCCTCTGGGAAATCTTTTAATTTCTTATGAAACATATAAAACCCTCCATTGCACATTATCTTTTTATTATTCATACAAATTCTTTAATAATAATAAATTCATTCCTACCTATGAATTCAATATACCATAGACTGTAACTAGTTTATATGCTTTTTATAATTTAGGAACACATACCACTTTTTAGGTATTTGTTTTTTCAGAAAACAAGCTGTTTTTAAAAAAGCTACCATAGGTAAAAAATACTTTCTTTACCAGTAGCAGCTTCATTAATAACATATTTAAATATTGCAATTGAGTTTCTAAATTTTAATCTTAATCGATTATTTAACTTGATGTAATCTTAAAATAAATTTGCGATTACAACATGCATATTCATATATTCACTTATACAATTTTCTTAATTCATACACTTTTAATCTAAATATTCTTTCTATATCTACTTATCTATATTTATTAATATTTTAAGGTTAAATCTATTTTCCTACAACTTTAGTTGCTTTTTTTACAACATTTTCTACAGTAAATCCAAATTTCTCAAATAGAATTTCTGCTTTACCTGATGCTCCAAATGTATCTAATGAAATAACATCTCCATCAAGACCTACATATTTGTGCCATCCAAAGCTTGTTAATGCTTCTACTGCAACTCTAGCTCTAACTGATCTTGGCATTACTGATTCTTTATATGCTTCATCTTGAGCATCAAATAACTCAAATGATGGCATACTTATAACTCTTGCATCTATTCCTTTAGCTTTTAATTCAGCTGCTGCTTTATAGATTAATTCTACTTCTGAACCTGATGCCATTAAAAGTACATCTGGAGTTTCTTTCTTCGAATCTTTTAATATATATCCTCCCTTTAATGCTCTCTTAGGGCATCCATCATATAGTGGTAACTTTTGTCTTGTTAATACTAATGATGTTGGAGTAGTTCCATTAGTTACTGCATAATACCATGCTGCTGCAGTTTCCTTAGAATCCGCTGGCCTAAATACTGTCATATTTGGCATACTTCTAAGAGCTGCTAATTGTTCTATTGGTTCATGAGTTGGTCCATCTTCCCCTACTCCAATACTATCATGTGTTAATACATAAGCTACTGGAAGATTCATAAGAGCTGATAATCTCATAGCACCCTTCATGTAATCACTGAATACAAAGAATGTTGCACAGAATACTTTAAGTCCACCATGAGCATACATTCCGTTAGCGATAGCTGCCATAGCATGTTCTCTAACTCCAAAGTGAAGGTTTGATCCACTTCTATCTTCTGCTGAGAAATCTCCTCTATCGTTCATATGAGTTTTGTTAGATGGAGCTAAATCTGCTGATCCTCCAATAAAGTTTGGAATTAGTTTAGCCAATCTATTT
>NZ_JHXK01000009.1 GCF_000621745.1 Clostridium beijerinckii HUN142 | reverse complement strand
TGGTGGGACAGCATTTGGATTTATGTTACCAGTTCTTGCTGGATTTATTGCAATGAGTATTGGAGATAGACCAGCTCTTTCAGTAGGTTTTGTTGGTGGTGCTTTAGCTAGTGCGGGTATTACTTTTGCAAGTGCATTTGATCCAAAGATTCCAGCAGTTTCTGGTGGTTTCTTAGGTGCATTACTTGCAGGTTTCATTGCTGGATATTTAGTTGTTGGTCTTAAGAAGTTATTTGCAGGCTTACCAAACAGTTTGGAAGGTATTAAACCAGTATTTTTATATCCTTTACTAGGAACATTTCTAATCGGTGTTATAATGTTATTCATAAATCCAATTATGGGATCAATAAATACAGGTATCACTGGTGCACTTAACTCAATGGGTGGTACAAGTAAGATTCTTTTAGGTATTGTTTTAGGTGGTATGATGTCAGTTGATATGGGTGGTCCTGTTAATAAGGCAGCTTATCTTTTTGGTACTGCATCACTTGCTAGTGGAAACTTTGATATAATGGCAGCTGTTATGGCTGGTGGTATGGTTCCACCACTTGCAATTGCAATATGTACTTCAATATTTAGAAATAAATTCACTGAAAAAGACAGGCAAGCAGGTCTTGTAAACTATATAATGGGATTATCATTTATCTCAGAAGGTGCAATTCCTTTTGCAGCAGCAGATCCAATAAGGGTATTACCATCTTGTATAATTGGTTCAGCAGTTGCGGGAGCACTTTCAATGGCATTTGGATGTGCATTAAGAGCACCTCATGGTGGAATATTCGTTATCGCAATTGTAACTAATCCATTAGCATATCTTGCAGCTATAATTGCTGGATCTGTAGTTGGTGCTATAATACTAGGTATATTAAAGAAACCAGTACAAGAATAATAGTTCATAATTTATTAATTCATAATATATATTAATCAAAGAGCTATCTTTAAATAATCAATATATTTGAAGATAGCTTTTTTTATTATGTGCTTTAGAGTTTAAAAGAAAACCACTTGCTATGAAGTGCACTCTAAATGTTAGACAAAAATCTAACATTTGGAGTGACTATGCATACTAATAATAAGCATAAAATAATCTGTGTAAACGCCATGAAGACGATATAGTAAATTATTTAAATGAAGGGGGCACAGACTATGTTTTTGCCTAAAGATGAATTATTAAAAATATTTCAGCTTTTTATAATTACTTGTCTTTAGGTTTTAGCCCAATATAAATGAACCAAATAATTGCTAAGGCAATAGGAAATAAAGCAATGAGACCACTACAAAGTAAAATCATTAAACAAATAATAAAAGAAGTTAGGGCAAATATATCTATTCTAGGCTAAAGTATTTCGATAATTTAATTCCATTATTAATGAACAAATTTTTGATGAAATATCAATTCCTTTAATATTTAAGTAAATTGAAAAGTAAAGCATAAATGCTGCAACTAAAATTAATTCTGTAAATGAAAGTGGAAAAATATAAGTCAAATAATATGCACCGCTTAAAGCAATAGCTGCAACTCCAATTGGAATTGATCCTAGAAGAATCCAACTTGTAATTGCACCAGCCTTTGAATCAAAAGCTTTTTCCATAAAAGATGCAATGCCTCCTGCTTTAGGAATTTTCTTTGATAACTTACCTAAAACAAATACAAGAGGAAATGATAATAATGATATGATGATCCAAACCAACAGTGATGCCGGACCAACTTTTTGATTTGATATAGTACCATTGTTTGAGTAAATAATATATTATATTTGATGCAAACTCAACATTATTGGAATAAAACGTACATTTTGCAGAATAAAAGGGAGTGTTGTATTCAAAAGAGTGAAGTATTTGTAAATTTTATTTTTGCTAAATTTGAATATCTATAATATAAATAAATATTTATGCAGATGTTATTAAATTACAATCAATGAGAGTGGAAAAAGAGGGGAAGAAAATCTTGCTTATAATTTAAAATTGCTTCCAAGTGAATATAAGGTTATACATAATGTAAATCTAAATCACAGAATTGAAAGTGATGAATTTTATGTCACAGTAATTGGGCCTGCCGGAATATTTCATATAGAGAATAAAAATGAAGGTGGGAGAATGGCTTAAGATAATAATTGATAGTACTGGAATTTGGAGAAGAGTAGATTACAATGTTAAGTCTTGTAGCTCAAGTAGACAGACATGATGTATTAAAAGAGAATTTCAAAGAAAAAAGATATACTGCTTTAGGGATAATAGTACTCTCAAATGAAAAAAACATTGTTGAAGGTGTTGGGAATTGCGAAGTACCTGTTATAAAGGTAGATAAAATTGTAGGATTTATTTCTAATTATAAATCTACGTATAGTTGTACTGATGAAGAAGCTTTATAAGCAATCAAATCTTTATTATATTTAGGTAAGGGTGTTAATTTTATTGTAAATTGAAGTAAAATGTGTAATTTAAGGAATTCTAAAAAATACATTGTAAATTAGTAGTATTTTGTTATACTTATTACGAATAAGCATATAGATAGGACTTAATACTAAGGGAGGTTATCATATTGGGGCATGCTGCTTGAAAGAATAAAACACAAAGCCATATGGGCTAAATTGATTTAGGAACATGACAGCCTGGGGCTAAAATATCAACATTGAAGCCTATGCAATCGTTTATTTTTATTAGAAAATTAGCTGGATAGTAGAAATGCTTAAAGATACTTTTTTGAAGTAGATGAATTAGACCAATAAAATGTCAACCTTAGAGTAAATGTTGTTATTGTATTAAGTTTAGTGGAAGGTTTGGGTATCATCCATCCATGCTAAAAAAGTATCAATAGAGCAGAAATTTAATCATGGAAAATAATAAAAATACTCTAGAATTTTGGGTTGGTATAGATAACGAGATTTTAAGAATTCCTCACGAAGCTATTAAATTTGTTGCTGCCAATTTAAAGTAATATAAGTATCTAAATGGAAAACTAATGATAAGCGTTTACTTTTGCTTAATATTTAAGTACTTTTTAAGTATTGAAATATCACGACTTAATATATAAGTTCTAATTAATTTGCTACATTAAATTAATGGACAGGAGTTAATTTAATGTAGTTTATTTGTTAGAGTATATATAGTTAATGTAAAAATTTATAAGCGAAATTTAAAAGAGAAAAGGGTGTGTTATAAATGTTAAATAAATTTAAAATAGGTACTAAGTTATACTTAGGATTTGGAGTTATCACTTTAATTATGATTTTAGTTTTATCTTTTTCTTACAGGAATTTTAATGAGGAGTCTCAGGTTGTTGCTTGGAACATTCATACATATCAGGTTATTGGTGAGGCAGATAATATTTTGGAAAGCCTAGTTAACATGGAAACAGGTTTAAGAGGATATGCTATTACAGGTCAAGACACGTTCTTGCAGCCATATAATCAGGGCGAGATCGATTTTCAAAAACATATTCAGAAGATAAAAGAACTAACTTCCGATAATTCTAAACAACAACAAAGGATAGATGATTTGTTCAAGGATTATCAAGATTGGTCAAAATCAGAAAGTTCTTCTTTGATAACTATTCGTCAAAAGGTTAATTCGAATCAAGGAAATATAACAGATGTTATAAATTTTGAAATGTCTCAAAATGGCAAGAAGTCAATGGACGATATGAGAAAATTGATCAGTGATATAAAGCAGGAAGAGAGTAGTTTATTGGATCAACGTACTGAAAATTTAAAGATAACTGAAAGAAATACAAGAATTGTTATGATTGGCGGGGGAGTAATTGGTTTAATCCTTGCTGTATTTTTAGCTTTAATAATTTCACGAAATATTATTAAGGCCATTGGAATGTTAACCTTAAAGTTATCGAATATCGCAGAGGCAGATGGAGATTTAACACAAAAAGTTGAACTATCAAATAAAGATGAGCTTGGTTTAATGGCACAAAAATTTAATTTGATGTTAGGAAAGACTAGAAAAACGATTTCTCAAGTAGCTCAAAGTTCCAATATATTAAGTGAGAAAGCCTCAACATTATCTGTTGGCGCCAAAGAAATAAGTAAATCTTCTGAAGAAATGGCATCTATAGTTGGAGAAATGGCTATTGGTAATCAGGAAGTCGCTAAAGAAGTATATTCTCTAAGCAACATGGCTGATAATATAAACAAAATGTCCCAGGATACTTCTGTTGAGTTAAATAATTTGATTGAAAATGGAAAGCAGGTTGGAAAAATTGTATATGAGGGGCAAAATATAATCAAAAACCAAACTATTCATATGAACCAAACAGTAGATATATCTAAAGAAGTTAAAAATGCTGTTGAAGGATTAGTGTTGAAAACAGATTCGATAAATAAGATTGCAGAGACCATAAACGGTATTGCTGAGCAAACTAACTTGTTGGCTTTGAATGCTGCAATTGAGGCTGCCAGGGCTGGTGAACATGGGAAAGGATTTACGGTAGTTGCTGAGGAAGTAAGAAAATTGGCTGAGCTTTCTCTTAAATCAACTGGAGAGGTATTTACGACAATTTCAGAAATTCAGGCAGCTGTTGGACAAACTGTAACCCAAATGAAAGAAAGTGAAATGACCATTTACGAGCAAGAGGCGGCTACAAGACAAACACAAGATTCTTTTACGCAGATTTATGAGCAAATAAATGATATGGTATCTAAAATTGAATCAACGAGCAGTAAAATAAATAAGGTAATTGAACAAGTAGAACATCTAAATGCATCGTTACAAAATGTTTCAGCTATAACAGAAGAATCATCAACTTCAGCAGAAGAAGTATCTGCATCTGTAGAGGAACAGGTTTTAGGTATAACCGATATGGCAAGTTTGGCAAATGTATTGAATGATTTATCAATAGAATTACAAAAAAACGTTAATTTGTTTAAATATTAGTCAATTTCAAACCCACGACCATTTGTATGTGGCTTAAATAGCTGCTTACAAGTGGTCGTGTTTTTTTATTGTCACTGGTAGTCCACAAATCATGAATTTTAATTAGATGATTATATAATAAGCTACACAGAAGAAGGAATTGATTTAAATATTATTTACTAAAACAGTATTGAATTTAAAGACGTCATATCTATGATGCGTTTTCGAATATTCGAAAATCTTACCATTTTCTAAATAACATATTTTCTCAAGTTCTATAATAAAGTCAGACTCTGTCAAATTTAAATAAAGTTTATCGTTAGAGTTAGCCTCATCACCTTTTATAGAGATGTGGGCACTTTGAATTTTAAATCCAAGTTCATTAGTTATGTAATCATAAATAGAGCCTTCTAAATGTTGTTCTTTTAATCCAGGTATAACATAAATAGGCATATAAGTTTCTTCTAGTATTTGTGGGTCATTATCTACAGAACGTAATCGTAAAATTTTATATATATATTCATCAGTGATGTTAAGTTTTTCTGCAATTTCTTTAGGTGGTGTGATAATAGAAAAATCTATCATCGTTGATTTCAGATGCTCTTTACTAAATTTTTTAGAATAACCTGAAATATTATCTAATTCTATAGTAGTTCTGCTAGATAGATTCTCCTTAACATAAGTACCAGAGCCCTGTCGTCTTATTAGCATACCTTCTTGAACTAATAAATCTAATGCTTTAGCTATTGTAAGTTTACTGCAATTATAGCATTCAGCTAAAGAATCTCCATCTGGAATTTTCTCATTGGTTTTATAAATATAGTTATTTATCTTATTCTTTATATCTTCATATACTACTTTGTATTTAGGCGGCATATATAATCTTCCTTTCTCAATTGTTTCCACACATATATTATATATCAGATATAAATAAAAATATACTGGTATTTATATATCTTTTTATAAAAGGTATATATCTTTTATAAAAAGGTATTGATTATTTTGAAAAGGACATATATAATCATAATTGAAAATGTTTTCTGCTCGAGACGAGAAACATAATATATATAAGATGGGAGTTACTTATGAAAAAATTTTATGAATTTCCAGAAGGATTTTGGTGGGGGAGTGCCTCATCAGCAGAGCAATCAGAAGGCAAAGGTAATACTGATAAAGGAAAAACTATTTGGGATCATTGGTTTCAATTAGAAAAAAACAGATTTTATGATGAAGTTGGACCAAATATTACTTCAGATTTCTTCTATAGGTATGAAGATGATATCAAATTAATGAAGGAACTTGGACATAATTCATTTAGAATGTCTATTTCGTGGGCTCGATTATTTCCAAATGGAGATGGAGAAGTTAATGAAAAAGCAGTTGAATTTTATAATAATGTAATTAATTCATTTTTAGCTAATGATGTAAAGCCTTTTATTAACTTATATCACTTTGATATGCCGTTAGTAATGCAGGAAAAGGGAGGATGGGAAAGTAAAGAGGTCGTTGAGGCATATGTGAACTATGCAGATAAGTGTTTTGAATTATTTGGAGACAGAGCAGAGCATTGGTTTACATTTAATGAACCTTTAGGACCAGTACTTGGAGGGTACTTACAAGATTTTCACTATCCAAACATAATAGATTTTAAGAGGGGTGCACAAGTAGCTTTTAATACAATTCTTGCACATGCAAAAGCCATTGAAAGATTTAAAAAACACAATCTAAAATCTAAAATTGGAGTAATATTAAATCTTAGTCCTACTTATCCAAGAAGTTCAAATAAGTATGATGTCGAGGCAGCAGAATATTGTGACTTATTTTATAATAGGAGCTTCTTAGATCCTTGTGTAAAAGGCGAATTTCCTAAGAAGTTAGTAGATACTCTTAAAAAATATAACCAAATTCCTATATATACAGATGATGAGCTAAAAATAATTAAAGAAAATACAGCTCAAATTTTAGGAATAAATTATTATGAACCAAGAAGAGCAAAGGCGAGAGAAAATGCTGTGAATCCTAATTCTCCATTTATGCCAGAATGGTTTTTTGATCCATATATAATGCCAGGAAGAAAGTTTAATAATTATAGAGGATGGGAAATATACGAGAAGGGAATACTAGATCTTTGCAATGATGTTAAAGAAAATTATGGAAACATAGAAGCTTTTATATCTGAAAATGGTATGGGCGTTACAGATGAAGAACGTTTTCTTGAAAATGGACAAATTAATGATGAATACAGAATTAATTTCATTAAGGGACATTTAAAATATGTTCATAAAGCAATTGAAGAGGGATGTAATATAAAAGGATATCATCTATGGACATTCATTGATTGTTGGTCATGGATGAATGCATATAAAAATAGGTATGGTTTAGTTAGTTTAGATTTAAAAACTCAAAAGAGAACAGTAAAGAAAAGTGGAGAGTTTTATAAACTATTAGCTACAAATAATGGTTTTGAAGAATAAAAAAAGGGGGAATATTGATGAACAAATTTTTTGAAAAACTAGGGAAAGTATCGCAAAAGTTAGGTGGAGAAATACACTTAAGATCACTTAGAGATGCATTTGCATCACTAATTCCATTCATTATTATTGCAGGCTTAATGATTTTCATTAACTATGTTGTTATTGAACCGACAGGATTTATGTCTAAAATAATTAATCCAGCAACATTAACTACTTGGCAAGATGTTGGAACATCTATTAATAATGGTACTTTGAATTTCTTAGCAGTATTGCTAGCGGGTGCATGTGCATATCATTTAGCAATAAATAGGAAATTTGAAAATCCAATAGCACCAGCTCTTCTAACTATTTCAATATTTGTTATTTTATTACCATTTGTGATTTCAACTACACCTGTAGGAGTTAAAGAGGCAGTTAAAGTTGCAGGAGTTATTTCTTATAGTTCCACTAATTCAGGTGGGATGTTCGTAGGTATTATAATGTCACTATTATCAACTGAATTATTTATGTGGCTATCTAAAAATGAAAAACTTAAGATTAATATAGGTGGAGAAGCAGTACCTCCAGCCGTTACAAAGTCTTTTAATAGTTTAATACCTATAATGATTACTATTCTAATTTTTGCTGTAGTGTCATTTGCAATAAAGCAACTTTTTGGGACAGATATAAATTCACTGATCTTAAAAACAATACAACGACCATTGGTAGCTCTAGTTACTAGTTTACCAGGATTTATAATATTAATGCTGTTGTCTAACTTATTATTTGCAATAGGGATACATCCAGGAGGGGTAATTGCGCCAATTATGGATCCAGTATTATACACAGCTATGAATGAAAATATGACTGCTTTTGCTCAAGGTCAACCTATCCCTCACATAATTAGCATGTCATTTAAGGATACATTTGGGGTAATGGGTGGATCAGGTAATACTATTGCGTTATTAATTGCTATATTCTTATTCTCAAAGAGAAAGGATTATAGAGATATTGCTAAACTTTCCACAGCACCAGGTATATTTAATATTAATGAGCCAGTTATATTTGGTTTACCAATAGTATTTGATTTAACACTAATGATTCCATTTGTATTAGCTTCACCAATTTGCTTAACTGCTGCATACTTAGTGACTGAGGCAGGATGGATGTCACCAGTAGTAATTCAAACACCTTGGACGACTCCACCAATTTTATCAGGATTTCTAGCAACCGGTGGAGATTGGAGAGCTTCAGTATTTCAAATAATTATGATTGTACTTACAGTCTTACTGTATATTCCTTTTTTAAAGGTTTCAGAGAAAAAACAGGTTGAAGAATAAATAGAAAGAATATAAAGATAAAAGGGAGATGTTTTGTTATGAAAAAGATATTGTTAGTATGTAATGCAGGAATGTCAACATCAATGCTTGTACAAAAGATGATTAGAGTGGCAGGAGAAAAGGGTATAGAAGTAACAATAGAAGCTATACCTTCGACAGATTTATCTCAATGTTGGCAAAGTGCAGATGTAATTCTACTAGGACCTCAAATTGGATTTTTGAAAGATAGTATAAAAGAGACAGTAGAAAATAAGATATCAGTAGAAGTTATTAGTATGGTGGATTATGGCAGAATGAATGCCGATAAAGTTTTAACTTTCGCTATAGATTTAATGAAATAAGGTGGTTTAAGATGGAAGAAATGGAGTTAATAGCTTTCAATATTATTAGTAATGTTGGAACGGCAAAGAGTATGGGAATCCAGGCTTTAATTAAAGGAAGAAGTGGAAATCAAGAAGAGGCAGAAAAATTACTTGAAGATGCATCTGTGTTTATGAGAGAAGGGCATAAGTCACATGCACAACTTATACAAGAAGAAGCAAAAGGAAATAAGCAAGAGCTTTCACTAATACTTATGCATGCTGAAGATCAATTAATGGCATCAGAAATAATTTTATCTTTAGCTAAAGAGATATTATATATGCAGAAAGAAATCAATGATTTAAAGAAAAAATAGTAAAAAAGCCGAGATAAATCCTCGGCTTTTAATAAAATAAGCTTATAAAAAGCTTAGAACGAATAAGAAGTAACAATTTTAAGTAAGTACGCAATTAAAAAAATATCGTAGAAGCTTTTATTTAATCAAATAGTTTTGTTAATATTTTAGGAGGTCAAGATGAATTATTATTTAGGAATTGATATAGGAGGTACCAACTTAAGAGCCGCTATTTTAGATAATGAATATAATTTAATTGATAAATTTAAAATAGATAATATTGTTGAAAAAGGTGCGAAGTATAATGTAGATAATTTAATAAAAACCATTAGGGAAAAGTGGAATATATATAATATTCAGGCTATTGGCGTGGCATGTCCAGGTCCTTTAGATATAAGAAATGGAGTAATAATTAATCCTCCTAATCTAAAAGGATGGGAAGGATTTGAAATAAAAAAATACTTTGAAGAAAGTTTTAAATTACCTACAACTGTAAATAATGATGCAAATGTGGCTGGATATTGTGAAGCTAAGATAGGAGTAGCTAAAAATGCTGAAAGTGTATATTATATTACTCTATCAACAGGAGTAGGTGGCGGATTTGTTTATAAAAATGAGATAATTAATGGCTTTAATAACATAGCTGGGGAAGTATGTAACATGATAATAAATGAAGATGAATATATCCATGCGGGCTTAAATGCTGGAGGATTAGAAGGGCAGTGCAGTGGAGTAAGTATTTCTAGAATTGCAAGTAAGAAGTTAGGACAGGAACTCACTGCCAAAGATGTCTTTGACAGAGCTAAGGATGGAGAAGTAAATTGCAGAGAGGTTTTAAATGAGTGGTCTATAAATTTATCTAAAGCAATTGCTAATATAATAACTATTGTAGATCCAGAAGTTATAGTACTTGGCGGATCAGTTATTTTAAATAATTCTAATCACTTAGAAAAATTAATTAATGAAGTTAAGCTAAGAGTATTTAACAATATTAATGTAAATATTAAATTGGCTAAAATAGGTGATGATGCAGGATTACTTGGAGCGGGGATTCTAGCATCTTGCTTAAACTGATAGATATACATGCAGTTATTTAAGATTCAAGGAAGTATATAAAAGGATCGACTAGGGATTAATCATATGTTCTCTTTGAGGTAGACAATTAGATAAAAATTTTTATTATGGTCAAGTTAAGAATTTTATATTAAGTGCAGATGGTGAATTTAAAGGGCACGATTCACCTCAAGCATAAACCCCACGAAAATCTAAACTTTGGATTTTCGTGGGGTTTTATATTATTCAGCAAATAATGTGTTATTTATTAACTAGTATAGATTATGATAATAAATCTAAGATAAGCTTTATAACTTTTAATAATGATTTAATAAATAAGATTCCTGAAGAATTAAAATGTTTCAATTAGAAGAACTAAAATCAAAGTATGCAAAAGAGGTGTTACAAAGCATGGGATGGATGTTTAACAGCTTTTATAAGTTCTGACGCCAACATATCCTTATTGGAATTGCTAAACCATTATAAACATAGATGGCCTATCGAAATTTTCTTTAGAGAATCTAAGAAAAAGTTAGGCTTAGATGATTATCAAGTTCGCACTTAAAAAAGTTAAAAAATATATCTGCTTATTATAATAATGACCTATGTTTATTGTGGATTAGAAGTATCCAAAGATACTTTAAAATTTAGTGATGTATTAAAAACTGTTAGAGATCAATAAGAGGCTGGAAAAATCACTTTCATTTATGAAAAAACTAAAGCTAGAGAGCATTTTGATGCTGCATAAGTGTCTTTTTAGTTATTTATCTGGAAATATTTATTTGCAATTTCCATCGGTTATAGTTAATATTTATTAGATGTAAATTAATGTAATTAACATTTTCTTTTATGAGCTTAAGATAGCCTGATTTTAATATACATTTTGTTAATCGATTATCATACAAAATGTATATTTGATCAAAATGTAAATGATTTAATGCACGCAAGTAATAGCAATGCTTAAGATAATGTTATAAAATGGAAAAAGGTATGGCATGGAAATTGCTATATAAAATCTATGAGAGGAATTAATATTATGGATTTAGAAAATAAAATTATAAAAATGATAAATACTGAAAATAAAAAGAATCCATTAACTGATGCTCAAATTGCTAAGTTTTTAGGTGTAGCGAGGGAGTCCATCACTAATTTAAGAAAGGAATTAAATATAGCTAACTCTAGACAAAGGCGATATCCCTATTTAAAAGTTGCAACAGCATCTATTTTGAAAAAAAATAAAAATATTGCTGTCTCTGAGCTTACAAGGGAATTATTAGCTGAAGGATTTGATGTGTCAAGACGAATTGTTGAAGAAATCTTATCTAAAGATAATTTTGATATTAATAAAGTGAAGGTCGAGAAAGAAGAAATTACTGATGCTTTTAATTCTTTAATTGGCAGTAATGGAAGTTTAAAAAATCCCATTGAACAAGCTAAGTCTGCAATTTTATATCCACCTAAAGGTTTAACAACATTAATTGTTGGAGAGAGTGGAGTAGGGAAAAGTAAATTTTCTGAATGTATGTATGAATTTGCTAAAAAGAGAAAAGTTATAAAAGAAAATGCTTCTTTTGTAGTATTTAATTGTGCTGACTATGGTGATAATCCACAACTATTGCTATCACTTTTATTTGGTCATAAAAAAGGAGCATTTACAGGTGCAGATACAGATGCATCTGGATTAGTAGAAGAAGCCAATGGAGGAGTACTTTTTTTAGATGAAATTCATAGATTACCTCCTAAAGGTCAAGAAATACTTTTTTCAATTATGGATAGGGGAAAATTCAGAAGACTAGGTGAGGCAAATTCAGAAAGAAAAGTTAATTTAATGTTGATTGGAGCAACTACTGAAAACGTAGAAGCTAATTTACTATTAACATTTAGAAGAAGAATACCGATGGTGATAAAATTATCACCTTTACATGAAAGACCAGTTAGAGAAAAAATAGATATTATATATAATGAATTTCAATCTGAATGTAATCGAATAGATGCTAAAATTTTTGTTGATAAAAAAGTTGTAGAAATATTAGCATTGAAAAAGTTTAGTGCAAATATTGGACAATTACAAAATATGATTCAGGTTTTGTGCGCACGAGCTTTTATGACATATATAAATAATGAAGATACTAACAAAGAGTCTTTAATTATAGATATGAATCAAATATTAAAAATAAATGATTCATTTAAAGACATAAAATTTCAAGATGTTAATCAAGCTGAAATAAGGAAGTATGTCAAAGATTCAATATTTATTCCATTTATGTTAGAAAATCGGTTAAGAGAAGGGTATGCAGATAGTGATGAAAATATGTTTCCAGAGGATATATATAGACAAATTGAAAAGAAATATTATGAACTTAAGAAGATAGATATACGCGAAGCTGATATAGAAAATATTCTTTGGGCATTTATACAAAATAGTTTTACAAATATTGAAACTAATTTTACTTATGAACAATCATTTTCTATGAATGATTTAAGAAGTTTTGTAAGTGAAGATTTAATAGATTTTATAGAAACTTTCATGAAAGAGTTAAGTAAAGACAATCCATTGTTAGAAATTAATAAAAATGTATTTAAATATTTAGCTATACATGTAGAAGAAAGTATTAAAAGAATAAGGTTAAAACAAAAAATAATAAATGTAGATAATATTATAAGTGATACAACTTATGAATATGAAATGGCAAAAAAGTTTGTTAAAGAACTTGAAGAAATAAAAAAAATAGAAATACCTAATGATGAAATTGGATTTATAGGTCTTTATATAAAGGCTGCATTAAGATCTGAAAATAAAAGAGATAAGGTCGGGTTGATGATAATTTCTCATGGTAAAATAGCTACCGCTATAATTAATGTAGTTAATGAGCTGTTAGGAATAAGATTTCCAGTTGCTGTAGATATGCCTTTGGATGAAAATCCAATTAATATATACAATAAAGTAGTTGAATTATCTAAAATAATCGATCAAGGTAAAGGAATATTGTTTTTAGTGGACATGGGGTCATTAACGAACATAGGAGATATAGTAAATAAAAGAACTGGCATAAAATCAAGAACAATAGATAGAGTAGATCTTATAATTGCCTTAGAAGCAGCAAGAAAAGTTTCAATAAGAGAGGGAGACCTTGATGAAATATACTTTTCTTTAATAAATGATAGACTTGGGCATAGATACTTCACGGATAATATATCAGATAAACCTAAAGCGATAATATCTTTATGTCTAACCGGTGAAGGCATGGCTAAATATATAAGTAAATGCCTGGGGGATAGATATGATAATGTAAATTTCTATGAAATGAGCGCATTAGATGAAAATTTATCAGAAAAGATAATTAAATTAAAAGAAGTGAATAACATCCTAGCAGTTATAGGAACAATAGATCCAGAAATACAAGGAATAAATTTTATACCATATGATAAGGAAGTTTTAAACAATTTAAATATAAATACCTTAGGGAATGGAAATGAAGAATTAAAGTATTATGAAAGAGTTGTTGATGAAGATTTACTAATCTTTGAACCAGATATATATTTTAAAAAAGATTTATTAGAGTATATATGTTCAATACTTATAAATAAAGGAATTGTTGATAAAGAATATTTATCATCAGTTATTAATAGGGAAAGTTTAGCTCCAACATATTTAAAAGGAGAAATAGCAGTACCACATGGAGAATCTTCATATGTAAATAAGACAAGCTTCGTATTTGTTAAAGTAAAAAGTCCAATTGATTGGGGTGTTGGAAATGTAAATATAATATGTATGCCAGTTTTTAAAGCAAATGGCAAGGCAATTGTAAAGAATATCCTAAAGATCTTAGAAGATAAAACCTTTATAAATGATATGAAGAATAGTCTTAGTGAACTGGATTTTAAAAACATAATTTTAAATAAATTTAAAGAAATATAGCACATAGGAGGTATAACAATGAATTTAGATTTAATTGCATTAAATTTAGAAGTAAAAAATAAAGAAGAGGTTATAAGGGAATTAGGAAAGAGAATGTTTGAAAAAGGCTATGTAAAGCATACTTACATAGATGCAGTTCTAGAAAGGGAAAAAACTCTTCCTACAGGATTAGATATTGGAGAAATTTGTGTAGCAATTCCACATACAGATTCAAAGCATGTAAATGAATCTAATGTAGCACTAGCTGTTTTAAAGAATTCTGTAGATTTTAATAATATGATAGAACCTAGTAAAAAGGTTCAAGTAAGGGTTGTGTTTTTATTAGCTATAAATGATCCCGATTCTCAAGTAAGTCTATTAAGCAAATTAATGTCAGTTTTTCAGAATGTGAATTTATTAAAACAAATAAGAAATTCATCAAATATAGAAGAGGTGGCAAAATTATTAGAATTCATAGAAATATAGCACTTAAAATTATAACAAATTTTAAGTTCATATAATAAATTTTTAGGAGGAATATAATATGAAATATGTCAATGTATTATCAGTTTGTGGTTCAGGAACAGTAACATCATCTATGGTTGCAGGAAAAGTAAAGGAAACTTTAAAAGAAAAGGGGATAAGTGTATCCACAACTGAGGCAAGACCAACTGAAGCACTAAATTTAGCTGAATCAGGAAGATTTAATCTCATTGTTTACACAAGCCCGCTACCAGCTGGAGATTATAAAATACCAACTATAAATGCATTTGCATGTCTTACTGGAATAGGAGAAGATAAGTTTTTTGAAGACTTGTTGAAAACTGTAGATGAACTAAATAAATAGAAAAAGATTATGTTGAAAACGTTTAGTGATTGATGTATAAATAAAATTTTGACAATGGGGGGAATTGAGTATGTTAGCATTTATTAAATCAATAATCGACACATTTGGATCAGCAATAATAGTTCCGTTTATTATATTTGTAATAGCAAAAGTTTTTAAAATAACAACAAAAAAATCATTTCTGTCAGCTATATATGCAGGTGTTGCGCTACAAGGTTTTTCGCTAATATTAAATTCATTTACACCAATAGTGACACCAGTTATAAATAGAATGGTTCAAAGTACAGGAGTAAATCGTCCTGTATTTGACGTGGGTTGGCAAGCTACATCTTTAGTTGCTTTTTCTTCAAGTGCGGGTATGATATATCTTGGATTGGGAATTTTATTACAAACTGTTTTATTCCTAATTAAATGGACAGATGTTTTCCAACCATCAGATTTATGGAATAACTATTCGTATATGGTTTGGGGAGCTATGGTTATTGGAGTAACAGGTAGTTTCACACTAGGAATAGCTTGTATGGTTTTACTAAATTTATATAGTTTATTAATATCAGAATTAGTAGCAAAGAGATGGTCAAATTATTATAAATATCCGAACTGTACAATAATAGCTATGCATAATGTAGAAGCATCAATATTTGCAGTAGTTATAGATCCATTATATAATGCATTAGGTTTTAATAAAATTAAATTGAATCCACAACAATTAGAAAAGAGACTAGGTTTCTTTGGTGAACCTATGACTTTAGGATTGTTTTTGGGAATGTTCATCGGCATATTAGGTAATTTTACAAGAATAGGAACCATGGAAGCATGGGGGGAAATATTAAAATTAGGTGTTGCAACTAGTGCAGTTATGGCTATTTTCCCTAAAGTTGCTAGTATGTTTGCACAGGCGTTCTCGCCAATAACAGATGGGGCAAGAAAATTCATGAAAAATCAAGGAAATCGTGATTGGTTTATAGCAGTAAACGATGCAGTAGGATATGGTGAACCGGCAACATTAATCTCAGGATTAATATTAATACCATTTATGATTGTGTTAGCAATGATACTTCCAGGAAATCAAGTATTACCTGTAGTTGACTTACTTGCTCTTCCATATATGGTGCAAGGTTTAGTTGCAGTATATAATGGGAATATATTCAAAGTATTAGTTTCGGGTGTAATATGGTTCGGATTAGGTTTATATGTATGTACATTTACGGCTCCATTATTTACATCAATGGCAGTTGGAGTAGGTGTAGCTATACCAGCAGGTGCTATGATGATTACAAGTTTCAATATACTAGGAAAGCCTTTAATGGGATTAGTGTTTTTGGCATTCTTAACAGGTAATCCAGTGTTTATTGCAATTGCAGTAGCAGTATACATCGCCTTATGGGCATTATTTAAGAAGAACAAAACTGGAATTGTTGAATATTTAGAGAAACAAGCATCAAAAAATATAACTGATGATGGAGTAACGACTAGCGTTGTAGGTTAGTATAATTAAATTTTGATAGTGCCTAAAGTAAAACTTAGCTTAAATTGTTAAAGAGTGCTTAAGCGTACTCTTTAACACCATGGGTTATTTATAATGAAAGGATGATGGTTATAGTGGATGTAACAAATTTAAAAGTAGAAGAACTTATTGGAATGAATTTTGAGTGTGAATGTGGAAAAAGGCATAGTGTAGAAATCAATTCGGTAAAGATAGGAAATAATATAATAGAACAACTCCCAGAGTTTCTTAAAGAATTTAAAAATAAAAAAATATTAATTGTACAAGATGTTCACACATATGTTGTAGCTGGAAAAAGGGTAGAAGAAATATTACAGAATGATTTTTCCTTAAAAAAATATGTATTTCCACAGGAGCACTTGTTGCCTGATGTGTATGCTCTTGGAAGAGTCCTTATGGAGATAGAAGATGATACAGCACTTATACTTGGCGTAGGTTCAGGTGTTATCAATGACATATGCAGGTATGTTGCTTACAGGGTACATGTGGATTATGCAATAGTTGGTACTGCACCATCCATGGATGGTTATGCCTCCGTAGTATCTCCTTTAATCACAGATGGGTTTAAAGAGTCCCATAAAGCTATATATCCTTATGGAATATATGCAGATATTGAGATTATGAAGAATGCCCCAATGTATTTACTTTGTTCAGGACTTGGTGATGTATTAGGTAAATATATTGCTTTGGCAGATTGGTCAATTGCAAATATCTTAACAGGAGAATATTACTGTAAGACTATTGCAGATATGGTTCAAGCTGCAGTAGACAAATGTGTTGATGCTGCACCAAGGATTCCTCAAAGGAATGATGAAGTTGTAAAAAGTATAACAGATGCATTAGTTTTGTCAGGAATAACTATAGGAATGGCAGGAGCTTCAAGACCCGCATCCGGTTCAGAACATCATATTGCCCATGGCTGGGAGATAATGTTTCATACAAGAAATAGTGAGAAAAAATGGGTACATGGGAACTTTGTTGGAGTAGGTACAGTGGTTATGTCCATGGTATTTGAGGTGTTAAGGGATTTAGATATAGAGAGTGTTATGTCTAAGAGAAGTTTCAGAACTTATGATATGAATAAATGGAGACAAAATATTGAAAGCGTATTTGGTAAAGTGGCAGATAATGTAATTAACTATAAGAAGGATGCAATCGAATTGAATCCAGATAAGAGACAGGAAAATGCAGAAAGGATTGCCTCTAGCTGGAAGGACATTCTTTATATTGCAAATACTATAGTACCAAGTTCTGATGACATAAAAAAAATATTACAGGACGGTGGCTGTGTATGGCATCCTGAAGAGCTTGGAATTGATAAGAATTTATTTATTAAAACATTCATTGCAGCAAAGGATATAAGAACAAGATATGGTGTTGTGCATTTGATTGATGATCTTGGATTAACAGAGGAAATTGCTAATTTAATTGCAGATAAATTATATAAGGCACAATCAAAAAAATAACAGATTCATCTGCCAAGCCTATTTTTCATTATGCTTCTTCAGCAGATTGCCCTAATAGACTTGCTATGAGACCAATCTACTTACTTGCCTGATGAAAAATAATCATGGCATTTTGGACTTGTTATTTTCTTTCATGTGCCTAAGTCCAACAACATATAAGACAATTATATGTTTTAATTTGGAGGTAAAAAATGAATGAGTTAAATGATATTAAATGTTTTCTATTAGATATGGATGGAACTTTTTATCTTGGAAATACACTTATTGATGGCGCATTAGGCTTTTTAGATATTTTGAAAAGCCAGCAAAAGAAGTTCATATTCTTAACAAATAACTCTTCGAAAAATAAATCAACCTACAAGCAAAAGCTTTCAGCGCTTGGCTGCAAGGTTGATGAAGAACAAGTTTATACATCTGGTGAAGCTACCATATGGTATATGAAGAAAAACTGCCAAGGTAATAAAATATATCTAATGGGTACAGAACCACTTATGAAAGAATTTGAAAATGCAGGATTTATATTAGTTAATGACAAAAATGAAAAGCCGGATTACGTAGTTCTTGGTTTTGATACTACACTAACCTATGAAAAAATATGGACAGCTTGTGATTATCTTAGAGAGGGAATACCATTTGTAGCTACTCATCCAGATTTCAATTGTCCAATTGAAGACAGTAAATATATGCCGGATACTGGCTCTATGATAAGAATGTTTGAGGCATCCACAGGTGTTTCTCCTGTAGTTATAGGTAAGCCATATGGATATATAGTGGAGGCCATCATTGAAAAGTATGGACTAAAAAAAGAAGATGTGGCAATTGTAGGAGACAGACTTTACACTGACATCAAAACTGGCGTAAATGCAGGGATAACTAGTATTCTTGTATTAAGTGGTGAGACATCAGAAGAGATGTATGAAAAGTCTGACATAACTGCAGATTATGTATTCTCATCAATAAAGTATATTGGTGAAGAACTTAAGCAGTTTCAGAAGATCTTTATTTAATGGCTGCACTTTTTGGGCAAACCATAAAGGAAGCGAAGGAAAGCCTTTGAATAGGAAAAAATATAATGGTAAAATACACTTAATTTAAAGATTGTGACTATTTTTCAATGATATTCGTTTCCAAGTGGATTTAAAAGGTCACGTTTCACCTCCACCATAAACCCCACGAAAATCTAAATTTTGGATTTTCGTGGGGGTATTTTTGTATTTTGAAGATCTATAGTTAAAAATTATGAGCTTTATATTATGTTTACACTATTTTTTAGGAAATCTAAATATTTAGGTAATTAACAAAAATATATTTAGATTATTGATTTTTTAATATCTATATGATAATATGACATATATATTTAAAAAATGACAATTATTAATGGAATATAGTAATTGAGAGCTATGAAAAATTCTTTTTACGTGGATATTTTAAGAATTTCGAGCTATCTGTGTAGTCGACCAATTTAAACTAATAGGTTCTTTTTCAATTAGTTTAAATTGGCCTTTATTATTTATAAAAATTATATAAAGAACAATATTTTTAGGGGTGGAGTATGAGTAAATTTGGGAGAAAAATATTAAGAATGATGTTGGTCATTTTAGCATCTATAGCTATAATATTGGTTTCAGTGAATCTGATTATGTTTGAAAAATTTAAAAAGGAGCTTAGGGAAACAGTTACTCAATGTATTTCAGATTTAACTGTTTCTATTGATGGAGACAAGCTTGAAAAGATTATAAAAGAACAATCAGATGACAGTGTAGAATATCAAGATATATTAAATTCAATGAGTTTGGCTAAATCAAAAAGTGTTGCAAGGAATTTTTATACAATTGAAAGAGTTCAAGGGACACAGGCTAAGTTTTTAGTTGATGTTTCAGTAGATGCATCTGAATTTTTAGAAGATTATACTATGGATAGCGGGATGAAAGAAGCCTTTGATGATAAAGTTGTAGCAACAAATGAATCGTTTACAGATGAGTATGGTACTTTTATTTCTGCTTATGCACCAATTAAAAATTCAGAAGGAAAGATTATAGCTATTGCTGGTGTAGATGTAGACTCAAGTATGTTTGAAGGCATGAGAAGTGCGTTGTTAAAAGCAACAATTCTAACAATAGTTATTGTGAGTATTTTAGCTTTTGTTATGATTTATTTATACTCTAAGAAAATAAGTAATAATATTGTAAAAATACAAAATGTTTTAGGTAAAATGAGTGATGGTGATTTAACTAGCAGTATAAATATAAGAACAAAGGATGAGATTGAGGATATAGCTATATCAATCAATGAGGTTCAGAATTCTTTAAAAGCTCTGATAAACGATGTAGCAATTGTAGCTAAAGATATAAATAGTGTTAATGATACAGTAAATGATAAAGTGAAATATCTAAATAATGATGTAGAAGAAGTTTCAGCAATTACGGAAGAAATTTCAGCGAGCATAGAAGAGAGTGCAGTATCTGCAGAAGAGATGTCAAGAACTTCAAAGGAAATGGGAATGATAGTTAATTCTATAGCAGAAAAGTCACAATATATTGAAAATAAATCAAATCAAGTAAGTGAAAAAGCTAAAAATATTATGAGAACTTCAAAAAATAATCAAGAGGAAACTGAAAAAGTGTTTAAAGAAACAGGTATTAAATTGAAGCAATCAGTTGAAAAAGCTAAAGCTGTAGAGCAAATAAATACCTTCTCGGAATCTATACTTCAAATAACTTCACAAATTAACTTACTTGCGCTTAATGCAGCAATAGAGGCAGCAAGAGCTGGAGAAGCTGGCAAAGGATTTAGCGTAGTAGCGGAAGAAATAAGAAGGCTGGCAGAACAATCTAATGAAACAATAAATAAGATGCAAAATACAACATCAATTATATTATCGTCTGTTGAAGATTTGACTAATAATTCTAATAACATGCTTAGTTTTATAGAAAATAGAATATTGAAAGATTACGAGATTTTAGTTAACGCAAGTCATCAATATAATGATGATGCGTTATATTATAAAGACTTTTTTTCAGAGTTAGGCATAACTTCAAAAGAACTTTTATTATCTGTAGAAAATATACTAGAAACTATAGAAAATGTAGCAGATGCATCTATTGAAGGTGCAAGGGGAGCTTCAGATATAGCAAATAGAGTCTCAAATATAACTACTCAATCTAATGATGTATTGGAGGAGACATTGAAAGCTAAAACAAGTTCGGAAAAATTAAAACAAGAGGTATTTAAGTTTAAAATTTAAAAATATTATAACACTCACGGAAATTAAAATAGATAAGGCTCAAAAATAAAAGAAGATGCCAACAACTTCAAAGAAATCGCAAAACATTGAAAAAAAATTACAATTTGGTATAATTTTAATACAAAAGATAAAATTGTTTAAGAGAGGAGTATGGAGTGTGGGATATTTCGTTATCATTCCAATAGCGATTGGAGTTGCATGGGTAGTAGGCTTATCACTTGCAGTAAGATATACTATTAAAGGAGTTAAATACATAAATGCACAGAAACGAATATATAATAAGCTGAATAATCAAAATGTTGAAAATTATATTAAATGCTTATCAAAATTAAATTCAATTAATAATTGGAATCAGTTTAGAAACACCTTTTTTTACATTAATAATTCTGAATACATTTTCACTGAACTAAAGGAAAAGTTGTATAAAGAAGCTTATAAAAAAGGATTTCACTTAGAAAATGTAAAAATCAATAAATCTAAAGAAGAATTAGAAAAAGAGGAAGAAGAAAGAAAGCGTGCTAGTGGAGAAGAAGGTGAAAATAATCTTAAATACAATTTAAAATGGCTTCCAAGTGAATATAAAGTTATACGTAATGTGAATCTAGATCATAGAATTGAAAGTCAAGAATTTGATGCTATAGTAATAGGTCCTACTGGAATATTTCATATAGAGAATAAAAACGAAGGTGGAAAGTATGGCTGTAAGGTAATCATTGAAACTGGAGGGCGCTGGAGAAGAATAAATTACAGTGGTGAAGAAAAACCACTTATAAGTCCTGTAGCTCAATTGGACAGACATGATAGAGTATTAAATGATATATTAAAAGAGAATTTTAAAGAAAAAGGATATACTGCGTTGGGAATAATAGTACTTTCTAATTATAAAACTGTTGTTGAAGGTTTTGAAAATTGCGAAGTACCTGTTGTAAAGGTAGATAACATTGCAAGATTTATTTCTAACTATAAATCCACATATAATCTAACTGATGAAGAAGTGAGTTTAATACATAATAAACTTGATAGTTTAAAATTAAAAAAGAATTATCTTTAATTTTAATATGAAATCCACGAAAATCTAAGATTTTCGTGGGTCTTTTATTTTATAGCATAGTTTTTTATTGCATTGTTCTGCAATGCAGATAAACCAATTATAAGCTACATTTATACTAAGAAATGTATCCAAACTAGAAAGTATAAACATTATTATGCAGCAGGCATTTGAAAATAACAAGTTAAAAGGTCTTAAGCAGAGAATCCAAATCTTTGATTTGGTAAGAATCGCTTACTCAGGGAACGAATGTGAGTCGAGTTTCCGCTATCACTTGTTCAACTAATGCTTGTCACAATGAAATTGGGAGCAAGCATTAGTGGTATAACCTGCAATTTAGTACTTTCAGCGAAATTTTCATAGTCCTGCGGAATAACAATGTTTCTACTTTCGGTGGATTATCGTATAAATCTAAATTCAATATTATCGACTGCATTCAGAAGCTTCACCTGTTAGAATATCAATTCCATGAGGAAGAGCAGGTAGTATAACCTCTAGATTTTCTACAGCACCTTTGGGACTTCCAGGTAAATTTACTATTAAGGTACTTTTTCTAATTCCGCTAACAGCTCTTGAAAGCATAGCTTTAGGAGTTATTTTTAGGGAAGCACTCCTCATTGCTTCAGGGATGCCAGGAACTAGTTTTTCTATAACACTTGTTGTGGCTTCTGGAGTGACATCTCTCTTTGAAAAACCTGTTCCACCATTTGTTAAGATCATATTAATACCTAAGGAATCACAAAGATATATTAATTCTTCTTTTATCATTTCAACTTCATCAGGGATTATTTTATAATAGTCTACAGAAAACTTATCACTTGGTAGAATATCTCTTATAGCTGGACCAGTTAAATCGTCTCGTTGATTGTTGTAGCCTTTATCACTTATAGTTAGTATAGCTGTACTTATCATTTTATATTTACCTCCTGAGGGAAAATTTATATTAATAAACATTTGAATTTAAATAATTATACTATAGTTTAGTTATAGATTAAATTAATAATATCAATTATAAGCTTATTGAAGAAAAAATGAAAGACTTAAGATAAGTGATAATTAATTAGAAATATGTCGAAATTAAGCTTTAAATGAAAAATTCCATCAATATTCTCAATTGACTAAAATATTGTAACAAGGTAAAATTTATAGAACTGGATTTTGTTAATAAAATAGGAGATTTAAATAGAAAATGAGTGCTATAAATCTTGAATTGCAAGAACAAATTAAAAAAGTTACAGTTAAAATTGTAAAATACTACAGAGGTAGAGGACCAGAGTATGTCAAAGTGAAGGTTGATTCTCCTGATACAATAATTATAGACATAAAAGGGATACTTTCAAATCTTAGTGAAATTTTGGTTAATGAAGGTGCTGTCAATATGGTAGCAGATTATTGGAAGATAATGAAGCCTCATCTTGAAAAAAATTTCCTCCAGGAAGTGAAAGATATATTAAAAAAAGACTTTACTTATAGCTGGAAAATTTGTAATATAGAAAATGGTAATAGAACAGTAGTTATAACAATAAATTTGATAGATTAAGCTTAGAAAAATAAATAAATTAAGGTTGGATTGAAAAGAAAAATATTAGGCACTATAAAGAAAAGATATTAGCATACTTACTTGTTATTTTTTTGATAGTGTTGATTTTATGTTTTAGCTTTTAAATAAACCAGTACTAAGGACCGTTGAAATAAACAGCCCTTGTACTGGTTTTTTGTTTTTTTAGATAATATTTGATTTAGTGGTTGAATAATTAAGGCATATGATGATTTGTTATTTTTTGATTATGCCTAAAAAGGAGTGTATTAGAATATGGAAAAGAAAGTGTTAACGGTGTGTCCTTATTGTGGAAGTGGGTGTAATTTATATCTAGTAGTCAAGGATGGAAAGATTGTAAGAGCGGAACCTGCAAATGGTGATAATAATGAAGGAAAATTATGTTTAAAAGGATATTATGGCTGGGATTTCTTAAATGATCCTCAATTATTAACTTCTAGAATTAAAAAACCTATGATAAGAAAAAATGGAGAATTAGAGGAAGTTTCATGGGATGAAGCTATTAAATTTACAGCAGAAAACCTTATGAAGATAAAAGCAAAATATGGGCCTGATGCAATTATGGGGACAGGATCAGCTAGAGGTCCAGGAAATGAACCAAACTATGTAATGCAAAAATTTATGAGAGCAGTTATTGGAACTAACAATATAGATCATTGTGCTAGAGTATGCCATGGGCCATCTGTTGCAGGACTTACTTATTCACTAGGTGATGGTGCAATGTCAAATTCGATTCCAGAAATTGAAAATTCAGACGTTTTATTTATATTTGGATATAATCCAGCAGAAACTCATCCTATAGTGGCAAGAAGAATAGTTAAAGCCAAAGAAAAGGGCGCAAAAATAATTGTAACAGATCCTAGAAAAACAGATGTTGTAAGATTATCTGATTTATGGCTTCAACTAAAGGGTGGAACTAATATGGCTTTAGTTAATGCCTTTGGAAATGTGTTAATAAATGAAAATTTATATGATCATGATTATGTAGAAAAATATACTGAGGACTTTGAAAAGTATAAAGCAGAAGTAGAAAAATATACTCCAGAATATGCTGAAAAAATAACAGGTGTAAAAGCTGACTATATAAGAAAAGCAATGAGAACTTATGCAAAGGCTAAAAATGCCACAATATTATACGGTATGGGAGTTTGTCAATTCTCACAAGCTGTTGATGTAGTAAGGGGCCTTGCATCTATTGCTCTTTTAACAGGAAACTTTGCAAGACCTAACGTAGGAATTGGACCAGTTCGTGGACAAAATAATGTACAAGGAACTTGTGATATGGGGACAATCCCTAATAATTATCCAGGATATCAACTTGTAACAGATAAGAAAGTACAAGAAAAGTTTGAAAAGGCTTGGGGTGTTGAACTTTCAGATAAAAATGGATATTTCTTAACTCAAGTGCCTGAGTTAGTCCTTAAGGAAGATAAAATAAAAGCCTACTATATATTTGGAGAAGATCCAGTTCAAAGTGATCCAAATGCAGCAGAACTTAGAGAAGCTTTAGATAAAATTGAATTTATAGTGGTACAAGATATATTTATGAATAAGACAGCTCTCCATGCAGATGTTATTTTACCTTCAACTTCTTGGGGGGAACATGATGGAGTTTACAGTTCAGCAGATAGAGGATTCCAAAGAATAAGAAAAGCAGTAGAACCTTTAGGGGATGTAAAAACTGATTGGGAAATAATAAGTGCAGTAGCAACAGCTATGGGTTACCCAATGAATTATAAAAATACAGAAGAAATATGGGATGAAATGAGAAGCCTATGTCCTAAGTTTGCAGGAGCAAGCTATAAAAAGATTGAAGAACAAGGAATTGTTAGATGGCCTTGTCCTACAGAAGATCACAAAGGAACTTCTTATTTATATGAAGGAAATAAATTCACGACTCCTAGCGGTAAAGGAAGATTATTTGCTTGCGAATGGAGACCACCAGTTGAATTAACAGATGAAGAATATCCTTTAAGTTTATCAACTGTAAGAGAAGTTGGACATTATTCAGTAAGAACAATGACAGGAAATTGCCGTGCTCTTCAAAAGCTTGCAGATGAACCAGGATTTATACAAATGAGTATTGAAGATGCGGAAGAGTTAAATATAAAAGATCAAGAACTTGTAAGAATAACGTCTAGAAGAGGAAGTGTACTATCAAGAGCACTTATTACTGAAAGAGTTAAAAAGGGTTCTACTTTTATGACATATCAATGGTGGATTGGTGCATGTAATGAATTAACTAATGATAGTCTTGATCCTATTTCAAAAACTCCTGAATTTAAATATTGTGCAATTAAGGTTGAAAGAATCGAAGATCAAAAATCAGCTGAGGAATATATAATAACTGAATATGAAAACATAAGAAAGAAAATGAGAATAACATCTGAAAAATAGTATTAGGAATTTAAAAGAAAATGATAAAGCACAAGCAAAAAATAGATAAGTATGCTTGTATATTTTACTTCATATGATGAGATATGTTTACCAAATAGGGCCCATCAGGTGAACATTATAGGGAGGAAACAGCAATGATTAGTGTAGAAGAAGCTTTAAGAATAATTTTGGAAGAATCTAAGGCCTTAGAATGTGAAGAGAAGGATATTTTATCTTGTTTAAATAAGGTACTAGCAGAAGATATATATTCTAGAGATAATCTTCCACCATTTGATAAATCAGCAATGGATGGATATGCCATAAAAAGTGAGGATACTGATTTATATGAAGATGGAGTTTCAATAAAGCTTGAGATAGTTGATCTTATAAAAGCTGGGGAGTTTAGTGATAAAGAATTAAAAAACGGGCAAGCAATGAAGATAATGACAGGAGCACCAGTGCCTAAAGGTGCAAATGCAGTAATACAAATTGAGAAAGTAGAAGTTCGTGAAGATACTCTTTATATTTCTGAGAAAGTTAAAGATGGATGCAATGTACTAAAACTTGGTGAAGAAATTAAAGTAGGAGATATTGCTTTAAGAAAAGGAACACTGATTAGGCCAACTGAAATTGGAGTTTTAGCTTCTTTAGGTTATAGCAAAATTAAAGTTCATAGAGATCCAGTAATATCAATACTTACAACAGGTGATGAACTTGTAGATATAAATGAAACTCCTAAGTTTGGACAAATAAGAAATAGCAATGAATATTCACTAAAAGCATTAATTAAGAATTTAGGATTAGAAGCTTTATGCCTAGGAATTGTTGAAGATAAAAAAGATACGTTAAAAAGTAAAGTTAAAGAAGCATTAGAAAAATCAGATATAGTTATAACTTCAGGTGGTGCTTCTGTAGGAGATTTTGATTTTGTAGAACAAGTATTGAATGAAATAAATGCTGATATAAAATTTCAATCTGTAGCTATAAAGCCAGGAAAGCCAATAAGCTTTGCAGTCATTGATAAAAAAATGTTTTTTAGCTTACCAGGCAATCCATTATCTGCAATAACTACCTTTGAAGAATTCGTAAAGCCAGCTTGTGAAAAAATGCTTGGTAAAAACATGGAGAGTGATGATACTCTCCAAGTTATACTAGCTGAAGACTTTAAAGAAAAAGAAGGCAGAAGTAAATACATATATGTAAATATAAAAGCTGAGAACGGAAAGTTATATGCATATAAAGTTGGATCTCAAAGTTCTAATCAGTTAATTACTATGAGTAAGGCAAATGGAATAATAATAATGCCAGCAGGAATTGGATATAAAAAGGCAGGAGAAGTTTTAAGTGGAAAATTCATCTTTAAATAAATCAAGTGAACTTAAAGTAATATCTATAGTTGCAACTAAATCTGGAACAGGGAAGACAACGCTCATAGAAGCATTGATACCTATGTTAAAAGAAAAAAACTATAACATAGGAGTCTTAAAACATGATGCTCACAAATTTGAAATTGACAAAGAGGGAAAAGACAGTTATAGGTTTGTAAAAGCTGGAGCAGACAAAATGGTTATTTCATCAAAAGAAAAAATAGCTATGATAGAAAAGCTAAAGGAAGAAAAGGATCTTGAAGAAATACTAGAACTATTTGTAGGTATGGATTTGGTAATCATAGAGGGATATAAAAATAATGGATACCCTAAAATAGAAGTTCATAGAAAAGAAGTAGATCAAAAGCTTCTATGTGAAAATGAGAGTTTGGATAGAACGAAATTTTTAGCAGTAGCTACTGATGAAAAGCTAAATTTGAACATAGATCAATTAGATATCAATGATGTGAATAAGATAGCTGAATTTATTGAGGATAAGATTATTTTTAAAGTGCGCAAAGGAGAAATAAATAATGGAAAAAACATTAGAATGTAAAGTTTTTAAAATAGAAGAAGGCATTTTTAAAGCAGATGTAGATGAACTTCTAGTTAGAGAATACCCACTAACAATTTTTCTTAATGGAAAAAAATTAGCTACACTTTTATGTAGCCCAGAAAACTTAAAAGCATTGTCAGTTGGCTTTTTAAGAACAGAAGGTTTAATAAATACTAGTGAAGATATAATATCTTTTAATTTAAATGAAGAAAAAGGAATTGCAGAGGTTGAGACTAAAAATAAAGATGCTGCTCGCGAAAGCTTTTTCTCTAAGAAAATTGATTTAGAAAGTATAAAGGATCAATCAATTGATGGAATTGATAATTTCTTAGATTCCTTAAACTGCAAACCTGTTGAAAGTGATGCTAAAATGCACACTGAAAAGATATTCGAATTTATGAGAACAAATTTAGATTATTCGGATGTCTTTAAGAACACAGGAGGAGTTCACTGCGTTGCATTATGTGATAGCAATGAAATGCTTGTAGTGTATGAAGATGTAGCTAGACATAATGCCTTGGACAAGGTTATTGGAGAATCACTTATGAAAGGCATATTCCTTAAGGATAAAGCAGTTATACTTAGCGGAAGAGTCTCTCTTGAAATGATATTAAAGGCGGCCAAGCTAGAAATACCAATAATTATATCTAAATCAGCGCCTACAAGCCTTTCAGTGGCTCTTGCAAAAAGATTAAATATTACATTAGTTGGATTTGTAAGAGGCAACAAAATGAATATATATGCTAATGGATATAGAATTATGAAATAATTCACCGAAATGACAGGTACTCAGTTGTTTCGGTTACTGAGAATAAGTTGAGGATTTCTAACAGTAGAAGTTGCACCATTTCTGCATGCTCCTAAAGACAAGCTTCAGGACAAGCAAAAATGGAACAACTTCTACAGAAGAAATGCCAGCAACTTGTTCTCTAATGTAACACTACACATAAGAGTACCTCCCTTTTCTGGTATGTGTATATTTCAAAATATAAGTGAAATTTAAGTCGTGGGTATATATGATTTGGGGAAGATACTACATAAGTCTATGTTTAAATTTGGATATCTATAAGTATTGGGTACAGACCCCAGGAATAATAGATCAATATGTTTGATATTTTAGGTCATACGGCGTTTTGGTGGTCTATTATCTTCTTGGGAGTGCCTTGAATGTACAGAGGAGTGAAATTAATATGAAAAGTTGTAATTCTTTCATTGTGGGAGATGCTAATAAGTGTGTTGGGTGTAAGGCTTGTGAAATAGCTTGCTTTAAGGCTCATAATGAATCAGTCACTGTTGGAAATATACAAACACCAATAATTTCTAGAATACATGTTATTAAAGAGAAGGACTTTACAGTTCCAGTTCAATGTAGACATTGTGAAAATGCACCTTGCGCAAAGGTCTGTCCTGTAAATGCAATTAAAAATGAAGATAATGCAATAATAATTGATGAAGAAATTTGTATAGGTTGCAAAGCATGTGCAGTAGCTTGCCCGTTTGGAGCTATTGAAATGGGAACTAAATATAAGGCTGGAAAACCAGTTATGCAAAATGTGCAGAAGGAATTATTTGAAGAAGTGCTAGAAGAGAAAGAAACAAAGGTTGCATATAAATGCGATTTATGTAAAGAACAAGATGAACCAGCTTGTGTAAAAGCATGTCCTAAAGATGCTCTTAAATTATTCGATGTCATAGAAGAAAAAAGAATAAGAAACATAAGAGCAGTAAGTAATTTAAACTTATAAGAGAGAGGATTTTAATTTATGGATATTGGTTTTGTAAATATTGATAAAGAGTTATGTACTGGGTGCCAGCAATGTGTTGAAGTCTGTCCTGTAAATGCAATACAAGGTAAAGTGGGACAACCTCAAGAGATTGATTATGATGTTTGTGTTTCTTGTGGACAATGCATACAGGTATGTAATTCTTATGCGTTTGAAAATAGAGAAAACAGTCATTTAATAGAAGAGAAAAGAAGAGATAGAGGATTACTTGAAAGTGTAAAGGAGCCAGTATTTGCAGCTTTTAACAAAGGAAATGCAGCTAAGGTGAAAGAGGCTTTGCATAATGAAGAATTAGTTACTATAGTTCAATGTGCACCAGCTGTAAGAGTTTCTTTAGGTGAAGAATTCGGACTTAAGCCTGGTAGTTTAACAGCTGGTAAAATGGCAGCAGCATTGCGAAGATTAGGCTTTAACAGGATTTACGATACTAACTTTGGTGCGGACTTAACCATAATGGAAGAAGGCAGCGAACTTATAAAAAGAGTAACAGAAGGTGGGAAATTACCGATGTTTACTTCTTGTTGTCCTGCCTGGGTGAAATTTATGGAACAAAGCTATCCAGAGCTTTTAAATCATCTTTCAAGCTGTAAATCACCACAACAAATGGCTGGAACAATTTTTAAAACTTATGGTGCTAAAATAGATAAGGTTGATCCTAAGAAGATATATAATGTAGCTATAATGCCATGTACTTGCAAGCAATTTGAATGTGATAGAGAAGAAATGCAAGATAGTGGTTTTAAGGATGTAGATATAGTTATTACTACAAGGGAATTTGCTCAGCTTATAAGAGATAATGAAATAGATTTTAAAAATTTAAAGGATGAAGAGTTCGATTTACCACTTGGAAGTTATACTGGAGCTGGCAATATTTTTGGAGTAACTGGTGGTGTAATGGAAGCTGCACTTAGAAGCGGCTATGAGATGCTTACAAAGAAATCTATTCGTAATTTAGAACTTAATTTTGTACGAGGCAGTGAAGGCATTAGAGTTGCAGAAGTGAAATTGCCAAAGATAACACTAAAGATAGCAGTGGTTTCAGGTTTGAAAAATGTAGTTCAAATACTTGAAGATATAAAAGAAGGAAAGTGTGACTTTGACTTTATTGAAGTTATGACTTGCCCAGAAGGTTGTGTAAGTGGTGGTGGACAACCTAAGTTTATCTTGGATATAGATAGAAGAAATGCCTTGGTAAGTAGAAAAAAAGGTATCTATAAACATGATTCTGAACTTGAAATAAGAAAATCTCATGAAAATCCTTTTATAAAAAAATTATATGAAGAGTTTTTAATAGAACCTCTTGGTGAAAAATCTCATCATCTACTACATACAAAGTTTGTTTCGAGAAAGAAGGAGGAAATATAAATGAATAATTTTGTTATAGCAAATCCAAAAAGATGTATAGGATGTAGAACTTGTGAGGCTGCATGTGTTGTTGCACATTCTGAAGAAAACATACTTGTACAAAGTAAAGATAAGGTTAATTTTAATCCTTGCTTAAAAGTTATTAAAACTGCAGATGTAAGTGCTCCAATTCAATGTAGGCATTGTGAAAATGCTCCGTGTGCTAATGCATGTCCAAATGGTTCGATTATAAATAAAGACGGGGTAGTGTTAATAAATAAAGATACATGCATAGGTTGTAAATCTTGCGCAATAGTTTGTCCTTTTGGTGCCATTGATATAATAGTTGAACATAAAGCTGGAGAGAAAGTTATTCAAAAGGGCTTAATGTGTGATAAAGACGGAAAGCTAGAACATAAAGAAAGATTAGTTGCAAACAAATGTGATTTATGTATAGGTAGGGAAAATGGTCCTGCCTGTGTAGAAGTATGTCCTACAGAAGCATTAAGATTAGTTGAATCTAAAATTATAGATGAAGACATTTCAGAAAAGAGAAAAAATGCTGCAGCTAATTTATTAAATATATTATAAGTGTATGGATGTAGAAGTTTTTAAAACAGCAGTGATACTTGCAGGTGGAAAAAGTTCACGAATGGGCTTTGATAAGCAGTTTTTAAGAATTAATGAAGTGAGAATTATGGAAAAGTTAATTCATGAACTAAGTAAAGAATTTGAAGATATAATTATTGTCACAAATAAGCCACAAGAGTATAAAACAGCAGAAGACGGAATAAGAATAATTAGCGATGAAATAAAAGATATTGGTCCTCTATCTGGAATCTATGGTGGGCTTAAAGAAAGTAAGAGTAAATATGTATACTTTATAGCTTGTGATATGCCTAATGTAAACTTAAAGTATATTAAGTATATTAAGAAAGTGCTTACAAATAGTAAAGCAAATGCTTGTGTTGCTAAAAGAGAAGGTAAGTTTGAGCCTTTTAATGCCTTTTATTCCGTAGATATACTGCCTAAAGTTGAAAAACTTATATCACTTAATAGAAGATCTATAGCGGGATTAATTGATATTATAGAGCCTATTTTTATTGAAGAAAATGTTTTGAAAAAATATGATTATTCTTTTGATATGTTTATGAATCTTAACTCAAAAGAGGATTTAGAAGCTTATAATAAAAAGAATAAGCAGGAGGAAAATTATGTTTGATTCGTATGGCAGAAAGATAAATTACTTGAGAATATCAGTCACAGATTTGTGTAATTTGAGATGCAAATATTGCATGCCTGAAAAAGGAATAGATAAGATGTGGCATAAAGAGATTCTAACTTTAGAAGAAATAGAAGCCATTACTGAAAGCTTTGTTGAATTAGGTGTAGATAAAGTTAGGATAACTGGGGGAGAGCCTTTAGTAAGAAAAAATATTTTAAAGCTAATTGATGGTATAGGTAAAATAGGCGGAGTTAGGGATTTAGCTATGACTACCAATGGAATTCTATTAAAGGATTATGCTAAAGATTTAAAAAACGCAGGTCTTAATAGACTTAATATAAGCTTAGATACTTTAAATGAAGAAAAATATTCACAGATAACTAAGGTAGGCAAACTCAAAGATGTACTTCAAGGTATTGAAGCAGCTAAAAAGAGTGGGCTCACTCCAATCAAATTAAATGTAGTTTTAATAAAGGACTTTAATGAAAATGAAATAGAAGACTTTATAAATTTAACAAAATATGAGGATATAGAAATAAGATTTATAGAACTTATGCCAATAGGTACTCTAAAGCATTGGTCATCTAATAAATATATTTCTAATGATACAGTTTTAGAAAAGATGCCAGAATTAATAGAAATAGAATCAGCAGATATTTCTTCTCCAGCAAGATATTATAAACTTCCAAATGCAAAGGGGAAAGTTGGGCTTATTAATCCTATATCATGTAAGTTTTGCGGAAATTGCAATAGAATAAGATTAACAGCAGATGGAAAACTAAAGTCATGTCTTCACTCAAACTCTGAAGTGGATTTAAAGAAATTGCTTAGAGAAGGTAAAGATATTAAGACAGTAATTACTGATACTATTAAAAGCAAGCCCAAAGAACATGAATTAGAGAACGGAAATTATATTAATAGAGAAATGACAGCAATTGGAGGTTGATTTTATGGAATTTACTCATTTTAATGAAAAAGGAAGAGCTCATATGGTAAATGTGAGTGAAAAGGATGAGACAAAGAGAGTTGCTATTGCAAGAGGATCAATTAAAATGAAAAAGGAAACTGTAGATTTGATAAAAGATGGCCTTATTAAAAAAGGTGATGTTTTATCAGTTGCCCAAATTGGCGGAATAATGGGCGTGAAAAAAACCTCGGATTTAATTCCTATGTGCCATAATATTTTTATAACAGGGTCTGATATAAATTTTAATATAGGTGAAGAAGAAATAGAGATTGAAGCAACAGTTTCAACAGTTGGGAAAACAGGCGTTGAAATGGAAGCATTAACAGCTGTAACAACTGCAGCCCTTACTATATATGATATGTGCAAGGCTGTTGATAAGGATATGGTAATAGAAAATGTCCGATTAATAAAGAAAACCGGTGGAAAAAGTGGAGAATATATAAGGGAGATTTAAATAAAATTATGGCTAAAGTATTATCAATAAATATTAGTGAAAAAAAAGGTGTTATAAAAACCCCTATAAAAGAAGGAATCTTCATAGAAGAGCATGGCTTAAAAGATGATGCCCATGCTGGAAAATGGCATAGACAGGTAAGCTTATTAGCTCAAGAAAGCATAGATAAAATGATTAAAATGGGGATAAGTGACTTAGATGCTGGGAAATTTGCAGAAAATATAACAACTGAAGGTATTGTTCTTCATGAATTGCCAGTTGGGACAAGGCTAAAAATAGGAGAAACAATTCAAGAAGTGACGCAAATAGGGAAAGAGTGCCATAAAGGTTGTGCTATAAAAAATCAAGTTGGCACGTGCATTATGCCAACAGAAGGAATCTTCACAAGAATAATACAAGGCGGAGTGATTAGATCAGGAGATTCTATAGAAATTTTATAGTGGCTAGACATCAGATAAAAGAGCAAAGGAATTTATGCAATAATATTTAGGAAATTTAAAGGTAAATTCATTTGCCTAAGGAGATAGTTATTTTGAATTTTGTGGACAAGGAGTTAATATCCATTACCTCCACTATAAACCACCACGAAAATCTAAGATTAGATTTTTTTGGTGGTTTATTTTTCGTTTAGCAGAAGCTTTGAAGAATACATAATAAAATTTTATTATAGTATAATCTAATTTTGTTGTAATGTAGTGAAGTAATTGGATAATTGTTGATTTTTCTGTTAAAATACGGTATATATATTTAGTTACATATAATTGTAGTTTTAGGAGGAATTATATTGAATTGGTTTAATAATCTAAAAATGTCTAAAAAATTAATACCAGCTTTTATTATTATAGCTTTGCTTATAGTATTAGTTGGAGCTGTTGGAATAAGAAATATGCAGACTCTCAAGAAAAATTCTCAGGATATGTATAATCAGAATCTCTTATCCGTTGAGAAAATTAATAAAGTTAAGCAAGATACTTTAGAAATAAGATATGATTTATTGAAAATATCAAATCAAGGAAATAAGGAAAATCAAAATGCTGGATTAGAAAAGGAAATTCAAGATTATGCTGCAGATACAGATACAATACTTAATGATTATGAAAAAAAATTGTTAACTGAAGATCAAAAATCTACTTTTAAGGATATAAAAAGCAATCTAAGTGAATTTAGAAATATCTATAATGATGTTATAAAGTTGGCAGATGCACAAGACTTTGAAAAATCTAAAACTAGATTTACTGAAATAGCTACATCCAGAGCTAATTTATTTAAGGGATTAGATACTTTAATTCAAGCGAATGATGATAACGCATCCAATTCATACAAGCAGGATGCTAATACATATACTTCGTCTTTATATATAATAATATTTGTTATAGTTTTAGGATTAGCACTTGCTATAGCACTTGGAACATTTATCTCAATTGTTATAGCTAAACAATTAAATAAGGTTCTAAATTTTGCTGAAGCAATTGGTGATGGAGATTTAACTCAAGAAATAGAATTAGACAGCCAAGATGAAATAGGAAGACTTTCTAAGGCACTAAATAAAGCTGATAAAAATATAAAAGAACTTATATCACAAATATTTAACGGTGCAGAAAAGATAAACTCAACTAGTGGAAACTTGTCAGCCACTACCGAAGAAATATCATCAATGATGCAATCTTCTAGTCAAGCTACAGAAACAATTGCTAAGGGAGCTCAAGATTTAAGTGCTACTACAGAAGAAGTTCAAGCATCAATGGATGAAATAGCAATGAATACAAGTAACTTAGAGCGCAAGGCTGAAGAATCTAAAAAATCTGGTAATGATATAAATAAAAGAGCTATTGAAATAAAAGAAAAAGCTACAGAGAACATAAAACAAAATAATGAAATTTATGAAGAAAAAAGACTTAATATTATAAAAGCTATTGAAGCTGGCAAGGTTGTTGAGGAAGTTAAACTAATGGCTGAATCTATTGGCAGTATATCTGAACAAACTAATCTTCTCGCATTAAATGCTGCTATAGAGGCTGCAAGAGCTGGAGAGCAAGGAAAAGGATTTGCTGTAGTTGCTGAAGAAGTTAGAAAATTAGCTGAGCAATCTTCTGAAGCTGTAACCCAAATTCAAAATATGGTTACTCAAGTAAGAGCGGCCTTTGATGAATTATCTTCTAGCGGACAAGACATATTAGACTATATGGTAAATAACGTGAGGCCAAGTTACACGTTGTTATTAGATACTGGTATACAATATGAAAAAGATGCAAGGTTTGTAAGCGATATGGCTACTGATATATTTAATACTGCCAAACATATGAATGAGACAGTAACACAAGTTAATAAGGCTTTTGAAGGGGTTTCAACTACAGCTGCGGATTCAGCCGCTAGCTCAGAAGAAGTATTAGCTAGTATTAGTGAAATTACAAAAGCGGTAACTGAAGTCGCAGATTCAACCCAAAGTCAAGCAGAGTTAGCGCAAGATTTGGATGAATTGGTGCAAAAATTTAAAATATAAATTCTTAAAATTTAATTGAACCATTGAATAAAATAAAATTATATATTTAAAATTGGCCCTGAAATGTTATTGATCAGCATTTTAGGGCCTTATAAAGTGACTACAAATTTAAAAATGTAAATCTTTTGTTAAGTTTTTGAATTAAACTTTCTTTAATATAGATACCCCAACTAAGAACTGAACTTATGTGGTAACTTACCGAAATCATAAATATTTTGTTCCGAAAAGCTATGAAAATATCGCTGAAGCTTCTAAGCAGCAGGTTGTATCCACTTTAGCATGCTCCAACTTTCAGTTTGACAAGCTAAAATGGAACAACCTACAGCTAAGAACCTTTAACAGCTCATTTTCAAATGTTTTCTACACAAATATATTTATGATTTCTAGTGAAGATATGAGCTCAAAGTACTAGCAATTTTGTAAATATGTTCATATAATAAGTCTAATTTATAAGTTGTTTATCTATATTTAGAAGAAATTTATTAGTGGACTTCAAAGGTCATGCTTTGCTCTACCATAAACCCAACGATTAGAAACATCGTGGGCTTTATTTTTTACGTAGCAGAAGTTTTGAAAAATATCTTAATAAAAGTAATGAGAAGAAATCTTGGAGAGAACTTTATTAATTCAATGCTACAGAGAAAAAATGCTCAGGGTATGTATAGTCAAAATTTCTTATCCGTTCAGAAAATTAATAAAGTTAAGTAAGATACTTTAGAAACAAGATACGATTTACTGAAATAGCTACATCCAGAGCTAATTTATTTATAGTGCATTTTAAAGTTTGACAATAATTATAAAATGGATTGCTCAATAAATATTGGAAAATAATCAAGAATTATTATAATAAATTGTAATTCGACAAATAATATGATATATTAATTGTATAAAATCTTGATTTTAGTTAATAAATTGTAAAAAAAGTAAAAATTTATGGGGAAATGAAATAATATTGTTTAACTGAATCGAATTATTGAAAAATTAAAGGTATGGAAATAGGATTAAACAAAATAAACTACTTTGCAAATTGTTTCCTAATTCATGAAAAGGGTAACTTAATTGCATGAATTAGAGAATAATAATAAAAATAAATAATTTTAGGGGTGTTTTTATGAAATGGGTTAATAATTTTAAAATATCACAGAAGCTAGTAGTTACTAGCATAATAAGCACAGCATTTCTAATTATAGTTGGAGCTGTCGGTCTAGTGGGAATGCATATTATTAATAATAATGCTAACTACATATACGCGAATAGCTTAACAAGATTGCAGAAAATATATGCTATACAAACTAACAGTTATATAGAGAAATTAGATTTAGAACACATGATTAATGTCAATCTTATAGAAGATGTTGATGCTATGAAAACTGATATAGAAAACATTGAAGCAAAAAACACCCAACTTTTTGAAGAATATGAGAGTATACCTTTTGCTAATGATGAAGAAAAGGAAAACTATAATAAAGTAAAAGCTTCACTACCTGAATATATTAATTCGATGAAAAAGGTAGAAGATTTAGTTAAGAGTGGTAACTATGAAGCGGCTACAAAAGCCTATAAAGAAGAGTATAATATACTTAGAAAACCAATTAAAGAAGGTTTGATTTCTATAGTAGACGATAATACAGCTTCAGCAGAAGTCAAATCAATCGACAGTGATACTACATTTAATAAGTATTTTAAAATGCTATCAGGCATTGTTATAGTAGGTGCGCTTATTAGCTTCGCAATAGGTTTATCAATGGCTCTTACAATTTCAAGAAAGATTAAGAAAATATTAGTATTTGCAGAAGCTATTGGAAGCGGAGACTTAACTAAATCTATAGAGGTTGAATCAAGGGATGAAGTAGGTAATCTTTCAAAAGCACTAAATACTGCAAAGGAAAATATTAAAAATCTAATAATTCAAATAACAAACAGTTCGAGTGATATAAGTGCAACAAGTGAAGAGCTTTCTGCGACAACTGAAGAAATTTCATCTCAAATGGAGGTAGTAAATCAATCTACAGAACAAATATCTAAACGAACTCAAGATTTAAGTGCTACTACGCAAGAGGTAACTACTTCAGCAGAAGAAATAGGTGCTAACACTAATATGCTTGAAAAAAATGCGAGTAATGCGACAATATCTGTTAATGAAATAAAGAAGCGTGCTATTGATATAAAGGATAAAGCATTAAAAAATATAGAACAAGGTAATTTAATTTATGATGAAAATCGTGAAAATATTTTAAAAGCTATCGAAAATTCTAAGGTTGTAGGAGAAGTTAAAATGATGGCCGATTCTATTGGAACCATAGCTGAACAAACCAATTTGCTTGCTTTAAATGCAGCTATAGAAGCAGCAAGAGCAGGTGAACAAGGAAAAGGATTTGCTGTAGTTGCTGATGAAGTAAGAAAACTTGCAGAACAATCTTCAGCAGCAGTTGCTAATATTCAAAACATGGTATCACAGGTTCAGATTGCAGTTGGAAGTCTTTCAAAGAGCGGACAAGATGTTCTTGATTTTATGAGCAATAATGTAAAACCTAGTTATAGATTTCTTATGGATACAGGAATTCAATATGAAAAGGATGCTGAATTTATGAATGACATAATAGAAGAATTTGCAGCAGCATCAAAAAAAATGAACCAAGTAGTAATGCAAGTAGGCGGTTCTATACAAAATGTTTCTGAAGTTGCTCAAGAATCTGCAACTGGCTCTGACGAAATATTGAGAAGTGTTAATGAAATAACATTTGCTATTACTGATATTGCAAAATCTTCACAAAGCCAAGCTGAACTTGCACAAAAGCTTAATAATATGATACAAAAATTTAATATATAAATTAATACTAATTAATCACCAAATAAAAATATGTTGTCTCGGAATCGATACTTCAAAGTCTGGGTCAGTAGAATGTTACGGTTATACCATAATTAAATTCACTATGGAAACAGATATAAATTCTTGTAAAATAATAGAGGAAGAATTACCAAAGAAACAGTTAAAGATATATTTTTATTTATAAATGAGCAAGAGTTAGTCTTAACACTGTGGAATTGGGGAACGAGGCTGATATAGATTCTGAAATACTATATGAAGATAATTTTCTTTATAGTATTAGTTACTAATGGATTTCAAAGGTCGTGTTTCGCCTCTACAATAAAACCCACTACCATTTGCATGCTGCTTGAATAGCAACTTACAGATGGTAGTGGGTTTTCATGAGGAAGGTATTCAATTTTTAGTCTTTTTTCCTAAATAAAATCAAAACACCTATGACAATAAATATTATAGGAATGAAATATTGCGAAGCATAAGATCTGATATATTTGTAAATATCGCTATCTATAAAAACTTGATTTAAGATAGATAAGATTCCAAGAATAATTAAAAAGGAACCCAATATTACCCAACCTTGTCTGTTAATTCTTTCGTTCCATGTAGGAGTTACGCTGTAAGAATTTTCTGTGTTAACGTAATTCTTAAAAATAAATTCAGAATCAGGCACATATTCTCCACGTTTTATTTTGCTTGAAACAGCAAATGTATCAAAGAAAGTATAAAACCATATGCAAATTTTAATTAAATGAGATAAGAAACCAAGTCCTACAAAAGATAAAATAGGTCCAATAAGCATATATAAGAATAAAACCTGGACTCCTTTTTTGATTAGCCCATGATACATATATCCAACGCCAGGAATGCAGGCAGTTACAAAAGTAAGAAAACTATTTCTATTGTTCATATTTTCACTCTCCTAATTGTTTTATAAAATTAATAATAGAATGTTGGTTAATTTCAGTAATTACAGCTTTGTCAAAAAAACGTGATTCAAAGTTTGTAATGTGCACCTGAAGACTAGTAATACTAAGAAATATACTAAGTAAACCAGCAGCAATTAAAGCGTAGGAAGGGATTAGATTATTTCTCTTAGAATCAGGAAGCTGCTTTTTATGAAGTTTTTGCATTAGTTTTTTATTATACTCATCAGATACGGTTATATTTTTAAAGGAATTAATAATTATAGTATCAAAATCATCTCTTTTGTTCTGCATAAAATGGAACCTCCGTTTCAATAATATTTTTTAATTTATTTTTAGCTCTATAAATTCTCCCTTCAATTGTTTTTAAAGGTAAGTTTAATATATCTGCAATTTCTTTTTGAGTTAATCCAATATAATAATATAGTACAAGCGGGGTTTTCAAATTTAGTGGCAGAGATTGAATGCTTTGCCGTATAAAATTTTGCTCATCTATATCCTGAGTAGATTCCTTAGAAAAGATAAAGAGACCAGTTAAAAAGTTTTTAATGCTTCTTTTTCTTGTATAATCTATACATTTTGAAGTTGTAATTTTGTATAAATAAGTAGAAAAGGAACTCTCTTCTCTAAATTTATCAATATTATTAAATACGCTTATAAAAACCTCTTGGGATAAATCTTCTGCCTCATAATAATCAGAGGTATAGGAATAGCATAAGGAGAGAATTCTTTTTTTATAAACGTCTACCATGTAAATAAAAGCATTTTCATCTTTGGTTTTCATTTTTTCAACGAATTCTTGCTCCTCCATTTTTTCACTCTCCACTATTTATTTTAATGGTTCCATTATTTAATTTAGCTTTAACTATGCCCTCACCAGTACCGATATTTTTAGAAATTCCAGAATTGACTCTTTTTTCATCATTTATCTTGCATGTACCACGATTTATATCTGTATTGATTGATAAATTTTTGTCTTTTGAATCTAAAGAGATTGAACCATTATTCATAGAAACATCGATGTGTTTACATAAATTATTGCTTAAATCTATTTTACCATTTTCTAACTTTAGAGACGAATTAGGAATGTCGCCTTGTAAATCAAATTTTCCATTAGATGCATTTATATTTAAAGCATCAAGTCTTACATCACTATTACTATCTACATTTAGGTTACCCCCCTTTATAGAAACATCATATCCTTCAGGTATATAGATAGTGGCTTTAATTGAATCTATATTATCATCTACAATTTTTAGTGTATACCCATTTGAGTCAGTTGTTGGATTCAATTCATAATCCTTTGAAGTGCTGTTTTGCTTTATATACAATTCAGTATCTATAGTTATTTTGTTGTCAGTCGCTTTTTCTATATTCAGCTTACCATTTAATGTTTCAAAATTTAGATTATTACCAATAGGATCTAAAGTGATTTTTTTATCAATAGATTGTAAATTTTTACTTGTAAAGACATTATCAAAGAAATTTGTGTCTAAATTAAAGGAAGAATTATTTTGTTTTATATTATTAAAAATGTCTGTAGATATATTTGTGAAAAAGAAAACTATTATTATAAGAAAAACAAGACCACTTATCCGTATTCTTTCATTTTCTTTTTTTATTAAAGTGTAATACAAAATTTCTATACCTATTAAAATAATAATTATGGGCCAAAATTTTATGAGTTTTCTTCCTAAATCCGGATTGTTGGAATTAATCATAATCCAAATACCTAAAAGTATAAAGCAGATAGCAGAAGTAGTTGTGCCTATTTTTCGCATATAAAAATCCTCCATGAATTTTATTTTCATATATTTAGACGTAAGATGCATGTATAATCCCACGTTTAAAATAAAAAAATTTAAATATATATTTAAAAGTTTGAATTTATATAAGGTTAAAAGCCATATGGAAAGAAGTTAAGGATAATAAAATAATAATCATTAGGAGAAGCTGTAGAATTATGAGAGTGGAGAAAAAGAAGATATATTATAGAATTTGAAGAAGGTAAATTATTAGCATAATCTAAATAACTCTCTGCTATTTATGTTATACTAGTTATAATGAATATTTAGGAAATTATGGATTTATATTATAAATAAGGTTGTTAATATTAACTTTAACACAATAGGAAAAAATATCTTTAGAGTAATGAGCAAATTTCCAGAAATGATAGATAAGTCATTATAAGTTGGACTTATATTATAAAATATATCGCAACTAGAAATAAGAATTATGCTTTTGTGAAATGTTCCCTTAAAAACTGGAACAACAGTATAATCCTATTTCAGAGCTCTATATGCATAAGTTCAGATCTTAGTTGATACAGCCATATTTAGAAGAATTTTAAAAGATCTAAATGAAGATTTTAGTTAAGAATATTTTTATTAGATTTATATTACAGATAAGAGGTATAACATGAACCAGTTTGATGAGCTATTGTGGAAAAATGAAATAGAAACAAATAAAACAGTGTCAAAGGCGATGCGTATTGTTTTGTATTTTTGCTTTGCAGCAGGATTTTTAAATTTAATTCATGTATTTGATGCCGTGCAGAATGTTATGGTAAAAATGAATGCATTACTTATAATTCCTCTTTTGCTGCCAACAATTTTAGTAGATATATTTGAACTTAAGAAACCATGGATAAAGTATTTGATACTTACTTGTGCTGTGATTTCTACAGGAATATGTTATACATTATTAACATTTCAAACAGTTTTAATGTTTGTTATTCCAACAATATTAGCATCTATGTATTTTAGAAAGAAACAGCTTATAGTAGTAATTATTGAATCAGTATTTAATATATTAATAGCCCATTTACTTAGCTTTAATTTTTTGATGGAACCATGGGTTGAACCCTTTACTGGATTAAAAAATATAATGCTATATGGAGCAGTGCCAAGAATACTTCAATATTTATGCTGTGGAAGCTTGTTTTATATATTATGTAATCGTACTTCTGGACTCATGCTTAATTACCATAAGTTTATAAAAGATAAAGAGGTTTTTGAACTGGAAAAATCTATTGCTCTGCAGAAGATAAAATATGAGGAGCGGGAGAAGGTAAGCAGAGATATACATAATAGCGTTGGTCATACAATAATGGCGGCGATTGTGAGTTTGGATGCGGCAGAAGCAATTTACAATACGAATTCTAAAAAGGCAATGGAAAAAATAAAATTTGCTAATATAAGAATGCGTGAGAGCCTTGAAGCCATTAGAAAAGCGGTTCGTGGAGTAAACACAAAAGAAAATGGACAAACCATAGATGATGTGATGAAATTGATAAATGCAAATATTGATAAATTAAAAAATGATTTTAATATTAAAATAAGAGCTAAAATCGATTATAGTGAACAGCAATTAAAAACGCAGAGTATTTGTATAGAAAGAATTGACTTCTTAATAGGAGCATTGCAGGAACTAGTTACAAATAGTGTAAAGCATGGAAATGCAACGGCTATTATTGTTATTATAAATGTAGATAGAAGTAATATAAATATAATAGTTCAGGACAATGGAACAGGTATAGAGAGTATGAGAAATTATGAGGAATTATTGGACTCTGGATTTGGAATTAGAAAAATCAGAAACTACTTAATTTCTATAGGTGGGATTTTAAAAATAGAAAATCAAGAAGGACTTCTGGTAATGCTAAAAATTCCAACAAGAGCAGGTGATAAGAATGAATAAAATTAGAATATTAATAGTAGATGATGAAAAACTTCTTTTAGAAAGCCTTGAGTTAATCTTATCTATGAATGAATCTTTTACAATAACAGGATTAGCGCATGATGGAAAAGAAGCATTAGATATTTTAGAGAAAGAACAAGTAGATATAGCATTAGTAGACTTAAATATGGAAGGAATGTCGGGACAAGAATTGATATCAAAGGTAAAAACAATATATCCTAAGATTAAAATACTTGTTTTGACCACTTTTTATGATGAAGAAAACATTGTGAAGGCAGTGATACATGGGGCAGATGGATACTTATTAAAAGATGCAGGAACAAAAGTTATTGTCCAAGGAATTTTTAATGTTATGAATGGTCAAAGCATGCTTGATAGTAAAGTAATGACTGCATTAGCAAATATAATGTTAAAACGCTCAAATGAAAATACAGATAAAGGAAAATATCTTAATGTTGATTTACTAAAAAATTTAACTGAAAGAGAAATAGAGATTTGTCAGTTGCTTTCAGATGGATATACAAATTCTCAAATAGCAGAATTCTTATATATTTCTGAAGGTACAGTAAAAAATTATATAAGTACTATTTATGATAAAACGGAAATAAAGGATAGGACAATGTTAGCCTTAAAGCTTGCAAAAATATTTTCTTAATAATTAAACATGACCAGAGTCATATGAAAATAATGACTCTGGTTACTTTTTTATGAATGATATTTTAGTTATTCTATAGGAAAGAAGATAGAAATGAGGAAAAAGAAATGAAAAGAAATAAATCAGTTAAAGTATTTGGAATTATTTTTGTGATAGCTGCATTACTTATTTTTATTAATCTTATTCCAACTCTTAGATTAAAAACATCAAATATGCATGTTATTGAAGGGGAATGGGTGAATGTTTATTATGAAGATGAAGAGGCGGCAGCTAAGGATGTTTTTCAGTTAGCTAATGCAAGAGCTGGTGAATTAGCTAAAAAATTAGGATTTAGTGAAAAGCAAAATGTTAATATTTATATTTATGATCATCAATCTACAATGCAAATGAAAAAATATGGACTAATAGGGCCAATGTTAGGTTTAGACTGGTATATTGGTGATAATATAGGAACGAATGTTATATTGACATCGCCTGCAAATCCAGGAAAGGTTCATGACTATGATAATAATAAACAAGCTGCTTTACATGAAATGGTTCATGCCTATGTAAGTATAATAAATCCACATATTAGATTATGGTTAACTGAAGGAATGGCTTTATATCTATCCAATGAAGAGCCTTTTTACAAAAAATATACCTACAATATGCATATTCCAACTTTTTCAGAAATTAAGACTAGCAATCCAGTTAAATTTTCAAAGATGGGAGGTTACACCTTTGCCAATACCTATATAGAGTATATAGATAAAAAATATGGATGGGAAAAATTAATGCAGATAATTAAAACAGAAGATTATGAAACGGTATTTGGAAAATCTGATGAAGATATATACAATGAATGGGTGGCTTATATTAAAAATTATTATCAATGAAATAGTTAAGAGGATGTAGATAGTTTGCAATCTAATAGAAATAATGGCTTTCTATGAAAAATAAAATTATCATAGGAGGCATTTTTATTTTTAATTCAATATGTATCTTTGTATATTGGGATATACTTGACGATAAGGTAAATAGCTTGTATAAAATACAGTAAAGTTTATAAATAAGGCTTTACTGTATTTTCATAGATTTTCGGAACAAAAGTATGTTTTCATTTCGGCGAGTTATATGCATAAGTTCAGGCCTTAATTTGGTTATCTATAAATAAATTTAAATTATTTTATTGTTGCAATATTTTTTAATTTTTCAGTGGAGCTTGTTATTTCTCCAATTGAAGCAGTTATTTCTTCTGTAGCAGCAGCTTGTGAATCAGCAGTTAAGCTTGATTCTGATATTTCGCTTTCAATATGTAATATAGACTCTTTTATTTGAGACATAATGTCTGATATTCTCTTACCTGACTCACTACTAAGTAGTGCTAATTTTTTCATCTCGTTTGCAACTACACTAAATCCACGGCCAGCATCACTTGCTCTAGCAGCTTCTATAGCGGCATTTAACGCTAGCAAATTAGATTGAGAAGCAATATTTTGAATTGATATAAGTATTGAATCTATATCTTCTAACTTTTTATTAGTAGCTTTTGTATAATTTACTACGTTAGTTATAGTTGAAGCCAATTTTTGAGAAGAACTTGCTATTTCTTCAAGACCTGCATTAGTTTGCTCCATAGAATTGAAAATGTTTTCAGAAGACTCCTGAATAATTGCCTGCTTTTCAAGGCTTTTGGCAACACCAACAGCTCCAAAGACATTGCCACTATCATCAATAAGTGGATAGCATATGCCCTGGAATACAAATCCAAATATCTCTTTTGGTAAAATATTTGAAGTGACTTTTTTAGTTCTCATTGCTTCTAGATATGGATCACCTTCTTGTATCTTATCGCCTACACTTAATTTCATTGGTATTTTTTCATTGGGATAATAAGCTATAAATTTTTCAGTATCTGTAATTGATATGGCAATGTCTTCTCTAAGCATGTCTTTAAGTAATGGAAGTACATCTTTTAGTGAATTGATTATTTCTCTGTTCATACTATCTCCCCTTATAATTAATTAGTTATTTCATATTATACAACATAATTATACAGATTTCATAAATAATGTAATAAAATGAAATTCTTTGTATGAAATGTAGAAATATTGGTTTTACATATAGATAAACTAATTATAAGCAGATTTATACCATGAAATATATCTCAACTAGAAATAAGAATTATGCTTTTGTGAAATGTTTCATTAGAAACTGGAATAACAGCATAATCTCCATTTTGGCGATTCATATGCATAAGTTTAGGTCTTAGTTGGGATATTTACATATGATGCATTATTTGAAGCTCCATTAAATAATCATACTTTGAGGAAACAGATAAATCTACCATCTTTGAGACTAAAAAAGCTGTATCATCAAGTTTCATATTTTTTATATCAGCGTACTTAGTTATGTTGTTTATTGCGGACATAGTATTTTCTTCTGAATAAATAAAGCTTTGATTAATATATCGACCTTCACGCAAATTTTTAAATTTTAATTGAGGAATTTTTTTCTCAGAGAATACCCCAAAACCTTTGACATTTAAAGTTTTAGTCTTCATATATTCTGATAAGGAGAATAGTAAACACATAGTGTTGTATTCTGTAATATCTATATTAGTAATATTAGTTATATGCCTAGTTACATATTTATCAATATCATAAATAGAAGTATTGAGCTCAAGATAATAAAAATTTCTGCTCATTAGATATTGTTCATAGGTCTCAATTTTTTTTGGAGATTTTTTCAATTCTTTTATATCAGATATCATACTATCTGTAAGCTGCTTTGAATATTCGATAGCAGCTATCTTTTTATCTAACTGTTCCTTATGAGACTCTAAAAATGTTAATAGTTTATCATAATCTTTATTTTCATCAAGTATATTTTTGATATCTTCTAATGGAATTAACAGAGTTTTATTTAAATATCGAATTACATCAATTATAAAAAGTTGATCATAACTAAAATATCTATATTTAGTGTCTGGTGAAATATAGCAAGGTTTTAGCAAATTTAAATGATCGTAATGGCGTAATATCTTAGTTGATATGTTCATATAACGAGATACTTCACCTATTGTATATAGATTTGTCATTTTTTTCACACTCCACTATTGACTTTACCATTATGGCAACGTTTATATTAATAGTATAAAGTAACTTTTGTACAAGAGTCAAGAAAATTGGAGGTTAACATGAGTAGTATAAAAGTCATAATAGATAATATAGAATTATGCGCTGATGAAAATAAAACAATTATGCAAGTAGCTGAAGATGCTGATATTTATATTCCACATCTTTGCCATCATCCAGATCTTCATGATGTTGGGGGATGCAAATTATGTGTAGTTGAAATATCAGGAAAAAATGATATACAAACAGCATGTACCACAAAAATTGAAGAAGGAATGGTTGTTAAAACAAAATCAGAAAAACTTGATGAGATGAGAAGATTATCAATGGAACTGATGCTTGCTAACCATGTAGACGATTGTACTACATGTCCAAAGTATTTAAAATGCGAATTGCAATCATTAATTCAATATTTAGGTGTCAGTACTTCAAGATTAAGAAGAACTCTTAATGCTGTTCCTGTTGAAACAGAAAACCCATTAATTATTAGAGATTTAAACCGATGTGTAGCATGTGGCAGATGTGTAAGGGCATGCCATGATATCAGAGGTGTTGGAATTTTAGATTATGATAAAAATGAAGAAGATAGAATTTATGTTGGAGTTAAAAATGGATTATCATTATCAGATGCAAACTGCCGTTTTTGTGGGGCTTGCGTTGAAGTATGTCCAACAGGGGCTCTTCAAGATAAAAAAGGTGTATTCAAAGATGGAAATAGAGATGATGTATTAGTTCCATGTAAGCATGAATGTCCAGCAGGAATTAATGTTCCTAAATATGTTCGTTACATAAAGGACGGAAATTTTGATGAAGCAGCAGCAGTAATTCGTGAAAAAGCACCATTTCCTAAATCATTAGGTCTTGTATGTATGCGTTTTTGTGAATCTGCATGTAGAAGAAAAGATATAAATGGAGCTGTTTCAATACGTGAATTAAAAAGATTTGCAGCTGAAACTGATTCTTATAAGTGGAAAGATAAATCATTTAAAAAGGATAAAACTGACAAGAAAGCTGCGATTATTGGATCAGGGCCAGCAGGGCTTACAACAGCTTACTATCTTGCAAAACTTGGACATGCAGTAGATGTATATGAAAAGCTCCCAGTAGCAGGAGGGATGCTTTCAGCAGGTATTCCAGATTATAGACTTCCTAAAGAAGTTGTAGAATCTGAAATAGATGTAATTCGTGAAGCAGGAGTTAATATTATTACTAACAGTAAGGTAGAATCTTTAAAAGAATTAAAAGAGAATTATGATGCAGTTGTAATTGCTATAGGAACAGATAAAGGTGTAAGAATTCCAATCCCTGGGTCTGATTTGAAAGATGTATATGTAAATATTGATTTTTTAAGAAGAGATTTGATAGATATAGACGTTGAAATGAAGAAATCAGTTGTTGTTTTGGGTGGAGGAAATGTGGCATTTGATTGTGCAAGATCAGCAAAGAGATTAGGAGCTGAAAGTGTTGCAGTTGTTTGTTTAGAAGGAAAAGGAAACATGACTGCTAGTGATGAAGAAATTGAAGAAGCAATTGAAGAAGGAATTCAAATTTACAATAGCAGAACATTTGTAAAAATTGAAGATAATGATGGGAATGCTTCTGGGATAGTATGTCAGGAAGTTGAAGATTTCCACTTTGATGAGAATAAGAAATTAATATTAAATATAAAAGAGAACTCAGAACATTTAATCAAAGGTGAAATGATAATTTTTGCAACAGGCCAAAGAGCAGACCTTGGAGCATTTAAAGAAATTGAGCTTAACGGAAGAGGTCTAGTAAATATTGACGATTGTTATAAAACTAATGAAGCTGGAATCTTTGCTGTTGGAGATGCAGTGACAGGAACAGCATCTGTAATTCAGGCAATAGCAGGAGCAAGAAAAGCCGTATCAAGTATTGATAAATATTTAGGTGGAGATGGAGTTATAGATGAAGTCTTATCATCTGAACAGCCTTTAGATCCAATGATAGGAATGGAAGAAGATTTTGCTAAAAAGGAATGTAGTAATTATAAATGTGTTCCAGTTGATAAAAGAATAAATAATTTCAATTTAATGACAGTGGGATTTGATACAAAAACTGCACAATGCGAGGCTTCTAGATGCCTTCAATGTGATTTGCGTCCAAAACTTACAAAGGCAAAATTCTGGACTGAATATAAGGTGAAGTAAAGGTGGTGAAAAAATGCTAGCAGAAAATATAAAAATATCAGGACATGGAATAAAAAATACTAATCTTATAGATAGATGGCAAAGCAGGGAATGGGAAGAATTAGCATGTCTTTTTATTGAAGATAATAGTCAAAGTGAAAATATAAGATATTTATTAGAACAGCACATAAGTAAGGTTATTGATGGAATTAAAATATGCCAAAAGGAATTAGGGATAGAAAAAGTTAAAATTTATCTTAGTGAATGTTATAGTAATTTCAAAATGCAATTAGAATCATATGCAATAGAAGTAGTGCTAGTTGGGAATAAGAAAGCTTTTGAAAAAGATGTATTTAATGAAATAACATTAGTACATAATGCAGAAACAATGTATGCCCTTAAGAATTCATTTGAAGAAAATTATATCCATAAAAAGATTATTTCAATAGCTGGAGATGTTAGAAATCCTGGAATCTATGAAATTCCATTTGGAACATCTTTAAAGGAAATTATAAGTGAATATGGTGGCGGAACTGAATCTGAAAAAGCAATAAAGTTCGTGCAGGTAGGTGGAAATACAGGTGCTGTTTTCACAGAAGAAGAATTAGATACTCCATTCTTATATTCAAGTTTAATGGGAAATGGGACAATGGTAGAAGTATCAAAAATAGAAGTTTATAACGTAGATACGTGTGTTGTGAATTGGGTAACTCAAAAAATGCTAGATAATAGCAAAGAGACCTGCGGGAAATGTGTATATTGCAGGGAAGGGATTTACCAATTATACAAAATCATTAAGGATGCAACTGAAGGAAAAGGAAAAGAGAGTGACATTAGTTTAGCTATCCGGTTAAGTGAAACAATTAAAATTGGGACTTTGTGTGATTTTGGAAGAAGCGCTTCTAATCCATTATATACAGCTATTAATAAATTTAGAGATGAATTTGAAAAGCATATTGATAGAAAAATTTGTAGTACACTAAATTGTATAGCTTATGCTAATTATTTTATAGATCCAAAGGTTTGTAATGGGTGTGGCGATTGTATGGATTGTCCTCAAAAAGCAATAAAAGGTGGAAATAATTTAATTCATATAATTGATATGGATTGTTGTGATAAATGCAAAAAATGTGAAGAGATATGCAGCGTAAAAGCAGTAAAGAGATATGGCTCAGTAAAGCCTAAATTACCATCAGAACCAATAGAAGTTGGAAGCTTTGATGAAGGTGCTTTAGGTGAAAAGAAAGGCCTTGGACTTGGAAGAAGACGAAGAAAATAGCTCATAATCAAAAATTAATATATATTTTTTAATCATTAATTAAATTTAGGAGGTAACAAATATGCGTGAAATGGAATCAGATGTAATTATCGTAGGTGGAGGAGCAGCAGGACTTGCAGCAGCAATTGCAGCTGCAGAACAAGGGGCTGAAGTTATAGTGTTTGAAAAAGCAAATACTACTGGTGGATGCGCTAATATGGCAATGGGTCCTTTAGGTGTAGAGACTAAAATGCAAAAGGAAAGACTTATTGACTGTACAAGAGAAGCAGCTTTTCAAAAATTCATGGATTATACTCACTGGCGCGCAGACGCAAGACTTGTAAAAGATTATATTTATAAATCAGCAAGTACAATTGAATGGCTAGAAGATATGGGTGTAAAATTTGCACTACCATCAAAATATTTCCCGGGTTCAGAAGCAACTTGGCATATTGTTCAGCCAAAGACAGGAGCGCCTGGTCTTAGAGCCGCTGCTACAATGATCAAAGCAATGACAGACAGAGCAGAAGAATTAGGAGTTAAAATTTGTTTAGAATCACCAATTCAAAGTTTAATTAAAGATAATGGAGAAGTAATAGGCGTAGTTGCAAAAGATAAAGATGGTGAAATTGAAGCATATGGCTCAGCAGTTATTATTGCAACAGGAGGATTTGGTGATAATCCTGAATTTATTAAAAAGTATACAGGATTTGAATGGGGAAAAGATTTATTTTCATATAGAATTCCAGGACTTACAGGAGATGGAATTAAAATGGCATGGGAAGCTGGGGCAGCAAAAGACACAATGGACTTAGAATTAGTTTTCTTTGCACCTAATACAGGTGGATATGCTCCAATCGAACTTCCATTTAGACAACCAAATGTTTTTGTAAATCTAGATGGTGAAAGATTCTATGATGAAGCTGTAGTTGAAAATCCTGTATTTTCAGTTAATGCTATCTGTAAGCAAAAAAGTAAAACTGTATTTTCAATTATAGATGATAGCATTATGAAATATTATGAGAAAAACGGTTTAGAGCTAATAAATGTTGTAACTTCAAATATTAGTATGGATGATTTCAAGCAAGAAATGAATGAATTTATTAAAAACGGAAATGATATTTTATTCATAGCAGATTCCATTGAAGAATTAGCAGAAAAAGCAGGAATTGATAAAGAAGGTCTTGTAAAAACAATAAATGATTATAATGAAGCTTGCAAATCAAGAGATAACATATTCAATAAAAATCCAAAATATTTAAAACCATTAATAGGTCCAAAATATTATGCTTTAAAATTTGCTCCAAGTGCATATGGTAGTGCAGGTGGAATTAAAATTAACTATAAGACACAAGCAATGGATGCAGAATCTAATGTAGTACCAGGATTATTTGCAGCAGGAACAGATGCAAACTCTTTATATAATCCAGACTATGCATTTATTCTTCCAGGAAACTCATTAGGATTTGCCTTAAATTCAGGCAGAATGGCTGGTGAAAATTCAGTTAAATATATAAAAGAGCACTTTACAGAAGAATAGAAAAGCTTAATTGCTTTTGTGGTGGATTTGAAATAGTATGATTTCTAGTTAAGATATTAGCTTAAAGTTCTAGCAATTTTGTAAATATGTTCATCTAATAAGTTTAATTCTTAAATTGGATATCTATAAGCCCCATGAAAATCTAAAATTTAGATTTTCATGGGGCTTTCTCATTTCACAGGAGAATATAGACTTTTTGATTGATGAATGTATTATTCAGAAGGTTTTCGTTATGTAATTTATTGCAACATATATATGATTTTAAGTTCCTGTTAAATGCTCTATTTCTGAAAACTACAGATTTATATCTATAGATTGTAGGCCAAAGATGAACTTCATAATTTCTTCATAAATTTAATAAATAGTTCTTTAATTTTGATAATTAAAATTAAGTTATAGCAGATCAAGGAAAAAGGAGAGTAAAGTAATGAAGTGTTTGATTATAATACCAGCTTATAATGAAGAAAAAAATATTTATAATGTAATAACTTCAATAAGAAATAATAATGTATTTGCGGATGTCATTGTAGTTAATGATGGTTCTAAAGATAATACATATTTTGAAGCAAAAAAGGCAGGAGCAGAAGTAATAAATTTAAATGAAAACTTAGGGATTGGGGGAGCTGTTCAGACTGGTTATATCTATGCATTAAATAAGGGATATGATATAGCTGTGCAGATAGATGGTGATGGTCAGCATGATCCAAAGGATTTAGAAAATTTAGTTAAACAAATGGAAAAGGGCAATTTCGATATGATTATAGGTTCAAGGTTTGTAGAGAAATCCAATTATATACCAAGTATATTTAGAGGAATGGGAATAAAATATTTTTCTAAATTAGTTTCGTTGCTATGTGGAAGTAATTATTATGATACTACTTCTGGATACAGATTAATAAATAAAAAGGCAATAGAGCTTTTTGCAAAATACTATCCAAAGGATTATCCAGAAGTTGAAACTATAGTATATGCATACAAAAATGGCTTGAAGGTTAAAGAGATTGGTGTAAATATGAGGCAAAGATATGAAGGAAAGTCATCCATAACACCACTAAAATCGATTTATTACATGATTAAAGTAACACTATCAACATTGATAACAGCTCAAAAGCAAGTTTATTAAAAATGTAAATAAGGAGATTAAATTATGAATGGAATAATAATTTTTTTGATAATATTAATTTTTGCAATAGCTTATTTAGTCAGACAAATATATGAGATAAAGAGGAGATTAGTTAGGCTGATACAAGAAAATGCTGTGATTTGGCAATTTATAAAGGAGCAAGAGAATAGATGATGTATTTATTGTTATTCTTAAACATAATAATGTTGGTTTCAGGTCAAGTATTATGGAAGATTGGTATAGGAAAAAGTAGTTTTAATTTCTCAATTACAGGAATTATTGATATGTTTTTTAATCCTTATATATTAGGCGGAGGCATTATATATGTGTTTGCTACAATAATTTGGATCTACATATTATCAAAGGAAGAATTAAGCAGGATATATCCATTGCAAAGCTTATGTTATATAGGGGGAATACTTGCTGGAGTTTTAATATTCAAGGAGTATTTTACATTTAACAAAGGTTTAGGAGCAATATTTATAATAATTGGAACATTTATTATTGCTAAGTAGAGGAGAAAAATATGTTTATTACTTATAAGGAAAATAAAAGGATAAAATTTGGACTTATTCTTTTGGAAATATTATTTATAATAGTGGCTCTTATTTCGATTTTCAAACATGGTAATTCTACATTGCTTGGAAGTTTGGAGAGTTTTGATAATGATGATGTTAAATATATAAGAAGCGCTTGGAATTTGGTAGAGAATAGAATATTTTCGTATGAAGATATAAGTAAGCCCACAGTTTATATAATGCCAGGATTAACCTTTATACTCTCGTTCTTTGTAATGATATTTGGGAAATTTCAGGCCATCATGGCATTTAGGATATTTCAAGTTGTTCTGCAGATATGCAGCTTAAATTTAATATTTCTAATAGGAAAAAAAGTTTTTAATGAAAAAGCAGCTTTAATAGCTTGTATAGTTGATTCAATTTATATTGTTGAGATATATTCTGCAAACCTTATATTAATGGAAGTCACATTTAAGTTCTTGATTCTATTGCTTATATATTTAAGTATTAAAGCATTAGAAACTAAGAAAATAAAATACTATGCACTGGCAGGAATAGTTTGGAGTTTAGGTTGTTTATTTAAACCGACAATAGCAGTATACCCACTAGTAATACTTGCAATTTGGATTAAGGCTAGGTATAAGATGAAAGAAATGGTTAAATATGCTAGTATAGTAGTAATTATATTTTGCATTATAATGTCGCCTTGGTGGGTAAGAAATTACAATAATTTTAATATGTTTATACCATTTACAAAGTCAAGTGGTAATCCATTTTTGCAAGGTACATTTATTAACTATAATCAGGATAACGGATGGGGAGTTGAGTATAGGAAGAGCGATGATTCTATACAAAATGATAAATATGAAGTAGAGGAAGGAATAGAAAGGTTAAATATATACGGAAAAGAAGAACCTTTTAAATTTGCATATTGGTATACAATTGGAAAGACTTTTTACTTTTGGTATGAGCCGTTTTATTGGACTCAATATATAGGTATAAAAAACTTGCTTGCGTTTATAGAACATTATTTTATATTAATTACAGCAATTATTAGTATTAGAAATGTTGTTAAAGAAAAAAATTTCACTTTAGGAAAACAGGTTATTACCCTAAGTATAATAACTATGAATGCAGTGTATCTTCCATACTTTACATGTAGCAGATATGCATATCCTCTTATGCCACTGATGATTATTTTTTCAGGTAATTATGTTTACCATAAAATGTGCAAATATAGAGATTCAAAGATAAGGAAAAGGCAAGGTGTATAGCATGGAAAAGAAAAAATCAATATTAGTTGTAGATGATGAAAAAGATATAAGAGAAGTTATAGAAATTTATTTGATAAATGAAGGTTATGAGGTTGTCACAGCTTGTGATGGATTAGAAGCTTTAGAAAAATTAAAGAATGAAGCTATAGATTTAATAATCTTAGATATAATGATGCCTAAATTAGATGGCATTAGGACATGCTTAAAAATCAGAGAAGAAAAAAAGATGCCTATAATAATGCTGTCAGCTAAAAGTGAGGACAGTGATAAGATATTAGGTTTAAATATTGGTGCAGATGATTATGTGGTAAAGCCATTTAATCCTTTAGAACTTGTTGCAAGAGTGAAATCCCAAATAAGAAGAACTACAAGTTTTAATGAACCAAGAGAAGAAAATGATGATGAGATATGCATAGATGGGCTTGTAATAAATACAGCAAATAGGGAAGTATTTGTAGACGACAAATTTGTTAGATTGACTCCAAGAGAATTTGAAATCTTAAAAGTTTTAGCAACAAACATTGGCAGAGTATTAAGTACTGAACAGATATATGAAAATGTATGGGATGAACCTTTTTTCAATTCTGATAATACTGTAGCAGTTCATATTAGAAATATAAGAGAAAAGATAGAAATCAACCCGAAAGAGCCTAAATATATAAAGTTGGTATGGGGTGTTGGATACAAGATTGATAAGTAAGAGGTGAAAGGGTTGAAGAATAAAATAATAAAAAGCTTAAGCAGCTTGAATATAAAATTTATATTAATGAATGTTATTAGTGCTTTAATAATATTAGTGGGAATAGGTGCAATTCTATATTATATATATGAAGGTACTGTGTCTGGGCATGTTAATAATTTTAATAAAGCTTTTGTTGATATAAACAGATTTGTAAATAGAAATGATGAATCCTGTGAAGAATACTTAAATAATGTTGCAAAATTATATGATGTAAATGCTGTAATAGCAGACGTAAATGGAGATATATTGCTGAAATCAAAAAATGTAGAAGGAGATAAATTAGATGTAGAAAAAATCCGGAAGTGGCTTAATAGAGAATACAAAGATGGGAATGTATATCAAGTTTATGATATCACAATAGATGGTAATGAAGAAAAACTATATATTTATGAGAAGTATAATGAAATTGATGAGAAAAAATATACTGATAATGAATTATTAATGATTTTATTGTCGCCTGTAATTATAGCAATGCTTTTAACATTCTTTTTAACCAGCAGAAAAGTAAAATATATAAAACAAATAGCAGAAGGTGCAGTAGAATTTTCAAATGGAAACTTAGATTATAGGATTCAAAAGAAGGGGATGGATGAGCTTGGATTCTTGGCTGAAAGTATGAATTCCATGGCAGAGAAACTTAAGGAAAATATTGAAAAGGAAAGAGCTCAGGAAGAATTTAAAACAGAGCTTATAACTAATGTTTCACATGATTTAAGAACTCCATTAACTTCGCTTATAGCTTATATGCAGCTTGTAGGGGACGAAAAGACTACAGAGGAAAATAAAAAGAAGTATACTGCTATTTCCATAGAAAAAGCTTATAAGTTAAATAAGCTTATAGAAGATCTATTTGAATATTCCAAGTTAGAATCAGGCGGAATATCTTTAAATAAGAGAGAGGTAAATGTGGTTGAGATATTAGAGCAAAGCATAGGCGAATTGTTTGGTGAAGCTCAAAAAAGAAATATGAATTTAAAAAAAGAGTACGAGGCATCTAAAGTAATTTTAAATGTTGATTCAAGCAAGCTAGGAAGAGTTTTTGAAAATCTGTTATCAAATGCAGTTAAGTACGGTGTAGAAGGCACAGAGATATATATAAATTTAATAGAAAGCAGTGAATATGTAACCATTTCATTTAAAAATGAAGTAGCTAACGACGGTTTAGAAGATACATTAAAACTTTTTGAAAGATTTTATAGAAGTGATAAATCTAGAAACTCTAAAGTTAGTGGGTCAGGGCTAGGACTGGCGATTTCAAAGAATATAGTAGAACTTCATAAGGGTGAAATCTGGGCAGAATGTGAGAATGATGTGTTTAAGATCTATCTAAGAATATATAAATAAGTAATAAGGTGTAAAATACAAGAAAATAAAAGACATTATTATTCATGCGCACGTATTATATAGACCATAAACCTCACTAGAATCTAAAATTTGTGTTCTAGTGAGGTGTTTTGATTTTATAGGAATCTGTATAAATACTCTTATTGTAATATTAACTAATTTCGTAATGCTAAATATTTCGTAAAGTCAGCTTAGTAGATCTTATATAAAAAATAATTATACGTAAGTAGTGAGTAAAAAGTATTAAACATGATAAAAAAGTGAAAATATATGATATTTATTTTGCCACTTCTAGAGGTAAATAAGCGACTTTGTTTGCGAGATCTTATGTTATATAATACAGGTGTAAACGATAAGAGGAAGGAGGAAAGAGATTAGATGGATAAAGAAAATAGGATAAAACCTAAGCATCATGTTACACCCAAAACAGGTTTTTTAAATGATCCAAATGGATTAGTAGAATTCAAAGGAACATATCATGCTTTTTATCAATGGTTAGAAGAAGTTACACCACAAGGGGCAAAATGCTGGAGGCATTGTATTTCTAAAGATTTAGTTAACTGGGAAGACAAAGGGATAGCATTAAAGCCAGATATGTGGTATGACAAAAATGGATGCTATTCTGGAAATGGAATTGTATTTAATGGAAAAATATATCTGTTTTATACAGGGAATGTAAGAAAAGAAAATGGAGATAGAGAAACTTATCAATGTTTAGCAACTTCAGAAGATGGAATTACATTTCAAAAACATGGACCAGTTATCTATCTGCCAGAAGGATACACAGCACATTTTAGAGATCCAAAAGTTTGGAAAGATGAAGAAGAAAATATATGGTGGATGATAGTAGGAGCACAGACTAGTGAAAAGAAAGGAAATGTAGCACTTTTTTGGTCAGAAGATTTATATAATTGGAATTATAAAGGCAATTTGCTTCCAGACACGATGAACTGGGGATATATGTGCGAATGTCCAGATATGATTCGCCTTGGAGAAGAGTATATCTTAATTGTCAGCAGGCAAGAGAAGAAGATAGAAAATGGAATAGAAAAAGATAGCTGTCATGCAGTATGGATGAGTGGTGAATTTTCAAAAGAAAAAGGAACATTTACACCACATAAAGAAGGAATTAGAGTAGATGAAGGGTTTGATTTTTATGCACCTCAATCTTTTGTAGATGAAAATAAACGAACATTATATATGTCTTGGATGGGGGGCGGTGAATATGACTACCAAATGTCACAGTTATCTGTAAACGATGGATGGCTTCACAGCTTTACATATCCAAGAGAGTTCATATATAAAAATAATTGGTTATATCAGAAACCAATTAAAGAATTACAATCTTTAAGAAATGATAAAATTGAGAAACATATAGAAAATGAAGAAATAAGTCTAGAAGTTAGGGATTACTATAAAGAGATGGAATTCATTTTAGATGATGAAAATGAATTTAATTGTACTATATTAGGAGCGCTTAAACTACATTACAATTCCAATGATAAGATATTAAATATTAAAAGACTTAATTGGCTTACAGGAGAGTTTGATGAAAAATCCTTAAATGTTAACGAAAGTTTAAAGATGCTTAGGGTATTTATTGATAACTCATCAGTGGAAATATTTATAAACGAAGGGGAAAAAGTTATTTCTAGCAGAGTGTATTTTCAGGATAATGATATCCGAATAAATTCTAATGGAAAATTAAAACTAAATTTGTGGAATTACAAGGGGGAAAATATAAATGAGTGATAATTATGAAAAGATCGCTAAAGAAGTTATTGAAGCAGTAGGAGGCGCAGATAATATTATTTCGGCGGCTCACTGTGCTACAAGATTAAGACTTATTCTTAAAGATAGACAAAAAGTTGATGATAAAGTAGTTGAAGAGATTGATAAGGTAAAAGGATTTTTCTTTACTTCAGGACAATATCAAATTATTTTTGGTACAGGAACTGTAAATAAAGTATTTGAACAAGTAAGTAATCTTGGCATATCTGGTACATCAAAATCAGAGCAAAGCCAAATGGTAGCTGAGCAAGGCGATAACAAATTTAAAAGGGCAATTCGTATATTTTCTGATATATTTGTACCAATCATACCAGCAATGGTTGCTACAGGGTTGTTCATGGGACTTAGAGGAGTTTTATTACAACAACCAATATTAGCAATGTTTGGATTAACACCAGAAAGCATTCCGAGTTCATTATTAGCATTTACTCAAATATTAACCGATACTGCATTTGCATTTTTACCAGTTCTTATTTGCTGGTCATCATTTAAAAAGTTTGGGGGAACACCAATACTTGGAATTATGATAGGACTTATGCTTGTTAGCCCATCACTTCCTAATGGTTGGGCAGTAGCTCAAGGAACAGCTGAACCACTTGTGTTATTCGGTCTTAAGATGTCAGGATATCAGGCATCAGTATTACCAGCTTTCTTTGCAGGATTTATTGGAGCAAAATTTGAGATTTGGCTTAGAAAAAGAATATCAGATACATTTGATTTAATACTTACACCATTTTTGACATTACTTGTTACATTAATTTTTGGATTATTAATTATTGGGCCTATTGCTCATGAAATTGAGGTTTCTCTTGTATACGTTGTAACAATGTTATTTACATTACCTCTTGGATTAGGTGGATTAATTTGGGGAGGAATATCTCAATTAATAGTAGTTACAGGAATTCACCAAGCATTAAGTGTTGTTGAAATTCAGATGCTGGCTCAAACAAACTGGAATCTTGTAAATCCTATAGGTTCTTGTGCAATAGCTGCACAGGCTGGAGCAGCATTTGCAGTAGGTATGAAAACTAAGTCTAAAAAAATCAAAGCTTTATCTTTTCCATCAGTAATATCAGCACTTTTGGGGATTACAGAACCAGCTATATTCGGTGTCAATTTAAGATTTGTAAAACCGTTTATAATGGGACTTGTTGGTGGAGGTGTAGGTGGATTTTTAGCCTCACTATTTAAACTTAAAGCCACTGGTATGGGGATATCTGCTTTACCAGGAATGCTTCTTTATTTAAATAATCAATTTCCATTATATATATTAGTAATAGCGATTTCTTTTGGAGTAGCCTTTGCGCTAACATTCATGTTTGGATATAAAGATAAAGAAGAGCAGTAAGAGAGGAAGCTTATGAAAAATGAAGAGATAAAAACCCTGTTGTCTAAGATGACATTGGAAGAAAAAATAGGACAATTAACACAAATCAGAACAAGTTATTATTATAATTCTAATACTTCAGCAACAGGAACGGTTTCTAAGCTTAAATTTACAAAAGAGCAAAAATGGATGATAGGAACTGTTTTAGGTAAATTAGATGCAAAGATGATGTTTGAAATTCAAAAAGAATATTTAGATAATAACCGTTTAGGAATTCCGCTACTTTTTATGCATGATATTATACATGGATTTAAGACTATATTTCCTATTCCACTAGCGCTTTCATGTTCATGGGATGAGGAATTAATAGAAAAAACTGCAAGAGTTGCAGCAAGAGAAGGCAGTTCTTCAGGATATCAAGCAACATTTTCGCCTATGGTAGATATAGTCAGAGATCCAAGATGGGGAAGAGTTATTGAAAGTTTTGGAGAAGATACTCTTCTCAATAGTATATTTGGAGCAGCCATGGTTCGAGGATATCAAAATGGTGATTTAAAAGATCCAGATACCTTAATTTCTTGTGTAAAACATTTTGCGGCATATGGAGCAGCAGAGGGAGGAAGAGATTATAATACAGTTGATATTTCAGAATGTAGATTGAGAAATGAATATTTTCCACCTTATTATGAAGCTATAAAAGCTGGAGCAAAATCAATAATGTCTTCCTTTAATGTATTGAATGGAATACCAGCTACTGCTAATACATGGCTCTTGCGAAAAATATTAAGAGAAGAATGGAAATATGAAGGTGCCGTGATTTCCGACTGGGGAGCAGTAAAGGAACTAATACCTCATGGCACAGCGGAAAATAGCATAGATGCAGCAAAGTTATCATTAAAAGCTGGAATAGATATTGAAATGGCTACTACAGCATATTTTGAAGCTTTACCAGAACTATGCAAAGATAAGAGTATGGAAAAGCTATTAGATGAAGCAGTGGAGAGAATTCTTTTACTTAAGAATGAGTGTGGATTATTTGAAGATCCATACAGAGGGATTTCTTATGAAAAAGAAAAGCAAACATTGTTATGTAGTGATTTCAGAAAGGTAGCAAGAGAAGCGGCTTCTAAATCTGCAGTGTTATTAAAAAATTCCGATGTATTGCCTTTGGAGCGTAGTAAAAATGTAATATTAATTGGACCATATGCAAGTAGCTCATCAATATTAGGCCCATGGTCTTTAGATGGAGACCTTAATGATGTAATTACAATTGAACAAGGATTAATAAATAAGAATATCAGGCTTGAAGGCGTAGAAACGACATCCTTTAATGAAATTTCGAAAGAAAAATCAGAGGAAATAATAGAAAAAGCTAAAAGAGCAGATGTTATTGTATTAGCATTAGGAGAAGAAGAAGAAAAAAGCGGAGAAGCAGGATGTGTTAGCAATATAACTCTTCCAGAAGCTCAAATAAAGCTTTTACGTTGTATGAAAAAGTTGAACAAGCCTTTGATAGTTCTTCTAATAAATGGTCGCCCACTAGATCTTACTAATGTAATAGAAGAAGCCGATGCAGTTTTAGAGTGCTGGTTCCCAGGAACAGAAGGTGGAAATGCAATTGCAGATATTCTATATGGTGATTATAATCCAAGTGGAAAGCTTACTATGAGCTTTCCAAGAGGAGTAGGTCAAATTCCAGTTTACTATAATAATTTAGCAACAGGGAGACCAAAAGAATTACTTAAGAACGAAAAAAGATATAAGTCCCAATATTTAGATGTCCTAAATGAGCCACTATTTCCGTTTGGATATGGGCTGGGATATTCGCAGTTTAAGTATGATAATTTAAATATAAGTAAAAAAGAACTAAGCAAAAAAGAGCGAATATCATGCAGTATTAATGTTACTAACATAGGAAAGTATACTGGTATAGAAACAGTACAATTGTATATGAGAGATAAAGTTGCAGATATTTCAAGACCAGTTAAACAGTTGATTAAATACAAACAAATTATGATTAATCCTAATGAAACAAAAACTGTAGAGTTTACCATTGATGAAAAAGATCTTCGTTATTGGAATGGAGAGAATCAATATAAAAGTGATGAAGGAATGTTTGAATTTACATTAGGAAAGGATTCTTCAGAAGGAATTTCTTTTGAGGTTAGATTAATTAGCTAGAATTTAAGAATTTCCCTCGTTCTTATGGCGAGGGAAATTCTTTGAAAAAATATTTTTAATAACAATTAAAATATATCTATTTTTTCATGTGACCTATCTTTCGTATATAATATAGTAAAGAGTCTTGTACAACAAATATATGGAGGAAAAAATGCATAAAACATATTATCTAATGTTGTAGCAAAAAAAGATGATTATATTATAAAAGTGGAGGATTTATGAAATCAAGACAAGTAATTATGCTTAGAGATTTATTACATAATGAATATGTGCGACCCAATGAATTTATGGAAAAGTTAGGTATCAGCTTAAGGACTGTCAGGATGGAAATACATGAGATAAATGATATATTAAGACATAAAGATATGAGGATAAACTCGTCTTCAGCTAGAGGTTATTTTATTCTTAAAGGAGAGAGAACTCAGTTTTATGAATTTCTAAATAATATGATTTTGAGTTTGAAGAAGGTAGAATTGCCAGAAACACCTGGAGAAAGATTTTTATTTACTTTTATATATTTGACATTTATAAAAGAGCCTATTTCAGTTCAGAATTTAGCAGATATTATGTATGTATCAAAAACGGTAATGATAAAAACTCTAAAGGAAATTGATGAATATTTACGAAATTTTAATGGACTTAATATTGAAAGAACAAAAAAAGGCATCTATTTTCGTGGAAAAGAAAGAAGCATAAGGCATATATTATCTGAAACATTAAATTATAAAACATTTGGATCTATTTTAATGTATAAAGTTTTGAAGTTTCAGTTTGGAGAGTCATATAGCAAAATATATGAAATTTTGCAAAAGGAATTACCTGTTATTTTATATAGAAATAATTTGATTCTAATTGATAAATCGGTAGAAGGATTTTTGTTAGATTTATTTATAATGATATATCGTAACAAAGCGGGATTACTTTTAGAATCAGAAACTAGTAGACAGTATCCTCAAGTATTTGAAGATATTATGAAGGAAATTGAGGAACTTTTAATTCAAAATGATATTAGAATATCTGAGTGTGATAGAAACTTTTTAAAAGATTGCCTTTTAACTAAAAGAGTATTATATGATGAATGTGTTAAAGTGGAGCCAAGAAAAGAAATCGCGGAGTTAACAGAAGAATTTTTATCGATAGTAGATAAAAAATATAATTGTAGCTATTTGAAAAATCCAGAGTTAAAGAAAATGTTAAGCATACATATAGATAAAATGCTTTATCGTTTAGAACAAGGACATTTTGAACACAATGCATCTATAAGAAATGCAAAGGAATTATATAAGCTTCAAACAGAAATGGCAGATATATTATATAAACTAGTTTTTGATAAGTATAGTTATAAGATTCAAGAAGAAGAATTGGGCTTTATCATACTTTATATGGGAGCTTTTGCCCAAACAAAAATAAAAGCAATAATAATAAGTGATATTGGACAAAGTGCAGCTTCGAGCATGGCAAAACAAATCAATAATTACTGTGGTGATAAAATCGAAATCATAGGAAGTTTCTCCTTAAATTATATAAGACAGTATTCCGTAGATGTAGATGTGATCTTTACTCCAATACGATTATTTAATGTTATATTACCAAGTAAAACTAAGATTATTTATATTAACTATGTATTGCAGGAAGAAAATATTAAGAGAATACAGGAATTTTTAATAAACTATCATGGAGGTGTAAATGAAGATTAAACTTATAGCATTGGATTTAGATGGGACAGTATTAAACAGTTGTGGTTATATAAGTGACAAAACTCTTACTGCAATTAAAATGGCGATTGAAAAGGGAGTTCAGGTGGTTCTGGCAACTGGAAGAAGTGTTGGATTAATATGTGATGAAATAAAATCAATAGAGGAAATTACATATGCAATATCTTCAAATGGAGCGGCTGTAGTAAATTTAAGAAAAAATGAAATAGTTTTTTCTAACTTTATTACTATAGATATTTTAAAGAAGATAATTGAAATAATTAAGGATTATCCAATCGTTGTTGAGTTTTATTCTAACGGGAATGCTTATATAGATGAAGAGGTTTTTATAAATCCCGTTAAATATGGATTATCAGAAAAATGCTTAAATCTTATGTCAGACAGTCATAATTTAATAAAGAATATTTTTTCGGTAGTTGATGATAGATCAGAATGTGAATGGATAAAATGTGTAGAAAAAATAAATATTCCATTTTTAAAAGATGATATGAAAAATGAAGTATATAATAGTTTGTTATCTATAAATGATAAAGTTAAAATAACCTCATCTGTAGAGGATAATCTTGAGATTAACATTCATAGCGCAAATAAGGGGGCTGGTCTGGAAAAACTAGCTGAATTGCTAGAAATAGATTTGAAGGAAATAGCTGCTATTGGGGATAATAATAATGATATAGAAATGCTTCAAATGGCTGGAATTGGCATTGCAATGGGAAATGCAAGTGAAGAAATTAAAGCTAAAGCAGATTTCATTACACTAGACAATGATAAAAATGGAGCGGCAGAGGCAATATTGCAAATTTTAGATAACTGATATATTGTATTTATGATTTTCTAAATGGTGCAAAAGTCTAGAGATAAGAATTAGCGGTGCAATAAATATAGAAAAAAGTAGTTTATAAAAGGAAGGCTGGAAAATATGTTTAATTTATTTAATAGGACAAAGTTCAAAATAGTGTCACCAACGGAGGGAAAACTAAAGTCAGTAACATCTGTAATAGATGAGGTATTTGCGTCTAAAGCTTTAGGTGACGGTTTTGCAATTGAGCCTAAACAAGGTGTTGTGTATTCACCTATAGTTGGTGTAGTATCAATGATTTTTCCAACTTTGCATGCAATAGGTCTAAAAGCAAATAATGGAGCTGAAATTCTAATTCATGTTGGTATTGATACAGTCAAACTCAATGGTAAAGGATTCAAAACATTTGTTAGAGAAGGGCAAAAGATAAAAATAGGTGATAAGCTCTTAGAGTTTGACATAGAAGAAATAAAAAATAAAGTTCCATCAACTGATGTGATAGTTATATTTACTAGTGGCGAAATATGTGAACTGGTTAATGGCGATATACAGGTTGATGCAGGACAAGCTAACATAGTCAATATTGTTAAGTAAGGTAATGAGGGATAAAAGTTCTGTGAAATAGAATGTTTATAACGTATATGGAACTAAATTATGCGTATTGGATTTTAAATATTATGTTTTTGGGCTGTAGGTAGATTTGTGTAAAGACAAAATCTATTTACAGCCCATTTTATTGATATATCTTTATTTCTGATTAGGCTTTAGTGCATTTTCAATAGCCTTTAAAATTGTTTTACTGCTATTTGTTGCTCCTGAAACAGTATCTACTTGTAAACTTTGTGCTTTAACTACCATACTTGGAATAACTTCTGCAGGCTTGCCTCTATCGGTTTTATGTTCTAGTAAATCTATATTTTCAATCTTGTGGCTTTTAACTGTAACTGAAACTTTTGCGCTAATTAAATTAGCATCGTATGAACCAATATATTTTCCATCGGGAATCTTTGATAAATCTACGTTGTTAATTGTTAATCCTTTAATTGTTGTTTGATAATTTCTAACAGAGATTAGATATTTTCCTCCAACGATTATAACTGTGATTACAACAAGACAAACTACACCTAATAATATTTTTTTTACATTTAACATATAAGATACATCCTTTACTTTTTAATAGATTCTAATAAAAGGCTAATTCCATCTTCTGTTAAATTTATAATATTTCTTTTTCACATAATAATATTTTATCATAAATTTCCAAAGTATTGGGTTTGAGATTTCAAAGATAAATTATTGTTCCATTTTTTTATTATGATTCGGAATAGCTAGAAATTAGGGAATTAGTTAAGTTCTATACAGTTTATTAGCTTATAGATTGTCTATACATAATATGAAATATTTAATTTATTTTTATGCACCTTATATGATTCAGTTATAATATGAGTAGTCTGAAAATGAAATAGAATTTGTACAAAAATGATAACAAATATATTTTGATATAACTTATAATCAAAGTGTAAATATTTACAAAGTGGTTATAGTGTATCATGAAATGGGGGAAATATGAGTTCATATATTTTTGAAACAATTGAACATGAAGAGAAATATCCAGCAAAGGTGTTTGTAACATCAATTGAGCATTCTAGTTTTCATTGGCATTATGATTATGAATTAATTTTAGTTCTGAAAGGATCTTTAATAGTAAATGCAAGCCCAAAGATAACGGTTTTGGAAGCAGGGGATATTGTATTATTAAATTCAAAAGCAGTACATGAATTACAACGTACTAAAGAAGATAATTTATGCTTGTTTATTCAAATGAATGAGAATTTATTCAAAAATACAAAAGATGATAATAGATCGTATTATTTTTACTTAAATAGCAAGCTTGATGATAAGAAACCTAAGAACGGATATGATGCATACGTTACTAATGCTGCTAAAATTGGACTTGAAAGTCAGAATGATGAAATATTTAACACTTACCGGGTAAAATCTTTGGTTTATATGTTAATAGCGGACTTATTTGAATTCACATTATATGATATTCATCAAAAAGCTGTAGATTTGAAAGAAACAGAAAACACAGAATTGCTCATGCAGGTAATAAACTTTATCCAAAAAAACTGTAAAAAGGATACAGTATTAGATGAACTATATAAATTTATAGGCTTGTGCGAGAAATCAGTTTATCGTTTCTTAAAGGCAAACATTGGATTATCACCTAAGGATTTAGTGCTTAGCAGCAAAATAGAGGCTTCTAAATATATGCTTAAGTTTTCAAACAAGTCAATTAGCTTTATAGCAAATGATTGTGGCTTTTATTCTGAAAGTACTTTTTACAGAGCTTTTAAAAAGGAAATAGGTGTGACCCCTTCTGAATACCGAAAAAGTGGGGCAAGTTTAAATGCTGATCCTAATGTACAAGGCTATTTGCGTTTTGATTTTAAAGAATCTATTAATTTATTAGAAAAATATTGTAAAGGAGATATGTAAAAATGAAATGTACTAAATTAAAAAGATTATCTTATACTGAAAAGGCAAAGGAAATAGTTAACTCTTTAACTTTAGAAGAAAAGGTTTCCTTAATGGGTGGAAATGTTACTCTTAATGATATGCTCTCTGATTTGAGAGATGCTGATGAGCAAAAACATTATAATAGTTATCCTTATCCAGCTGGAGGAATAGAGAAGAAGAATGTGCCTTCTATGCTTTTCTGTGATGGCCCAAGAGGTGTAGTTTGTAGTGCAGGAAAAAGCACATGTTTTCCAGTATCAATGCTTAGAGGTGCAACATTTGATACAGCATTAGAAGAAAAAATAGGTAATGCTATAGGTAAAGAAGTTCATGGGTATAAAGGGAACTTATTTGCAGGAGTATGTATCAATCTTCCGTATAATCCAGGCTGGGGAAGAAGCCAAGAAACTTATGGTGAAGAATCTTTTCACTTAGGGGAAATGGGACGAGCATTAGTTAAAGGTGTACAAGACGAAAATGTAATCGCATGTGTAAAACATTTTGCCTTTAACCAAATGGAAATTTCCAGATTTAAAGTAAATGTTGAATGTGATAAACGTACAGAGAGAGAAGTATTTCTTCCTCATTTCAAGAAATGTGTTGAAGCAGGTGCAGCAGCTATTATGAGTTCTTATAACTTATACAAAGGAACTCATTGTGGACATCATGATTACTTATTAAATCAAGTATTGAAAAAGGAATGGGATTTTGATGGATTTGTTATGAGTGACTTTATCTGGGGAGTCAGAGATACGGTTGAAGCAGCTAATGGCGGACAAGATATGGAAATGTGCTGCACTCAGTTTTTTGGAGATAAATTAGTAGAGGCAGTAAAAAATGGACAAGTAAAAGAAAGTAAAATTGATGAATCTGCATTACGTATCGTGCGTACATTGCTAGCATTTGAAGATGCTTATTCAAATGAATATGATGAGAGCGTAATTGGATGTGAAGATCACATTAAACTTGCACTTCAGGCAGCAAGAGAGGGGATTACATTAATTAAGAATGAAAATAATGTATTGCCACTAAGCAAAGATAAAGCAAAAAAAATTGTTGTGTTAGGAAAGTTAGGAGATAAAGAAGTAATTGGAGATCACGGTTCAAGTCAGGTAAGACCAGCTTATGTCATAACACCATTACAAGGAATTGCAAATTCAGCACCTAAAGCACAAGTTGTATATTACAATGGTGAAAATTTGGAACATGCAAAAGAATTAGCTAAAGATGCAGACGCAGTTATATTTGTAGTTGGATATAACTATGACGATGAAGGTGAATATATATCAGAAGATGAATTTGAATCTTATACAGGAGCAGTAGGTGGAGATAGAAAAAATTCATTAGGTCTTCATGAAAATGAAATTAAATTAATACAGGAAGTAGGTCCTGTTAACACTAATTCCATAGCTGTGTTAATTGGTGGAAATATGATAATGATGGAAGAATGGAAAGAAAGCGTCGGAGCTATAATGATGGCATATTATCCAGGTATGGAAGGCGGAACTGCAATAGGAGAGATTATATTTGGAGATGTTAATCCAAGTGGAAAACTACCATATGTAATTCCATTTAAAGAAAGTGATCTTCCACAAGTAAATTGGGATACAACATCTCAATGGTATGATTACTATCATGGATATACAAAGTTAGAAAAGGAAGGCATAAAACCATCTGCTCCATATGGATATGGACTATCTTATACTAAATTTGATTTTAGTGATGCAAAGTTTGATGCATCTGATGATAGTGTTATCGCTAAATGTACTGTTAAAAATATAGGAAAAATGGCAGGGGATGAAGTCGTACAAATGTATGTCGGATTCAAAAATTCATCTGTAGAGAGACCTGTAAAATTGTTAAGAGGTTTTGCTCGTGTAAATTTACAGCCAGGAGAAAGCAAGGAAGTTACAATAACTTGCCATAAAGAGGAGCTTTGCTGGTATAATCCAAAAACAGAACAAATGGAATTAGAGAAAATGGAGTATGAGGTGTATATAGGAAGCAGCAGCGCAGATTCAGATCTACACATGGGAAAAGTTACATTGTAATTGTATCAAATACAAATGAAATGACAGAGTGAAAAGTATTAGTTTAATGATAGTTAATATTAGTTGGTTGATTAGTTAATATTAACTGTACATAAAAATATAATTACTTTACTCTGCCATATCAAGTCATATTTTTATAATATATAAGTTTTAATTAGAATTCAATGCTTTTTGAATAAGAATTATTTTGAAAACTAAAAAAGTTCGAGCATTCATTATTTATTGACAAATGTTAATCATTAATTAGAACATATATATATTCTTAAAGTAATCGTTTAATTACTTTATATGTTGAGTACTATGAAAGGAATGAGTATTTTTATGGAAGAAAAAATTAATTTAAAAGAAAAGATTTCTTATTCAATAGGCGATGTAGGATGTAACTTTGTGTATGTGCCAATTACTTCTTTTTTGATGATATATTATACTAATAGCGTTGGACTTGGAGTAGCAGCAGTTGGGACACTAATGCTGATTGCGAGACTTTTAGATGGTGTAACAGATTTATCAATTGGAGCACTTATTGATAAAACTAATACAAGGTGGGGGAAAACAAGACCTTGGATTTTATGGAGTGCACCATTTATGGGGATTGGTTTGATATTATTGTTTAATGTTCCTATGGGGCTCAGCAATGGTGGAAAGCTGATTTATGCATATATCACTTATATATTTTTAGTGTCAATTGTATACACGGCCTCAAATTTGTCATATTGCACATTGTTATCAAGAATATCAAGTAACATACAAGAACGTTCAGTTTTGAGCTCAATTCGATTTGTTTTTGTTATCTCATTTACTATTATATTATCAATGATTACAAATCCATTGGTTGAAAAGTATGGATGGTCAAAACTTGCAGTTATTTATGGAATAATTTCATGTGCATTTCTATTCATAACATTTGCATTTACAAAAGAAAGAAATCAGGATGAAAAGGGAGAAAAATTCAAGTTAAAAGTAGGAATTGGTTCCTTGATGAAAAATAAATATTTTTTACTTATAGCGATTATGTTTATTATTATTTATACAGATATGGGGCTATTTTCAGGAGCTACTCTTTATTATACAACTTATGTATTAAATAATGCTAATTTAATGGGGATGCTTACTTTAGCACTTTATGCACCTATGATAGTTGGATTTGCACTTTTACCTAAGTTCATAAGTAAATTTGGTAAATGGAAAGTTATGATGTTTGGATTTCTAGTGAAATTAGTAGGTGTTATTATTATGGCAATTAATCCTGCTTCTTATGAGCTTGTTATGGCAGGAAGTATTATAAAGGGTTTTGGTATGGCGCCTCTAATAGTTGGAATTTTCGCAATTGTTGCAGATGCTGTAGATTATGGAGAATGGAAAACAGGAATACGTGCAGATGGATTAATTAACAGTTGTGTAAGTTTTGGAATGAAATTAGGGGGGGGCCTTGGTACTGCAATTCTCGGATGGATTCTTGACTTTGGAAAATATAATGGAACAGCTGCTGTACAGACAGGTGCAGCAATAAAGGCAATTAATATTTCGTTTATATACTCAGGAATTGTATTTACCATAATTGGATTAATCGTAATGTATTTTATAAATATGGACAAGTTTTCGAATAAGATGGTAACTGAACTTAATATTAAAAGAACCTCTAAATCTATAGAATTAAATTAATTTATCAAATGTCTTAAAGCGAGATTTAGTTAAGTCAAAAAATAAGTTTTGTTGCTTAAAGAACTTGTGCGTTAATAATAAATTTTATGTAATTTTGTTTTGAAATATTTATGTATAGATCCTTGTTTTCATTGCTGTTTAGAAACGCAATTAAAACAAGGATTTATCATAAATATTTTTTTATTCTTTAGGAATTTATATTCCAATAAAATCTGTAGACGAGGTACTCCTTGAGGGTATAACTTAAAAAAGGTTGATTGACTAGTTTTTGTATTTAAAAAAGAATAAAAAAGAAATCTTATTCGCCTGCATAAAATGTTCTTATATGCAGAATAGTTCAGTATTGTAGCATAGCTACTCTTTTTATAAGTGCATAGCTGCCATTTCTGATGTGCAGATTTTTCTCACATGCGTTCGAAAAGGCAGATGCGTGAAAAAATCTACACATATGAAAAGAGTGCGAAGCACAATACGGAACTTAAACACAGTCGCCTGCGGTTTTGTTCTTTTCTAGGAACTCCCTATGAAGGCAAAGTCTTCACAAAATATAATGAAAATAAGTTTATTTAATAAGTATTACCACAAATTTCAAGATAATATTCTCAAATGTAAGGTTGACAAATTTTACTGATAAATATAAAATAAATAACGATAGTAAATGAAAAACATTATCATTTGAGTATAAAAATCAAATAAGTATTAATTAAATAAAATACATAACAATTAGGAGGATTATCATGAAATTAAAAGGAATAACTACGATTATTCTTGCTTGTACTTTATTAATAACAGGATGCTCAAGTGGAGCGGCTAAAAATGAAGATAAATCTAATGTGGGACAAAGTGCGACTGTAACTTATCCACTTACTATTAAACATGCTTTTGGTGAAACAGTAATTGAAAAACAGCCAGAAAAGGTTGTTACAATTTCTTGGGGAAATCAGGACGTACCATTAGCATTAGGAGTTGTACCAGCAGGTGTATCTAAAGCTAACTATGGAAAAGCAGATGAAAATGGTTTATTGCCATGGACAGCAGAAAAATATAAAGAGTTAGGTGTGGACAAACCTGTTACTTTTGACGATGTAGATGGTTTAGATTATGAAGCTATCAGTAATGCAAAGCCAGATGTTATATTAGCTGTATATTCAGGAATAACACAAGAAGAATATGATTTATTAAGTAAAATTGCTCCTGTTGTAGCATATCCTAAACTTCCTTGGCAAACATATTGGCGTGATCAAATATCAATTAATTCAACTGCAATGGGTAAAAAAGATGAAGGAGACAAATTAGTTTCAGATTTGGAAAAGCAAATAACAGAAAAAACTAGTGAGTATACTAAACTTAAAGGCAAAAAGGCTGTTTTTTGTTACTTTAATCCAGCTGACCTAGGTAAATTTTATATATATCTTCCATCAGATCCTCGAGCAGCATATTTAACTGATTTAGGATTAGAATTACCAGAGAGTGTTAAAAAGCTTGCGCAGACTTCAGATAGTTTTGCTCTTGAAATTAGTTCAGAAAATATTGATAAATTAACAGATGTAGATGTAATAGTAACGTATGGAAATGATACATTAGTAAAACAATTGCAATCAGATGCCCTACTTGGAACAGTTCCAGCAATAAAAAGAGGATCAGTTGCCGTAATAGAAGATGGATCAGCACTTGCAGCATCTTGTACTCCTACTGCTTTATCAATTCCAGCAACAATAGATGAATATCTAAAAATAATTGGAGAGGCAGCAGATAAAGCATAATGAGATTTAGAAAGACAGTAGGAATATATTTAGGTAGTATTTTTTTACTAGGTATATGTGTAGTAATATCACTGGCATTTGGGTCAAAAAATATAGGAATTAGTCAAGCAATAAATGCTTTATTAAATAGTGACGATACGTCTTTTGCTGCATTAGTTGTTCGAGAACGTGTTCCAAGAACAATTTTTAGTATTATGGCAGGAGCTTCTCTTGGAATATCGGGGGCTCTTATGCAATCAATCACTAGAAATCCAATAGCAGACCCAAGCATTTTAGGAGTTAATACAGGTGCGTCTTTATTTGTTGTAATTGGAATAGCATTTTTTAATATAAATTCAGCTAACGAGTATATCTGGATTGCATTAGCTGGAGCAGGAATAACATCAATATTTGTTTATACTATAGCTTCTATTGGAAGCGGAGGTATGACACCAATAAAACTTGCTTTGGCAGGCTCAGCTACTAGTGCGGTTTTAACCTCTTTAGTAAGTGTAATAATACTTCCTAGAAGTGAGGTTATAGATGCATATAGATTTTGGCAGGTCGGAAGTGTAAGTGGTGCAACTTGGGAGAGTATTGACTTAATGTTACCATTTTTAATAATTGGATTAATAATAAGCATAATATCAGCACCAGCATTGGATATTTTAGCTTTAGGAGATGAGGTTGCAACTGGTCTTGGAGTAAATATAGGAATTATTAGGATTATATGTGCAATTGCAGGGGTTATACTATGTGGTGCAACCACAGCAATTGCAGGACCCATAGGATTTGTAGGTTTAATGATTCCTCATAGTATACGTCTCATTTTTGGCTCAAATTTAAGAGGCTTAGTTCCTATGTCAGCTATTGGAGGAGCGGTGATTTTAACAATTTCAGATGTTTTGGGAAGAGTAATTGGAAGTCCTGGTGAACTTCAGGTGGGAATTATTACTGCATTTTTAGGTGCACCAATTCTTATTATCATTGCAAGGAAAGCGAAGGTGAGGGCTATATGATAAAAACTACTCACTCTATGATAAAAGAAGGTTATATAAAAAGAAAAAAACGCATGATTAGCGTTAATATAATTCTCTTTGCTTTAACATTAAGTCTTTGCGGAGTTATGCTTTTATATGGTAAAACTAATTATTCATTAAGTACAGTTATAAGAGTACTTATTGGGGAAGAGATACAAGGAGCTACATTTACTATAGGAACCTTGCGTTTACCAAGAATGTTTTGTGGACTTTTAGCAGGGCTAGCATTTGGAATAGCAGGAAACACATTTCAAACTATGCTTAGAAATCCACTAGCTAGTCCTGATATTATAGGAATAAGTTCAGGAGCTAGTGTGGCAGCTGTATTTTGTATATTAGTTCTTCACATGAGTGGAAGCGGTGTTTCTATTGCAGCTGTGATTTCAGGAATTTTGGTTTCAGGACTTATATATATGTTCTCTAAAGGTTCAGGATTTTCAGGCGGAAGATTAATACTTATAGGAATTGGAATGCAAGCAATGCTAAATGCCCTTATATCATTTTTGCTGGTTAAGGCTTCAGAACACGATGTCTCAAAAGCACTGACATGGTTAAATGGAAGCTTAAATGGGATGAGTATGAAAGATGTCCCAGGCTTACTTGTGGTTGTTATTATATTTGGAGTTATCATTTTATGTTTAACTAATCATCTTCAAATATTAGAATTAGGAGATGAATTTGCAACAACACTGGGGATTAAAATAAATTTAATAAGAATAGCATTGATCTTAAGTTCCGTATTTTTAATTGCTTTTGCAACTGCTGTTACAGGGCCTATAGCCTTTGTTGCATTTTTATCAGGTCCAATTTCAGCAAGACTTGTTGGACTAGGTGCACCAAATGTTTTAGCATCAGGTTTAGTTGGAGCATTATTAGTACTTGGAGCAGATATGATTGGCCAGTTTGTATTTAGTACAAGATTTCCTGTAGGTGTAATTACAGGAATTTTAGGAGCACCATATATGCTATTGCTTCTAATAACTATAAACAGAAGGGGGCAAGCATAATGAATGAAAAACAACAATTGCTTGAAGCAAAAAATTTAGTAACTGGGTATGAAAAAAAGATTATAGTTGATGGAATTGATATAACTATTCCAAGTAATAAAATCAGTGTTATTATTGGTGCAAATGCATGTGGTAAATCAACTTTGCTAAAAACACTTGCAAGGCTTATTAAGCCAATTTCGGGAGATGTTGTAATTGATGGCAAAAAAATAACTTCAATGCCTTCTAAAAAATTGGCACAAGTTTTAGGACTGCTTCCACAATCACCAGTAGTTCCAGAAGGGATAACAGTCTGGGACTTAGTTTCAAGAGGTAGATTTCCATATCAAGCATTTTTGAAAAGCATGGATAAAAGTGACTTTGATGCAGTAGAAGAGGCACTTGAAATAATGGGAATAACAGAGCTTGCTAATCGTAGTGTAGATGAGCTATCTGGAGGACAACGCCAAAGGGTTTGGATAGCTATGGCACTAGCTCAGCAGACAGATATACTTCTTTTAGATGAACCAACTACATATCTTGATATTGCTTATCAAGTAGAAATTCTTGATTTATTGACGGATCTAAACCGCAGAAGAGGAACTACTATTGTAATGGTACTTCATGATATAAATTTATCTGCCAGATATGCAGATTATATATTTGCTCTTCGAAAGGGAAAATTAATTGGGAAAGGTGAACCATCAAAGGTTATAACATCAGAATTAATCAATGAAGTATTTGGATTAGATTGTGTGGTAATACAAGATCCAGTATCTAATTCGCCTTTTATAGTTCCAAGAGGAAGACATCATGTTAACTAAACAAATCCTCGACAATACGAGTGTAGTATTGTCGAGGATTTATTATTCTCTAGAAATTTGTATCACTAGACAAACATATGGACATTGTGCTTGGTGAGGGGGATTAATTATGAGAAAGGCTTATTCGGAAAGTTGCCTTTTAAAAGAGAATAAAAAAATATTTGCTTGGTGGTGAATTAAAAAACTAATCTCAGATCAGGATGAGTATTAAAAAATCACATAGTGAATTACATATCAATGAAAAGTGTATACTCGTTTTTGGGAAAAAGTACATGGGAAATATGAGCGTACTTGCCTTCTTAATTCACAGTAGTTTAATCAAAAGTTCGTAGTGTTTTTATAGTATTATGTTAGATGAAAAGTTAAAAGATGGTACTAATTTTATAAATGTTCATATTATAAAATATAACAAGCTTTGTGTAAAAAATCACATTGTTTTTATATAAAGCAAATTTACAAAAGAGGGTGACTATATGAAATGCAAAACAAAATTAACTGGAAAGGTAGTCCGTCCAAATGATCCTGAATATAGGGAAGCACGAATGAACTGGAATCCGTTCACCAACGCGTTTCCTAGTGTATTTGTTTTTGCAAAGAATAATAAGGATGTAGAAAATGCAGTCAAGTGGGCTCGTGAGAATGATGTACCAATTAGAATGCGAAGCGGCAGGCATGCTCTAGCAAAAGATTTTTCACAAACAAATGGTGGAATTGTAATAGATACTGGTCTAATGAAAAGAGTAAAGGTAGATAAAGAAAATTTAATTGCCACAGTTGAAGCGGGAATACGCGTTGGTTCTCTTGTGAGGATGCTAGCACAGGAAGGTTTCCTTGCTCCTTTTGGAGATAGTTCTACTGTTGGTATAGGCGGAATAAGTACTGGTGGAGGAATTACAGCTATACAACGAACAGCAGGAGTGATTTCAGATAATATTCTAGCTGCCACTATAGTTAATGCTGATGGTGAGATTATGCACGTTAGCGAAAAGGAAAATCCAGACTTACTATGGGCTATTCGTGGAGGTGGAGGAGGTAACTTCGGTATTATAACCTCATACACATTTAGAATACGTCGTGCTCCTGCTGAAGTTGGGATATTCCAAATAATTTGGCCTTGGGAGCAATTAGATGAAGTTATTGATGCATGGCAAAGGTGGTCTCCATTTGTAGATGTAAGACTTGGTACTATATTGGAGATATATTCTAAAACAAATGGTCTTCTCCGTTCACAGGGATTATTCCTTGGGACTAAAGCAGAACTGAAGAAGTTGATAAGACCTTTGATAGAAGTAGGATGTCCTTTAAAGGTAGTTATTGATGGGGTTACACTAAGTGAGGCAATAGATTTCTGGGCTCCAAATGAACCTTTCTTCGATGAACAGAAGAGTACGTGGTCATCTGCCTGGGTTGAGCAAACTCTACCTGAAGAAGGAATTGAAGCAATAAGAAGCTTCTTAGAAAAAGCAAAAGGAAGCGAATCTAATTTCTTTTTCCTTAACTCTGGAGGTGCTATGAATAGTGTAAATCCAAAGGATACAGCCTTTTTCTGGCGAAATACTAAATATTATTTGGAATGGGATGCATCATGGATTGAAAAAGGTGAAGCACGAGAGAATATTATGCTTGTTGAGAAGACACGTGCAAGATTGCAGTCATATATAACAGGATCATATGTAAATGTACCAGATTTATGTATAAAAGATTACGGTCATGAATATTATGGTGATAATTTTGCTAGACTTAGGAGAATTAAAGCTAAATATGATCCAGAAAATGTTTTCAACTTCATACAGAGTATTCCACCAGCTCGTACTTGTGATTATGATCATAGAGATGAAAGATAGTGGCATAATCCATTGTTGTAGCTAACTATTGATTAATCTGTATAATTTATTTTTAGTCTTAACTAAAAATATGAAATTTAAAATCGCACATTCCTGTAATTTTTGTTTAATTGATGAAAAGATCGAGCAATACTTCAGATTGAAAGATATAGTGTAAACTTTATTTTTAATAATGGATGGATCATAAGATAATTAGATTGTATCCTATAGAATAGACGATAAAAAAGTCAACTCTATAGGGTATTTTAGTTTATAAAAACCTCAATCATTTGGACTTCAGAAGCACATGAAATATTTAAATTATCTAAATCTGACATTAGACTCCTCATAAATTTCTTCTTAAGCGTATCATATGATACGGAGTCTAGCGTGAAAGTGTAATATAATACTTATAAGAAGTAAATGAGAATGAATTTCAAAGGAGGGTGTTATGAATAAGTTAGGAATAGATATTGGTTATTCAACTCTTAAGTATGTTTACTTAGATAGTAATGATAATTTAATTGAAAGTAATTATATATTCCATAAAGGAAATATTAATAAATATTATAGTGAGTTAATTGAGAAGGTTAAAGCAATTAATAAAGAATCAAATATGGTTATTGGGATAACAGGAAGTTTATCATCAAGAATTAATTTAGATAAAAAGTATCATATCAATAATAGTATTTCTCTTATTGAAGGAGCTTTATTTAAAAATAAGAATGTTAAATCTATTATTGAACTTGGTGCACAAGAAACAAAATATATTACAGATATAGATGTTAAAAATGTAAAATTCTTCATGAATACAAGCTGTGCAGCTGGTACTGGTTCTTTTTTAGAAGAGCAGGCTTCAAGATTATCTATAGATATAAAAGATATATCACTTTATACAGAAAAAGCTACAGAAATTCCAAGAATAGCTGGAAGATGCAGCGTTTTTTCAAAGACTGATATGATACATCATATGCAGGATGGTGTAAAAGTAGAGGACATATTACAAGGATTATGCCATGCACTTGTAAGAAATTATAAAGCAAATGTTCTTCAGAAAAATAAGCTTAATAAACCAATCATGCTTTCTGGTGGGGTAATACATAACAAAGGAGTAGTTAAAGCTCTAAAGGATGTATTAAAGTTAGAAGACGAAGACATTATAATTGAAGAAAATTTTGAGTTGCTTACATGTTTTGGAGCTTGCAAGATAGCAGAAGAAAAAGGATTAATTATAGATGTAAATAAACTTAGCTCTTCTGAAAAATTAATTATAGAAAAGCCTAAAAATAGCTTATTTGAAAAATTAGATAAATTCGGAGTAAATGATGGTTTAAATAAACATAATTGTATAAACAATACTTTAAAAGAAGGTTACTTGGGCGTTGATATTGGATCAACAAGTATCAATTTTGTTGTTATTGATGAAGCTAACAACGTAATTGATTATATTTATACAAAAACTAATGGAAAACCAAAAGAAGTTGTTACTGAATATTTTGATATATTAAAGGAAAGATTAGGACAAGACTTTAAATTCAAAGGAATAGGTACAACTGGTTCTGGTAGAGAGTATATTGGAAAATTAATTAATGCAGATTTAATTGTAAATGAGATTACAGCGCAAGCAGAAGGTGCCATAAATGTATGTAGTGATGTTGACACCATATTTGAAATTGGTGGTCAGGATTCAAAATATATATGTATAGAAAATAAATTAGTAAAAGACTTTGAAATGAATAAAATATGCGCAGCAGGAACAGGAGCGTTTATAGAAGAGCAGATTAAGAAACTTGGAATAAGTATTAATGAGTTTGGAAAGGTTGCTTTAGAAGGCGATAGCCCTTGCAATTTAGGGGATAGATGTACTGTTTTTATTGAAGGAAACATAGGTAAAGCAATAGGAGAAGGCGAAAGTATTGAGAATATTTCAGCTGGACTTGCTTACTCTATAGTAAAAAATTATTTAAATAGAGTTGTTGGAAATAGACCTATTGGAAATAAAATTTTCCTTCAAGGTGGAATTGCTCATAATCAAGCAGTAGTAAATGCATTTAGAGCTTTACTTAATAAAGAAATTATCATTCCAGAATTCTTTAGTGTTACAGGCGCTTTAGGAACAGCAGTTTTAACAAAGGAAAGTATAAAGAATAACGAAAAAGATAAGAAACAAAATAGCAGTATAGATTATTCAAATAAAGGTGAAAAATTATTCTTAGACGGATATATAACTGATAAAGATGCTAATAAAAAAACAATAGGGATACCAAGAGTACTGTTTCTTAATAAAATGTTCCCGATGTTTAATGAGATATTCAAAAAATTAGGATATAATGTTTTACTTTCAGATGCAACTAATGAAGATATAATAGGCCTTAGCCAGGAATATTCGTTTGAAGAAACATGTTTTCCAGTTAAATTAATAAATGGGCATGTGGCATGGCTTCTACAGAGGAAAGTTGATTATATATTCCTGCCACATTTATACACTATGAAGCATGCAGGTTCAGATGTGAGAGAAGATTATGCATGTGTGTATATGCAGACTTCACCAAAGATAATTGAAAGCGTGTTTAATTTAGAAGAAAAAAATATAAAGTTAATATCACCAACATTATCATTTAATTTTGGTAAACAATATATGATTAAAACCTTATTAAGTATAGGAAAAGATCTTGGAAAAAATAAAATAGAAACAGCGGCAGCAGTAATGTCTGGTATGAAAAAGTTTATGGATTATGAAAAAAATCTTGAATCACTCGGATCGGATGTTTTAAAAAATATAGGTGAAGATGAAAAAGTATTTGTAATGATAAGCAGAGTATATAATATTGTTGATCCAGCATTAAACATGGGCATAGAAAATGAATTGAAAAAGCGTGGATATAAAGTACTTCATTTAACTCACCTTGAAGCTTCTGAAATGAATATTGGAGAAGAATATTCTAATATGTATTGGCCTTTTGGACAGCACATAATAACAGGAGCAAAAATTATAAGAAATCATAAAAATTTATATCCAATATACATTACTAACCATGGATGCGGACCAGATACAATTCTTACCCATTATTTTAAAAAGGAAATGGGAAGCAAGCCTTATTTGCATATAGAAGTAGATGAACACTCTTCAAAAGTTGGAGTAATTACAAGGGTAGAGGCATTTATAAATTCGATTAAAAATTGTGATAATAATGGCCTTTTAGAAAATAAAGTTGAGGAATCTGCTGAAGGTAATTATAGTAAAAAACTTGGAATGGTTAATGAAGTTAAATTTGATAATAAACTTCAAAACTCTAAGAATGAAATAGAAACTGAAAATGAAGTGATAATTCCATATATGTATCCATATAGCAATATACTAAAAGCTTTCTTAGAAAGAAAAAATAAAGAGGTTACAATATTAGAACCTGTAAGTGAAAGCACAATTGAAATTGGAAAGCAATTTTCAAGAGGAAAAGAATATTTCTCACTAACTGGTTTAATATCAGAAGTCATAAGTAAAGTTAAAGAAAGTGAAAAAGAATATACATTATATCTTCCTACAGATGAAGGAAGTGAAACCTTTGGGCAGTATGGGAAGCTTATACAATATAAAGCCTTAGAATGTGGCAGAAAACTAAATCTCGAAGCGCCATTTATAGAAGATTACTTAGGAGATAAAGATTTTGGTCTAGAATTCTTTAAAGCATTGGTAATAGGCGATCTAATTAATAGATTACATGAAGATAAAAAAGAAACATCCTTAGATGATTTAATTAAAGCAATAAAAAATAATAATATGACAGACTCATATTTTGATGAAAAATTAGAAATCCTAGATAGTGAGATATTAAAAGAAAATAAAAAGAAACTGCTTATAGTGGGAGAATCTTTGGTAGTGAATAAAGATTATTTAAATAATAATCTCATAAAAAGGCTAATGGAAAATTATGATGTTGTAAAGCAGCCCTTTGCGGAAGAATTATATATGCTATATGAAGATTTTAGCAATAAGAGAAATAAGACTAATAAGCAATATTTAAAATTAGTAGCTGAAGCTAAGAAGATTATTAATAAAGTTAATTTGATTTTAGAAGAAAAATCCCCATTTAATAAGGATATTGATAGTCTTAATGAAATACTAAAAGATAAGCTTCCAAATTATGCAGGAGGAAGCGGAAGATATAGGTTTGCTAAATTATTAACAGCAGAAAATGTTGATGGGATTATTGTTGTAAGCTCTATGTATGAAAATACAGCTACAATATTAAAAATATTAAGAGAAAAATATAAAGAAGAAATAAATATTCCTGTATTAGATCTATATTTTGATAGTAATATAAACAAAAATAATGAAGAACTAATAGAAACATTTACTGCTTATTTATAAAGTGAAACTTTTCAGGTGGAGTTTTTATACTCCAGCTGAATTTAGTTGAACTAATCCAGGAGCGTGCAGCCGTTATCTCCCACTTAAGCAGAGAACCTAAATCTATGATTTAGTGTGAATCGCTTACTCATCTGACTTTAGGAAGAGGAGTTTCATATATTGAGGGAGTGTTACGGATGCTAGCTATCGGATAAAAATATCAGATTATATAATGATTCAAATATAAAACATATTTTGTGTAGTAAAAACTAGACAATAAATAAAAAGGAGAATGTAATATGCAAGAATTAATTAAGAATATAGAAAAATCAAAGGCAATAGATTTTGACAGCTTAGTAAGCTGCAAGGAAGGTCAAATAGAAACTGTTACAATGGCTCAAAAGAAAGGTGTAGGACTTACTGCATTAGCTTTTGGAAAAGGTGAAGGCGTTGGGCCTCATGCAGCTAAAGGGGATGCTATGATTGTTATTCAGGAAGGAATAGCTACTGTAAAAATAGGTGATGAAGTAATGGAAGCTCATAAAGGGCAATTGGTAGTTATGCCTGCAAATATTCAGCATCAAGTAACTGCAAAAGAAGACATGAAGATGCTATTAATAGTAGTGAAAGAGGATTAAGCTTATGAAATATTTAAGAAACATAAAACCATTTGAACCAATAAAAATGAAAGATATGATAAGTCATTCAGGAAATACAATAGCAAGTAAGGCCCTAGTAGATAATGAAAAACATGAAGTTAGATTCTTTTCATATGCAAAGGGAGAAAGCATAGATAAGGAATATTATCAAATGGAATCATTATTTATTGTAATAGAAGGAGAAGCTAAAGTTGTTTACAATGAAAATGACGAATCAGTAATAAGCGAAGGTGATATTTTTGCATTAGAAGCTGATATACAATATGGAATAGAAGCATTAACAGATGTAAAGTTATTGAACATATTAATAAAAGAATAATTTATATCAAAAAATTGTGAATTTAAAAGCAAGGCTAGATTTTAGTCTTGCTTTTTAGAGGTTAGCTATGTTTAAAATTAGTATTGAAAATTGATATTTACTAGTGAAATAGGTTCAGTGGTATTGCAATTTGCAACTAAATACATAAGAAACTATATCAAGTGGTTCAAATATTGATGCAGATAAAGAAATAGTAAAGGCTAAGAACTTTATAATTCAAAGCAATGTAACACATTATATATCAAATTAAAAGTATAAAGGATAGAGAGCCAATCTATGTGTAACATGTGTGATATTTTGTAAATTATGTTATAATAAGCATTATTAAAAACTATAATCTAATAAACAGTAGTAACTCATATTTCGTAACAAGAATAATTTAGAGTATGATTTTAAAGATAGTAAGGTGATTATTTGGTGAAAAAGGAAAAGATAAGAATAGAAGAAGAGGCAGAACTTTTACTAAATGAGTTTAAAGAAATGTATGAACCTAAAAACAAAATCATTGATGATATTATATTGAATGGACAAAATGAATTGAGCAAAGGTAAAATTCCTCAAGTTGTTTTGAAGCATGTAGTCGTTGGAATTTATCGGGTAGTTTTTATTGAAAAAATTACTACTGGAGATAGAGCTTATAAAGTATTGCAAAAGATGGATAAACTTTCAAGGTCAAATGGTTGGTTACCTTTGGGAACTATAATTCCTTTTTAAAAAATAATAGTAAGAGAAGAACTTATTTCTTATATTGAGTATTATAGGCGGGCAATCCCACCTATAATTTTTTTTAGCTATATTTCAAGATCATATTAAAACATAGCTTAGTATTTAAAGAGTTTATTATAATTTAACAAAGGTAATGGTTCAGCTAAATCATCTTGCTATAGCCTAACTTCAGCAGCAGATGAAGAGTTCTCTGTTAAATATGTTGCAATTTAATTTCTACATTTGGGTTTTAACTTAGGACTTACCTAACTAAAGTTTTAAATGTAAATTTATTGCGACATATATACATAAATACAATTTTATATTGTAGTACATATATTCAAACTTAATAAAATTTAAGAAATTTATAATTGTAATATATGTTATTATTTAGTTATAATGTCAGAATATTTTAGTGGAAATAGAAGACTGTAGCAATGATAAATTTAGGCGATTTATAAAATGTGTTTAATAGAAAGGAATAGGTAAAATGAATGAAATATTTAGGCAAATACCATTGTATACATTTATCATGTTCTGTAATGAAACAACTATGGATAAAGTGGTTCTAGATTGTGGTGCAGGAGGGAATTGTCCACCGTTAAGCTTATTTTCGGAATATGGATATAAAACACATGGAATAGAATTTGATATTAATCAATTAAAAGAGGCTAATATGTATGCACATAAAAAAAATCAAGATTTAAATATTGAACACGGAGATATGAGATATTTAAAATTTGGAGATGAAACATTTAGCTTTGTTTATTCGTATAATTCAGTATTTCACATGAGAAAAGAAGATGTTTTAAAATCAATGAATGAAATGAAGCGTGTATTAAAGCCTGGAGGGTTGCTTTTTATAAATTTTCTTACGACAAAAGATTCTCGTTATAGTATAGGTATAGATATTGGTGAAAATCAATATGAGCAAATGGAGAGAAATACTTCTGTAATACATTCATATTTTGAGGAATGTGAGCCAGATACATATTTTGAAGATATGGAAATATTGCATAAAGAAATTAGGGTATTAGAAAGAATGGATGAAGGTGAAAAAATAAGACAAGGATTTGTTGATTATATTGTTAAGAAAATATAGTTTGGGTTAATATTTTTAAGAAAATAAAAAATGAGGGAGAGTTTAGTTATGAAGGATTTTGAAAGTATACTTAAATATTATAAGGAAGAATTGAAATGGAATCCGCCATTTGCTGATGCACTTTCTAAATATTCGCCAGATGGGTTAAGTGGATATTTGGCAATGCGTGAATCAATTGAAAATGGACATCTTCCTAAAAAAACAAGGGAATTAATTTTTACTATATTGGATAGTTTAGATGATGAAGTAAGTGGAGCAAAGGCACATGCTGTTGCAGCTGTAGAAGCAGGTTTAACTATGGAAGAATTAGTAGAAGCATATGTAATTGTAACTATTGTTAAGGGAATAAATGTACTGTGTAAAACAGGAACTCAGGCAATTAAAGCAGCTGAGGAAAGGTTAGAAGAGATAAAGCTAGCTAAAGGAGAGGAATAAAATGAAGTTTTCAAATCCAATGATAGTTGTTTCTAATATGGAGAAATCAAAGAAATTTTATTATGAAGTACTTGGCTTAGAGGTTGTTGTTGACTTTGGAGCAAATGTAACTTTGACTGGTGGTATTGCATTACAAACAAAAGATACTTGGTTATCATTTATATGCAAACAGAATGATGAAATTGCTTTTGGTGGAAATGTAGCGGAATTATATTTTGAGGAAGATGATTTTTACAGCTTTAGTCAAAAGCTTACCAGCATCTCAGATATTAATTATGTACATCCTATGGTAGAACATTCTTGGGGGCAGCGTGTTGTTAGATTTTATGATCCTGATAATCATATTATTGAAGTTGGAGAAAATATAGTGATGGTCGTAAAAAGATTCCTAAATAATGGTCTGTCCATAGAAGAAACAGCTGTTAGAATGGATGTACCAGTTGATTATATAGTGTCTTGTTTAAAATAGATATAAAAAAATGGCAATACTATAATCTTAGATTGTTTACAGAAAAATGATTAGAAATTCTAATATAGAACAACATGAAAAAGTCCTTAAAGGATTTAAAAACAATATATAAATACAATTATATATTGTTTAGATTAACTAATATTTTACTAAAGTTAATTAATATGACATGATGCTGTCAAGTTTTATGCTGTATTATTATACAAAATAGGAGGTGTAGTTATGGAGCAATATGCGGATAAAGAAACTTTCATAAATGAAATAAAAAAGACAGCAACACTTTTTATAAAGGAATTTGATAATGTAGCAGAAAGTGATAGGGATCTTATTATAGAAGGAGTTGATAGAACCCCTGGACAAATCATTGCATATCAGCTTGGATGGATGGAATTGCTTAAAAGCTGGGAAAGTGATGAATTGGCTGGAAAGGAAGTAATAACACCAGATAAAGATTTTAAATGGAATCAACTAGGAAAGTTATATGAAAGATTTTATGCTAAGTATAATGATTATTCTTTATCAGAGTTAAAGGAAATGTACATTTCAAAAGTTGATGATATTATTTTATGGATAAAAGATTTTAATGAGGATAAGTTGTTTAATCCAGGAGGCAGAAAGTGGGCAGAGTCAACACCATCTAATTGGCCAGTTTGGAAATGGATTCACATAAATACTGTTGCGCCTTTTAAGTCTTTTCGCAGCAAAATCAGAAAATGGAAGAAACTTCGTGCGGCACAGGTATAATGCATTAATTAAGTACTGCATAGCAATAATGAGCAAGAATTTATCTATACTAAGTAGGAAAATATGAGGGGGGGAATTAAAATTATAATAAAGTATTTCATTAGGGGGAGTTGAGATGAATTGGCTTGGTATATTACCAATTTTAATTGGAGTAATCTATTTAATATATTCTATTTGTTGTAAGGATAAAATTACTTACTACAATAAAAGATTTGCAAGAAAAACAGAAATGACAATTATAAAACCAAGAGAATTTTTTAGGATGCAGTTAAAGTTTGCAATATTAAATTCAGTGTATCTTATTATAGCTGGAATAGTAATAATAATTTTTAATGCTTCTAATATTTTGGTTATATTATCATTTCCAGGATTTCATTTTATAAATCTTATATTAGTAATACAAAGTAAAATGAAGGGGTATACTTACTATGAATAATGCATAATTAGTAATTATATCAAAACGTAATTATGATAATTAAAATTTAAACGTTTATTCTTAATAAGTATGTGAGGCTTCGTATATGAGGAGGAAAAGTTTTGAAAACATCATTTATTATTGGTTTAATTATTGCGATGGTGTCATATATAGCAGGATTTTTAATGAATGATTATAATATAACATTAAAAATATCTGGTTTTTTAAGTGCTTTTTGTATTGTTATATGTGGAATTTTAAATGGTTCATTTATTAGTGGCGATAAATACTTAGCTAATTACCTAAGTGAAGGAAAAGATGAGAGAAATAAAAGGACAAAAATAGTAAGTAATTTGCTGACTATTTTAATGCCTAACATTGTTGTTTGTATAATAGTATTGGTGTTTATAAACTTCCATCACTAAGATATAGAATTATGAATAAATAAATTTTGAAATATAAGAAGGGCACTATTTCTAGTGCCTTTTAGTAAAAGGTAACACTTGAATTACCAACGATTATGATTAAGGAACCATAATCAAATGGCTTTAAAGTGTGTTCAGTGGATTCGGCTTCTAACTTTACCATTTCCTTCATGGAATAATCAGAATCAAGTATAAAGATAATAGCCTTGCCGCTAGGAGAATCAATCTTAACTGTCATAGGAGTACTTATTAATAAATTTGAATCTCTTGCATTATAAATTCCTTGAGAAAGAGTTTTACCAGATTGACTATAAGCGCTGGTTGTCAATGATGTAAATAATACTAATAAGAAAGCAAATAATGCTGTACGAAATCTCTTCATTAAAAATCATCCACCTTTCTTAATTAAACTGTATAATTAATTGATTTATTTTATTATGTGAAAAGTTAATATATATATTCAGAATAGATATTTATTTAATAATACAAAAATAAGCCCTTGCAAATAAGGGCTTATTCTGGTGGTTCACTTTTAATGAAATTAAATTACTACTATTTTACGAGAGTAGTATATGTCATTTATAAAAAAATATTCAAAACTATAATATTGTAAATAATTGTTAGGTTAAATAAATAATAAAAAAGAGATAGCAGGGTAATTTAAAATGCTATCTCTTTACCATAGTTGAAAGTTAATACTTCAATGATAATTGTTTGCATAAGTTAAATGAAATATTCACCAATATTAAAATTTTTCACATTACATAGAAAAATTTTAATATTGTAAACTATGAATTATTTATTTTGTAGAAAGTCCTTTTTTAGATTATTATAAAAGTAAATAATTATATTTATTATAATTACCTCTATGGTTAGTACAGGAAAAATCAAGTCTTCCTTTAATGTAACTATTAAAAAGCTAATAAAAGATAAGCATCCTATAAGTAAATTGTAAGTTCCCTCAAATTTTAAGTATTCTTTTTCATCAATTATAGTATATTTTCTTTTAGCAATATTAAGTTTAAGAGAAGTAATAGCCTTTAATGAATTGAAACGACAGCTAAAGCCAATTACAAATAGCAATATTGAAAGTACTAAGAAAAAATATTCTTCCAAAAAGCAGATAAATTCATTCATGTTGATCCCCCATTTTATTTGTAATATATAAATTTACAATAATATGCAATATTATATTAATTTTAAAGAATATATAAATGTGAATCAAGCAATAACTAGAATAAATAGTTTTTCGGAACAAAATATTTATGATTTTGTTAAGTTACCGCACAAATTTAGTTTTAAAGCTCGATATCTATAATAAAAAATCCACTCTATGAATTTTCAACATAGAGTGGATTTTGTAAGTTTTATCTATTCCCCGTTAATATTAACATTAATACTTAATGAATTAATATAATCCTCGATTTTACTTTTTGAATCATGATTTATTTTATATGAAATAGTAAAATCTTTTTCTAAAAAAATATAATATATCTTTATAATTAAAACCTCATTTTTTTCTTCTATAAAGTCAAGGCTTCTTATATCTATATATTCAATGAATTTATTTCCAATAAAAATTCCATCTTCAAGAAAATACATTTTAGATACAACTTTGTCATATAAAAATAGACATAAAATAATAATAAATATAAGAGTACAATTACTTAGAAGTAAGTATAAAGAAAAGCTTTCTACAATATTTCTTACTATAAGAAATACAATAAAGATATACATAAAATATGAGTGTTTATTGGAACGCAAATGTGAATCAATTACTAAATTAGCTTTTTTATCTCCAACCAATCTATGGTATGACTGGATATAATTTATCATAAAAATTAATGATAAGCAGAAAAAAACAAGGAATAGAAGAATATCTAAATATTTAAACAATAAAATAATAAATCACCTCAATCTAAACTTAATCAAGTTATATTATACATAATTATATGACAAAAATAAACACAATAGCATTATGCTTACATAAAAATAAAAGTATATAATCCATAAACTTTAAAGATTATATACTTTTATTTTATATTATTAAACACTTTTTAATACACATCTCAAAGAAATAAATGGTTTTTATATTAGAGAAATCTAAAAGATAAACTTTAATTAATCTTAATTTTGATTTCATTTAGAGCTGAATTCATGGAATCTAGAAGATTTAATTTATCAGTAAGTTCCTTAATTATTTCCTGATAATTTTTTTCTCTTTCTTCCTGCCTTAGGTCTCTAGATTCCTGTGCTTTTAATATGTATACTATAAGCACACAACTAAGTAATGTCCAAATTCCTTGAGTCATAGCAACCTTTATAAGATCATCATACATAATATCATCCCTCCATATATAACCGAGTTTTTAGTACATTTAAAGAAACTCTTTTAGATTTATTTACAGATTGCCTAGATATTTTGAGAATTTTACCAATTTCAATATCTGAAAGCTGCATATGAAATTTATAATAAACAATTTGTTTTTGTCTAGGTTTTAATGATGAAATTAAATCGTTGAAGAATACATCTGAATAATCATTGATGGAATTATTTTTATTAAATGATTCTAATGATTCATCGTCAGAATTAAAGATGAGAAGGTTTTTATCACGATTAACTTTATATGATAATCTAATTGCTTGATTTCTAAGACATCTTTTTATATATCTTAAAGCATCTGCACTAGAAACAAATTTATATAATTTTATTTTTGTAATTAATTCATAAAGAAATATGATAAGGTCTGTTTCAGCTTCAGGATATTTTAGTTTATAGCTTAGGTATTTTATCTTTGGATTAAAATAAGATAAGGTTTCTATAAAATTATCTTTATCTTTCTGAAATATGATAAGTTTCTCTAATAAGTCTATATCCATATTCTGACCTCCAAGCGATTTATTTAGGATTGTTTATTTCCTGTTAAATAAAGTTAATGTCATGACATATATTAATTTTAACGGTTATGCTGATAAAGTAAAACTGGCGATATCATAGAAACTGAATTATATTATGATATGGTATACATGAAACTTATGTTTTCATCTGTTATCTTAAATTTGCTAAAAAGATTATCTGTAATAATGATAAAATAGTTGAACTTCAAAAAATAATATTAGATGTTGAACTAGATGAATTTTCATTAATCTTTCAGGTTTACTATAATAAGTTTATAGTCAGTTAAATAATTGCTATAGACTAACTGATTATGCAGCTAAAAAGAAAATACCTTATCATAAAATTATTAGAAAGAAAAATGCTGCCCTAAAGAAAATTAAAGATAGACATTTGGAGAGATAAAAATAACCTACAGAGATTCTGAAGGTTATTTCTATAATGTACACTTTATAATATTATTACAAAAGCGCATTTACAATTTAGAGTAAATATAAAATTTGTAAGTCGTGTATGTTTATGTTAAAATATGCTCGTATTAAAATACAACAAGTTAATACAATAAGGAGAATAAAATTGAAAAAAATAAAAATTATCTTATTAGTAGCAGCTATATTAGTAACATTAAGTGGTTGTGGAAATCAAAAACCACAAAATAATGCTAACCCAACCAATAATGATACAACCATTGAGGCTACTACAGATACTAGTGATAATACTACTAGCAACAGTGATTCAAAAAATACAGATAATAATACTGAAACAAATAAGACTGCCAGCTTATCTACTGATAGCAAAGATAGAAATATTGCAGTGGAGAAAAACAATAATGGCAAAAATAATAATTCTAATGCACAAAGCAATGATAAAGAAACTAGTAATGATGAAAAATCATTTTATGGTAATTGGGAAATCAAAAAAGTGGCAGGGTATGCAAAGGTATCTGTTGGTGAAAAAACATCACTAATAGGTTTAAAGATTAGTTTGTCCAATAACTTAGCGACCTTTGGTAATGAATCTTATAATAATCCACAATATAAGATGACAAACAAAACTCAAAATAATATGGCGAGTGAGTATAAGACCAATCTTTCAAAAATAGGTGTTAGCACTGATTCTATTATGCAATTAAATGTATCAGATAAAATAACTTTATTCATCAAGGACAATAATACTTTAATTTATTTTGATGAAGGTGTATTTTATGAGGTTAAAAGAGAATAATGAAATATAAATATATAAAGATAAAAGAGGTAAAGAGGTTAAGAAAAAGGGAATCAGCAAATTCAATTTTCAATAGAAATGTCCTTAGAGCATAAGAGAATTAAACGAGGTAGACACAAAGAAGATGTGTATCACATACACAACATATAAATGCAATACACTCTAATTTAAAAAGATGGATGCGTAGGTTTAATGGAGTTGCAACTAAATATCTTTCAAACTATCTTAAATGGTTTAAATAGCTTAAAGTTTTTAGTGTGGAAAAAGACACTATTAAAGACTAAGAATTTTATAATTCAAAGCAATATACTATATAATTATACATACTATGGTAAAGGCATTTAAAAATAGAGAACCAAAATTTATTTAAATAGAATTATTTATGGGAGAAAGAAAACGTGAAAAAATCTATAGGAAAAGAATTGTTAAAATTATCAACTGGTGAATTAGCAAGTGTTTTTGCGTTTTGGTTGTGTTATTTTATATGGTTTAAAGAACATACAGTTCAAGTTATTTACCCATTAACAGTATTATGTTTAATATTGTTACAAGGTTCAGTTTATTGGTTTATATGTCTAAAGAGACTTACAAATAAGAATATAACTTTTAACTCAACTGGCAAATTTTATTTTGTGCTAAAGTATATTAACCTGCTATTAATTTTAGGATATATCCCTATATTAATAGTTAGTAAATCAATTTCATTTAAGTATTATTTTTGGGGAGTATTTTTGATGCTGTTTGCTATTATAGAATTTATTAATTATTTTTTAGTACGGTTATCATATCCCAATATAGGAATTCTGATTTCTCAAATAAAAACAAGAAGTTTAAGAAAAAGTAAATTAGCAAAAGAAATACAAGTTTCAAGATTATAACATAATTCGTATAAGTAAAATATTTTGTAAACTCATTCAAACAAAAGGAACAGGAAAGATGTATCCTTTTGTTTATATAATTTATCAACATACATTTAAAACAAAGCTTAATTATAAATTTATATGTTTTTTAAGGAGATACTATTTATGAAGAAATATGATACAGTTATATTTGATTTGGATGGAACGCTTCTTGACACTCTTGAAGATCTTGCTGATAGCGTGAATTTTGCATTAGGAAAATATAATTTTCCATCTAGAAAAAAGGAAGAAGTTAGAAGTTTTGTAGGAAACGGAGTTGGGCGTTTAATGGAGCTTTCTGTACCTGACGGCTTAAATAATCCTTATTATAAGGAATGTCTTGCAGATTTTCGGAGTCATTATTCAAAAAATATGCAAAATAAAACTAAAGTATATGAAGGAATCATGGGGCTTTTAGATGTTTTATCAAAGGAAAACTATAAGATTGCAATTGTTTCTAATAAATTTGATTCAGCAGTAAAAGAGCTTAATAAGATTTATTTTGAACAATATATAAAAGTTGCGATTGGAGAAAGTTCAAATATTGCTAAAAAGCCAGCCCCTGATACAGTAATTAAAGCTTTAAAGGAGTTAGATTCTACTGATGATAAAGCTATATATGTTGGCGATTCAGAAGTAGATGTAAAAACAGCTAGAAATGCTGGAGTTAAATGTGTAGGCGTAACTTGGGGATTTAGAGATAGAGAGCTTCTAAAGGAAAAAGGTGCTGATTACATTATAGACAAGCCTTGCAAGTTACTAGAGATAGTTGGTGATTCTGAGAACTGCAAATGATGAATCTATTTTAAGAGTAGCTTTTAAAGTATTTTTTAAATACAGAGATACGGCATATAATAAAATTTAGATTTAAGATAAATATATATAGTTTAGTGAAAATTGCATTTAACATAAATATATGTAGTTTTTGGCAAGAATAAAAAATGGTTGAATCATAAAAAATATTTTTAAATACAAAATTATGTTATGAGGAAGTGTAAATTATGGTTAATGAATATTGTCCTAAATGTCATGCATTAGAAATTATGAATGTAAATACTGTAGAGAGAAATGAAGAAGACGAAAAAGGGAATCTTTTTAAGATTATAACAAATAGTTATAATTGTAATACCTGCAATACATTTGTAAGAAGTGAGGATAAAAAGATACAAATAGAGTATAAGGAAGCATAATAGGGATAAGAATAACTTTTTACGTATAGTTCAATTTATTACAATAATATTTTAATATTGTTGAAATGGAAACAAAAGAGTAATATAATATTGTTAATGCGTTAAAAAGTGGGAGGATAGGCCATGAACAAACAAGAACAGGTCTTAATGGATTTTAGGAAAGTATTTAATAAGATGGCTTGGCTTAATAAACTTAAGATGGAAGATAGTCTTAAGGGATATAACCCATCAGAAGTACATTACATTGAATGTATTGGAAGAAACGTAGAGTCCAACGTGACAAAACTTGCAGAGTCTCTTTATATGACTAGGGGAGCTATAAGTAAAATGACAAAGAAGCTTATACAAAGAGGCATTATAGAAAGCTATCAGAAACCAGATAATAAGAAAGAAATCTATTTTAGGCTCACTGAACAAGGGCAAAAAGTTTATGACCTCCATGAAAAGCTGCATAAAGAGTTTCAAGATCGAGATAAAGTCGTATTTGAACAAGTGACTGATGAACAATTTGACGCTATGCTTGGATTCATAGAAAAATATAGCAGGCATTTGGACGCAGAAATAAATAAACTTGGAATAGATTCTAAATCTGATAAATCTGAATAATTAAAATAAAACTATAAGCAGCCTAATTCCACTTGGAATGGGCTGTATTTTTATTGTATGGTAAATATTATCAAGTATAAGGTTTATGTCGCCTTACTAGGCGACACAGTCCATAGATGACGCAGAGTACATTCCAAAGAACTAAGCTCAAGTGCTTTCATCGGAGTCGTTCCTAGCGTTTTGCTACTTATTTTTTCGACTTCTTGATCATTTCCACGCCATCGAACGCCAGGCTTTCAATTTCCACTGATTTTTTCAGCATATATTTATCAAAAAACGCCTTTGTATAAGTTGTAAGAATGTTGCGCAGCTCCATTGCATCCCTGGTTCCTCTTAATGACAGTTGCAAGGCTTCATTTTTAGCAAGAAATATGAAATCGCCGAAGTCAAAATGCACTACATTATCAAGAATGACAAAATAGGTTTCTCCGCTGTTTGATTCAAGAAAAAGCGCATCCACATTATAGGATACCGTACTGCCGAGCATCATGAAGGGTTTCTTAAGGTCGCTATCCTGACAAAATAGACCACCGTCAAAATCGATGCCGCAGACAAATCGGTCGTCGTCACGGCAAACAATTGCTGTTGTAGCTCCTCCAAATGAGTGCCCGAACACGCCAATGCCGATTTCAAGTTTCAATCTGTCTTTAAATATGGATCCAATGTCACCTGTATTCATTTTGTACAGGCAATCTGCTACATATCTTATGTCCTCGCTCTGAAGATCGGCATACTTTGCAAACTTGACTGCTCCAGGTGACGAAGTTACTTTACGAGAAATTTCAAGTGCTTTTTCTTTTTCAAGCTTCTCTACCAGAATTGGAGCTATATCCTTTGTCACTGGGTCAGTGCCGAATTCCTGTAAATCTTCGTAATATTTCTTTGAAATGTGACTAAGTCGCCCATCCTTGAGTCTGTATACACCTCCTCCTTGATGACCAATTGCTACAACAATATAGCCAGCACTTGCCAGGTCTTGGCAGGTTACAGTATTTTGCTGCGGGTATGTAGTTCCGCCATGAACATAGAATACAACTGGATAACGATTTTCCTTTTGAGATAATGCCAGATCTTCGTAACAGCATGTTTTAATATTGAAATCAAAAAAATTATCCATTTCAAGACCATTCTTAACCATACTTTCATTCCACAGTGATGGCAGCTCTGGAAATGCGTATTCTGCTGTTGGCTTGCCTTCGCTGCTGTCGGACGGATAAAAGAAAAACGCTGTCAGTTCTCTTTCTGAATTATCTGATGCTACGTACTTAAAATCAATTTGTGTTCGCCCGACGGTATAGTTGCCGATCGGTTTTGGAAATGCGTCATAAGTTTTCATTTTTTTGTTCCTCTCTCTCGTTTTATAATAATTGTAGTGTTTACGAAACCCGAACGGCATAGTGCTACAAATACTTTCGGGCTTCGAATGCTATAAAATGATTTCCATCATATCTTAATGGATTCGTATCTATTCCTTGACTTTCTTGAGATTGCTCATGAGCTCAGAATACTTATGATCTTCAACCAAACCATGGCAGAAAAAGTCTGTAAAGTATTTGCTGACCTTATGCTGCAGCTCAAAGTCCTTAATACCGAATTCCCTAAAAAATAAAATCAAATTAAATTGCATTGTCTCAAACATAAAAGAAATCAGGTTGTCGTCAATATCTGGCCGTAGATATCCATCAAACCTCATTCGGCGAAGAATGTCCTTAACCAAAGGGAATGATTCGCCCTTCAGTACATTCAGGTATATGTGAAGCAAGATGTTCTCGGGAATGGATAAAATTGTTTCAATGAACTTGACTTCCAATTCATTAAGCGGTTCGGCCCCAATCCCATTATCATTATCAAATAAGCCGGTAAGGAAAATCTGCAAAATTGAATCTTGATTACGGTTATTAAAAAATTCAGCTCTTTTCTGGGTCACATTTTGTATCAAGAGACAATAAAGATCATCTTTATCATCAAAATACCGATAAAATGTTCCAGGATGCATGGACAATGCGTCTAAAGTCATCTTCATATTTATATCATCGTATGGATAATTAACAAAAAGCTGCATAGCGCTATTTGATATTTCCTCGCGTTTTGTTTCATCCAGGCGAAAGAAAGCTTTTTTTGGCATAGAACCCTCCTTATTGTTGTGTGAATCTATTCGCTATATACTGTGAATGCATTCACAGTATATAATAAATGGATTAAAGTGTCAACTGTGATAGTAAACAATTTATTGTATATATTTTTGCCTAACCTAACTATATATTTCCATCTTGCGGCGGAATACTTTTTTCAGAAGATTTGACGGTTTGTCAGGTCTGCTTTGTGGTTGAGTTTGGGGTAATACACCTCTTCCATGCTGAGCATGCCTGCTGTTCAATCTTCTTTGATGCCAATACTTGCTGAACCAATTCTTTTGTGCTGTCGCCAATCTTGAAAGCTCAGGCAATAAAGCGGTCACTTGCTATTGTTAAAATTTTGTGTGGCTTATACCAGAGATTTCATAATTCCTTTGTAATAAAATTGTATGTAACGTAGTCTTACCAACGCAATGCCAGTAAAAATATGTAATTTTAGGTAAATTATAATATTTAAAGTGAAATTAACTATAAGTTAACTGGTATTTAAAATAAAAGGAGTAACTTTATATAAGAACAAAATATTTAGAAGGTGGTAAGATTATATGAAAATTAGTAAGAAAGTTAAATTCATGCTTCCAATTGCTGTAGCTACAGTCATGGCTACGTCTGCCAGTATACCTTTTATAAGGAACGTTAATGCCGAAATTACTGGTATATCAGGTATTGAAAATTTCTCATTACCTAAGGTTACAGGACCTTATAATATTAATGCAAATGTTGGTTCTGATCCAAAAGAGCTTGATTTTGCTTGGTTCACACAATCTTCTGGAAAGACACAAATAAAAATTTCACGTACATCTAATATGAATGGTACAGAATTTCCAACTTCTGCAGATATTCAGGATGCGGAACAAACTGTTGTAAAAGCTACACAATCTATTAATCAGAGTGAGACAGCCCTTACAGATATTGATGGAAAGGCTACTCCTGCTAATAATGGGGATGATGTTTATAATGGGAAGAAAACAGCAGGTGCTCCAACTGGTGAATATTCAAATAAAGTGAAAGTAAAAGGGTTAGATCCAGATACACAGTACTCTTATTCTGTAAGTGATGGACAAGGCAATTGGAGTCCAGTTTATACAATTACCACACTACCTACCGATAAAGTAACGTTTGCTGCTTTTGGTGATCCACAAATTGGTGCATTTGATAATTCTAAAGGTACTGCCAAATCTAATGCTACAGGTGGTCACAAGAACTTAAATGATGATAAAACAGGCTGGAATAATATGCTGAAACTAGTGACTCAAAATAAGGACTTAAACTTCCTTTTTTCAATGGGAGATCAAATTAACGACTATAATTACTTAGTTCAACCTTCAAATTCATCTGATGGACAATGGTATCAATATAGGGATTTCTTTAATCCAGATTCTACAGTGAATTACATGCAAAATATGCCTTTAGCTGCTTTTTGTGGTAATCATGATCATCAAATGGGTGAATATTATGGCTATCACTACAATCAGCCTAATATAAGTAAGTTAGGTGCTACACAATATGGAAATGATGGTGACTACTGGTTTACTGCTGGTCCAGTATTATTTTTAGTATTGAATGCAAATAACTATGGTACTGCTGATCATGATCAATTTATAGCAGAGGCTATTAAAGCCAATCCAAATGTAAAGTGGAAGGTTGCTACATGGCACCAATCTGCATACAGCGAAGCTAATCACAATACTAAAAATGAACTTGATGATCCAGTTTTAACAATACGTAATACTTGGACAAAAATGATGGATAAATACAATATAGATGTTGTACTACAAGGGCATGATCACTACTATACTCGTACTGCACAAATGTTAAATGGAAGTGCTGTTGATCCTAATACTGGTGCTCCTGAAACTTTGAAAAATAGTAGCAACGCTTCTGTACCAGGCACTACAAATCCAAATGCTACTTATGCAAAAAAAGAATATCCAGACAGTGTAACTAATCCTAAGGGAACAGTTTACTTTACTCTTGATTCAGGTACAGGAAGTAAATATTATGACTTCAACAAGGGTAATAATGATACAATTGGCGGAAGTGCTGATCATTCATTTAGTGTTGTTGGATGGCAGGGGTATGTTCCATCGTACTCATATGTAAGTTTCACTGATGATACATTTACAATCAATACTTATGCAGCAAATGATTATACAATTGGTAATCAATCATTAATTGATAGCTACACTATTACAAAGAAATAATAAATAAGCATAACTTAGTAAAAGACAAAAGTTCAGTTTATATTGACTGGACTGTTTGTCATATAAAATTAAACTGCTTTTTATAAGGCAGTATAGAAGTAGGAGAATAGCATGAATATTATGAATATAAAATTAGGTTGGATTTCATCTATTAAGATAGGGGGCAAAATTATTGGATCTATTGCCATTTTGTCTGTTTACATTATACTGGCTATACTTTTTAGCTCACATACGCCTATTTATAATCCATTTAGTTCAGGAGCTGGTGGAGAAGTACATTATGAAAAGGGTAAGGTTCTCTCAATTGATGAGCAGATAATAAATTCATCAGGGTTTTCTGGGCTTTACATTGGAAGACAGATTGTAGATGTACTTATAGAAAGTGGGCAATATAAAGGACAGACTTTTAAGGTTAATAATGCCCTTAATTATGATACTAATTTTATTCTTCATAATGGACAGGATATTGTGGTGTCTGTTAATACATCTACTGATGATAAATCATACGTAAATGTTTATATGTTTGCACCATATCGTGTTGTTCCTTTACTTGTACTTATAGGCCTTTTTATTGGAGCAATCTGCTTAGTAGGTGGATGGCGTGGTTTTCATTCTGTTCTAGGGATAATATTTACCTTGACCACGGTATTATTTATTTTTGTTCCATTACTTTTCATGGGTGTGTCTGATGTCTTGGCAACTATATTGCTTGTCATTGTAACTTCTTGCGTAACCCTCTTTCTAGTAGGCGGCTTTGACAGAAAAACTTTGTCCGCTGTATTAGGAACAGTGGCAGGTGTTGTTGTATCAGTTGTAATTATGCTTATTTTTAGTAGGATTCTAGGTATATCTGGTTATACATCTTCAGATACAGATGCATTGCTTAACATTGCTGGACAAAGCAAGCTGCAGGTGAAAGACCTTTTATTTACAGGTATCATTATTGCTTCACTTGGAGCTGTAATGGATATTGCTATTTCTATTGCTACCTCAATCAATGAACTAAAGAAGCAAAATCAGGAGGCTTCCTTCAGTGAATTATTCAGTTCAGGTATGAATATTGGACGAGATATGATGGGGACTATGAGTAATACTCTTATTTTAGCGTTCTTAGGTGAATCCATTTTCTCTTTTATTTTAATGTACTCTTATCAAGTACAGTTTAGGCAATTGATTAACTCAAATGGTGTTGCAATTGATATTCTTAATGCTGTTTGCGGGAGCTTAGCAGTTATACTTACAGTTCCAATTGTATCGGCTATTGCAGCAAAACTGCTTCAAGGAAAGCAAAGTTCCGTTAAAGAACAAGAAACTAGTTCTAATGCACTTTAGATACCGGAACTTATGCATATAACTTGCCGAAATCATAAATATTTTGATTCCGAAAAGCTATGAAAATATCACTGAAGGTTCTAAGCAGCAGGTTGCATCCACTTTAGCATGCTCCAACTTTCAGTTTGACAAGCTAAAATGGAACAACCTACGGCTAAGAACCTTTAACAGCTCATTTTCAAATGTTTTCTACACAAATATATTTATGATTTCTAGTGCAGATATGAACTCAAAGTTTTAGCGACTTTGTAAATATGTTCATCTAATAAGTTTAATTCTTAAATTGTTTATCTATAATAAAACAACAAGCAGCCTATAAATATTTGTAATAGGCTGCATTTTTATTGGTGATATTTTGTTGACAGGTAAACAAAATGGTGTTAAGATGATTTTGTTGAGAGGTAAACAAAAAAGTATCTGCTACGAAAGGAGAATTTAAAATGAAATCAGAAAGTACAAAACAAATTATAGATATAAAAGATATGCAAGGAGGAAAAAGTATGAATGTAATCGGAATTAGTGCTAGTTCACGAAAAGAAGGGAATACTGCCTGGATAGTAAATAAAATACTCAAAGGTGCGAAAGAACAAGGTGCTGAAACTCAATTCTTTGATTTCAATAATCTTGATATCAAACCATGTCAAGGATGTTGGGCCTGCCATAAAGGTGATCAGGGGTGTGTTATCAAAGATGATATGCAAAAACTTAATGATGCAATTGACCGTGCAAATGTGATTGTTTTCGGTTCGCCGATTTATATGATGCAGATGAGTGCTCAAGGAAAGATCATCATTGACAGGATGTTTGCACGATTCTCTCCACGATACTCTCCATATTTTAAGGAAGAAAGCGCAGCTGAAAAAAGGCTAATGCTTACGTTTAATCAGGGAAATCCGGATCCAGAACTGTTCAAGTCGTATATTGATTATACTAAGCACATGTTTGAGATGCTTGAATTTGATGTTACAGAGGTACCGGTTGTTACTGGTTTGAGAAATGGACCAGCAAATGAAAGAGAAGATCTTAACATTATGTTAAAAGATGTAGGAAAAACAATTGTTTCGGAAGGGATCTCGAAGTAATAAGGATACTAGGTATCTTTGCTCATTTCTCCATTTTGGAGGGATGGTCAAAAATACCCAATTTGTTACACGGTAATAATAGTTCTTAATGAAACAAAATAACAACTATTAGCAGTAGGATTCACTCAGTTTATATCAACATCACTCATAAATCTTTACAAAATAACAAATATTGATAGGAGGGTTTAAATGTCCAAATTTAAATCAAATAATGAACAAAACTCAGAACAAATTATAGATAAACATGCTTTAATATTCGGTCTTATATCTGTATTTCTTTGTGGAATAGGCTTTACGATCATAGCACCAGTCGTTCCATTCTTAGTTCAGCCTTATACAAGCAATCCAGGAGAGCAAGCTATAGTTGTTACACTTCTTACATCTGTTTATGCAGTTTGTGTGTTTTTAGCAGCTCCAGGTCTTGGCGCTTTGAGCGATAGATATGGCCGCCGTCCAGTACTCTTAGTATGTCTCTTGGGTTCAGCAATCGGGTACGTAGTCTTTGGTATAGGAGGAGCCTTATGGATACTATTTGCCGGGCGCATAATAGATGGTATAACAGGTGGGACCATAAGTACTATTTTCGCATATTTTGCAGATATAATTCCTAGTAATCAGAGAACTAAATACTTTGGATGGGTGAGCGCTATTGTAGGTGTAGGTACTGTAATTGGTCCAACTTTAGGTGGATTACTTGCTAAGTTTGGTTATTCTGTACCAATGTATTTTGGGGCAATAATAACTTTACTAAATGTTGTTTATGGAATCTTTTTTATGCCTGAGAGTCTTCACAATGAAGATAGATTAGAGAAGATCACTTTTGTGAGACTAAATCCATTTACACAGCTTGCAAGCATACTTTCTATGAAAAGCATAAAGATGTTACTTATATCAGGATTCTTACTTTGGATACCAAACGGATCTCTGCAAGCAGTTTTTTCACAATTTACAATAGATACTTTTAGCTGGAAGCCTACAGTAATCGGACTTATGTTTTCAATTATGGGCTTTCAAGATATCATTTCACAGAGTCTTATAATGCCAAAGCTTTTGATAAAACTTAATGATAAACAAATAGCAATTCTCGGAATGGTTTCTGAGATTATAGGCTATGCTTTTATTGCTCTATCAGCTTTGTTATTATTTTATCCTCTGTTTATCATTGGAATGTTTATATTCGGTTTTGGTGATTCAATCTTTGGACCTTCATTCAATGGGATGCTTTCTAAGTCTGTCGATTCCAGTGAACAAGGAAGGATTCAAGGAGGCAGTCAATCTATTCAGGCTTTAGCAAGAATGATTGGACCTATCATTGGTGGACAAATCTATGTATCACTTGGTCATTCAGCACCTGCTTTTATGGGAATACTCCTTATAGCATTCGCAATACCAGTTTTATATAAAAGAACCCATGTAAATATATAAAATACATACTTTATTTTTAGGCAAGTATCCATCTTCATTTTGGATTGTAAGGAATATAAAAATGATAAAAGGTCCATGTCGCCTGAGATTTTGTATAAGGCAAGGAGATGAATTGCCTTCATAGTATATAGAGTCTGACAGCTTACATTAAATATGTAGGCTGTTTTTTTGATTTGCTTAAAAAGTATAAAACTTCTGAATTTTGAAAGACAATGATATAAATGGTTAAGTGGAAGAGGTTTGTAAAAATCAAGATGATTAAAGAATTAATAAGAGATAGAGAATATCTGACCCTTATTAATTTTACATATTTATCATATATACTGATAAATTAATTAGGAAGATTAAGGGAAAAAGAGAAAAAATAAGAATGACTGATATAATTGATAAAAATATCATTATTGACGATAAAAAGGGATTTTGGGTTTATCGGGAAAACTGATAAAATATAAGTATAGTAACACAGACAAGTAATTAAGAAAGTCGATTGAATGGGGGAGAAGGTATGAAATTAACACCAATAAGATTAAGACGATTGAACTCAGGTCTTGATAGTGAAGAGGTTATAGAAGCATTGAAAATAAGTAAAAGTACATTTTATAAGTTAGAACAAGGATGGACAAGACCATCGCCAGCACTGATAAAAAGACTCGCAAATATTTACAAATGTTCAACAGATGACATATTTAAGGATTTGAAGATAATAGGTTAGACAATAAAAGATATAGCAAAACTTAGGAGCACATTAAGAACAGCAAGAAAACAAAAGCTATTGAGATAGATATTTAATGTCAGGGGGAATTCAAATTGTTAATTAAGTGTAACTGGAGAACCTGTAAAAATTATAAAGATGGAGTATGCAGGGCAGATTCTATTGAATTGAAGAGCTTTGATTATGAAGAAGATAACGAAGAGTTAGAAGGTTTAAAATGTGCCACATATGAATATGATTCCTTTTGGATGTGTGATAAGGGAAGAGAAGTAGATGTAAGATGATTAATACAGAATACGAAAGCTATAAGATGATATAGGAGTTGATAAGATGAGTGAGGGCTGGTTTAAGATTCACAGAGTTTTATTTGAAAAAGCTATTTGGTTAAATTCAACTTTAGAGCAAAAGGTTATATTGATTACAATTCTAAGTATGGCAAATCATGAAAGAAGAGAGTGGGAATGGAAAGGAACAAAATTTAAAGCAGAAGCAGGTCAATTTGTAACTTCATTAGAGGGAATAGTTAAAAAAAGTGGTGATGGTATATCACTTCAAAATGTAAGGACTGCTCTTAAAAAATTTGAGAGATATGATTTTTTAACACAGGAGGTAACAAAGACTGGAAGACTCATAAAGATAGTAAACTGGGAACTTTACCAAGGGAAACAAGAGAAAAATAGCAGGCATTCTAACAGTGAATTAACAAGCATCTCACAAACAGCTGGCAAAGAGTTAACAACTAACAAGAATAATAAAAATTATAATAATGATAAGAATACTGTATTTATAGAAGAGTTCACTAAAAATAAGCTGCTAATTGAAAGTATATCAGAATTTATAAAAATGAGAGAAAGAATTAAAAAGCCAGTAACAGATAAAGCACTAAAAATATTGCTAAATAAATTAAAAGATTTATCTCAAGATGAGGAAATACAAATTAAAATTTTAGAAAACAGCATAGAGAATTGTTGGCAGGGACTATATCCATTGAAGGAGGAAAAGTATATTTATGGAAGCACTTCAAAGAATATTAGATCAAGTGAGAGCAAATTCAATATCAAAATCTCAGAACGGAAACCAAAAGCAAGTGCAGGTTGTACAAGAGACAGGCCATTTTAAATGTGAAAAGTGCAAAGATACGGGTTATATTATAAAAGCTCAATTTCATGCACAGCCACTAATGACGCCATGTTCGTGCTTAGAGATTGAAAATGTCAAAAGGCTATGGAAAAATAGTGGGATAAATCCAGAAAATTTAGAAAAGACATTTAGTAATTTTGAAGAATGGTCAAGAACTTCTAAAAAAATGAAATTTATTGCAACAGATTATTATATGAGTTTTGATGAGATAAGATCAAATAGGAAAAATTCAATTATACTTTGTGGTAATTCAGGAAGCGGAAAGACTCATATTGCCTTAGCTCTTGCAAATAATTTCTTGAAAAATAATATAAAAGTTGTTTACATGCCTTATAGAGATGTGATTACAAGCCTTAAACAAAATATCCTAGACAAAGAATATTATAAAAAGACCTTAAGCAAATATCAAACCTGCGAAATTCTATTAATTGATGATTTATATAAAGGAAAAGTTAATGAAACAGACATAAATATAATGTTTGAGCTGATAAATTATAGATATTTTAATCACCTGCCACTTATTGTCTCGAGTGAGTTTACAGTTGAAAGGCTGCTAAATTTTGATGAAGCAATAGGAAGCAGAATATATGAAATGACTAAGGATTTCATGGTTGAAATTCAAGGCACGGAAAATAATTATAGACTGAGGTGAGAATATGTCAAATGTACACTGGTGCATATGTTTAAAAAGCAGCAATATGCCAGGAAAAATAATTTTTAAAAAACATGCTGAATTTGGAGATAAGATAAATAAAATCTTAGAGAAAAAAAGTGCTGAGTTAATGGGGGGAGAGGTTTTGAAAAATGAATATAGCGGTGCAAATGGAACCAAAGATTTAGAGTGTGAAAAAGATTTTGTGCTCATAAAGGAAGTTAATGCATTAGATTATGAAAATAATGAAATAAGCCAAAATAGTAAAGATATCAAGAATAAAGTTTTAATTAATAAAGTTGAGGAGAGAAATAATATGGATTCAAAAGGAATTATACAAAGATTAAATACATGCATCATAGCATTAAACAGGAGCAATACACAATTAAAAACTTTGGGGCTTAAAAAGGCACAGGCAGAGAAAGAATATAAAGTAAAACAAGCAGAAGAAATATTAAAACTTAGGGAAGATAAATATCCGGCTACCTTAATAATGGAATTAGTTAAGGGAAATAAAGATGTAGCGGAATTAAGACTTCAAAGAGATGTGGCAGAAAATGCTTATTTTACATGCCTAGATGGAATAGATAATTTAAGAATAGAAATAGAATTGATAAAGAATAAATTAAAGTGGCTTAGAGCTGAACTTTATAGTTTGTAGAAAAAACTTGCTTAAATTAGAATCTATTTTGTTGAGATATAAGGAATTTTTGAAAGATTAGTAAGTAAGAAGGTTAATGAGTAAGGAGGAGTGATATATATGAATATCACTCTGCAAACAAGGAATTGGGAATGATTACAATTACATGATAACATATAAATATATCATTGTAATGGTTTTTAATAACAAAAATTGCGGCAGAATTCCCTATTTATTTTATCTAAATTCATTTGACTATATATGTTGAATATATAAGCAGAATATAATTTCTAGTGAAGATATAAACTTAATGTTTTAACAAATTTGTAAATTGGGTATCTATATACAAAATAGATTTTAATTATTTTTAGAAATTTAGAAACTAGGAGTGATTAATATGAACAGTACAATAGATAAGGTAAGAAGATATAGAGAGATTTTAGCAGATATACAAGATATAGATATAAGGGTTCAGGAGCTTGAGGAAGAAATCATAGGAATAAATGGAATAGAGATCGGAGAAAGAACAGGAAAACTTATAAGATTACCTCAAGTGTGGAGCAACAAGCAGCCACTAAGATGGAAAAGTATATATCATAATGATTTTGGTAAAGGTATTTCCTCGGAAATATTTGTTGTAAAATAAAAACTTCAAAAGGGATGTAAAAGGGAATGTAGCTAAATATATACATTCCTTTTTTTATAAAAACTTTGATTTTTCAAAGATCTTATTTCCTAAACTAACTATTAATGATAAGCTTATTACTTCTTTTCAATTATTGCAGTATATTTTAGTTCTTTTTTCTCATCATTAAATTCAAAATTTAATTTTAAGTTAGGTGGATAAGTGTAGCCAGACAAATATATTTCATATTTATTAGTTTCAATTTCATTCATTGTTGAATTTTTTTCAATTATTTGTTTATAGTATTCATAAGATTCTTCTGGCAATGACCAAGAAGCTGAAATCTTACTTGTTGTTTCAAATAAACCGTTATATTTTCTGTAGGAATAGTCGATATTTTCAGCATCATCTGGCACTTTTTCAGGGAAAAAATTCTTATAAATGGCTTCATATTTACGCATATCATTACCAACATGTAAGTAATTATTAGGTGAATTTGTAAATGAATCTAATGGAGGAGTTACAAAAACTAACATAAATCCACTAGCCAAACTTAACATGATAGAAATTAATAACGCTAAAACATTTAAAGTAATTTTCCATCCGTATGATTTAATGTAATTCATTTTACTTAAAATAATTTCTCCTAAGATACTGCAAAATAAAGGAAGCATAAACATAATAAATAAGATACTATATGTTTTAATTCCTAAACTTCCAAAATAGAATCTTGGATATTCTAAATCATAACCTATTTTAATAGAAAGATATCCAGCAATTATCCCTAATATATTAAGACCAATAATAACAGTATATATAACTTTAAATATTTTTTTTATGGTCTCAAATCGTATATTCTTTTTAGCATTCAGTAATAAATCTTTCTCTTGGAGATTAGCATAAGTGTCACTATCATCATAACTTTTAACCTCAACATTTTCTGTAGCCTCTTTAAAAAGTTTGCTACACTGTGCACAATCATGTAAATGCTCTTCTACAAGAAGTTTGCTTTCGGGACTGCATGTATTATCGATGTATGCAGGTAACAAGTCCATAATTACTTCACATTTCATATTTTCATCTCCTTTAGGCTTTTTTGTAACATTAGTTTTGCACGATGAAATGTAACTCTTGCCCAAGTTTCATTTTTTTCATATTTTTTACCTATCTCTTTATAACTTAATTCTAAATATGTTCTATTAAAGAATACGGTTTTGTAAGGATCACACATTTGCATAACTATTTTTAAAATATAACTTAATTCGTCTTTTTTAACAAAATCATCTTCTAAAAGATTTTCTGTATTAAACTCCATTTCTTGTATGTTTTCAATATCAACTATTTTAGATGTCTTTTTTAAATAGTCGAAATATAAGTTTTTTCCTATTTGACACAGCCAAACAATCAATTTACTTTTTCCTTTAAAACTTTCAATTTTATTAAATGCCTTTACAAAAGTCTCTTGCGTTAAATCTTCTGCTAAATCATAGTCTTTAGTTAATTTTAGTAAGAACTTAAATACATTCTTAACATATAATTCATATATTATTTCAAAATCAGTTTTTTCCATCTGCCTCCCCTTTTACAATATAAATCTTAAAATGATTATTCAAAGATTTAGGTGAATTTTTAGTATTTATATATATGACTATTAAAAAAAGATTTCGTTACAAAAAGTTAAAAATTATTGTTACTTTAAAGATATCATTAGAATTATATCAGTAAAACAATTCATAGATAAACAGCATTAAATAAATAAATTATTCACTTGGAGCAAAATAAAATTAATAGAAAAATTTTAGAAATCCTAAATAATATCTATCAAAAATTAGTATTGAAATCATCTATAATAGTAGATGAACTAAAAACACTTACGGAAATGATATTATCCCTTCATACTGTCAAGTTTATTATTTTAACTGACTATTATAAAGGGAGCATATCAAAAAGTAGGTGTTTTTATTATATAAAAATAACTAATAAAAGAGGTGTAGTAGAAAGGATGGTATATATGAAAGGTATAGACGTAAGTAATCATAATGGAAGCATAAATTTTGGACAGGTGAAAGATTCAGGAATAGAAGCTGTTTACATTAAAGCTACAGAAGGCACAACATTCAAAGATCGCTGTTTAGAGGCTAATTATTCCAATGCACATTGCGAAGGATTAAAAACGGGATTTTATCATTTCCTGGTTGGGACTAGTGAGCCAGAAACTCAGGCTAATAGTTTTTATAATGCTATAAAGGATAAAGCAAATGATCTAATTCCAATGTTAGATATAGAAAGTAATTTTGATGGATTAATTGACTTTATATTAAGATTTATTGCTAAATTTAAAGAGATATCAAATATGCAAATTGGTATTTATACTTATACTAGTTTTATAGATAATTTGGATGACAAAATTGCTGGTTATCCACTGTGGGAGGCAAATTATAATAATACTCCATGGAAATTAAAGTCTAATTTCTTTACTAATAGAGTAGGGCACCAATATTCTGAAACAGGATGCGTAAATGGTATAGATACTGATTGTGATATGAATGAGTTTAATGATGGAATAATAAATAAAACTAATGGATATGTAAGAATCAATTATCTTCCAATTGGATATAGAGGTGATGGAAGTTTTGCTGGAGTTGACATGGGATATGTGCAAGAATATTTTGAAGATATTCGTATCTATGCTAATTCAAATGAAAATGGAATCTGGGTTGAAACTCAAAATTTGCCTATGAGCAAATGTTTAGAATTAAAAGATACGTTAGGAAGTTGGTTTTGTGATATAAAATAGTTTAAAGGGCATGAGAGTAATCTTGTGTCCTCTATTTTTTTGTGCTTTTCTGATATGTCCTTAGTAAAAGAATTGTAGAGAGTCGTTATATGATCAGCTTATGTGGTGTTTTGAAATATATGTTATAATAATCATTATATGGAACAGGAATTTGGTTCGGAATAGTAAATTGTTGTGAAGAAAATATTCTTTATATTTTCTTGAGTGGAGGTACTTATATGGAAAAAGAATTGTCAGAAATGACACTTGAAGAACTATGGGAGTTGTTTCCTATCATCTTAAAAGAGCATAATACAGATTATAAAGATTGGTATGAAATTGAAAAACAAAGACTTTTAAATTGTATTGATAAGAAAAATATTCTGCGTATTAATCACATAGGAAGTACAGCGGTTAAAGGCTTGATTGCTAAGCCAACAGTAGATATTTTATTAGAAATAAATACCGAAACAGATATTGAACAATTAAAAAATATTCTACTACATAATGGTTGGTTATTAATGTCATCTGAAAATAAACCTTTCATGAAAATGTCATTTAATAAAGGATATACAAAACAAGGATTTGCAGAAAAAGTATATCATTTACATGTTCGCTACTATGGTAATTGGAATGAATTATATTTTAGAGATTACCTTATAGAACATAAAGAAGTTGCGAAGGAATATGAAAAACTAAAGTTGGGGCTGAAAGAAAGATATGAGCATGATAGGGATGGTTATACAGATGCTAAATCTGATTTTATTTTGAAATATACACAAAAAGCAAAAGAAGAATATGCTGACAAATATAATCCAATAAAATATGCATGATATACAATAAATTTGTTGCACAATCTTCTTAAAATGTGCACTTAATGAAAATTGAGATGATATATTGCTAATGTATTTTGTGCAAGTGATATTTTTATAATATCAATATTAAGTGGGAAATACGGTAAAACAACATATATAAAAATGAAGAAAAGTTTGTAGTTGCTTAGATATCAACATGTTTTTAAATAGTAGCAATAAATGCTTCTCTTTAAGATTAGAATAAGCCACAAAATAGGAGGTATTATGGAGATAGAGTTTAAAATTTCAAGGGATGAATTAATAGCTTTTAATATGAAGTATATTGTTAACACAAAAACTTATAAAAAACAAATTCGTGTATATGTTGGATTTGTTTCTTTTATACTGCTTGGATTGATACTTTTACTTGGAAGTATTTTATATATTGAAACTGTTATTATTATGTACATTATATTCTTCTTTTCTAGAAAAAAGATATTTGACAGATCATTAAGAAGAAAACTTCTAAGAATATATGGAACAGATAAATTAACAGATACATTTGAAGCAAAACATTTAAAGCTTATAGAAAAAGGAATAAATACTAATACTAAATTTTCAGAGAAAATTCATAATTGGAATTCTATAAAAGGTCTGTATTTATTAGAAGAATATATTTTTATACCTACAATAAATGGTGAAAGTTTAGTAATACCTCTATCGTCGCTTTCTTCAATGGAAGATAAGAAGCTGTTTTTAGATACTATTATTAATAATACAAATTTAGAATTAAAATATAGTTATCCTGATTCTGTTTAGTTTTAAATTTTATAAAACCATTTAAATTTTGAGGGGAGGTATAATATGAAAAGAGTCTTTCTTTTAATCATTACTACAATAATTATGTTTCAATTTTTGATTGCATGCTCAACCAATAAAAATGTTGCATTTAAAGAATTTTATTCTAATGTAATTGGGTTTAGTAAAACTGATGAAGAACAAGCTATTCAGAAAGATACGATTCTAATGTTGACTAATGAAGAGTTTCAAATGTTTAAAGATAACTATTTTACACCAAGAGAAATTCCAATGAAATCACCTGATAAAGAAATGGCAATATTATACTTACAAATACCTTCCCAAACTAGTTCAGTACAAGGGTATAGTGTTGAAAGTATAAATGTAGGCAATGATACTTTAACAGTAAACTTGAAACCATCGTCAGTTGCACAAGTTGATGGCATAGAGGGATTTGATGGTATATGGAAATGGGTTATGTTAGTTCAAGTAGATAAAACTAATTTAAAAGATAATATGAAGATTATTATAAATAAATGAATTTAATATATTACTAAGGGGTGTACCGATTCAAGTTTATAAATGCTGCACACCAATGTGAATTATGATAAAACAATGATTATTTATATAATAGGAAGTGAGTTTATGATTAAAGCAATATTATTTGATTTTGATGGTGTACTAACGACTGATGCAACTGGCTCACTATCGATATGTAATTACATTTGCAAGAAAACTGGCTTAGATATAGAAATATTTGAAAAAGAGTATTATAAATATAATGATGATCTTTTATACGGAAAAATTAGTCATGAAGACATCTGGGAAAAATTATGCAAAGGACTAAATTCTAAAATTGATATAAATATATTATATGAGTCCTTTATAAATACCCCGATAGATATGCAAATGATAGCATTTATAGATGAACTGAAACAGCAAAATTATAAAATTGCTATGGTTACTGACAACAAGAAAGATCGTATAGATGACATTGTTAAATACTATGATTGGAATAAAATATTTGATTCAATCACTGTTTCAGCAGAAATTGGTTCAGGAAAAGACTGTAATGAAATTTTTGTAAAAGCTATAGGAGAATTGAATGTGAATACTGATGAATGTGTATTCATTGATAATCAAGAAAAGAATCTTATTGTTCCTAAGAGCATGGGAATGAATATTATTTATTTTGACCATGAAAAAAGAAATTATAAAAAACTTATTCAAGAGTTCAAAAATTTATCAATCAATATTACATAAAACGAGAATAATCTATGAAACGTTCTTATAATACTAAGATTAAGCAGAAGAATATGTTTAAAAGAATATTATTTAATAAGATAAAAAGAATAACTATTCTTTATGCTATTGGAGAGACAAGATTTTACAGTTGCTATTATATAGAACTAATAGTAAATTAAAGTGATTCAATCGTAAAAAGAACATAAGTATTATAATTATTACATTGATTTAACTAATATAGAAAGAGATGATGGAGTTTGAAAGAAGGAAGAGAACGATCTATTGGAGGAATAGGAGGGGCTATTGGTGGCTTTTTTGGCTCAGGAATAGGTTTTTCCTTAACTGACAAAATTGGATTAAGCGGTAATGTTTTTAAGGTTATAATTGTATCAATTATAGCAGGATTTATTGCGTTCTGTGCTTGTAAAGTATTACGCTTGATATGGAGATAATTAGATAAAGATATTTTATCAGAGGATATCTTAATATAAAATAGTTTTAAGGGCATGAAAATAATCTTATGCTCTCCATTTTTTTGTAAGAAAGCAAAGATATGCTATAATAAAGTAAACGTTAAAATAAAGATACAATAAAAGCTGTTATTAAATTTTATGAGAATATTGGAAACTTAAAGGAGATTGATAATTTATGGTAGAGAACATTACAGAATATTTATTAAATGATGGACTTAAAGTGCCAAGCATTGGTTTTGGAACATATACCTTAAATGGTATAGACGGAGCTAATAGGATTAAAGAAGCAATTGATTTAGGGTACAGATTAATTGATTCGGCATTTAATTATGAAAATGAAGGTGCAGTTGGTGAAGCGGTAAGGAAAAGCTCTGTTTCAAGAGAAAAACTTATAATTACTTCTAAATTGCCTGGTCGTCATCACTCATATAAAGAAGCTATTAATACAGTTGAAGAATCATTATTTAGAGCTGGATTAGATTATTATGATTTATATCTTATTCATTGGCCTAATCCAAGAATTAATTTATATGTTGAAGCTTGGCAGGCAATGATTGAATTAAAGAAAAGAGGTTTAATTAGATCAATAGGTGTTTGCAATTTCATGCCTGAACATTTAATAACTTTAATAAAGGAAACTGGAGTAACTCCTAGTATTAATCAAATTGAGCTTCATCCTTATTTTAATCAAGAAGAACAACGTGCTTGTAATAAAGAACATGGTATAGTTACAGAATCTTGGAGTCCTCTTGGAAGAGGTAATAGTATGTTAAAAGACGAGAAAATTGCTGGAATTGCTGAAGCGCATAAAAAATCTATTTCACAAGTAATTTTACGTTGGCATGTACAATTAGGAGCTATTCCACTTCCGAAAGCATCATCAAAAGAGCATCAATTAGATAATCTAAATATTTTTGATTTTGAATTATCAGAAGATGAAATGAGAATCATTTCTGGACTTTCTCGTGGAGATGGTCGTACAACTAATCAAGACCCTAGAGTTTACGAGGAATTCTAATATAATGAGCGGTAGAAAGGAGAAATCTGACTACTGCTTATTTTTATGTTTTTATATAGTATTTCTTGGGATTAAACTTAATAAAGCAGTAGAAAGGAGTGACCTAACTACTGCTTTTGCTTTTTAGGAAACACACAGTTGTAGTATATCATTAGTATGAAATCAAGAATTAAATAATGAAAATATATCCACTCTATTAGTATATTATCCGGCAATGAAAATGTGATAAAAATGAATAAGAAAATTAATATTATCCTTATTTCTTTTATGGCAAATCTTAAACTAATACATATTATGAAATTGTAAAGAGATTCTTATGTACTATAACTTAATGATAGTATGAAGTGCGCTATGAAAAAAATATAAAAATGAATTTGCATTATTAAATATAAATGTTTAAATTTATTATTTGCTACGGAGGAGAAAAAGATGAGTAACAAAAAATGCTGTGATTGTGATGATCTTGGAATCATGTATACTATTAATTGTGAAGGAACCCTTAGTGAAGATGCTGAGTGTTGTCCAAGAATGGATTATCCTGGAAGAGATGCATTGGAAGATGCGTATAATCAAGGACAAAATAAAGGGTATTGTGATGGCGTGGAAGCTGGACGTGAAGAAGGATACTGTAAAGGATACGAGCAGGGAGCAAAGGAAGCATGCGAAAACACAAAGCAAAAAGCTTTGGATTGTGTAAGAAATATTAATTGTCGTTAGTTGTTAAAAGAATATTTATTGTTTAGTAAATTTACTAAATAACAAAAATAAGAGATAGCAGAAAATCATGTGAATGATAATAAGCTATCTCTATATTTATTGGAAATAGGAAACGTATTTTAATTATTAACATAATTTTAAAATAATATACACATGAATAATAAAGAAATAAAAAGGCAGCAGCCGTAGCTACCACCAATCTATTTTGCATAATTAGTATAGCTCAAATTTATTATTAAGGTCAAGAAATGGTAAAAAATAAACAATATATGTTATAATTTGATTATGATGGTAATGAGTTGGCAAACAAAGATTATTTATATAATCGTGTTAAAAATCCTAAAGTATGGTTGGAGGGTATTATGAATTTGGAAGAACAGAAACAATTAATTTTATCTGGTAAAATGTACAATGATTTGACAACAGAATTGGTTCAGGCAAGAGAAAAAACAGTATTTCTTACAAATGAATATAATGATAGTTTTGGTAAACCTCAACATGAGAGAGAAGAAATATTAAAGAAGTTACTGAAAGGTATTGGAAGAGGAGTTCACTTTGAACCAACATTTAGATGTGAATTTGGTTTTAATATTACAATCGGAGATAATTTTTATGCCAATTTCGATTGCGTAATGTTAGATGGTGGAGGGATAAACATAGGTGACAATGTTTTATTTGGTCCAAGAGTTGGAATTTATACATCTAATCATGCAACGTATGCAAAAGAACGAGTAGCAGGGGGCTGCTATGCAAAACCTGTAAACATAGGCAATAATGTATGGATTGGAGCAGGAGTTAATATAAATCAAGGGGTCACAATTGGAGATAATACAATTATAGGATCAGGTAGTGTAGTTACAAAAAGCATTCCAGCAAATGTAATTGCTGCCGGTGTACCATGTAAAGTAATTAGAGAAATTACAGAAGAAGATAAGACTGGATTTGAAATATGAAAAGTAATTAGCTATTTGGAGCATGCAGAAATAGTTGCATGATCCAATTTAGAATCTTTCAGCGAAAATTTCATAAGTCACCTGGAATAGAAATATATTGAATTTCGGTAAGTTACCATATACGTATGACATCTATATGCACATTGAAGAATGAACAATATCACATTCATATTAAGGATTTTGTTGTAATAGTGCCATAATAATTTTAGAAAACCTTATTATTCAAGGAAGGATGATATATTGTGTTTAAGAAAGATTCTTTAAACAATATTATTGTAAACATAGTTATTTCAGTTTTGTGTATTATATTTGTCTGTATGATAATTGGTTCAGTTATAATATGGAAAAAAACAAGCGATTTGATATATATTATATCAGGAGTTATTGGGACACTAGGAATTCTATTCAATATATATCTTTTATCAAAAGAAAAATCAAGAAAAAATAAATGATGATCGTAAATAAAAAGCAGTATAATCAATCATCACTTATGCTGGAATACAAAATAACGTCTGTCTTTAATGCTACTATTCAACAATTATAAAGGAGAATTAAAAAATGAAGAAAGAAATATATAATAAAAAGAAATTTTGGAGTGGAATAGTATTTCTATTGATAGCAGCAGTCAGTATTTCATTTATAATTTTAAGATTTAATAATACAGATACTTTAAAAATTATTAAGTATCTCGTATTAGATGGTTTTTGTGTATTGTTTGGAGTAACGGAAGTATATAGAAGTTTAAGCGTTAAGTGCACAAAAGAAGATATGCAAAATAATGATGAACGAGAAAATTTTATAAATATGAAATCAAAAAGCAGTGCGTTCAATATTACATTCTTTATTTGTATTGTAATCACAGTGCTATCTATAATTGGATTAGCAATAACAAAAAATATTATATTATGTGGCTTTTTTGTTGGGATAGGAATTGTTCCTACAATTATGGTAGTTGCTGATATAGCGAGTTATATTTATTATGACATGCGAAATTAATTGTGAAGCAAAATATTTGTATTGGCATTAAGTTATTAGAAGGAGAATATTCTAATATTCTTTACCATATTTATTCTGAAGAATATGTATTCTTTAGAATACTACCAGAGAAGAATATATATTCTTCAGAATATGCTTAAAAATGCGGGTTTGGAGCTAGTGTGGTTTTATATTCACTTTAAATTCTTAGGCAATAAACTAATAATAAAATCTACAATATAAAATATAGATGTAGATAGAGTAACTGTATTTATTGATAGAAAATCATTTACGAATTAAAGCAATATGATATAATGATTATTACTAAATTGCACATACTCTGTTTAGTAAAGGTAGATTAGGTAGAAATACTTAGTCTACCTTTTATTTTTCTGTAAAATCAATAACAAATTATGTGAATTAGCATAATATAAAATTAGGAAATCATTACTTTAATAAATTATGATGAATAACGAAGGAGAAAAGAAAATGGGAAACAATTATTATAATTATGATAAAAATAAATGTGATTATAACGATAAAAAGGATTATGATGAAAAAAGTTACAGGATAAAAAATCATAATCATGAATTTGAATCAAGCACAGATTATGAAGAAGATGATGAAGGTGAATTGCACAATCATCGTATTGCTGGTGTGACTGGTCCTCCAATTAAATATGGAAAGACTCATATCCATAAAGTAGCTGAGTTTACAGATACTTTTGGTGATCATTTTCACGAGATTTGTGACACTACTGGTCCAGCTATTTATCTTCCAGGTGGAAAACACATTCATTTAGTAAAGGGTAGAACAACTGTTGCAGATGGACATCAACATGATTATTTTTTCACTACTCTAATTGAAGATCCTACTAATGTACCAGAAGATAAAAAATGTTAGAATCAAACAATAGTATTTAAAATTAATATATCTAAGTAAGCTTATAATTACAATGGATGACATAATTGAAAAATATTAAATTGTTAATGTATTTATAATCAAATAAAGTAAATGAAGCAGTAGTAAGAGGTTTCGAACTACTGCTTTTATACTAAGAAATAAACGCGAAAGGTGATAATATTTTCTGTTTATTTCTATCAAAAAATTAATATGGCATGGAGAAAATGCCAGTATATTAATTAATATACTGTAGAGTAAGAGAAATGTTACAAAAATAAAAAAGACAATAAATTAATACAGAAGTTTAATTTATTGTCTCTAGTCACGACTGGAAAAAAGTAAGAGTTTCTCATCAATATCAAGAATGTTTGTTGCTACAAACAAGCATTTGGTTTTTGCTTTCTTTGCAGTTTCATTAGCAAAGAAAACCATGTTTTCAGCGATATCAAAACCAACACCTTGTTTAGCACCAAACTTCATTATTCATAATAGCTATCTACCATTATTACAGCAGAATTGGCTTACTGTTTTATTAGTAAAATCAAATTCAAGTAATTCCTCAATCAATTCTTTCTTAAGGAATGGATAGGTTTCATTTTGTAAACTTTCGTATACATCCTCAGACCAACCTTTTGCTCGGCGTTCAAATGCTTCTTCCTAGGCCTCTTTATTAGATTTTATTGATCTCCTTATAAAAAAATATTATTGATTACACTTAATTCACATGGTCACGTTCAAGAGAAAAGTCTACAAGTTAGCACTTAAAAACTATCTAGTATATTTGTTCACTTAAGGACACTAACTTTTAATAACATCTAAACCATAGACTGATTATATAACGCTGTTATTTTATGGTCAATAGATACTCAGAATACTAAAATACAAAGATCAAAGTGTTATTGATGTAATTAAATACTTTTAAAAGATTATTTTTTGAACGTTGCTTTTTGGAATATTATTTCTTGTGATATAATATTTGGAAGATTGGTTTTTGATTTTCACTTAAGATATATACAAAAAATCGGGAACATTCTTTACCATATTTATTCTGAAGAATATGTATTCTTTAGAATGTTACCAGAGAAGAATATATATTCTTCAGAATATGCTTGAAAAATGCGGCGTTGGAGCTAGTGGCGCAAGTATAGCTTCATGTTCACTTTACTAGGAGTTTAAATGCAAGTTTATTATTACAACATATGTATATTGCAATTTAATTTCTACATTCTGGCTTTAACTAAGCACTTGTCTCACTAGAATTTTAAATGTGAATTTATTATTAAACATATAGATAATTAGAATTAATATTAAGTAAATAGGAGGAGAATATGAAAGATATTGTACATATATGCTTTTCAGAATCAGCAGGAGGTAGTTTAAGACAGGCTGTTAAAAAGAAAAAATTATTTGAAGGGAAAAAAGTTATAGTGTTTCCTGATGATATTTCTATTGGAACAATCAAGAAGGGTATAAATTTAAGCGAGAGATTAGAATGGTTAGATAGTATTAATAAAGAAGATGAAAGAATTCACTTGGAAGAAATTGATTATCTTAAAAAATATTATAAGCAATTTTATAATGAAATTTCAAACATTAAGGATGCGGACGTAATTTATCTATGGTATGGGGAATGCAGCAGTGATATGTGTGGGATGATGTATACTTTAGAATTATTGAAAGATAAGATAGAAAATATATATTTGGTGAATGTTTCAGAAAAAATTTATGAGGATTATAGAATTATACGTACATATAGAGCGGTAGCAGAAATTGGTACTGAGAGGTTAAAAGAATTCATAAAAATAAGAAGGAAAATTGAATATCAGGAATATAATAATCTAATTGATCAATGGGATTTATTAAAAGATAATAATTCAATACTTCGTATTTTCAAGGATGGCAAGGTACAAGCTGTAAGTGAAGATTATTTTGATATAAATATATTGAAGTATACTGAAAATGAATTTAGAAAATGTGCAAGAATTGTTGGAAGTGTAATGGGACATAGTGAAATGAGAATTTCAGATGACTATATATTTTGGAGAGTAGGAGAGCTTACTAAATCTGGAATGTTAGAATACAAAGGCAAATTTGGGATCATGAGAGAGATGGAAATCAAGATAACACAAAAGGGAATTGAATATATGAGTACTGATTCAGAAGCAATATCGTTTTGGAAAAGTAGGGAGACTGAAAAACAATTTGAAAGGGAAAAAATAAATGAAGCCAAAAATCAGGGGAGAATGGAAGAAAAAATAGCAATAGCTAAAAAGCTTATGGATATTTTAGATACAGAAGTTATAGCGGAAAAAACAGGATTGACAGTAATGCAGGTTAAAAATTTAATAAATTAAAGTGAAACCAAATTAAAATATTAAGTATCAAGTAAAGAAACACTTAGAAAGTACTTGTTAAATTCATGAAAAATTTAAATTAAAGCATGACAATGAAAGCAGGCGCGTATTAGATTATGGCAGAGAATATAGCATTGATAAGAATAGACGATAATTTTGCAATTCAACTTTTAGAAATATTAAATAACGATGAAAAACTGCAAGCTGAATTAGGAGTAAGCGATCATAAGATATCTAAAGAGGAGTTTATTAGACATAATGACAAATGGGCTGAAAGCACCAATTCAGAAATATTTGCTATTGCATTAAATGGTATAGCTATAGGAATAATTTCATTGAGCCATCAAAATATAGAAGAAAGTAAGGCTCAAGTTGGTTACTGGATTGGGAGCGATTATTGGGAAAAAGGATATACAAGCAGTGCTTTTTCTAAAATATTAGATTATGCCAAAGGAAAAGGAATAAAATGTTTGAGTGCCAAAATTAACAAAGAAAATATTGCTTCTAAAAGAATATGGGAAAGATATAATGGAAATATAAAAATAGTGGACAATATGTTTTATGCAAATATAATATTGTAGTGAGTAGACGTAGTTTGTATCCGATGATTTTGCATATATTTTATGTATGAATTATGTTTTTTATTTACAAAAGCAGTAGTCAGGAGATCACTAACTACTGCTTTTTATGATGAGGGATCATACATAAATACAATCCCTTAGGTATATATGACACAAAAGATATCTATTATCATTATATTAAATTGGCCTGAAAAAAAACAAAAGACAGTAAACTATTAATTAATTTACTGTCTTTTGGCAACCTGCCAAGCTATAAAAGATTAGCATTTATAGCATTAGCAAATTTCCAATATTTATACTATGGATTATTTTGGATTCATGTAATATAATATCTCATAATAACATCAAGGTGGTGATTTTATTTTATGAAAGATGTAACGATAGATACAATCAAAGATACAATAAGAGATCTTCCAGAAGAACAAGAAATAATATTGCATTTGACAGATATATTTGAAGGTGAAGAATATACTATTAATGAATATGTTAAGAAAGAATTGATTGATAAATAATATAGAACTTATTATAGTAGTATGATAAAATAATAGAAATTCATTGCAAAAAATAGAGATAGCAGAACACCCAGAAATACTATCTCTATTTTCTTAGGTTAAAAAGAATCTGTAGTTAAAATATAGATTCTTTATTAGTGTAATTCGAAAGACTGACAATCAGTACATTCTACAGTTTTAGCACTAGATTCATGAGTGCCTACTTTAATTTTGTCCAAAGTACAGTAAGCGTCATCTTTACAATGATATTTGCACTCTGTTACAGAACATCCAATACTTTCATTATGTTTCATATTAATCACTCCCTAATTTAATTTCTATAATATTATTTGATAAAATTTTTATTTTATGCTTTATATATAAGATGCATCTTCAAACATTTTCTGAATATTATGGCTCTTGAGGTTACAAAAATATATGTATTTCTGTTATGAGTGTATACAAAAGTTTAATAATAGATAACCATTCTACATATAGTCCTATTTTGATGAGCTAAATCCTTAAGTTCATATCTTCACTAGAAATCATAAATATATTTCTATAGTTTTTCGGAATCAAAATATTTATGATTTCGGTAAGTTACCACATAAATTTAGTTTTAGAGTTGTATATCTATACAGTAGAGAATTGAATTGATTTTTTTTACTAAAAATGTTATGGTTAAGAATATAAATGTAAATTAGCAAAATTTTATAAATAAAATATAGGTTTAATTAAAATCAACTTAATTGAAATTTTAAAATGATTTTTGATTAATTAAAAGGGAATTAGGTGAAATTCCTAAACTATCCCGTAGCTGTATTAGAGGAGCTTAAGTACATTATGTCACTTTTAATTAGGGAAGACGTACTTAAATGATGATTCTTAAGTCAGAAGACCTGCCTATATTTTGCACCATAGGGCACATTAGAGAAAATGACAAGTCCAAGATGCGATGTGTATTTTAAATTTTCGTAAGATGACGAGACAGATACATCTCATAGAGGGCTATTATGTGCATGTGACGAGGAAGTGTGATAGAAAATAGACTATCATATTGAATTGTTATCTTTTTAATGTGACTAAACTCTACGAGTGATAGAGGGGGCGTTTTAGCGAAGATTTATTCACTGATTTTATATAAGTGATTATGTTTTGTTATTATGTCTTTTTAACGCTTTTGTTAGAAAGACTTTTTATTTTGCATAAAAACTATACAAAAATTAAAGACAAGCTATAATGGATCACATATTATGGCATAGTACGCATATATAACTAGCAAACTTTAATTGTTAATTTGTACAGAAGCAAATATAGATAGAAAATCAAAGGAGATGAGATATGGAAAAAATAATTATTTTATGTGCTATGTTTCTGGTGATTGTCTTCTTATTCGTATTCATATGGAAATATAAAAGTATGAATGCTCATAGGGATGGAGTTCATCATCATAAACATAAAATAGGACATAAACATGGAGAAGGATATTCAATTGATTTTTATGCATATGCTTCAAAAATCAGACATTGGAATGCTGAATTTAAAGTATATTTATCAGTTTTGACGCTTGTTCTTTGCATTACATTTAATAGCCCATACGTATCTATTGCAGTGATAATTGGAATGGCTTATCTCACAGTTATTAAAGGAGAGCTTCCATTAATTGAATACCTGTCAATATTGGCAATTCCAATTACTTTTATTTTACTAAGCACTTTTACTATTGCTATTGATTTTTCAAAACAGCCAATAGGACAATATAATTTATATCTTGGATTTTGCTATATTTTTACTTCGACTGCTCAGCTTAAGAAAATGGTGTTTCTAATTTTGAAGATTTTTGCAGCTATAAGTGCTCTGCAGATGATGACCTTATCGACTCCAACTTCTGAGATTATTTATGTTCTTAGAAAGGCGCATATACCAAAGCTTATTGTAGAGTTAATGAGTCTTATTTATCGTTATATATTTATCTTAATGGATGTATTTACAAAAATGAAAAACTCTGCAAAATCACGTCAAGGTTATTGTGATTTTAAAACTTCATGCTATACATTTGGGAGTATTGCAAGTAACATGCTTATTATTTCACTTAGGAAAGCAAATGCTTATTATGATGCAATGGAATCACGATGTTATGATGGAGATCTCGTATTTTTGGAAGAAGATAAAAATATAGAAGTAGTACAGATTGTTTTCGCAGCAGTATTCATAATTTTTTTGATTTTGCTTTGGTACTTTACAAGATAAGGTAAATCCGAAAAATAACAAATTTACTTTATCTCATTTCAAACTTGTTATTTATCTTCATGTGCTTAGAAAGGAACGATTATGAGAAAATTAATATTAAAAATTGAAGATCTCCATTATGATTACGGAAATGGAAAGTCTGCATTAGATGGGGTAAGTGTGGATATTTATGAAGGTGAGAAAATAGCTATCATTGGGTCTAATGGCTCAGGAAAATCCACATTCTTCTTAAATGTAGATGGGGTACTTACACCAGAACAAGGAAAAATTATTTATAGAGATACTGTTATAAATAAAAAGAATTTAAAGGAACTTAGAAAAAACATAGGAATAGTGTTTCAAGATGCTGATAATCAAATTATTGCGTCTACAGTTAGAGCAGAAGTTGGGTTTGGACCTATGAATTTGAAACTTCCAAAAGAAGAAGTATTAAAACGGGTGGATGAAGCACTAGAATATATGAATATTTCTCATTTAAAGGACCGTCCACCTCATTACTTAAGTGGTGGGGAAAAGAAGCGTGTAAGTATTGCTGACATTATTGCAATGAAGTCAGAAATCATAATTTTTGATGAACCAACAGCAGCTCTGGATCCATTAAATGCAATGATGTTAGAAGAGGTGTTATTAAAACTCGGAGCAGAGGGAAAGACAATGTTAATATCTACACATGATGTGGATTTTACATATAGATGGGCTGAAAGAGTTCTTGTGTTTAATGAGGGGAAAATTATTGCAGATGGATCACCTCTAGAGATTTTTCAAAACAAGGAAATTTTAAAACAAGCAAATTTGAAACAGCCAACATTGTTAGAAGTTTATGAATCTCTTATAGGAAAAAATATTTTAAAAGATATAAGGGAATATCCTAAAAGTATAAAGGAATTTAAAGAAATGCTTGGAAAATAGAAACTATAAATATTGAAAGCTTTTTGAGGGGGAGAAAAATGAATAAAAAAGAAAAGAGAATTGTCGCTCTAGCTGCAGCATTTGCTTTAATATTTGGAGTAGATAAAGCAGCAAATGCCATGCACATTATGGAAGGGTATCTTCCACCACAATTTTGCATTATATGGGGTGCTATTTGCATTCCATTCATAGTTATAGGTTATTTATCAATTAAGAAGACATTGGCAGAGAATCGTAGAGCAATTACCATTTTGGCTATGGCGGGAGCATTTGTTTTTGTACTTTCATCGTTAAAGATACCATCAGTAACAGGAAGCTGTTCACACATGACTGGTACTGGACTTGGTGCAATATTGTTTGGGCCAAGCGCTGTTAGTATCTTGGGAATTATTGTACTTATTTTCCAGGCAATACTGCTTGCTCATGGAGGAATTACTACTCTTGGTGCTAATACATTTTCTATGGCTATTGCAGGCCCATTTGTTTCCTATGGAATATATAGATTATGTAAGGCTTTAAAAGTTAATAAATATGTAGGCATTTTCTTGGCTGCATCAATTGGTGATTTATTTACTTATTGTGTAACAAGTATTCAGCTTGCACTTGCATATCCATCCGAAAACGGCGGTTTTATGGTATCGGCGGCTAAATTCCTTGCAGTATTTGCTCCAACTCAAGTTCCACTTGCAGTTATAGAAGGTATTTTGACAGTTGTTATTATAATTGGCCTTGAAACATATGCAAAATCTGAATTAACAGGTCTTGGATTAGTGAAGGGAGGAGAAAATTAATGTCAAAGACTAAAAAAACAGTTATAATTCTGCTAATTATTGCGGCATTAATTGCTGTTATCCCATTATTCACACTAAGAGGCGCTGAATTTGGTGGATCTGATGATGCTGGAAGTAAAGTAGTTTCTGAAATTACAGGTACTGAGTACAAGCCTTGGTTTAAACCAGTTATGGAAACTTGGATTGGTGGAGAATTGCCAGGTGAGGTAGAAAGTCTGCTTTTCTGCGTACAGACTGGTATTGGAGTAGGTGTAATTGCCTTTATAATGGGAAGGTTAGTAGAGAGACACAAAATAGAAAAGGATAAGAAAAAGTAATAGTTCTTTAATCTATTAGAAGATATTCTGTGGAATATATTGGTGCCCTTATTTCTTCACTATAAGATGGATAAAGTAATTAGAAACATAAAATATAAAAAATACCTAAGTAAGAGCTGATAAATAATAGATAGTCAGCTCTTTTATTAATTTATTTGATGTTCAGCCAATATGACATTAGAGATAGAAACTTTTATATGAAAGATTCAGCGTAGTAAATAAGAAATACTCTTTGAAAATCGAATAATGTGATATTTGCAAAATATGCTATAATACTAAAGTATGTTCGGGGGATTAAGATACAAGGCAAGAAGGAATACTTAACTTGTTATTAGTACAAATGGACAAGCTTTGTTCTGCAAATATTCACTTTTGTGGGATTGAAATATAAATTATCAATGTGTAATTAGATATGGGGGATTTTAGAAATATTAAATTTGTTGGATAAGCAAGTATAAATTTATGAAAAAGGGGTTATAAATTATGGTTCTTGAGTTTTTTCAAAATGCATGTATTTTAATAGCGTTTATGAGTATTGCTCAGCATCTTCTTAGGAATAAAAGAATTTTTGAAGATATGTCATTGAAAAGTAAGTTTTTATGGGGACTTTATAGCGGGATATTAGGTGTGATACTGATGATAAACAGTGTACATATTACGCCAGATGCTTTTATTGATTTTAGGTACATACCAATTTTATTTTCTGCTATTTATAGTGGTTTTTTCTCTTCAATTATTGCTTCCATTCTGATAGCTATTTTTAGATCTTTAATTTTGGGAGTGTCTGATATATCACTAATTGGATCAGCAATTGCTTTAGCTATGGGGATCGGATTTGGAATTATTTCTTTATTAAAGATATCAAAAAAACGTAAATATATTTATTCCATGATCTTCTTTGTTATAGCATCAGTTATTTCATCATTTACAGTACCTCAAAATGTTAAATTTGTTTTTCAAGCAGTGAGTTTATACTTTTCTGGATATTTAATAGTATCGTATATCTCAATTAAATACGCAGACTACATATTTGAAACAGTTAGAATTTATCAAAAGTTAAGAAATGAGGCAACAAAAGATTATTTAACTGGCTTGAATAATGTAAGGGAATTTGACAATAGTTTCAATAATATTTCTCAGAGGGCTGTACGAAAAGAAGAAGAGCTATCTATGTTGTTTATAGATATTGATTTTTTTAAGAAAATAAATGATACTTATGGGCATAATGCAGGGGATACTATTTTAAAGAGTTTAGCCTTAATACTTCTTCATACATGCAGGGATTATGATGTTGTATCTAGAATGGGAGGGGAAGAGTTTTCTATAATATTATTAGATTGTTCAGACTCTAAAGCTGCTAAGATTGCGGAAAGACTAAGGGAGAAGGTTGAAGATAATGATTTTTATATTTCAGATAATAAATTTATAAAAATTACAATTTCAATCGGAATAGCATCATATCCTAATACGACAACTCAAATTGATAATTTGCTTGAAATGGCTGACACAGCACTATATCAAGCCAAAAATACTGGAAGAAATAAAGTGGTTTTATTTAACAATCAAGAACATAAAATATAAAAAATACCTAAGTAGGAGCTGATAAATAATAGATAGTCAGCTCTTTTTTAATTTATTTGATGTTCAGTCACTACAACGCTAACTCTAAAAACTTCTTTATGTAAAATTCATCATATCTCTCTTTACGGACTTCTATGCATTTGAAATTTAATGATAACAATAAATCCTTTAAATATATAGTTTTTAATATAATAGTGATGACTATGAATTAGCTTGATTTAGTACCCTATAGAATATTCTTTGAAAGTTGGTTAATGAGATATTTATAAGATATTTTATTAACCAATTTTAAACAGTAAAATTGACATATATATATTAAAATGATAAAATGTCTATTAAATTAATAGACAAGGAGAAGAAAATGAAAGAGGTTATTCGTGATGCAACTATTGATGACTTTAAAAGGGGTTACATATGGGATAGCAAAAAAGCAGAATTTATTTGTTTAATATGCGGAAAATATACAGGCAAAAATAGTAGTGACATAAGCATTCATACAGCAGAGCATGGGAGCCCCATCGATAGAGTACTTATGCTTGATAAGAAATATACTGGACTTACTGAAATTCAGAAAGAGCTTTTGGAAATGGTGTCAAATAAGTATAGTAATAAAGAAATCGGAATTAAGCTTGGATGTGCAGAATCAACAGTAAGAAATATGAGATTTGCGCTAAGAGAAAGGGCGAGACAAGCAAGAGCTTTCTTGGCAGCTATAGAGTTAGCTGACGATGGGAATAGTAAAATAGCCAATCCAAAACTTAGAAACTTTCCAGCTAAAGAAGAGAAAAGAAAAGCATTATTACCAAGGTTTGCTAACTTGTTTGAACCAAATAAAGAGTATACGGAAGCTGAAGTAAAAAGAATTATTAAGCCTATTTACGAAGATGATGCAATAATACGAAGATACTTAGTGGACTATGGATACTTGGGAAGAAATGATGATGGAAGTAAATATTATAAGAAATGTGAGGAAGTTATTATGGATAAAATGAGTAAAAAAGAGATAATAAATAATTATAAACAACAAGAAATAGAAATGGGAATAGTTCAAATATATAATACAGTTAATGGATATTCTTTCGTGGATATATGTACAAATTTATATAAGCCCTTTGAATCAATCAAATTTCAGCTAAATTTGGGGAGAGCTAAATCTAAAAAATTAAAGGAAGATTGGGCAGCTTATGGGGAAAGTGCCTTCGAGTTTAAAGTTGTTGAAAAACTAGAATCTAATGAAGGTGCTACAGATAAGGAAAGGGTTGAAGATCTAAAAGAACTTTTAAACTTGTGGATTGAAAACCAAGGAGAAAATTTAAAATTATATAAATAAGCTGATTTCTGACGTTATAAATTAAGATAATAGATGATAGAAAATGAAATTGCACTTTATGGGAAAAGTGAATTTGTGATTCTTAGATATTTAATATCACTAAATCATGTATGAGTTTAATAATTACTTGAAATAAAGAGTAACATGTCATAACGGGAATATGAATGTTACTCTTTGATTTATATTTATAGGGGGAAAAATTTATGAAAAAAAGTTTTTATTATCTTTATAATATTATTATAATAGTCCAATGTGTCAGGATGGTGGCAAATTTAAATTACAATATGTAGATTTAACTAAGTAATTATAAAAAGCTTCTTTGTAAATTGAATAATGTGATATTAGAAAATACATTATAATTTACAATATAAGTTTCATATAGGACAAAATAAGAAAAAAATTAGGAGAATAATATATGAGTGAAAGAATAGGTATGATTTGCAAGCTCGCACCACAAGAACTAGAAGGAATTTATACATTTGATAAGATAGATTCTAATGATATAGATGGATTATCAGTTTCTATGTTAGATGCATTTAAAGATACAGTAGACTTCAATGGTGAAACAATAGAAGAGTTAAATAAAGAGATTTGTAGTGTTGTTGAAAGTACTTTTGGCACATTTATCCCCGATGCTTCATTTCAAATTAAACAAAATGGGGAAATTGCTGCTGTAATTCTTATCAGTTTATTTAAAGAGAAACCATTTGTTTCAGAATTATTTACAGTTAAGAAATATTTGAAACTGGGGATGGCAAGTAATCTTTTGAAAAAGAGCATAAATGTATTAATGAATTTAGGATATAATGATTTGATTTTATATGTACACCCTGATAATGCAGGTGCTGTAAATCTTTATAAAAAGATTGGATTTATAGAATTATAAATTTATAAACATATTGCATTGGATTTAAAACATATTGTAATGAGTTTGATTGAAAGCGGATAGATTGTTCCATTATAAGGTATTCGTTAAGTATGGAGATAAAAGCCATACCACCAGAAGAAACATTTCAAACATTATACGGAACACTTGAAGTAGCTTTAAATCCCCAATGCTAATATTTAGCGTAAAAATGCCCCAATAAAGGGGCGCGTATATGTGTCAATTAATATTTATTAGATATCTATACTATCTAATTAGAAAATAAGTATTCAATTAAGTCGCTTCTTTTACCGATATATCTTATTGCCACTGCTTTAAAGCGCTAATCATGAAATTTTTCACGTCTATATTATATACATTTTTTAAGTTATCTTCCAGAAATACCTCTTTAGGTGTACCTTGGCTGACTATTTGGCCATCGCTTAGTAATATAATTTTCTTACCAAATAAATTAGATAAATTTAAATCATGTAATACAGCTATTACAATTTTATTATTTTCTTTTGCCCAAAGGCTTAAATATTCTAGAATCTCAATTTGATACTTTAAATCAAGATGATTTGTTGGTTCATCTAATAAAATAATTTCTGGATCTTGGGCAAAGGCTTTTGCTATGAAGACACGTTGAAGCTGGCCGCCAGATAATTCACTTATAAGTTTATCTTTTGAATCTATAAGGCCAACACTTTTTATAGCCTCCATTATGATTAAATCATCTTCCTTACTTAAAGATGATAAAGCTCCTTTTAAATAAGCATATCTGCCTAAAGCAACAGTTTCATAAACTGTGTAAGGAAAGTAAACATTGTTACTTTGAGTCATAAGTGCAATGTGTTTTGCAAATTCCTTCACAGGTAAATTTTTTATATCCTTTGAATCAAATGTTAGTGTTCCTTTATATTCAATGAGTCTGCCTATAGCTTTTAAAAGTGTACTTTTTCCACATCCATTTGGACCAACTATGCAAAGAATTTCTCCTCTTTTAGCTTTAAAGGCAATATTCTTTATGATATCTATTTTGTCATATCCACAAGAAAAATTCTTAAGTTCTAACAAAATCATCACCTACTTTGATTTATTATTTTCTTTCATGTGCCTTATTAAAATATATGTATGCAAAAAATGGAGCTCCAATCAGAGCAGTAATAGCGCCAACTGGCAATTCTGATGGTATTATAATTATTCTTGCTACTAGATCAGTAATCACCATAAAACAGCCGCCTAAAATTATACAGACTGGAATTACATATTTATGCTTTGCTCCAATGATTCTTCTTACTAAGTGAGGAATTATTAAATCAACAAAACCAATGATTCCACTTAAGGCTACAGCAGAACCTGTTAATATAGCAGAGAAAATAAGAAGTCGAGTCTTTATGGCATTAACATCTACTCCAACTGATTTTGCTTGATCTTCACCAAAAGATAATATATCCATTTCAGTGCAGTAGCGCATAACACCTATTATTCCAACTATAAAGAAGGGAACTCCCATTTGTACATATGACCATCCCTTCATAGAAAAGGAACCCATTTCCCAAAGAGCTATGCTTTTTATATCTTCACTATATAAGGCTGTTACTGTTGTAAGTATTGCGCTGCAAAATAAAGAAAAAACCATACCAGATAAAATTATAGTTGAAGTTGACATGCTTTTATCAACATTGTAGGCAAATTTTATGATAATAAATACAGTCAAAAGCCCACATAAAAAGCCTGTTAAAGGAAGAGTAAGCCTGCCAAGCATAGGTATTGAAAAACCAGATATTATAAGAAATCCAACTCCAAGAGAAGCCCCAGAAGATACTCCTAAGGTATAGGGTGAAGCAAGTGGATTTCTAAGTAATGATTGAACAACAGCACCACTAACTGATAAGGAACTACCTACAAGAAAGGCTAAAAAAACTCTAGGCAACCTTAAACTCCAAATTATCGCCACATCATTAGGGTTAATCTCTTTAAGTAATGGAATTCCTAAAACTTTATATCCAATTATCGATGCAATATGTATTAAGCTGGTATCGGAACTTCCAATAGAAGTTCCGATACATAAAATTAAAAATGTTAAGGGTATTAATAGTATAATAATTTTTTTATACATTTGCATATTCCTCAGGATAAATAGCTTTTGCTATTTGTTTAAGTGCTTTCAGTAGATTTTGTGATGGCCTCGAAGAGGAATTATTATCAATAGCAAAGACTTTATTATTTTTAATTGCAGTAACTTCTTGAAAACCCTCACGAGTCTTTATATTATCGACAGCATTACTTGTAGGTTCATTTGTAAGTATTACATCAGGATTAGCTTTTACTACAGCTTCAGGACTTGGAGATATCCACGAATTTTCATTAGCAAAGATATTTTTGGCGCCTACAATTTCAATTATTTCATTTAAAAATGTATTATTACCAAAACTATATAAACCTGAAGTTGACCCTATTTCAAAATATACATTTTTCTTATCAGTAATAGTATCTCCAATTTTCTTTATTGAATTTATTTCATCTTTTAGATTAGCTGTCATCTCATCACCTTTTTTCTCAGTACCAGTGATTTTTGATATAAAGTCAATATCTTTATAAAGGTCTTCTATGCTTGAACTAGTAGGTATGTATACAACAGGGATTCCAGCTTCTTTAACAGCTGCAAAGGGGTCTTCACTCCCAGTTTTATTATGTCCTGAAGCTATTATTATGTCAGGCTTTAAACTCACAAGAGTTTCAGCATCTGGATTCTTAAAGTCAATCTTAGGTAAATCTTTATTAATACCATCCACATCTGACGAATATTTATCTATAGCTACTAGCTTATCTGAAAGTCCCAGCCCAACTAATATTTCGGTATTTGATGGCGCTGTAGATATTATAGTGTTTACTTTTTCAGGAAGCTTAAAGCTGGTACCTTCTCTATCTGTCATTGTTGCAGTCTTATTACCACAACCGAAAAGTGTACTCATAGCTAATATAACTATTAGAAAAAGTGATAAAAATTTATTTTTTAGTTTCATGATGCCCTCCTAAAATATATTGTATTTAAGGGTAACAAAAAAAGCATACCCATCGAGAGTATGCATAGACGCATAATAAACATGCTTATAAAAATCAGAATAAAACTTATAAGTCTTATTTTAATAAAACGCATGATTACTTAAGTCACATTCAAAAAATAACAAGTTCATTTACCAGCTTATTTTCAACTATCCTTCGGAAGTAGACTGACCTAATAGACTTGATATGATGAGATCAATTTACCTTCTTGACTGATGAAAAATATTCATGGTAGCGTTGTACTTAAAATTTATTGCCATGTGCCTAATATCCCACCCTCAGAGGATATTATCGGTGTATAAAAACAAGGTATCCCGACTTAACTTCATCCTAATTTCAAGCCTTCCCAATTTCTCAGTGGCATGTTAGAAACAATCAAAAAATAACAGATTGGACTTGTTATTTTTGATTGTGCCTTTGATTTCGTCAGTTTCACGGTTACTGGGGTAGTTGAAGAATTTCACTCCATTCCCTTATTACTTAAATGCAGACTACAGTTTGCATTCATATAATTAAAGTATTTGACATAAAAAGATTATACTATTCATAGTAAGTTTTAGCAATAAAGTACTTAAGTGACTAAGGAGGACTAAGTCCAGATAGAGTATTCTTTGCTGAAAGTTTTAAGATACAAAACATTCTAATATGCCGAGACGCTCTCGTAAAAGAAACAATAAAGGCTAAGAACTTTATTGTTCAAAACAATGTAACGCATTCATACATAAAAGCAAAAGATTTAAAAAATAGAGAACTTGTCTATGTATAGTAAAATATGTATTTTGTAAGTTATGTTATTATAAGTATGAAGTAGAATTATAATCTAATAAACAATAACTTTATATTATAATTTAAGGAGGTAGTATATGAAAGAAGAAAGCATATTTACAAAATGTTCTATAGGTATTTTAATAGTATCCTTTTTAGTATTAGTAAATGAGTATATTCAACTAATGCCGACTCATTCTACACGCTTAGAAGGATTTTTATTGTATTACGGACCATTTATATTTGCAATTATAGGTGGAATACTTTCAATATTTGGAGTGATTAAACATAAAACAAAATTAGGGCTGCTGTTAATAGTAATTAATTTTATATTATTATTTTGGCCAGTAATTCTTTGGAGTTTACCAGCTTCCGTTTTTGGATTATAGAAATTGATAAATGTAATATATGTAAAAACATAGATGGACAATCCCATCTATATTTTTATGTCTTAATATCAACACTACATTAGAACATAGCCGCAAAATAAAATGTAAATAAAAGTATTACTTTATTGGAAAAAATTCTATAAAATGACTCTAAAATGATGTAAAATGTTTGATAGGTTAATAAATTTATTAAATTGAATTATGAGGGCGATTAAAGTGATTAAAAAAATATCTATGTTAATGACATGCATACTATGTATTCTTATTTTTTCAGGGTGTTCAAAGAATCAGGAGATTATTACTAAAACGGCATTGAAAATGGATACTGTTTTTCAGCTAAAAGCATATGGTCCAAAAGCTAATGAAGCTATAGAAGCATCTCTTTCAAGATTAGATGAGATTGAGCAAATGGCAAGTGTGACTATAGATAGCAGTGACATAAGTAAAATTAATCAAGCTGCAGGTAAAGAATATGTACAAGTACATCCTGAGATTATAAAAATGGTTGAAACCGCAGTTAAGTATTCTAAGTTAAGTAATGGGGTATTTGACATAACTGTAGGCCCACTTGTAAATCTTTGGGGAATAGGAACTGATAACGAAAGAATACCTACAGATGAAGAGATTAAATCAAAACTACCGCTAGTTGGATATAATGATATCAGTATAAATGAAGAGAATAATAGTATTAAGTTACTAAAAGAAGGTATGGCAATAGATTTAGGTGGAATAGCTAAAGGATTTGCCGCAGATGAAGTGTTAAAAATTTATAAAGAGTACGATATTAAAGGCGGGATTATAAGCCTTGGAGGTAGTTCTATATATACAGTTGGTAAAAAGCCAGATGGAACACCATGGAATGTTGGAGTTAAGCATCCTAGAAAAGACAGCGATCAAGATTATGTGGGTATAATTAATTTATCAGAACAAGCACTTTCTACTTCTGGGGATTATGAAAGATATTTTATAAAGGATGGTAAGAGGTATCATCATATATTAAACCCAAGCACAGGATATCCAACAGATAATGGTGTAATGAGTGTCACCATAGTTGTAGACAGCAGTATTCCTGATAGCAATATGCTTGCTGATATTTTAACCAAAACTGTTTTCATAGCAGGTGTGGATAATGGTTTGAAATTTATAGACAGTTTGCAAGGTGTTTCTTGCATGGCAATAACTTCTGATTACAATATTTATAAATCTTCAAATTGGAATATAAAATTAGATAAATTAGATCCAGACTTTAAATTTGCCAATTAATTTTTTTATTATGCCTCAGTCTAGTATAAATTTTACAATATGTTTACATACTGACAATATAGGAGGCTATAATATGAAAATGAAAACTAATCAAAGAGCCTTAATTTTATTAGTCATTATGTTTATAGGTTTTATAATTACTTTGTTTCCACAAAATACACCTATAATAACTATATTGCAAAGTGGATTTGAAGCTGGAGTGGTAGGTGGATTTTCAGATTGGTTTGCAGTAGTAGCACTTTTTCGGTATCCCTTAGGAATTCCAATTCCACATACTGCACTTCTGCCTAGGAATCGTAAAAGAATAACAGAAGGTTTAGTATCAATAGTTGAAAACAACTTGCTCAATAAATCAAGTATTATAAATAAAGTACATGAATTAGAAGTAGTGAAAAAAATATTAAATATATGCAAAAAAATTATATGTTCTAAGCAAGGAATAGAAGCAGGAATGTATGTTATTAAACGTGTCATAGAGCATATTCCTATAGAAAAAGTTTCTTCATCTTTGCTTAAACTAATTCAAAAATATTTGAATACATTAGATTCTAAAAACTTTCTTGAAAAATTAATTGGCATATTCTTAAGAAATAATTATGAAGAGAAAATTTTAGATAATTTACTTATTAAGCTTGAAGAGATAGTAAAGCAAGATAAAGTAAAGAATGAACTTGGAAATATAGTATTCAATTCTATAAATAAACTAAAGATAAGTGGAATAATGCAATATTCATTAAATACAGTCTTAAATGTTTTAGGAAAAGATAAAGTAGGAAAAATAGCTCAAGATTTAGTCGTTGTAATATTAAAGGATTTAAAAAAACATGATAATACCAGTAGAATTACACTGCTTGAATTAATGCAGAGCAATATAAGAAACATAAGTAACAATGAAGAAGTTATACAAAAAATAGATGAGTATAAAATGAGATTAGGCAGTAATGTTGAACTAAATAACTTTACAATAAAAATATTATATGAATTAAAAAATATAATATTAGGTTATGTTAAAGAAGACTACATAAGAAATAATATACTGCCAATGCTAAGCAATTTAATAGACAATATATCAGAGGATATTGATTTAATAAATAAATTAGAGCAGCAGATACAGGAACGTGTATCAGGTTACATAAATTCCAATCATGAAAATATAGGCAGATTAGTTAGAGATAATATTGAAAGATTAGATACTGAAACCCTTATAAAATTGATTGAAGAGCGTGTAGGTGATGACTTGCAGTGGATAAGGATAAATGGTGCTATTTGTGGTTTTTGCGTTGGTTTGGTATTAGGAATAATTAGAGTTTTGTAAATATTAAAAACACATGATCAGTGTTTATTAATCAATAAGAGCATATGTAGGTTGAAAAATTGCACTGCTAAAAAATAGAGTTTCACAATGTTTTTTAGTAGATTTTAGAGCAGATATTATTGCTGTAGGAGAAGGTTCTGACCCTATAAAGAGAATTGCAAATAAAGAAGATCTATAAATGCAATTCTGTAGTATTATTATTATTATTATTATTTACATTTCATGAACAAAATTTCTTTTACAGTCTCCTCAAAAGGTATTGAAACACTTTTAATATTTCCATTACTATCATAATTAAAGGTCACATCAACCAAGTAATATTCCATTATTGTCATGGTAAAAATGTCATAGCATTTATGATTAAGTGTATAGTCTATATTATTATAAATTAATTTTAATCTATTATCTTTTACTTCGATTTTTAAAGAACCATATGCTGGATTTTCATATATGCCAGTATATTCTTCAAGGGAGTGAGATGGAGTTGAGTTATCTTTTTTTGAGTCTATTGTAGGCTTAGTAGCAGCTTCCATTGCTTTCATCATCTTTGCAGCTTCATCCTCTAGTTTTTCACAAAAATCACTATGGTCATAGCCTAAAAGCTTGTCATATATATGGTATGCTATAGGCATTGCACAGACAGGATTATTTAAATTAGTAAGAATAACTACGCCAATATTCTCGTCTGGAAGAAAGCTCGTATAGGAGCAAAATCCATCTATATTTCCACCATGGTTAACATGTTTTCTTCCTCTATATGCTTCAACAAACCAGCCTAAAGCATAAGATGAAAATTGCAATTCATCAAACTTTAAAGGGATTAGCTCACAAGGGAGTTGAGGTGAATGTAACTCACTTATAGTTTTTTCTGATATAATCTGTTTTCCATTTACTTTACCTTTATTCAAATGAAGGCTAAGCCATTTTAACATATCATTTAAACTTGAATTCATAGAACCAGCAGGAGCAACAGCATCTAGTTTTCTAAAGTCTATTTGATTAATTTCTTCACCTTTTTGCGCATAGGGCTTACTGTAATCAGAAGACTCTTTTAAAGCATCTACTGAGAAATTTGTGCTGTTCATACCAAGAGGCTCAAGAATTCTTGATTTCACAAATTCTTCCCATGTCATTCCTGTAACTAGTTCAACAAGGTAGCCAGCTGTGGCATACATCAAATTATTATATTGCCATGTTTCTCTGAAATCTTTACTAAATTCCAAGTATTTAATTTTATCTACCAGTTCTTTTCTGCTTAAAGAAGGATTTGTATACCATAAAATATCATGTCTAGGTAATCCAGAACGATGACAAAGCATGTCCCTTAATGTAAGATGTTCTTCAGCATATTTATTTTGCATTTCAAAACTAGGCATGTATTTTTTTATAGGAGTATCAAGATCAAGCTTACCTTCATCCACTAATATGCCTATTGATAGTGAGGTAAAAGATTTACTTGCAGAACCTATAGCAAATAAAGTATCTTTTGTAACATTCAAATTTTTGTTAACATCGCGCAGTCCTAACTCATTGCAGTATATTATTTCATCATCTTTAATAATACCTACAGCCATTCCGGGAATTTTCCACTTATTCATATACTTAGATAAAAAGTCATTAAGATCTTGAGAGTTATTAGATAGAATATCATTCATAATATTGTACCACCTTTATTTATTTTTTATTTTCCTTCATTTCTTGCTCTATCAAATTCATTTAATGCTCTCTTTTGTATTTCCAGTGCATCATCACCCATGTCAAATTCAGCTTCTTCTTCAAAACCGTCTTGTTCTTCGCCATCAAATCTATATAATTTCTTTAATAACGTCCATAAGATTTCCATTTCTTCAATGGAAAAGCCTTTAGAAAGCATCCCAAAAAACTCCATCGATTTTTCGGCACCTATCATCATGGCATCCGTTCCAGCTTCAGTTATTTTCACATTAACTGCACGTTTATCATATTGGCTTGGCACAGTAAGGACATATCCTTTGTTCTCTAAATTAGTAATCAATTGTTTTACACTCTGTTTTGTTGTACCTAGTTTTTTAGCGATATTATTTAGAGTTGTTTCATTTTCAGGTAAATGAATAATGGCAACCATTGCCATAAGCTGTCTGCTAGTTAAAGGTTCACAATATTCATCACCCTTAATTTGAATTTTATTAGTAAGAGAAAACAGAGTTGCGTATATTTGTTGTATTAAAAAAAGCGCTTTATAGTTATCCATAAAATATCTCCTCCTTAGTTGGACAATATACTGTCTAAAATTACAATAGCATATTATTCCAATGTAGTCAATATGTTGTCTATTGTTTTTTTATTGAGTGCTAAGATTTATTATTAGCTGAATTTAAGAAAAACGCATAGGCAATTGCAGAAAATTTGTAATGGAATAGGAGAAAATCTCAGTTGTATACTGCCTTGATATTAAGAAATAAAGAAATAGTTAGCTATATTCTATCTTGAGTAAATTTTAATGTTATTAGCATAAAAGTATATTTTTGTACATTTAGGGTATTTTTGATAGAATATAAAAGTGAAAGAGAAATCTCAGTTTATTCTCAAACTCATAGGTTTAGAAAAAAGCGCATTTACTTGAATGTAGGTTAACTTAAAATAAAAATTCAGATAATAATATTAGTAAAGATCAGCGCTTTACTAATATTCATGTGGAGTAATATATGAATAAATATACTAAGATAGAGCTATTTTTAATAATTGGTTTTTTAGTGTCAACTTTTGCATTTAGTTTAACAATAAGTATTGTATATTCAAATTATAATAGAGTTACAGAACAAAACCGATTTAATAAAGATTATAAGTATCTAAAAATAGATACAGTACATGATACTAAATATGTTGATGGAGCTGAAGTTGTAAATAAAGATGAGGATAAAGAAAATCCAAGCTTATCAGAAATAGTAGATGCTGTTCAAGAGGCAGGATATAAGAAAATTATTTTAAAGCCATTTGAAGATCAAATACAAGTTGATAATAAGTTTTATATTAATGATATATGGCCTTGCTCTAATGGGATTGACATAGAAAGTAGAAATTTAATTAAAGGAAGATACTTAACTGAAGAAGAGTTAATGAGCAATGAAAAAGTTGCTATTATAGGTTTTGGTTTAGAAAGATTAGTTGAAGAGAAAAATGGAGAACGTTATATAAAAATATTTAATGAAGATTATAAAGTTGTTGGGGTTCTTGGAAATACTGAAGTATTTAAATATAGCAGTATAATTCCGATAAGATCTCTATATTTTATAAACACTAAGGTTCCTAATGTTATTTTTTATGAGAATAATATAAGTAATATAGACATTAAAGAAATTAACCTGAAAAATATTAATGTTTCTGAAAAAGAGATTTCTAGGACTTCGGTTATCGATTATTTATTCAAAAATGTTTACGAACTTAAAAATAGCTTATATCAAATAATACTTGGTATAGCAAATTTACTTTTATTTTCATATTTCTTTGCTAAAAATATACGTGAAAAAGTTGCTATTATGAAAGTCTTGGGGGCTAAAAACTCTGATGTATTTAAAGAGGTTTTTGCAAAATTCATAAGAATATCTTCGATTGGAATTATTGCTGGACTAGCTTTATCAAAAATTACAATAGATTTTATGATGAAGTCTTTCTCATCTCAATATTCAGCTGTTAACATTCCAAATATCATATTAAGTTCAATGCTAATATTTATAATATCTATAATTGTATCTATACTAGTGTTGTTTAATGTAATTAGATTTAAAATAATGAAAGAAATAAGGTAAGTAGTATGAAAAGCAAATTTATCTTTTTTGATATAAAAAGAAACTTGATAGTTAATGTATTAATTATATTGGAAGTAGCTTTATGGATATTTTATGCTGCGTCTTTGGTTTCTTTAATTAACTTTGATAGGTCATATAGAAATAGGTACAACAGATCAATTTCCATAGATAATTCTAAGTTCATGACGTTTTATAAGATGATCCTTAAGGAAAACAAAGATATTGAAGATTATAAAAATGATATAAAGGAAAGTCTTGAGTTAATATCAAAAAATAATTATACTTACGGTTTTATTCAAAGGGATCTGTATACGGATATTCCAATTGATGTTTTAGGGTTAAATTCTAAAGACTTAGAGTCTAATTTTACAGAAAAAGATACAAATGATGAGTTGATACATCCAATTGGATTCAATTATGGAATGATAGAACATTATCAAAATAATATAACTCAAGAAATTTCAAAAGAGGAATGGATTAGAAATGATGAATATATACCTGTGATTGTCGGAAATGATTTGGCTAAAAAAGTTAAGGTTGGCACTAGCTATGTAGCTAATAATATAACTTATAAAATTGTAGGGCAATTTAAGAAGGATGTATTAGCATTTGATTATACAAATAGTGTAGATAGCTCATTTTTATTAAATAAGTCATTTGTTATTCCACTTAGTGACGAAACATTCTTTCAAAATTTTGGATATCAACCTATAACGATATTTTTCAATGGTGACAAAGAAAATAATTCAACTGAATTAGAATCAAATATAAGAAAAATTTCTGATGATATAGTTGTTTCAGATTTTGGTGATGATTTAGATAAATTTTTGGAAGAAATAAAATCAAAAAAGTACTATGAAATATTTAGAATAATTATAATTACTATTATTGCATCTGCATCAATAATTACTACAATTAGTTATAAAATAACCGAAGATGTAGATAGGATTGGAATTCTTTATTCTTTTGGAATTAGTAAAAAAGATATATTTAAAACATTTTCTTCTGAGTTTTTTATAAATATACTAATTGGAATCATAGGAGGAAGTTTATTTTATTTAAAGAACTGCGGAAGCGTTTATGCATTTTTTATTAATGAAAACTTATTATTTAATTTATATATTTCCATTGGGATATTGTTATTAACAATTATTTTAATTGTGCTAATGAGTTTTAAAGAAATAAATAAGTTGACTCCAAAAGAGATGATGGGAGGATTTACAGAATGAGTATATTAGATTTAAGAAATATATATAAAACCTATGGAAAAGGTGATAACGAAGTTATAGCAGTAGATGGAATAAGCATAAAGGTGGATAAAGGTGATACTATAGCTATTATGGGGCCTTCTGGTTGTGGTAAAAGCACATTGCTTAATATATTGGGATGTATAGATACTCCAAGCCAAGGTGAATATTATATTGACGATTTTCAAGTAGACTTTAATAAGCTTAATCATTTATCTAAAATCAGAAATGAAAAGATTTCTTTTATATTTCAAAACTTTGCATTAATAAAAGATCTTAGCGTGTTAGAAAATGTAATGCTTCCTCTTAAATTTAGAGGTATTTCACGAAAAGAACGAATAAATAAGGCAATAAAGTATTTAAAAGAATTAGATATATTGAATTTAAAAAATAAAAGTATTAGGCAATTATCAGGAGGGCAGCAGCAAAGAGTTGCCATTGCTAGAGCACTTACTCAAGAAAGCGAAATTATATTAGCTGATGAGCCAACAGGAGCATTGGATCAAGAAAATAGCATTAAAATCATGAAAATATTGCAAGAATTAAACCAAAAACATAATAAGACAATATTAGTTGTGACACATGATAATCTTGTTGCAAGCTTTTGCAATAAAACCTTGAAAATGAAAGATGGAAAATGGGATAGTATTAAATAAAGGAGTCATAATTTATGAAAAAAATACTTTTAACTATATTACCGAGTATATTAACATTCTTATTTATATTCATAGATTCTCATTTTCCGTATAGTAAGTGGATTTTAATTGGAATTTATATTTTATTTCCGATAATGTTTATAATTCAGACTATTATTTCCTTCAAATCAATAAAAAATATGTTGATTGGATTTTTGTTATTATCACTATCAATCATACTGCCTATTAATCAATGGTATAGAATGGGCAGCATAATTCCAGCCATAATAGTTTATTTAATATTGTCTTTAATAACATATTTACTGATAGTAGTTATAGATATTATTAAAAAAAATAAGAAAAGAACTAGAAATTAACGAGGGTGTCTTTGTAGAAATAACTAAGAGTGATAATTAGTGAACTGGTATGAAGCGTATTAAAAAATTCAAATTCTATATAAGTTATGAAGAAATTTTTGGGGGAGAAATATACTTATTTGTGGGAAGTTCTAAAGTCTTATTGGAGGAATGAAGTGAAGAATAATTTAAGCGAACCGTATCATAAGAGACACTATAAAAGCATCTCTTATGAAATAACTAATTCACCATCACCAGTTATTATAATTTTATATCCAGCTTTGAGAGGAAATAAATTGAATTTTTGTGATTGGGGCCATAGGCGAATAGATTGTATAGGCGTTTCCGTAGCATCTACAACAACTATATAAATCCGCTCATTAAAAGAATTATTTTGAACTGTATATGGATTATCTATAGATAAATTTAAATCTTCAATTTTATAGAAACCACGCTTGAGAATTTTAGTTTCAGCCGCACAAGGTGGAATTATAATATTAGAAGAAACAAGGAAGAAAAATACTAATACATAAATAAATTTTTTCATGAATATGACCACCTTTTATTTTTATATAACAAATGAAATTGGTATTTTTTCTAATTTATAATAATGCCGCTTTTACTAGAGACAATTATGTCAAATCCCGTTTCTAAAGGTATTAAAGTATATTTGGCTGATTGTGGGTCTAACCTCATATATTGTCTAGTGAGTTGATTGGAATCAAAAATAGCAATAAAGGCATAATCAGTAGGTGAAGCATTTTGTACAGTGTGAACACCTTTAGATAAGTTTAAATCTTCAACTTTATAGAATCCTTGATTTAAGGTTTTGGGTTCAGCTCCAACAGGGATTGTAAGCATATGAAAGATTAGTAGTAAAAAAATTAAAAATGCAAGCATATATTTTTTCATTAGATTAATCACCTTTCTAAATTAAAATATTATGTAATTAAAAACTTAATTTTATTATGTGAAAGTGATGAGAATATATTCTGAAATATTAAAAATAAAAATTAAACCTGAAGAGGGGATAAGACAAGATTGGTAGTTTACTATTTAAAATGTAAAAATGAGTGTTACCAGAGAAAGATGCATTTATAGAATCTTGGGAAAATTTGAATCATCAGGAGCCTAGAAACCTTAAGCATAGAATTTTATAAGGTATTAACTTGAATAATCGAATCATTAGATAATGAAGATAATAAAAAAGGAAGCTTATCCACAGTGAGACAAGCTTCCTTTTTTAGGTTACTTAAAACTTAAGCTACATCAAATTTAGTAACTTGTCTTTGAGTAACTTGAGCACCAGATTTCTTAACTAAATCACCAGAATTAGTTTTGAAAACATTTTTAGCAATTACAGTATCCATAAGTGCATTAATCTCGTCTTTTGTAAGAGTAGGTTTAGCACCAGAAACACTTAAAGTACTTTTTTCACCAGCCGCAGTTAAAAAAGTCATAGATAAAGAATATTCCATTTAATTCACCACCTTTCTGTTTAGATTAGAGTTAAGGAAGTTAAATCATATACATGATTTAACTAAGTTCGAGAAACCAAATCATAGATTTGGACTCTCACTTATCTCGCTTATCTGCTTAAGCATTTGCTAAACTAGAAGATTCATTTATAAAGTAGTCCCTAGTATTAGCTTCCATAACAGCTTTAATTGCATCAGCAACAGCATAGATATTTTCAGGTGTTGCATCTGTTTTCATGCTTGAGAAAGTTTTCTTAGTATAAATTGGATCTCCAGCTTTATCTACTCCTTTTTGAACTTCAATACTAAGAGAAACAGAGTCAATAGTTTTAGTTACAGCCATATATTTTTACCTCCTTCATTTTATTTTCGTATATGATATACGCATTAATTCCATAGATTACATAAGTATCCTAAAATTTTTTAAGTAGTAAATAATCAAAACAGTTGAAGTAAAGACACAAAGAAAATTTTATGGTTCATCTATATGAATTCTAAAAGGTTTAATTCATTAGGTCTTAGCGGATAAGCAAGAACTATAAACTAAATGATTTTATAAAAAATGAATTGCCTTATTTAAAATTTATATATTAAAGGAAAGTCAATTAGGTAAAAAGTATTTCTTAGATTCAGAGAAGGCAGCCCCATTTTACTATGAGTCCTTAATTTGATTTAACACGAAGAGGTTTAATAAATTTAATGAATGTGAAAATCTTTATATAGTAATAAAATAGAAATATGTAGAACAAATAAAAATAAAATGAGAGAAAACATTTTTATTTACGTTATATAAAGTGTAAGAGCTTTTACGAAAAAAATGGATTGGAGAAATTTCAATGAGGTGTACCGAAAAAAATTATATCAGTAGGCTGAAAAAGAGGAAAGAAGATGCACTAGAATTTATAGTAGATAAATATTTAGTATTAGTTAAGTCAGCAGTATACAAAATACTTTCGCCACTTAATAAGGATGGAATTATTGAGGAGTGTATAAATGATGTGTTTCTTTCAGTATGGAATAATTCAGATAAATTTACAGGTGAAGAAGTTGATTTCAAGAAATGGATATTTAAGATAGCAAGATTTAAGGCTATTGATTATTACAGGAAAGAAGTTAAGAATCTGAATGTAAGCATAGAGGATAAGGAAATAAGCACAAATGAATTAGTGGAAGAAGAAATTATTAAGCTAGAAGAAAGAAATGAATTGATAAATTTAATTAACACTCTTGAGCCTATGGATAGGGACATATTTATTATGAAGTTCTTTCTAGGGGAAAAGTCTGAGGATATTGCTAGAAAATTTGGACTTACCAGAGCTGCATTAGACAATAGAGTTTATAGAGGTAAGAAAAAACTTAGGTTAAATTTGGAGGTAGTATAATATGAAAGATATTTATGAAATTCTAAATGATATAGAAATAGATGAAGATGAAATGGAGATAATAGAAGCAACTGATATTGAAAAAGCAAAGGTAAAAAAGTATTTAAAGAATTCTATAAATAAAAATAAATCCTATAAAAATAAGGGAATAGCTGTAGCAGTTTTATGTTGTTTGTTAATTGGAGGTGTAGGAACTTTGGGAGTAGCTTATCCATCTTATTCAGCAGAAATTCCTATAGTTGGAGATATATTTAGGTTTATAGATAATGGTAGAACTGGTGCATATGATAAATATAGAGAATATGCAGATGTGGTAGGGGCTACACAAGAAAGTAATGGTATTAAAGTCACAATAAAAGACGCAATATTTGATGGAAAAACTTTAACTTATACCTATGAAATAACAAGTGATAAAGATTTAGGCGATAATCCATTTTTTAATATGAATGGACCAAGGATTACTATAAAAGATTATAATGGCGGGACAGGAGGAAGTTCTGGAGTAAAAAGGGTTGCTGAGAATACTTATGTAGGTGAAGAAACTATTACTATAAATGAAGAAAGGAAAGCAATAAACTTTGAATTAAATTTCACAGATATAGGCGATATGAGCTTTGAAAATTCTAAAGAAATAAAGGGAAATTGGAAGTTTAAAATTAATTTGCAGGCATTAGATAATATTAAACAAATGGTAAATAAGACAACTGAAAAAAATGGAGCTCAATTGAATATAGAGAGTATTTCAAAGACACCAGTATCATTTACCTTAAACTATTCTCAAAAAATTTCAAAAGAGTTACAAGATAAATATTTTGTTGCTGACATTCCGATAGAAGAAGTAAAAGATGATTTGGGAAATGTCTATACAGCAACAAGCGTTTCAACTAATGAAGGTATTAAAGGAAGATATGATGGGATATCTATGTCAAACTTTGGCAAGCTAGATCCAAATGCAACAAAAATAATAATAACACCTAAAGTACATTTATCAAATAATGTACATCAAGAATCAGGTAATGGAGCGGGAAAAGCAGTTGATACAAGCCCTACTATAGATGAAAATCATCCTAAAAATAATGAATTTGTATTAGATGATATAGTAATTGAACTAAAAAAATAGATATACTTTTTCTTATAAAAAATAGTTTGACTGAGATATAATTAGATTTAAAGATAGTAAAAATAAATTAATAGTAGAGTATAATAGGCACTCAAAAAAAGTTCATCATTGTTTTATGGTGAACTTTTTTATTCTTTAGAAACTGCCAATGAAGGCAAAGACTTCACAAAGTATAATGAAAATAGTTTTATATTTTCTCAAATTTAATTGGTTTACTTAACTTTCCTAGAGAGATTAGCTCAGTACTCTCTTTATAGTTATCACAAAGGCTTGCCCTTGCAATATTAGGATTATCGTAAGTTTTAAAGAAATATTCACAAGTATTTGTATTAACAAAGGCAGTGTATTTTGTATAATCATAAGTATCTCTATTTGTTATTACTATTCCTTTTGGAATAGTAACACTTTCCATAATATGAAAGCATGTGTTTATTGCTTCTAAACTGTCACTAGGTGTTTTAATATGTGTTTTTTGATATGCTGTTCTTACAAATCGTTCTGGAGATGTGTAGCCACCAGGTAACTGCATAGTTCCTCCAGCCTGACCAAATGGCCTTAAATGAATGTTACCCCAGCATGCATCACTAGTCTGAGTTGGAGACACATTCATGTAATTTCGTAAATTAGTCATGTTCCACTGAAGATCAGGACTATTGGCCATAACTCCAATTGAATTTTTGTATAAAGTTAGACCTCTTTCTGTTTGTTCAATGACGACACATTCTCCGCATTTATCTGTAGCAATCCAATGTAAAGGCGCGACTGTTTGCGTTACAGGATCTTCAAGACCTACAATATCTATCTCCATTAATATTTCTTTAAGATCTTTTACTGATTCACATCTTCCTAAAATATAATGAAGAAAATCTAAGGAAGAAACAGCTTCTCTGCTAATAGAATCCTTATGAGTTTTGTATTTAGCATAACCTGCAAAATATAATGCTGCAGCCGCAAATCCTTTTTCGTTTACCCCATCAAAGAAACCAAGCATTCCACCTGCTTCTTGTCCAATGCCTATAAAGCTATAGTGATCGCAAATTTTATTCATACTAAGAGCATTATTCCAGAGATAATATTTGGGTACGACATAAAGTTCTGGCTCAATATCATAAGAAAAATCCATAGTTCTTCCAAAAAAATTCTCCATCTTTTTAGATTGTAGCGTTATTGCTGTGCACATATTAGTTCTCATCCTCCTTATACTTTATGGAATTTTGGTTTAATTAAATAATCTAGGATGTGCTACTGCTAGATATTGTTTAAAGAAGTTATAGTTTTACAGCAACTAGACTTCGGATAGATTTATGCTTTGAAAAAAATAAATTCTATAAATAAAATGGCTATAATTTATAGATATACTTGGGTGTGGCATAAAATTCCATTTGTTATATAAAATATGAATATTGTAGATTTAATATCTTATACTGTAGGAAGGATGAAAAATATGTAAAAAGACAATAAACTTTATAATGTATTGATTTTTGATAAATAAAGGTAAAGTAAATATAGCATTGTCATATGGTTTGGAATACAAGATGAAATATATGAAATTCTTTATTTATATAACTTTAAATTATTATTTTGAATAAAAGTTATTCTCTTATCGGATACTATCATTATAACTAATGATTATCTAAAAATAGGAGGAACAACATGAAGAAAAATTTTAAAAAGATTACAATTTTAATGCTGCTGATAGTCAGTATTTTTTCATTTGCAGTGAATAACAATGCAATAGCTGAAGTGTCATCGGATAAGGATAATGGCGTACATCTAATTCTGGACTCAGTTAATTATAATAGTGTTTTACCAAAGCATTTCCGAAAAACTACTGATTTAGCAGTTATAAAGGACAATAAAGATTTAGATCTTAAGGGGCTAGATAAGCTGAATATTTCTGGCAGTCAACAATTTTCAGGGAATAATATAGATCTTTTAATAAAGGCAATTGATACTTCTCTCCCTACCACAGTAATAGATTTAAGACAAGAGTGTCACGGATTCATAAATGGGTTCTCAGTTAGCTGGGCAGATGCAAAGAATAATGCTAATGTGGGACTTACAAGAGATCAAGTTATAGCTAAGGAAAAAGAGGATTTAAAAAGTATCAAATTAAATGAACCTATAACTTTTTATAATAATTCTAAACAAACTATGGATGTTAAAACAGTTCAAAGCGAAGAAGAACTTACTAAATCAAAAAATTTAGGATATGAAAGAGTAACAGTTAGAGATGGTGGAATACCTACCGATGATATGGTTGATTATTTTATGGAATTCATAAAAAATAAACCAAAAGATTCTTGGCTTCACTTTCATTGCAAAGAGGGTATAGGAAGAACATCTACTTTCATGATAATGTACGACATGATTAATAATTATAAAGATGTCAATGCTGATGGCATAATTAAAAGACAATTGGTATTAGCAAATTTTGAGGATACTACATTGAAGTCTTTTTATAATAATGAAAGAATGGGATTCTTAAATAAATTCTATGATTATTGCAAAGCTAACGGAGACTCATTTGATACTAAATGGAGTGAGTGGAATAGTAAAGCTTCGAGTATAGATGAAACAGATAAATCTAATGCTATCAAGGTATCAAATGTAAATTCTGTTTATATGAAAAATAATATAATTCCTAAATCTTTATATGCGATTTCTTTAGATTCGATGACACCTGGTGAAAGAACAATGATAACTAGCCTTCAGGGGCTAGTTAATAATCATTGTTCTTTTCAAATATATACACTTAATTCTTCTCAGCCTGATTATAAAATATGGTTGGAAGATTTAAAAAGTAATCATAATGTACCTTATGAAATGATATCAGATCCTTGGGAGCTAATAAAAATATATAAAGACTATATAAAAGGGTACGTGCTTTATAATGGTGAAGCTAAAGATCCTTCAATAAATAATGCTTGTTCCTTAGCAGGCCTTAAAAACGCTATAGTTATTGATGAAAAGCTAGAACCTAAAATAAAGGAACTTGGTATAGAAAGTAAAGGAGATTGCAGAAGTACAGATGAAAATTGGGCCTATGATAATTTGTGGAATAAAGGGCTAAATCATTCCATGGTAATGGAGCTTTCTCCTGATAGAATTGATGCATTAAGGGACTATGCCATAATGACTAAATCTTTAATATTTTACGAAGGAAGTGTAGATAAAACAGCTCTTAGAGATAAGGTATTTTCGTCTATGGATAGTAACCCAACATGTTTAGGCTGGGGTCCAGATGAGTTTATTAACGTGAGTACAGCGTCAAAACATGGTGTGAGCATGGTTGCAGCAGATTGGTCCTATAATTTAACTACATTGAGTGCTTTTCCTAAACCTGGCATTACTAAAAAAACTTCATTAACAGTTCCTAAAGAAGAAAATGTTCACTATGTTACTTTTATAATGTCAGATGGAGATAATCAGCAGTGGAATCTTGGAACTAATTATGGTTCGCCTAAGTGGTTTGGTTATGAAAATAGAGACAAACTTTCTTTAGGTTGGTCTATGACTCCAGCGTTATATTATTTAAGCCCTACTGTGTTTGATTTATATTATAAAAGCGTAAGCAATGAAAATCCAAGGAATAATTTTATCGTGGCTCCATCAGGAAATGGATACATATATCCAAGCAAATTCCCACGTAATAAATTAAGTTCATATGTTGAATCATTAAATAGTTATATGAAAAGAGTAAATGAAAATTACGTATCAATAATAGATGATTCCGCCTTTCATGATGTTGAGCTATGGAATGAGTTTACTAAAAAATCAAATATCAAAGGTTTATTTTATCTTGATTATCATAGACACGATAATTATAAAGGAGAAATTTTATGGTCTAATAATAAACCATTAGTGTCTTGCAGAGATCTACTTTGGAATTCACTTGAAGACGAAGAAGAGTTAGTAAAAAAGATAAATGATAGAGTTAGTTTAGGACAAACAGATGTCCATAATCCAGAAGCATACACATTTGTTTATGTTCATGTATGGACAAAAGAGACAAGTAATGTAGAGAAAGTTACAAACATGCTAAAAGAAAACAAAAGCGTAAGAGTAGTACCCCCAGAAACTTTTATGGAGATTATAAGTAAGAACATTAAACATTAGTGTTAGTGTACAAAGCTAAACGTATTATCCAACTTTGGTAATTAATATTTTAATTACTTAATGAGGAGTTAAGAAAATAGAAGTATACAATAAAAAGATAGGATAAACCCAAAAGAGGAATGCTAAAAAGGGCAAGACTAGGCAGTAATTTTAGTGATAATAAAATGAAATATGAAAACTCTAAAGTGATATAGGTTTTTAGTGCATTCCTCAATTTGAGCACTGGCTTAGATATTTTTAATTAATTAATAATATAAGAAAACAAATTATTACTAATTTGTTTAGTAAAATTAGACATTATCTATTGACAAATAAAATAGAAAGATATAATATTGAATTAAGCTAAACGTTTCACTTAGGGAGGTGGTTATAATAAGTGCGACAATTAAAGATGTAGCTCGAAAAACAGGCTTATCAATAGCAACTATATCTAAATACATAAATGGTGGAAATGTTTTAGATAAAAATAGAGAAATAATTCAAGCTGCCATTGAAGAATTAAATTTTACAGTTAATGAAATGGCAAGAGGATTAAAGACTAATAAAACTAGAACAGTAGGGATCGCTCTACCAGATTTAAATAATCTGTTTTTTACATCAATTGTTTCAAAAATAGAAGATGTTCTTTTGAAAGACGGTTACGGAACTATAATATGTGACTATAAGCAAGATTATGACTTAGAAAAGAAGAAATTAGAATTCTTAGTTAATAAGTCAGTAGATGCAATAGTTTTAGTACCATCAGGGAAAGAAGTAAACGAGTTACGTGATATATTAGAAAGTGGAATACCTGTAATACTTATTGATAGACTTTTAAAAGATATAGAATGTGATGTGGTACTTGGGGATAATTTAAATTCATCATATAATGCAGTAGAAACTCTATTTACCAAGGGACATAAAAGAGTAGGTGTAATTGTAGGACCTCAAGAAATGTATACCGCTGAGCAAAGATTAAAAGGTTATTATAGAGTACATGAAGATTATTCATTTAAAATCGATTCGAATTTAATAAAATATGGAGATTACAGGATGGATAGTGGATATGCTCTTTTCAAGGAATTGTTGAGCATGGATGATCCGCCAACTGCCGTTTATGTAACTAATTATGAAATGACATTAGGTGCAGTAATGGCAATAAATGAGATGGGGATTAATATACCGGATGATTTATCGATAATAGGTTTCGATAATATGGAATTAATAAGGGTATTGAATCCGCCGCTATCAGTAGTAGTTCAACCTATGGAAAAGATAGGTGAAACGACAGCAAAATTATTACTTAAAAGAATGAGTGGGGATAATAGCAATTTCCCATCAATAAATAGATTGAAATCAGATTTAATTGTTACTAAATCTATTGGAAAAGTTAAGTGAAAATACGTGTGTAAGAAATTACACATGATTTTTAAATAAAAAACAAAACGTTTCGCTATAATATAAAGTTAATAAGTGAAACAATTAGGAGGAGCTAATATGTTAAAAGGAATTTCGAAAATATTATCACCAGAACTTTTGAAAATTTTAATGGAAATGGGGCATACAGATGAAATTGTGATTTCTGACGGAAATTTTCCAGCAGGAACATATTCTCAAAGGTTAGTTAGATTAGATGGACACAATGTTCCAGAAGTTCTGGAGGCTATATTAAAATTATTCCCTCTTGATACTTATGTTGAAAAACCAGTGGCACTGATGGAAGTTGTAAAAGGTGATCCTATAGTTCCTACAATTTGGGAGGAATATAGAAAAATAGTTAAAAGTAGTCATGATAAGTTTAATGATTTTGAATATATGGATAAATGGGATTTTTATGAAAGATCTAAAAAAGCATATGCTGTTGTAGTTACTGGCGAATCAGCATTATATGCAAATATTTTAATTAAAAAAGGCGTTGTAACTGAGTAAAGTTAATAGAATTAGAAATATTAATCTATAAAGAGGTGAAACGATGGAAAAGTTGTTATTAGGAATAGATATTGGAACATCAGCATGTAAAGTTGCAATATTTGATTTAGATGGACATGTAGTATCACAATCTAATAAGGCATACTCAGTGTATTATCCAGAAAAGGACTTTGTAGAACAGGATGCTGAAGAATGGTGGAATGCTGTTTGTGAAGCAACAAAAGAATGCATTGAACAGAGTCATATTAATCCAGAACAAATAAAAGGTATTGGAATAGATGGACAAGGCTGGGCTGCACTACCTGTGGATGTTGAAGGTAAACCTCTTCATAATGCAATGATCTGGATGGATAGAAGATCTACAAAACAATGTGAGGAAGTTATAAAAAAAATAGGAGAAGACAAAATATTCGAAGTGAGTGGTAATTCATTTGATGCCACATACACAACTCCTAAGATTTTATGGCTTAAAGAAAACAAACCTGATGTGTTCATTAAAACTTATAAATTCCTTCAAAGCAATAGTTACATAGCATTCAAATTAACAGGTGCTATGACACAAGATTTATCCCAAGGATATGGACTTCATTGCTTTGATATGAAAACGGGAAAATATGATGCTAAACTATGCGAAGAATTAGGAATACCTATGGAAAAGTTACCAGACATAGTTCCTTGTGATCAAGTTGTCGGAACTGTAAACGATATTGCAGCAAAGCAAACTGGGTTAGCAATTGGAACACCGGTAGTAGCTGGTGGATTAGATGCAGCTTGCGGAACATTAGGAGCTGGAGTTATTGAGTTTGGACAAACGCAGGAGCAAGGTGGACAAGCTGGTGGCATGAGTATTTGTTTAGATAAGCCCATTGGCCATAAAAAATTAATATTAGGATTTCATGTGATACCAAATGCATGGCTGCTTCAAGGCGGAACAGTTGGTGGGGGAAGTCTTAAGTGGTTCAGAAATGAATTTGGAGAATACGAAAAATATATGGAAGAACAAACTGGCGAAAATTCATTTGATGCATTAGTAAATAAAGCAAAGGGTGTAAATATTGGAGCAGATGGAGTGATATATTTACCGTACATGGCAGGTGAGAGATCACCTATATGGGATAAACATGCTAAAGGAGTGTTCTATGGTCTAGGGTACGATAAGACAAAAGGACATATAGTACGATCTATATTAGAAGGAACAGCTTATTCATTAGAGCATAATTTACAAACTGCAAAAGAGGTAGATGTTGATGTTGAGGAACTGATTGCTATCGGTGGAGCTGCTAATAGTTTAACTTGGACTCAAATAAAAAGTGATGTAACAGGAAAACGAATTAAAGTTCCAACATCAGATACAGCGACTACCTTAGGAGCAGCACTATTAGCTGGAGTTGGTACGGGCCTTTATAAGGACTATAGGGAAGCAGTTCAAAGAACTATAAAAATTACCAGAGTACATGAACCTAATATGGAGGCTCATGAAATATATAAAAAATATTTTCCTATATATTTAGAAATATATGAAAACTTGAAAAAAACATTTATAAAAAGCGAGGTGTAGAAATGAAAGCATTAGTTATAACTGGTATTTCAAAGGTAGAATTGCAAGATTTAGAAATGCCTAAATATAAGGATGACGAAGTATTGATAAAAGTTAAATACTGTGGAATTTGCGGATCTGATCTTCCAAGAGCTTTAGATGGAGGCGTACATTCATTTCCTATAGTGGTAGGGCACGAATTCTCTGGACAGATAGTTGAAGTAGGAGAGAAAGTAAAGAACGTTAAGGTTGGCGATAGGGTTACAGCAGGAGCATTACTACCATGTGGAAAATGTGAAGCTTGTCAGCAGGGTAGACCTGCAATGTGTAGTGATTATGGATTTATAGGCTCTAGGCAAAATGGAGCTATGGCAGAGTATGTAGCAGTTAAATCTCAAAATGTAGTTAAATTACCAGATGAAGTTGATTATAAAGAAGGAGCTATGATTGAGCCATTAACAGTAGCATTACATGGTATTCAAAGAATTAATATTAAAGCAGGAGCAACAGCTTTAGTCTTCGGTGCAGGAACTATAGGTCTTTTAGCACTTCAGTGTTTGAAGGCAGTAGGTGCAGGCAAAGTTTATATGGTAGATGTTGTTGACAAAAAATTAGAATTGGCAAAAAAATTAGGTGCTGATGATGTAATAAATTCAATGAAGGTAGATTTAAATGAGTATTTATCTGAACATGGTAAGCCAGAAGTAGTAGTTGAAAATTCAGGATCACCTATAGCTCAAGCCCAATGTTTAGAGATAGTAAAAAAATGTGGTTCAGTTGTATATATAGGAACTGCAACTAGAGATTTAACTCTTAAACCAGAGACTTTTGAAAAGATATTAAGAGGAGAATTAAATATAACAGGTTCATGGATGTCTTATAGTGCACCTTATCCAGGATATGAATGGACTACAGCAGTTGAATATATAAAAGAAAAGAAGATAGATTTAAAATCAATGATTACAAATGTATATAAATTAGAAGATGGTTTAGCACCATTTGAAGTAATGAGAGACAGAGAAGCTTGCGCTACAAAAGTATTGTTTGAGATTTAAAAGTTAATTATATAAAAATAAACAAGCTTAATTAATAGCTGATTAATAGCTATTTTAAGATAAATTATATTAAAGGAATTTATAAAAAATAAACTATAAGAAATAAATTAAAGAGGAGAGATAAATATGAATTTTACACCTATAGACCCAAATAAAGTGCCACAAAGAACATTATATACAGGGGCTAAAATGCCTGGAATAGGAATGGGAACTTTCGGTTCAGATCGTTTTTCAGCTGAAGATATTGCAAATGCAGTAAAAGGAGCAGCTAAATTAGGATTTAGGCTTTTTGATGGAGCTAGTGTTTATGGAAATGAAGATTTGATTGGCGAAGTTTATAAGGAAATATTAGCAAGTGGAGTCAAAAGAGAAGAATTATTTATAACATCAAAAGTTTGGAATGATCAACATGATAATGTTATAGAATCTTGCAAGCAAACATTAAAAGATCTTCAATTAGATTACTTAGATTGTTATTTTGTACATTGGCCATTCCCTAACTTCCATGCTAAAGGAGTATCAGTAGATTCTCGTGATCTAAATGCAAAACCATATATACATGAAGATTTCATGAAGACATGGAGACAAATGGAACAATTAGTTGAAATGGGACTAGTAAAACATATAGGAACATCTAGTGTAACAATTCCTAAATTAAAATTAATATTAAGAGATGCTAAGATTAAGCCAGCTGTTAATGAAATGGAATTGCACCCATGTTTCCAACAACCAGAATTATATAAATTCTGTAAAGATAATGGTATAGAAGTAATTGGATTCTGTCCAATCGGATCACCAACTCGCCCAGATAGAGATAAAACTGATAGTGATATTGCAGATATCGAGGAACCTACAGTAGTTAAGATTGCAAAAGCACATAAAGTTCATCCAGCAGTAATTTGTGTTAAATGGGGAGTTCAACATGGACATACACCAATTCCATTCTCAATTCACGAAAATGAATACTATAGTAATCTTTTAAGTGCAGTTGAAGATCCTTTAACTGATGAAGAAATGAAAGAGCTTGAAGAAGCAGATAAGAATTGTCGTCTAATTAAAGGACAAGTATTCTTATGGGAAGGTGCTAAAGATTGGGAAGACTTATGGGATCTTGATGGAACAATAACAACTCTTTAAGGATTTATAAGAATATATCAGGCACTTATGTTTTTAAGTAAATAGAATTTACCTATGAATATATACTATAAAGCTTTCATTAAATCTATAGAAGTTATATAAAGTAAAACTAGAATGCCCAACAAAACATAGTTGAAAAAAGTATATAGTAAACAGAGGTGAATACTTTGCGAATTTTAAAAACTATAAAAAGAGTGCCTGGTGGATTAATGATGGTTCCATTAATATTAGCTGCTGTAATAAACACTTTTACACCGGATATAATGAAAATAGGATCGTTTACAACCGCTTTATTTTCAGCACAAGGATCTGCTACGATAATAGGAATATGTTTATTTTGCTTAGGAACAAATTTTAAAATTAGAGATATCAAAGAATGTTTTAAAAGAGGATCCGTATTGTTAGCTGCCAAAGTTTTATCTGGAGCTATTATTGGAATTATATTAAATGCATATTTCGGATTTGATGGTATTCTAGGTATATCAACAATTGCAATTGTTGGAGCTGCTACTAATAGCAATAATAATTTGTATTTAACTCTAGTAAGTGAGTATGGTGATGAAAAAGATTTAGCCGCTCAGAATATACTAAATTTTAATACAGGTGCTTTTTTTACCCTTATAATTTTAGGTATAGGTGGCAAGGCTAATATATCGATAATTAGTTTTATTAGTGTAATGGGACCATTTTTAGTTGGAATGTTAATTGGAAATATAGATGAAGAGATAGGAGCGTTTTTTAAACCAGGAATAACTATGATAATTCCTTTAATGGGCTTTTGTATAGGCGCTTCTATAAACTTACAAAACGTTGTAAAAGCTGGACTAGGTGGAGTTTTACTTGGACTAATTGTTCTTATAGGAACGGGAATTCCTTTGGTGGTGATAGATAAGGTCATAAATAAAAGACCAGGATATGCAGGGGCTGCGCTATCTAGTGTTGCAGGTAATGCTATAGCAACGCCTTCGGCATTAGCATTACTAGATAATAGATTTCAGATTTATGTTGAATCTGCAACTACTCAAATCGCTGCTGCAGTAATAATTACTATAATATTAACTCCACTATTTACAATGTATGTAAATAGAAACTGGAGGTGAAAATTTCTATAATATTGTGTAATTACATATTGTAAATGATACCATAATATGATATCATTATATAAAATAACGGTTAGATGTTAATTAAATAAAAAAAGCTAAACGTTTAGCGAGAAAAAATTAATAGGAAGTGGTGAAGTATAAAATGGATGAATTATTAAGAATGGAAAATATAGAAAAATCATTTCCAGGAGTTAAAGCTTTATCAGGAGTTAATTTGTTATTAAAAAAAGGAGAACTTAATGCTTTAGTTGGAGAAAATGGAGCAGGAAAGTCAACATTAATGAAAATATTAGCAGGGGTTCATCAAAAAGATGCTGGAAAGGTATTTATAGAAGGCCAAGAAATACAAGAACTAAATCCTGATATATCCTTAAAACTGGGTGTAAGTATAGTATATCAAGAATTTAATCTATTTAAGGATTTAACTGTCGCGGAAAATTTATTTATTAAACGTGAGAAAATGAATAAAAGTTTTAAATTTATAATTGATGATAAAAGTCAAAAAGAAAGAGCTATAGAATTACTAGATAGTTTAAATCTTAAAATCAACCCTGATGAAAAGGTTTCAAATTTAAGTGTGGCTGAGCAACAAATGGTGGAAATAGCAAAATCGCTACTAGTAAACTGTAAGATTCTAGTTATGGATGAGCCAACAGCTGCCTTAACAGAAAGCGAGACAGAAAACTTATTTAGAGTAATAGAAGAACTTAAAGAAAAAGGTGTAGGAATTATATATATATCACATAGATTAGAGGAACTAGAAAGAATATGTGATACTGTAACGATATTGAGAGATGGAAATTTTATAAAGACATGTGCTTACAAAGACATAACGATGAAAGACATGATAGCATCAATGGTTGGACGGGATATGAGCAACAAATTTCCTACAGCTAAATATGAGGCATCTGATAAAAAAGAAGTCATCTTAGAAATTAAAAAAGTTAAACAAGGAAAGAAGCTTGATATTGAAAATATAAACTTATACAAAAATGAAATTTTAGGTTTCTATGGTTTAATGGGTTCTGGAAGAACAGAGTTAGCCAGAATTTTATTTGGAGCAGATAAAGCTGAGATTGTAGAATTTAAAATAGAAGGAAAAGATATAAAGGTAAGATCAACACATGATGCTATGAGTCAAGGAATAGCATACTTAACAGAAGATAGAAAAAAAGAAGGACTAGCTTTAGGTCAATCGGTAGAATATAATATCAATTTATCTAATCTAGAGAAAATCAGCAAATTTAAAGTTGTAAACGATAAGAAGGCTAGAGAAAATGCTGAATCTTATATAAAAGGTCTTAGAATAAAAACACCAAGTATGAATCAATTAGCTAAAAATTTAAGTGGAGGTAATCAACAAAAAATAATAATAGGAAAATGGCTAAGTAGAAACCCTAAAATATTAATATTTGATGAGCCAACTAGAGGAATAGACGTTGGTGCAAAATATGAAGTTTATGAATTAATGCAAAGGCTCGTAGAGGGAGGAATAGGTGTAATAATGATATCATCAGAACTACCAGAAATTATTGGGGTTAGTGATAGAGTTATTATTTTCAGAGAAGGAAGTGTTGCAGGAGAGTTAGAGAAAAAAGATTATTCAGAAGAAAATATACTTTCTTATGCAATAAGTTAAAGTTTTGGAGGTATGGAGATGGAAAAAGTAGTTGTAAATTCAAAAGAAAAAACTATAGATTTAAAATATTTGATAAAAAATTCAGGGATTCTTATCGGACTCTTATTAATGGGAATAGTATTCACAATATTAAGTGAAAATTTTTTAACTGTTAATAATTTACTTACAATAGCATTGCAGACATCTGTAATAGGGGTTTTGGCAATAGCAGAAACATATGCGATTATAACTTCAGGAATAGATTTATCTGTTGGATCAGTACTAGCGGTTTCAGGTGTTGTTTCAGGTAAACTTATGGTTTATGGAGTTCCAGTACCGATTTCTATACTAGCGGGCCTTGCTGTAGGAACTCTATGTGGGTTATTGACAGGATTAGCAATAACAAAGCTTGAAATTGCACCGTTTATAGCAACTTTAGGAATGATGAGTATTGCAAGAGGTGCAGCGTATATTATCACAGGTGCTCTACCTGTATCAGGATTACCAGAAAGCTTTTATGTAATTGGTGGAGGCAAAGTGTTTGAAATACCAGTAGCAGTACTTATTATGTTTGCTCTTGCATTTATATTCGGATTTATTTTAAGAAAAACTACTTTTGGAAGATATGTATATTGTTTAGGAAGTAACGAAGATGCAGCACAACTTTCAGGAATTAATGTTGATAGAACTAAAATCGGCGTTTATATGATTTCAGGATTATTAGCAGCTGCCGCAGGAATAATATTAGCATCTAGATTAGTATCAGCTCAAGCTACTGCTGGACTTAGCTATGAAATGGATGGAATATCAGCAGCAATAGTTGGTGGATGTAGTCCTTTAGGTGGTGTAGGTAAAATAAGAGAAACAATAATTGGAGCTTTTGTAATAGGAGTTTTAAGAAATGGCCTAAATCTATTAAGCGTTAGTGCATTCTGGCAACAAGTAGCAATCGGTCTTGTAATTATATTTGCAGTTGCATTAGATACTTATAGAAGAAAGAAAACAGCTAAAATAATGTAAGATAAGTAAACGATATTATTAAGGTTTTATTATTAGTTGATGCAATAATGAAACAGGAAATAATGTGAATAAATATTTAATAAAGCATTATTACATCAAGATAAATAAAATTTTATAAATATAAAAATACTGAACACTATATTTTAAGTAATTGAACAAATTAAGAAGGATGAAGGGAGAATTATTATGAAATTAAGAACTAAAAAATTAGCTTTAATTCTTGCATTAGCAATGGTTTCAAGTGTTGCTGTAATGGGGTGTGGAAGAGGTACATCATCAAATCAAGCAAGTAATGGTGGAAGTAGTAATGGGGGAAATAAGAAAATAACAGTTGTGGTTAAGACTGTAGAATCACCATATTGGCAAACAGTTAAAAAAGGAGCAGAAGAGGCAGCTAAAAAATATGGAGCTAGCATAGATTTTGTGGGAGCACCAGGTGGAGAATCTGATATTAATGGACAAGTTACTCTTGTTGAAAATGCAGTAAGTCAAAAACCAGATGGAGTTGTATTGGCAGCTTCAGATTCAAAGGCAGTAGCGCCGGCAGCGCAAAAATTAATAGATGCTAAGATTCCATTAGCTTTAATAGATTCAGCTTGTGATGTTAAAGATTATTTATCATATGCAACAACAGATAATGAACAAGCCTCTTATCAAGTTGGTAAAAAGCTTGGTGAGCTAACTGGTGGAAAAGGAAAAGTTGCAATAGTAAGTTTTAGTCCAGGAGCTGGATCAGCAATAGCAAGAGAAAAGGGATTTAAAAAAGCTATTGGTGAGTTCTCAGGTATGGAAATTGTTCAAACAGTATATTGCGATAGTGATAAGGCTAAAGCATTGACACTTACTCAAGATATAATAACAGCACATCCAGATATAACAGCAATATATGGAGCTAATGAACAATCACTAGTTGGTGTTGCAAGAGGAATTAAAGAAACAAATTCAAAAGCTATTGTAGTTGGATTTGATTCATCAGATGATGTTATTCCTTTACTACAAGATAAGACTATAAAAGCTACAGCTGTTCAAAAACCATATACAATGGGATATGATGCAGTAGAAAATATTATGAAAAGCTTAAATGGAGAAAAAATTGAAAAAAATGTTGATACAGGTTGTGTTATTGTAACACCAGAAAACTTTAATGATGATGAATCACAAAAAGTTTTATATCCATTAAAGTAGTATTGAATCGATAAATAAAATATATTTTAAAAGTCATTGCGGAGAAATACGAAAAATAGTTTGAAATTTAGTTTAGTGAAATACAAAAAATATTTAGAATAGTCTGTGAGTAGTTCATGATAATATAGATAAGTTATAACTTACCAGAATTATAAATGCTTTCTATATAAAAATATTTATAATTTATAGTAAAGATATGCTCTATACTCACAGACTATAAATTTAGTATGCACATCCAAAGCTCATAAATATAAATTTGAAATTTATAAGAATAACCTTGCATGAAAACTGTTTTTAGGAAATCACAGATAAATTATAATGTTATTACCGATGACAATTTTAACAGATTGTGAGGAGCGTTGATTCAAATGTATAAGATATTTAAAGCAAAATTAGAGAATTACCCTATTAAAAGAAAAATAGGAATAGGATTCTCGTTGATTATTGCACTAACAATTCTTTGCGTCATCACAACATTGATAAGTTTAAGAAGTGTAGCAAATAAAACTAACACTTTATATAATGGGCCATATAATGTTACTAACATGATATGGGATATGAGAAATGACTTTATGATAATGGATAAAAATATGTATGAGGCTATGTTAGAAACAGATCCGCAAAAGATAAAAGATAATGTGGCAAATGCGAATGATGAAGCTGAAAAAATTAATGGCAAAGTAGAGAGTCTCAGAAATTTGTTTTCTGAGCAAAAAAAGTTAATAGATTCATTTGAAGTATATATGAGTGCCTCACAAGCATATAGGGATAAGATAAGTGAAGCTCTTCTAGAAAAAAACAATAATCAGGCAATAAGCATGATGAAAGGTACATACAAGCAAAATATTGATGGTGCTTTAGATTGCTTAACTAATATTTCAAAGATTTCAGAGGAAACAGCAAGCGAATTTGTTAGTCAAACGAACCAATATAAAAATGTGGTTTTCATAATAGATATATTAATGATGATATTCATACTTGGAACAGCAATTTTAGTAGCTAAAATAATGCAAGAAATTATAATTAAAGGTATATATCATGTTATGAAGATATCCGCGGATATATCTCAAGGAAATCTAAAAGATGATGATACTTTTGTGTCAGAAGATGAACTTGGAATTATGGTTAAAAATTTAAATGAAACTGTGAAAACACTAAAATCATATATAATAGATTTATCTTCGATCTTAGAAAATATATCAGATGGAAAATTAGATATTGATATTGAAATGGAGTATAAAGGTGATTTTATACCAATGAGAGATTCATTAGAAAAAATTATTTACAGATTAAATGATATTTTTAACAATATCAATACTGCTGTCAATTTAGTTGCAAGTACTTCTATGAGCATTGCATTAACGACTCAAACTCTTTCAGAAGGCTCTATAGAACAAGCCAATGTTATAGAAAAATTAGCTTTTAGCTTTAATGAAATATTAGATAAAGCAAGAAAAAATGAACAAAATGCAGAGCAAGCAAATAATTTTTCTAGTACGACTAAAGAGATAGTGGCTGAAGGTAGTAAGAGAATGAATACACTAATGAGGTCAATGGAAGAAGTGAATAAATCATCTAGGGAAATAGCTAATATAATAAATACTATTGAGGATATTTCAAAACAAACAAATCTTCTTGCATTAAATGCCGCCATAGAAGCCGCAAGAGCAGGTGAAGCAGGTAAAGGTTTTGCAGTTGTTGCAAATGAAGTTAAGATATTAGCAGAAAAATCTTCAGAAGCAGTTAAAAATACAACGCAAATAATTGGAAAATCTATAAAGGCTGTAGATGAAGAAACTAGTTTAGCACAAGAAACCGTTGAATCATTACAAAATATAGTCACAAATATTGAACAGACAACTAATTTAGTTAAAGAAATTTCAATATCTTCTGAGAATCAAACCGTAGAAATAAGTGAAATTAATAGTGGGTTAGACAGAATATCTATTGTGGTTCAGATGAATTCAAATACATCTCAAAAAGTTGCAGCAGAAATCCAAGAGTTAGCATCTCAATCACAACTATTAAAAGAGCAATTGGATAGATTTAGTTTAAAGAATTAGAAATGGAAAAATGTCTTTAATAATCATAATTTTATTGCAAGAAAGATAAATTTAGACATAAAAATACATTTTCAAGATTTAGGAAAGATATTAAATTAGACTTGAAGGCAATAAGTTTTTGATATATAATGAAAAAAACATATAATTTACCATTAAAGCTAAACGTTTCGCTTTTGGAAAGTAAAATAAGAAAAAACGCTTAGAAACTTAAAGCTCATTATATAATTTTTAAATGTAAATTAGAAATATTAATATAAAAAATTGTACATATTCAAATTAAGAGGAGGAGTAAAAATGATATTATCAACTAGAGAAATGTTAAAAAAAGCACAAAAGGATGGGTATGCAGTACCTGCTTTTAATATTCATAATTTAGAGACGCTACAAGTTGTAGTAGAAACAGCACACGAAATGAGATCTCCTGTAATTATAGCTGGAACACCTTCAACAATTACAGATTATGCAGGGCCAGATTATATAAAAGCGATGGCAGAAGTTGCAGCAGGGAAATATGATATTCCAATAGCTATTCATTTAGACCATTTTGAAGATGTCAATGAAATCAAAAAAGATATAGATATTGGTTTTAGATCATGTATGATTGATGCTTCAAAACATGAATTTGAAGAAAATATTGCAATTGTAAAAGAGGTAGTAGACTATGCTCATAAATTTGATACAACTGTTGAAGCTGAACTAGGAAAATTAGGCGGAAGAGAAGATGATTTAGTCGTAGATGAGAAAGATACTATGTATACAAATCCTGATGATGCAGCGAAGTTTGTAGAGAGAACTGGAGTAGATTCTTTGGCTGTTGCAATAGGAACAGCACATGGATTATACAAAGGAGAAGCAAAACTTGATTTTGAAAGGTTAAAGGAAATCAGAAATAAAGTAAGTGTTCCACTAGTACTTCATGGAGCATCTGATGTACCGGACGAGCTTGTTAAAAAAGCTATTTCACTTGGAATATGCAAAGTAAATGTTGCTACAGACTTAAAGATTCCATTTTCAAGTGCTGTAAAAGAGTTTTTTGAGGTACACCCAGAGGAAAGTGATCCAAGAAAATATATGACTCCAGGCAAAGAAGCTATGAAAAAGATAGTGAAGCATAAGATTGAAGTTTGTGGTAGCGCAAATAGATATTAATTTCTGTTTTATAAGAAATAGAAAATTAATACAAGATGGAGGAGAAAAAAGATGATATTAGTTATAAACCTTAATGCCTCTGTAGATAAGAGATATGAAATAGATGATATAAAAAAAGGACAAGTAATGAGGGCAAGGTATGTAGAAAATACACCAGGAGGAAAGGGCTTACATGTAGCTAATGTAGCAACTATCTTAAAAGAAGATTGTATAGCAACAGGTTTACTTGGAGGTAAATCTGGTGAGTTTATAGAAGAAAGTCTTAAGAACTATGGAATAAAACAAGATTTTGTAAAAATAAGTGGAGAAACTAGATCTTGTTTAGCATTTATTACTGATGATAATGTTCAGACAGAAATACTCGAACCAGGACCAGAAGTAAGTGAAATTGAACAACAAAATTTCTTAGATAAATATATAGACTTGATTGAAAAAGCGAGTGTTGTTGTAGCCTCTGGAAGTGTTCCTAAAAATGTGCCTAAGATTTTCTATAGGAAATTAGTGGAGATGGCTAATTCTCAAGGTAAGAAATTTTTATTGGATACAAGTGGTGATCTTTTAAGAGAAGGTATTGAAGGCAAACCATACTTTATTAAACCTAATAAAGATGAAATAGAAGCGCTAACTGGAAGAAAAATTAAGTCTGTAGAAGATGCAATAAGGGAAATAAAGGAGTTTCAAGCTAAAGGAATACCACTTGTAGCTATATCCTTAGGAAAAGACGGTTCAATAGCTGGATTTGAAGGAAAGTATTATAAAGTAAATGTGCCAAAGATTGAGGCTGTAAACCCTGTAGGTTCAGGCGATTCTTATGTTGCAGGAATAGCAGTGGCACTACAAAGAAAATATAATATTAAAGATACTTTGAAATTTGCTTCAGCTTGTGGAACGGCAAATGCTATGGAAAAAGAAACAGGATTTGTAAGTGAATCTATAGTAAACGAACTTTTTAATAAGGTAACAGTTGAAGAAATTTAGATAAGACCTACGTATGATATCCCCCTTAAGTTAATATATAGATGTGAGAGTTAGGGAGACTTAATAACCTAACTCTCATAATTTTTACTAAATATATCATAAGTTTAATATCTATGAAAGGATGATTTATATGATTTATTCGATAGAAAATTCAAAAATAAAAATTACAGCAAGTACTCATGGTGCAGAGTTACATTCGATAACAGGACAAAAAGAAGGCACAGAATATCTTTGGAATGGAGATGCGAAATACTGGAAATATCATGCACCACATTTGTTTCCTATAGTTGGGAAGGTGGTTGATTCTAAACTTAGAATTGATGGAATTCAATATGAAATACCCGCACATGGACTTGCTAGAATATCTGAATTTACCTTATTAATAGAAAGTAATAATTCACTAACTTTTGGATTAAATTACTCAGAGGACACATTAAAAATTTATCCTTATAGGTTTTCTTTATTTGTAACATATACATTAGAAGAAAATTCTATTATAGTTACATATAAAGTAATAAATTTAGATGATAGGGATATAGTATTCTCAATTGGCGCTCATCCAGCATTTATGTGTCCTATAGAGAAAGGTGAAGAATTAGAGGAGTGTTATCTACAATTTAATAAAAAAGAGACAAGTTCTATTATTGAGGTAACTAAGGATACATATCTTTCGCGTAAAAGGATAGAATGTCTTAGAGATACTGATACATTACCACTTTCTAGCGAACTCTTTAAAGATGGAGTCTTAGTATTTGATGATTTGAAATCTGATAAAATATCATTGAAATCAAAAAATCATGATAAGTCTTTAAGTATAGAATTTAAAGGCTTTCCGCACTTAGGAATTTGGGCACCTGAAACTGGTGCACCATTTCTATGTATAGAACCATGGTTTGGGCATGCTGATTATGAAGATTTTGCAGGTGAATTTAGGAATAAAGAGGGTACGGTCTCGCTATCGACTGATAAAGTATTTGAGTGTAGTTATAAGATATCTATTGAGGAATAGTATAAATTTAAGTCAATTCCTATAGAGATAATATTTAAGGCAATAAACATCGATAAAATGTTTATTGCCTTTCTTCACGTGGCACTATATTAATTATATATAACTCCGTCTGTACCTATGATGGTCATAGATATCATTAATTTATTAATTTCAATTGCTCTCTATAGTCAGATGGGCTCATGCCGGTAATTTGTTTAAAAGTTTTACTAAAGTGGAATTGATCTGGATAGCCAACTTTTTCACCAACTATGCTAATTGGTAGAGAAAAATTCCATAATAATTGTTTTGAAATATTAATACGATACTCTTTAATAAATTTTGAAGGAGTCATATTCATGTATTTAGTGAATATTTTTGTTAAGTAAGAAATTGAAAATCCAAAATGTGATGCAAGTGCGGCTAGATCGATTGTTTCATGGTAATTATTTTTTATATATTCAGTCACAAGCTCCACGATTTCATTAGGTTTTTTGTAAGAAAACTCATCAACTTTAAAATCATTTTGATTTGCCAGAAGATTTTTTTCTATTGTATCTAAGGTTGTAGTTAATTCCCCAAGATTAATAGGTTTCAATAAATAGTCGGACACCCCATATCTTATGGCAGTTTTAGCATAGGAAAAATCACTATGTCCACTAATTATTACACAATGGATAAAAGGATATTTTTCGAAAATGAACTTGGAGAGTTCAAGGCCATCCATTACTGGCATGCAAATATCAGTGAGCACAATGTTTGGAAGAAAGGATTCTATTAGTTCTAATGCTTCTTTGCCATTACTAGCAGTTCCTACGACTTCAAAGTTCTCATTAGCTCTATATATGTTTTTAATTATGTTTTTAGCAATTAATCTCTCATCCTCTACAACAATAGCAGAAAAAGTAATCTTATTTGTCATAATTTAATCCCTCCCATAATAACAGTCGCCCCATTTGGAGTGTTATTGATTAATCTAAAAATTTGTTTTCCATTGTATAAAATTTTAAAGCGAATATAAATATTCATAAGACCCATTCCGTTTAATTCTAAGTTTGGAAGAACTCCATTTGCGTTGATTGAATCTATCTTTTCTTGCAATTGTTTTAAATTGTCTTCTGCAAATCCACTTCCGCTATCTTTAATTTGCATTTCCCAGTGAGTATCAGTTACATAACCTGTAATATCAATATGCCAAGGTAGCTCAGTTTTCGTAGTGAATTTTACTGCATTTTCTACAATGAGCTGCAAACAAAGTTTTGGGATTTTAATGTTTTGCATCTCATCAGGAATATTTAGGGTATATGTTAAATCGTTATCATAGCGAATCTGCATACACTGAAGATAATCAATGGTATGAGCTATTTCATCGGTTAAACTAACTAATTGTTGACTGTCTGATGAAATATATCTTAATATTCTTGAAATGCTTTGGCACATTATTATTATTTCTTCATTCATTTGTTCATCAGCCATAGCTTGGATGGTTGACAGGGCATTGTATAGAAAATGTGGATTCATCTGTGATTGAAGAGCCAACATTTTTGACTGCATTTCACGATTTTGAAGAATTAATTCATTTGTCATTGCTATTTTTGCTTTTTGCTGCATTTTTAAAAAGGCTTTGAATAAAGTATTTAATTCAGTAATATGTGTATCTATTTCTTTAAAATTAGTAGATGCATCGTCAGTTATCTGAAAACCTCTAACTTGATTATATATTTTATTCAATGGGGTGGTAATAATTTTTGCAATAAAATAAGATAATGTTGCAGTAGCAAAGGTAATTAATAACGATAGCACTACATTTGTTTTGATATATTCATAAATAGGAGACATGAGTTTTGAGTTGTCTATTGTTGCCACAATAGTGAAATCACTATATGAAGAGGTATCAAATAATACATATTCATTTTTATATTTAAATAAATTATTGCTTATATTTTTATCGACATTAGTAGATATAAGATTATAATAATTAGTTGTAGATGAACTTTGATTTATAGGATATATTGGTTGTCCATTTTTATAATAAATATAAACATTACTGCCATAAGCATTATTAAAATCTTTAATAATAGTAAAAATATTTTTAAATGACTTTTTAACTTCAATAATTCCTTGTGGAACATTAAGAGTATTATAGTAAACGCGATATAATGAAAGGAAATACTGACCTTCCTCATAAGGTGAATATTTGCCTAGTCGATCATCTTTATTAAAGTAAATAACCTTACCGCCTTTAGAAGATAAAACATCATCATACCATGCTTTGTTATTCACTGAAATATAGGAAGAGGAATTATCTAAACCAACTCCTAATTCAAGATTATGCAAATCATAAAGATAAATCTGATCTATAGGATGGTTAGGTCCCATCATTGTGACCAATAAATCATATAAAATTTTTGTGTTCTGAATATTATCAATTTTTTGGTGTTCAGATAGATTGGACAAAGATTCAGAATTATAATTTATATATTTAATAAAATGATCCTTGATTAAATTAGAATAGATGATATTTTGAGATAGAGTATCTAAAGAATTAATCTCTACATCTAAATTATTATTAATATTTTTTATATTACTATTAAGAGTTGTAAGAGCATTTGTTTTAATTTTAGTAGATTCATTCATTACAAAATAAAACATAAGAAAATTAAAGATAATTATAAATAATATGGTATATGGGATAAAGAGAGTTTTTAATATGCTACGTTGTTTCAAAAGTTTCATGCGAAATCAATCCTTACAATAAATAATTTAGTCAAAAATATACATGGAATAGGAGAGATATGAACATTCAAAATCAGCTTAGTACAGATATATAATATAACCATAGCAACAAATAGTCAATAATATATAAATTGGGAGGAATTATTATGAAACATTTTAAAAAGTTATTGTCAGTTGTGACTTTAGCCGGATTAACTATGTCATTAGTAAGCTGTGGTAATAGTACTAGCACTACAGAATCTAGTTCAAAGAACAATGACGTTACTATTTCTTTTATGGCAAGTCAGGATTGGATTCAAGATGCTGAATTGAATTTAGCAAAAAAATTTACTGAGAAAACAGGAATCAAGATTGATTATCAAATTGTTCCATCAGATCAATATAATAACTTGTTAATGACAAAATTAAATTCTGGAGAAGCTACTGATATTTTTGCTGTAAACGCTGGAAGGTTTGATTTAGAGACACAAGTTAATGCAGAAAAAAATGCGTTGGATTTAACAAGTGCATCTTGGGCAAAAAATATAGATAAAGAAGTTGCCAATGAGCTGACTGTAAACGGTAAACTATATGGAGAACCTATTCAAGATGTATCATCTGTCTGGGCAATTGGTTATAATAAAAAGATTTTCAAACAGTTAAACTTACAAATTCCTAAGAATTATCAAGAATTTAAAAACATATGTGAGAAAATAAAGGCATCTGGTGTTACTCCTATTTATGAAAGCGTTTCAGATGGATGGCATCACACATTATGGTTCCCAGAAATAGCTTTAGCAGCGGATACAGCAGATTCGGGATTAGTAGATAAATTGAATAATAATACTGCAAAGTTGGAAGGAAATAAAACATTTGAAACTATTTTAGGACAAGTTAATGAAATGGTGAAACTAGGATATTGGGGAGACAATTATATGTCTAACAAATATGCTGATGCTCCAAAAAATATCGCTTCAGGCCAATTTGCAATGACAATCGCTAACCAAGGTTTTGGTGCAGAAGTCAATAAAGCGGATTCTAGTTTTAGTGTAGATGATATTGGATATTTTGTGATTCCTTTAGCAGATAATCAAATATTAAATATTAATCCAGTAGGACCATCAAGACTTATATATTCGAAATCTAAACATGCTAAAGAAGCACAAGAATATTTAGATTTTCTTGCATCAGATGAAAGTCTTACTTATCTAACTGAAAACGTTTCTAAATTTAATAAGCTTCCATACAGTAATGCTCCAGTTAAATACACTGATACAGTCAAAGAATTTTATAAATCATATCCTAAGAATGCTGTTGTATTACAATCAGCAGTCAAGTATATAAATCCTCAATGGATGGAAATAGGCAAAGATATGTCTGCAATGTTAGTTGGAGAGATGGGGCCAGAAGAACTTCTAAAAAATATTGATAAAAATAGAGGAGATCAGGCAAAAGCTGCCGGGGATAAGGATTGGAAGTAAAATTCTAAATTATGTAACCAGATATACTTGTCTGGTTACAGTACTATAAAAATAAGGAGAAGTGTAAATGAATAAGAAAAAAATATATCCGAGTTACTTTATATGGGGAGCACTTATAATTTATGGAGTCTTATTTGTAATTCCGGGAATTATTGGCATTGCATATTCCTTTACAGACTGGTCAGCTTACAGTGATAAAATAAATTTTGTTGGATTTGATAATTTCAAAGTAATATTTTCAGGCAATGAGAATTATATGAAGATTTTAGGTAATACCTTGTGGTTTACAATAATTACGACAATATTAAAAAATGCTATAGGATTATTATTGGCAGTATTGCTAACAAAATCTATAAAATTCTTGAATTTTCACAGAGGGGTTATGTTTATGCCATCTGTGTTATCTACATTAATTATTGGTATGATTTTTACATCAATTCTTGATCCTAAGATAGGAATTCTAAACGTTTTTCTTAGAGGCATTGGTTTAGATACATTAGCAAAACAATGGCTTACTTCACCACAATTTGCTTTTGGATCCGTAGTTGCAGTTGATGTTTGGAGAGGTATTGGATACATTATGACTATTTTTATAGCGGGTATTTTATCTATCTCTAGTGAATATTATGAAGCGGCTAATATTGATGGAGCAACAGGACTACAAAAATTTCGATATATTACATTTCCGTTAATACTCCCAACATTAGCTACTACTACAGTATTAAATGTAATTTATGGATTGAAAGTATTCGATATGATTTACGTATTAACAAATGGTGGCCCAGGAAAATCTACAACGGAAGTATTGTATACAATAGTATTTAAAAAATTTGGTATGGGTCAGTATGCTATTGGTACTGCATTATCATCTGTTATGTTTGTAATCATGGTATTTATTGGAGTCTTTATGATTAAAATAATGACTAAAAATGAGGTGATGGAATAATGAGAATAAAAAAAACATTACAAAATATATTTTCTAATGGAATTGCATGGGTTATAACGATTATATCTCTTATACCATTAGTGTTAATCCTATTTAATGCTCTTAAAACTAGCAAAGCAGCTTCTGATATGAATCTGAAACTTCCTACATTTCCAGTACCAGTTGAAAATTTTTCTACAGTAATAGAAAGAGGAAAGCTTGCAACATCTTTTATTAATAGTTGTGTTTATTCTATAGGAAGTGTAATCTTATGTGCTATTTTAGCAGCAGCAGCTTCCTATGTATTATGTAGAAATAAAACAAAATTAAATCGCATCATTTACATGTTTATTATATTAGGAATTACAATGCCTATAAATTATGTAGCCTTAATGAAAGTAATGTCTGCATTACACTTAATGAATTCAATGCTTGGAATAGTTCTACTATATACTGCAATGCAGCTTCCGTTTTCGGTGTTTCTCCTTCATGGGTTTATAGCAAGAATTCCAGTGGAATTAGATGAAGCAGCTGTAATTGATGGATGTTCTCCAATTAGGATATTTATCTATATTATATTTCCACTATTAAAACCAGCGTTAGCAACAGTTGTAGTTCTTACTTTTTTAAATACATGGAATGAATTTGTATCTCCATTATACTTTTTAAGTAGTTCTTCAAAATGGCCAATGACCCTTTCAGTATATAATTTCTTTGGAATGTATTTTAAAGATTGGAATTTAGTTTGTTCAGATATTATGCTAACTAGTTTGCCAGTTATTGTAGTTTATTTATTAGGTCAAAAGTATATTGTTTCAGGAATGACAGCTGGAGCAGTTAAAGGTTAATGAGGGCGGTGATTAAATGGAGATTTTAGGATATCATAAGGATGGCAGAATAGTAAATTTGAAATTAGAAGATGGAATAATTCAGTTATCTGCTGTGGGTAAAGAAATTGTTCGATGTACTTATACAAAAGAGAAAAATATAAAGAATTCATCAGTTATTGGGATTAATTATGAAATAGAGAAATTAAATGAATTTGTTGTGGAAGAGACACAAGATACTATTATTTTAAGGACTGGATTAATTACTTTAACTATTAATAAGAAGACAGGAAAATTTGTATGGAAAAATGGTAAGAATGATGAAATATTGCTAAAGGAAAGAGATAAGGAACTTGTTTCAATCCCAGTTGAAAAATATTCTACAAATGGTGAAAAAGCTATTATTAAAAGAGTACAAACTGTTGATGGAGAAAGAAGCTTCGTTGAAAATTTAAAACCATATATTGATAGAATGGCATATAGAGCAAAATTATCCTTTGAGTGGCAAGAAAAAGAAGCAATACATGGACTAGGACAAGGAGAAGAAGGAATCTATAACTATAGAGGTAACTATCAATACTTATATCAGCACAATATGAGAACTCCGTTTCCATGTTTGGTATCAAATAAAAATTATGGTATTTTATTTGATTGTGGATCATTGATGACTTTTAATGATGATTCAAGAGGAGCGTATGTTTATTTAGATGTAGTAGAGCAATTAGATTACTATTTTGTTTTTGGTGAAAAGCTCGATGATATTGTAGGCGGTTTTAGAAAAATGACAGGACGAGCTGCAATGCTGCCAAAATGGGCGCTTGGTTATATTCAGTCGAAAGAAACATATAGAAACCAAGAAGAATTAGTTGAAGTAGTTAAGGAGTATAGAAAAAGAAATGTACCGATAGATTGTATTGTACAAGATTGGCATACTTGGGAAGAAGGTTTGTGGGGGAATAAGCGATTAGATAAAAATAGATATCCTGATATAGGTAAAGCAAATAAAGAAATTCACGATTTAAATGCTCATACTATGGTTTCTATTTGGCCAAATATGAATGTAGGTGGAGAGGATTATGAAGAATTTTTACAAGCTGAATATTTATTAGGAGACAATTCTACATATGATGCTTTTAATGAAGATGCTAGAAAAATGTACTGGGAACAAGCAGAGAAAGAGTTATACAAGGGAGGCTTTGATGCTTGGTGGTGTGATTCAACGGAACCATTTAGTGGACCAGATTGGAATGGAGAAAAAATTAGAGAACCTTGGGAACGATTTATGTTAGTGGGAAATGAGCATAAAAAGTTTTTAGACCCAGCTAAAGCTAATTTATTTGCATTAATGCATGAGAAAGGCATTTTTGAAAATCAAAGAAAGGTATCGCCTGATAAAAGAGTTCTTAATCTGGCAAGGTCTGGTTATATTGGCTCTCAAAAATATGGCGTTGTTTTGTGGTCAGGTGATACTAATGCAACCTGGGGAACTTTTAGAAAACAAATTACAGAAGGTTTGAATTTATGTTTGAGCGGTTTACCTTATTGGACATTAGATATTGGAGCATTTTTTACAGTAGGAAGTGAATGGAGAAACAGAGGATGCGGTTGCAACAATAACCCGAACCCACTTTGGTTTTGGCAGGGAGATTATAATGATGGTGTAAATGATTTGGCTTATCGTGAATTATACGTAAGATGGTTTCAATATGGTGCATTTTTACCAATGTTCCGATCTCACGGAACAGATACCCCAAGAGAAATATGGAACTTTGGAGAAAAGGGAGAAATGTTTTACGATGCCATTGAAAAGTTTATAAATTTAAGATATAGCTTAATTCCATATTTCTATTCTTTGGCTGGTAAAGTAACACAAAATCATTATACTATGCTTCGAAGTCTTTTGTTTGATTTTAGTAATGACGAAATAGCAACAGAAATCAGTGACGAATTTATGTGTGGAGATTCTATATTAGTATGTCCTGTTACAAATCCGATGTATTATGAGCCAAATAGTAAGTCAATTGACGAACCTAAAATAAGAAAATGTTATTTGCCAAAAGGAGCTGACTGGTATGATTTTTGGACGAAAGAACGATTAAGTGGGGGGAGCTATGTAATAGCAGACGCTCCAATAGATAAGATTCCATTATTTATACGAGCAGGTTCTATTATTCCAATGGAAGAAGGGTTACAATATGCGGAGCAAGTGAGCGATAAATCATTTCAAATTCATATTTATCCTGGGGATGATTGTGAATTTGAATTTTATGAAGATAGTGGTGATGGTTATGAGTATGAGAAAGGAATTTATAATAAGATTTTGATGAAATGGGAAGACAAAGAAAGTAAATTCACTATTGGAAAAGCAGATTATGATTTCCAACAATCTATTAAAAATCGTTCTTGTACAATTTTAGTAAATGACAAGAGCATAGATTTTATTTATAAAGGTGAACCACTGACTTTTGTTATAAAATAATAAAGAATATCATATAGAGATCCAATTTCATATTTAAACTTTCTTATTTTTTAGACAATACTCTTATAAATTTACTATAAAAAATCTCAAACCTATTTAAAATGTACCCTTTGTTAAGGACAGTTTAATTTGGTTTGGGACTTTTTTTATTCTCAATGAATTTATAATAAAATCAAATTTATAAATAGATTATGGGATAATATTACTTACAAATATATATTTGGAAAGGAAATAAAAAAGGAATTTGATAATTAATGACGAAATCAAGGAGTATAGAGTTAATATGATTTAACACCTAGAGAAGGTTAAAATTTTTTAGATGGCAGGAGGGGGATAAGTATGAAATTTAATTCAATAAAGTTCAAATTGATTTTATTTATTTTTGGACTAACAATTTTACTGTTTAGTGCTAATATAGCTATCAGTACAATTAGCTTTAATTCTTATTCAGATCATAACAATAAGACGGAAGTAATGAATGCTAATGAAACAATAAGCGAAAAAATTAAGGAATTGAAAAATGAGTCTTTAAGTATTGGAAGTCAATTGGCCTTAAATCCTAGAATAATAAAGGGAATTGAAAATAAAGATAACCAGGAGATTTTTAATGATTTAAAAGATATATTAAAAGATTTAGATGTAGAATTTGTTACAATAACTGATGAAAAAGGTAATGTAATTATAAGATCTTATGAACCAGATAAAAAGGGAGATAGCATTTTAAATCAGGCAAATGTAAGAAATGCTCTTGCTGGTAAATTAAACTCTCAAGTTGAAAGTGGAACTCAGATTAAACTTGCAGCTAGAGCAGGTGCACCAGTAAAGAACGAAAATGGAGATATTATTGGAGTTGTGTCTGTAGGATATAGATTAGATTCTAATAATATAGTAGATTATGTTAAAAGTAAATTTGGGTGCGATGCTACTGTTTTTATGGGAGATGTAAGAATTGCAACAAGTATAACAAAAGATGGTGAAAGGGTTGTTGGAACTAAACTTGATGAAAAAATTGCAAAAGTTGTTTTGAGTAATAATGTATATTCTGGAGAGGCTGATATTTTAGGAAGTAAATTTGATGCTTACTATTCGCCAATTACTGGAGATAATAATGAGGCAGTTGGAGTTATATTTACAGGTAAAAGTAAAGCTGAAAGTCAGCTATTTATAAAAAAATTTGTTATAAATAATATTATATCTTCTATTATCGTGTTAATCTTGGTTGGGATAGCGATCTATTTATACATAGATAAAAAGGTATCAAAACCATTAGCAAATGCAGTGACACACTTTAAACACTTATCAGAAGGTAATTTTACTGAAAAGACATTAGAAAAAGATTTAAAACGCAAAGATGAAATTGGAGATATGTCTAGAGGAATTGAGCATATGAGGCAGGATTTAATAAATCTAATTAAGAAAATAATGAACAATTCACAAGATATGAGTGCAGCGAGTGAAGAATTATTTGCCACAGTTGAAGAATTTTCAGCAATGTCTCAAAATATTAATTCTGGAATTGGTAATATTAATTTTGGTATTCAAGAAACTAGCTCAGCGGCAGAAGAAATAAACGCTTCAGTAGAAGAAGTTGAGGCAAGCATTAATGTGTTAACCAATAAGGCAGTAGAAGGAAGTAATAATGCAAGTGCTGCAAAAACTAGAGTAGAAGATATGCAAAATAGATCTTTGGAATCCATTAAAGAAATAGAAATGGTGTTTAGTGAAAAAGAAGAAAAAATACTTCAAGCAATAAAAGAAGGACAAGTAGTAGAAAATATAAAAGTTATGGCGGATACTATTGCAGAGATATCAGAGCAGACAAATCTATTAGCACTAAATGCAGCGATAGAGGCGGCAAGGGCTGGTGAACATGGAAAAGGATTCTCAGTAGTTGCTGAAGAAGTAAGAAGGCTTGCAGAACAATCTTCAGATGCTGTAGAATCTATAAAAAGTACAATTTTAAAAGTTCAAGATGCATTTAGAAATCTTTCAAACAATAGTGATGAGGTACTAACTTTCATGAAGGAAAGAGTAAATCCTAAGTTTCAAGATATGATTGAAATTGGAAAAGAAAATCATAAGGATGCAGAATTTGTAAGTAAAATGTCAAATGAAATAGCTGAAATGACTAAAGAAATTTCAATTACAATGGAACAGGTTACTAAAGCGGTGGAGAGTATGGCTGATACAGCACAAAAATCTTCACAAGAAACTGATGAAATAGTAAACAATATTGATGAAGTTAATAGAGCAACAGATGAGATAGCAAAAACGGCTCAAGAGCAGACACGTCTTGCTCAGGATTTAAATGAAATGATACAGAAGTTTCAGGTTTAGTATACGGCACAATGTAAATATAGATATACAAATTACAACTTAAAAATTAAAATAATTAAAGAGAATCAAACTCAGATTGAGTGATTCTCTTTTTTTATCATCAAATAACGTGGCAACATATTTTGAATAATCATTGAATTGTTAGGTATCATTGACAACTAAGGATTCAAAGGATCTAAAGGTTATATATATGTTTTCAGAGACTTAAGATCATCTTCGTATCCAGCGTTAAATTACGCGTTAGTTACATTCATCGTATAAATAAATCCAGCTGGTATTTTTCTTTGGAAAAGGCTTGTATGGTTAGTGTCATAAATTAAATATTGAAATATGAGTTTTTCTAAAAAAGATCTCATGGCTCCAGTAACTGAATGCAGATATATTGGAGAGCCTAAAATAATTGCATCGGCATTTGAAGCTTTTTCAAGAAGGGGTGTTAAATTACTTGTCATTAATTAGATGAGCCATATAATAAATAAAAGATAACAATTAAGCGTTTGGTAAATCCGCTATTTTAATCCAATATGGATTTGAAACGATATTAAAAGAATGATACTATTATGTTTATAGTTAAATTTATTATACAGGTTTAGTTAAATAAGTAGTAATTTGGTTGGTGATGATATGCAACAAAGGATTTCAATTATAGAAGATGATTTAGAAATTTGTAATCTACTTAAGGAATTTTTAAAGGAAAGTGGATATGAAATAAAGATATCTAATACTGGAATAGATGGTATGAGAGAATTAAGAACTTTAACGTATGATTTAGTTATTTTAGATTTAATGCTGCCATATAAAAGTGGAGATGAGATTTTACGGGAACTGCGCAGCTTTTCTAATATACCTGTCATCGTATTATCAGCAAAGGATATGGTACATACAAAGGTAGATTTATTACGTTTAGGTGCTGATGATTATGTGACCAAGCCTTTTGATTTAAATGAAATATTAGCAAGAGTAGAGAGTAATTTAAGGCGCTGTAGTTCAGATTCAAATATAAAAAAATCAATTTTAACTTATAAAGATATTACATTATATGAAGAGGAAAAGAAAGTAATAGTAAACGGAAATACACTTGTATTAACTTCAAAGGAATATGGTATTTTATTTTTATTATTAAGTCATCCACAAAAAGTCTTTTCAAAGGCAAATTTATTTGAAAGTATATGGAATGAAGAATATTTTAGTGAAGATAATACACTAAATGTACATATAAGCAATATTAGAAATAAGCTTAAAAGCGCAAATCCCAATGAAGAATATATAGAAACAATATGGGGAATGGGTTATAAGTTACAATAATAAATAAAAAGAAATATATAAGCAGGAGTAAAGCCTGCTTTTTTGTTATGGAGAAAATATTTAAGGTTTTCTTTAGAATTGGTTTAAGATTTTCTTTAAGTATGATTTTTAAAATAAGAGTATAGAAAAGCAAAGGAGATGTTATTATGACTTATGTTTTAGAAACTAAAAACTTAACAAAGAAATACAAAAATACACAAGCCTTGGATAATATAAATATAAAATTAGAAAAAGGAAATATATATGGTTTTGTTGGACAAAATGGTGCGGGAAAAACAACTTTAATAAGACTTATCACTGGCTTATCATTTCCCACATCTGGTGAACTTTACTTATTTGGACAAACTGGAGAAAAGAAATTACAAGAACAAAGAAAGCGATTAGGTTGCATGGTAGAAACTCCTGCATTATATCCTAATATGACAGCATATCAAAATTTAGAGATTCAACGCATTCAAAGAGGAATTCCCGATAAAAGGGTTATTGAAGATACTTTAGAATTAGTTGGATTAAAAGATACAGGAAAAAAGAAAGCAAAGGATTTTTCTTTAGGAATGAAGCAGCGATTAGGAATTGCTCTAGCACTGATCAATGATCCAGAGTTTTTGATTTTAGATGAACCTGTAAATGGACTTGATCCTGTGGGAATTGTTGAAATAAGAGAACTTATTAAAAGATTAAATAAAGAAAAAGGAATGACTATTTTAATCTCAAGCCACATTTTAGAAGAACTTTATCATACTGCTAATCATTATATTATAATTTCTCATGGAAATATATTAGAAACGTTAACTCAAGAGGAACTTAATGAAAAGTGTAAAAAACATATTGCAATCAATGTAGATGATATATCTTTTGCAGCTACTATATTAGAAGAGGAACTTCATACAAAAAACTTTCAAGTAATGCCAGATAAAACAATTCGATTATATGATTATCTAGATGATATTAAATCTGTTTCAGTAGCATTATCAAGAAATAATTTAATAATAACTGGAATTTTTTTAGCGGGAGATAGCCTTGAAGATTACTTTATTAGAAGAATTGGGGGAGGTAAATGTGATTAATCTTTTTAGGACTGAGGTTTATAAATTATTCATAAGTAAAAGCTTTTGGTTAGTGTTTATCATGAGTACACTTTTTGGAATTACTATGACTTCAGATAGTCATACATTTATAACTGGATATGAAAATATAGGGGTAAGCTTTTACTATGCATGCTTATTAATGGTGTTTCCAATATTACTTGGAGCAATTTCTTTTGGAAATGATTTTGGAGATAGGACTATAAATAACGGGGTGTGTGCAGGTCATAGCAGGTTTCAAATATTTATTTGCAAGGTGTCAGCATATTTCATTGGAGTTAATTTAGTTATTTTGTTTAGCCCAATTGTAAATGTAATTCTTAATATTATTTTACATAGATATACTGCGGTATATTTTATGAACGAGGGAAATATTTTAGCTAAAACAATAATAACAACATCATTATTGGGGATGGCTATGTCAAGTGTAAGTATATTTATAGCTTTTATGTTTAGAGATATTGGTAAAACAGTAGGAATTTCAGTTGGAATATACTTTATAAATATCTCTTTATTAAATTCAACAAATGATATAAGAACAACTATATTTAGGTATCTACCATTAGCACAGGCACGCCTTATCTTGTATAGGCCTTTAATTCCAAATCAATTTAAAGACGCAGGACTAATTGGTATTTGCATAATATTATTTTTCTTGAGCATATCATATTTTTTATTTAAAAAAGCAGAGTTACGATAAAAGGGAGTGTAATAAATGAAAAAATTATTAAAGATGGAAATTTACGAGGCTACCCATAACAATATTTATTTGCTTATGATAGGAATTGCGATTGTTTATGGAGTATATTCAGGTTATGGAGATTTAGAAATGAATTATTATAATTTAACTTTGGGAGGATATGAAGCATTAATAGCAATGCTCCATGATGCTCCAGGAACCTGCATGTTAATTTCAGCTTTTCCAGCATTGCTAATAGGAAAAAGTTTTTCAAATAGGACTTTAATTACTAAAGTTGCATCTGGAAATAGTAGAGGTATTGTTTTTTTTACAAAAGCTGCCTCAATACTTATAATTACAACTGTGGCAATACTTATCTATTCTTTTTCTGGTGCATTCGCTGTTACTATAAAGTATGGCTTTAATGCACCAAGTGGAGTAAATGTAATTACACTAATGAAAATTTTAATTTGTACAACATTATTATATTTAGCTATTTTTTCTGTAATAATACTTTTTGGAGTAATATTTAGAGATAATTTAAAAACTATTATAGTATCAGTTATTACAATTCTTATGAATGCTATATATTTATTTGTTGCCAGAAGTATGAATTTGCCATTATATAGGCATCCAATGAATTTGCTTAGAGTGATTTTAAACAATAACTCAACATTTGAATTTATATCATTTTCTTTAGAGGGTATAATTTTATTAGGGTTTATACTAATGTTAAGTTATAATATATTTCGTAAATGTGAACTAAAATAAACTTAATGTGTAGGGATGGATATAATGATAATCATATTAATATTAAGTATTGTAATTATTTTATTAATTTCTTATATATTTCATTTAAAGCTTCAAATAAAAAGTATAGGAAAACAATTAGAAAATATTTCAGAAGGCAAAACAGAAAAGAAGATAGAGGTATCATTGCTTGACAAAGATATTGAATATCTTGCAGGTAATATTAATAGAAATATCAATCTTCAAAAGCAACTAAGAATAGAATTTTTGAGAAATGAGCAAAAGCTTAAGGATTCTATCGCAAATATATCTCATGATTTAAGAACCCCTCTTACTTCCATAATTGGTTATCTACAATTACTAGAAAAAAGTGAATTGTCGGAAAATCAAAAAGAAAAAATAAGTATTATAAAAAAGAAATCTGAGATTTTACATAATCTCATTAATAGTTTTTTTGAAATAACTATTATTGAAAATGATAGAATGCATATAAATTTAGAAAAGATTAATATGAATAATTTTCTTTCTGATGCCATGCTTCAAAATATAATGCCATTTAAAGAAGCTGGAATTGAGCCCATTTTTGATTTACCAAATACAACAATATTTATTGAAGGAGATAAAATAATTCTACAGCGTATTGTTCAAAACTTAATATCAAATATATTGAAATACGGTTCAAGTTATGTCAAAATATCACTAGTGAAAAAGGAACATGTTGAGCTTTGCTTTGCCAATAAAATTGAAGATCCTAAAAAAATAGATGTAAATTTATTATTTGAAAAGTTTTATACAGCTGATAAATCAAGAAGCTCTGGCAGTACAGGTTTAGGCCTTTCAATTGTGAAGCTATTAGCTGAAAGAATAAATGCTAAAGCAGTAGCAGAAATTAAAGAAGATATTTTAACATTGAAAATTGTATTTTAATAAAACAATTTTATGGAATTAAAATGAAGGAACTAATATAAAGATTGATTTAATAGTATAATTGTTCATTTAAATTAGATACAATTACACAAAACATTATATTATGTAAGTAAGATTGAGTATCTTATATTCTGTTAAATTTGTATATGATAAAAAATGCTAATGCTATTTGAATAGTGTTGGCATTTTTTTAGTCAAGAAAGGAATGATAGAGTATGAATATTGCTTATGTAAGAGTAATTACATTCTCATTATTTTTGATGCTTCAGAGAAGGAATATTTATGTATCATTACGCTAAATCAGAAGTATTATGATGAATTAGATTTTGAAAAAGTTGGATATATATAGCAGATATGAATCGAAATCTCTTGATAAAAATATAAAATTACGCTAGGAAAATGTCGGTTAATTAATAGATTAATGTATCTAATACTAAATTTTTAAAAACTTAAGATTTCGTAAGGTTTATTTATAATTCTTGTAAAGTCTATCTTCTACAATGAAATTATGACATTTGAAAGGAAGTAGAAGATATGAGAAAAGTATATAAAAAGATATCGGGATTTATAATAATAATGATAATAATTTGCGGATTTTGGTATATTGAAGGAAATACAAGTAATTATGGTTCAAATGACAAAGCCAAGTTGGTTGAAGTAAACACTGCTAATGGGAGTGAAAAAATACTATTAGTAAATGAGAAGCATGGATTAAGTGGAAATTATACACCAGAAGGGCTTAGGATACCCAACATACCATTTTCAAATGGGTCAGATGATGAAGAAAAACACGTAGCAGGAACTGTTGTAAAGCCATTAGAAGAGTTAGTAAATGCGGCTAAAAAAGACGGGATAATATTACTTGGTAATTCGGGTTATAGATCTTATAAGTCACAAGAAGATGTTTATGAAAATCGAGTGATATCTCAAGGGAAAAAGCTTGCAGATGCATATGTAGCTAAACCTGGATTTAGTGAGCATCAAACAGGGCTGTGCATTGATATTACTAATAAAAATGGATATTTTGCAAAGGGAACTAAGGAGGCAGATTGGCTTGCAAAAAATTGCTATAGATTTGGTTTTATTATAAGATATCCTTATGGAAAGAAAAGTGTAACAGGAATTGAATATGAACCATGGCATATTAGATATGTAGGTAAGGAAGCTGCTAAGTATATTCATGATAATGGAATTACATTAGAGGAATACTTACAAAAATAATTATAAAAATGGAGGAATAAATGAATAATATTCTTGTAGTAGATGATGAAAAAGAAATAAGAAATTTGCTAGAAATAAATCTTAGAAATGAAGGATACAATGTATTTAAGGCAAGCTGTGGAGAGGAAGCCTTAGATATTTTGGAGAAAGAAGAAATTCATCTGATAGTTTTAGATATAATGATGCCCCACATGGATGGTCTGGAGGTTTGCAGAAGGGTAAGGGAAAAGTATAACATACCAATTCTTATGCTAAGTGCAAAATCAGAAGATATGGATAAGATTCAAGGGATTATGACTGGTGCAGATGACTATGTATGCAAGCCTTTTAACCAATTGGAACTTATAGTTAGAGTGAAGGCATTAATGAGAAGATCATATTTTTTAAATTTAAAAATGCAAGTTTCAGAGGATCTAATAAGAATTGAATCAATGGTTATAGATAAGAGTAAGCATAAGGTGACTATAGATGATAAAGAAGTAGATCTAACAGCTAGAGAGTTTGAAATATTATATCTGTTAGCTACAAATAGAGGAAGAGTTTTTAGCGCGGAGGATATTTTTGAAAAGGTATGGAAGGAAAGATATTATCAATCTAATAATACTGTTATGGTACATATGAGCAGATTAAGGGATAAAATAGAACATCATATGGAAGGAAATAAGATAATTCATACTATATGGGGAGTTGGATATAAAATTGAAAAATAAAAGATTCTATAAATATTGGCTGTCACCATTAGGTGAGATTGTAACCACGTTATTATTAACTTATATAAGTTTAATGGTAGTTAGTAGAATATTAATATATTTATATTTAAATACTAAAATTCAACTCATTAATTATATTTTTAAATTTCGAAGACTCATTGACTCTGTAATGTTTGAAGGTGCAACCTATGTGATTTCTGGAATTTCATTATTTGTAGGAGTATATTTACTCATTACTTATAGAAAAACTAAAAGTTTGGTAGCTATTATAGATCAAACTGAAATGATGGCGAGTGGTGATTTGGACAGATTAATAGAAGTTGATGGAGAAAATGATATTAGGAATTTAGCAGAAAATATTAATAATATCTCAAGGCAGCTTAAAGAGATAACAATAGTAGAAAGAAAAGCTCAACAAACTAAAAATGACTTGATAACTAATGTTTCTCATGATTTAAGGACTCCATTAACGTCTATAATAGGTTATTTGGAAATAATTGATGCTGATAAGTATAAAGATGAAGTAAGACTAAGATATTATGCTAATATAGCATTTGAAAAAGCAAAAGCATTGAATTTACTTATTAATGACTTGTTTGAACTCACTAAAATGCAAAATAACACCATTAATTTAGATAAGGTTGATATTAATTTAGTAGAATTATTAGGTCAGGTAGTTGCGTATTTTGAATATCAATTTAAAAATGCAGAAATGCAATCAAGAATCAACTTTTCTGAGGATAAGCTAATAGTAAATGCAGACGCAGGAAAACTAGTTAGAGCATTTGAAAATTTGATGTCCAATGCAATTAAGTATGGAAGAGATGGTTTTTATGTTGATGTAACAACAAAAATGGAAGAGAATATGGCAGTAGTTCAAGTTATAAACTATGGTCAATCGATATCAGCAATAGATTTGCCATATATATTTGATAGATTCTATAGGGTAGAAAAATCAAGAAATAGCGATATAGGTGGTTCTGGATTAGGGCTAGCTATCACAAAAAATATTATAGAGTTGCATCAAGGAACGATAAAAGCTTATAGTGATGATAAAAGAACTATCTTTGAAGTAAGATTACCGGTTAAATGAAGAAATCGCATTAAAAGCTTATAAAGTTTTGCGTTGGATATTCACAAGCTTAATGTTCTTGAAATTAGAGGTATGTACTATTTAGCAAAATTAGATTTTGTTAAAAAATATGAGAACATACTATTCTTATATTATGAAGCTAGGGTATAATATAAATATGAAAAGTGTTTTTTTAATACTAACGTATTTTTATGGAGGTATATTGAAATGAAAAATAATAATGAAAAATTATATGATATATTTTTAAACTATTCTTATAATGATTTAATGGATTTGTTTAAAAAAGCTAAATCTAAAGAAGAGCAGGATTTTTATGCTATGCTTTCTAATTTAGTGCTTCAAAAAGAAGCAGAAAAGGTCATAGGTAAATAGTATGCCAACATATACAATATTTGCAGGAGTTAATGGGTGTGGTAAAACTTCCATTTATAAATCAACGTACTATGAACAAAATAAAGGTGAAAAGAGAATAAACATCAAAGGAATTCAAGGATTTTTACAGAATTTAATAATATGTTTTCTATTTAAAAGATAAGGAGTTCTCCAGAATCATTTTGGGGGATTTTTTTTTGTATAAATAATACTGGCGGTTAGACTGGTGGTTCAAAAAGCTCTTATTCATGAGTAGAAAAAGATAAAAACTAAAGTGTAAGGTGGTGGTAGGTTTACCAGTAACAGCTAAAATATATGGGAGTAGCTGATGGGAAAGTTATAAAATAGATGATAGAGAAAATAAATACATTATGGAAAAGAACTTGGAATCAATTTTAAAATAAATTATTAAACAATTAAAAGAAAAATTTAGGTTCATAAATTGAAATTATTGTAAATAAATTCTAAAGTGATATACTAGATGCATATATAGAATTTCGTGAGGTAATTTTATGAGAGCAGAGTTAATGAATACTATGCATTTATTTTTTGTTTTGGTGTTTCTTATAAGTATTATTACTTGCACAATTACATATTTAAGAAAATGTAGAAAAAAGTTAAATTATAATGTTGTAAGTAGGATTTATATTAAATACTTGGATTATTCAAGATTTATGATAATAAATGATTATATATCATATGAAAAATATTATATTTGGCGGTATTGAGTACAGTTTTAAATGAAATGGTGTTTTTTATTTATTTTAAATTTTAGGAGGAATAATATGAACATCATTTCAAATTTATTAAACTTATCACTTAATTATTTTTTTAATATTACAGGAGACTTAGGAATAGCAATTATACTATTAACTATATTGGTTAAGCTGATTCTTATGCCAATATCATTTAAGCAAAAGTTAAGCATGTATAGTCAGCAAGAGTTTTCTAAGGGTATTGAAGAAATAAAAGAAAAATATAAAAATAATAAGGAAAAGCTAGAAATTGAGACTCAAAAGTACTTTAAGCAAAATGCAAGGGGAATGATAGGTATTTTATCAAGTTTACTTCAGATACCTATAGTTTTTAATTTGTATAGAGTGATTTTAAATATGCCTATGCAGGTTGGAACTGCGCTTATACCTTGGGTTGTTAGCTTAAAGATGTCAGATAGTCTATTTATAGTACCTGCAATATATGCAGTTTCAATGCTTAGTCCAAACATATTACCGTATATACCTTTTCTTAGAGTAAAAGCTCAGGCAAAACTAAGCAAAACCAACATCATAATAACAACTGTAATAAGTGGATTAGTTACTTTTAAAGCTCCTATTGCTTTAGGAATATATTTTATAACTACTAGCTTATTCTCATTTGTTGAAGAAATAGTTTTTAGGTTATACGCTAAAAGAAGAGGTTTAGCAGTTTAAAAAACTAATGTTTGATAATATTTAAGTAAAATTTATTTTAAACTTATAATTATAGAGAAATTCAGAAGGTAACTGATTCTAAATTAGATTTAGTTACCTTTAATAATTTATAATATATATGTTGCAATTAAATTTCTAAATTTTAGTCTTAATTGAGTGCTTGGCTTAATGGAGATTTAAATGTAAATTTATTATTACAACATATATAGCAACCAAATTTTTAATGTTTTCTTTACATAAGTATGAAATATATAATGCTAAAGAATAGAATAGTATAAATTCCATTTTTAAGGTTTAATTCTTTTAATGGATTTAATATAGTAGTCGATCAGAGCAGTTTCTTAGAAAGTATAGAAACTGCTTTTTTTGCTGCATGGATATAGTAAAAAAAATTTACAGTAGTTTATAAATAGTTTAACATTGATTTGCTTCTATTTTAACTTTCTTTCCTATACTATGGTTATAAGAGAGTGTGATATGAGGAGTGACGAAAATGAAAATAGGGCTTTTTACGGACACGTATTATCCACAAATTAACGGGGTAGCAACTTCTGTATTGATGTTAAAAAGGAATCTTGAAATGAGAGGTCATAAAGTTTATGTGTTTACAACCACAGATCCTAAGGCAGATAGTGAAGAAAAAAATGTATATAGAGTGCCAAGTATTCCTTTTATTAGCGCTAGGCGTGTTGGAATTTTCTATAATCCACGTTTATCGAAATTTATAAAAAAGTTAGGGCTTAACGTTATTCATACTCATACAGAATTTTCACTTGGTATTTTTGGAAGAGCTATGGCTAAGGAATTAAATATTCCTTTTGTGCACACTTATCATACTATATATGAAGATTATACTCACTATATAGCAAAGCTTGAAGTATTTGATCCTATTGCAAAAATGGCAGTAAGGAAATTAAGTATTAAATTTTGCAGCTCAGCAGATAAAGTGATTGTTCCTACAAGAAAGGTGAAGGAGTTACTTCTATCGTATAAGTTAAAAAAGGATATTTCTATTATTCCTACTGGAATAGAGCTTAATAAGTTTTCTAAACAAAATCACAATCTTAAAATGGTACAAGAATTACGCAAAAACTTAGGAATTAAAGAAAAAGATAAGATTTTACTTTATATTGGCAGGATATCAAAAGAAAAAAATATTGAGGAGATCTTAGTGGCGATGAAATCTTATTTAAGTGATAGAGAAGATGTTAAGTTTCTTCTTATTGGTGATGGACCAGAGAAGAGTGTTTTGGAAAATAAGGCAAAGGAATTAGAAATAGATAATAAGGTGATTTTTTCAGGGGAAAGACCATGGAATGAAATTCATGTGTATTATCAAATAGGTGACGTTTTTGTAAGTGCATCTCAAAGCGAAACTCAAGGTCTTACTTATATTGAGGCCCTAGCATCAGGGCTGCCTGTAGTAGCAAAAGCAGATAAATGCTTAGAGGGGGTATTGAAAGATAATATAAATGGATACATGTTTTATAATCAAGAAGATCTTATTATAAAGTTAGATTCAATTCTTTATAATGAGCTAAAAAGAGAAAGATTATCTGCTAGTGCTATGGAATCAACAAGAAAATTTTCATCTGAACATTTTGCGTGCATTGTAGAACAAGTCTATAAAGATATACTTATAAAGCAAAACCAATATGAAAAAGTTTCAGTATAGAAATTCCAGAAATATCTTCATAGTTTTTTAGAATCAAAGTATTTATAATTTTGGTAAGGTATAACATAAGTCTGAATTATATATTGGGTATCTATAAATAGCTTTTTAACTAAAAATTAATAATAGATTGGAGAATTTTATTATGAAAGTTAGAACTCATGTTAAACTGGCGGAACTTGCATTTAGTAATAATATTAAAATGATACCTCAAGGATTTTCAAATTTTATGTTTAAATTCGGCTTAATTATGGTTGATCAAAGCTGGCATGTCAAGACCCACCCTCATTATAGGCAGAAATCATTTGACTATGTGATAAATAAGCTAGAAAAGCTTATTTCAGTTAAAAATTTTAATGCATATTCTTCACTGGAACTAGGAATAATCATTCATTATTTATGTGATTTTTGTTGCAATGCTCATAAATCTGGATCAGTGGGGAATATTGCATCTCACATTAAATATGAACGTGATTTGCAAAAATATTTATTAGAAAATTTTGAGGTATTAAAAGATAAGTTTAAAAATCCTCTAAATAATAAAAATTGCCTGTCATCAATAAAAGCATCAATTGAAAATATTTTAGATAATTACGCAAAAGGAGAAGCGTCATATTTACTAGATATTAAGCATTGTGTTGAAATAACATTTATGGTTTGCTCTTATGTTTTTAATTTAAATTTAAGTGTAGTGAAGAATTTTAAATTTGCAGCGAAACAATTGCAAACTTAGATTTAAAGCTTAAAATCAGATTGAAATAAATACGCAGAAGGAAAGTGGCTTTTGCGTATTTATTAAGGAAATGTGCGAAACTGATCTACACAGTAAATTAATAATGTAAAGTATCTTTTATGATTGAGCTGTCAATTATGATGTATTATTCATTTGATAGAATATATTTTTTGTTTAAGCTTTTCTAATGTAGAAGGTGAAGCAGTATAAATCATCAATTTAAAATCAGGACAGTTTGATACTTGCAAATTCACATGTTCAAATTCCAATTCTCCAATCTCAGGGTGATTCCATAATTTATGACAATCAGTAACAGTTTTAACTTCATAACGAGGCCACCATTTGCTGAAGAATTCATTTTCTTGCTTAAATTTCTCAATCATTTCATTTAATCTTGCATCCTGGGGATACCTAGCACAATCTGCTCTAAATCTTGCAATCATGATTTTAGCTCGTTCTTCCCAATCTGGATTAATTTCTTTTTTGAATGGATCAATTAAAAATTGATGTAATATGTTTGGTTTTGAATCTATGCTGGTAGAATATGAAGGAAATCGAAATAAAAATTCTGCTGCACGATTCCATAATAATACATCCCAGTATTTATCCATTATATATGCAGGATTAGGTTCTAATGCGAAAACAGTTCTTTCTAATCCTGTACTAATTTCTTTATAAATTTTTGATTCTTCTATCTCATCAGATTTAGATAATAAAAAAAGATATCGGCGTTCATCTTCGGATAATCTTAAGGCAGTAGCCAAGCTTTCTAATATTTGATAAGAAGGGTGTACATCTTTTCCTTGTTCTATAGATGTGTACCAAGAAACTCCCACATTAGCAAGCTGAGCCACTTCTTCACGACGAAGTCCAGGCGTGCGGCGACGTCCATGTGAAGGTAATCCAACCTGCTCTGGCGTAAGGCGTTCTCTAATTGCACGCAAAAATTCACCTAACGACTGCTGTAATGTAATTTCTTTCATTTATTTTCCTCCTCCTATCCTACTACTCTCAATCGTAGGATAACCACAATATGGTTGAATTATTTTAACTCTGATATATTAGCAATATAACATAAAAATAACTGATGAACAAAACTATTTAGATGGGAGTGAATTAATTTATGAAAATATTTGTAACAGGGGCAACAGGTAAGGTTGGAAGTCGATTTGTACCGTATTTACTTAAGCAAGGCCATGAAGTTCGTATTCTCGTAAGAAATTTAGAAGGTGCATCCACTTTAAAAGAACATGGGGCAGAAGTAGTATTAGGAGATCTTTTAGATAATGAAAATCTAATTGAAGCCGTACGAGGTGTTGATGCTGTTGTACATATAGCAGCTCAATTTCGAGGTGGTATTAGTGAAGAAATGGCTAAAGCCATCAATATAGATGCAACTATTACACTCGCTAAAGCAGCATTAGATGCAGGTGTCACAAGATTTGTTTTTACAAGCACAGGCAATGTATATAACAATTCTCTAGTAAATAGACCATGTATGGAAGATGATGTTCTTACAGCAACGGCATTATATCCTAAAACAAAAATGGCTGCAGAAAAAGCTCTACTTGGATTATATCATGAACAAGGACTAGATATTCGTATTATGAGACTAGGATTTGTTTATGGTGATAATGACCCACACATTCAAGAAATTTTACCGTTTCTAAGTAACTGGAACCCTTCAAAAGCGATGTCAGTAGTGCATCATCAAGATGTCAGTCAAGCATTACTGCTTGCTGCTAGTACACCTGGTATTGGGGGGCGTATATATAATGTTGCTGATGATAACCCTATTACTGTAGGTGAGTTTTATAAGCTACAAGGGGAATCAGAGCGGGTATCTCCAAATGGTGGGTGGCCAAGTTTTAACCAATGGGATATGATATTAGATACAGCGCGTATTAAAAGCGAACTAAATTTCAATACTAAATATCCTTCTCTTTATATTGCTAGAGATATGGGAGCATTATAGTTGTAATTTGAAAAAGTGGTATATTAAAATGTATGTAAACAACGATTAGAATATCAGTTCTTTATAAAAAACCATGGCAAAATTATCAATGTCATAATTCTAATTGATCTATTTTTAATTGTAAATTGTTTATATATGAAAATTAAGAAAGAATAGTCGTATCAAAGGCTTTAGTACATGACTTTGTAGAAGTTACTGCTAGCTAAAGATTCATTGATATGACTGTTTTTTGTTTAATGAGAAAAAATTCTAGTTTATAAATAGTTTAACTGTTATGTATAGCTTTTTGCTTAATCTTATAGTACAAAATTTATTGCCTTTATTATAAGGAACAGGAGAAATTAAATATGAAAGAAAAGATAAAGGCATTTTTAAAAGATGAAAGAGTTAAGAGGTTCACCAAATAGAATTTCATCCAAGGCTAGTTCAAAAGGACTTGATGGAATTCAGTAAAAAATATAATATTCAGTTAGAAGCATGGTCAACTTTAATGAGGGGATTAGTGTTTCAGATTCCACTTTTACAAGAGGTTGCAAAAAAATATCAAAGAACAATATCTCAAATCGTGTTGAGATGGGATTTACAGATGGGGGTTGTGACTATTCCTAAATCAACAACATTAACAAGGATAAAGGAAAATTTAGATATATTTAATTTTGCAATAAGTAAAGAAGATATGGTAGAAATTGAAAAACTAAATGACGGATTTAGAATTGGGATGAATCCTGACGAAGTTTATGAACATCCAGAGATAATAAGAGAGTGATATGAAGTTCTAAAGTTGTAACTAATAATTGGTAAATTTAATGATTGTTGTTTAACAATACTACAAAGAAATTGAATATACTTCGCTATTTACAAAATATGTTATAATTGATTTGTAATAGTTAATTTATATAGATATCATTTATATAAGAATTGCTAAATTCTTTAATCTATATTAAAACAAAATATATAAAATATGATTGGAGAAAAAACATTGAGTAGTGTATATACTAATTACGTTAATAATTTGAAAACATATGCTAACTTAATTAAAGAGCAAGATAAATCAATAAGAATTATAGCGTATTTAAGAATTGTTACCTTAATTATTGGTTTAAGTGTAACATATTATACTTTTACTATTAAGAGTTATTTAATAGGCATAGGAGTGTTTATTTTACAATTACTTATTTTTACTTATTTGGTTATTAATCACGATAAGGAAATAAATAAAAGAAAGTATTCAATAGCTTTAAAAGATATAAACGAAAAAGCTATAAAGAGATTAAGTGGAGAGTGGAATAGTTTTGAGGATGATGGCAGCGAATTTAAAAATGAAGAACATTGTTATTCTAATGATTTAGATGTTTTCGGGAAGAATTCTTTGTTTCAATGGATTAATGCCAGTAAAACATTTATGGGGAGGCAAACTTTAAAAAATACGCTTATAAATCCATTAAAAAGTCCTTTTGATATAAAGGAAACGCAAAAATCTTTGCAGGAACTAGCAAATTCTTTAGAGTGGAGACAACTATTTGAAGCAGAAGGCATGATTATTTCTAATAAATGTATTAATATAGAAGAATTATATGAATGGTCAAACGCTAGAAATGAATTATATACTAAGAAATGGCTTATTCTGCTGGCTAGATTATTACCATGCATTACAGTGTTATTAATAACTTTAAGTTGCTTTACTTCTTTAGTAGACTTTAAGTTAGTGTGCATTATGCTACCTGTCCAATTAACAATTTTTTTTATAGATTCAAAAAGTAGAAGTGCTGCTTTTGAGAAAATTTATAAATATAGAAATAATATAAACATATACTTTAAATTATTAAATTTAATTATAGAAAAGGATTTTAATAGTAATCATTTGAAACAGTTAAAAAATAATTTGTTGATATCCAAAGATGAAAATGCAGCAGATGCAGTAAAAAAATTATCTAATATATATGATAAAATATCTAACAGGAACAATGCATTCTTTATAATATTTAACATATTGCTGTTATGGGATTATCAGTGCATGATAAAATTTGAAAAATGGAGGATTAAATCAGGCAAAGATTTAAAAAAGTGGCTTGATGTTGTAGGAGAATTTGAAGCACTAAATAGCATTTCAAGTATTGTTTATGATAATCCAGAGTGGGCTATGCCTTTAATTTCAGATAATAATTATATAATAAAGGCTGAGAAGCTTGGCCATCCACTTTTAAGTAAAAAAAGAGTGTGTAACGATATTACAATTGATAAAAATAAAAATATTTTACTAATAACAGGTTCAAACATGTCTGGGAAAAGTACATTTTTAAGAACTATAGGTATAAATTTAATATTAAGCTATATTGGAGCTCCAGTGTGCGCGAAAAAGTTTGAATGTTCATTAATGCAGATTTTTACTTGTATGCGAACAAGTGATAATTTAGAAAATAATATATCATCCTTTTACGCTGAAATATTAAGAATAAAGAGAATAGTTGAAGAGGTACAAGAAAATAGAAAAGTATTCTTTATTTTAGATGAATTATTTAAGGGAACTAATTCTATTGATAGACATGATGGTGCTACGGCATTAATAAAGCAATTAGGTTCAGATGGAGGATCAGGTTTAATTTCTACTCATGATTTAGAATTATGCGATTTAGAAAATACATATTCTAAGATTAAAAATTATCATTTTAAAGAGTATTATTTAAATGATGAATTAAAATTTGATTATAAAATTCGAGAAGGAGCATCAACTACTAGAAATGCTATACATTTAATTAAGTTAGCGGGTATAAGGCTAAAATAACTAAATACTTACTTTATTAAGATAAATTAAAGTATAAGATTATAAAAAAATATGAAATGATAATAGATTATAATGGAAAAAATTATAGAGAAAAGAATTAAATAAGTAACAATAGAGAACCAAGTCCAGATGGAGGGGGTTCTCTTTCTTGCTTTGTTGTTAGAGGAAGTTTGATGATAAGCTCTGTAAATATGCGAAATTTTATATACTAATTCTATCAGCAACTAATTGAGGAGGTAAATTGAAGTGGAATTATGTATAAGAGCATAAAGTACTATTTTTTTATACATAATTCTCTTAGACTTATAGCTGTAAGTACAATTAATCCCCCTATAAAGGCATAAGTTCCGGGGATTTCACCAGTGAATAAAATACCCAAAATGGATTGAGTAGAGGTTCTATTTTGCATCTTATTTAATTTAAATTGCATCTTAAGCAAAATCTATGGTTTTAATTCATGTTTTCTAATAGAATGAAAATATAAAAAAACGGAGGTATTGGTTATGAAAATAGTTGTTTTAAATGGGAGTCCGAAGTTTGAGAAAAGTGTTACAATGCAATCAATGAAGTATTTGGAACAAAATTATGAAAAACATGAATTTCAGTATATCCATATTGTTAAAGAAGTAAAAAGTTATGAAGAAGATGCTGAAAAGCTAAAAGCTTTATGTATAAAGGTTCAGGAAGCAGATGCAGTTATATGGGCATTTCCACTATATCATGCCTTAGTGAATTCTAATTATAAGAGATTTATTGAACTTATATTTGAAAATAAATTTGAAAGTTACTTTAAGGATAAGTATACTGCTGCATTTTCTACGTCTATTCATTATGCAGATATTCATGCACATAATTATATCAGAGCAATTTCTGAAGATTTAGGCATGAATTATGTGGAATATTTATCTCATGAGATGCAGGATTTAACTAAGGAAAATAGAAGAAAAGAGCTTAAAGTGTTTTTTGAAAATTTACTTGATTTTGCAAATGAAGGTTTAACAACTAGTAAATTGTATAATTCAGTGAGTAAAAGTAACTTTGAATATAGTGCAGGAGTAACAGACAAAGTAATTGATACAAATAAAAGAATAATTATAATTACAGATGCAGCTAAAAAAGATACTAATCTTAATGAGATGATTGATAAATATAAAAGTTGTATAAAGAGTTCTGTAGAAATCCTTAATCTTAATGATGTTGATATAAAAGGGCCATGTCTTGGCTGCTGCAAATGCGCTGCTGAAAATAAGTGTGTTTATGATGGTAAAGATGGTTATAGGGAGTTTTTAGACCATATCATTAATAATGCAGATATAATCATTTTTGCAGGAAGTATAAAAGATAGATATTTATCTTCACGTTTTAAGCTTATTTATGATAGAAGTTTTCGCTATAACCATGTTCCTATATTCAGAGGTAAACACATAGGATATATAATTTCAGGGAAATTAAGTGAAGATCAAAATTTAAGACAGATATTAGAGTTTCATACACAGGGGGGCAATTTAATCGGATTTGTCACTGATGAAGCTGAAGATAACTCTCTTATAGATAATCAAATATATGCTTTTGCTAAAATGAGTATAAATTATTCTGAAAGAAACTATTTCAAGCCTGAAACATTTTTAAATATAGCTGGAAGTAAACTATTCGCAGATGCAATAGAAGGAGGGCTAGGAGCTATTTTCTTAGAAGATTATAAATACTATAAGAAAAATAGGCTAATTAAAAAAGTTCCTTTAAAAGAAAAAGCTCAAGGGAAAGTTATGAGATATCTTATGAAAAGAAAAAAATTCAAGGAGCATGTACAGAAAAATATGGTTGATTTCATGATCACAGGTCATAAAAAGGCACTTGAGAAAGATAGAGGAAAAAATAATGGGTAGTAGTTCAAAAGCATTTTTAAATGTAACATTAAGTTTTCTGCCTTTAATGCTCTTTTGGAGTATTTCGAGTAATTTATGCCTCGTTTTGGGATTTGCTTCTATACTGATGCTTTTTATAAGAGATATAATTAATAAAAATATAGGAATCATGTCGATAGTACTAGTAGCTTATTTTACTATTTCTAATATATTATATTTTTATTTAGGAATTAATTCCGTTATGGAATATAAATATTTAACTTCATATATAGTATTAGCATTAACAGGCTTTATTTCAATTATGCTGGGAAAACCTTATACAATGTATGATGCTAGAAGGGGATATGAAAAGGAATTTGGAAAATCTACTTTATTTATAGAAGTTAATATAGTAATAACAAAAATATGGGCTGTAATTTATTCAATTAATGCTATTATAGAATTATCAGGACATAATATTATGACTATTACAATTATGAATGGGCTGGTGATTTTAGGAATTATGCTATCAATTATAATTCCAGGGGTATTGCCTGAAGTTTAAGGTAGGGGATGTGAAGGAAAATAACAAGTCAAAGATGCTATGTATATTTTTTTGAACATCCCCAAGAGGATAGAGTTTAAGTTTTGAATATATCCTTCTCAAAAAGGCATTGCTCGAAGTTTAAAGCAAAAGGGGAAATTACATGGAGTTAGATTTAATTTGCAGCGAAAATCTAAAAAGAATGCTGGAAGAAATCCTTACAAATCGCAAAATAAAGATTAATGAAAATGCTGATGTATGTTTAATTGAAAAAGGATTTGATTTAAAGAGCGGCAAAATAGGGATATATTTTGATATAGAAACCATAAATATTTTGATTGGTTATTTAGATTCTATTTCAGGCAGCAAAGAAGAAGCTAAAAATATAATCACAGGAAGATGTGATGAGGATGAGCTTAAAGTATTAAATTATGATGAGATATATTATTTCGAAGCTATGGGAAATGAGGTCTTTTGCATGACGAAGGATAAAAAGTATAAAGTAAAAGAAAAGCTTTATGAACTTGAAGAAAGATTGGAAGCAAAAGGTTTCATAAGAGTAAGTAAATGCTTTGTTGTAAATATAGTGAAAGTAGATAGAATAATTTCATGGTTTAACAGCAAGCTTATATTAAAGCTTATAGATATGGATGAAGAAGTATATGTTACAAGAAAATATCTAAATAACTTTAAGCAATATCTCGGATTGTGAGGTGTGTAAATAATGAAACAGAATTTAAAGGATTTTTTATTTAATCTTATTATATCCATGCTCCTTGGAATAGTTGTTGGAATGACTCAAATGATTGTTAAGAATATAAATGCAGGAATTATAGAAGAATTAATTATGTTTTCAATTATTGGAGGCGTTATTGGTACTATTTCTAGATTTGTTTTTATTTATCTAATTGGAATAAAACAAAAAAGTGCATTACTAGCTTTTGTTTGTGTATTTATAGTAATAGGGGGGATTTCCTGCTTACCATCTATTTACTACTATTTTGTTTATAAAAAAATTGTTTCAATTATAGAGCTAATATCTATTTTAATAACGGCAGAGTTTTTGGGGATGAGTTTTTGCTATTATTCATATAAAAGAAATTTAGAATTTAATTCAAAACTTATGAGCAAAAAAAAGCAGTTATTAAGAAAAAACTAAATAAAAAATTATAGAGGTCGCAATATTCAGAGTGAAGTTGCGATTTTGTTCTTCTCTAGGAAATTGTATCGAAGCCAAATCTGCGGATATTGTACCTCTTATAAATATAAGTTATGAAAAAGACTCATTTAAGAAGCTTAAGTTTTGATATAGAATTAAAAAGGATGCTACAAAAGTCTATTTTAAGAGAAAGACAAAAGAACATTATTATATATTATAAATTTATAGTCATATTTAAGAGGTATCATAGGAATTTGAGTGGCGTTAGCTGGTATTCGTAAAAGTTGCTGTATCTTTTTATCAGAATCAAGAATTATTAATAGTCCTTCAACATAAGGCTGATTGTTCTGAACTTTATAACTAACATTTTCACTTAAATTTAAATCTTTCATAGTATAAAAGCCTTGGGAATACATTTTTGGTTGAGCTGCTACATTTACTGTATTAAAAGTAAATGATAAAAGAAGAAAGGTAGAAAGAATATATATAAATTTTTTCATTTGATAAGCCTTCTTTCATATATTTTAGAGCATATTAAGCACCTAAAATTATTATGTGAAAGTACAATAAAAATATTCAATATGTATATTATGAATAGAAAATAAAAGATATGCTCCCTTAAAACTGAATAATGTGACTTACAGTTTATGCTATAATTAATTTATAATGGTAAATGATTTAAAGGGGAAGACTATAAAATAATAGGTTTCGTAATCTTGAAATATAAAAAATACGAATGTAAAAATTAAATACAAGGAGAAAATAAAATATGAGATTTAATATAATCAATATGAATACTTGGGCTAGAAAAGAATGTTTTAATCATTTCTTTAATAATGCAAAATGTACATACAGTATAACTGTTGATATTGAGATTACAAATCTTTATAATTACATAAAAACTAACGAGTTACGATTTTATCCAACTTTTACATGGGTTGTTTCAAAGGTTATAAATAGTTATCAAGAATTTAAAATGGCATTTGATGAGGAAGGTAGATTAGGATTCTTTGATGAAATTGGTACAAGTTATTCTGTATTAAATGATAAGACTAAAGTAATGAGTGATTTGTATACACCATTTAATAATAAATTTTTAAGCTTTTATGGAGACATGGAAAATGCTTTAAACAATTACAAACAGGATGCCAATTTTACAACAAAATTTCAAAATAATTTTTTTATTGTTTCATGCCTGCCTTGGTTTGATTACACATCGTTTAATGTAAACAATGAAGGAAGTAGCTCTTTTCTGTTTCCAATGGTAACATGGGGAAAATTTTTTGAAGAGGGTAATAAAATTATCATGCCAGTAACCATTCAGGTTCATCATGCAGTTGCTGATGGATATCATTGCTCACTATTTTTTTCAGATGTAAAAGAAATATCATTAAATCCAGAACTATATTTAAAATAAACTCAGATCATTTACTTAATAGGTAGATTTGATGTAGTAAATAAAAAAACATGATCTTGGAAAACTGAATAGTTTGATATTTACAAAATATGATATAATTAACTAAAAGGCAAATTTAAATTTGAGGGGCGAATTTAAAATTAGTAATGCACTTTGGTTTGCAATATGCGCAGCTATTTTTTGTAGTATATTTGCTATTAATAAAGGTAAAGGAAAGTAAGTTTGTAGAGTAATTCATAGAAGTTATTATGTCTGAAAATATAATAGTAAATTAGAATATCACACTATTTCGTAATCAAGAATAGAGCGTGGTATTTTTTTTATACTTAAAATACATCGTAATTCTAAAAAGGGACGAATGAAAACAGATTTAAATTTATATTCCCCCCTACTATGCAAAACTTAATCGAAGGCTCTATTTTAGACCACATGCCCATATTTGTACACGAAAAATTCCCTAAATGAATTTTTGAAATACACAATATGTAGAAAGTAAGTAGTAATTAATGAAAATAATGATCTTTGAAAATTGAATAATGTGGTATTTACAAAATATGTTATAATGAAAATATATTTGGACGAAATTTAATTGTCTTACAAATTGTAAAATTATTAATGAGTGAAATATTTGGGGGAAAGAGATATGAATATATTGGCTATAATTGGGAGTCCCAGAATCAACGGTAATACTTATAAGACTGTTAAACTAATTGAACAAAAATTAGTAGAAAAGAATAATACAATTGAATTTGAATATGTGCAATTAGGTAAGGCCGATATTAATACCTGCAAAGGTTGCTTTATATGCATTGAAAAAGGCGAAGAAAACTGCCCGCTAAATGACGATAGGAATGACCTTGAATTTAAAATGAAACAATCAGATGCTGTAATATTTGGATCGCCAGTATATACTTACAATGTATCCTGGATTATGAAGAACTTTCTAGATCGTTTTGCTTATAGATGTCACCGACCTGATTTTCATGGGAAGAAGGCGATGGTAGTAATATCAACGGGTGCGGTGGGATTAGGAGTTGTGGGAAGTATATTATCCTTTATAATTGGCACAATGGGATTTATAACCTGTACAAAAGTTGGATTAACTTATGCTCCACTGCATGAAAAGGATAATATAAAGTCAATGAAGGAAATGAAAAAATTGAATAAACAAGTGGATTTGTTCTACAGCAAAATAATTAATACAGAGGTTATAAAGCCATCGTTTATTAAACTTTTAACTTTCAAAATACAGCAAAGGGCATTTTCAAAGGCACCACAAAGTTCTGCTGATTTTAAATTTTGGAGTGATAAGGGATGGTTGGATAGTAAAGAAAATTATTATTATAAAGTGCATATGGGAAAAATCAAAAATTCCATTGTCTCTCTTATTAGTAGAATATTGAAGTGATGTTAAACTTAATGAAATAATAAATCAGGATACCGCATTATTCAATAAAATGAATTTGTGGTATTTTTTGTTGTACAAGTATTACGCAATACTACAATATATATTCTAATATTCTGAAGAATATACTGAAATAATGGGGGCTTGAAGGCTATATATTTAAAAAAGCCTTGGATTTTTATTTGATTTTGCGACAGAAAAACAGATCTTCATATTTGGAGATGAAAGTTTTGAGCGGATAATAAAATTACGGTGGATTTTTCAAATGGGTAAAGGACAAATCGAAATAAGATCTAAAATGGGAGAAACTTTTGATAAAAAAATAGATGGCTCTGAATAATTAGAAGACTTGTCGATGATGATAGATTTAATCTGAGACCTATGTCAAGGACAATATAAAAAAGGTGTTAAGTAAATTGATATGCTCTCTTTATAGTAGACAGTTAAATAATAAAACTGTTTGTATAAAGGGGGTATTTTAATTTATGAAAATTAAATAACGCAATGTTAGTGTAATTAAGCTTTGCTTAGAGTTTTGTTTGAATTACACAATGTGGTAAAATAATAAATGTTGAGGAAAATTATGGTGAAAATTTATTATTGTGATTAGAAGAAGAATAAATAAAGATCAATAATGTAGGTAAAAATGGATAGCGGCTCCAAAGTTACCATAAGACTTCATCATATGCAGCAGAGCTGATTATTTTCGATGTATATATTTTTTGTAAAACAAGGGGAAAAGTCAAATTGCCTTTTGAATTTATCTAAATACAAGAGTTAAAAAAGGATGTGGTAAATTGCGTATAGCTGTATGCGATGATGAGGTACTATTTAGAGAGAAAATAGTACAACTTATAGAAGAAAGATATAAAGATCTAGATATTGTTATTAATAGTTTTTCATCTGGAGAAGAATTTTTAAAATTATACGAAAGAGGACAATCTAATTATGATGTGATCTTTTTAGATATTGAAATGAATAGGCTTGATGGTATAAAGACTGCTGAGGAAATTCGTAAGATAGATACTGATATACCAATAATATTTTTAACAAGCCATAATGAATATGCAGCAGCTGGATATGAGGTTTCTGCATTTCGTTTTTTGACGAAACCTATTCAAGAGAATAAGCTAATAGAAGCTATTGAGAGTATAAAGAGGCAAATGTCAAGCTCAAGAAGAATTCTTGTTCATCAAAGAGATACTGATGTTTTATTGAAGATAAAAGACATCAGGTATATAGAGGCTCATGATAAAGAAATATATATTCACGCCTCTGATAGCTGTTATATCGAAAGGCGTAATTTAAACGATTTTGAGAAAGAATTGAAGGAAGATGGATTTTTTCGTACTCATAGAGGATATCTTGTTAATTTGAGTTATGTAAAGAAGTTTGATACTAAAGGAGTAACTCTAGAAAATAATGAACTAATATTAATTAGCAGATTAAAGTATAAAAAATTTAAAGAAAACTTATATTTATATATTAAGAGAACTGCAAAGTAGGAGAGGTGGTAAATGCAAGTATTAAACTTTATACTAGAATCTGTTAGCAGCACATTAGACATTATGGCATTTTTATATGTAATAAAATTTTTATTTTGCAACGAAATCAATTTAAAGAAAAAAGTATGGATATGTTGTGCTTTAAGTCAGGTTTTAATTAGAATTGTAGAAAAGTCAATGTTTGAAGGAGAGCAGTCTTTAATTTTAATGATTATCTTCACAATAATAATTATCTTTTTATCCTATGGAGCTAGTGGCTTTAAAAAGATAATATATATTGTTCCGACTGTATTCATTATGCTGCTTCCAGGATTGATGGTATCATTGCTATATAGTATATTTTGTACTATATCTATTTTTGTTTGGTTAGAAAACTCAGCTATATACTTGGGAACTTTATTAGATGTTATTTTGATAATCGTAATTAATCGTAAAATAGGAATAAATTATTTTTTTAAACTTAACAAGTGGGATGTATTTTCAATAACATCTGCCAATATATTATCTTTAATAATAGTAATAGCTAGTGAAGAATTACAAAAAAATATTATATTTGACAAAGTAACAGATAAGCTTATTTTTATAATTGTCGATCTTGTTACTATTGCAATGGATGTGACTACTGTTATTTCTATTATAAAGAGTAAGTCAGCTAGGCATTATAAAAATATTAGTAAACTAAATGAATACTATATGGAAATACAGCTTCAGCATTTTGAAGCCTATAAAAACTCTCAAAAAGAGACAAGACGTCTAAAGCATGATATGAAAAATCACTTGATATGCCTAAGTGATTTATGCAGTAAGGGGAAGTATAATGAATTGAATGATTATATAAAAAACTTACAGGATAGCATAATCACAGTGGACACTATTTTTAATACTGGAAATTCCATTGCAGATTCGATTATTAATGAAAAATATTCAATTGTGGAAAGAAATAACATTTCATTCGAATTAGAAGGAGTATTTTGCGAAAGTCTTTTAATTAAACCTGTTCATATATGTACTATATTTGCAAATGCAATAGATAACGCTATTGAAGCTTGTATAAAAATTGAAGAAACTTCTATGAGAAAAATAAAAATAGAAATTAAAAATAGTAGGAATTTTCTTGTTTTAAGTTTTACAAATTCAGTAAAAGGAAAATTAAAAATAACAAATAAAAATATAATAAAAACAAGTAAAGTGGATGAAAAAAATCATGGCTTTGGATTAGAAAATATAAGGGCTGCTGTTAATGAATATAATGGTGATTTTAAAATTAAGGTCGCTGATGACTTGTTTGAACTTGAGATTGTTTTGGCTAATAATGCATATTAGAAAGTAACAAATTACCACCGGTAACTTATGCATTTATCATTTCACTCCATAATTTATACAATTCACGTAATAATTTAGAAGAGAATCTTTTTATAATAGTAATATTGGATTAGATAAATAAAAGAAAATCAAACAAGAAAATGGGAGTGAATTAAATGATTAATAATAATGAGGCTAAGGCTATTAAAAAATTAATGAAGAAGGATTTTAATAAACTTGGAATTGCTTTAATTTTAAAAGAATTACTTCTATATGGAATTATAATTGCATTAGGTATAGGGGTTGCAGTAATTGAAATAATAAAGAATTCCAATATAAGTGATGAACAAATTGATAATATATTTAATAAGCCTAGCTTTCAAGGGACAAGTAGTATTTTAGTAGTTTTAATTGCATTTATACCAATTTTAGTTTATAGAGGAAAGAAATTTTTTCAATATGATCTTAAAGTGGTAAATAGAAAATTTACATTAAAAATTGTGACTATAAGCTTTATTATTTTATTTGCAGCTAACAATTTATTGGGATTATTTACGGATGGGTTAGAATGGGGATTAAATACAATTGGGTTTAGCGCAAATTCTGCTTTAGACATTTTAAAAGACATCAATCAACCAGTAATATCAATGATAATGTATAGCTGTATAATAGGACCGATTATTGAAGAATTTATTTATAGAGGCGCGGTTCTTAGGAGTCTTGAGAAATATGGAAGACGTTTTGCTATATTAGCTTCGGGAATATTATTTGGACTAATGCATGGTAACTTTTATCAAGTATTCATGGCAATAATAATTGGTATAATCTTAGGATATCTAGCTACAGAATATTCAATAAAACTAACTATCCTATTACATATGTTAAATAATACTTGTGTTCAAGTACTTTCGGATATCAATTCTCATGTGAGTGAAAATACAGTAAATATTATTAGCATAATTGTTATTGTAATTTCTACAATAATATTAATAATGGCTTTTGTTTATTATAAAGATTATATTAAAGAGTGGCTGGAAAATAATAAAATGGAAAAGGGGATAATGTTAAGATTTTTTACATCTTTTACAATAATTCTGGTAATTCTTTTAGATTTGCTTATTGTAGTAAGTGATATTGCTAAACTGTAATTTAGTAGTTGATATCGTTAAAAGATTGGTAAGAAAATAAATAATGAATGTAGATATTATATGTGGTAAATAGAGCTTAATATATATTATAACTTAATAATGTACTTAAGTAACGGAGGAGAACCAAGTCCAGATAGAGATGATGAAGGTTCTTCTTCTTTTGTTTCTAGAAGAAGAATTATGGAAAGTTATGTAAGTACAGGACTTTATATACGATTTAATAAAGAAAAAAGCAAAAAGATCATTTATAAAATATATTATAGTTAATTTACTATAAAGTTTTTTAATAACTAAAAGTAAAACTTTTTGAATATGTGGGAGATTATTTGTAATTAAGCAGTATTTAATAATTGATATGAAAATCAGACGTCTGGAAAGTATTATTTCAGACATAATAGAGGTTAAAATGAGGTGAAGAATTGAAAGTAGGGGAACAAAACCTAGCAGAAGAAATTAAAAATAGGAATTCTGATGCTTTGGATTATGCAATTGATAACTATGGAAAGTTAGTCTATAAAATCATTTATAATATTTTAAATTCATTTGGAGATAAAGAATCCATTCAGGAGTGTGTAAGTGATGTATTTACAGCAGTTTGGTATAATATAAAAACTTATGATAATCAGAAAGCTAGCTTCAAATCATGGATTATTGCAATTTCAAAGTATAAAGCGATCGATTATAGAAAAAAGCTAATTAAAAATTATAATATTCAAAATATAAATCATTATAATACTACTGCCCTTAATGACACAGAAGAGTATATATTGGCATCAGAAAATAAGGATGAAATTATAAAGATAATTAAGGAACTTGGAACAATAGATTCCGAGATTTTTATTAGGAGATATTTCTTGGAGGAATCTATTGAGAAAATAGCTAAATCTTTAGAGCTAACTAGACAAGCTGTTGATAACAGATTGTGGCGCGGAAGAAAACGCCTAAAGGAAAAAATGTTATCTAAAGTAAAAAGGGAGATGATATGATGGATGCGACGAAAGATTCTTGCACAAGCGAATTAATTAATGAAAAGGAATTATTAGAGATACTCAACAATGTGAATATTTTAGAAGAAGAGCTTGAATTAGATGATATTGAAGTAACTTCAAAAGATATAAAAGAAATTAAGAAGCAAGTATTTAAGAATATTAAAATTAATAAAAAACAAAATACTATAATAAAACGTATTACTATTGCAGCAGCAAGCATTAGTTTTGTATTTACCGTGGGAGCTATAAATCCAGCTTTAGCTGAAAAACTGCCTATAATCGGAAGTATATTTAAAGTAATTGAGAAAAATGTTGAGTCTCCAGCAGATTACTCTAAATATGCTGCATCATTAAATGAAGTTGTATCAGATAATGGAATAAAGGTTACCTTATCAGATATTTTATGTGATGGAGAAGGATTATATGTAGCATATAAAGTTGAAAGTAAGGAATCTTTTAAGTATGAGTTAAATGGAAATGAGCCACTAGATAGTGATCAACTTTTAGAAAATGAAGCATATCATAAGGTGAATTTTTCTGATAATGAATTAGTTATGGGTAAGGTTTCTGGATTAGATGGAAAGTTCATAGATGAACATACATTTATAGGTATGAAAAAATATTATCTAAATTCATTAGGTAAAGAAATTCCTGATAACTTTGACTTTGAAGTTAAAATTACTTCATTAACGATACCTGTTTTTTATAATAATCCTAAAAATCAAATTTTTAATGGAAATTGGGCATTTAAGGTGCCAGTTAAAGTAGATAAATCTATAAGTAAAAATATAGATATTAATTATAAAACAGATAATGGATTTTCAATAGATTCTATTAAGGTTACACCATTTAGTGTAGTAATAAATAGTACTAATCCAGATAATGAGCATTATAATATGAAAGTAATTGATGATAAAAATAGAAACCTTAAACCTGATAGCGGGAGATCACTTGATGGAAATAAAAAAATAAATTATTTCGGTGCTTTATCTAAGGATTGTAAGAGTTTAAGAGTTATTATATATAAGGATAAACTAGAGCAAAAGGAAACTATTAAAAATTCAGATGATGGATATGAGGAAGTTGGAGATTCAATTCTTCTTGATAAAACTATAAGCATAGAGTAAGCTATATTCAAAAATATATCCAAAGGAAACACTTAATATAAATGTTTCCTTTGGATTTTTACAGTTATAAGTAATTTAATACATTAAGAAAAAGTGGTATCATTTGCTATTGATATGGTGAAACGCATCATAAGTGGGTAATGAATTTACAATAATTAGATTGCTGATTGGAGGTCAGGTGCGCTTTGCCTCCATCATGTAATGTGGGAAAATATAGGCATGATAAGTATGTAAATAATTCTTGATCGTTCGTTCTCAAAATGTTAATATTAATTCTATAAAGGAGGGAACTTGATGGGACGAAGCAGAGAATTTGATGAAAATGTAGTTCTTCAGAAAGCAATGGAATTATTTTGGAAACAGGGCTACGAAAAGACATCTTTGAACGATTTAGTAGAGCATATGGGGATCCATCGTAGAAGTTTATATGACACCTTCGGTGATAAGCACACATTATTTTTAAAAACCGTAGATTTTTATGCAGAATTAATAAAAAACAAAATGCAGTCTGGAATTTTACATGCTGAAACAGTAAAACAAGCTATAAAATTTATCTTTGATTTTACGATTGAAGGATATGAAGATAAACAATGGGGTTGCTTAATTGTAAATTCAGCAACGGAGATGGCTCTTAGGGATAAAGAGATAGAAGAAAAAATAGAAAATATATTTATGCAAACAGAACAACTACTTGTTGATCTTGTTCGAAAAGGACAACAAACAGGTGAATTTTCTTGTGATTATGATCCAGAAGTTTTATCAGAAATACTTCAAAATACATTGCTTGGAATTCGTGTGCAGTTAAGAATGTCAGCGAGCAAAGAAAAATTACATCGTATAGCAGATTTTTTTATGAATTTATTAAATAAATAATTTCTTTACATTAATTAGAATGAGCGTTCTCAAAACTGTTTATGTTCCGCTGAGCCCTTTTACATAGTAGAAAAGTATAAGAACCAGTCAAATCAATAATACAAGAAATTTAGATAACAAAGAAAAGCCCATGATATAGTAGATTTTCTGATTTATTTAATACATAATTTTTTTTAGATCAATTAGAATGATTGTTCTCAAAAAGATACTAAGCATGGCTAAAGGAGGTGATAATAAGACGTGATACATTTATGGGAAATTACTGGACATGATTTAAAAGGAAAAATTAATGGGAAGAAGCAAGTTTTGGGAAAAATTTTTTAACATGTATTATAAATTAAATAAAAATTAAGTGTATTCGTATCATTATGCGATTGCAAAAATTAATAAGGAGTGAATAAAAATGAGTTTAATAACTTTAAATGAAGAAAAATGTATAAAATGTGGAATGTGCGTGGTGGAATGTCCAACAGGAGTATTAAAACTAGAAGCTAATGGTCCAAAAGAAGTCAATCCTAATGCATGTATAGAATGTGGTCATTGTGTGGCTGTATGTCCAAAAGAAGCTATAGATAATAAGAAATCCCCATTATCTATGCAAAGCGAGGTAGGAGAAATCAAAAAGCTAAATCCAGAAGAAGCAAAGAATTTTATTAGATCACGAAGATCTATTCGTTCATATAAGAATATACCAGTTGAAAGAGAAAAGTTATTGCAACTTGTTGATGTTGCACATTTAGCCCCAACTGCAAGTAATTCACAAGGTATATCATATCTAATAGTAGATGATAAAAAAACAATTCAATTAGCAGTTGATGAATGCATTAACTGGTTTGAAAATAATGAAACTTTGAGTAAGGTATTAGCAGGAATGATTAGCGGCTACAAGAATAATAAAGTTGACACTATTTTAAGAGATTCACCTAGTATAATTTTAACTTTGGCTGATGAAGATTTTCGTAATGGTAGAGAAAATTCAATTTTCTCATTGTCATATCTTGAATTATATGCGCCATCTCTTGGGCTTGGATCATGTTGGGCAGGAGTATTTGAAATTTGTGCTCGTAGTGATAATTCGCCAATGTACAAGATTTTTAATATTCCAGAGAAAAAGAAGATAACAGGAGTTGTAATGATAGGATATCCTAAACATAGCTTTAAAAGATTTACAGAAAGACAACCGCTATCAGCTTCTTTTTTTGAAAATTAAATTATTAAATAGGTCAAATAAGTGAAATTAGTTTTATTCCTTTGGTTATATTTTATAATTATTCAAAAAGGATAAAAGAGCAATAACAAATTTGTTATTGCTCTTTTATATCAAGTTTGTTTGCTGAAATAATCTTTAATGCTCATAACTATAAATTAAATTATACAAGCTGAGAAGTAAGTTCTTCTATAATAGAAGGATTGAAAGGTCTGTCAATAAGAGCTGTACCTTTATTTAAAACAACATTTCTTTCACTAAAGCTTTCCTTATCTTCTCTATATAGAATTCCAGTTGGAATCTTATCTCCAAACTCCATTGCTTTTTCTAGTGCAGCAAGTTTATTGCTAGGGTCGTAATTTTCATCTAAAGAATAAACTCTATTTTTATAGAAGGAGAAAGTGTTAATATGATTAAAAGTTACGCAAGGTTGAAAAATATCCACCATAGCATATCCTTTATAAGAAATTGCTTCCTTCATAATTGAAACAAGCTGATCCATATCTCCACTAAAGGCTCTGGCAACAAAGCCTGCTCCAAGTGTTATAGCTAAAGCTACAGGATTTAATGGGGCATTGATATTTCCAGTAGTTTGAGCCCCAGTTACTAGACCTATTCCAGAAGTAGGAGAGGCTTGACCTTTTGTAAGACCATATATTTGGTTATCATGAACAAAATGAGTTATATTAGTGTTCCTTCTTATATTATGGATAAAATGATTTCCACCTTCTCCATAGGTATCACCATCGCCAGAATCTACTATAACTGTTAGATTATCATTTGCCATTTTAGCAGCAACTGCAGCAGGTATTGCTCTACCGTGTAAACCACAGAAACTATTAGCACTTATATATTGAGGCAACTTAGCGGCTTGGCCAATTCCTGCAACCATTAAAACTTCATAAGGGTCCTTTCCTAATTCAGTTAACGCTCTTTTTAAACTTTCTAATATATTAAAATTACCACAGCCTGGGCACCAAGCTGTTTCGTAAGTACGAAATTGTTCACTCATATCTTAAACCTCCTTTATAATTCTATCTACAATTTCATTTGCAGATATTTGTCTACCATCATATTTCGAAATTTTATAATCGCAGTTTATTCCTGTTTGTTCTCTTATAAGATCAGCTAATTGACTAGTAGCATTTTGTTCTATATCAATAATTTTTTTAGCCACTTTAGCCTTTTCATTAAGTTTTTTTTGAGGTAATGGATACACATCTCCAAATAAAAGGGCTCCAAAACTGCCAACATTTCTTCCATTTAACAATTTTACTGCTTCCTTTATAACACCATAGGTAGATCCCCAGCCTAGAAGCAAATTATCACAATTTTCATCACCAAAAAATTCTGGTTCTTCTAAATCAAGTTTTAAATTACTAAGTTTTCTCATACGCTTATCCATCATCTCATTTCTTACTTCTGCAGATTCAGTAATCTTACCCATTTCATCATGTTCATCACTATCTGCTGTTACAAAGTTTTTTGTTTTTCCTGGAATAAGTCTTGGAGATACACCATCTTCAGTTATTTTATATCTTAAATATTCTCCATCTTTTATATTTACTTCAGCAGGTTTATAAACTTTAACTCTATTTAAATCGAAAGGCTTAACAGAAGCTATACCATCACCTAAGTATTGGTCACTTAAGATTATTACTGGAATTTGGTATTTCTCTGCCATGTTGAAAGCCCTAATAGTCTGATAAAATGCATCTTCAATCGTACGTATGGCTATAACCATTCTTGGAAATTCACCTTGTGATGCAGAAATGACAAACTTAAGATCGCTTTGTTCTGTTCTAGTTGGAAGTCCAGTAGTAGGGCCTGGTCTTTGAACATCAACGACTACTAAAGGTATTTCGGCCATACCAGATAGTCCAAGGGCCTCAACCTTTAAGCAAAATCCCCCTCCAGAAGTTCCGGTCATAGCTCTTGCTCCTGCAAAAGAAGCTCCTATAGCCATATTTATTGCTGCGATTTCATCCTCTGCTTGCTCAACTAGCACATCTGCTTTTTGTGAAATCGATGCGAGATATTCTAGAATTGATGTAGAAGGAGACATAGGATAAGCAGAATAGAATTTTAATCCTGTAGCTATAGCTCCTAAAGCTAAAGAAGTATTACCGTTTAATATCAAATAATCTGAGAAGCTCCCAGGTTGAGAGCTAAATTTAGATTCTACACTATCGTAACCTCTCATAGCAGCTTTTATATTAACCTCTAAAAATCTTTCTTTTACTGATGATTTTAGAGCTTCTTCTATATTTGTATTTTCAATTCCAAAAAGCTTTATAGCTGCACCAACAGCAATGGTACCAGTAACCTTAGGATTTCCAAGTTCTTTAGCTATTTTCTTCATAGGAACTTTTATAGCTCTATCATCATCAATATCAAAATTAGAGTCACCCAATATAAAACCATTTTCCTTTAGCTTATCTTTATGAAGTTCAGCAGTATCTTCGTTTAATGCAATAATTCCATCAACTTCATAAGTATGGGAAAGCACTTCTTCATTTCCGAAACGTATAAGTGAAAAATTATGACCGCCTCTTACTCTAGACATCAAATCTTTTACAGTAAAAACACTATATCCTGACTTTTTTAACAATTTTTCAAGTATGGAAGCAGTGGTATCAACGCCTTGACCTGCAGCGCCTCCAATAAGAATATTATAATTCATAATAAAAACCTCCTTATTTATTTATTAATTTATCTAAAATACTGTTATTATTTATATCCTTAAATTTATAATTGTTATTAATTGATAATTATTATCGATACATTAATATTAGCACTTATTTCTATTGTTGTAAAGAAAGTGTTTTGTTAGTTAATGGATAAATATGTGGTATATTACCAGTGTAATATATTTGAGAACTTACTGAAAATGGGTAACTTCATGAAATTAATAATGATTAATGGAAACAGGTCATTTGCTTGGAACTGGACTAATTTATGTTGAAGAAGAGTATGAGAAATTTGAGATAGCATATAATTTGGGTAAAAAAGCATGGGGCTTTGACTACACAACAGAAGCAATGTAGGAAGTTATAAAATTTGATAAAGAAGATTTAGGGATAAAAGAAATAATGGGGAGACATGCAGAAGAAAATCCTGCTTCTGGTAAAATATTGGACAAGTTGGGATTTTTATATATTAGGAACATACCATATGAATGTAATGGTGGAGAAAACTTATACGAGGGTAAAGAGTATATTTTGAAGTTATAGAAAATGAATAGAACTCACCGAATGAGTTCTATTCATAATATGCTTCATTATCAACACTATTATTTAATATAGCCTAAAAAATAAAAGCATTGAAAAAAAATCAAAATTCATATATGATGTAACTATACTAAAATATAAACATGAAAAAAATATAAATGTAAAGGTGATGTAAATATGCGCAAAGAGGTAGTTTTAAACTAAACTAACTGAATAAGGATTATTTTAAAAAGTATATGAAAAAAAGCTTGAATAACTCAAGTTTTACTTGTGGTATAATCAATTAATGAAAATTTTGATATTGCCATGTTTATTTGTGTACTCTAAAAATGATCGGTATTATAATGAGCATGTTACGTCTTTATCCGTAAAATAGGAAGCCGTGTTCTAGACACGGTATTTTTATGCCTATTTTTGCTACATTTATAGATATGTTATAAGATTTTAATTTGTATAATTTAGTCATAAGTTATATCAAGTGAAACTTGATTCAGGTGGGGGTTGATCCCCATCTGAATCTTAGTTGAACTTATAACCTCAAGGGTCACAATGTACCCTCAAGGGGTACCTAGTCTAGGGTCGTGCCAATGTTATCCCACGCTTAAAGAAAAGCAGATATTCCAAAAAGTGAGAGTCCAAATTTAACATTTGGTTTCTCGAACTTTCTCTGTGAGCTTTTAATTTGGCATAGTCGCTTTCACAAGTGCGTGGAGTGTTACAGTGGCTAGACATCAGATAAATTAAAGTTGTATATTTCATGTTTGTATTTAGGTTGTATGATTATAAGGCTGTAAATGAATTGTTATGTTCATTTGCGGCCTTTTTATTTATTTTTAAGGAGAATATTATGAAAATTTATATATTTAAAATTGAAGATTGCAAAAGGAAGACAAATTTTTTAAGAAATACTAGGATGGTGATTATTAATGGTTAACAAACTTTCAGCATATAAAATTTATTTATTATTTTCAGCTATTACTGCAATGTGTTTTTCGTTAACAGCAACAGTTATGATAGTATATCACATTGAAAATGTTCATTTAAATCCACTTCAGCTTATACTTGTTGGAACTACTTTAGAAACGGCATGTTTTATATTTGAAATTCCTACAGGTATAGTTGCAGATGTTTATAGTCGTAAACTATCCATTATTATAGGTGTAGTTTTGACAGGACTCGGCTTTATTTTAGAAGGATCTATTTCAAGTTTTATTTTTGTACTAGCAGCACAGATTGTATGGGGATTAGGCGCTACTTTCATCAGCGGATCTCTTGAAGCATGGATTGCGGAAGAAGAAAAAGCTATGGATTTGGATCGAATTTATATGAAGGGAGCACAAATAGGACAAATAGCTTCAGTTATTGGAATAGTACTAAGTACTATAATAGCTAATTTTTCTATAAGACTGCCTATTATAATTAGCGGCGTTTTGTTTATGATTTTTTCAGTATTTTTAGGAATAAATATGCCTGAAAATAACTTTAAGCCAGCTGCTCCAGATGATTTAAATACATTTAAAAAGATGGGATATACTTTTAAGTCTGGCCTTAAATTTATAAAAAGTAAATCTATAATTATGATTTTACTTTCTGTAACTTTGTTTTATGGATTATCAAGTGAAGGGTATGATAGACTTTCTAGTGCACATTTCCTGCAAGATACTATGCTTCCTAAGCTTTGGAATCTTAATCCAGTAACTTGGTTTGGTATTTTTGGAATTGCAGGACTGGTATTAAGCGCTATAGTTATGCATTTTATGTCAAAGAGGCTTGATGATAATAAGAAGCATAATGGAAATCTTCTGCTAGGTATAAATATATTTTATATATTATTTATGTTTATATTTGCTGTTACGAAAAATTTTAACTTAATGTTAATAGCTTATTTAGCAACTAATACTTTTAGAGCTACAAATGAGCCTATATTCAACGCATGGCTTAATGGACATATAGATGATAAGGCTAGAGCTACTGTCCTTTCTATGAATGGACAAATAAATTCTTTAGGTCAAATTTTAGGCGGACCAATTATAGGAATTATAGCTACAAATATTTCAGTAAGTGCTGGTATAGCATGTACTTCGTTATTAGTAACACCAGTATTAGCGCTTTATATTTTTTCTATGAGAATGGATAAAAAGGTGGCTGATAGAGTAGGAGGTGGCGATTATGAAGAAAATAATTAATATAGGAATCGTTGCACACGTAGATGCTGGGAAAACAACTATAACAGAAAATCTATTATATTGTAGTGGAGCTATAAAATCAGTTGGAAGAGTTGATTTAGGTAATACACAGACAGATTCTATGGAGCTTGAACGTAAAAGAGGAATTACTATTAAATCGTCGACCGCATCTTTCACTTGGAATGATGTTAAAGTAAATATTGTTGATACACCAGGTCATGTAGATTTTATTTCAGAAGTTGAACGCTCATTAAGTATTTTAGATGGAGCAATAATAGTTATATCAGGAGTAGAGGGGATTCAATCGCAAACAAGAATATTATTTAATACCTTAAAGCAGTTGAACATTCCAACAATAATTTTTATAAATAAATTAGATAGAGTTGGAGCAAATTCTAATAAAGTACTAGAAGAGATAAAGAAGAATATGTCCAATAAAGTAGTTAAATTACAAGAAGCATATGATGAAGGAAGTAAAGATGTTTATATAAAAAATCTATCTGATTCAGGTATGATAAATGACAATGTTATTGATGTTTTATCAGACTTAGATGAAGGTTTTCTGGAAAAATATATTAGTGGTATGGAAATTAAAAAAGAAGAATTACATGAAAAGTTTGTATCATATGCAAAAGAAGGAGGTTTATATCCAGTATTTTGTGGTGCAGCGGGGATTGGTCTTGGAATTGAAGATTTATTAGATGGAATTTGCAGTTATTTTCCATGCGCAAATGGTGATTCTGAAGATGATTTATCTGGAGTGGTATTTAAAATCGAGAGGACAAATACCAACGAGAAGAAGGTTTATGTAAGATTATTTAAAGGAAAAATATCTGTAAGAGATAAAATTCAAGTTCCTAATAAGGAGATAGTAGAAAAGGTAAAGAAAATTAATAGCTTAGAAAATGGGAAAGTTACTGAGGTGCAGCTGATAGAAGCAGGGGATATAGGGATTTTATATGGACTTGCAAGCTTCCAAGTTGGGGATATAATTGGAATTTCAAATAATAAAGTTAAAAATATATCTATGGCTAAACCAACACTAAAAACAACTATTTCTGCAATAGATAAAGAAAAAAATACTGAGCTATTTAGGGCACTAACATTTCTTTCAGAGGAAGACCCGTTATTACAATTAGAGATGAACGATTTAGATAAAGAAATTCATGTTAATTTATTTGGTGAAGTTCAAATGGAAATACTGAGTTCTATAATATATGATTTCTATGGAATAAAAGTAGAATTTTCAAATATTCAGACAATCTATAAGGAAGCACCTAAAGGTGTTGGAACAGCAATAATGCATATGAATGAAGAATTAAATCCTTTTTATGCAACAGTAGGCTTAAAAATAGAACCCTTGGGAAGAGGTGAAGGACTTAAGTATATTTCTAATGTTTCAGTAGGATCATTGCCAAAATCTTTTCAAAATGCAATCGAAGAGGCAGTTATTAAGACCAGCAAACAAGGGCTGTTTGGATGGGAAGTTACGGATGCAAAAGTTACACTTACCTGTGGTGAATTTTTCAGTCCAGTCAGTACTCCAGCAGATTTTAGGAATGTGACACCTATGATATTTATGGAAGCATTATTTGAAGCACAAACTGTTTTATTAGAGCCATTACACGAGTTTGAATTAAGGATTCCTCAAAATGTTTTAAGTAAGGCTATTTGGGATTTGGAAACTATGAGGGCAACTTTTGATAATCCTGTTGTTATAGAGGATGAATTTTCAATAAAAGGATTAATTCCAGTAGAAAATTCAAAAGAATATAAAATGAAAATAGCTTCATATACACAAGGTAAAGGGATGTTTATAACAAAAGTTTATGGATATAAGGAAGTTCCAGCAGATTTTAAAAAAGCACGTCAAAAAACAACTTATGATCCATTGAATAAGAAAGAGTATATTCTTCATAAATTAAACACAATTAGAGATTAAATTTAAATAGATAACTTAAGTTTTTATATATAAGATTTAAGATAAGAGTATAAAAGTCTTAAATGATTATTACAAATAAATGAAATTAGCTATTAAGTAAATTGGGTTATGTTAAAATATAACGAACTAAATTAGAATAAAAAAATATATGTTGCAAAAATAATTCTTCATCATAATTCTAAAAATAGTGTGAGAATTTTAGCCGTAATTGTGCATTGTGCATTGCAACATATATATAGTAATAATCTTGTAAAAAATGAATACTTAGAGAGATAAAAGCTTTGAGTATTCATTTTCCACTTTGAGGAGGTAATTATGAATAAACGAGAACGGATCAAAACATTCTTTTTATATGGTGTTTTCATTTGCTACATACTTTTATTAATTAAAATATTGTTTTTATCAAGAATCTCTAATTTGGAGCATAGGTCAATCAATCTCATTCCTTTTTATAGTATAAAGGAATATATATTTAGTAGCTCTGCCTCTATAAAAAAATTCGCTTTTGGTAATGTGGTTGGAAATATAGCTATATTTATTCCTCTTGGTGCATATTTGTTATTATTCAAAAATAATAAAAGAGCAATAACCAATTTGTTGTTTGTATTTATAGTAAGTTTGTTTGTTGAAATTATTCAGGGGATTTTTGGCATTGGGGCATCAGACATTGATGACATAATTCTAAATTGTTTGGGTGGATTCATTGGTATTTTAGGATATAAGTTTTTCTTATTTATATTACGAGATGAGAAAAAAGTACATACTGCAATTGCAATACTATCTGTTATTGCATTGCCCCGTATATTATTTTATTTATTCATAATGAAAATGAGATTCTAGATATCATTATTAGATATTCAATAATAGGCTCTATAAAAAAGAAACGCAGGAATTAACACAATCTGTAACATATATATGTTGCAAAAATAATTCTTCATCATAATTCTGAAAATATTGCAAGAATTTTAGTCGTAATTGTAAATTGTGAATTGCAACATATATAACATTCTTATATTGTTAAGAATATATATTCTGATATTCTAATATTCTGAAGAATATGCTTGTATAATGCGGGTTTGAGGCGTGGAATTAAAAAAGTTATTGTGAATTTGCTTTTATGATATGAAAACAGATTTTTATGTTGAGAGAGAAAAAATTTTGAGTAGATAATAAAATTGTGGAGTTCATGGTGGAATTATTAATGAGGAAATCAAGATGTAATCTATAAAGAGATAAACCTTTGGCGAAAGAATAGATGCTCTGGATAATTAGAAGTCTTGTCTATGATTATAGATTGGATTGTTCTATATTTAGAAGAAAGTATTATAGCAATGTCTGCAATGGGTAATTTAATGTAACTAAATAAAATTTTTAATTTATAAAGAAAGCTTAGGATAATGAAGGGTGAACCGTATCATAAGTAAATGAGGTTTATAGACTTAGGCATTGATGCAGATAGCTTGCCTAAGGATATTTTTATAGGTGAAAATACTGTATTATAAGTAATAGTATATTTACAAAATATGTTATAATACAATTAGAAACAAATTTGAGGAATAGGCAAAAAACAATTTTTAGTGAGGATTATTTATATATTGGTAGTTAGTTAAGGTGAGGGAATATTATGTTTAAAATTGGAGAGTTTTCAAAATTGACTCAGGTTTCAATTAGAATGTTAAGATATTATGATGAAATCGGAATATTAAAACCTGCAAATGTTGATTTGTTTACAGGATATAGAATGTATTCTGCTGAACAGATATCAGTGCTTCAAAAAGTAATCTTATTGAGAGATACAAAATTTTCATCAGCAGAAATAAAAGAAATTATATTAGGCCATAAAGAATTAAATATAGTGGATGAATTACAAAAAAAGAAAATGCAGATTAATAAAGGGATAGATATTGAAAAACAGAGAATAGAAAAAATAAATAATGCAATAAATGAAATTGGAAAAAAGAATTTTGAAATACATTGTAGTATAAGTTTTAAGAAAGTGGACAAGATACTGATGCTATCTACTAGAGATATAATTCCAACTTATTTTCATGAGAAAGTTTTATGGAATAGGCTATGTGATTTTATTAATAAAGAAAAAATTTCTATAAAGCAGGATATGTACAATAATGTTGCAATGTATCATGATATTGAACATAAAGATGAAAATGTAGATGTTGAAGTCGGGATTATTGTAGATAAATTAGGAGAAAACAAAGACAAGTTTATATATAGAGAAATAGAGGAAGTAGAGAAAATGGCATATGCAATGGTTTATGGGAAATATGAAAATTTAGCAAAGGTATATGAAATGCTTGCATATTATCTTGAAAGTTATAATGAACAAATGGAAGAAAGTCCTTCTAGACAGATATGTCATATAGGTGAAAATGACACTAACAATCCAGATGAATATCTTACTGAAATACAGATTCCATTAAAATAAAATTGTTGACTCTCACATCATGTGAGGGTCTATTATTTTTATGTAAGATAAATATCTAGGAGGTAAATATTATGCAATTAAAAGAAATTGGTAAAATTAATGTGGAAAGAGAAGGGATGTTTATTCAAATCAATAAAGAGTATGTAAAAGGGCTTCAGGGATTAGAAGAGTTTTCTCACATTGACGTACTTTGGTGGTTTGATAAATGTGATAATAATGAAAGTAGAGCAGTTATTGAAGTAAATAAACCTTATAAAAAAGCTCCTGAAAAGTTAGGAGTATTTTCAACTAGGTCACCTCAAAGGCCGAATCCAATAGCATTATCCATAGCTGAAATAACACATATTGATTATGATAATAGCAGAATCTATATTACTTATATTGATGCAATGAACAATAGCAGTATTTTAGATATAAAGCCTTATACTCCAAGTATAGATAGGGTAGAAAAACCTAAAGTGCCTAAGTGGTGTGGTCATTGGCCATTATCTTATGAAGAGTCTGGTGATTTTGATTGGGAAAATGAATTTTTGTTTTAAGTGCTATGTAGAATATATATAGTGGAATAGAATAGAAGTACCTCATTTACAATAGTTACGGTGAAGCGTACCATAAGTAAATGAGGTTTTTATGAGAATTATTTTAGGAGAACCAATGATGGTAGCAGCTCCTAAATTAAGTAATAAAAAAGAGCAAATCTGCTCTTTTTTATTTGCTCCTCTATTTTATAAATTCTATAATGTATGGGTTAAATTTATAGTTTACAATTAATCGAAATATATGTCGCTAAATTCAATTGATGCAGCTTGGATAACCCGTTCGTCGTAGCTTATAAACTGGCTACTTGCATTACAAAAGTCTTTTTCTTCAAACGCACTTGGTTCTTCTATAGGTAAAAGCACCGTGAATGTGCTTCCTTGTCCTGGTTCGCTGTCTAAAAGTATTTCTCCCCCCATTACTTTTATTAAAAGATTTACAAGGTACAAGCCTAAACCAGTACCTTCTGCCCTTCGAGAGAGACTTGTATCAGCTTGCCCAAAACGTTCAAAGATAACTCTTTGCTTATCAACGGGTATACCTATTCCTTCATCCTTTACACTCACATCAATAAACTCTTTGCCTTTATGATTTGTAATTGAAAGAGACACATGTACATCCTTACCACTTGGTGTAAACTTTAAGGCGTTTGACAATAGGTTTAATATTATACGTTCAAATTTCTCGTCGTCCACATAAATTTCCTTCTTTATCAAGCTTGACATAAAATTTAGGTTGATCTGCTTTTGTCTTGCGAATATTTCTATTGAGCTTACGATGGATTTTGTAATAGAAACTATATCTCTAATATTATTATTCAGCTTAATATGTCCAGAATTATATCGTGTAATGTCAAGAAGATTATTCACTAGTCGTAATTGTCTATTTGTATTCACTTTTATAACATTTAAGTATCTACCCAATCTTTCTGATATGCTATCTTTCAGCACTGCTTCTATTGTCTGAAGGGCTGAGCTAATAACAGCAATTGCTGTTTTGAATTCATGGGTAATAAGATAGAGGAATTCATCCTTTAACTTCATTGCAGCTTCAATGGTTTCCCTTTTTTCCTTCTCTGATCTCCAAAGACTTTCTTCGTATTGTCTTTGGTCAATTAAATCAGCGGCTTGACGAGCAAGCACATCAAGAAGTCTCAATTCACGATCTAATGGCTCATGAGGTTTTTTCCAGTGAGTGGAGAACATTCCTAGCATTTTACCACTTCGTGAAATTAGAGGAGTTGACTGGGCAGAATGAATGCCAACTTCCAAAAATGTCTTAAGGTCTTCACTACCTTTTAGCAAATCTGACTCTTCCATATTAGACACAACGATTCGGTGTCCCCTTCGTAAGGCTTCTGCGCAAGTAGTACAGGCGGTTTTGCCATCTACCCATTCCCAAAATTTTGCATCTTCTGGGTCAAATCCTCGAAGGGCTATAATTCTAAGCCTGCCAACGCCGTCTTCTTCAGTATGCAATTCTTGCAGAGTTGAGTAATCCGAGTGCATTATTTGCATTGCAGCAGCAATAATTCTTTCATATAATAATTGAATATCTCCACCAGAAACAAGCTCCATGCTTATACTTTGTAAAAGTTTGGCATCTTCAAGCTCTGATTCAAGCTGTGCCCGGCTTTCTAAAAGAGTGTTCTTATTGAACCTGCATTCCATATCATTCATTTCAATAGAATTAGGAAGGTTTTTTTCTTTCAATTGCAATTCTAGTTCCTTATTCCTCTTTTTCAACTTGACCAACTCAAGCATAAGAGTCTCTTTACTACAATCCTCAACTATCATTACTTCGTCCCCCTCGTAAAAAAGATGTCAGATATAATCTATGTATTTTAGTTCGACCAATTATTCTATGATCAACTTAAACTAACTTTCATCTGAGTTTATTAATGCATTACGCTTTTTTATGTAATAAATGTCAACTATTAAAAATAATTTGAGTAACTTGAGAACTTATTACATTATACATTGAATTTACCAACGATACCATAACTTTTATAAGTTAGATATTGGCTCAATATTTTTTAAAACCAATTTATGTATTTAAAGCAACTTATATCAGACTAATAGCTTTGTCACTTGAAGTTAGGTTTGTGTATATACAAGTTGTAAAAGACGGAAATAAGAAGATTTATTATTTTAAAGAAAAGCCAAACTCAAGATTAAAAGATAAGTTTATGTATTTATACCACCTTTCCGAAGCGAATAAAACTGGAATAGCGATTTATAGTTTTCCGGAACTTACACTCCTTAAGGCTAATGAAATGTATTTAGATTTTTATGATTTACCTTATAATAGCTGGGATACTGCATATGGTAAGCAGCTAAAAGTAAAATTTCACTAAACATAAAAATAAAATAGGTTTTGTAATTAATAAGTATATGTAAGAAAACTATTTTTAAGTATATACTATAGTTGGGAGCCTGACCTATAGAAGAATAAATTCTATTTAACAAAACAAAAGCCCCCTCACTAGTGGGACTTTAACTTATCTAAAAATTTTATCATAATTAATACTCTGCATATAAACATATGAATAAACTAAAGAACTAGCTAATCTTGCAAATGATCAATGGCCTTCATATGGAGTTTAATCAAATCTTCTCTAATACTCAGCGGTTTTACAACAAATACATCTGAACCAAAAGATAATAATAAATTTAAAAGCCATTGATTTTGCTCTATTTGTCCAGATACTCTTAACTGATTTTCATTTTCCCGATAAATGAGCAGATGATTAAAGTTTTCATAGACTTTACTAGCTGCACTCATATTAAACAGCAAATCCATATGAATCAACGTTTCCTGGCTGATATAGTCATTTATGTACGGTTTAGGAATATTACTATAGGTATCTGCTTTCTGAGGCAGAATTTCACAGTGATTTATTCTAACCAGCTTAAATAATCTGAAATCATGTCTTATTTTACAATAGCCATACAAATACCAATCCTTGCATTTAAACAATAGCCTAAGTGGATCAACATTACGTGTACTTTCAAGACCCATGTCACTGATGTATTGGAGAAGGATTCTCCTTTTGGTAGTTATTGCTTTTTTCAATTGAAGAAATAATTCAGCTTCTCTAGTGGATGAGCTATGCCATCCAGAAAAATCAACTTCCAGCCAATTATTTTCTTGATTATTTACATTTTGACTAAATATAACAGCTAGCTTATTATAAATATCATTTTCGCTTAGATTTGGGACAGTGCCTAAAGATTGTATAGCGAAGAGTATATCGTTCTGTTCTTGATTTGTAATCACGGATCTATCTAATACATAGTTCTCCATTAAATGTATACCGCCATTTTTTCCAGTGGTAGTATAGATTGGGATACCTGAAGTTGATAGTGTTTCAACATCTCTATAAATAGTACGTACGGACACTTCAAACTTTTTTGCTAATTCCGTCGAAGTTACTTTTCTCTTATCAAGTAATATCATTAATATTTCAAAAAGTCTATTTGATTTCATAAATTTCACCTCATAATTTAGCCTTATAAGCATTATATCAAAAAAAGATAGGTATGCAGAGATTAATTTAAAATCATGACATTAGTTGACAGGGTTTCATTGATATACTAACAATAAGTAATCAAATCGCGAAATTAGTCAATGAAAATAATTGAAATTAATACAAATAGGAAAGGTGTGGTTTAATTATAAATATGGAAAACTTACTTAATATAAGAACGAGAGAAGAGTTACGTAGTTGGTTACAAGATAACTGCTATATTGAGAAATGTTGCTGGGTAGTGATAAGCATTGCCACAAAAGCAGACACATTATTATACCTGGATGTAGTGGAAGAGGCTTTGTGTTTTGGATGGATTGATGGCATTAAGAAGAAAAATTCAGAAAATCAGCTTGTTCAGCGACTATCACCTAGAAATAAGAAAAGTTCATGGACCGAATTAAATAAAGAACGTGTACGACGTCTTGAAGAACTTGGACTCATGACTGACGAAGGAAGAAAGGTACTGCCTGATATGAGTAGTAATTCTTTTAAAATTGATAAGGTTATAGAGAAAAAGCTGAAAGAAGATATGTTGGCTTATGAAAATTTTATGAATTTCTCTGAGTTGTATAGGAGAGTGAGAATAGACACAATCCAACAGGTCAAAAACCAACCTGAATTATTTATGAAGAGGTTGGACAAGTTTATACAAAATACAAAACAAAACAAGATGTATGGATCATGGAATGATAATGGGCGACTTATTAACTAAAATAGGCAAGTAGATTGTTTAACAAATAGGAGGGGAAATTATGTTTAATATAATACATGAAATTAATTGGATTGCAGTTGTGCTTGCAACAATAGCAAACTCCTTAGTGGGTGGATTTTGGTTTACTGCAATTTTTGGGAAGGCCTATTCTATTGCACTAGGAAAAGAGGAAGGTAAAAGTGAAAAGCCAGCTCCCATATTTATTATTGGTCCATTGGTGTGTGGTTTACTTACAACAGTGGCCATGGCCATTTTGATTTACGCTTTCAGGATTGAATCCATTGTTGATGCAATTATCTTTGGTGGAGTTGTTGGAATTGGTTTATTGGCTTCAACGACAGTCAATACCGGAATAAATCCGAACATACCTCGCCCAATTTTGTACGGTGTTATTAGTGGAAGTTATTTTATGATTTCAGGTTTAATTATTAGCTTAATTCTTGTAGCTATAAAATAATAGCAAAATTATCATGTTGGCGACGGAATGAGGATGAGTGAAGTGTTTATCCTAGTTTAAGAATATAATTAATTTAAAGAAAATCAATTATTAACCTTAATGATTCGGAAGTTCTACATAAGATTAGAATACTTAGAAATAAAGGTTCACATTAAGGCAAAATAAATAATAACTCAGATAATGAATTATTATTTAATGAGTTTAAAGAGTACTTAAGAATTGAATTAATAAAGATTTCTAATTAGTGGAAACATAAATAGTTATGGTTCGATATAAAATTCCTTTATGGTGTGAGAGTTAAAAGTAGAATGATGGGAAGTATCTAAGCGGTGCTTCCTATTTTAAACAAAAGAATTAGTTATACAAGTGAGAAAGAAAACAGTGTTATCACTTGATACTGATGCGAAAAAACGCATCATAAGTAAAAGATAGCATGTAAAAAAATAAATATTATAAATATAGAAATAATTATAAAAAATAAATATTGACACTTGAAAGTCTAATTGTTAAACTATAAATAGTTAGAATTCTAAGTAAAATTTAGGAGGGATTTGAATGACTAATTCTAAATACTCGATAGAAACACCATATTCAGAAGTAATTAGAAGTATTGCGATAAAAATGAAACTCAGTTCTGATGAAAAAGTAAAAAAGTTAGGATTGAATTCTCAACAAGGACGTATGATTGGTTATATTTATGAACACCAAGACAGTGGTATTATTCAAAAAGATTTGGCAAAAGTCTTTCAACGTACAGAAGCAAGTATTACAAGTATGCTGCAAGGATTAGAGAAAAAAGGATATATTGAAAGAAGAATTCCTAAAGAAAATGAGAGACAAAAATATATATATGTACTGCCTAAAGGTGCTGAACTCATAGAAGATTTTAATAAATTGGTAGCTGAGGCAGAGGAAAATATTATTGCAAACTTGACGGAACAAGAGAAGGAAACTTTGTTAGCTTTGTTATTGAAAGTAGATAGAAATCTATAAGTTATTAATATAATAACTTATAACTAAAAACTTAGAATTCTAAGAATACGAATTCTAATAATACTTATTATGGAGGATGAAATTATGAAACAAAAATTTTCAAACGAATATTATTTAGAAAGTGCACCGATTACTAAGGCAATTGCACATTTATCTATTCCTATGATGATCGGTATGTCAGTAGGTACAATATATAACGTTATTAATGCTTTTTTTATTGGACTATTAAACAATACAGATATGTTAACTGCTATCACTTTAGGACTACCAATCTTCACTATATTAATGGCTTTTGGAAATATGTTAGGAGCTGGAGGCGGAACATTTATAACTCGTCTTATTGCTAAACAAGATAAAGATAAAGCTAAGAAGATAGCTGGATATTCTTTTTATAGTAGTATTATCATAGGAATTTTGCTTGGAATAATTGCTATTATAGCACTTAATCCTATTGTTAAGATTTTGGGAGCAGATACTTCTGCTATTATTAATTATACAAAAAGTTATTCTTTAACTATGTTTATTGGTGGTTTTGCAATTATAATGAACTTCGCATTGGAGCAAGTTGTGAGAGCAGAAGGAGCATCAAAAGAATCAATGTTCGGAATGGTTGTAAGTACAATTTTTGGTCTTATATTTGACCCATTATTTATACTAGTATTTAGATTTGATGTTGTAGGAGTAGCATTATCAATGATTTTAGCTAATATAGCTTCATCAATTTATTATATTTACTACTTGGAAACAAAAAGTGAGAATTTAAAAGGATTTATTAAGAATTTTAATATTTCTCTTAAAGATAAAATAGAGATATATAAAGTTGGGGTTTCTGAATTGTTCCTAGCTGGTTTTCTAATTATTACAACTCTTCTTTTGAATAATTATTCAATTAGATATGGAGAAAGTGTAGTAGCTAGTTTTGGTATTGCCTTGAGACTTGTACAAGTACCAGAATTCCTTGCAATGGGACTCGCATTAGGAATTATCCCTTTAATTGCATATAATTTTTCTAATGAAAACTTTAACAGATTAAAAGACAGTATAAAACAATCAGCTTTATGGATTTTAGGATTATCAGGTGGATTTGTTACTTTAGTTTTTATTTTTAGAAATGTAATTATTCATCTGTTTTCTAATGATTCATCAGTATTAACTGTTGGAGTTTATATCATGACAGCCATGCTTATTTCCGCACTTTTCAATGGATTTACTACATTATTTACAGGAATTTTTCAAGCATCAGGTCAAGGAATACCATCAACAATTATGGGAATTACACAAGGGATTCTTTTTATTCCTGTCATAATAGTATTGAATAATTTCTATGGATTGCATGGTGTTATATGGTCTATGACCATTACAGAAATAATTACCTTTTTAACTGGAGCAATACTATACATTATTTTTAATAATAAAATAAAAAAGAATCAAGTAGTAGCAAACCAGCATTAATAAATATTGTGTCTGTATAACTACCTAGTTTTAATAAAGTAAGGCACATGAAAATAAATGAGTTTTTTTGCCTATCATTTGCTCTAAATATATAATAAGATAAACAGCTCATTAGCATATGAGCTGTTTATTATACTGTATAAGGAATTTTGCAGTATAATATTTGATAATATACTGGATTATTAAGTTAGTTTTCAGTGTTAATTTATTGATTAAACGCATATATAAACATACGTGGAGCAAATAAGATAAAACGGTGGAAGGCGAAATATATGAAATCTATTTTTGATTTTTTAATAAGAAAATTTGTGAAAGACCACAAAAATGTAAATTTTCAATCAGTCAGACAATCTTACAGGACTCTTGGAGGAAATGTTGGGATAATAATAAATTCTTCTATTCTTGTTCTAGAAATTGTTATTTTTGATGTGGTATTGGACAAGACCAGTTTTAAAGATAATGAAAAAAAAGAACTACAAGGTCAAATACAAGATATCACATATAGTATTAATCCTTCTTATAGGAGCATCATTACTTTCGATAGAGAGTTTTACTAAATGACATATGATGAAATGGTAAAATAATGGGAGGAGAATTTTAAATTTGCAAAGTTCAAGTTCTCGGATAATAAGTTTGTGGTGGATATTTTCAAATAGGCTAGGACAAAATAAAAGATTAAATCTGAAAAGAGAGGCACTTTTGATAAAAAAGAAAGCAACCTGTTAAATTTAAGCGGGTGGTTTTCTTTTTGTAGATTTATGACATTATTAAAAAATGTAGAATCATTAAGACTCCTAAAAGCAAAGTGGATGGATTATTAAAGTTATTGTACATTCGCCTTTAAATAGTTTATTATTTCTTTTACAGATTCATCATACTTTAAGAAGCTATGGCCTTCTAAGTTTAAGGAAATATGCTTAATATTATCTTTGTTTTTGCTATTTTTAACTAGAGTATTGCACATATTTTTACTTGGCCAGTATGAATCATTTCCAGATGAAATAAGCAGTACTTTACCTTTATATGAATCTATATTTATTACGGCATCTGGATTAAAATTCTTTTCTATGGAAATTTCATGACATCTGCAAAAATTATTATTTTTTGCATCATCCATAGCAGCTTCATCAATATTAAATTTGATATATGGTAATTCCTTATTATTAAAGGACCATGAAGCTTTTGGCTGTGCTTTGTAGATGCTAAAAAGATCTTCCGGCAAGCCCTGAAAAACATATGAACTAGGAACACAGGCGATAGTGATTGCAGATTTCATGTAATTTGTTAACACTAAAGCAGCTTCTCCTCCTTTAGACTGACCTATAATAATTAATTTATTGTCAGGTACATTGTGTTTTTCTTTAATAAAGTTTATAGCTTTTGTAAAGTACTCCACTGGAACCATTTCTAGAGACTTTGGAAGATCTCCGATTCCATAGTACGCTAAGAGTAAAAGATTAAAATTCTGCTTTAAATAATTTAATAAATCATCACTTATATTAGGTGGAAGCCCAGGTACACTTCCACTCATAATAACTGCTAATGGTTTTCCCTCATTTTCGTAAAAGTCTGCGTAAATTTCCTTTGATCTGTATTGTTCCATTTTTTTATACCTCCATAATTTGAATTTTTTAGTTAAGAAGTTCTTTATAATCCGATGTAAGAACGTTATCTATATATTTATTAATATTCTCAGCTGTGTAATCTATATTTAAAGCCCTGAGATGATAAGTACATAAAGAGAAAATCATATCTTTTATGCTACAATTAAGTCTTTCATCAAGCCAATTGGTTATTACCCCAAATATGCTATGTGTAAGAAGAACTGAAGTTATCTCTATATTATCTATAACGCATAAATGTTTTTGATTTAAATGTTCTAACAGCATTTTTAAATAAACAGTTGTTCTGTCTAGGATTTCTGAACGTTTCTTCTCAAATAATTCATTAATTCCCATAGATTTTACAAACAATATTTTGGCAAATTCTTTATTTTTTACGTATATACAGATTGCACTTGTCATTGAACTTGTAAATTGTTCGATTACATTATCTTTTAAAGCTTTTGAAATTTCTGAAGCAGCTTTCATACTCATATTTGAAATTTCATCAAAGATTTGTATTAATATCTCTTCTTTGTTGTTAAAGTAAGAATAAAAAGAACCTACAGATATAGAAGCTTCATTAGTAATATCCTTTATAGAGGCGTCTATATATCCCTTTTTGGAAAAAACATCAGCAGCTGCTTTTAAGATTGCTTTTCTCTTTAATTCTTTTTTATCTTCTGTTTTTCTTGAAATAATATTGTCCACAAAAATTCACTCCTTAACAAAAATGAATTTGAATTCAAATTCATTTTTATTGTAATCCTGAAAATATAGGCTGTCAATATAAAATTTGGAAAATAATATTATAAGCGTCTTTTAAAAATTACATAATATGTTTTTCGAGTTGAAAAATAAAAAGAAAAAGTACTATTTGTAGTAATTATGGAGAACCGTATCATAAGTAAAGACGAAAACAGCCCGAAGCAAGAGGTATAAATGCTCCTGGGCTGTTTTATTTTTGAAGAAATGTTTCAATTTGAAGATTGAGCAAAATAAGTTGACAAGTTTACAGAGTGTCACCTAGTGAATTATAATTTTAATTTAATTAAAAACTTGTTGACATGGAAGAAAGATTGAGATATGCTTAAGTTACTTCCAGGGAAGAAAGTGAGAGATTAATAATGAATATTGAAAATGAGATCATATTTTCTTTAAAGAAAATTCAAGAAAACACTGAATTATTTGCTCCTAATATTGATGGGGAACTTAGTATTTCTCAAATTCATTGTATTTCTATAATAGGAGATAATGAAGATGCTAATGTGACTAAGATTTCCAATGAATTGGAGATGACCACAGGTGCTATAACAAAAATGTGTAAGAAATTACTTAGTCAGGACCTTGTTGAGAAATATCAGGAAACTGGAAATAAACAAAAAATATATTATAAGTTAACAGAATCAGGACAAAGGATATACAAGATTCACAAAAAATTACATGATAAAATCCAAAGAGATAAAAAATCTATTGTGGAAAAATATACTGAAGATGAACAAGTAATTATATTAGGATTTCTTAATGATATAAACTCTCTGATAGATAATACATTTAAGGATATAGAGAAAGATGGTAACATGTATTAATTAATTTATGTTTGGTCTAATTAAGTAAGATTATTTTTTAGAAATTAAATTTTTAGAATGGAGGTTTTTGTATGAAAATTGATTTAAGTTGCAAAGTAGACAAAAAAGTTTTAGAAGCGGTAGGTCTTGGAGCCCAGGCCTTTGGGACTGATCTTGATAAGGCAGGGCATGTAGGAACTCATTTTGATGCTAGGGATAAGGAATTTTCCATAGAAAAAATCATTACAAGAGGAATAGTATTTGATATTAGGCACATTAAAACTGGAGAGGTGACAATAAAGGATATAGATCTAAGTGTTATTCAGCCCAATGATTTTATCATCTTTTATTCAGGAATATTAAATGAATTCGGATATGGGGCAAAGGAATATTTCGGAACTTATATAGAATTATCAGATGAACTAGTTGATGCCTTGATTGGTAAGAATGTGAGTTTTATAGGTGTGGACATGGCAGGAGCAAAAGGTCCTGAGAATCATTTAAGGATAGATCAATACTGCGCTGATAGGGGAGTATTTATAATCGAAAATTTAAATAATTTAGATTTGCTTTATGAAACTACAAACAGCAACGCTTTTACAGCATATACCTTTCCTGTGAATATGAGTGGTTTTTCAGGGCTTCCATGCAGAGTTATTGCAGAAGTTTAAACTATAATCGTCATTACACAAATAATTACTGATAGTATGTTAAGGATACGTGTACAAGATCGTCACATTGGGATAAATTTTGTAAGAATACGGGTATGAGGGATATAGAGACAGCAAAAAGTGAAAGCACGTTACTTAATATTGCCACAGAATTGAAACAAAATATACACCTGGCAGCTCAAGCAGGAATTCCAGTAATCCCACTAGAAACGAAGTCAATGGGAGAAGTGTTGGAAAAGGATATTATTGCTATGTACCGCAAGATGCTTAACAGTGATTTTACTATAGGAATGGATATGTTTCATTTTGCAACCTTTCGCATACCTCTTCAGACCACCCTTTTCAAATGCTTCTTCCCAGGCTTATTTATTAGATTTAAAATAGTTCATAATAATCTCCTTATGTAAAATAAATATTATTGAATACACTTAATTAATATGATTGCGTTTAAGAGATAGTAAGTTAGAACCTAGTTCACTTAGGGCATTACTTCTAATAATACTTAACCATAGCTTAATTATATAATGCTATAATTTTATGGTCAATTTATATGATCCAAATAAAAAGATCCCTCATGAATTATTCACAACACATGAAGTATGAATCAAAATACCATCCAAGCCGCGGGCTTGGATGGTATTTTGATTGGAGCACAAGAAATTTCTTCTCGGATACAGCAAGCCATACGGCAAAAACTATTCAGCTTACTTTTCCTGATGATGCTGATGTGGTTCATCAGCATCACAATATCTTGTACATAGGGATTAAAAGGTTTACTAGATTTTTACAATCCTAACCTTGCTTTCTCTGAATTACTACCTTACCCCTCTTAGGATCTGTTTCGCACTCACGGTACGCTTCGGCTAATCCTTGAGATGTAAATGGGAAAATTCCGCTCAAATGAACCTTCAATTTTTGGTCATGGACGTTTTGAAGAATAGACACTAAATCATCGTGGTTTGGTTCTGCATGAACAAATTGAGCTTTAATTCCGCGAATTTGTGGATGTTCATTAATCGCCATGGCTACCAGCGAAATGAGCGTGCCTCCATCCTTCAAAACAGAGTAGCTTTTTCGCCCAGTTTCACCTATTTTTGCATCTAGAACCGTAGCTGATCTATCCATAACCATATCTAGTACAATATCTACAGAACTATTTATAGCCTTTGTAAAATCAGTTGTGGTATAATCAATTACCTCGTCGGCACCTAATTGTCGCACAAATTCATGGTTAAATTCACGGGCTGTTGCAATCACATATGCACCTGCTTGTTTAGCGAGCTGAACAGCAATATGTCCTACACCGCCAGCGCCTGCATGAATTAGAATACGCTGTCCAGGTTGTAGTTTAGCATACTTAAACAAAGACTGCCAGGCAGTCAAACCAACCGTTGGCAATGCAGCAGCTTCATGAAAAGACATTCCGGGTTGGATTATTGCAAGTGCGTTTTCTTCCATTGCTACATAATCTGCATAGGCTCCACCGTTGTTAGTAGGAATACCCATAACACGGTCGCCAGGTTTCAAATGGGTTACTTTACTTCCAACCTCAATGACAACACCGGCAAGATCAGCACCGAGAACATACGGCAACTGAACTGGTAAAATATCCTTAACAGCCCCAGAACGTAATACAGAATCTGCTGGATTGATTGAAGCAGCATACATTTCTACTAGAACCTGTGTTTCTGTAATTACTGGTACATCTATCTCTTGTTCCTGTAAAACCGCTGGAATTCCGTACTCTTTTAAAACAATTGCTTTCATAATAAATTCCTCCTATTTTTAAAGTTTGTTTCAGCCAATTAATAATTTATAAACACTTGTTTACTTATTAACTATTGTCTGATAATGTGATATTAACAAAGTTACTTGTTCGCTTCAATTGTTAAAATAACTGCAATTGTTCATTAATTAACAAAATTTCATTTATCGTTCATTAACTAATAAATATTTCATATAGCAAAATGCGTATAGTTAAATTTATTGAAAAAATCACATAATATCTTAAGGAGGGTCTTATGGATAGACGAATACTAAAAACACAAAAAGCAATTATCGGAGCATTTATCCAACTGCTCGCAGAGAAAGAATTTGAAGATATTACAATTAATGAAATAGCAGATCGAGCAGATGTTAGCCGAGGAACCGTTTACTTGCACTACATTGACAAATTTGATTTGCTGGATAAATGTATTGATATTTATTTTAAAAAATTATTTGAAAGCTGCATGACTCTCGACGGTACTACGCTTTTACTTTCAAAATCCTTTATTATTCGCACATTTGAGTATTTGGAACAACATGCTTTCATATATACTACTTTGTTAGTTAACAAAGGAATCCCTGCTTTCAGAAGCCTCATGATGGATGTGATTCTAGGTAACCTTAGTAAGGTGATAGATGCCAGCAGCATAAAACGAGATATGAACAAAGAGGTGACGTTACAGTTTCTGTCTTCAGCTATTGTTGGTTTACTAGAATGGTGGATTATCGAATCAATACCTATTCCAGCTAATGATATAGCAGAACAATTGTGGTCACTGTTGGAACGTATTCAAGTTATGCCTAATTCACCGTATCCTAATTAATCAAACTGTATCAAGTTCAGTTATTCTTCCTTCACAAAAAAACGGGGGGGGTTATGAGCGAAGCGAATTTGCTGAAAAACAGCTATAGTTTGGCAATCGAGTAGTAGGTGGGTAATTATTTTGCCTACCTATTTTTTTTCACAACCGGTACATAATGTTTAGAATATAAAAGAGCAATGGTCAATACCATGGTAGTAAATCCACTTAATATTATTTTCGCATCTAATCCAGCTATATACATCATACCTAAAATAATAAAGAAACATACCATTGTCATTCCCATATCTTTTTGAATTAAAATTAACCCCATAGGAAGTGCAGCATAAAATAAAATTTTTCCAAGGTTTTTCCAATCATTAATATTACAATTCATATCATCTAATAATTTAGATAACATTAAAATTATAGAAAACTTAGCCACTTCAGATGGCTGTAATAATGCATTTGAGCAGATTCTGGAAGAGAGGACACCAATGTTTCATAAGAATATCCGGCATTTTTATGATACTTATGGATTTCCGATTGCGAAGATGATACATTGTTCATGTATGGCAGATATGGTGTATTTTATTGTGAAGCCATTAGAATGGCTGTTTTTGATAGTACTGTATTTCTGTGATGTGAATCCTGAAAATCGGATTGCAGTGCAGTATCTGCCACAAAAATAAGGAATAAAAATTGGTTTACAGTAAATATGAAAGAGTGGTGAGAATAATAAAAAAGCATATAAAATATATAATTATGTTTGTCATGTTGCTGATAATTGAGATATTTATTGGAGTATTTATGCATCACGGTTTTATTCGTGATTATGGAGGAGATGTGCTAATAATTCCTTTATTATACACATTTATACGGATGTTTTGGGTGGAGGACAACAAAGTTACAATATTATATCTTCCATTGGGATTGTTCTTATTTGGAGTTTGTATAGAGCTTTTACAGGGTGCTAACCTGATTGATATTCTTAAAATTGGAAGGAAGTCTGTGCTTGGAGTTATCATTGGTTCTACATGTGACTGGAAAGATATATTATGCTATTTGGCTGGAACCGCATTGATATTAAGCTGGAATTATAAAAGCTTATTAAATCCACAAAAACTCCGGGGGTTTTTATGAGCGAAGGGAATTTGCTTGAAGAGGAATGGCTATGGCAGTAAGTAGTTGGCTTAAAAATATAGATGAGAATTTACCGGATGTAGTGGAAAAGTTAAGGGAGATAGAAGTAATAAATCAATATGTACTTGCGTGCTTAGAAAGATGGGATACTGAAAAAACTACCTTATTTTCAGTCGTAATGACTGCAGGTAAATCGTCCTTATTTATAAAATATACATAAACTGCACATCTAGATATAATTATTTATTTTCCAATTTTAACTTTAATTTTACTAAATGTTAATGATGTAATATATCAGGTAAAGCATTAGCATTGCTGGTAATTAATTCTGAATTTAAAGTTACTACAGGCAGATATTTTGAAGGTACAAGAGAAATAAAATCTTCAGAGCTCTCCTATATAACAAAGAAAATAGGAAAAATTTATGGAGGACAAGTGTTGAATTAACAAAATTAAGTGAAGCTGAAACAATATTAAGCTTGGACTCAGAATAACTCATTTATTCTTCCGAATTTTAGGGGGTGCATTTTTACACCTTTGATAGAAACAGCTATTGACATTCAAGTATACTTTAATGTTATTATTGTCACAAGGAGGGTTTGTATGAAGGAATATACCATTAAAGAAGTATCAAAAATGCTTATACTGCCCAAAGCTACCTTGCGTTATTATGACCAAATTGGATTAGTCGTACCTCAACGGGCAAATAATAGATACCGCTACTATACAGAGCAGGATGTCCTCCACCTTCAATACACAGAAGTTTTGAAATTCAGTGGTTTCACTTTGCTGGAAATAAAGGAGGTATTAGATTTCAAACGTGAGCGTAATATTAGCAATTGCCCATTGTTATTGCATATTATGAGTGAGAAGAAAGCGGATTTGTTAAAAAGGATCGAACTTTATCATTCAATGGTTGGATTTATTGATCAAGCAGGAGTGCTAATGAAAAATAAAAAAAGTCCGTCTGACATGGCTAAAATTGATAAATTTGTTACAGATGTCTATCAAACGATGACAGGAGGTAACAATAGTGAATAGAATATACTTTTTTACTGGCACGGGAAACAGCATGCATATTGCGGCGGAAATTATCTGATTGTGAAATTACAGCGATTCAGAAAGGCGTTGATACTGAATTACCTGTCGGCTATGAACGTATAGGATTTGTATTTCCGACCTATGGGTGGGGGTTGCTGATCATGGTTTCAGATTTTTTAAGCAAATCTAGTCTGTTGAAATAGGACAACACATACCTATTTGCTGTTGCAACCTGTCTCGGTATAACTGGTAATGCCATTCCTCAAGCAAATGCTTTGTTAAAAGAAAAAGGATGCTTTGCTTCGCATTTCATGAAGTGCTTTAACATTGGTGCTCCTACTATTTCACATCATCTTAAGGAATTGGCTAATGCTGAGTTAATTTATACCGAGAAAAGGGGTAAGTTTTTGTTCTGTAAAGTTAATGAAGAGATTGTGAATGAAGTAACTAAATTATTGAATCTGCAGACATAAAAAATGTAATTCCTATTTTATAATTCGTTAGTTTTTGAAGTTTAAAACAATCAAGGAAGGGGATTAAAAACATGAGAACAACAATATTCTATTTTACAGGTACTGGAAACAGTCTGATGCTTTCACGTGATCTTGCTGATGAAATAGGGGATGCTAGGATAATATCCATTCCTAAAGCGATACAAGAATCTGAGATTGATGTATCGGGTGAATGCGTAGGTTTCGTATTTCCTTTATATTACCAGGTTATGCCTGTTATCGTACAGGATTTCATAAAAAAATTACAACTTAACAAATCGAAGTATATTTTTGCTGTTGTTAACAGTAGATCATTTCAAGGTTATGCTTTAACTCAACTTTCAAATCTTTTGTCCGAGCAGGGAACTGAATTGGCTGCCGGTTTTCACCTTTTATTACCGTATAACTATATCATCAACCCTTTGGGGATAAAGCCTCCAAGCGATTCAAAGAGAGACGATTTGTTTAGACAGGAAAAACTAAAGGTAAAAGAGATCGCTGGAATAATAAAAGTACGTAAACGGATAGGAATTGAGAAAAAACCCTTATTGAAACATGTACATCCATATTCTTTTTTCAAAAAAGAAAAATTGGCTTCCAAATTGATTAACGAAGCAAAAAACTTTCAGGTTGACAATCGTTGCATAAGCTGTGAACGCTGTAAATCGGTATGTCCAGTAAACAATATTGAAATCGTCAACGGGAGACCGAAATGGAATGATCGATGCCAGCAATGTCTTGCGTGCATCAATTGGTGTCCGAAAAATGCAATTGAATATAAAAATATAACCTTGCGTAAAAAACGGTATACAAATCCTCTTGTAACTGTAAAAGATATGAGTGAATCTGCGGCTGAATGCAAAAGATAGCTCACGGGAATGCTGAAAAGTTATTCGGGTTTTGATACGGTATGAGGTGGAATAGATTCACTCTAACACTTGAAATCATTGAACGATAATTACAATAAAAAAGTAAAACATTATATAACAATTTTAAATTAGGTTTCTCTCAGTTACGGTATTTTTATGTATATATATTACAAATGATCAAAATCATAATATTTTTCTTCTGTATTAACTTTTAGTTTGATCTGATATTCAACATATTGCGGAATAAATTACTATTGTAAACTAAATAATCAAATCAATAACTAATTCTTACATATGCTAGCAAGAGCTATGAATAATTGTATTAATATATTATACATGTATTGGGGGTAATTTGAAAAAATTGCAGTATAATGAGGATAGACTATTTATGAGGAGATAGATAGGCTATCCTTATTATACTTTGAAAAGAAAATAGGAAAGTAGAATTTTGAGATACTCATAATGTCTATAATCGGAAGTTGCTGATGCGACTTAATAAGATACAAACTTCTAAACAAGGTTTAGGATAATTAAGGGTGAACCACATCAGTAATAAATGAGGTTTTTGCCGCCCATTTAACGACGAAATTGATAAAACTAAATAAAGTTAATATGCATCACTAAGAGATTCTTCTTAATGTTAGTAAGCTGATAACTATTATTAATATAAAATCCCATACAAGTAAGTTTGTTGTATAAAATTTAATAATACGCTGGATTATGGAGTTAGTTTATAGTGTTAATTTATTGATTAAACGCATATATAAACATACGTGGAATAAATAAGATAACATGATGGAAGGCGAAATATATGAAATTTATTTTCGATTTTTTAATAAGAAAATTTGTGAAAGACCACAAAAATGTAAATTGTCAATCAGTCAGACAATCCTACGGGACTCTTGGAGGAAATGTTGGGATAATAATAAATTCTTCTATTCTTGTTTTAGAAATTGTTATTGGTTTATTTCTAAACAGTATAGCCATTACAGCAGATGCTTTTCATAATCTGACTGATGCACTATCTTCGTTAGTTACAATATTTAGTTTTAAACTTGCAAATCGTCCGGCAGATGATAAGCATCCTTTTGGTTATGGAAGAATAGAGTATATAACTGCGCTCTTATTTTCTGGTGCCATACTTGTAGTAGGATTTGAATTTTTAAGAAGTTCATTTTTACGTGTTTTACATCCTGTAAATATACCTTTTAATAAAGTAAGTTTTATTTGCATGCTGTGTGCGATACCATTACAAGTTTTTCTTAACAGGTTTACAAATTATATAGGTGATGCTATTGATTCATCTGCACTTAAGGCATCAGCGTTAGAATCCTTTACTGATATCTTAGTGCTGTCTATGGTTACATTTTCGTTGCTTATTACAAGATTTACAACCTTTCCTATTGATGGATATATAGGAGTCATTGTATCTCTTTTTATTTTCCATTCAGGTATAGAACTTGGAAGAGAAATGCTTGGTACTTTAATTGGTAAGGCACCAGAAAAAGAATTTGTAGAAGAATTAAAAAGCAGTGTAATAAGTTATAAATATATATGCGGAGTGCACGATCTTGTAATTCATAATTATGGTCCAGGTAGATACATTGCTTCCTTGCATGCTGAGGTTCCAAGTAATATATCCATTATGGAACTTCATGATGTTATAGATGATGCTGAAAAGGAAATTGGTAAACGAATGAATGTATATCTTTCTATTCATATGGACCCAATTAATACAGACAGCCCTGAGATCGTGGCCTTAAAACAAGAAGTTTATAAAAAGATTAAAGGAATAAATGGTATAGTATCTATGCATGATTTTAGAGTTGTTGGAGGAAATGAAGAAAAAACCATATTATTTGATGTGGTATTGGACAAGACCAGTTTTAAAGATAATGAAAAAAAAGAACTGCAAGCTCAAATACAAGATATTATATATAGTATTAATCCTTCTTATAGGAGTATCGTTACTTTCGATAGAGAGTTTTACTAAATGATATATAAAACAAATGCTAAAATAGCCTTACACATTGATATAAAATGTTTAAGGCTATTTGTTTTTTTGGGGAGACGATGCTTCTACTCCTCAATGGATATTATATTGACATACTCTTTATAAAAAACTACCTACTCCATTAAAAAGAGCATATAAATGAGTATCGCTTGAAATATGACTTCTGATGCTGGACGTCATGTGTATCAATTTATTGTTATACATATTAAAAGTATTTTGGCAAATAATAATTTCATTATAATTTAGTTAAAACTTAAGGGAGTAGATAGTTATTATGAATATACAGTATGTACAGGGAGAATGTTTCTTTAGAAGAATTAATAAACTTAAAAAACAATATGAGTATCTAACAGAAGATATTAATACAGAGGTTATAATAGTTGGAGGGGGAGTTACTGGAGCAATTTTAGGGTATTATTTTGCTAAAAATAATATTGATGCTGTTATTCTAGAGAAATCAAGAATAGCTCATGGCAGTACTAGTATAACTACTTCACTTCTTCAATATGAACTCGATAGTAAGGCTATGGAATTAAAAGCCTATACGTCTATAGATAATGTTATAAAGTCATATAAATTAGGAATAAAAGCATTAGATGAAATAGAGGAATTTATAAATAAGTATGGAAATACCTGCGATTTTAAGAAAACTGATAGTTTCTTGTATACAGATAAAAAGATTGAGAGAAAGGAAATTGAGCAGGAATATAAGATTAGATATGAGGCTGGATTTCCGGTAGAATTTATTGATGAAACTAATAATCCTTTTTCTTTTGATGTAAAGGCTGGAGTGCTTAGCAAAGGTGGAGGAGCGCAATTTGATCCATATAAATTTACTCATGCATTACTTGATTCAAGTTGTAAAAAAGGATTAAGAGTATATGAAAACTCAGAAGTAACATGTATTAATTACATTGAAAATGAAGTTATATCACAAACCGTGTATGGGCATAAAGTTAGAGGTAAAATTTTATTAGTCGCAGCAGGATATAATACTCAACTTTTTACAAAAAGAGCATTTGGAATCAAAACCACAGCATTCAATATAGTAACAAAACCAATAGAAAATCTTAGAGAAATCTATAAGGGTGTAGTAATTAGAGATAATGAGGTTCCATACAATTATTTTAGGACTACTAATGACAATCGGATAATAATTGGAGGAAAAGATATAAATTTTATGCCAGACATATTTAATGAGAAATTATGTGAAATACAATATGATAAATTAGAACAAAAACTTAAAAATTTATTTCCGGACTTGAATATAGAAATAGATTATAGGTATTGTGGAGCATTTGCATCAACACAAGATAATTTAGGCTTTTTAGGAAAGGATCCAAACAATAAAAAATTATGGTATTGCTTAGGTTATGGTGCAAATGGTATTTTATTTGCTATACTGGGCGGAATTATGCTTAGTCAATTGTATTTAGGAACAGCTTCTGAAGATTTGAAACTTTTTCAGGTTAATAGATTTGACTAATGTAAACGGTGGAAGCAATGGAAGAAGATTAGCACTAAACAAAGAAATCTAATCAAACTAGGAATTAATGATTCATAGTAGCGTTAGAGTCTTTTACTGATATCTTAGTGCTGTTTATGGTTACATTTTCTTTGTTTATTACAAAGTTTACAAACATTCCTATTATTTGATATGGCATTGGACAAAACCAGTATAAAAATAAAATCTGAAAAGAGAGAAACTTTTGATAAAAAGCAGATAGCTCTGAATATTATGATATTATATCATAATAGTTGGTGAACATTATACGAATTTCACGTCTTAAAAGCTATAAAGTATCAATGCTTTATAGCTTTTATAACTATCACGCTATATAATTCTATCTACTTTTCAGTATATAACACTCATATACAAAGTAGAATAGAGGGCTCTTATTTTTATTGTATCAAAACTATAACTGATTTAGCTTGCTTACAGGCTCTTCACCATTCTCTACACGCTTTATATTATTTACGAAGAAATCATATCTTTTTTTATGAAATTTGAGACCATCAGGCAAGCCTGCTGTATGAGGAGTAAGTATAACATTTCTCAGATTTCGGAGTTCACTGTCAATTGGAAGGGGTTCAGATTCAAACACATCCAGGCATGCTCCTGAAATGTCCTTGTTTTTTAATGCATCTATCAAGTCTCTTTCATTGACAATCCCGCCGCGGGCTGTATTGATAAAAAGTGCAGTATTCTTCATTTTCTTGAATACCTCTTTGTTGATCAGCTGTTTTGTTTGCTGATTCAAGGCTACATGTACACTTACTATGTCCGATGCGCCTACAAGAGTATCGAAATCCGTCATTTCCACAAAACTGTCAGGCTGTACAACGGGATTTCTAGCATAAACCAGAACATTCATATCAAAAACGCTACAAAACTCAGCTACTTTTTTACCGATGGCGCCAAAGCCTATAATCCCGATGGTTTTGCCTTTTAATTCACTTCCTGTATACTGCAATTCATTTTCAGCTATTTTATTCTTCATGAAAGCATCAAGAAACGGTATGTTTTTATAATAAGACAATATCAGCGCCATTACGTGCTCGGAAACTGCTTGTGCATTCACTCCTGCAGCATTGGCGGCCCAAATGCCGTACTGCGTGCAAGCATCGATATCTACATTATCAAATCCTGCACCTGTCTGTACCAACTTTAATTTTTTTGCTATAGAAAGCAGACTGCGGTCCACTTTAATATGTTCAGGTATGAGTACCTGACAATCTTCAATATGATGCAACATTTCTTTTCCGGGCTGGACAATTACAATGTCCCAGTCTTCCGGAAAATGCCTTACAATATTTGATTTTGAGGTCTCAGTAAAATATCCGACTATAAGAATCTTCATTGTTAAACCACCTTTCATGCTCTATACCCTGTTCGAAGAAAATCCGTTTGATATTTGCAATTACAATCCCGGCATCTTCTCCGTCATATATTACGGGAGAAATCTCAGAAATTTTCATATTTTGCTTATTGTTATAATATACATAGTCCTTCTTAATGTCAAAGTAAGTTAAGATCTATTTAGTATTAATTTTCTCTATAAAAATAGGTAAAAGGTGTATTTACTACGCACTTTCCACTGCATACATTTTTAGATATAAGCATATTATTGATGCAAAGGTTCCAATACCAGTAATCTTTGCAAAATGTCTACACTGCTACCTAGATAACAATTGCAAAATATTTGAAGTTATATCTTTACTAAATTGATACTTTTCTTTTGACATAACAGGGTTAATTGCCGCTAAAGGTATTTCCCTTTCATAAAGGGAGCCGTGAGTTCGTATGTCTTTAGCATTTAAATAAATACCTTCAATTTCAGCAAATGCATAATCTTCAGAGGCAAAAATGACGTAGTCTCCTATACTATTTATTGGCAAATGATAAAGTTCAGCAGCTTCTTTTTTGTTCAAAATTTTGTCAACTGATATTTGAGCAGATACAAATTGAAGATACTTTTCCATATCATCTGCATTTTTCAAATATACATAAAGTGTTCCACCTTCCTGATACGCGTGGTTTTCAATATATCTATCTTTCATTGGAGGTACGCAAACAACATGAAAACCTGCTTGTTCTGATAAATTTTGAAAATTTACAAGAGTAGTTTTTTTATTCATTCCATGATCAGCAGTAATATAAATCTGGCGTGTCGGGTCTAATTCGTATATTCTTTTGATGCAGTTATCAATATCGTTTATTTGCTTTTTAGCCTGTTCAGAGTTTGGGCCATAATGATGCATAATATAGTCGTTAGTAGTGCAGTACACTATCTCAGGAGATTCTTTTTGTATGCATGTATAGGCTGCATCTAAAATCCATTTACTACTTTCTACACTTTGTATTTTTGGCGGCATAGAAATGCCTAGCTGCTCTAAAAGGTTGAGGTCAGGCTTTTCAGCACTTATACCTAAATCAACATCTTCTCCATATACTTCAAGAACTTTTCCTTTTACCGTCAATAAGGCAGTTTTACCACCAATTCTTTTAAAGTGCTGTAATATTGTAGTAGATTTCATAAAGCCTTTCTCTTGTATAAATCCAGACTTTCCTGTTATGTGATTATAAAAGAAATTTCCTACCATTTGTGTCTCATTTGGCCAAAGTCCTGACAGAATAGAAGCATGATTAACGTTGGTTACCGTAGGAACTGAACCATAAATATTTTTTATGAATCCTTTTTGCTCACACAAACCGTAAATATTTGGTGCATTTTCCAAAGTAAAATATTCTGGAGAGCACCCATCAATGACAACAATCATTATTTTTTGCATAATTTACATCTCCTTTAATCAAGACACTTATTTGTCTTTAGGTTATCACCTCTATAATACTTTGTAAAATATGAATAATATTATATAATGATTAGTAAATACTTAACTATATGAAATGAGGGACTTTAATTGACAATTCGTGATTTAGAAATATTTGTAGAAGTTTGTACTCAAATGAGCATGAGTAAAGCAGCTCAAAATTTATATATATCGCCATCATCCATCAGTCAGTCAATATCAGCGCTGGAGAATGAATACAATACAAAGTTATTTGAGCGATTATCTAAAAAACTATATTTGACTTCTAATGGAAAGGAATTACTTTTCCATGCAAAACAATTATTATATGATTTAGAGCAAATGAACTTAAAAATGAGGAATCTTTCCTATCAAGGACTAGTACGAATTGGGGTTTGTACCACAATTGCTCATAAATTGATTTACCCAATATTAGAGAAATTCCAGAACCTTTATCCTTCTGTTAATATTCAAGTTGAAATTGGAAATAGCTCCTACATAGAACAAAAGATATTATCATATGATTTGGATATAGCCATTATTCAAATGGAATCTCCTTGCAGCGAGTTAACATATATTGATTTTTTAGATGATAAACTAATGCTTGTTTGCTACCCAGAAAATCCCCTTGCTGAACAAACAATTAGAATTAAGCAATTACGTTCAGAACCAATAATATCCCGTGAACCTGGAAGTAGAACTCAAAAAATGCTTCAAGATATTTTTGATGAATCGCATATTATTCCTAATGTTACATGGATTTGCAAGAGTATTGATTCTATAAAAGAAGCTGTAATTCATAATAAAGGAATAGCACTTTTGTCTCAATACTTAATACAAGATGAATTGAAAACCGGAAAAATCGCAAAAATAAATTTAGAAGAGTGTAACTTTACAAGGAAGTTCTATGTTTCTTACCATAAAAACAAGAACCTAACAGAATATATAGATAACTTTATAACGTTGTGTAGTGAAATAAAAGAGGAGAATCCCCAAAAGGTGCGATAGCACTCTGGCTATATTAGCTATATGTTGAATTGTACATTTATACAGAAAACCATTCAATACATCTAAAATAGAAATAATATCAGCTAAGTCAAGTTCAACATCTTTTAATGTAACTTTTGCTGTAGGTGGGGAATATAAAGATGAAAATATATTTAGTCCGAAAAACATGAAGTTAATAGATGAAAACGGAAAAGAGTATCAATCAAGTGGTTATAGTATGGAATTAAAGGATAATAAGACAATAATAGCTACAAACTTTTCTTTAAGTTCTTATGATAATGTTAATAAGTTAAAATTAATAATATCATCAATAGGAGAGGTAGAACTTGAAAAGTAACTAAAGAGATGATAACTCATTAAGGATTTTTTGATATTCCTTAAAATAATAGATAGAACATACAAAGGAATGAATACAATATTAGAATTAAAGAGTTATCGCTTACTACTGATACGGTGAACCGTACAATAAGTGAATGAGATTTGGATAATAAGGAAGAAGGAGGAACAACCCATCAGAGGGAATCCTTCTTCTTTTTGTGATAAGTATCTTTGTGTAAAACAGATAATAATGAAAATTTTGATAATTGGTTAAATATAGCAGAAATTTATGGATAATTACTCCAATGTTGTGCAAATGGATAAAAATTAATAATTAGCATTTATATCTGATAAAAAGATTGAGCACTAAAAGTCATTTACTCAACAATTAATAAAAATGTACGACAAGTGATAAAAGCGGAAACCTTAAAAAGTCTTTTTTAATGTATCAAATTGCTTAAAAAATTCCATTATTTCCTGGAGCGATTTTTGCTGTCCACCTAGAAACCATTTTCGCCAAACAGCATAAACGCCTGCTGACATGAAAGTTGTCCAGTATTCACCACTATCAGGAGCATAAAATTTGTTTATTTCTTCTATGAAAATCTGTTGAATAATTGGTTCATATCCACGATCAACAGATGAGAGTAAATCATCACTAAAGGTGTTGAAAAACTTTAATTGGATATCAAATTTATCAGAGAAAGATGGATTCTGATGAATCGTATAAAATACAGCAGCAATCTTTGGCTGATAATATTCATACAAAATCTGCTCGAGATCGTTAAAGTTTCGGTAAAAAGCCATTCGGCTTACCCCTGCCCGTTTACAAACTTGTGAAACTGTCAATTCTGACAACTTCTCTGTTGCAAGCAATTGCAGAATAGCTGTCGTTATAAAATCCTTTGTATCTTTTTTGATGGCTTGAGAGTGATTTGTTGCTGCCATTACAATACCTCCCTTATTGTCACATATGATCGTTTTTGTGTTGATTTCATCTTGATAATAGTATATTCTAATTGCACAGAGGTTACAAGTGAAACCTTAGTGAGGAGGAATTCATTATGGAAAAGGAATTAGTTTTAGTAACAGGCGGAAGCGGCTTTATTGCCGTACACATAATATTAAAGCTTCTGAAACGGGGGTATCGAGTTCGTACAACACTTCGCACATTGTCACGTCAGGATGAGGTTAAGTTAATGCTTGCACAAGGTGGAGCAGTTGATTTTGAAAATTTGGAGTTTATACAGACAGATTTGACAAGTGATATAAACTGGATGAAGGCTGCAACTGATGCGACTTACGTTATTCATGTTGCATCACCAACACCAGCCACACGTCCTGATGATGATGATGAAATGGTGAAAATGGCAGTTGATGGTACATTGCGAGTGATGAAGGCAGCGAAAGCGGTAGGTGTTAAACGTGTAGTCCTAACTTCTGCTTCAGGAGCAGTGCTTGCAGGCCATAAATCTCATCCAGAGATTTTCACAGAGGAAGATTGGACTGACTTGTCAGGCAATATTGATGCATACCAACGTTCAAAAACTATGGCAGAGCTTGCGGCTTGGGAGTTTGCAAAGAAAGAGAATATGGAACTCTCTGCGGTTAATCCTGTGGCGGTCATGGGACCTGTACTTGGACAGGATTTTTCTCACTCCAATCAGATTATTCGTGCGATGCTCAGGGGGGATATGCCATTCCTCTTAAATATCGGATTTGATTACGTTGATGTGAGAGACGTTGCAGAATTACATTTGCTTGCGATGACATGTCCAGAGGCTGCTGGAGAGCGATTTATTGCTACTACGGGTGAAAATCTGACATATAAAGAAGAAGCGAAAATTTTGCAGAGATACTTAGGAAGTACAGCAAAAAAAGTATCGACTAAGGCGCTGCCGGATTTTATGATTAAATTTATGGCGATTTTTAAAAAGGATTTGCGCATGCCAGCAACGTTTTTAGGACAAAACACAGCTTGCAGCAATGCAAAAGCTAAAAAGTTACTTGGTTGGCAGCCAAGATCAGCAGAAGAGGCAATCGTGGCAACTGCAAAAAGTATGATTGAACTTGGATTAATTGATAAATAGACATTAAAATTATATTAAGTTTCTCTAAATATCAGGCAATTATTAAGTTTTTGAGTTGTCTTCCCTTAATCAAAAATCAATATAATGTAATTAAATTTAATTTATGGTATTATATAGTATATATGAAAATATCGGGGGAATAAAATTGAAAAATATTATTATCATCGCCAAAGTAATAGTAGGGGCTAGACCTAATCCTTTTGGAATGGATAGAGGATTAAATATTTTTAAAAAATCTCTTTCGGAAACTCTGAAGGAAAAGTTAAATCAAAAATTGAAAGAAAAAAATATGGATTATGCAGTTCATGTTGATTCTACATATGATAGCCTAAAAAATTTAATTCAGGATGAAGATACATTACTCTTAATATCTCCATATATAAAAGACAAGGTTGATATAGGTGGTATAAGTAAAAATAATTATTATATATTAACGGAAAAAGAGTTTAATGATGGATATGTAGAAGATATTATTACCTACCTAGAAAATAAAAAACGTGAATGGTAAATTAGATCGACTATTAATAATGATAGGCTCTATTTAGGGGAAGTATCTAAAGGATTTAAATAATATAGTAGAAGAAAAATATAAAATTTGTAAGAATCAAAAAATCGATGCGTAGTTGAAGTGTCACCTAAGTGATGAAATGAACCCACCAGAAAAGTCATATATTCTGGTGGGTAAAATTTTATATTGAAATAGTTATTTAATATTAAAATCTTTTCTCACCAATTCAATAAATAAAGACATTGCAGGGCTAATCCACTTATTCTTGTGATAAGCATATATTGCTGTGATTTTAGCATCTAAATCGCCTACTTTGAGTTCTTTCAATTTGCCATTATTAAGCTCCTCTTCTACTGTAAAACGAGGCAAAAACGAAATTCCAAGATTACTTGCAACACATTTCTTTATTGCTTCAATGCTGCCAAGTTCGATTGTGTTGTCTAATGATATATTTTTATCAAAAAAATAACTTTCAAGTATTATTCTATAGATGGATTCAACTTCATTAATGATAAGGCTTGTATTTATTTTTTGGTTAGGAGTATTGAAATCTAATTTTTCGTGTTCAAATTGAGGTGAACATACTAAAGCTACACCAAAATCAGAAAGTCTAACAGCATTTAAGATTTCATTTTTATTTCCAACATTATACATTAAACCGAGATCTGCTTCACCACTAGCTAACATATTTTTTATGTCATAGCAATTGAGCGAAACCATAGAAAGTTTTACATTAGGAGCTTTTTCTTTAAACATAGCTAATACATTTTGTAATTTATAAGACATTAAAGATTCTGCAACAGCAATTTTTAATTCGCCTGTAATGTTATCACCATATTTACCAATGCTTTCAATCTTTTTAACTGTATTAAGTAATTCATCGGCGTATGGTATTAATTCTTTTCCTAAAGTAGTTAATACCATATTACGTCCAATTTTTTCGAATAACTTGATTGATAGTTCCTGCTCTAGCTGCTGAATTTGTGAGGTAACAGTAGATTGAGTATATCCTAATTTCATCGCTGCATTTGAAAAATTACCTTCTTCTATAATGCTTTTAAAGGTTCTAAAATGTCTGATATCCATTAATCTCACTCCAATCTTTATATTAATTTAATGATATATTGAAAAAATCGAATTGTCAATTCGAATATATCAATTTTACAAATATATAACCATCTGATAATATAAAGTCATAGAGCAGCTGCAAATTAAATTATTAAGTTTTATGAACATTGTTAAATCATTAATAAGAATGAATTTTTATATCAAAATTTGTTAAAAAAATAACAAGTAAACTTTTCATTATAGGAGGAATAAGAAATGAAAGATGTAGTAATAGTAAGTGCAGTAAGAACTGCAATAGGAGCTTATGGAAAGACTTTAAAAGATGTACCAGCAGTTGAATTAGGTTCAATAGTAATAAAAGAAGCTGTTAAAAGAGCAAATATCAAACCAGAGGAAATTAATGAAGTTATCTTTGGAAATGTGCTTCAAGCAGGCCTTGGACAAAACCCAGCAAGGCAAGCAGCTGTGAAAGCTGGACTACCTGCAGAAATACCTGCATTTACAATTAATAAGGTCTGCGGCTCAGGATTAAGAGCTATAAGTTTAGCGGCTCAAATCATAAAAGCTGGTGACGCTGATGCTATCGTAGTTGGTGGCATGGAAAACATGTCTAGTGCACCATTTTTACTTGATAATGCAAGGTGGGGCCAAAGAATGGGACATGGAGAATTCATTGATGAAATGATAAAAGATGGTTTATGGGATGCATTCAATGATTATCATATGGGAGTAACTGCAGAAAACGTGGCTGAGAAATGGAATGTAACAAGAGAAGAACAAGATGAATTTTCACTTTTATCACAACAAAAAGCTGAAAAAGCCATTAAGAGTGGAGAATTTAAAGATGAAATAGTTCCTGTAGTAATTAAAACTAAAAAAGGTGAAATAATATTTTACCAAGATGAATTCCCTAGGTTCGGTAATACTATAGAAGCATTAAAAAAGCTTAAACCTATTTTTAAGGAAAATGGTACAGTTACAGCAGGAAATGCATCTGGATTAAATGATGGAGCAGCAGCATTAGTAATTATGAGTACAGATAAAGCTAAAGCTCTAGGAATAAAACCACTTGCTAAAATCACTTCTTATGGATCAGCAGGATTAGACCCAGCAATAATGGGATATGGTGCATTTTATGCAACAAAAGCTGCTTTAGATAAAATCAATTTAAAAGCTGAGGATTTAGATTTAATCGAAGCAAATGAAGCTTATGCATCACAAAGTATAGCAATAGCTAGAGATTTAAATTTAGACATGAATAAAGTTAATGTTAATGGGGGAGCCATAGCTCTTGGACATCCTATTGGTGCATCTGGAGCACGTATTTTAGTAACTTTGCTACATGCTATGGAAAAAAGAGATGCAAAAAAAGGACTTGCAACATTGTGCATTGGTGGAGGTCAAGGGACTGCCTTAATAGTTGAAAGAGAATAATTATAATCATTAATTAGGTTATGTGAAATAAATAACAAACAAGCATGCTATATATGTTGCAATAATAAACTTACATTTATTATTCTAGTAAACAAAGAGCTCAATAAAGAGTTAAATATAGAAATTCAATTGCAACATATATAATTTATTATTCTTTTATCTAACCTAAGAAAGGGTGTAGAGAAAATGACTTTATTAGCAGATAAAATAAAAAGTGCAGCATTAAATTTAGGATATGAAAAGTGTGGAATCATTAAAATATCTGATATAGATGGCTATAAAGAAAGACTTGATGAACGGGTTGAACGTGTTCCAGAGTCTAAAGGTTTTTATCAGGGTCAATATCGTTTTACACAATTGAAGGATACTTATCCTTGGGCAAAATCAATTGTAATATGTGTGAGAAGGTATGGCAAATATCATATTCAAGAACATTTAAAAGGCATGATTGCAAAATACTATTTGGTTGATGCAAGAAAAGATAAGAATTCTAAAGATTTTCAAGATAGTTTAAAATTCGAAAAATATATGCAAGATTTAGGGCTTAGAGCGGAAACTGAAAGAGGGTTTGGTCTTGTACCATTACGTTTTGCAGCTATGAAAGCTGGACTTGGAATAGTTCGAAAGAATAATTTCTTTTATACTGAAAGTGGCTCATCAGTGTATTTGGAGGCATGGCTTATTGATAAGGAATTAGAAGCTATAGAAACACCAAATGTAAGACCTTGTTCTGATAAGTGTAATCTATGCATGAAAGCTTGCCCTTCAGCCTCTTTATCAAAACCATACACAATGAATCCTATAGCATGTGTATCTTGTGTAACTACATTTATGGGAAGAGATATGACTAGCGAAAAATATAGAGAACAAATAGGAAATTGGGTTTATGGTTGTGATGCCTGCCAAGATGCATGTCCTATGAATAAAAATCGTTGGCAGGAAACAGAAGAATTTCCTAATTTGCAGGAGTTAAGCGAACAGATATCTCTAGAAAAAATAATTAGAATGGATTATAAATTTTTAGAAGAAGTTATGCAGCCTAAGTTTTGGTATATAGATAAATCAAGTGTTTGGAAATGGAAAGTTAATGCTATTAATGTAATGGTAAATGACTATAAAGAGCAATATAGAGAACATATAATGTATGCTTGTAATGATAGTAATTCAAAGGTACGAGAAATGGCAGAGTGGGCGATTGAAAAATTGAACTTAAAATAAGCAATTTTTTAAAATCAAAAAAGTAGTTTAATTATGGTTACTTACTTTGTGAGGATTTAGCGAGTGCATATAGATTTAGTTATTTTATAAATGATAATTTAATAATATATTTAAGTAATGGAGGAGAACCAAGTCCGGATTATGGATGTGGTTCTCCTTCTTATTATTTTGTTTATAGAAGAAAGTTTATGATAAATGTTGTGAATATAAAGAGTTATGTATATGTTGCAAAACTAATTCTTCATCATAATTATAAAAATATTACAAGAATTTTAGCCGTAATTGTAAAATGTGCATCGTGAATTGCAGTATATATAAATTTTACTAAATTGTAGTTGAGAAAAGCCATGAATGTAGTGAGATTCTTATATGATAGTTCAATAAAGTGCAATAAAGTATAACAAAGTATAATAAAATACTTGACGTAAGTAAAAAGAGTTATTATAATTTGACCATAGATTAATTTTGAAAGGGTAGATTTTTTATGGAGAATCAATTTTATACAATAGATAAAGTAGCAGAAATATTAGGTATGCATCACAAAACTATTAGAAAGTTTATAACAGAAGGAAAACTTGCTGCAAGTAAAGTGGGAAAGCAATGGAGAATTTCTGGTCATGATTTAAGTCTTTTTATGGAAAAGAATAATGTTAATATAAATAATAAAAAAACTAGTGATGAATCAAGTATTGATTTTCTTACTAATGGAGACGTTAAAGAAACTGAAAAACAAAAAATAAATGTATCTACTGTTGTTGATATAAATGATGTGGATAAAGAACAATACTTTAGAATATCCAATACTCTTATAGCAGTAATGAATTGTAAAGACCCTAAAATGGGAAAATCAACAATTAATATGAAATATGATGAAAAAGAAAACAGGTTAAGGGTTTTATTATGGGGGAATGTGAGCTTCATTGAAGAAATGCTAAAATCTATTTCTATGCTTGTGGAACAAACTAATATGTAGAGGAGAGTGAACGTTTTGAATTATAGAGTAGTAAATAAAGAGAATGTTAAGTATATTGAATTTGCTTCTGAAGTATGGAAACTTTCTTCAGAGCAAGATGTGGTGGATTGTATATCTATTTGTATGGAAAAAGACATTTATACAATCATGCTTAATTCAAATGTATTATCTGAAGATTTCTTCAATCTTAAGACTAGACTTGCAGGTATGGCGTTACAAAAATTTATAAACTATCATGTAAAAGTTGCAGTTATTATAGAGGATGAAGAAAAACTTAATGATAGATTTAAAGAAATGATAATGGAATCTAACAAAGGAAACAATTTTAGAACTTTTAAGAATATTGCAGAAGCTGAAAGTTGGATTTCGAAATTATGATACTAAGGAGAAAGTGAATGGAAAAGAATAAAGTTTGAGTGATCAATAAATATTTTATTACATTAAAAATTGGATTAGGTGTAGTTATAGATACATATGATAATGATTAATAGAAGAATGCAAATGTTATAAAAATATTAAATATAAAGATAAGCAAAAAGGCTCAGGGATTTAAACCTAGAGTCTTTTTATTTTAACCCTATACATATCAAAACTGTAAATTAGAATTAAATCAAAACAGTAATGATGAATTTTATTAAAAAATAATAAGAAATCTTAGGACTTGCTACAGAATATTTAAAGAAATATGACTTGCGGGAGCGAATTCGACCATGTATAGAGATATTTTTCCCATAATATAGAGAGTGGTTTTAAATTAACAAAATATTTCATGAAAACCAATGATAATAATAATACGAATTTTGATGAAAATATGTTACAATAATATTATTAGGTCAAAAATTGTATAAAATATGAATTTAAGATCGATATGAAAGAGGATTAATCATCTTAAATTTAAGTATTAATTTTAGTAAAGGGGTATATTATGAGAAGTATAAAAACAAAATTAACGGTATTCTTTGGGCTGATAATAGGAATTGCATGTATTGGATTAGGCATAGTTTCTGTTATAAGCTCGCTAAATGGATTAAAGTCAAATTTAAACAAGACTTTACCTAGAATTGCAGAGCAGACTGCAAGTAATATTCAAGGAAGAATTGAGGGAGAATTAAATTCACTAGAGGCTATTGCTGCAAGACCGGATATAAATAATCCTAATAGCTTATTACAAGACAAATTATCGATTCTTTCAGGTGAAGTTAAGAGGACTGGCTGCAATAGACTAAGTTATATAGATAAAGATGGAAATCTTATAAATACATTGGGATTAACAGCCAATGTAAAAGATAGGGAATATTTCAAGAAAGCTATGAGTGGTACAAGGAGCGTATCAGATCCGTTAATAAATAAAACTGATGGAACTCTTCTAGTTATATATGCAGTTCCCATTAAATACAATAATGAGATTGTAGGAGTATTAGCGGAATCACAAGATGGTAATGACTTAAGTGATTTAACAGATCAAGTTAAGTTTGGGCAAACAGGCGCTTCATTTATGATAAATAACAGTGGAGTAGTAATAGCCCATAAAAATAGGGACTTAGTTACTCAAATGTATAATGGAATTGAGGCAGCAGAAAAGGATGCTAATTTACAGGGGTTAGCAAATATTGAAAAGAAAATGATCTCTGGAGAAACAGGGTTGGGTGAATATCAATATGAAGGTGTAGATAAATTTGTAAGTTATGCTCCAGTAAAAGAAACTAATTGGTCTGTAGCAGTTACAATAGCAAGAAATGAAATATTATCAGAATTAAGCACTTTGGAGATTTCAGTTGCATTATCATCTATAGTATTCATATTAATTGGACTTGGTATAATATACATAATTTCAAATAGTATATCTAAGGGAATAAAGTCTACATCAAAGCACTTGGAATTACTAGCAGAAGGTAATCTATGTGAAGAAGTTTCTACTAGGTATTTGAATTCAAAAGATGAAATTGGTGTTATGACTAATGCAATGAAATCAATGCAAGAATCTTTAGGAACAATGATTAAGAAAATAAAAGAAAATTCTTCAAATATTAATTCACAATCAGAAAATTTAGCGTCTATATCAGAAGAGATAGCAAGCGTATCACAAAATGTCTCAGAAGCAATATCTGAAGTTGCGAAAGGGACAAGTAATGAATCTGAAGAGTTAATAAATATAACAGATATTCTTGATGAATTTAGCAATAAGTTATCAAGAATGGTTAAAGAGATACAAGTTGTAGATTCGAATTCTAGAGAAATAAGTTTAATGGCAAATGATAGCAGTAGTGAAATGAAAGGATTAAATCAATCAGTAATAAATGTGAGTAATTCATTTAAAGAGTTTTATAGTAAAGTTATATCACTTGGAAAAGACATAAATGAAATAAATGAGATTACAAGCCTTATAAATAGTATTGCAGAACAAACAGATTTATTGGCACTAAATGCTGCTATTGAAGCGGCTAGGGCAGGAGAAGCAGGAAGAGGATTTTCTGTAGTTGCTGATGAAATAAGAAAGCTTGCTGAACAATCAAAAGAATCATCTGAAAATATTAGTAAATTAATAAGTTTAATATCTAACAATGCTGATATTATAGTTCAGGAATCGACTACTATGGATGATGAAATGAGAAATCAAGGTAAAATTATAGATAATTCAATAGCATCTTTCAAGAAAATAATACAAGCAGTTGATGAAGTAATTCCTAAAATTGAAACAGTTAAAAGTTCTGCTGATAATATAGAAAATGATAAGAATGCCATTTTGAATAGAATAAATGGATTATCTTCAATTTCAGTAGAAGTTTCTGCAGCAGCAGAAGAAATTTCAGCATCATCAGAGGAAGTGAATGCTTCAACAGAAGAAGTGGCTTCTTCTGCACAAATTCTTAGTGATATGACTAATGAAATGATAGAGGAAGCAAATAAATTTAAAGTTTAGAATAAAGAATTCTAATAAGATATAATAGAATCTAAATTTGAGAAATCTATTTCTAAAGTTTTAAACACTTTGTTCATGGAATGAATCATTAAGCTGTTCTTGAGTCTCTTAAAGTGATAGACACAAGAAGTTATGTGTTTAATAATAATTTAATATTCTTCATAAAATAAAGCACCACTATAAATTTAATATCTATAGTGATGCTTTATCTGTTTTAATAATTGTCATGTCCCTAAGTTTAGACTATAATTTTAATATAGTTACTTAGATAATTGGATCTCATCTCCAACAGTAAATGCATTAATCAAACTTATAGTTGGGTCGTAGTTTATTTGAGTATTTACGTCCTTTTTTACATTACTAAATTCAACAATATAACCTAAAGAATCATTAGAGTCTTTATAGAAAGTAGTGCGTTCGTTACCGTCGTAATAATCACGATCATAATAATCTTTTTTACTATTCTCATCTTTATAATCCATAAACAAACTGCTTGCCATTAATAAACTTTCTTTTTCATTTACTCCTTTTAGATAAACTTTTACGCTATTATCGTCTCTTTGAATATTATAGATTTCGCCTTTACTTCCATCAGAAAAATCAAAGGTCTTTGCATAACTTACATTATTGATAGTTTGCATGTTTTTATCATTATGTTCTTCTGTATATAAGTTTTTTTCATCCTTTAAGTTAATAGTCAAACTTACAGGGATTAAGCTTATAGCTGTCTGATCTTTGATCTTTTCATAAGTTGCTCCTTCTGCTTCATAAGTAGTTACTATTGACATGTTATCTTTATCACTGTCAGATGAGTAGCTATCAGAATTTCTCAACGAATACATTTTATCTCCAGCTTTTAAGATAAAGGAATGTTCGGTTAATACATCATTATTTCCCGTTAAAGAAGTTTCTTCCGGTTCAGTGAAAGAAAGATGAGTCCCCAAAATATCGGATTCTAACTTATTAAATGTAGAATCAAATTGAGGAATTTTAATTGAATAATCCTTTTCCATTGAATTTTTTAGTGAGTCTGAAAAATCAACGTTTGCATCTAATCCAACATTAACCTTGTATTTTTGCATTACTACATCAATTCTTAAAGGACCCTTTTCGGGTAATACAGATTTATTTAATTTCTCTTCAATGGTTATAACTAATGTTTTGTCATCTGTACGTTTAAATGACGTACCTCCACCATTAAATTTATTGTCGCCATAATTTAATAAAACTCGTGCTGTTTCTCTGTCATCTTTATCAAAAGGCGTTGGGGTTTGTATTGTGATTGTAGCTTTGAGGTCATTTTTTGTTCCAGCCACACTGTTTAGAGTTATCTTGACTCCATTCTGCTCAACAGAATTGTTATTTCCAATTAATCCAGAGTTAACTGCATAGGCTGATTGAGCTTGTACATTATCAACAGCAAAAGCAGGCATTTGAATAAGTCCAACAATTAAAGCAGCTCCCAGCATTGAACTTAATAACCTATTTGTTTTTTTGTTTATCATAAAATCTCCTCACTTTAATAATTTTTTATATTGATACAATTTTTCATAAATTTAATATGGGGTTCATTAATTTGATAGTTTTATTTCATCACTCATTTTGTACGTACTAATTTCTTTTATCATAGGACTGATATTTAAAGCAGCAGCTTTATCTTTATCAACATTATCAAATTCTACAATGTAGCCAAGGGAATCTTTTGGATCCTTATAAAAGCTTATAAACCTATTGTAATTATAAATAGTAGTATCATTTTGTCCTTTAACATGATTGTAGTTCAAAGAAATATTGCTTGCTATAATTAAACTTTCTAACTCAGACTGGCCTTTGCAATATACCTTTACACTATTATCATTTCTTTCAACATTATATATTGTACCTTTCAATCCTTTAGAAGAGCTGAATTCTTTTTCATAAGTTAAGTTGTTTACAGAGTCTGTAGTAGTGTTTTTATTACTACTATTGGATATGATGCCATGGTGATCCATTGACACTTTATAAAGTATTGGAATTACACTTATATCCTTTCCGTTTTTAACAGTATCATAAGCTGGCAATTTAGATACATAATGCCCAATAATTGTTCCGTCGTCACCAATGCTACTGCCTCTAGAATCTAATTTATAAAAATTGTTATCAACTTTTACTAATATTTGTGAATGCCAAAAATCATTATTGTCATCAATATTATCCTCAGAGTGTTTAGGACGAGTATAACTTATGGTTGTCCCCATGGAATCTGAGTCTAATTGTTTTAAAGTATAATTAATTTCAGGTATTGTTCCTGAAATATTTTTAGTAAATACTTTATTAATAGAATTAGTGAAATCTACAGGTACATCCATGCCAATATTAACTTTATAGTTTGAAAGGACCACATCAACTCTTAAGTTTCCACTTTCAGGATATTCACCTTCATAATTAGTTTTTTCTAAGGTTAAAAACATAGTTTTATCATCTGCATATTGTCTAGAAGAGGTAGAGTTAAATCCGTAATCTTTGTCCCCATATGATACTTCAAAAAGCGAATTATTATGTTCAATTGCTTTAGGATCAGTGATTCCTTCAATTTTAAGAGTTACTTTTAAATTATGTTTTGTAGCTAGTGCACTATTAACAGTCACCTTAATCCCATTTTCTTCCGAACTTTTATTTATAGCTATAGAATAATCTTTAATTGTTGTAGCTGTATTATCAGTATAAGTAGCACTGGCACTAGTGGTTGAAGTAGTAGCAGGTGCCGTTGCTGCTATAGTATCATCAGCAAAAGCTGGAGTATAAGTTATACCGGAAGCTAACATAAATGTCATGATCCCAAATATAGGACCGAGGGTTTTGATCAATTTTTTATTTATCATAAATATCTATCTCCTTTACTATAGTTTGTATGTAAAACTTTGTAAGTAATTTTGTCCTCAATGGTATTGTATACCATTTCTTCAAATTTTTCATCTTAAATTTACCATAATTTCTACAGTGGCAACTAGAAAATAATAGATCAATATGCTACTCTATTTATTATTTATAGCAAGATGTTAATCCTGATAAAATTACGAATATCAATGGTATAAATTGAAGCGATAAAAATTTTTTCTAAAAATGAACCAATTGATAACTTAATGTCTCTAATATATAGATGCATCGATAAGAATCGAAGGGAGAGAGCAGAGTGTCTGAAGAAGAACTTGTCATAAAAATCCAGTCTGGTGATATGAACGCATTAGGTGAATTATTTGAAATATATAAAAATGAATCATTCAAATACTCATATCTTATTACAGGTAGCAAGTATACAAGTGAAGATATTGTACAAGAAGCATTCATAAGCTGTTATAACAATATAAAAAGTCTTAAGAATCCTGAATTTTTTAAATCATGGTTTTTTAAAATGCTTACGAGAATTGCGTGGAGATATGCGAAAAAGGATAAAAAATCACTGCCAGTTGATAACATTTTTGAAAAGGTAGATGAAAAAAGTATTGATACTTCTATAGAGCAATATTTAAGAAAAGAGCAAAACAATAATCTTTATGCAGAAATTGAAAAACTTGATTTAAAACAAAAAACAGTAATAGTTCTATATTATTTTAATGGTCTTACAGTTAGCGAAATTGCAAAAGTAATGGGGTGCTTTGAAGGAACAGTCAAATCGAGGCTTCATAGTGCAAGAAAAAAATTAAAAAGCAGTTTAATTAAATGTGACGATGAATATAATCATAGAAATTTAAAGAGGGTGGGACTTGATGGATAAAAATTTTGATGAAAATATAGATCAAAAAATTAAAGAGGCCTTAATTCATAAAGCAGATGATGCTTCATTACCTGAAAATATGTTTTTCAAAATTAAAAATGAAATATTAAAAGAAAAAGATAATAAAGGAGTTTTTACTATGAAACATAAATTATTAAAACCAAAGACATTCATAATTGCAGGAATGGTCATTATTGCAACAACTGTAACATGTGTTGCAGCAACTAATCTTTCTGGAATATTTAGTTCATCATCTCGTTTAACTGAGACTAAAACTTTTCCAAGTAAAGATAAAGTAAAAGAGTCTGTTGGCTTTACCCCTAAATATGTTGAATCCTTTAACAATGGATTTAAATTTGATACATTTAATTATGTAAACAATGAAGTTCGTAATGAAAAAGGAGATGCTACTGAAAAATACAAGAGCGCAGATTTTGATTATAAAAAAGATGGTTCTAAAAAAGGACAGATTTTATATATGTCAGCTGAAAAAACAGATGAGAAATCTTTTTATGAAAGCACGCGAAAAAATGCTTCTGAAGTAGAATATAATGGAGTTAAAATCATATATACTAGTAGTCAATACAAATCAGTTCCAGAAGGGTATAAACCAACAGATGAAGAAAAAGACTTACAAGATAAAGGGCTTCTTGAAATTGGATATGGAAGTGAAAAAGATGAAATAAAGGTTAGTCAAGATCAATCAGTTATGTGGTATGAAGATGGAATATCTTATTGCATTATTAATATGGATTATACTGAACTAAGCAAGGATGATATGATTAATATGGCAAAGGAAGTTATAGGATAAAAATAAGATCTGAGGAATTACACGACTGCTTTATTTAGTGAATGTGTAAAGATAGGCTACATTGCGGATATAAATTCCAAAATGTAGCCTGTTTTATTTCAATATATTATTTTGAATTTTCTTTATTATTTTTATAATCATCCCACCAAATAGTTAATTCATAAAGTAATGGCAACAGATTTCTTCCTCTATCAGTTAAAGTGTATTCTACTCTTACAGGCATTTCATTATATTGATTTCTAATAATTAATTCATCATTCTCAAGTTCACGTAATGAATTTGATAGCATTGTATTTGTTATTCCTGATATGTCTCTTTTTAATTGATTAAAACGACACACTTCCTTTCTTAGTAACTGCCCTAATATATTCAGTTTCCATTTGCCTCCGATTACTTCCAATGCATCTTTTATAGGGCATTTTTCATTAAAATTTGATTCTTTTATTATATTTAAATATTTCTCTAATTCTTGTTTGCTTGCCATATCTATTCCTCCCTAGGTAAGAAAAATAATACCTAATCATTAAATTCTGCGTTCTTGTTAATATAAAATTATTTAGGTACAATAATTATACCAAGTACTTTTATTTGAGTAAATATCAAATGAAGGAGAATAAATGTGGTAAGTAGAGAGTTAATCTAACTTAAGGAATATTTGTATTTAAAAGGAGAGATATTAAATGTCAAAAGTAGTTATTTTTAATGCTAGTCCAAGAAAGAACGGATATAATTCAAAATTATTAGAACAAGTGGCAAAAGGTGCTGAGTCTAAAGGTGCTGAAATTATAGAATTTGATTTAAACGATGCTGGGATTCGTGGATGTCAAAGCTGCTTCTATTGTCGTACCCATGATGGTTGTGCTATTAATGATTATCTTAAACCAATGTATGAGGCTATTAATGAAGCAGATGCTATTGTATTTGGATGTCCAATCTACTACTATCAAATTACAGGTCAAGCAAAAGTTTGGTTAGACCGTACATTTCCATTGATTGACCATGATGGAAATACCATTACACCTAGACACCCAGGTAAAAAGGTAGTAACAATATTTACTCAAGCTAATTCAAATCCTGAAGTAGGTGAAGAAGGTATTAAATATGTTACTAATGTCTTCAATACATATGGCTGGAAATTAGAGGATAATATTCACGTTTGTGGAGCTGAGCTTGTTCCAGATTCAAAAGCGTTAGAGGAGTTGTTTTTAAGAGCATTTAAGGATGGGGAAAATCTAGTTGGATAAAATCCTAGAAAAGCTTTATGGATAGTATAGGAAATCAATATAAAATTTATAAAAATTCAGGAATGTAGCTAGATTTGTGTAAAACAAATCCACTACATTCTTTTTTATATTGTTTTATGGTATATAAGGATGTATAAATGAATCTAAGCTAATGTATGAAAATTTGAAAAATGTTAATTTAAAAGTATTTATTGTAAGAATTTATATATAATTGACAATTTTATTTTAGAGGGAAATACTTTTATGACAAATTAATGGTAAAATGAAAATATAATTTAAATCTGAGGTGAAAATATGGAGAATAACAAGATATTAGTTATTGAAGATGATAAAAGTATAAGGGAAATGTTAATTTTTGCTCTTGAAGCAGAGGGATTTATAGTAGAGAGCGGGAAGAATGGAACAGAAGGTTTAAAAAAAAATAGCGAAATTAAACCTAACTTAGTACTTTTAGATTTGATGCTACCAGATATAAATGGATTTGAAGTATGCAAAAAAATTCAACAGGAAAGAGATATACCAGTAATTATGGTTACAGCTAAAAATGATATTGTTGATAAGGTATTAGGATTAGAAATAGGTGCTGATGATTATATTACTAAGCCGTTTCATATAAAAGAGGTAATTGCAAGAGTTAATAAGTCTCTTCAAAGAATAGAGAAAGTAATAAATTTAGAAAAAGAAAAGAATTTAATAGAAATAGGAAAAGATATATACATAGATCAAGATGGACGAACTGTAATAAAGAATGATACAGAAATAGGTTTAAGACCTAAGGAGTATGAGCTTCTATATTTGCTAGCAACTAATAAAGGAAAGGTCTTCTCAAGAGAAGAGCTCCTAGATAAAATATGGAGTTATGACTATTTTGGAGAACTTAGAACTGTAGATGTACATGTTAGAAGACTTAGAGCTAAGATTGAGGACGATAGAAATAAATACATAGAAACAATATTTGGTGTTGGATATAAAATGAGGTAGCTATATGAAAAATAAAAAACTAAGAACTAAAATAACCATAAGAGTAGGTGCTTTATTAGTTTTAGGTGGTGTTACTTTAAATATAGTTGTAAAAAATATTATTGATTATAGTAGTAATAATACCATAAAAAATGATATGGCTATGCAGCAAAGTAATACTACAAATTTTATTAACGAATATTTTATGATTAATAGTAAAAATTTAGATAAGAAAACTTTCATAAGTAATAGTGCCAAAATAGCAATAAGTTTATCTGAAAATAATAATTATACAATAGGTATTTATGACGATAAGGGGCAGCTTCAATATCAAAATGTAAAAGGTGAAGTTAACAAAAAGATTATTGAGCATATTGATAAGGCGAAGGAAAATAAGGCATATATATTTTTTAGTGAGGAAAATAATGATTATAAAGGATATTTTGCATATCCGTTTTATTCAAACGATGAATTCATTGGAATTGTTGAAATTATTAGAGACTATAAAGAGATAATAACAAATAATAGAAACATATATTTACTCTTTACATTAGTAGAGAGCTTTTTCTTTCTTATAATTTTAATGTTAACTTATCTTATAATGGGAAAATCAACAAGACCTATAGAAAATCTATTAAAAGGGGTTAGGGAAATATGCAATGGTAATTATGGATATGAAGTATTAGAACATGAAAATAAAGATGAAATTAGTGATTTAGCTTATGAATACAACAAAATGAGAAAAAAGATTAAAAAGCAGATAGAACTAACTCATCATTTAGAAAAAACTAGGAGAGATTTTTTTTGTAACATTACTCATGAATTAAAAACGCCTTTAACATCAATATCAGGGTATGCAGAATTACTTCAAACAAATTTTCATAATGAAAAGTTTAGAAAGCAAGCAGTAAGTTCAATTGAAAAAGAAAGTGCCAAGTTAAATAGCATGATTTCAAGTATATTAGAGGTATCAAGAGGTCAAATTTTAAGTAGAGAAAAAAGTGAATTTAATATAGGGAAAATGTTAAATGAAATTTCAGATGAAATGAAAATCAGAAATAATAATAGTATAAGAGTTAAAATAAATATTGAAGAAGGTATTATTCTTGGCATATATGACGAGATAAAAAGTCTTTTATTAAATTTACTTGAAAATGCTTATAAATATTCAATTGAAAATGGAGATATTGAGATTGCAGGCTATAAAAAGAATAGTTTCTATAACATAGAAATTTCAAATAAAAGCTGTAACCTAAATTCAGATTTTAAAGGAAAAGCCTTTGAACCATTTATAAGGGGTGAAAATTCTACAGACCTGGAGGGGAATGGCTTGGGATTGTATATATGTAAGTTAATTGTAGAGGAGCATAATGGAGACATAACAATGAATATTTCAGATAATACCGTGAAGATTAAAGTAAAGTTAACATGTTTGTAACAACTTACACAAAGTTTGAAACATTTAGTATGTAATATATGTATATGTAAAAAATATTTTAGAATTAACTAATAGATATTTTAGTATGTATTACATAGTAGAGATTTTAATTAAAAGTAAAATATTTAGCTGATATTTGAAAGACCTAAATTTTATTAGGAGGAATTACAGTGAAATATATAACAAAAACAACTCTAATAGGATTAATTACTTTAGCCACAATATTAAGTGCATGCACTAATACAAAAGAAATTAAGCTTTCAGAAAATGTTAAAAATGATATTCTCGTTAAAAGTGAGGATAATAAAATTAGAAGTGAACCAGTATTACAGAAGAGATTAGAGGGGCTTGATAATAAAATAATATTATTTTGGATTGATGATGAGAATATTTTAACAGTTAATAAAGATGCTTACAATATAAAAAACAAAAAAGTGATTTTGTACAAATATAACTTGGAGAGTGGAGAGAATATAGAAATATTAGATGATAGCAATATAACTAGAATATGCGGCTTTGATGATAGTGGAGTAGTCTTGCTTGGAAATGATGAAAAGGCTTTTATATATGATGCTAAGGAAGAAAAACTTGAAGAGGTTTTAGATTTTAGTAAAGAATTTCAAGGCGAAATTCCAGGTATGGAATCTATAAAATATAGGCCGGATTTATTATCTCAAGCTCACTTAAGGTTAATTAATGGAGAGTATATATCGTATATTAGTAAAGTTAATCTAAAGCCAGCAAAAGGGATAGAAGAGATGTCGGGTACAGCAGAGTATACAATATTAAATTATAAAGAAAATAAAAAATATACTACCGAATCAAGTTTCTATGGGATAGGACTTGATTGTAAGTTTGATTTAACAGGTAAAAATATTTATATACAAGAAGAAGAGCAAATCACTAAGTTAAATTTAGAAACAGGAGAAAAATCATCAATGAAATTAAGTGAGCCCAAAATTGAAAAGGTGTTTGAAGATGGGTCATTACTAGTTGAGTGTGTTGAAAAAAATAAAAGTGGTAATCTTAGTGAAAGATGGTACAAGCTAGATTTTGATAATAAAGAGATAACTAAATATGATATAAATTTTGATAATAAGAATTTATCAATTGATGCAGTTGATTTAAAAAATGAGTTTATAGCATTCACGTATCTTGGCGATGGAAAAGAAAGAAATGAAAATATAGCTATGTATGGAAAGTTAGAAGGAAATAAGATAGTTATTAAAGATAAGATATTTAAAAATAATGAAGATGATGGATGTAATGTTTCAAGACAATTTATTTTTAGCCCTGACCATAATAAATTTATTACTGGAGTTGAAATAAATAAATGGAAAGATGATTCATCTAATAGTGAAATAGATACAATAGACTCAGAATATCTTTTTGAATTGAAATAGATTTAAGATCTAATATAATCATTAATTATATTAACATGCAGAATGCCAAAGAGAGAATTTTTGCTATATTAGCTATTCAAATTTTATTGTACATTTTTATTTTGATTTGCTTAACTTGCAATAAACTAAAAGTATATGTGTATTTTATAGAAAGGATACTTAATTATGAATAAATATGGAATACATAAAAAGAATTCTGAAAGGGTAATATCAAAACCAAATAGTAATAGAAAAAATAAGAAAAAGTTACGCTTTACTAACATGATTTTTTTTACGATATTTGAACTTGTTTTTATTGTATGCACATTTCCTTTTTTACTTTTATATGGACCTTTTGAAAATGCAAAAAGAACATTCGTTGGGTCAGCAATGGGTACAATGAATACTCAATATTTGGCTACTTTGTTTTTATCAGAGGAGAAAATAAACAGTATTATAGGTAAATCGTCATCTGACACAGAAAATGAAACAACTAATATTAGCAACGTTAAGATATCAAAGATTAGAGATGATAGTATTGAATTTTATGAGATAGCTGATAATCCTAAATATAAAGGATATTATCTTATTGTAAAGGATCCAACAAGAGTAAAAATAGGTGTTAGCTCAAAATTGCAAACAGAAGGTGAAACAACATCTCAAATTGCCCAAAATAATGATGCGATTGCATCTGTTAATGGAGGTGCATTTGTGGACAAGTCTTCAGTTCAGTGGACGGGTACAGGGGCATTTCCAGATGGAATAGTAATGAGTGATGGGAAAAGAGTATGGAATAGCCTGGAGAAGGATGGTAAAACAGATTTATTTGGAATAACCAAAGAAGGGGTATTAATTGTAGGCAAGTATTCAGAAAATCAACTTAAAGAATTAGGTGTTCAAGAAGCGTTAAGTTTTGGACCTACACTTGTAGTAAATGGAAAAGAGACAAATATTACAGTAGATGGAGGAATAGCACCAAGAACAGCTATTGGTCAGCGAGAAGATGGTGCAATAATTCTTATGGTTATAGATGGACGAAGTTTAACTAGTTTGGGAGCAACATATAAGGAAGTACAGGAAGTTATATATAAATTAGGTGCCATTAATGCAATTAATTTAGATGGTGGAAAGTCTACAACACTATATTATGATGGGGAAGTTAGAAATACACCGTCCAACAGTATGGGTGAAAGAACAATTCCGACAGCAGTTATTGTTAAGTAAATTTAAGGAGATTTAAAATGGAATGAAAAAATTAATTGTTTGGGCAATGTTGGCTTTAATGTTAGAAATAAGTTTACTATATATATTAAACAATTTTGTATTTAAAAATTCATCAGAATTTAATAGTAAAAAGGTTGAAGTAAAGAAAAATAGTATAGATAGTATTAATGTAACTATTCCAAGTGATACAGAGAATATTGATTTATCATATGGAGGTAAGTATTTAACATATTTTAAGGAAAAAAAACTGTATATTCAAGATACTAAAACTGGGAAAGTAAGTGAAATAAATACTAAAGAGAATGAAACGATTATGTACTATAAATGGTTAGAGGGCAGAGATTTAATTGCAGTAGTTGAAAATATAAAAAAAGATGGAAAAGAAAAAGTACAACTTATAACATACAATCCTTCAAGTTTTTCCAAGACTTTGGTGAAAGAAATCTGTAAGTATGAAAAAAATATGGTGGTAAATAATATGACAACATCAGTACTTACAAATGTGTTTTATATAAATATGAATAATGGCAATTCAGAAAATAAAGTCTATAGAATAGATAGGAATGATGATATTACAAATATAGATATAAAAGCTAGTAGTTTAGGCAATATGCAAGTAATACCGCATGAAGATAGACTAATATATGAAGATAAAATAAATGATAAATTCTTTATTACAAGTCCAAATAAACAGTTAATATTTAATTCGAATAAGAAATTAGCGCTTCTAGGCATTGATAAAAAAGATGTAATATATATAGGTGAAATTAATGGAGATAAAATATCAAGTATATTTTATGGTAAAGTTGATGAAGATACATCTACTTGGAATAAAGTAACACTTGATTTAAGTGTAGATAAAAAAGATTTGTATTTTAGCGATGAAAGCGAAATATTAATTAACGATAATCTTAAGGGAGAGGTAAGGAATATTACAACCGGTAAAAAAACCGAATATGAAGGGAAGCTTATTAAAATTAAAGATGAATTTATAGCTATTATGGACAACAATGGAAAATTAGTATATAAGAGTTTAAAATAACTATGCATGCTAACAAATATGTTGGTAGTGTCTGTAGCCACAAAGACTTATTGAATTAGGCACGAAAATTATAACATAATACTTTAAAGGTCAGTATAGATAATAAAGAAAAGGTTGAAGAATCAAGTCCGAATGGATGAGGTTCTTTTTTACTAAATGCAACTTTTAGTTGTCAACTGTGTTATATTTAGGTGGTAGAAATATGATAATATTGTAAGTATACTAATACCAGGAGGGATTAAACTATGAGTTTTCAGGAACAATTGCAAACACTTAGAAAAGCAAAAGGTCTATCGCAAGAAAAATTAGCTGAATTTTTAGGCATATCAAGACAATCAGTTGCAAAATGGGAAGTAGGGCAATCCTATCCAGATATAGCTAGATTAATTGCATTAAGTGAGTTCTTTAAAGTAAGCATTGATAAATTGGTCAATGATTATGAAGAAAATTGTAGGTTGTCAATAGAAGAAAATAAAGTTAATAATATAAATGAAAGTATAATCGATTTTCTATGTAGGGCTAAAAAAGCTACATATGCTGGAAATGGGGCAGAGTGTAAATCTTCAAGGCCAAATTCTCATGATTTAGAATATGTAGAAGAAAACTTAAAATATATTGATACCTATTTAGGTGGAGAAAGATTTTCAGGGGAAGAAGGTTTGTGGCAAAATGATATTCCATTTTGGTCAATGAATTATACTGGAAGGGTTTTGGATGACAGATTTTCAGGCAATTTTTTAAAGGAAGCTTTGAGTTTAGTCACTAAGGATAATCCATATAGAGGTCCTATTATTTATCAAAATGGACAGTATAAATATCATTGCATTATAAATGGAGAATTTAAGTGGTTTCAAGGGCATGAGGAAATATATTTTGATAATATTAAAGTTTATGAATGTTATTTTCATGGAGGATCAATTAAATAGTTAAAACAAGGAGTAATATTATGATATTAAACAGAAATGATTTATGTTGGTGTAAAAGCGGATTGAAATATAAAAATTGTCATTTAGAATTTGACAAAAAGTTAAGTGACTTAAAAAGAAAAGGACATATAGTACCAACAAAAGATCTTATAAAAACAAAAGAGCAGATTGAAGGAATAAGAAAGAGTGCAGAGGTTAATAATGGCCTTTTAGACTTAATTGGCGAAAACATCAAAGAAGGCATGACAACAGAGGAGATAGATAAATTAGCATATGACTATACAATATCAAAGGGTGGAATTCCAGCTGATCTTAATTATGATGGCTTTCCAAAAAGTATTTGTGTATCAATAAATAATGAGGTCTGTCATGGAATACCAAGTGATGATGTTGTCCTTAAAAATGGGGATATTGTAAATGTAGATGCAACCACTATATTAAATGGATATTATTCAGATGCATCAAGAATGTTTATGATTGGTGAAGTAAGTGAAGAAGCTAGGAAATTGGTTCAAGTAACTAAAGAATGTTTAAATAAAGGACTTGAAGCAGTTAAACCTTGGGCATTTTTAGGAGACATTGGAGCAGCAATTCAGGAACATGCAGAAAGTAACGGTTATTCAGTAGTTAGAGAATTTGGAGGACATGGAGTTGGGTTAGATATTCATGAAGATCCATTTGTTTTTCATTTTGGAAAAAGAGGAACAGATATGGTTTTGGCGCCTGGAATGGTGTTCACAATTGAACCGATGATAAACGCTGGAAGCCATGAAATATTTATAGATGAAGATAACGGATGGACTGCATTGACTGATGATGGATCTCTTTCAGCACAATGGGAGCATACAGTTCTTGTAACAGAAGATGGGGTAGAAGTTATTTCAAAATAGTTTTTTAATTTCATATATTTATATATAAATATAGTGAAAAACATGATATCTAATTAAAAGGTATCCTATTTTAATTTTATTCATCTGCACCCTTATCTCATTTTACTTATTTTTGAACTTTTAATACTGAAATTCTTCCCTTTTTAGGTTGCTTTTTACTATTGATGTATGCTTCTTTAATTCCTTGAGGAGATAGGGAAAAAATTTTATCTATATGAATTTGTAGTTCTTTCAGTTCAATCCAATTCATGATTTTTTCAAAGTCTGAGTGGTTTGGTTTAGATTGGAAGAAGTGTGCTTTGATGTTACGTTCCATTGGATAACTATTTATTCCAAAGGAAACGATTGATACATATTTCCCATTATCTTTAATAACTGAGAGACTCTTTTTTCCAACTTCACCCAACGTACCATTATTCTCAATAATGGATGCCTCCATAACAGTATCAATCACCAAATCAACTTTTTCGTGGATTATATCTGCAATATCAAATTCAGTGTAATCGTATATTTCATCTGCTCCTAAAGCTTTTACAAAATCATGATTATTTTTTCTTGCAGTCGTTATAACATAAGCACCATGATTTTTGGCTAATTGTACAGCCACATGACCGACACCGCCAGCACCACCTTGAATTAAAACTCTTTGTCCTTTTAAAAGGTTCCCCTGATCAAATAATGCTTGTTTTGCCGTTAACGTAATTGTAGGCGCAGCACCTGCGATTTCATATGATATATTTTCTGAAAATTTTGCAAGGTGATCCTCATCTATTGCAACGAAATCTTGATATGCCCCTGAATGGATATTTAATCCCATAACACGGTCATTGACTTTAAACCGAGTAACCTTTTTTCCAATAGATTTTACGATACCAGCAACATCACTTCCAAGGAATATTGGTAATTTCTCAGACCATTGTACTCCAACAGAGCTTTTAAATATTTCTCCCGTACGTAGAGGTTCATCACCCGGATTAATTGATGAAGCCTTCACTTCAACAAGTACTTGATTGTCTTTTAAATCTGGTAAATTCACATCTATTTCTTCAAATGTACCTGGGTTACCGAAAACTGTTAAACCGATTGCTTTCATAATTTATCTCCTTCTTAACATTGTTTTTTATTCAACGTGTGTTGAGTAATTTTATGTTATCAGATACAATTAGGTAGTTCAATAAGTAATAGTATGGGATTTGTTGAAAAATCAACAATTACGTTCAATATGTTAATTATTATGGTGAAAGGAAGTATTAAGATGGATAGACGAATTCAAAAATCTAAACAGGCAATCATGGATGCTTTTATGATACTTATTTTAGAAAAAGATTTAGAAAGTATTACTATTGGTGAAATCGCAGAAAAAGCCAATGTTAATCGAGGAACAATTTACCTCCATTTTACTGATAAGTATGATTTAAGGGACAAGTGTTTGGACTATTATTTAACACAATTAACAAAGGCATGTATCCAAGACCATAAGGTAGAACAAATAACATCTAAGTCTAGCCTGATACGTATTTTTGAGCATATTGAAGTCAATTATGAATTTTATTTCTCTATGTTATCAACTAAAGAAAGTACTGTTTTTCGAAAGCGTATGAAGGAAATATTTAAAGAGGGATTGATTAACCGTATAGATTTATCTGAACAAAAAGCTAATAAAGAAATTTCAGTAGAATTTTTAATATCAGCTGGTGTAGGTGTGTTAGAATGGTGGATATATAATTCAAAGCCATACCCTGCACCAATAATAGTAGAACAACTTTGGCGACTTTTTAATAGCGTAGAATGTAATAGCTTTTAGAGGTAACTTAGTTCAATGACAAACCATTTACAGTATATACTTTCCCATTAAATATAAGCAGATTTTCAGGGTTTCATTGCAGGGTGATTGCTGAAGTATAGCGGATGATCTTTGTAAGTCAAATAATACAGTATTACAGAATGTGTTATTTGATTTACAAATCATAAATCTCATTGTAAAAGGGAGATTTAAATGGATAGGCCACGGAAAATAGACTTCTAAAATAGACTTGCACTTACTACTGATACGCGAACTATATCAGTAGTAAGTGCAGTTTTTATATGGTGGTCCGAAGTGGCTCGTCTTCACAATGAAACTCACGGCAATGCTTATGTAGTGTTGTCGTAAGTTACTCTATTTCGATCTTATCATCTATACATAACTGTAATGCAGCAGGCAAAAAATAAGAAAGGTACAGTTCTTAAAGAAAGTGACTACTGAATAAAAGCGTTATCTTTACATATATTATTTTTTTATAATTTTGTAAAACAAGCAATGATAAGTAGATTTTACTTTATTATTCTCTAGAAAATTTTCATTATAAAGATCAATTACTTTTTTGATAAAAGTTGGTGAGGTGCTTCTATTGCTTTTATTACTATTGTTAGCACCAGTTTTCTTAATGGAGTAAAAAAAATTCTTACAATTATTAAAGTACTCATATTTTAATATTTCTCTGCTTTCAATTAAAATCTCATTATTATTCGCCTTAGTTTCTATTGCGTTTTTGCATAAAGTAGTCAACTCATTCAAACTATAAAAAGGTTGTCCAGAATATATAGACTCTTTTATGCACAATGCTTGCTTTGCCTTATTAAAACATTCATTCAATTCACGAAAAGTATATTCACCAAATGTAGAAAAGCAGAGCATACCATTTGGATTTAATGCAGTATATAGCTTTTTTATAGTTGTGGGCATGTGATTAAACCATTGAAATGTAGCATTAGAAATGACTATGTCATAAGTGTTGTTAAGTTCCATTTCTTCTATATCAATACAAATAAAATCTACAGAATTATTTGTGAACTTGGATTTTATTTCAGCAATCATTCCTGGTGCAATATCAACAGCAGTTATATGTGCAGAAGGAAAAATCTCAGTTAAAGCATATGTTAGGTATCCTGTTCCACAACCAATCTCTAAAATATTTTTAATTTCAATATTATCTTTATTGTTTTGCAGCATGAACTTTATTAAAATATCTTTCATCTCTTTTTGTATATGAGCATATTGATTATAATTTGAAGCGTTTTTGCTAAAATGAAATTTTACTTGTTGTTTATCAATCATATATATACCTTCCATAATTAAATATTTTTTGATGTGAACTCGGATATGATATTGTAACAAACATTAGGGTTTGTAAAAAAGGGAATATGTCCAGCCGCTCTTATAATCTCTATATTTGAATTTGCTGACATGTTTTTTATATATTCAGCCCCCTTCAAAGGACATATATTATCATCTTCACCTTGGATTATTAATAAAGGAACATTTATCCGGAATAATTTAGTTCTTAAATCTTTTTGTATTAAATAATCCAATCCTAATGATAAAGAATCTATTGATTGATTTTTAGTATTACTTTTCATTGTTTGCAAAAATTCGTTGTTATAGTTCTTTAGTTTTTCTTCTTTTGAAAACATAGCATCATAAAAATCATACAGTGTTTCTTGTGGATTTTTATAAAGTTTGGATTTCATTCTTTCTACAATTTTTTTATTCAATCCAATATTGTATCCATTTTCGTTATGTTGAATAAAGGAGCTTGTACAGCCAACTAAAATTAAGTTTTTAATATTGAATAGGTTATCTGATGCAATATCTTGAGCAACTAATGAACCTAAAGACCATCCTAGTATTGAAAAAGTGGATATTTGTTTTTGTTCTATAACGTTTATTACTTTTTCTTTAAATTGATTTAATGAAAAAACATTATCCCATTCAATAAATACTAATTCGAAATCATTAGATAGTAATTTATCAAATTCATTCCAAACAAGACTGTTCATTCCCCAGCCAGGCAGCATAATTAAATAAGGTTTAGTCATTTTGACCTCCAATAATATTTAAATCTTTACCAATTAATTTGATTTTTGTCAAGGCTTCTTCTAAATCTTGGGGTGTATGTGTTGCCATTAGAGAAATTCTTAAACGACTTGTACCCTCAGGAACAGAAGGTGGTCTGATAGCTGGTATGTATATACCTTCTCTCAATAAGTTTTTGCTAAATTCAACAGCTTTATATGCAGGTCCAACCATAATTGGAATAATAGGAGTTTTTGTTTTTAATACATTAAATCCTGCTATACTAAGTTCATTTTGAAGCCAATTTGACATTTTTAATAAATTAGATCTTCTTTTTTCATCATTTTCAATAATTTCTAACGATTTTATAGAAACTGCAATTGTAGCAGGTGATAAAGCGGTAGAATAAATAAAGCTTCTTGCAGAATTTTTTAGATAATCAATCAAATCTTTACTGCCAGCTGCATAACCACCTTCAGAAGCAATAGATTTGCTTAATGTTCCCATCATAATATTAATTTGATTATCACAGTTAAAATATGAGGCTGTACCTGATCCATTTTTACCTAAAATACCTGTAGCATGAGCATCATCAACCATCGTTATAATATCATTTTCTTTTGCAATTTTTACGATATCTGGAAGAGGAGCGATATCTCCATCCATACTAAATACACCATCTGTTACAATCAAACTATTATTTTTTTTGTACTTATTTACTTTATATAACAAATCAGTCATATCACAATGTTTGTACCTAATAAGCTTTGCATCACTTAAACGACAACCATCAATAATACTGGCATGATTCAGTTTGTCACAAAAGATAACCCAATTCCTATCACAAATAGCTGAAATAATACCTACATTAGCCATATAACCCGTATTAAAAATTAAACTTGCTTCAGTACCTTTAAAGGATGCAATTTTTTTTTCTAATTCTTTATGTATATCATAACTCCCCGTAGTTAGCCTAGAACCTCCAGATCCAACACCATATTTATGTATTGCATCAATGGCTGCTTTTTTTAATCTATAATCATCGCAAAGACCTAAATAATTGTTAGAACCTAAAAGTATAAAATCTTTTCCGCCCATTTTAACTCTAGGAGATTGAGCTGTTTCAATATATTTAAGTTTTCTATATAATTCTTTTGTTTTTATTTTTTGCAGTTTTTCTATTACATAATTCATAATTTAATTCTCCTACAGACTAAAGATATAATTTACTATGTTTAACTTAAAAGATAAACTAATATAGAATTATTGTCAACCTATATGGTTATTATAGTTGACAATACTAAAGTAAAGGTATATATTGAGTTTTATTAGCAGAAATGCTGGAAAATAATTAAAAAACTTGAATATGAGGTGAAAATTTGTAATGGGTAACAATATTTTTATTACTGCAACAGGAACAGATATAGGAAAAACTTTTGTAACAGGACTTATAGTAAAAAAATTAAGAGATGCAGGATATAATGCGGGGTATTATAAAGCAGCATTGAGTGGGGCAGAAGTTACAGAAAATGCGCTTATACCAGGGGATGCTTATTATGTAAATAAAATTGCTAACATTAATGAAACTATGGACAACCTAGTATCATATGTGTATAAAGAAGCAGTATCGCCACATTTGGCTTCCCAAATAGAAGGAAATCCAGTTGAAATGAATAAGGTTATAGAAGATTTCAATAATTCTTTATCAAAGTATGATTATTTAACTATGGAGGGTAGTGGTGGAATAGTATGCCCTATAAGATATGATGATAAAAAAATCATGCTTGAAGATATAGTAAAGGAATTAGGCCTTTCAACTTTAATTATTGCAGATTCAGGACTTGGCACAATTAATCATGTGGTTCTTACTGTGGAATATTTGAAAAACAGGAATATATCAATAAAAGGAATTATATTAAACCGCTATAGTGAAGGTAATATACTTCATGAAGATAATAAAAAAATGATAGAGGCAATTACTGAAATTTCAGTAATTGCACTAGTAAAAGAAAATGATGAAGAGTTAAATATTGATATAAATAAATTATTAGAAATATATGAGTAAACTTTTGTATGATTTACAATTGCGTATAGTTGACTGGATTCTACTATTTCATAATCATAGCTGTAATTAAGCATCACATATGAAAAGTAAACTATATATGTTGCAATGAACAAGCTATATATAATTATTTATTGTCCATTAATTTAATGCAGAAAATCAATTAGGACTTGTATATTATAAAAAATAAAAGAGAAAAGAGAATGAATATGAATTTAGTTGAAAAAGATTTGAAATATATCTGGCACCCATGCTCCCAGATGAAGGATTATGAAGAATTAAAGCCAATTATAATTGATCATGGAAAAGGCATTTATTTATATGATAAGGATGGCAAGGAATATATAGATATAGTAAGCTCATGGTGGTGTAATTTACTTGGGCATTGCAATCCAACAATAAATGAATATATTAAGAATCAGCTTGAGGATTTAGAACATGTTATTTTTGCTAATTTTTCTCATGAACCAGCAATAAAACTTTGTGAAGAGTTAAGTAAAATTATTCCAAAGGGCCTTACAAAATTTAATTTTTCAGATAATGGTTCTGCTTCAGTTGAGTGTGCCTTAAAAATGAGTTTTCAATACCAATATCAAACAGGGAATAAAAAGAAAACAAGATTTATGTGTTTAAGTGAAGGATACCACGGAGAAACTATTGGAGCATTGTCTGTTGGAAGTATGGATTTATATGCAAAAATTTATAAGCCTATGTTAATGGATACAATTCGTGTGGAAGCGCCTGATTGCTATAGATGCCCATATGGTAAAACGAGAGATTGTTGCAATGCAGAATGTTTTGAACATGCAGAAAAATCTTTTGAGAAATATGGAGAAGAAACTTGCGCAATAATTGTTGAACCATTATTACAGGGAAGTGCAGGAATGAGAATTTATCCACCTGTATATTTAAAGAAATTGAGAAAATTATGCGATGAATATAAAGTTCTTCTAATTTCAGACGAAATTGCTACTGGCTTTGGAAGGACAGGGAAAATGTTTGCATTTGAGCATGCAGGTGTCAGTCCAGATATTATGTGTATATCAAAAGGATTGACAGGAGGCTATATGCCTATGGCAATAACAATTACAACAGATGAAATCTATAATGCATTTTATGATGACTATAATAAAGGAAAAGCATTTATGCATAGTCATACGTACAGTGGAAATCCTCTTGGATGTTCAGCAGCACTGGCAGTTCAGAAAATTCTAAGGGAAGAAGCTATTTTAGAAAAAGCAAATTTAAGAGCAAGTTACTTAAACAAAAAGTTAAAGGAGGCTTTACTGGAACATCCACAGATAGGCGAAATAAGAAACATTGGACTTATTAATGCAATGGAACTTGTAAAAGATAAAAAGACAAAAGAATCTTATGATCCTGAACTTAGGGTGGGTTACGAAGTATATAAGAGAGCATTAAATAAAGGATTAATATTAAGGCCACTTGGTAATGTATTATATTTCAATCCGCCATTAATAATTAATGAAGAACAAATAGATAAAGCAGTTTCAATATGTAAAGAAGCAATAGAAGAAGTAATATTTTAGTGGATTTCAAAAGTTTAGCCAGTGATTTTATGGATGTAATGCATAAGTCGCGCGAAAGAAATGTGCAGAAGCAGGTTAATGATTCCATGCATGGTAAAAATTTTGTTCTGTAATATATTTCTAAGCATTAAGAAAATGTGATTCCAAGTAATATCAGTAATGCACTGGGAGTTACTTCTGCCAGGGGTGCAGCGACTCTTAAGAGTCTAGAGGAAAAAGGGCTGATTACATATGAAGTAGGACACTTTGAAGGAATAATAATTTAAAAAGCGAATTACAAATGCTAATGAACCTGTATGCCCAACAGTATGTACGATGGTGCGAGAGGACAGAAAACAAAATAATTGTTTTCATCCTACTCGATTTATTATGCTATAGCTTATTTTTAGGTCGTAGTAATTAACTTGATTGATTATTTGCAGTAGCTTTCATTTCTTTATTTAGGAAATAAGATATTACTGTTCTAATTATAACTATAGCGGCTAGTCTCAAAATATCATGCATAGTAGGGTTTAATATAGAATCTATAATATCTGCACTTATTAAAATCTCCAGACCTAATAATATATAAGAGCCTAAATAATTTTTTGCAGATGTAATCTTTTGAACTATATTTGATCTATTATTAATGGATATTTCCACTTTAATAAAATTTATCAGGCAAAGAAAAACGCCCCAAACTATGATTGTTATAGATAAACCTTGTAAAACTATTATAAGGATTTCAAGAATTTTCTTAATATCCAATACTACACCTCCTTTATTAAAATATAGTTTATCCGTAAATACCATATTATAAACCCTGTATTCCTCAAGCATTAAATAATTGTAAATCTACTAACATTATTGTCAGAGGAGAAGATAATTCTGAATATGTAGATTTAACGAATTAACTAATAGTAGTATTCTTTGAAAATTTAATAATGCAATATTTACAAAATATCCTGGAATTAACTAAAGTGTAAATAATAAATTTGAGTTATGGAGGTTAAAAGAAATGTCAAGAGGAATTATTATTTTTGGTTCAGCCGGTTCTGGAAAAACGACATTAGGAAAATTGGCAGCAAAAAAGCTTGGCTTTCCGTATTTTGATATAGATGATTATATTTGGAGAAAAGATACAGATAAACCTTTTACTGTTATGCATACTCATGAAGAAAAGATTAACAGATTAATGACAGATATATCAAAAAGAACTCATTTTGTGATGGCAGGTTCAATGGATAGTTTTAATCAGCCCTTTGTTCCATTATTTGATTTAGCTATACATATTACTGCATCTGTTAATACTAGAATTGCCCGAATTCATAAGAGAGA